>JBEHXH010000005.1:0-431467 GCA_048498795.1 Verrucomicrobiota bacterium
CACCACCACCGTCCGGTTTTATGCCGCATCCAAATGGATCATTTCAGAGGAGCGCGCCCCGGGCATTCGGCATAAAACGGGATGCGGCATAACGCCGCTGGGATGATTGTGCACGCACGCCACGGCCGAAGCCGATTCCCTGATGGCCGCCCGGAAAACCTCCCGCGGATGAGCCAGTGTCGCCGTCGCGGTGCCGGACGTAATTTCCACCCGCTTCAACAACCGGTTCTTCCGGTCGAGGCACAGCACCCAGAACTTTTCCACCGCCAACCCGCTCACCACCGGCGCGAAATACGCCGCGATGTGCTCCGCCCGGTTCAACAACGGCCTCACCTCGCCGCCCGTCATCATCCGTCGCGCTATCTCGCCCATCGCCGTCAACTGCGCTCGCTTCATCCGCCCGATGCCCTTGATCCGCCGGTAGTCGGTCGCCGCCCATGCGACCAACCCCCGGATCGATCCCGCCTCGGCGATCAGCCGTGACGCCGTCTCGACCGCCCATTCCGCCGCCGTGCCGCTGCCCTGCAGCAGCATTGCCACGAGTTCCGTGTCGCTAAGGGCATTCGCCCCGAAGTCCTCCATCCGCCGCTGCGGCTGTTCGCCGCACGCCATCGTAAACGTCGCTTCCGTTTCGCCGCCCAGATCCAACATGCCTTGTTTCATAGTGCCAAGGCGCAGGTGCGCTTCCCGGCCGGACACCCTGTCCGGTTGTCGGGTCGCTGCCCGCGCGTTGGCCCGTGAGGGCATGGCCAGTCACGCCGGCGGAGCGCAGCGCAGCGCGGCGGGAAGGTGGTGCGGCGGAGCGCGCACCGCCTTGACGGCCATGCGAGCATGGGAAAACGCGCGCAAGAGAGAGCTATTAATTTTCTCTCGGCGGTTGTTACCGCTCGTCAGGGAAGTCGCTGAAGGCGGACGGCCGGCAGCGGTCAAGCCTGGCACGCTTGGTCTGCGAGAGCGGCATGGTTATCGTCGCCCGATTTCCGACCTCAGCTTCGTGGCGAGTTCGTTGCACAGGCCAAGCAGCGTGGAGTTCGCCGGAGCACGGCCAGCCAGCCATCGTCCATAGGAGAGGAGAGCTGGTTCCGGGGGGTGCTGTGCTTCGGACCACACGACGAAAGCACTCCAGCAGGCGGAGCGTCGCCGACGAGCACCCCATGTTGGTGCTGAACCGAACCACTCCGACACTGGCACGGAGGTGACAATGTTGGGCAGCCCCAACAGGAGGTCACCGGTGGTGTCGCTATCGTCGAACTCACCTCGCACCTGAAGTTTGATGAGCGGTTTATCGTCGGAGATTCCCTCGAAGAATTCGTGCGCTGCCGTCAGCGCTCGTCCCGCGAAATCCTCCGCTCCGCGTGCATCGCCATTCTCAAAAGCGTCGCACGACCCCTCGAACAGCGAAAGCACGTGGGCGTAGTGCCAGCAGCGGCGCAACAGCAGTCCTAGAGCGGAGCCAGTCCACTGTTCGTCACTCGTCATCCTGCCGCAGATTTCCGCCGCAACACCGCCGGCCTTAGCGTGGAGGTGACTCAGGACTACCGAGCACATGGCGAAAGTTCGCCGGACCAAATGCCGATCAGCACGGTCGGCTTCCCCTTGACGCCGGATTTGTGCAAGTAACTCGGATGCTCGTATCGGGCCGACGAGTTTGAAACAATCGTTGCAGAATCGTTCACTACCCAATGCACCGAGAAGAACCTCTGCTAGGCCGGGTCGGGAGCTAATCGGGAGATCAGCATAGTGGTAGTCAGAGAGCGCCCACATGTGCTGGCGCGCTTCATAATCGGCAACGCTCCGAGGGCCGAGTGATTTTTCGACGCCATTCAAACATTCCTGTCCGATCTGGGGCGCGACATGACGCGCAACGGTCAGAAAATCCCGCAAATAGTCCGCTCGGTCGTATTCAAAGAACCGCCGCTGGTTTTTCTGCCATGCTTGGGACACAAGCTCGATCAATATCCTGATAGCGGTCTTTGCATCCGCTTCGGTGGAAAGCGACAGCGTTGCGGGATTGCCGGCCAGCCGCAGGGCCGCGTGGCGGAATATCCAATCTTCGATGCGCCGTTTCCACCAGTCAGGTTCGAGTTCGTAGCGCTGGAGCTTGAATCGCACGGGCCAGTTCTGGCGTGCCCGCAGCATCAAGAGGAAGGCTTCAGCCTCCTTTTTCCATGCGTGCAACGTCTCCTCCTCGTGCTGTTCGACGTGCCATTGCTCCTCGCCGTCGAGCGGTGTGAGGTCGTGTGGGTGCATGACGTCCAGCATGAATGCCCGCTCGCGATGGCGCTCGCTGGCATCGACCAACAAGACGGCATTGGTATAGAGAGCGAATGCGTTGTCCGGGTTTTCCCGTAGGACGTCCTCCGCGATCTTGCGTGCGATGTCTGCCCGCCCAAGAGCGAGGAAATACAGCGCTTTCTCGCACGAGTCTTGAGGGTTGCCCGCGCGATATGATGCCCGTTGCTCGATTTCACGGATCAATTCCCCGATGGCAACGCTGCCGCTGGGCGGCACGGCCGGTTCAACGCTCTCAGGTTCAGCGGCACTGCTTTCCAGTAGCTGGAAGAGGTCGGTTCGGGTGGGCTTAAAGGCTTCTGTTGCCTTGCGAAGCCTGCCGGCCGCCGACGACAGCTTCCGGTCGTTTTCGGCCAGCGCTGAGATTTCCTCAAGACGGCGCGTGATGATCTGGGTGCGGCGCTTCGGCGTAGCCTCTGTCATGAACTCGACAATTTCAGATCGCTTCAGGCGAAGTTCTTCGAGGAACCAGAGATTTCGCACAAACTGGCGGGCCGCGGGCGTGTCGCTGAAATCGAACGCTCTTTTGCGGGGTTTCATGCCTCCGCCCGAAAGAGGCAGATTCGTCCTGGTAAAAATTGAAGACGGAAAGACTTTCCAATATTTCTTTGTGAGGTAAGTCGTGCGCAGTCTTTCCTGAGCTTCCCGGACGTCACGGCGTCCTGCCAGCGCGACCGCGACCAGCGCTTGCAGGGTCAAACCGCGGCGTGGCGTTGAGGGCGGGGTGTTTTCGGACTTATTCATAGCGGCCTCCCCGTTGAAGGAACTTTTCTTCGCTAAATGCGATGTCGCGAAAAGCCTCGATGATCCCCACCTCGGTGATGGGTCGGCTATAGCGGTATTGGTCGTGAACGCAGTCGAAAAAACATCCGTTCGGAGCAACCATGGCATAAGAGGCGGTCATATCCTCCGCCGTCTCAGGGATCACGGCGATGCTGTGGGGCACCAACCTCCGGTTGCGGCTCACGAACTCATCGAACTCGGCGGTGCTGATAGCGAACTCGTCGAATCCGCGTTCGTTCTGAGCGATGACTTTCTTCACCTGAAACAGCTTCCAACGAAACGGAGCCAATGTCGCGACTAGCTCTCCCAGGTTCTCCGAGAGATTTTGGCGATTCACCACCGTGTTGATTTTTAGGCGCATCCCCTCGGCACGAATCTTGTTCGCAAGACTCCGATAGTAATCTGCTTCCGGTCGAAACGTTTTGGAGCACCGGCCGATGGCCTCGTTAGTTTTTACGGAACCGCTGTCGACACTCAGGGCGCAAATCTCAAGCGCGCCCGACAACTCGGCGATGGTTCGTTGGGTCAGCAACGAGCCGTTTGTCACCACCGAAGTTTTGAGGCCACGACTTTTTGTGAACCGGATAATCTCGATGAGCCCGGGATGCAGGAACGGCTCGCCGCCGGCGAAGTTGATCTTGCGCCTGCCTCCGTTGGTGAGAGGTGCTACCTCGCTGGCGAGGGCGATGATCTGGTTGACCTGTGCGGTCGTGAGGCGGACGGCACCGCATTCCGCGAAGCCCGCGTAACAAAACCGGCAGCCGAAGTTGCAGCTGCGGGTGAGGTGAATATTGATGGTTTCTGGCAGGATCTGGGACGAATGAAGTTTCATTACGGGGCGACGGTCGCCCCGTGAAAGTCACAACCAACCGAAATCTGCGGATGGGCCGGATGCGCGAGCAAAACAATGCGCACTGCTATTTGCGTCACAACATCCGCATCCCAACCGGCGGGACCGGCGCATGCGGCGCGACGCGCGGCCTCATTTCCGCCGACATTTGCTCTGCCGACGGACACTGCTTTACCACGAACAACCGCTCCGGCGCCACGCTGCCCTTCACCTGCGCGCCGTGCCCGAACGCCAGACTGTGGGCGAGCGTGTCTTTCACGTCGCGTCGCGCCCATGCCCGTTGATTCCGCAACTGGTCGCGGTCGGCGACCAACTCGCCCACCCGCAAATCGACACCGTAAATCGTCACCGCGCGCCGCGGAAACGCCAGCCGCGCGAATACCTCCGCGTGTCCGGGGTAGATCGAGAACGACACGTAGCCCGTCCGCGATTGCAGCGAATTGCGCCGCGCTCGGCCGGTCGGCTTCAGCCCCTCGCGCGCGACCGGCAGTGCCGCGTCGGTGCCGTGATACAGCCGCACCCACGCACCGGGATTTGCCCGCAACCAGCGGTCGAGCGTGGCGACCCGCTCCGCCGTGGGGTCGCGGTAGAGTAACGAACGCCACATCGGCGCCGCCTCCAGGCGATGGCGGCCCGGTTCGCGTTCGCCGGCGGCCGATGGGGTTACTTGCGCCATCACCGCCGGCGCCGCTTTTTCCGCGTCTCGAAAAAGTCCTCCACGATCAATTCGCTCGCGCGATCGGAGAGTTCATGGGCGATCAACTGTTCGGTGGTCGGGGCTTCGCCGCCAAGGGCCTGGCGCAGCCGGCGCGACGCACGCGCGTAGCGCTGGAGCACCCGGTCGTCGAGTTTGATGGTGAGCGATGTGGTCATGATCGAAATTTTCTAGGGAAAGTTGAGATGACGGAACGAGAGCCCCTCCCTGCGGGTGAGCGGCAATCCTTCCGTCATCGGTTTGGGCGAAGGCCCGACGGCATAACTGACGGCGAGCTTGGTGCGCACCCACTCCCGCGCCCGCGTCACTTCCGCGAGCGCCGCCTCCACGGCGGCACTCGCGGGCGTTCCCGCCAGACACTCGAAGTTCTTTGCGACCTTCAGCGAGAACTCCGCCTGCCCGAGATGATCGTAGAGCTGCCGTCGCGTGGAGGGATTGACGCTCACGGCCTCGCGCCGGCCATCGCGGGCCGCGGCGTCTGCGCGAGGGGCAGCCGGTTCTGCCAGTTGCGCTCGCGGACGACTGCCTGCACGAAGGCATGATCGCGGTTGTAGGGGTGAACCTCGGCGATCCGCTTATCGATCGCCTTTTTCACCTCCAGCGTCTGCTTGTCATACCATTCCTTGGCCGCCGGCATTTGCTTTGCTACAAAGCGCATCTCGCCCTCGTGAGCCTGCATGTCCTTCAGCATGAGCGAGCGCACGGCGCGGTCAGGATCCTCCTTCACGAGCTTGGTGTAGCGCTCCAGGGCTTCCTTGTTGGCATCGATGTAGGGATTGAGGCGTCTTTCGACCTCCTCGTTGTTGCGCCGCGGTCGCGTTCCGTTGTTTTCCGGTTTGGCGCCCGGCGTTTCGGTGGGTGGTTTGGGCAGTTCTGCGCCCTCGGTTTCTCTGTTTTTGAGTGCCATGGTGGCTGATGGATGAAGTTGCAGGGCACTGGTGGCGTGCGGCCCGGCATGAACACGGAGCGGAGAAGCCCGCCCAAAATTATTTCAGGACCGGATTCGGGAGCGGCTTGGCCTCGGCGCTGGCGAGGCGGAGCGCGAAGTCGAACTGGGCGCAGATATCGGTGCAGTCATTGCGCGCCAGCGCGAAGGCGATGAGGGTGTGCGGCTGGAGCGGCGGCTTGAGATTGCCGAATCGCTTGTTCAATTCGGCGGCGGCATCGGTATACGCCGAGTAAACTGTCGTCGGGAGGGTGAGGTTAATTGTCGTGGTCATGGTTGGATTATTTCTAGCTGACGTTGAGTTAGGCCGTGAGCGGCCCGCGCAAGAAGGGTCGCGCGTTTCCGCCGGAGCGGAGCCCGCGCGGGAGCCGCAGGCGGACGGTGGGTGGAGCGGAGAAGGAAACGCGCGACCTTTCGCCGCCGGGCCGCCACCGATGCCCCCGAAACAGGGAGCGGGCAGACAGCGCAGCGGCCCGCTCATTGTTTCCTGGGGTGCGCGCCCGGGGCTGGAGAAGGCGCAGCGTGAAGACGACACGCACGAATTTCCGGGCCGCGCCGGCGCCCTCGGCCGCGATGTCGATCCGCTCGACGACGATGCCTGGCTGTCGTTCGATCAGCTCGATGGCCGCCAGATAGGCGGGCCAGCGAGTCATATCCAGCGACACCGCGCGCACGGTTGCGCGTCGCTCAGGCCCGGCCGTGCGCGGCTCGACCGACCAATCCCACATCGGCCCGACTTGCCGCTGCAATTCGGCGATCCGGCTATCTGTCCACTCCGGACTGGCTGCGATTTGCGCCTGCTGGCGCAGTTCGTCCCGCACCGCGTCCGAGTTCGGACGAAGCCGGTCTTGCTCCGCAGTGAGAGCCGCAAACGTGGAAGCGTTTGCCTGCGGTGCCGGAAACCGGCGAACCGCCACAACGCAGGCAACGCACGCGACAGCGCAGATCGCGAACAACGCCCAGCAGGGCCGCGCAACGTGGCGGTGACGGCTCATGTTTTGCTTTGGCCACGCAGATAAAACGCGCCGTCGCGTTTCGGCAGAGTTTCGATCTGCACCTGCGGTCGTTCTCGGTCTCGCGCCAGCGCCTGTTGCCAGCGGTCGAGCACGCTGCTGGACGCCTGCGGCGCAAGGAAACCCTGGGCCGCGAACGAACCGGCGTCGGCTCGCAACGTTGCAAGCGTCACTTCAGGCGGAACGGTTGCGGCCAATTGTCGCAACAGCTTACTGGCAAAGGGCGCGGTGCGCCCGGCCGCATCTTCGCGCAACGCGGCAATTTCCGCGGCGTTGGTGCGCAAGTGCGCGACTTCGGCGGACAGGGCACGTTCGCGCTCGGTCTGGACGAGGGCCGCACGGCGTGCGTTCACGTGCGCCAGCGCCCACGGTCCGACCATTCCGCCGGTCGCGAGCAGGAGTGCGAGACTGGCGACGAGGACGGCGCGGGACACGGTCACCACCGGCTCCGCCGGCAGCAACCCCGCCGCGTGCCGCGACGGAATCGTGGCGGAATGCGCGAGCGCTTCGGGCAGGGTCAAGTGACGCAATCCCGGTCGCGCTGAATCCTGCGCCCGAGCGGCGCCTGCGGTCGCCTCGTCCGTCACGACGAGAACGGGCTCGGCGGGATCGCGGTCGAGCAGATTGGCGAGCCAAAGCTTGGGCGTGGTTGGTCCGTTGGGTGGCCAGGCGATCACCTGACGAGCGCCTGTCGCCGGATGATGGTAGGCGCACGCGCGCTCTCCGGCGATGGCCAGCACGGTCAAAGCGCCCGTGTCGCTCCACTCGTCGGGCAGTGCCTGCAACCAAGTCGGCAGCGGCCAGACTTCTTCCACGACGATTCCCGCGGAGCCAAGTTGTTCGAGCAACGCGAACAGCCAGGGCGATGATTCAAAGTGGAGCACCGTCGTGAAACTCTCGCCAACTGACAGGATGGGATCGTGACTCCACGCGATTTCGTCGGTCGCCAAACCGGGAAACTGCTCCTGCAGCGCGAGCGCCAAGGTGCGGCGTCCGGCATTCGGGCACGGGGTCACAACACTCATGAAACCGTCTGGTTGGTAGATCAGACGCAGGCGGCGGGGTCCGTCACCGGCCAATGCCGCGACTAGCGCCCCGACCGCTTCGTCGCGGTGCGCGAACGGGATCGGTTCCGTCCGGTCCGCGAGCCACCAGCGGTCGCCCCACAGTAGGACCGTGAAGGCCTTAGATTGCGGTGAGGTAAATATAGACATCGGTGACTCCGTTGGCGGGGGCGGCATACGCGACGACACCGGTGTCGCAGGCGACACCCTCGACGGGCGCGAGCTGCGGGCCGTTCATCGCGACCGCCAGATTGTAGGCGTCCTTGGCGGGAACCGCCGGGATCACAAGATAGGCGACGATTAGGTTCGCCGTCAGATCGGTCGTGCCATCGAGCC
Source organism: Verrucomicrobiota bacterium (assembly GCA_048498795.1). GTDB lineage: Bacteria > Verrucomicrobiota > Verrucomicrobiia > Opitutales > Opitutaceae > JBEHXH01. Next base: position 8,000 of record JBEHXH010000005.1, read on the forward strand.
GGAAATTCGCCCCGAGGGCGGCGGACGGGAGGGTGCCCGGGTTGGACGAGCGCGATTCGACGCGGGTGACGGCCGACCAGTTGCGCTGGGGCGCGGCGTCGGGCGTGACGACGAAGGCGAGCGCGGACTGGCTCCACGTCATTTCGTTGCCCGTGCCGGTGGACGTGTAGCTTTGGCTCCCCATCCGCAAACTGAGCGGGCGCTCAAGTTTGCCCGTGGCGAGCAGCACAGAATCGAGCCGGGCACCGTTGCCCTTGGCCACGTCGGTCGCGCCGGTCAGCGCCGCGCCGGAGGTGGGAATATTGGTGCCCTCGGTGCGCGGGATGCTCCCGTTGCCGCCGGGCAAAGTGAGATAGTCCGCGAGCGCGGTCTTCAGCGTGTCGACCGTTTTTGAGACCTGCTGGATGCGCGCGTTGCGTAGCGCGTCGAAGCCCTTCGGCAAAAGCAAACCGACGAGCACGCTGACAATCGCGAGCACCAGGATGAGTTCGAGCAGGGAGTAACCCTGCGAGCTGACGGACGATGTTTGGTTTTTCTTCATGTTTTTTTGGTTTTGGTTCCTGAACAAAAAATCAGATCACGCGGGCGACCTCCTCGACCGTCGTCTCGCCCGCCGCCGCCGCGGCGAGTCCGCGCTGCCAGAGGGTCGTGTGCGCCGCGCGATCCCGCAGCGCGATGAGGTCGGCAAGCGGGGCGTTCGCGGCGATGAGCGGCAGGAATTTTTCCGCCGGGATTACCTCGTGAATGGCGAGCCGCCCGCGATAACCGCGCCCTCGGCACGCCGCGCAGCCCACCGCGCGAAACAATTTCGTCTCCGGCAAAAGATGGTGCGCGGCGAGCCGGGTGGCTTCGGGATGCAGGGCCTTGCACTCGGGGCACAGCCGCCGCACGAGCCGCTGTGCGGCGACGAGTCGCAGGGCCGCCGCGAGCAGAAACGGTTCCACCCCGAGGTCGCGCAGCCGCGGAATGGCCGCGAGTGCGTCATTCGTGTGCAGCGTCGAAAGGACCAGATGGCCGGTAAGGGCCGCGCGAATCGCGAGCTGCGCGGTCTCCGCGTCCCGCGTCTCGCCGACGAGCAACACATCAGGATTTTGCCGCAACAACGCCCGGAGGGCGGTGGCGAACGTGAGCCCGATCTTTTCGCGAATTTCAGTCTGCCTAATGGCGGGGAACTCGTATTCCACCGGGTCCTCCAGCGTGTGAATCGCGAGCCCGTGATGATCGAGCGCATGGAGCGCCGCATGAAGCGTCGTGGTTTTCCCCGAGCCGGTCGGCCCGGTGAGATAGATCAATCCGGCCGGACCGTGCAGTGCGCGGTCGAGTGCGCCTGCCTGATCCGGCAGGAAGCCGAGATTCCCGAACGCCTGCGCCGGCATCGACTGGTCGAGGAGCCGGATCACGAGGCTTTCGCCGTGCACGGTTGGCACGGTGCTCAAGCGCAGATGAAACCGCTTCACCCCGTCGCGGAGCACGGCGCGACCGTCCTGCGGCAACCGCTTTTCGGTGATGTCCATCCCGCCGAAGATCTTCCCCCGAGCGAGAAACGCATCGCGCTGCGCCAGCGGCAGCCGCGTGTGGTCCCGCATTTCGCCGTCGAGCCGGAAGCGGATGAGCAGCCCGTCTTCCTTCGGCTCGCAATGAAGGTCGCTCGCTCCCTCGGCGACCGCCGCCCGCAAGAGCGCGTCGAGCGTGCGCGTTGGGTCGACACCTACTTCGGTGGACACAGGGGCGGAGGACGGCCGGCCGCGAAGGCGCTGGAAGAGATCGAGCATGGTCAGCGGACGAGCCGGGGCGTGAGAAAAATCACGAGCTCCGTGCGCGAGTGGAGATTCGCCCGGCTGCGGAACGCCGCTCCGATGACGGGCAGTTTTCCGAGCAGAGGAATCCGTCGTTCGCTTTCGCCGGTCTCCTCGGAAATGAGTCCGCCGATGATCGCGGTCTCGCCGTCGCGGAGCCGCACGATGGTGGAGGCCTGTTTTACTTCCGTCACAGGCGCGGTCTGCCGCCCGTCGGGGCTCGTGACGATGGCCTGCAACCGCGTGATCGCGGGCAGCACGTCGAGCGTGATCATTTTGTCCCCGTCAATCTGCGGCGTGACCGCGAGAATGGTCCCAATGGTGATGGTCGAGACGGAAAAGTTTTCCTGCGTCTGGTTGAACGCGGTGGCGGCGCCCGGCTGCTGTAACGTGGTGGTTTGTTGCAGGCGGAAGAACGGGCGGTCCTCGCCGACCTTAATGAACGCGGTTTGATTGTTGAGCGCGCGCAGCCGCGGCTGCGCGACCGTCTTGACTTCACCCTGTTCCTTGAGGGCCTGGATGACGGCGGACGATTGGCCGAAGCCGAGGGTCGCCGTGAAGGTGCTTGCGCTCAAAACACTGCTCCCGACCCCGGCCACATCGAGGGGCGAGTGCGCTTGCAGGCGCACACCGCCGAGCGACGTGGCGGCGAGATCCCAATCGACGCCGAGCTTTTGCTCATCCCGCAGCGTCACCTCGACCAGACGCGCTTCGATTTCGACCTGCTGCGTGATCCGACGGTTCACCAATTCGATGAATGCGCGAACCGATTCGTGGCGCTTCACCGGTGCGGTGAGCTGGGCGACGCCGCTGAAGCGATTGAGGACCAGGCTGTCGCCTTCCTTCAGCATCGCGCGCAGTTCCGCCTCAAGCGTGGACCAGAATGTATTCTGGTTTTCCTGGGAGATTGAGACCTGCGTCGCGTCGGACACCGTGTTGCCATTCGCGAGGGTTTGCTGGTTGGTAAGATTCTGGGTGCCGTTGAGATTACCGCTGCTGGTGCCCGCGGCGCCGCCGAGCGTAATCGAGGCGCTGCCCGAGCCGCTGCGGGTAAGCTGCGGATAGTCGATGGCGTAGAGCACCGTCTTGCGCTGGCGCACGATGATGCCGGCTGAGGTTTCCTCGGAAAAGAGGCCGATGGGCTCAAGCAGGGCTTCGAGTGCGGTCCGCAGCGTGCCGCCGGAAAAATCGACCGTAACCTCACTGGTAATTTCCGGTTCTATGCGAATCGACGTCCGGGCGGCGCGGCCCAAAGCGCGGAGCGCAGCGGGCAATGGCGCTTTTTCAACCCGCAGCGGGCCAACCGGTCGGTCGAGTGGCGACGGCTCGGCCGCGATGGCAAGCGCAGCGGAAAGGAGCAGGTAAAGGAGTTTTTTCATGGAGGCGATCGTTCAGGGCTTTTCGAGGATGAAGGGCGGCGCCTCGCGGGTGGTTTCGTCACGCAGCAGCGTGCGCGACTCGCCGCGATACTTGAGCGTGGCCGCGGCGATTACGTTGAAGGTTTGATTAACCGGCGCGGCCGGCAGGTAGAACGCGTCTCCGGGCTGGTTCGCTTGCAGCGTGACCGGACCGGCGCCCGTGACCTGGACGGAATTGCCCGTGAGAATCGCCGGTCCGCCGAGTAGCGAGAAGCCCACCGGCAAACCGGACGACGCGCTCGCGGTGAGAGTGAACGGCGGTGAGGCCACTCCTTGATCGCCCGGTGGATCGAACACGATCGTTTGCGAGGTCTTGCCCGTAAAATTGGCCTGCGCGAATTTCGCGCGGTCGAGCGTGACCGCGACCGTCGGCACCGCGCCACTCGCGTCGCCGCTCCAACCCGTGAAGCGGTGCGTCGCATCGGCGCTGGCCGAGATGGTGACCGTGGTGCCGGCGGGATAGGTGCCGCCGGGGGTGACGGAGCCGCCAGCGCCTGCCGCGGTGGTCAGCAAGAAACTGGACGCGGCGAAATTGGCCGTGACGCTGGTGTTGTTGTTGACGGCAAACGAAACCGGATTCGCGGAGCTGGTAATGTCCCCGCTCCAACCGGTGAACACGTGCGTTGCGTCGGGGGTCGCCGCGAGCGTCGCGGTCGAGCCCATCGGGTAACTGCCCACGCCGCTCACCGACCCGGCGCCGGCTGGCGACACCGACGCCGTGACGGCGTAAGTGGGAAGGGAGAAATTCGCGACGACGTTGTAGTTCTGGGCGCCGACGGTGAAGGTGAGCGGATTCGCGGCCCCGCTGAGATCCCCGCTCCAGCCGGAGAACACATGCGTCGCATCGGGCGTGGCGGTGAGGGTCGCGCTCGACCCTTCGACGTAGGTTCCGGCGCCGCTGACTGCGCCCGTGCCCGCGGGTGCAACGGAGGTCACAATCGTTCGGTTAGCGCCGAGCACCGTGAGGTCGGCAAACGACTGCCGCGTCGTGGACGAACCGGGGCCGTATTCGATCGTGAACCGGTAGTTTCCTGGTGCGAGGCCCGACACCGCCGTGGAACCAGTCACTCCCGCGGGGTAAACATTCACGCCGTTCATTCCCGGCGAATAGCCGTGAACCCACCGGAAGCTCGTCCCCGTGGTCGTCCAGTTCAGCGTGGCGCTCTGATTCGAGTAGATGACGGTTGGACTCGCGGTGAGGGAGCCGTAGAGGCCGTCACTGGTGGTAACGTTGATGGACACCGTGCGCGTGATCGGGCCGCCCGGTCCGTCGGCCATCAGCGTCCACGTGGTCTGCCCGGGATTCAGGCCGCCGACATTCACTGTCAGGCTCGGATAATTTTGGTAGGGAGAGCCGGTGATGCCGTAGCCATTGACGCTGACCGAAGTCGCGTTGGCCGTGGTCCAGGTGAGCGTCGCGGTTCCGCCCCACGCCATCGTCGTGGGTGACACACTGATCGATCCGGACACGCTTGCCCCGGTGCTGACGGTGAATGTCGCGGTGCGCGTGAGCGGACCGCCGCTACCTTGGGCGGTCAGCGTGTAGGTGTAGGTGCCAGCCGCGAGACCGCTCACCAGCTGACTGCCGGAGGTCGCCGTGCTGCTGACCCCCGAGCCGGTGACGGAAACGGCGGTCGCATTCGACGTGCTCCAAGAGATCGTGGTCGAACCCGGCACCGTCGCAGTTGTCGGGCTTGCGGTGATCGAGGCCGTGACCGCCGGAGGCGCGCTGATTGTCACCGTCTGGGAAATCGTCCCCGAATGAACTCCGTCGGAGTCAACGGACTCAGCGGTGTAAGTGATGCTGGCCGGGCCGGTGTCGGTGCTGGGATTTCCGGAATCGTTATCCGTTCCGTCGCCGCCTCCCGCAAAGGCATACGGCGAGCCGCTGCGCCACACGTTGACGTTCGTGAGGTTTCCGTCCTGGTCATGGCCGTGGGCCGAGATCGTGTAGCTCTGGCCGCTCGCGACCGTCCCCGGTGTCGTGTTCCAGGCAATCGTTGGGGCGTGATTGGTGGACGGAGCACTGACGGTGACGGTCTGCGAAATCGTCGCGGAGTGGACGCCGGCTGCGTCGACAGCCTCGGCGGCATATATGATAGTGAGCGGCCCGGTGTCGGTGCTCGGATTTCCGGAATCGTTGTCCGTTCCGTTGCCGCCGCCGGCGAAGGCGTAGGGCACGCCATTTCTCCACACGTTGACGTTGGTGAGATTGCCGTCGGCGTCGTGACCGTGAGCGGAAATCGTGTAGCCCTGTCCACTGGCGACCGCCCCCGGCGTCGTGTTCCACGCAATTGTCGGGGCGCTGTTGGGTGACGCCGTGACGGTTACGGTCACCGTTTGGGTCGCAGGGCCGTTCGGACCTTGGGCCGTGATCGTGTAATTGTAGGTGCCAGCCGAGAGTCCGCTCACCTGCTGGCTGCCGCTTGCGGCCGTGCTGTTGAGTCCCGGACCACTGACGGACACGGAAGTCGCGTTCGCACTCGACCACGTGAGGGTGGATGCGCCGGGCGGAGTCGTGCTGGTCGGGCTGGCGCCAATTGACGCGCTGACGGATGCGACTGCGCTGACCGTAAACGTGGCCGATTGCGTGACGGGACCACCCGAACCTTGCGCGGTGAGAGTGTAAGTGTAGGTCCCGGCAGGTAGGCCGCTCACGTCTTGGCTGCCGCTGCTCGCGGAACTGTTGACGCCGTTGCCAATGACCGAAACGGCCGTCGCATTGGACGTGCTCCACGAAATTGTCGTTGAACCCGGGGCGCTTGCACTGGCTGGGCTCGCCGTGATGGAACCCGACACCGGCGGAACGGCTGTGACGTTGACGGTGATGCTGGCCGTGCCGCTGGCGCCGGCGGAGTCTTGCGCGTCAACGTTCCACACGTAGGTGCCGGCCGCCGAAAAAGAAGTCGAATAGGAGCCGGAGACGAAGCTGCCGGAGGCGGCCGACCACTGCGGATTCCCGTTGGTCGAGGCGTAGAAACGCCATCGGCTCAAATTGCCGTCCGCATCGGATGCGCTGAAATTCCACGAGCCGACTTCGTTGACCTGAAGCGACGTGCTGCCGCTGATCGCCGCGGTGGGCGCGTTGTTGGGCGCGCTCACGGTCACGGTCTGAGAAATTGTCGCCGACGTGGCGCCGTTGGAATCGACTGCCTGCGCGGTGAACGTGACCGTAGCCGGTCCGGTGTCGGACGTCGGATTCCCTGAGTCGCCGTCCGTCCCGTTGCCGCCGCCCGCGAAGGCGAATGCGACGCCACTTTTCCACACGTTCACTTGCGCGAGATTGCCATCCTGATCGTGTCCATGTGCAGAAATCGTGTAGCCCTGTCCGTTGGCGACGGTTCCGGGCGTGCTGGTCCAAGCGATCGTCGGAGCGTTATTCGCGGCGGCGACGGTCACGGTTTGCGTGATGGTGGTGGACGTGGCGCCGCTCGAATCGACCGCCTGCGCGGTGAACGTGATCGTTGCCGGCCCCGTGTCAGAGGTGGGATTGCCAGAATCGCCGTCGGTCCCGTTGCCGCCGCCGCTAAACGCGAACGCCACGCCGTTCTTCCACACATTGACCTGCGTGAGGTTGCCATCGGCGTCGTGCCCGTGCGCCGAGATCGTGTAGCTCTGTCCGCTCGCGACAGCGCCTGGGGTTGAATTCCACGTGATGGTGGGTGCAGTGTTCGCGGCGCTCACGGTTACAGTCTGCGAAATCGTCGCGGAGGTGGCTCCGCTGGAATCGACCGCCTGGGCCGTGAACGTGACCGTGGCCGGACCGGTATCGGAGGTTGGATTGCCCGAATCGTTGTCGGTGCCGTTGCCGCCGCCGGCAAAAGCAAACGCCACGCCGTTCTTCCACACATTTACCTGCGTCAGATTCCCGTCCGCGTCATGCCCATGCGCCGAGATCGTGTAGCTCTGTCCGCTCCCGACACTGCCGGGTGAGCTGTTCCACGAAACCGTCGGCGCGACATTGGCCGGAGGTGCGGGCTGAACATCAAGGTAGGCAGTAATTCGCCGACCCCAGCCGCCGTAACCCACTCCGTTGGGCGGGTTGTGCGGCCAGATATACCAATCGTAAGGGCCGTCCCCATAGACAAAGCTGTCGATCGAGCCGCCGTCCGAAGCCCAGTAGGTCCAACGGCCGGTTTCGTTGAAGGTGATCGTGGTCGCGGCATATCCATCGGGCGCATTGAAACCCCAGTGGTCGGTGTTGGCGTAAGTTTGGCCGGATGGACTGACGACCCAGGTTCGGTTCCAAAGCTCGATGCGCTCGTTCACCCCCGCGTCGACGCGCTCGCGAACCGTGGTGTGGCCGGACCAGACGGCGACGGTCGAATCGAACGCGACGTTGTTGACGGCTTGCGCGCGAAGCTCAGGGGCGGCGCAGAGGAGCGCCGCAGCTGCCAGCGAAGAGAAAGGGAAGGATTTCATTGGACGGTGACGGTCGCGTTTTCGCGGAGGCGGAAGCGCAACGCTTCGACGCCCGGCCATGCGGTGCCGCGGTTGATGGTGATGAGCCGCCCGCCGAGTATTTCCGGCGTGCTCGTGGCTCCTGAGTTCGCCGCCGCGGTGAACGCGTTCGGCGTGTTGTTGAACGACACGAACGCCTGTTCGGTCGGGTGATTGCTGTTCACCGTCACCCGGAATTTTGGGAGGACGATGCGACGGACGATGAAGCGGTGAACCTGCGTGAGCCCGCCCGCGCCCTGGTGCCACGCGGCGATCTGCGCGGCCGTGAGCCGGCTTTGCCACAGTGCGGGTATGGTCGCGGTGCGGCTCTCCCAGTCGTTATTCCAAATCGCGTCAAACCACGCCGCCGTCGATTCGTAGGCGGGCAGCGCGAGCTGTTCCGCCCGCGCGGCGAGACTTACGAGCAGGAACCGTTGGCGACCCGTTTCGTCGGGACTCGCGAACAGCAGCCGTGAATTCCCCAATGGACTGAACGCGATGCGCGCAAGTTCCGACTGCGCTGCCGGCGGGGTTCCCACCTGCGGGGTGAGGCCGCGGAGCCGGGCAACTTTGACAAACCATGCCCCGTTGTCGGTCGTGGCATACTGCGCCGTGGTCGAGGTCGGAAATAACGTCGGGGAATCGGTCGCGGCAATGGAGCCGGGCAGCGCGGCAACGTTTAGGTTGGTGAGGTCGGTATTTTCAAACGAGGCCGTGATCGTGGCGGCGAGATCGTCGAGCGATCGGGCTTCGGATTCGCGGCGGCTCTTTTCAATGATGTCGCGGACGGACGGCGTGAGCACCGCCGCGAGCGCGCCGAGCACGAACAGCACGAGGACGATTTCGAGGAGCGAAAACCCTCGCGGGATGCGGCGACGAATGGTGGTGCGAAGTCGCATAAATCAGCGGGCGTTGACGCCGCCCAGCAGCGCGAAAAGCGGCAGGAAAAAGGACAGCGCGATGGCGCCGACCATGGCCGTAAGCGCGGTGAGAATCAGGGGCTCCAGGAGTGCGAGTGCCGTGGCCACCTGCTCGCGGGCGCGGCTGGTCGCGTAGGCCTCAATGTGGCGGAGCGCCGTGCCAAGCTGGCCGGTGGTTTCGCCGGCCCGCAGCGCGGGCGCGACGAATCCAGGCAGTGCGTGCTTTAAGGGCAGCGCGTCGCAAAGCGTTTTGCCCGCCGCCACGCCCGTGCGTGCATCAAGGAGATTGCGCGCCAGCACTGCGTTGCCGGTCAGCTCCGCGCCAGTAATCAAGGCATCGAGCAGCGGAATGCCGGCGTCGTGCATGAGGCGGGCGTGGGCGGCGAAGCGCGCCGTCGCGAGACAACGCAACGTCTCGCCGAGGACAGGCACGTGCAGCAGCGTCCAATCCCGAGCGTAGCGCAGGCGTTGGGTTCGTGCGGCGACGACTAACGCACCGGCAACCGCCGCACCGAGAATTGCCAGCACCGGCCAGTCGTCCCGCAACGCCACACTGGCGCGAATCAGCGCGACCGTCAGCCACGGGAGCGTGATGTTGAGGGAAGAGAAAATCTCGGCGAAGCGCGGCACGACTCCGCCGAGCAAGAATCCGATGAGCCCGGTCGTTGCCGCCAGCACGATGGCGGGATAAATCAGGGCGCGTCGCGCGGTGCGTTTCAGCTCATCGGTGCTGGCGAGATGCGCCGCGAGGGAGCGCAGCGCTTCCGGCAGTTGGGCCGACGATTCGCCCGCGGCGATCACGGCCGCGAGTTCCGGAGGAAATATTTTCCCAAAGGTGCGGCACGCGGCGTGAATCGGAGAACCCTGTGCGACCTCGCGATGGATCTGCGTGAGCATCGTGCGGGCGGAGCCAGCCGGGAGGTCGGCAGCGAGTTGCGCGAGGGCCGCGTCGGCCGTCACGCCAGCGCGCACCTGCAATTCGAGTTGGTGCAGCAGTGCGATCAAATCGCGCGGGCGGAGCGTGAGGCGCGCGAGCCGCTTGTCCGGTTGCACCGGTGCGATCCGCACAGGCCAGAGCGACTCCGCACGCAGGCGGTTTCGCAGCGCCGCGGTGTCAGCGGCGTCCAAGACGCGCGTGCGCTGGCGACCGAGCGCGTCGATAGTGGTGGCGGCAAACGCGGGCATGGTCAGAGCGCGAGGCGGACGCGGATAGCCTGGGTGCTGATCGGCAGGCGGAGCAGATGCTCACCATGTCGGAAAATGGCCGCATCGGCCTCGCAGCGTTCCAGCGTGAGCGACTCGACGGCTTCGCCGGGTTGAATGACGCGACCGTTCACGAGGGCCGAAGGCGTGGAGCCGCCGATGATGCCGTTGATCTGCAGCGCGACTTCGCGCGTCGCCTCGGCTGGCAGATGGCGAATCGCGAAAGGATTCACGGGTTCGTTGGGCGGCGTGGTAACGACGGTGAGATCGATCACGCCGTCGGCGTTGGGCGCGACAAACGTGACGGCAACTGCCGGCAGCACCGGCGCCGGAACCAACGGCGGGGTGGTTTCCGGAACCGTTGCACGCGGATTCTCCACGGTCACGACGGGCTTCGGTGATATCGACGTTGGGACTGGAGCGGGTGCCGGCACCGGCGCATTGAGTTTCGCCGTCAGCGCATCGTTCTGGCTCATCAACGCCTCGATCATCTGGCGCTGTTGTTTCAATCGCTGCTCGACCGTCGTGCTGATAACCGGAGTGACCGTGGGTGGCGGGGCTATCGGACTAGCGATGGGTTTTGGTTCGGAAACCGGTTTGGGCAGCGGGAGGAGTTGCGGCACAGGCGTGCGGCAACCGGCGGAAAGGATCAGCGCAAGGGTGAGCGGAAGGGATTTCATGGCGTGAGGTTGGGTTTTGCGCCGCGACCGGCATGGCTGCGGTCGAGCGTTTCCGTGACGTAGAGGTAGAAGGGCTTGCCGGACGGCACCCGGACGTAGAGGCCATCGCGCGCGATCGCGTCGCGCAGTTGCTGGGCGTAGTCGCGGAGCACGGCGCTCGTGCCGGCGAGCGCGGCATTGCGGGCGGTGGCGGCGGGCAGCGTAATTTCCCCGACCAGGCCCGCCGTGGTGCGCGTGTCCTGAAGCGCAGTCGTTGCGCCCGAAAGGAAGGTGGCGGCGAAGAGCTTCAGCTCACGCTCGTCGTCCGTCTTGAGGACCTCGCCGCGCAGACCGGCGGAGCCGTCTTGCTCACCCCAGCGTCCGGTCGCGGAGTCGTAGTCGCGATTGAGCGCGAGTCCCTGCACGGAGAGTTCGGTGCCGTTTTCCGCGTCCGGCGTGCGCCAGACAATTTTCCATGCGCCCTGCACCGCGAGCCGCTCCCGGGCGCGGTCGAGTGCGGCGTGGCCGTGAACTTCGGCACCGGCGGGAATGATGAGCCGGCCGGCGTGCCAGACATCTTCGGTGACGAGGCCAATGACCGGCGTGTCGAGCCGGTTGGACTCGAGCGTCACGACAGTTTCGCAGGGGATGAGCCGGCCGTAGGGCGCGAAGACCGGTGTCTCCGCCGGTGTTGCCGGCGGCTTGGCCGCGAGCAACGTGAGCGGGACGATGCGCGGTTTCTCCGCGGCTGGTAGCGGCGGCCGGAGGCCGGCTCGCACCACGGATTCGGCGGGGATCGCGGACTTGGGAAATTTCGCGATTTCGCGCGCAAAGGTTTTCGGCAGCGACGGCGGTTGGGCCGTGGGCGCGGTCGGCAACGGAGTTGTCTGGCGCCGCCGGTGCTGCCACCGCATCACGACGACACCGACCGCGATCAAGGCGCCGATCAGGACGAGTTGTCCGGTCGTGGTGCCGAAGAATTCCCGGTTGAATTTCATGGGAGGGGCACGATGAACGTGAAGCGCTCGCGCACGCTGAGGTTCGCCCGGCCGCCACCGGGTGCTCCGGTCACGGCGAGATACGCCTCGGCGCTGCCATGCGGAGGAATTGCGCCGGAGGCATCGACGAACGATGCCGGATAAATTTCCGTGCCCGCACGGACGGCGAGTTGGGCGGAATCGTAGAGGACGGACGTGTCGCCTTCGTTGAGTAAACGGATTCGGAACACCAACGTGTCCTCCGCCTCGAAGCGGAATACCTCAACGAGCGTGACGCTGAACATCGGGTAACGGGTGACGGTTCCCGGCTCGGCGTGCTCGACGGTGGAAGCGAGCGCGGGGAATTGCTCTGAAAGGCGCGTCCACTGCCGGGCACGAGCGACGAGCATGGGGAGTTGCTCGGTTGGTTGCGGCTTGACCGCGCTGACCGCACCCGCGAGCGGCACATCCAGAAAGCGGACAACGCGATCCGGCTCATCGCCGGTGGCGAAGCTCAGGACGAAGACCCTGCCGTGAAACACCACGTTGAGCGCCCCGGCGGCATCGTCGCGGAGCGCGCGCACCGAAAAGAAGTCGGTGCCCGGCTGGTGCGACAGCAGCACCGCCGCTCCGTCATCGGTCTTGGTTGACACGCCCGCGCCTTCGAGCGCCGTCGGCGCATCCGGAAAAACGCAGGTGGTCGGCGCGTCGCGACCGATGCGAATGGAATAGACGGTGCGCTCGTCGAGCGGATAGGCGCGCACGGCACCGTGCGCGGCGGCCGAGAGAAGCCAAAACGCGATCAGCGTGAGATGTCGTAGCTCCATACAGCGAGGGGATAGCGGCCGTTGGCGGCCAGATTGGGATTGCGCGCAAAGGTGAAGCGCACGGTGAACGACGGGGCTTCGGTGAAGACCTGGCCGTTGATTGCTCCCGTGCGGATCAACTGGCCTTCGGCCTGCGCGAGGACGGTGTTCTCCCGCGTTTCCAGCACGGTGATCTTTTGCACCTCCGGCTTTTGGTGGAGCGCCTTCGCGGTGAATTCCTCCGCCTGCGTGGCCGCTTCGGCGCGCGCCTTGCGCGCAGCTTCGGGCAGAAACAGTTTGTCGAGCAGTTCAGGAAAATCGAAGCCCGCGGGGTTGCGCTGAAACAGCGCGAGACACGCCAGCAGCGCGTGCTGCTCGTGGAGCTTGGTCGCTTCCTCGAATCCCAACAGCGGGCTAACATGAAACGTCCCGCTCGGATCGAGCACGATCACGCGCTCCTGGGTGCGATACGCCCGGATGACGAGGAACGGCTGCACGGCACAAAACCCGACGGCAATCACCGCGACCACACACCACAACCGGGCCGCCATCGCGTGGTCGGCGAACAGGTCGAACGGATGGCGCTTGCGTCCGGGCAATGCAGTGGCGTCGTGGCGCCGGTGTGGCGCCTCAGTCTCTCTCAATTGGTTCATGTCAGATGGTGGTCTGGGGCGTGGGTAAGCGGGTTTGGGCGAGGGCCGCGGCGACACGTGCGTCGCCGCTTGGGTCGGACGCGGGTCCTGATGTCGCCGGCGGTGGTGGCGTAGTTGAAGAAGGTGGAGTCGGGGGCGGAGGAGGCGGTGGTGGAGTTCCGCCGCCGGACGAGGCGGCTCCGGCTGCACCGCGAGCGGCGAGCGCGGGCGCCGCGGCTCCGCCGGATTTCAACGACTTCACGATGAACGCGAGCTGGTGCAGCATGTAGAATTGCTGCATCGCCGATCCGCCGCCGCCGCTAAGGGGCGAGCCCGAACAGATCAGCGCCTGCATGAGGAACGGCGTGCCGAGCGTGCCGATGATGAGCCAGAGCGCGGCGAGCAGTCCGCCGAGCAGACTGGCGAACGATGCGCCGTCGATTTCGCCGGGCCGGAGGCCGTAGGCGGTGGCGAAGTTGTCTCCGTAGGCCGTGAGCAGGTGGTAGGCGACCAGTTCGGTGATCGCGAAGCCGACCGGCCATGCGAGCACGGCGAGCGTTTGCTGAATATAACGCACCCCCATCGAGGCGAGCGACGGAATGAGCGTCAGGGCCAGTGCGATGGGCAGAAACAGATAGCAGAGCAGTTTCAGAATGAACTGTAGGACGAGGAACGGCAGTTGCAGCAGGCTCGCCACGAGGACGACGAGTTTGGCCGCCCCGAAAAGAAATCCCTTGTAGAGCGACTCGCCGATCCGCCGCAGGCTGAAGTCCGTGGCGCTGTCCGCGACGGAATCGCGGAGCCGGGACGCGGCCTCCATCGGATGCTGCGTGTAGCCCTGATGGACCGTGTCGGCCAGCGTAAGAAAAATATTCTCCGTCCAGCCGAACCAGTAGGGCAGCGTCGCCACCAAGCCGACGACCACCGTGGTGCGCACGATGGGCCGCACGATACTCTCGGCATCGCCGCGGGCGCGATTCACGTGGATCATCAGGCCGACGACGGCGATGAAGAAGACCACGACGCGCAGGGCATCGGTCAGGGCGAGGATGCTCGGGCGGAGACCTGGAGCGAAGTTCTCCATTAGTTTTTCCCCTCCAGGAGGTGCAGCTTCCGCTCCGCGCGAAGCAGCTCTTCGCGTGCCTGCCCCCGGGTTGCGTCGTCCACCGAATAGTCGGTGCGGGTATCGACGCGAATCGACTGCTGCCACTCATTCGTGGCCTTGAACTCAGTCACGGCGGCCGGTGTGCCAGTAGCGGGCGTGCTTCGAGCATGACGGCGCACAAACAGCGCGCACGCGGCGAGACCGGCGACAGCGAGAATAAGGAGACTCAGCTTCTTCATGGCCGGGTGTAGCTGGTCGGCGTCAGCCGGATGGACTGCTGCCAGGCGTTCACCGCCGTGAGCGTTTGCCGCTCTTCGGCGATCTGTTTCTCCAACAAATCCTGCCGCTCCTTCGCGGCCTGATTTTCGTTCTGAATCTGTTGGGCCGCGAGTTTGTCGGCTTCGTCGCGGCGCCGGGCGGCGAGCAGCGCGAGCTGCCCGTTGAGTGCGGCAACCTTGACGTTGAGCTTGTCCACGTCCGCCTGGGTCGGCGCGTCGCGCAAGGCGACGAGCGTTGCGCCGAGGTCGGCTTGGAGCGACACGGTTTGTGCGTTGGTTTCTTCGGCGACCCGCTCGGCGTTGTCCGCCTGCCGATCTACCGCGGCATAACGCCGATAGGAGGTTTCCTGCCGCACGAAGTCGCGCCCCAGCACCGTGCGGTCATCGAGCTGGCCGTAGATGCCCTCGGCGGTGCGCCGGAGCGAGGCCGCGGCGTCCGTGACCCGGCGCAGGGCTTGCAAGGTTTCCCCGTAACTCCGAGCGAGGTCGTCCGCACCGAACCCGCGCAGGGCAACTTGCGCGCCGGAGGCGCTGGGGTTGCCCATCACGTCGCGAACCTGGCGCTGCACCGCGAGCTGTTGCTCCAGTTCCCGGAGCTGGCGGTTGAGTTGCTCCAACTGCGCGGCCCACTGCCGGAGGATTTCAAGGTGGTTGGCCGCCTGGCCGGACTGGATGAGGGTGTTGACCGCGAAGTTCGTCGGGTCGAAAACCGCCCATTGCGCCGACAAGGGCGTCGCGAGCAGGAGGAAAGGAATGAGTCGCTTCATGATTTGGGGGTCGGGTTGGGCAGTGCGGGCGGCGCCGCGCGCTGCTGGTTTTGGATGATCCAATACTGCTCCTTGGTGGCCTGCCGGTAGCCGCGCTCGTAGCCGCGAGCCTCGGCTTCGGTGTCGCGTCTCGACGTGGCGCAGCCCGCGAGCAGGAGCGTGAGCAAACTAAACAGCGTTGTGCGCATGAACGTCCTCCTTGGGTTGAATGTGGCGCAGCGTGCCGCACTGCGGCGGTTGCGAGGTCGGCGTGAAGTAGCAGAGCGACGAGTAGCGCTCGCCGTCCGCGAGTTGCTCCGGCAGCGGATAACGCTGGATGGCGTCGAGCGCCGTCTCCGGCAGCGCGAGGTCGGTGGCCAGATCCGCGAGATCGCCGCGATCCGACTGGCGCATGAGGAAGAACTGTTTCGCGTTTCCGATCACCGCGGAACGGATGCGCGAGGCGCGGAAGCGGGCGTATTGCTGCACCACACTCACCGCCCAGCAGTTGAATTTGCGCAGCTGCGCGTAGCTTTCGGCGACGATGCGCTCGCCGCCGGGCACATCGAGGAACCGCGCCAGCTCTTCGAAAACCACGCGCTTCCTCTGCGCCCGCGGCAGCGCGAGAATGTGCTGGCGCACGAGTCCGCTCACGAGCAGGCCGACCGCGGCTTTCAATTCGACCGCCTGCTCCGGGATGAAGCCCAGCTCGAAGTGTGCGACCTTACCGTGCAGCGACACGTTCGTGACGCCGTCGAAGAGGCGGCCGTAATGGCCGTCGGCGCTCCAGGCGCGCAGCAAGGTTGCGAGCCGGTCGGTCTCGTCCTTGGCGTGTTCGGGAAAGCGCGCGTAAGCCAGCAGTTCGACCAACGCACCGTGGGTCGGAAAATCCTCCGGAGCAAAGAAGGCGCACGCCGTCTGCGCCACGAGCCGCTCGGTGGCGGGCTCCTGGGCGAATTGCGTGACCTCTTCGTCCGTGATTTCGGCCAGCAGCGCCTGGGCTTCGTCGTCGTTGGCTGCGCGTCGGTCGCGAAACTCGACAAAGGCCTCAAGGGGCGTGGCGCCGGTGGGCATTCCTTCGCGCCAGCGATGCACGGCGACGGCCAACCGGCGCACGTCCTCGGCTTGGCCGGCGTTGCGCCGTGACCAGTCGAGGTGGGCGTCGCGATACAGCTGGTGCAGGTATTGGGCAAGCTGGGCCTGCCGGAGCGCCAGCCGTTCCCCCGATTCGGGTTCGCCGATCATGCGCGCCAGCAATGCTACCGCCGTCGCGAGATGAAGCTGGGTGAGCGGGAGTGCGCGGGTGTCGAGATAGTTAAAGGTGAGTGAAGCGTCCGGGTGAACGATGATGGGGCTCTCGCCCATCCGCTCGGTGAACCGCTTGTAGGAAAAACCTTCCTCGACGATAAAGGTGTAGTTGAAATGCGCGGCAGTTTGCAGGAGCAGATCGTGCATCGCCTCGGACTTACCGGCGCCGGTCATGCCGAGCACCACGGCGTGTTGCGGTGAACCGCCGGTCTGGGTGCTGACGCCGACGAGATTGCCGTGGCTGCCGTCATAGATCGCCTCGGCGGTGGGGAGGGCGCCAACAAACGTCGCAGAGAAGGGGAGCAGGTCCGCGAGGTAGGCGTCCTCCGCGTAGAGTTCACGGTGCCGGTAGGACGAATGCGTCCAGCCCGGCCATGAGCCGAAGAACAGTTTTTTCGCCGTGGTCGGCAACGCGCATTCGATATACTGCGCGCCGTCCATCGCATGAACCGCGGCCTGCACCGCCGCCATTTTCTCGCGAAGAGCCTCGCGCGTGGGCGCCCAAACGCGGATCAGATAGGTAACATGAAACGGCCGGGCGAAACCGCCGCTGAGGGCCTCCACCTTTCGTTCCTTTTTGCGCAATGCGACGAGCAGCGACGGGCGGGGTTGGTCGGAGTATTCGCCGCGGAGACGCTCGGCCGCCCGCTCTTCGCGCCGCACTTCTTGTCGGGCCTCGGCCGGTGTGACATTAACCGTGACCGCGTAGTCGAGGAACGGCAGGCCCGTCAGGTGCGTAACGATGCCGGGTCGCGTCCGTTGCGGCCAGCGAGAGAGCGCGAGAATCGCATGATGATGTCCGTCGAGAAAAAAGCCGCCGTCCGTCTGGCCTACGCTTTCGCTGTGCCAGCAGTTTTCCTGAATCGTAAGCGCCGGGTCGAAAACTCCTGCGGCGTCATCGGCCGTGTGCCGCGCGAAGCTCGGATTGAGAAAACTGCGCACGCAGACGCAGTGGGCCGCGTCGTCCATCGGGGCGATGATGGTTTCGGCGCCGAACACCGAGCGCAGGGTGCCAGCGAACTCCCCGAACTGCGCCGACATTTCCGCCAGCACCGCGGCGTAGTGCCGGGTCAGACCGTCGTGGGTGCGAGCGTTGCCCGAGTAGGCGCTGACTTCAATGGATAGGAAGAGGGCGAGACGTTCGCGCCGCAATTCGCGGGACTGCATCCTTTGCCAGTAGCGCATGAAACGCTCGTTCCGGGTGCGGCGCACCAGTGGATCGGTGACGCCCTGAGTGGCGGCGTGGTAGCGCAGCAACTCCGCGCGATAGTCCGCGTCACACGACCATTGCAGTTGCAGGCGTCGACCGGGTGCGATGAGCGCCAGTAGTCCGCGCACTTGGTCCTGAAAGGCGTTGAGGCGGGCGACGCTCGCGCCGCGCAAGTCGGGTGGCTCCAACCAGAATCCCTTCGCGATGACTCCGCCTCGGTCGGGTGAGCCGAAAACGATCATGTCGTCGACGAGGCGGCCGTCGGGCGCACGGTCGTGAGTGCGCCCTGCGAGGCCGGCACCCGCACCCGGTCCGAAATCGCCGCCCCGCAGCAGGTCTTCCAGCTTGTCCCGATCATAACCGGCGGGCCGGCCATGCTTCAACCAGAGCGCCCAAATGGCAGTGAGGCCCGGAGGCAACGCCGCGATCGCTCCCGCCAACGCCCAATTCGTATGCAACCAAAGGCTCAGAGCGGCGAAGATTCCCACCGCCGCCAGGCCGGCGACAACGACCGCCAGATAGAGGTTGCCGTCGAGCCCGAAGACCCGGCCGGCCGAGTCGTCCGCCGCGTTGGTATCGGTGAATCGCAGTTCGCTCATGTTCAGAAGTGCGGAGTCAGGACGGCGTCCTGGAGTCCAAAAATCGTGAACAGCGCGCCCATGATCGCAGCCGCTGCGGCAATGATGATCCCGGCGATGATGCCGCTCTTGCCCTCGGCATCGCCCTTGCTGATGGCGTTGGCACCCGCCCAGATTTTCAGGACGCCCCAGAAGAAACCCACCATGAAGACGAGGGCGAGAGCCGAGCCGAAGCCATCGCGCAGGGGTTGGAGCTGCGCCAGCGCCGTCCAAGGGATAAAGGTTGAATCAGGCCGCGGCATAACGGGTAAGCATACGAAACGGGATTGCTTTCACGGAAACGGCGACCGTGGCAGAATCCTCTCCTGCTGAGAATGGGCGTGGGGCGGGTTTCACTGCCCTTGTATTTGCATACGAAAAGAAATCTTGTCAACCAAAACGTATGCAAATACAAATTTACCCATGAAGTCCCCTGTCGACTCGCGCTCGAAGAGCGAGGTTCGCACGAGCTTTTCGCTCTACCCCGCCGATCTAAGAATCCTGAACGACTCGCTCGCGCGTCTCGCTGAGCGGAAGGTGTCGGCAGATCGCACCAAGTTCGTGCGGTGCCTGCTGCAATCGGCGACGGAACTCGATCTTTTCGCCTACGCCGTGGTGCAGCACCGGGAGGATTTGTTGAAGACCGGTCCGCGCGAAACCGAGTATGTCGAGGAACGGGTCACGATCGTCCTGCCCGTGGCTGACCTGAGCAAAGTGGAAAAGGCCGTGAGTCAGCTCAAGGCGAAGGGAGTCCGGGCAAATGAAAGCTACATCCTCCGGGCGCTCCTTCGTCGGTTGCCGTCACTTGATATGCTGGTGCCCGTGGTCGCAGCGTATCTGGACAAGTTTCCCGACGGCCGCTCCCGTGCGGGCCGGGCAAAGGCGAAATGAACGATTTGACCGAGCGTATCGCGCGCGTGCGCGGCTTGGAGGCGCACTTGCGGGCCAATATCCGCGGTCAGGATCATGTGTTGCCGCGCATCGCCGCCGCCTTCGCGCGTGGGGCACTGGGAGTCTCTTCACCCGACCGACCGCGCGCTTCATTCCTCTTCGTCGGCCCCACCGGCACCGGCAAAACCGAAACTTTCACGTGCGCCACCGACTACGTGTTCGGCCCCGGTCATCTCGTTTCATTCGACATGTCGGAGTATCAGGATCGCGCCGCCGTGAACAAGCTGCTGGGCGAAAACCGCGACGATTCGGGCCTGCTCGGACGCGCGCTCGCCTCGACCACGAGCGGTGGCGTCCTTTTCGACGAACTTGAGAAAGCGCACCCGCTCGTGCTCGATCTTTTCCTGCAGATTCTTTGGCATGGACGCGTCACCGTCGCGACGGGTCAAGTGCTGCGCTTCGGCGACTTCTTCGTTGGGTTCACTTCGAACATCGGCGCGGCGGACGCCATGCGGATGGAACGTTCCCGACTGCCCAGCATCGAGCAGGCGGTGCTGCGCCGGGTGGAGCAGGAACTTCGGCCTGAACTGGTCGGGCGCATCGGCGAAAAACTCGTGTTCACACGCCTCACCCCGGACGTGCAGCGGGAAATCTGCGAACTGGAAATCGCCCGCGAGACCTCCCGGCTTCGCGCCGGGGGCTTCGAGCTGGCCGTCACGCCCGACGCGATGGAATTCCTGCTGCGGGAGGGATTCCATCCGCAGCTCGGTGCAAGGCCGCTTCGGCAAACGGTCGAGCGACAGTTACAGGATGCCGTGGTGCAAGGCCTGTTTGCCTGCGGGTCGGGTGCAGGTCGTGTGATCTTTGACGCGAAGGCCAACTCGCTTCGGCTGATAGGCTGAATGGGCATCTTGGGCTGATGGAGACGTTTGACGGGGCATTGGCAGCGTCGGTTTACATTGTAAGCGTCGCCTCGAGTGCCCCCCTTGACGAAGTCGTAACTACGAGACCAACGAAGGAGCCGGAGCGTAACGACGAGAGCTACGATGTGGCGGCGGTGCGCGGTTTCCACTGCGACGGTAGCAGCGGACGCAGGTCATCCGCGGTCGTCATCGCGGGCAAGCGGGCGAGCACATCGCGTAGATAAGCATGCGGGTCGTGACCGTGACGCTGGCAGGAGATGACCAGTGAGTAGATGACCGCGGCGCGATCACCGGCGTCGGGATGACCGACGAAGAGCCAGTTTTTCGCGCCGAGTTTGCTCGGGCGGATGGCATTCTCGACGGCATTGGTATCGAGGCGGGTCTGGCTGTGGCGCAGATGCGCGGTCAGTGGCGCCCAGTGGCCGAGTAAATAAGCGCAGGCTTGGCCGAGCCCGGACTTGGGCAGCACACGCGCTTGCAGTGCTGTGACCAATCGGCGCAGCCGGGCCAGCGGCAGGGCAAAGCATTCCTGCCGCAACGCAGCGCGCCGTTCGCCGACTTTCACCGCATCCCATTCGGCCTCGAGTTGGTAAAGCCGCGCGATGAGCTGCAGCACGCGCGCCGCAGTGCGCGGTCGCTCGCCGGCGGCCTCGACGAAGTGTCGCCTGGCATGCGCCCAGCAGCCGAGCCACTCGACGCTCGCATGCGCTCGCGCGTAGGCGGCATACGCTTCGTAACCGTCCGACTGGAGCACGCCCTGATAATCGCCGAGCAGTCGCTCAGCCTCTTCATGTCGGCGCGATAATCGCCACTCGAAGACGGCATCACCGCCAGGGCGCGAGAGCGCCCACAGCCAACCTTGCGTCGTCTTTTCGTCCCGCAGATCCGGATCGTTGCAGCGGATGGGAGTTTCATCGACGACGACATAGCCGCTGGCGAGCAACTCCTGCTTCATCCGTTTGACTAGCGGTTCGAGGAGCGCGGTGGCCGCACCCACCCAATCGCTCAGATTCTGGCGCGAGATCGGCGCGCCCCACCGCGCCAGCATCTTTTCCTGCCGATACAGCGGCAGATGATCGGCATACTTCGCGGTCACGGCCCAGGCGATCAGGCCCGCGGAAGCGAAGCCGCCGCTGCCGATCCGCTTGGGCGCGGGCGCCAGCACCGGCGCGCGGTTGCGATCCAAGCAATGCCGGAACTTCGGCCGCACGATCTCGCGCTTGAAGAGCTGCGGCGGCACGACGTCCACTTCGAAGGTGCGCTCTTCGCCGATTCTTTCGTAGAGACTCGGGTCCGCCCGCACCGCGTCAGGGAGGATTTCCACCGTCTCTTTGACCGGCAGATGGGCGAAGGACTCTGCCGGCAGCGTGCGCTTTGGCGCCGGCCCGGTGGCACGCTCATAGGTGATGGTCTCGGCCGGACGCGGCGTGGCCGCTAGTTTCTCCAGTTCCCCGAACTGCATCAACAGTTGCGCCCGCTCCAGCTTCTCGCTCTTGCCCGGCCCGAAGAGCTGCCGTTTCAGCCAGTCAATCTGGGCGCGCAAGACCGCGTTCTCCTCGCGGAGCTGGTGCACCTCGTCGAGCACTGGAGTGGTTCCCGCCATCCGTGTAACGGAAAGCAAGATACGTGCCGCGCTTTAGCGTTCATACCAGGGTTTAAGCGAACCGCGTTTGAGCTCCACGCCACCGACCAACAGCGCCAAGGCCTCCGGGGCGAGCGTGAGCTTGCGCTTCGCCTCGCTCGGCTCCGGCCACGAAAAACGTCCCGTTTCCAACCGCTTCGCCAGCACCCACACGCCCGTGCCGTCCCAGTAGAGCAGTTTCAGCCGCGTGCGCTCCCGGTTGGTGAAGCAGAACACCGCGCCCCCTTTCGGATCCTCGTCCAATTGGGTCTGTGCGGCCGCCCACAGCCCGTCGTATTGCTTGCGCATGTCCACGGGCTCCAGCGCCACGTAGATGCGAATCGCCGCCGGAAATGCCAGCATTGGCTAACGGCGCAGCGCCCGCACCAATCCAGCGAGTTGCTCCACGCTCGCTCCGCGCAGCGTGGTCCCGTCGGGCAACCGCACTTCCAATCCGCGCGCCGCGCCCGGCGGCAAACCCACCTGCGCGAATCGCACCGTCGGCGCCGCGGGCTTCGGGTTCGTCCGCGGGCCGGCGCCGGGCGCCGCTGGCGGTTCTTCGGCCTTCTGCACCCAAGTGCAAAACGTCGTGTAGCGGAGCCCCTCCCGCCGGGCGAACCCTGCGCGCGTCAATCCGCTCTCACGGAACGCCGCCAGCAGTTGTCGCCGCCCCTCGGCCGGCATCCGCTGCCGCCCAATGCGATCCCGCTGCTCGCCGTGATGCACCAACTCCGTGCTGACTGTTGTTCCCATCCCGCCACATTATCCCTTCGTAGGTCTCGTATCTACGAGGCACTCGAGACGACGCTTACTTTACATTCAAAGAAGAGGTCGAAGATACGACACGGACACCATTTTCATTTCGGTCGAATCCGCCGAAAGACATCCAGTTGAAGCTGCCGTAGGCAGGAAGCGATCGTCCACTAGCAGAACTTTGGCATGCGTATCGCCGAGTCTTACTACGACCAAGTTCCTATATTGCGCAGCTTTTTGCTGAAGCCATGCGAGCGTTTGATCGCCCTGCCGAGCCTTGCGATCATCAGCATTTCGCTCTGTGATTCCAAATCCGATGTAGATCTCAACGTTTCGCCGTGGGAGGTCTTCCAAATACTTTAGTTTGGGCTCCATGATTCGGTCACTGATCCATGGAGATATTTGGGGCATTAAATCAATCGGACAACCCGTCGCGCAGCGCGATGGTTTCCTCGTTCAAGCTTAGGCGAGTAACCTGCAGTCGGGGGTTGACCGCCATTAGGCGGGCGGCGGCGATGGGCTTCGTGTCGAATGGGAAAAGCAGGTTGCTCGCGAACAACTGCGATTGCGGCATCGATGTTTTATCTGACGCCAACAAGATTCCTTCGGCCAACCAACCCATGATTTCGGGCTCGTAGGCGGCAGTTACCTTTCCTCTCCGGTAGCGTTTCGACCCTGCGTCCAATTCGAGCAGACCCCAATCGAGCATGCTGCTGAGATTGAATCGGGCGATGCGGATCACAAAGGCACGATCCCCTTCTCGCTCGGTGAGCCGGCGAAGCATTTCCGCGGCAGTGAACTCACCATGCAGCCTCAACAGTCGACCGACCGTCTCGGCGCAACTGGCAAAAAACGAGTAAGCAGAAATCGAAAGCCCCCAGATTATCGGCACGGACACGGCCACCCCGCGTCGTCGGAACAATTCAATGCCGTGTTCTGAAAAAGACCTACACCCAGGCGTCGGTAGAAAAACCAACTGACGCAAGACGGACATCGTCTTCGTGATCGCCACTTTTCCGGCGTTCGTCTCCGCGATGAGACGCTCCAGCTCCTCGCGCGCATCGTCGAAGCTAACCGCCTTTGCGCGGAGCTGAACGGCTAGCAAGAGCCAGTCCCAGCGAACTTTCTTCCCAAAACCAATGCGCTGATTCGTGCTCACGCTTGGCCTCCTTCCGCTGTCCGCATGAGCACAAACGGCACCGCGAGTTCCTCCAAGCTGTCGCCACCATGGCACACAATGGTCGTGCCTTTGGCGACAAATGCCCTGCCGGCAGGGGCGACGACCGGGATGAACCCCGACGGCAATCCGGGATGTTGCCAAATCCGGCTGCCTGGCGCCTGCGCGACGCATTCCTCGGCAAAGCGTCGTTCGTTAAATATCCGGCAGCGTTCTCCGCGAACATCGCACAAGACCCCTTGTTTTGGGGCGCCGATGCCCGTCGCCTCAGTGTTGCCGTGGTCAGCGGTCACGAGAACGGTGAACCCGCGCGCGAGTAAAAGTTGAAGCACGTTGATCAATGCGTTCCCGTTCGCCCAAAGCTCTACCTGATTCAGCATACCCGCCGAGCCGAGCTGCATCCCGTGCGTGATTTTATCGACTTTGTAGAAGGTGACGGCGAGGGCCTTGGTATCGGCGGTTAGCCATTCGTCTATCTTCGTCTCGTCCCCGTCGTCCCCGTAGATCGCCTGTGCGGAAATTTCATGCGCATAGAGTCCACGTGCAGACCAAAACTGACGCCACCGTTGCTCGTCCTTGGATGTCTCAAAAATGCTCTCGGCGAAATACGCCGGAATCTTTCCGGCGAACGTCGCTTGTCGGGACACCGGCGTGATCGTTGGTGCCCACGCAAAGACAGCGGATTCGTCGAAGAGGGTCGCCACCATCTTAGGTTTAATCACTTCCTTGATCGCACTCCACTGCTCCAGCGCGAGCCCATCAACGAGAACCAACGCGACGCGCTTGGCGGTGCCGCGCTCCATCATCCGCGCAAGAAATGCCGGTGTGTGATGGACCATCGCTGGTGTTGCCGCCGGCACGTTATGGATTCGGGGGTAAGTCTGGATCACCCACGCGTGGAAATTCTCTCGGACCTTGTCCCCCACGCGGACGAACAATTCGGCATCTTTGGCCTGTTCTTCCGCATTGAGCTTCAACCAAAGCATCCGCGCCTGTCCCCAGCGCAGAGAGAACTTTTGCCAGTCGCCCGGCGGTGCGTCGGCGCCCGGCACGCCATCGCGAAGATCCGCCAGTAATTCCGCCAGCCGGAGAGTTGGGTTACGGCGCTCCGCGTCGAGGAGCCCGACCCTGATCCAACTCTCATCAATGGCCTCGCCCCAACTCCACGCGATGGGCGTCAGAAGCCCGTCGGCGAAGAAATTGTCGATGAAGATGCGCACGTCGTGATGCTCGAACGGCAACCTCTTGGGTCCGGCGATTCGCAATGGCACTTCTCCGTCTTCGGCCAAGGCTCGCCCGCCGTCGCTCTCCTTTACGAAAATCGGCCAGCGCTCCTGCAGGAAGGCGAGAAACACCGCCCGGTCACGCAACAACCGGCCCACCGACCACACCGGGAATCGCGGCTGTAGAGTTCGCTCCAAGTGCAGCACGAGAACCTCCGGCAAAACCAACTGGGCGTAGTGAAGCCGGCAAAGGAAGCTGAGCAGCGAAGCCTCGCTTGCTATTAGGCTGCCATCTACCGCGAACAGGTGCCGCAACACGAAGTCCTTGGTCATGGCTTCTCCCAGAGGCTGAACCGCCGCGGTCTCATAGGCCGCGTGCAATCTTTCGTAGAAGGACGGTTCGAGCTGGCGAATCACGTCGTAGGACAAGCGCGGAAAGACATCCTTGAGGTGCAGTCGCACCTGTCGCGCGCGGGCGAGCACGTCGACCGGCAAGGTTTCGAATTCGTGTTCACTTGGCTCGAACGAGACGACCGCCTCGACTTTCTCTCCTGCGTCCCACCGGCGGCGAACACGCGTTTCATAATCGACCCGGAACGACAGAGAATCCTCGAAGAATACGACGATGAAGCCGCGCTCTTCTACGCGCTTCAAAAGCGTCGGTTCACGCAGCAAACCGTCCGGGTCAGAAACCGCGATGATCGGTTTCACGCCGGGCACGAAGTGCGTCAAAAGAGATGTGCGCCAGTCGGCCATAATCAGCTTACCATCAAAATAAGTAGCGGGTTGAGTTCAGGGAGGATGTCACGTTGCGCAGCAATCTGCTCGCGCCAAGCCTCCCGTTCGCGGGCAAGTTGTTTTAGGCGGAAATCCCGGACTTCATGCAGGCCGATTTCCGAAAGGAGTTTGGTGCGAACACGGTAGCTGTATTCCCCTTTTTCTTCCTCCTGAAGCACTGCCGTGAGGTGTCTGGTCTTCAGTTCCGCATAGACACTTTTGAGCCCCTCCCTGGCCGCTTCCTGAGATAGATCGAACAGGCGCTGACTTTCATTCGCGGTGCAGATTTCTGCGCACGACCACGGCTCCATCATCAGCCGCTCAAAGAGAAACTTCGCCGTGGGTTGGAGGCTGCGGCCGTCACTATGCACGAACACCGGACTGAGCCGCGTGCGCGTGACCGATTCGCCGCGCAGCCGGATTTCCCACAAAGACCAGCAACCGGTTACGCCTTCCGGAAGACCGTTTAGCCGTAGGTGAGGCACAGGCATTCCCATCGCGGAGCGTGGCAGTCGGTTCAGCAACGCGCGCACGCGTGGATGCTCCAGACTCAGCAGTTCGGTGCCGGGCGTCCGCTCCCGGCCGGGCAGGGAAAACGGTTGTGCCTCCTTCGTTCCAGGCCAGCGGATATTCAGGCGATCCAACTCTGAATCATACGCTCCGCCGTGAGCGGAAAGATAGTGACATACCATGCGCTCGACCCAATCAGAGATAGGCAGCTTGGTGCCCGTGAAATCCGCCTTGTCGGCGTCGGTGTGCAACACGCTGTTTTTCCTACGGGCTTCATCCGCCTGATGCCGAATTGTCCCAGTCAGGCGATCAACCGCTGCCGGGAAATTTTCAGGGTGAAGTAGTGCCTCGACATAGAGACTGTCGAACAAGTGCCCGGCTTCGGCGGAATCCAGCACGTCGCTTGTCTTATCCACGCCGAATTCCTCGAGGATGACGGCCAGCTTTGCCTCCAATACTTCGCGGACACGAAATTCGACGGTATCCTCGAAAACGAAATTGAATGCCCGGACGGGATGTTTTTGGCCGATGCGGTCCACGCGACCGATGCGTTGCTCCATGCGCATCGGATTCCACGGAATGTCGAAGTTCACGACGACATGGCAGAACTGAAGATTCAAACCTTCACCGCCGGCATCGGTCGAAATCAGCACTCGCGCCGCCTTCGCGAATCGTTCCTGCACGACCTGCCGCTCGTCCATGCCCATCGAACCGTTGAGCCGCACGCACGCGATGCCACGCGCCTCGAAATACTCGGCGAGCATCGCTTGCGTCGGCACGAATTCGGTAAACACGAGCACCTTCAAATCTGGATCGCGCTCGGTCCGCTCCATCTCCGCGACCAAAGCCAGCAACGCCTCCGCCTTTGAGTCCACGCCGCGCGCCTCCACCTTTTCCGCCAGTTTGAGCAACGCACTGATCTCCGCCCGCTCGTTGGCCATGCCGTCACGGATCGCGCGCAACGTGAGATCAAGTTGCTCCTGGCCGTCCATCTCCTGCCAGTCCTCCTCGGAAAGAAAGGTTCTGGCCGCGGCCGGGCTGTCCGCTCCCTCCAACGCGGCCAAGCGCTTCTCCAGCGCCGAGCGAATTGCCCGTGTCGAGCTGGTGACGAGGCGTTGCATTAGGATCATCAAAAACCCGACATAGGTTTTCTTTTCCTTCAGAGCTTGGTTGTAGCCGTGCCGCACGTAGGTGGTGACGGCTTCATAGAGTTGGTGCTGGTCGTC
Organism: Verrucomicrobiota bacterium; assembly: GCA_048498795.1. GTDB lineage: Bacteria > Verrucomicrobiota > Verrucomicrobiia > Opitutales > Opitutaceae > JBEHXH01. The sequence goes on from JBEHXH010000005.1 coordinate 35,216, forward strand.
ATGCCCGGCCCACGAAACCGCGCGCAATCGCGTCAATCGCGGTTTGAATAGCGGATTGCCCTCCGCATCGACCGCCTGTCGCTTCTCGGTGCGGATGACGTAGGGCTGCACGCGTTCCCGCGTCACGCTCTCAACCGCCGGGAATGCGTGCTTGTCCAGCAACGTAAGCAGCCGGTGAAATCCGTCCGTCTTGCCTTGGTGCGGAGTCGCCGAGAGCAACAGGAGATAGGGTGCCGCTTCGGCGAGCCCGAGCCCGAGCTGGTGGCGCGCGACGAGATCGGTGCTGCCACCCATGCGGTGCGCTTCGTCCACTACGATCAAATCCCATCCGGCAGCTACAAGGTCGTCGAAACGGTCTTTGTTGTAGGCCGCAACCTCTTCGACGCTCCAACCTCGCCGCGCCTCAAGCGGCTTCACTGAATCGAGCGAGCAAATGACCTGGTCACGAGCCCGCCAGACATTGTCGCCGGGCACAACTTTCCGCAGCGTGTCGAACTCGGACGGTGCGAGGTGGCGGAAGTCTTCTCCAAAATGGATTTTCATCTCCGCCTCCCATTGCTTCACCAACCCCTTTGGCGCGATGACGAGCACTCGATGCACCCGTCCCCGCAACTTCAGCTCCCGAATGATTAGCCCTGCTTCGATGGTTTTGCCCAGGCCGACTTCGTCTGCGAGCAGGTATCGGATGCGGTCGCCCGACACCGCGCGTCGCAACGCGCGAATTTGATGGGGCAATGGAATCACCGCCGAGTCGCTTGGGGCAATCAACACATCCTCATAAGCGAGATTCGCGAGGCGGGCGGCAAATAGCGCATACTTGATTCGATCTACATGCCCGACATCGCCTGCCGCTAAGGGGCGGACATCCGACGGACGCACCCGCACAACGGCATCTTCCTGCGGCAGCCAGATGCGCAGAGCCTCGTCGCCCCAGAGAGCGAGTCGTTCCTCAATCCGAGCGGATTGCTGGTGAGGGAGGCTCCATATCCACGTTTTGTCCATTAGGGTTCACCTCATGGCGTGGCCTCTGCACGCAGCGCGGCATTGTCGTAAATCATTTGGAGTTGCTCGTCCTCGTTAAGCACACTCTCGGGCAGCATGTCGGCGACCGCCAGAATCGTGGGATAGTCCTTCTGCTGGTAACAGTATTTGAACCCGACCCGCACCGCCTCGGTGCGCACTTGTTTGAGTTTTTTAGACCGCGGCACTTTCGGGCGCGGTGACGCCAAGCCTGGAATCGAAAGCGTCGGGTTGCGATCTGGCGAACGTGCTGCCGATAGGTAGCCATCCGGCAGATAGCTCCAAAATTCTTCCAGCAATCGTTTGTTCCTCACCGTCTCGACATCCACGTTCTTCTTCGGATCGGGCACATACCAGCGATCTTTGCCCTTCTGCCGTAGCTGGGCGTGGTCCTTCGCGAGATTCCGCAGCTCCTTGAATTGCGTGCTCAGGTAACTGTGGATCTGACTGGGAACTTCACCGGTGCCGTCATAGCAGAGGAAATTCTGGTCGAGCAGGGCTTTTAGCTCGGGGCGGGCCTCCCATTTCTTCCAGCTCGCGTTGAGCTGCTGCATGAAGTCGGGCTGAATGTCCTGGGTCGTGCGCGGCTTCTCCTTTAGTTCGTTTCGGAGCCAGTCGATGGCGCTGCGCTCATCCTCCACAAATATTGCCAACTGGCCGACGTTCTCCATCTGCGCGCGCTTCTTGTCGTATTCATTGACCTGCTCCGGCAGGAACCACATTCCGTCGCGCTCAACGAAGTGGCTACTCAGCTCCGCTTGAAACTCCGCGGAGGAGAGCGGCACGGGAGTTGAGTGGCCGACGTAGAAGGCCACCATACGGTCGTGGAGAATTCTCGGATCACGCTCGGCAATGGGCTCCAACTGACCGCCGCGCGCCTTTACGACCGGAAGATTGCGAAGGTGGGTTCGCATGAAATCCCACACTCCGGCGGCCGATGCGCCGGTCTTGGCGAATCGTTCTTCAAGCCCACCGTTCGGTTTGTAAGCTGAGATGACGAGGTCTTGTTTCACGGCAGTCGTTGTCGTAACCGACCGGAAACTGCGCTGCTGCTTGTCGAGGGCGGCAACATTCGCGACCACAAAGCCTGCTTCTTGAAGGGTCGTTTGAATTGAATTCCAGACCGATGCCTGCGAATTGGAAAACTCTACGGTCATCCAACGGCCAGGCTTCAGAATTCTGAAATATTCTCGGAAGCAACCCAACATCAGCTCCTGATACTCGGCCAGCTCCTTGCCTTTGTGGGTGTCGATAATGGCTTCAGTTTTCGTTTGTGTCGAAACTCCGTGCCAGGACTCGATGAGAAGATTCAGGTCAGCATAGGGAATATTTTCACCGAACGGCGGATCTGTGAAAACGTAGTCGAGACAAGCATCCGGCAGCGAAAGCGCATCTGCGGACATCGTTGTCACGAGAGAATTGCCATCTCGAAAGTGCAATGATCGGAATACGCTGCTGAGACGGTCCTGCTTCCCATCGAGAACATACCACGGGCTGCACTCAGAATGCTGCGATGCGATGTAGTAAACCCCGCTTAGGGTCCTATTCACCTGAGAAAAATGCGTCGGACTGTAGCGGTTCATTCGGGAAAGGCCCCAAATCGCCTGCTCAACAAAAAAAAGCAGCATCTGCCGAATTCTTCCGTTTTTGTGCTCGCTGGCTTTCGTCCAAAGGGCGGCTAGGGCGTGAGCTGCGCGCGGCAGAAAGAATTGATGAGTATGACTGAATCCCTTCGGCTCGATTCGAGACCCGTGATACATTTGATCGATGGGCCACCGATTCGATGGGATGACTTCAGGCCAAGCTAGGCCGTCAATTTTCTCAAGAATCGCCAGGTCACTCTTGTCGGGCACCTTCTCGTGCTTGGTTTTTCCAACGCGATACTGAATCTGACACGGCTTAAACTTCACACGTTTCCACGGCGTTTTGAGGACTGGGTCGATGACCGCCTCCATCACCCGGTCGAGTTTCCGTTTCGTCAGTGATGCCCCACAATGGGGACAGGGAAATTCATCCTTAACGCCGCCAGAGTCTTCATCGGTGGCTTCTTCAATGAAGGTTAGCTCATCGCCACATTCCGGGCAGGTGAACACTTCGCTCCACACGGTGAAATCAATCCGCCGCTTTGAGCCATCAGTATGTTTCGTCTCATACATCCAACCAAGCTCGGTTTCGACCTCCTTCAGAAGGCGAGTCGCTTCTCGGTCAAATGCGTCGGCATCTACCGGGGTATTGTAATTGTAAGCGATGAAAGTCGCGACGGGTGAAAGGTCGTTTAAGACGACTCGCCGCGCGCCAATCTTAGAGATCGCTTTGCCTTCCTCGTTGAGGATGGTGCCATCTTCCTGGACGCGATAGCCAAGCGCTTGCACCTCGCTTCTGTCGGCGCAGTAGTTGGCGGCAACTCCGGTCATGCCTGTTCCACAGAATCCATCGAAGACTGCCTGCCCAGGCTCGGTGTAATGAAGAATATACTTCATTATGGCGCGGTGAGGGACTTTCGTGTGGTAAGAGTGCGCGCCGTAGATCGGGTGGTTCTTACCCTCGCTCACATCGGCGGCGAATGGCTCGCGATGGTAGGGCTTCTTGGGATCGTAAGGCGTCCCATAGAATTTAATGAAATCCCCGACCCAAGGATTCGGGCAGGCGGTGTAATAGGGGGGATCAGAAAGCGCCAAGATTGCCTCATCCGTGCCGACGGGGAATCCGTCCATTTTCCGAAACGCCGGGTCTTTTAATTTCGCCGCGAGAAGCTTCAGGTAGTGCTCCCGTCGTGCGTCATCAGACGGAAACGTGCGGCCCAGGCACTCGACGGGGCCGGTCGATTGCGCGCTGAGATTCAGAGAAGATTGGTCGGGCATGGCGTTATTTTACCGGCGCTGGTGCAGCCGCTGGGGAAATTGAGTGTGTTGGAGGTGTGGGCTCCGCTGCCTTGCCGAGTGCCTTCATGCCCGACTTGAGAATCTCCAAGAATGTATGGTTGCGGCTCTCTGCATCGCCGATGATGGCATCAAACGAGAGTGCGAACGTGGGAGTCGGCACGATCACACCGTCGGGCCGGCGGGTCTCGAAATCTTGGTAGTAGACGACGCCCTTCGAGTAGAGCGGTGCCCATTTCATCTGCCGAAGCCGCCCGCCAAGCACATCGTTGATTTGCAATACGGCGTAATACCACACGCGTTGAATGTTGGGGCAATGGTTCACCAGCTTTTGCGCGCGGTCTAGCAGTTGGTTAATCGAGAAGATGTTCTCTTTCTCGTCGTCCGTCTTCTTTTTGATTTCGACGACAACCACATCCACGGCGGCGGCAGCGGGGTCGCCTGAGAAAATCATCGCGATGTCGGGTCTGCCGGCGTCAGTGGCGGACTCCTCAGCCAAAGTGATGGCTTTGATGACCGTATCCATGCGCGCCTCGCTGAGGATGGTCTGGAAGCTCATGAATTTGTCATCGAGCAACCACGCGTTGTTGCGATAAACGCCTTCCAATAAATCCGCGCCGGTAAACGAGTGGTAGCGAGGAACAATGAGATTGTGAATGTCCGCTTCAGTGTTCTTCGCGGACATGTCCTTGAGCTTACGGATAATCAGGTCGCGATAGAGAATGTATTCGGTGAGCGTGCGGGACGACAGCTCCAGCGATTTTTCGAAGGTGGCATTGTCGAGCTTCTCGCATTGGAGCACTTCTTTCTCCGCTTTGAAGAATTTCCGTTGGGCAATATCGAGCGCCTCATCCTTGTCGATAAGGCCAACCGTGGTTTCCTCGAAAAATCCGAGGAGATGGGGAAACTTTTCCTCAAACTGCTTCGTGGTCTGAGTGTTTTTCTCTGCGATTAGCGGGATATGCTCGGCGAGGACTTTGCCAACCTCGCGTCGGAGCACGCGGAGTAAATCCGGTTCCGAGATACTATCAGGAAGGACTAGCTTCTGCCGGGAAGTGTCGGCTGCCCCGGCAAAGAGCTTGGACGAGAATAAAAAAATGCCCGAATGGTCGTGCGGAACGGCGCCGGGTTGCAGCAGCTTGATTGGGATGGTGCGGCCATCGATGCTGACGGCCGTTAGGAGAGTGCGCTCACCCATCCCCGATTTGACGCGATAATACATTTCGACGCCTTCGAACGCATCGAGCATCGGATCTTTGATCGCGACCGACGCGAGTTCGGGCAGGTCGCCGGGTGTGATGACTTCGCCGCCGGGCAAGAAATCCTTCTGCTCGTTGGATTCCTTGGTCTCCAGGTTGATGGTGATCTTGAAATCGCGCTTTGTGCGTCGGCGTTCGTGAAGTGTCGGTAGAAACTCTCCGATGATCCGCTCTCGGAGGGCTCCTGGGCGCAGGTCGTCGTAGGACCTGACTCGATCACCGGCGAAGTTGGTGAAGACCAAGCTGGTGTGGTTCGAGTGTGCTTCTGGCAGGACTTCGACAGGGGCATTCCCATCGAACGGCTCTTTGAAGATGAAAGCCCGCCTGCTGTTGCCCCATGTGCTCGCCACCTCAACCCGACCGAAGTAATTTAGATAAACGAGGCGACCCAGTCCCTTGTGAAACTCATCGCGCCGCCGCAGGAGCGTTTTGAAGCGCTCGAAGTTTTCGTCGGTGAATCCGGAGCCGTTGTCCGTGATCGCAATCTTGAGGGTTTCGGGAGAATTGAACCCCTGAATCTCAATTTTTATGGTGATCTCCGACGCACCTGCATCCAAGGCATTTGCTAGAGCCTCAAAAAACACCTGCGCCAACGACGGGTTGGGGAAGAAGTGCCTGATGGCGTTGGATGTTTCGATGTCCATGGACGGCTTGGGGTGAGCGATTGCTAGGGCGTGATATGGCAGTTTTTACGGGGATTAGTCACGCCTCGCTCAAGGACACGCTCCCACCGCGTCCACGGCCGGGAGTGAGTTGACCGCTGACGAGAAGATCGCCCTTCACGGCTTCGTAGGTGACTTCGTCCCAACCGAGCGCCTGGCGAAGGGTGAGATTGCCCGCCTTTCCGCCTTCAGCCTTAAGAGCTGAAAGGAATGCCTGACGTTGCTCATCACCGACCGAAATCGACCCCGCCAGTTGGCTAGGTTGGGAAACGTCCGCCTCACCGGCGCTGTCAACTGTGTGCATGCGATCGCGTGCCTGAACGACCGGAATTCGCTGCGACTGCACCGAAATACTACGCGCGCCTAATGCCGAGTAGTCTGAAGGAGTGCACGTAAGCACGATCACTTGGAGCCCGTGCGTCGAAGCAAGATCAAGCATTCGCTGAACTGACTGCACCCGATTGGGGTCCGAATAGGCAAAAGCATCGTCGAACACGATGGGGAGGCAGCTGCCGTGGTCGGCGGCCAGCACCTCGGCCATCGCCAGACGCATGGCCGCGGCAACTTGCTCCCGTGCGCCACCGCTCAGAGTCTCGAATGGCTGCGCTCCCCCGCCGTCGGCCGAACGAACTAACTGGAGGCCACAGAATGAATTTTCCACGAGCGCGACGTTAGCGCGGGTGCCGGAGCCGAAGAGACATTGGAGATACTCGGAAATCTTGTCGGCCAGTGGGCGCGTGAACCGGTCGGAGAGCGCGCGCTGCTCGTCTAGGAACATCTGATGGAGCAGCTGAACTGCTTCCGCCTTGCGCCGGACGGCGGCGAGGTGTTCCCGTGCGGAGTCGGCCTGGGAAAGGGCCAGCGCAAGTGCGACTTCGGGGTCGTCGGTGCCATCCGAACGCAAAGCGGCCTGCGCGATCGCGCGTTTCGTCTCGGCGTCCATCTTGGTTTTCTCGACCTGATTTTGTGCGCGCTGGAGCCGGGCCAAGTCGGCCGTGAGCAAATCTGGCTGCAACCCCGCTAGGGCACGGCGGGTGGATGCGAGGAGTTCGCCTATGGCGGCGCTGGCCGACCGGGCATCCGTAAGTCCGCGGCTGCGGACATCGTCGGCGCCGTGCGTTTCAATCAAGAGGCGAAGTTGGGCACGGAGATCGCCGATAGCGCGGGTCTGTTTTTCGATGTCCTGCCGCGACGTTTGCACCGCCGTCTCGGACTCAGTGAGGGCTTTCGCTTCGGCATCACGAGCCAATCTAGCGCGCCGCTCCCCGGTCTCGGCGTCATGCAGCCGCTGAGCCTCTTCCTCGACCAGTTTCTTTGCTTCAGGAGCTGAGTTGGGAGCAACCGCGCCCGGCACCTGCTCCAAACGCCTCGACACATCGCCGTCCGCAGCGGCACTGGCGCCGCGAGCATCCGCGAGGGCCGAAACGATGTCGGCGGCATCCAATCCTTCCAAGGCCGACTCGGTCGAACTGATCCGGGTGGCCAGGTCAGCCCGCCGGACAACAACTTCACTGGCATCTGCGACCGAAGATACTCCGGCACTATTGAGCGACTTCTGAAGCGCATGACGCGCGTCGTGTGCGTTCTGCCGGGCCTCGGCGAGACTGGTGCCGCCACCCGGGCGCACGCGCAACCGGATGCTACCCCCAATCGTAATTTCCGTGTCGTCCACCAAGACCCGTGTATCACCCGCGGACAATGGCAGCCCCCCGACCAAAACGGGTTGGTCGCTCGCCACGATGTCTAAGCCGGCAGCCATGGCCTGCAGCGAGGCCTCAGCACTGCCAAGTTCAGTTTCCAGCTTTTGGAGTTTCTTGAGCTTGGCCGCGTCGAGTTCCGCCAGCTTGGCCAAATCCTGTCGCAGCTCGGAGAGCGTAGATTCGAGTTTTTGAACCTGCTGGGCCTTTTTCGATAGCTCATCCAAGCGGACGGCCTTCTCAAATTGCGCGAGCCAGGCGGCGGCCAGGTCGTGCCGCAGGCGTTGAGCGCGGGTGGCCTCGCAGCAGGACTCGTAATCGCGAGCCGCAAGTTCGGCGCGTTGCCTGATTTCATTGTGCGCGTCGGCAAGCCGGCTGACTTCGGCGTTTTTCGGCGCGAGCTCGACATCGCTGCTGGCGATCGACGCCCGCACGTTTGCGACCTTTCCGTCCGCTCGTTCCAGTTCGGCCAATTTTTCGGCCGCCGTTTCAGCGGCGTTGATCTGCAACGATTCCTGGCGGCGCAGTTCCTCGACCTGCGCTTGATTCTCGTTAGCGGTCTTCAACTGCGCGATGATCAACCGCGAGTCATTTTCAACCCGAGTGAGAGTATTTGAAGCATCATCGTGGTCGTCCACCGCCTGCCGCAAACGTGCGAGCCGCTCTCTGGCTACACCCAGTTTTTCCTCAGCCATGGTGGCTGCGACTTCGGCCCGATCCAACTCGGACCCCGCCTTGGCCCGGCCCCGAGCGAAGGTCGATTCGACTGCATCAGAGAAATACGCAGCGACGGCGGTATCGAGTGAAGACTGCATCGCTGTCGCTCCGCCCGACTGCTGAAGGCGCTGGAGCAAACTACTGTGCTGGGCGCTGGCATATTCAGTGGGGTCGTTCCCGCTCTGCCCCTGCCACACCCAAAGGTGCGACCACTGCTGAGAAACACGGTCGCCCACTCCGCGGCCGCCACCGATGGCTTCCACGCCGAGGAGTGCGGCAAGTCGAGATTCGGCCTCATCGCCGAGCCAAGTGGAGCCGCCGGTTTCAACGAGTCGCGTGGTGCCAGTATTGCCGCTGAATCGCTTGGTTAATTCGTAATTGCGGCCACCGGCTTCGAAAACGACATCCACCTCAGGCGTCCCGGGAGAAGTCGCAGACACCATGCTTTTCTGCACGTCGCCGGTGACCTTGGACTTCAGGAACAGCGCACGGTGGATGGCTTCAATCAACGTGCTCTTGCCGCACTCGTTGGGGCCGCCGATGAGCGTCCGTGATTCATCAAATTCAATCCGCAGTTCATGGTGAACACGGTAGTGGCGAACGGTGGCGGAAAGGAGTCGCATGGCGGGTCTCCGGGCTAGGTGCGCGCGCAAGCCGCGTGCAGTTCGCGCAATGCGATGCGCGCGACCACCGCTTCGTCGTTGCTGCCGGCGGCGCGGGCGACGAGCTGGGTCGCGACCCGGGCAATCAAAGGGTCCGCCGCCCGTTGTGTGAGCGCTTCGATTTCGACGGCAGATGGCGAGATGACCGTGCGATTGGAGAGCTTCAGGCGCAGCAGTCGCGCATCCAAAGACTCAAGGAATTCTTCGAGACGGGTGGCTGCCTCGATGCCGAGGGAGCCGGAGAGTTCGAGCCGAAGAAGATCCTCATTGGACCTGGTGCCAACCAGCGCCTCGACCGCCTGCCGGAGACGTGCCAACGCGCCGTCATCCGCGAAATCGCACGCCAACTGATGCCAACCGAGACGGGCCGTGCGGACCGGCTGGACGTGCGGCAGGTCCGTGCGAGATACCGCAACGGTGAGGCAATGGCCGGGCTCATTGGATTCGCCTTTGGGAAATCGATCCATTTCCGGTGTGCCCGCATACCACGCTTTGGCACCAACCTGTTTGGTGCCGTGCCAGTCACCCAGCGCGAGGTAGTCGAATGACGGTGCAGCGAGCTTAGACAGGTCCAGTTGGTTGGTCGCTCCAGCGTCCCCTTCATCATCGTCCTGCACGGCGCCGAATCCTTGGGTGCTGCCATGAGCCAATACGATCCGCGGCTTTCCACCGAAGGCGTCGGCAGCCAGATTCAGCGAGCGAAGCCAAGTCGTCGGATCAGCGGACTCCGCCCGCCGCAAGAGCGGACACGGAAATATCACCGCCGTCTCCAGTTCAACGGGCTCGGGTGCTAGCAGAATTCGAAAGTTCGGAGCGAGACTGGCGCACTCTCGCTGAAAAAACGCTTGCTGCCAAATACTGCCGGGACCGCCGTGGTCGTGGTTGCCAGGGATAGCAAGAACCGGAATCCCGAGCCGACCGATAGCGCTGCATGCCGCGGAAACTGTGGCCTTGGTAACGCTGGCCGAGTCGAAGAGGTCGCCTGCAACCAAAACGAACTCTGCGCGGTGTTCAGTTGCGACGGGGCCGAGACGTCGGATTGCGGCGAATCGTTCCTGCTGGACCAACGATCGCTTCTGCACGTCGGCAATCCCGGCAAAGGGCTTGCCGAGCTGCCAGTCAGCGGTGTGCAGAAATCGAGTGCTCATCGCGTTCAGGTTACCACAATGCGGACCTTCGCCGGATCTCGACCCTTGAGCAGTTTATCGAGGTATTCACCCATGCGCCGGCGCACTTCGTCGGGCGTTGCAGGACTACCATCGGGGAAAAGCGCCGCGCGCAGACCAGATAGATCGAAACTGAGCTTGGTCAGTCCGGATAGCGCCTGCTGCAAGGCTTCGAGGAACTCCTTGGAGATTTCATCTGGAAGCTCTTTCTTAGAAATGAATCCTTGAATCATTTTCTTTTGCGCGGGCTTCAACAGATCAAAGTTCGCCTGAATGACAGGGTCGGCCAAGTCGCTGAGGAGCGCCTGTGTCCACGCTGAGTAAACAGTTTCGAGCAGTAACTTCAGTTGATTCAGTCGTGTTTCCGCCGAAACAACGGTCGGCTCCAGACGTGGCCAGTAGTCCACCTGGGGTTCGCTATCGAGGTCCTTCTCCGTAAGCGGGCGTCCGGTCTTGAGGGCACCAAACTCGTTTTCCAAATCGGTGAGTTGCTGCCGATTGATGACCTCGATCACGGCCAGTCGACGCAGCGCAGCAAGCCGCTCGTCACGAAGGATCGCTGACTTTTCCTTGTCCTGTGTGAGATTCAACCGGGCATGGCGGTATAGCTGGAGATACGCCGCGATGTAGTCGGCCTTGAGTTTGCGAAGTGTTTTTTCCAGTTGGGCTTTGAAAGCATCGGATTCGCGATTTTCGGGGATGCGAATCTGGCTGAGTAGCTCGGTGCGAGCTTTCCGGCTGGCAGCGGCCCATGGATGTTCGTCGGGTAACACGGCCTCGGCCTGCGAGAGATAGCTCGTAAGCTGACCAACGTCGGAGATGAATCGCTCCATCGACTCAATTTCAGTTAGGCGCTGGAAAGCGGACTTGTGGGTCGCAATCTCCGCGGTCGCCAAGTGGAAGTTTTTAATTTTTCCAGGGGTGTTGTAGGCTTGGAGTCCTTCGAGGAACTCCTTGCACCGTCGCATCGTCTCGCCGATCTGTGCCACTTCCGCTTCCGAATAGAGCGATTGTCCCCAGAACGGCAGCCCATTGAGCAACTGTTGGCGGGCGAGGACGAGTTTTTCGACCCGCTCGGCCACAGTCTTCTGAAGTTGTTGCACTGGAGCCGCGTCGCCTTGAGTCACCTGAATCGCGAGCCCCGGCGCCAACCCGAGCAGCTCGAACAATGCCTTTAGGCCAGCGACATTCCAGTCTTTGGGCTTTTCGAGATGTTTGAACGCTACGAGATCGGCCAGCGGCGTGGTGGCGAGCGCAGCGAGATTTGTGGCATCGAACTTTGCACCGGGGATCGCGAGAACAGCGTCGCCGTTGTAGACCAATGACGTCGCCAATACCGATACCCAGCACGGCTCCAACCGCAGCGTGTCCGGGGCCATGTAGTCCACGTCGCGTTCCAGCACAGTGATGACTTCGGCGCGGTTCAGGACCTGCCCCTGTCCCTTGGCCTCAAGCTTATCGAGGATGAACTTCGCGCCGGGCGACTTTGACGGCACGACTCGGTCACCGTCGAGCAAACCAAGCGCATCCAGAATCGCCGAGGCTTGCTTGGTGCGCGTCGTTTGGCTCAGGGCACGGATCGCCTCCTGGGCGGCCTGCGTGGCGTTGCCGTCGCGACCGTAGGTGACGAGCGTGGAAAAGATGGGATATTGTGGTGCCTGATCGTGGAAGTGACCGGCGAGGCTGACCGAAGCCACGAGATTGATGGCATCGCGCACATTGAGGTTACCCGCGCCACCTGAACCCTTGAGGGCGTTGACGAGCGTCTTTCGGTTACCCTGGTAGGTTACTGAAATGGCCGTGAGCAACTGCTCCCGTAGCCACTTGGTGAGGCGAAGCAGATACTCGGTCGCCTTCTTTTCGTAAACTTGCTTCTTTACGCCGGACGCAATGGACGCGAGGTCGAGTGCTCCCGCGTAGAGTCGCAGTGCTGTGATGAATTCCGGTTGCTTGTCGTCGAGCCGGAAAAACACCTCATCGGCGCGTTTTTCGTCAGTATAACGTGGTGGGTCGAATGGTTGAATGAAGTAGAGGTAGAAGTCCCGACTTGGGACGGCGGTTGAGCGTTCGTTGGGCGCACCGAAAAACAGGTAGCCCAATCGCCCGGCCTTGTGCTCACGCCATTCGATCTCGTGTTGCCAAATCTGATAGCCAGTGACGTGGGTGGGCACATCGGTGCATTCGAGCACTTGGCGCAATGCCTCGTAGTAAAAGCGATCCAGCGCGTCATTATCGAGCGTCTCCGCACGCTTCTCCACCAACGCATCGTAGTCATCGGTCTTTTTCAGATCTAGGAACCACTGACGGTTGTCGACGTTGGAGGAAATGAACTGACCGCTCACAGTTTTATGGATCTCGCGGAGCGTAGTTTCGACTACCGTCAGGAGGTCCTCCGCGGGCTCGCCGCCGAGTTCGGCTGCGCCCTGATGGAATAAGCAAAGGTGGTCCCTCAGTTCCTCGGGCGTTAGGCCAAGCGAAGAATGAATATCTCCCGTCGTGAGGCGATGCACTGACAGCCCGCGCACGATGCGCAGGGCCATCGGCTTGTAGGTTTTCTTTGAGAAGGCGCTCTGAACCTTACTCTCAAGGGTTTCGCTACAGTCCATGATCGCCTTCACATCCGGATTAGCGCGATGGGCAGCATTGTCGATGATCGCTTCCCAGTAGCTGTCGAACGCGAGAACGCCAGGACGGTCATCCGGCACATTTTCTCCGACCATCCCCTTGATAGCCTGAGAAATAATCTGCAGCACGCCGCGTTTTTCGACGATGGGAATACGTTGAAAAGTGTCGACGTAGTCCGGATGGATCGGAAACAGCGCGCAGAATTCGTCCATGCGCTCAGCCATTCCGCCGTAGAACTTGGCGTAGGGCTCCAAATAACCACGAACCATCGCCAGCTGCTGGCTGCTCTTTTTCAGTAGGCGATTTGAGACCACGAATTTCACGTCGGTCGTGACAATCTTTACCTGTTGGAAGCGGTCCTTCACGCGGCCCAGGCTATCGGCAACGTGGGCGAAACGCTGGCTATCGAAAATTGCCTCCTGAACACCGGCGACAAATCGAAAGCGGAGATCCTTACAGACCTCACCGACCTCACGGAGAAAGCCGAGATCGAGAATTAGCGCGTGGTCTTTTCGGGTGCGCAGATAATCAAGGAGTTCATCGACAACTAAGAGCAGCCCCTTGTCGGGATACTTCTTGTGGAATGCCGCCATCATGTCCTCCAGCGAAGACTTATTCTCCCGCACTTTGTCCGCCGCAGGAAAGCGGAACGGCGTGCCCCATTCGGTCATCGTTTCCTCAAGTGCGGTCGTGATGATGTCCCGCAGCGACATGGTAACTGAACCGATTTCAATGCGCAGCACCTTGAATCGGCCAGCGATGGAAACCGCGGAATCGCGCACTTTGGGATTCGTGATCAACGACGAGAGTTTCTCGTTCTCCGCAACGGCTGAAACAACGGACATCAAGTGAGACTTACCGGTGCCGTAGTTGCCGACAATCAACAGACCTTTATTGTCCTGCGGCGTGTCGAATTGGAGCTGAGGAAAAACCAGATCGGTTAGGCGCTGGGCCATGGGATCGGAGATCTCGTAGGTCGATACCAAAACCTTGGCGGCATCGCTCTTATTGGCGTCCCGAAGCTGAATGATGGACTCAATCGGGTGAAATTGGACGAGGTCTTGGTATTTCATTAGGATGTGTGGAAGGCCGGACCGCTGCGGTCGACAATGATAACGGGGACGGAAGGAAGCTCCTCAGAGTAATATTCGGGGTGGTCGGGGTAACCGTGGATGAAGCGCTTTCCCTCGATACGACCAGTCACTGAGAATACTACGAAGATGTTTTGGCTGATGCCGCATGCGAGACGCAAAGGGTCGCACTTCAGCGCGGGGTCAAAGAGGATATCGGTGTTGTCGACGGATGCGCCTGCGCGAGCGCCGTCGATGAGCTGACGGACAGCCTCCTCGATCACCAACGGACGTTTGCGTGGAGGAGTTTCCAACAAACGGATTCCGAGCGGTTCTCCCAAGCTCAAGAATTGCATCGCGTGTGCGGTTGCGATATTCCGCAAGAAAGTGGTCTTGCCGGAACCAGCTTCTCCGATGACCAAGACGAGCCGGTGGCGTCCGCTCGCGGCGTGCCTCACAGTCTCGTCAAGCGTCTGCTGGAAGCCGGTGCTCATTTTGTGTCCCCGAGGCCGGGGCCGATTGCTTCGCGGATCGCTCGTATGGCATCTCCAACTACACCGATTTTGATGTTTGGCGATGTGATCGCCGAATCCACCGAAAATGCCCCATCAAAAGGAACGACGACGAAAACCCAGGCGCAGCGGAGTAACTCGCACAAGAGCCGTGCAATGCCGACGGTCTTGTCAAAATCGCGGCTAACGTTGAATTTGCACTCGATCGCAATCCGCCGCGATCCGCGCTCGATCAGGAAATCAGCGGAAGCGATCCCTTCACACACGTCGCGACGGTAGGAGATTCCGGCTTTGTCGAGTTCACGTCCGACGGCGTCCTTGAAGGTGATAGCCTGGGTGCGGGCTTCCAGCCAGCGTTCGACTCGCTCGCGCTCCTCGGTGGCGTTTCGCGGATCGTCTGCTAAGGGCTCTTCGCCAACCGGCGCCTTGAGCCCGGTAAACGCACGCAGCATCATCTGCTGGTCTTGCGGACTCGCGCAGAGGCGCTTCATCAGCCGGGTGAGGGTCACCTGCTTAGGTTTCGAGTGGCCCGTGATAATTCTGCTTACAGAAGTGGCGCTCAGACCAATATCTTCAGCCAACTTGGCGCCGGTGATTTTCCGGCGTCCCATCAGAATACGGATAGTTTCACCAAGTGGGTTCACAAGTGGAGATGTTTAAGCCCGCTTAAAGAGAATGGCGAGATTTAAGTAGGGAGTCCTGGCGGTTTTAGAGATGTTTTTGCTCAACTTGCGGGATGCGCGTGTGCCCGACGCGCCGTTGCGGTGCGCCCATCTTACGGCATTCCAGCGCGGTGCTTCGAAAAGAGAACTATCGAGCATGGAGTGGATGGTCCCTGGTGGTGTCTACCATCGCATGATCGACCAGGTCGACGGCGATGATGGTGACCAGCACGGAAGGATGATAAATCAGATCGGCTGAATAGTCATTTCATCGGTGCGGTCGCGTCATGTGTTCCCCCGTGGCTCCGCGACAATCGCCAGCTGGGCATCAACCGATAGGCCGCAGCGACCGATTCGCGCGTTTAGCCGAACGAATAGTGGGCGCAGCCGATACGCGCGGCGAGTTTGTCATTAGACTGAAACGAATCCCCGTGCCGGGCAACGCGGGCATCGCCCCAACGTTTGCCCGACATTCCGGCAGTCGGACACGCGGACTATTCCGTGCCCAATCCCCTTACCCTGTTTCCATCAGCCAATGGCTATCGCCGCCGCCTCTACGAAGGCAGGGCGGTCAGCGTCTATTACGATTATCATCCACGTAACGAATGGGGCGAACACACACGCGAAGAGGAGCAGGTGTCAGCGTTCTTGGACGAGGCCGTGGCCTTGTTGAGATGGAAACCTACGAGCGGAGAGTGGCGCGAGTTGAGGATTCAGGGGCCGACCGCATGGGTAATACCGGCGGGCACGCCGCACGCGCTGACGTGCCCCGAGCAGGTGGCCATGGTGACCTTGTTTATGGGCCGGGAATATACGGCGGAAATCAACACGAGCGCGTTGTCGGAGGTCACGGTCAGCCCGCTGGCGCTTTTGGTCGGAAGGGATGCGCTGATCGGCCAAGTGGCGAAGAAGTTCCGGCGGATGTGCCGCGACGAGACATCCGCCAGTGCCTACTATGTCGAATCGATCGGCACGATGCTCGGCACTCACCTGCTACAGGCGCTGGCGCAAAGCACCGGTCGATCCGGGCGGGATGGCGGGTTGGCCGACGAAGCGTTGCTCCGGGTTACTCGCTATATCGACGAGCGACTCGGCGAGAGCCTCAGTCTCGCCGCGTTGGGCGGGGCGGCAGGATTCAGTTCGAGTCATTTTGGCCGGCTCTTCAAAGCGAGCGTGGGCATGGCGCCGCATGAATATGTGATGCGCCGCCGCGTCGCAAAAGCCGAGGAAATGCTCCACGACACCGACCGCAAAGAAGTCGAGATCGCGAGCCTGTGCGGATTCTCCGACGAGACGCTGATGGCGCG
The DNA here is from genome assembly GCA_048498795.1 of Verrucomicrobiota bacterium. GTDB lineage: Bacteria > Verrucomicrobiota > Verrucomicrobiia > Opitutales > Opitutaceae > JBEHXH01. The sequence continues at coordinate 51,454 of JBEHXH010000005.1, forward strand.
GTGGTTCCGGCGCATCCTGGAGTGCCGGCCCAGCGAAATCCGGGCGCATCGTCCGCGGTGAATTCTGCCGGATTTTTGCGCGTTTCCAGCCGATACCGCAGCCGTCGTCTGTGATATAGTGGAGTTGTTCAAAACACTCCGCGGTCGGGATTTCGCGCCGCGTTTCCAACGCTCTCAATCGCCGACCGGCCCGCCTGATTTGTGGCGCAGGCTGACGGTTCAACCCACCCTGACCATGTCGCTACCACAGGCTCCCTCCCTTGTCGTCACCGTTCCCGTCGCGGACTCCCAAGTCTTCGTCGAGGCGGCGCAGCTTCTAATCCCCATTCTCGGAGTCAAGGCACCCTCGCCGGTCGCGCTTGTGCTGCATGAACTCAGCCGCCGCAAACCGAAGGCCGTGGTCGAGGAATACCTCTATTTCGTCGGCTGGTTTGAACCAAAGCACACCAAGCGGGCGCGGGGCCGGAAGAATCCGGTAAGCGAGCACGGCGACGCGCTTCGCGCGACGCAGCCTGCCCGGGGCATCCTGCGCAAACGTTCGCTCACGCCACGCGCGGTCACTCGCTGCCTGCGGCGCGCCCCATCGCGTCCGGCACGACGCGACCAACCCGGAATAGGCGAAGGCGACTAACTGAAGCCCTCACCGGAATCCGGATTCGCAGAGGCTAGTCCAGATCCGCGCCAAGTATGGCGCGTTCGTTGGCCCGGGTGAAGGTCGTGAACGGCAGACGGCGCAACAGGGGACGACCGATGCGGCGCGGGTGCTTGAGCACCGCCATCCCTGCCGGCAGGGCGAGCATCCGCAGCGGCTTGAACCACGCTTCATCCACGTGCTGCCAGTTGCGCGCGGTGCGACCGCCGCTCACGCCGCCGCTGTATTTGCGCACCTCGCGACCGCCCAGCTTGGCGGCGAGAATCACCGCGCCTTTTTCGTCGGCGGCGCGGAAATGAATCTGGGTGCGCAGATTTGCCATGAAGACATCGGCCTTTTGTTCGTTGCCGAACGACGCGTAGAACGAAAGCGGCGTCTGGGTGGCGGAGATGACGCACATGCCAGCCTCGCGCAGTTCATCCACGGTGCCGTGATCCGAAAATCCGTCCTCCGAAACCAACGTGGTTTTTTGTCCTTCGTCTAAGATGAGCACGATCATGTTTCGCCGCCGCAGTTCATCGGCATCGAGATCGAAGCGCCGGAATGCGTGGAGAAAGAGGAGCTGCTTGCAGAGGAAATTCAGATACTTGCGCTCGACCTGGTATGTCTGCGGCACCGAAAGGCAAATGAGCCGGCCCTGGTCGATTTCCTCGAGCGTGAAATTTGGCTTCGCCGAACAAAACACCTCGGCGATGTCGGGCGGCGTGTAGGGCCGGAGATAGTTGGCGACAGTTCCGACGGTGCCGCTGCGCTGTTCCGGCGCCTGAGCGGCAAAGTCCCGGAAAAACTGAATCTCCACCACGGCCGCCGGTTGGCCGGATTTCTCCAATTTCTCGACGAGCGACTCCAGATCGGCGGAGTTGCAAATTACGTTGTGCACGTTGTCGAGGCTCACGAGATACCCCGCGACATCGAGGGCCTGCATCGCGTGGGTGATCACGTCGCGGGCGCTTTCCTTGAAAAAGCTTTGTCCACCCTGCTGGCCGGCGGCCGACGCGGTATCGACGATGATTTTGGCGTAGGTGGTCCACGGCACGCTGCGGTCGGCGAGAAGGTTTAAGCGGAGCGGAGGCTGCCAATCCTTCGGCGGGACGTGCGACGGTCGCACGCGAATGAGCCGGAGGCTCTCCTCATGCCCGAGGGCTTGGGCAATCTCCGCGAGCGGCTTCCAGAGTGCGCCTTTGGAGTCGATGGCCATGATGCCGGTCGAAGGCAGGGCGCGGCGCAGCCCATGCACGATCGGCACAATCGCCCGCGCGGTCTTGCCGGTGCCGGTCGCACCGGTGACGAAGAAATGGCAGCAGGCCTCGTCGCGCGTCCAGTCGAGACCCCACAGACGAAGCACCAGCGCGCGGCTGGGATCGGACGCGGCGACCAGCGCACCGTAAGCGAACCAAACGCCCATCGACTCCGCCACGACGGCGAGCCAATAGCCTGACGGTGTGGGCACCACGACGCGGGCGGCGATGGCGGTCGCGAAACAAAGCGCAATCACTCCCGCCTTGGGCGCGTTCATGCGTGCGTAAGAATGATCGCGGAAACGGCGCCAAGTGCGACCCCAGTCAAAAGCGCGGCGAGAATCTCGCGCCGCCGAATTTTCACCGATCCGTCGCGCAGGCTCCGCAGGGTCACATCGAGCGACTTTTCAAGCGCGGCGATTTTGGCGAGGGGTGCTTTCAATCCCTGTTCGACCTGGGCCGTCAGCAGTGCCGGCTTTTCCTCCAACGATGCCTGCACCTGGACGAGAAGCTCGCTCAACGCCGCCGTCGATTCTGCCGCCCCGGCGAGAACGTCGACGCGCGAGTCCACGGCCGATGAAAACTCCACGGTCGCCGCCCGCAACGAATCCTCCGCCGCCTTAACTCGGTGCCAGTGCCAAGCGATGAGCACGAAGACGGGATCTTTGGGCGCGAGCTTGAACTCGGTGACGAGCCAGCGGAGATCGTCGGGCAGCGTCTCGGGATCGAGCAGTTCGTCGATTTTCATGGCAAGATGAGCGCCCCCGCCTTCGCGAACTCCTCGGCCATGCGCTCGTGAAAACGCACGCACCGCGAACGATCGAGCAGGTGTAGCTCCGGTGCAGTGCGACCACGCCCGACCGTGAGGTTCGCCAGTTGCAGCCGGTTGCGGGTCACTTCGGCGAGACCCGGCACTTCAATCTCGACGGCGCCGAGGGCAAGCAGACGCTGGCGCGTCTTGCTCGCCATAAACACGCTGGGGTCGGCTCCGTCGCGCAGATTGCGCACGACCAGCCAGCGCACCCGCGTTTCGTAGCGGTCAACCAGGTCGGCGATCTGGGAAACAGCATCCTTGTCGTCCACGGCGATGACGACGAACACGAGGGCAAATCCCATCTCCGCCTGCAAGGAGGTCAGCCGGTTCTCTTCGAGATATTGCTGGACCTTGGCCCCGCCGGCGGCGCGGTTGTCCGCGAGCACGACATCGTGGTCGCTGGTCGCGGTGACCATTCGATCCAAGACCGCGAGCTTGTCGGCATCGACATCGGTGTCGATGAACTCGGCATCCGGCACATAGCGTTGGAACGTCGAGTTCGCATGGTCGAGGTCGAACGCCTTGAGCCGCACCGCGCGCTCGACCAAGAAGTCGTAGAGCAGAGTGGCGACGAAGCTCTTGCCGATGCCGCCTTTATCCTGGGCGAAAAGGATCAGCCGCTTGGTCGGCGTGATGGTGGCGTCAGAGGTCATCGCGAGCGATCCGCGGGTTGCGGCGTTTGCCGGCACCGTCGTCGGTTGAAACCGTCGTAGGTTTCGACAGCACCGCGGATGCCGGCGTGCCTGTCGCAGCGGCGATGAGGTCGCGGCGGACGCGCTCGATGTCGGCGGCCGGACAGAAGCGCCGGCAATAGTCGCCAACCGCCGTGCGTTCAATCTGAACGCCATGCTGCTTCAGTATCTTGGCGATTTTCTCGTGGCTCAGGCGCTTGGCTCGAAACGTGAGCACCGCCTCGCGGAACGGCACGAGACGGCTGCTCGTCGCCGTGGCGGGCAGGCAGCGCCGGGCCTCGGCGAGCAAGCGGGCGGGAAGGTCGGATTCCATGGTTCGCCCAATATGTCGAAACGTATGCAAAAGAAAAGTCGCGAATGCGCTTCTGAGCGACGGTTGCCCGGCGGTTGAACCGGCGGCGGCACCGGCGGCGGGCCGACGGTCACCGGCGGTTGTCCGCCTAACGCGAGTTAGGGGTGGCGTGTCCTGACTGGTAAAAATCAGAGGAGTGCAGCCGAATGGCTGCGTCGTTGAATCTGGTTTGAGCCTAAAATGAATGTGGTTCGCGATGCAGATTTTTTCGCGCTCGGAGGTTTTCAACTGTTCCGAGGGATGCTTTTCCGGTCGGCAATCTTGAAAACGTATGCAACTATGCTAGGGTTTCGGCATGGTGAGATTCGACAAGCCATGCCTGCGGATAGCTGGTGCCGTGGAGTATTTCCGGGAGCACATGGTGGGCGACTACCTGACCGAAGGCGGACAGGTTCAGATGGTTTGGCACGGAGAGGGTGCGGTGCGTCTCGGGTTGACCGGTGCCTGCCGGCTGGAGGATTTCGAGGCGCTATGCGCCGGCCGCGATCCCGCCACCGGCGAAAAGCTGATGGTACGCGACAAGGGTGCGCACCGGCGGGTCTGTTTCTTTGCCCAAATCTCCGCACCGAAGGACGTGTCGATCGCCCACCTCGTCGGTGGCGATGCGCGGATCGCCGGATGGTGGGATGAAGCGGTGAGCGAAACGCTGAGGGAGATCGAGGCGGTGACCGCCACGCGCGTCCGGCGCGACGGTGCCAACGCGGACCGGCCCACGGGCAACATGATTGCCGCGGCCGTGACGCACGACGCCAACCGCGCGCTCGATCCCCAACTGCACACCCACGTGTGCATCATGAATCTCACCTTCGATGCAGCGGAGAACCGGTGGAAGAGCGTCCAGCCTTCGGCCTTTTACCGGCACCAGGGGTATTTCCGGGAAGTCTGCTACAACAAACTCGCCGAGCGGCTCGTCGGCGCCGGCTACGAATTGGAGCAGGTGCGCGGAATCGGTTTCAACATCGCCGGGTTCCCGCCCGAACTACGCGAGCGCTTCAGCAAGCGCCGCCGGGAAATTCTCCGGCAGGCGGCGGCCACGGGGGCGACCTCGCAAGACGAGATGCAAACCATCACGGCGCGCAGCCGCGCGGGAAAAACGAAGGCCACCTCGGCCGACTTGCGGGCCGGATGGATCAAAGAGGCCGGAGACCTGCTCGCCAAGGCGCGGGCGACTATCGCCGCCGCCAGCGGCACGGCGCGCGGAGGGCCGCGCACTGGGCCGGCCGCCGCCGTGACTTCCGCCGAGGCCCACGTGTTCGAACGCCGCTCGGTCGTGGACGAGCGCGTCCTGTTGCGTGAGGCGCTGATTGCCGGCCGGGGGCACGTGACGCTTGATGCCTTGAAGACCGCGAAAGATCAGCGGATTTCGTCCGGCGAACTGCTGCGCCAAGGCGTGGACGTCGCCTCCCGCGAAAGCCTGAAGTCGGAAGACGAATTCGTGACGTGGGCGGAGGCCAATCGTGCGGGCCACCCGCCGCTCGGCCGGGCCTACGGAACCGAGGGGTTGGCGGCAGACCAAGCGGCGGCGGTGGCCGGCGTCCTGGGATCACGTTCCCGCATTGTCATCTTTCAAGGCGATGCCGGCACCGGAAAAACCACTTCGCTCAAGCACGTCGTGGACGGCATCGAACGCACCGGCGGACGGGTGTTCGGCTGTGCCCCGTCGGCCGGCGCCACCGACGTGCTCAGGAAGGAACTCACCGCCGATGCCGACACCCTGAAGCAATTGCTGGTCAACCCGGCTCTCCAACAAGCGACCCGCGGTCGGGTGTTGATTGTCGATGAAGCGGGGCTCGTCTCGGTGCGCGAAATGCGCGACCTCTGCCGGCTCGCGGCGGCCAATGACAACCGACTCCTGCTCGTCGGCGACATCAAGCAGCACAATTCGGTCGAAGCCGGCGATGCGGTGCGCTGCCTCCAAAAATACGCGCGGGTGCCGGTCGTCCGGTTGACTCAAATTCGACGGCAGAAGGATCCGCGGTATCGGGCCGCCGTGGCCCGGCTGGCCCGAGGCGACGCCTTTGGTGCGTTCAATCGGTTTGTGCGCCTCGGCGCGGTTTTCGAAGAGCGCCAAGTCGCACGGCTGCTGGGCCAGGCCGCCGCCGACTATGTGCGAACCACGCGGGCCGGCCAGAGCTGTCTGGCGATTTCCCCGGTGTGGACGGAAATTCATGCGTTCACCAAGGAAGTTCGCACGCGGCTCAAAGCGGTGGGCGCGATCGCGCCGGAGGATCGCGTTGTCCCGACGGTCTTCCCCTTGAAGTGGACGGCCGAAGAGCGGCGGCGCGTTGAAAACTACCACCCCGGAGATGTCCTCACGTTTCACCGGAGCGGCCACGGCTACGAGAAACATGAGCACGTCACCGTGGTGCGCCGGGAAAATGAATCTCTTGTCGTCCGCCGTTCGGACGATTCCGAACGCCGCCTCAATCCGCGAAAAACGACCGGCTACGAGGTCGGGTTAGCGAAGGACTTGGACATCGCGGTGGGTGACCGGCTGCTCGTGCGGGCCAACCTCAAACCGGGCGGTTTGAAAAATGGCGATCTGGTGGAGGTCGCCGGTTTGGCGGACGATGGCGGGATCAAACTCAAGGACGGTCGGAGCATCCCGCATTGGTTCCGGCAATTCTCCCACGGTTATGCGTCCACCTCGCACAGTGCGCAGGGCAAGACCGTGGATCGCGGTATTCTCATCATGGCCGAAGAGGGAATCGCTGCCGGCAATTTGAAACAGGCCTACGTGTCCAACTCCCGCTTTCGCGAGAGTCAGGCGATCTACACGACGGACATGCAGGCGGCGCGCGAAGCCATGCAGCGTCCGGGCGATCGGATGCTCGCATCGGAGTTGGTGCCGCGCGCCAAACCGGCATCGTCCTACCGTCGCTTCTTCCTCTCCCGGCTTTATCGAGGTCGCATCCGTCCCAGCGCGAAGGCGATGCTGCGCGGTTATCCCGACTCACTGCCGGGCGGCCTAGCCAAGCTCGCACCGGGCCACCACTGACATGGCGCTCAAAGGTCATCCCGAAGCCGAACCTTCCGCGCCGCTGCCGCGCGTGCGCCCGTGGGGCGTGCTTACCGATGACGAAGAGACGGCCCAGGTGGTTCGATTCGTGGTCGCCGACCGGTCGGTTTCCTTCCCGTTTCACGCCTTCAAGCGCTGGGAGTTCAATCCTGGGGCCACTGACACTCTCAAAATCCGGGTCGAGGAGGAAATCGTCACGGTGCAGGGCCGCGGTCTCGCCGCCGTGCGCGACGCGCTTGACGCGGGCGCGCTCCTCGTTCTCCGCGTGAAGCCCGGGCGCGCGCCGTCCGCGCCGCCGGACGAAACCACCGTCACCGGCATCACGTTCGCGGTTGCCTCCGAATGAACGATGGCCAGAAACCGTCACGATCCCTCCCAGCTCGACCTTTTCGGGCCTGCGCAAAATGACCGAACTCCTGACCTACGGACGAATGGCGGAAGCACACTGGCGGGAGCATTGCCCGCGACTGGTGCGCGAGCTGGAGCGGACGGGCCAAATGGCCACGTCACTTTTGGAAGCCCAGACCCGGACGCTGGACGAAATGGAAAGCATGATGCGGGACTTCCGCCGGCAGGGACTGAATCCCCAACAGGCGCACGATCAGGCGTGGGAGTTGGTGCGGGAGCGATACATCCTGATTCCTCCGGAAGCGCCCGCACCGTAGAGCCGCTGCAAAATCAGTCCAGTTATCGGATCACCGACGCCGATGAACTTGGCGAGGGATCAATGCGGCGGAAGTTCGAGCAGAATGTTGCGGCGATCCGGCTGCTCCGCGAAATCGAAGCCGATACCCGCGTTGCCACCCCGGAGCAGAAATCGGTGCTGGTGAAATACACCGGGTGGGGCGGACTGCCGCAGGTGTTCGCCACGCCGGACGAGGCTCCGAAATGGAAATCGGCGCAGCAGACCCTGAAAGAGCTGCTCCTGCCCGACGAATTTCAGGCGGCGCGTGCCACGGTCCTGAACGCGCACTACACCTCGCCGACGGTGATTCGCGCGATGTATGCGGCGGTCGGCCGGCTCGGTTTCACGCACGGGCGCGTCCTCGAACCGGCGTGCGGCCTTGGGCATTTCTTCGGGTTGATGCCGGAAGAAACCCGCGCTCGCTCGCAGCTCACCGGCGTTGAGATCGACCCGCTCACCGCGCGGCTCGCCCGGATGCTCTATCCCGATGCGGAGATCCGCGCCCGGGCATTCGAGGACACCGCGCTTTCCACCAACTCGTTCGACCTCGCGATCTCGAACGTCCCGTTCGGCGACTACGCGCCGCACGATCCTAAACTCAACGCCCGGAAATTTCATATCCATGACTACTACTTCGTCGCGGCTTTGGAGCGCGTGCGCCCCGGCGGACTGGTCGTGTTCATCACCTCGCGCGGAACGATGGACAAGCAGTATCCCCACCTGCGGGATGCCGTCGCCAAATCGGCGAATCTCGTCGCGGCGATCCGACTGCCCAACACCGCGTTCAAGAAGAACGCCAACACCGAGGTCACGACGGACATCGTTGTCCTCCGCAAACGCGCGCCGGGCGAGCCCGAGTCCGGGCCCGCCTGGCGCGAGAGCCGGCCGATGGCGGAAGGGAGCCCGATCTTTCTCAACGAATACTACCACGCGAATCCGGCGATGATGCTCGGCCGCATGGAGCGCGCGGAGCACGGCATGTATGGTCGTGAGGAGGTGCGACTGGCGGACGACGGACGCGACCTGGGCGAAGCCCTGAAGGCCGCCGTCGCCGCGCTGCCCTCCGGCATCTACCAAGCGCTCACCGCCGAGCAGTCCGCCAAGGTTCGCCGGGCGATTCCGGCCCCGCCGGGCGTCAAACCCAATGCCTACGTGCTGACCGAAGAGGGTGGCGGGGGCGTCGCGCGGCGAGAGGGCGACGAATTGATCCTGCTCACCGATGTGTCGGCGCAGACCGCACGGCGCATCCGCCGCTTGATCCATGTGCGGGACGCCGCGCGCGAATGTCTCCGCACGCAGGTCGAGAATCGCGGCGACGAGGAAATCGCGGCGGCGCGCTTCCGGCTCAATCAGGACTACGATTACTTCACGGGGCAATTCGGCCCCATCTCCGATACGATCAACGTGCGGACGTTCGCCGGCGATCCGGATCTCCCGTTGCTGCTATCGCTGGAAAATTACAACGAGGACACCAACACTGCGACGAAAACGGCGATCTTTCACGAACGCACGATTCATTCGCGTGTCGCCGTCACGCGGGCCGGCGGGGCGAAAGAGGCGCTGCTCGTCACATTGAGTGAGAAAGGCCGCGTGGATTTGGAGCACATCGGCCGGTTGCTCGGAAAGCCCGCGGAGGCCTTTTTGCCGGAGCTGGCCGGCGCCCTCTACCTTAATCCCGTGACGCGCCAGTGGGAGACTGACGACGAATACCTGTCCGGCAACGTGCGCGAAAAACTCGCCGTCGCCGAGCGCGTGGCGGAATCCGATCCGACTTTTCACGCCCACGTCGAGGCGCTGCGCGGTGTCCAACCCACCGACCTCAAGGCCACGGAAATCGATGCGCGGCTCGGCGCAGTGTGGATTCCGGCCGACGATGTTGCCGCGTTTGCGCGTGACCTGCTTCGACTGTCCTCGCGAAACGCTCACGAGCTGAAGGTCCGGCACGTTCCCTCACTCGGGTTGTGGTCGGTGGATGTGGGCTACGCGACGAAGGCCAGCGTCGCCAATCGCAGCGAATGGGGCACCGAGCGCGTGCCGGCCCACGAGTTGATCGAGGACGCACTGAACCTCCGAACACCGACCGTCTATGATTCCGACGACGACGGTAAGCCGATGATCAATCCGGGCGCGACCGAAGGCGCGCGGGAGAAGCAGCAGAAAATCAAGGACCGGTTTGCCGAATGGATTTGGCAGGACGACGAACGTCGCGAGCGGCTCGTCGCGTTCTACAACCGCGAATTCAACCACCACCGCCTGCGCACGTTTACCGGCGATCACCTGACGCTGCTCGGCGCGAGCCCGACGATCACGCTACGCGCCCACCAGAAGGCCGCGGTGTGGCGGATCGTGCAATCGTGGAATGTGCTCCTCGGCCACGTCGTGGGCGCCGGCAAAACCTACACGATGGTCGCCGCCGCGATGGAATTGAAGCGGCTCGGGCTCGCGCGGAAGCCGCTCTTTGTCGTGCCGAATCATATGCTCGGTCAGTTCTCCTCGGAATTGCTGATGCTGTATCCCAGCGCGAACATCCTCGTCGCCGGGAAGGCGGATTTCGAGAGCGGGAAACGACGCGAGCTCATGGGGCGCATCGCGACCGGCAATTGGGACGCAGTGATTGTCACACATTCCGGTTTCGAGCGGCTGCCGCTCTCAGCCAAAACGCAGAAGGATTTTTTCGACGCGCAGCTCGGCGATCTGGAGCGGTGTATCCGGGAGCAAAAGGAGGACGCACCGAACAGCCGGATCGTAAAGGAACTTGAGCGGGCGAAAAAGCGGTTGGAGACCAAACTCAAGGGCCTCGCCGCGGAGCACCGGAAGGACGACACCCTCACGTTCGAGGAACTCGGCATCGACCGCTTGTTTGTCGATGAGGCGCAGGCCTTCAAGAATCTGTTCTACGTCACGAAAATGACCCGCGTCGCCGGGTTGCCGCAGGCCGCGTCGGAACGGGCCTTCGACATGTTTCTGAAAGTGCAGCACGTGCAACGGGTCAACGGCGGCGGTGGCGTGGTCTTTGCCACCGGCACGCCCGTGACCAACACGATGGCGGAGATGTTCACGATGCAGCGCTACCTGCAAATGGACACCCTGCGGCGTCAGAAATTGGAGCACTTCGATTCGTGGGCGGCGACGTATGGCGAAACCGTCACGGCGATGGAACTCGCGCCCGACGGTGCGGGCTACCGGCTCAACACCCGCTTCGCGCGCTTCGTGAACGTGCCGGAACTGATGCAGACGTTCCGCCAGATGGCGGATATTCAGACGGCCGACATGCTCAAGCTGCCGGTGCCGGAACTCGACGGCGGCAAGCCGCGCATCGTGCGCGCGCCCTCGACGCCGGCGCTGAAAATGTTCGTCGCGTCGCTCGCCGCGCGCGCGGAAAAACTAAAAACCACGAAGGTCGATCCCCGCGACGACAACATGCTCAAGATCACCGGCGAGGGCCGCAAGGCCGCCCTCGACATCCGGTTGGTGACGCCAGCGGGTCCCGATCATCCCGACAGCAAAGCCAACCTCGCGGTCCGTGAAATCCTTTCGGTCTGGCAGGAAACCCGCGCCCACCGTCTGACTCAGATGGTGTTCTGCGACCTCTCCACTCCGAAAACGCAGGCGCGCGGGCTTTCCGTTTATCAGGACGTCAAGGCGAAGCTCGTCGCGCTGGGCGTGCCGGCGGTGGAGGTTCAGTTCATCCAGGATCACGACTCGGATGCGGCAAAGTCCGCGCTCTTCAAAGATGTGCGTTCCGGCAAGGTGCGCATCCTCATGGGTTCGACTCAAAAAATGGGCGCGGGCACGAACGTGCAGGCGAAGCTCGTGGCGCTGCATCACCTTGACGCGCCGTGGCGACCGGCCGACATCGAACAGCGCGAGGGCCGTATTCGGCGTCAGGGCAACAGCAACGCCACGGTGCGCATCCTTCGCTATGTGACCGAAGGCAGCTTCGACGCCTATTCGTGGCAGCTGCTCGAAACCAAGGCGAAGTTCATCGCGCAGGTGATGACCGGTCACTCGACGGCGCGGAGAATCGAAGACCTCGATTCACCAGCGCTCACGTATGCCGAGGTCAAAGCGATCGCGTCGGGCAATCCGCTCGTCATCGAAAAGGCGAAAGTCGATTCGGAGGTGATGCGGTTGTCGCGGTTGCGCGCGGAACATCAGGAGTCGCAATACTCGGGTCGGAATCGGATGCGAATGCACGAAAGCGATGTGACGCGACTCGAGCGCCACGCCGCCGGCATGGAGCAGGATCTAATAATCCGCCGCGACACGAGCGGCGAGAAATTCGAGATGACAGTCGATGGACACAAATTCACGGAGCGGGCCAAGGCCGGTGCGGCCTTGATCTATGCCGTCGAAGATCACCGCACCGATCATCTCCTCGGCCGGCCGCAAACGGCGACGCTCGGTGAAGTCGGCGGTTTCAAGATCGAATTCCGTTCCACCAACCCCGACAAAGTGAACCTGCGGGGCGCGATGGAATATCCCGCGAACGTGTCGCCGTCACCCGTCGGCATCGTCAGTTCGTTGGAGCACGCTGCGCGCGGAATCGACGAGCAACTCGGACGCTGTCGGGAAGACTTGGCCCGCGCCAAAAGTAATCTGGCGGAATTGACCGCGCTGTCGGGCAAAGATTTCGAGCACGAGGAGCGGTATCGCGAACTGATCGCCCGCCAGGCCGAACTCGTGGTAAAACTCGATCTGACCAAGAATCAGGCGTCGAGCCAGCAGGCGGCCGAGCCAACTGGCGAGGTGGAGTCGAAACCGGAGACCAGCGAAACAGAGACACCCGCAGTTGAGCGCAAACCGGCGGAGTTGATGTCGCCGCAGGAATTCCGCGCGGCGGGGCTCGGGACTGCAAACGATGTCGTAGTCCTCAATGCCTTGCGCGACCGCAAGCCCGTGTCTGCACTCGCGGTCGACGAATACAATCTGAAACACGCGTTGCCGAAAGGCTACCGCCGGGACGGCGATGTATTCCTGCCTCCGGGAATGAACGTTCTTCCTTCCCTCCCGGAACCACACGCCACAGCGGCGCCGGAATCAGACGGGATTGATAACAAGATTCATCCAGCGCCACTGCCGCGGGTCACGCGACGAAAGGTCACGGCCATGAAGATGTCCGCGTAACGCCCACGATCATGCCATTTCCATCGGCGATGACCGACGAAGAAAGGCTGGCTCGCATCGGCGCATTGCTGCGCAAGGCGGCCGTCCGGTATTGGGCGGCGATCGACGCCGGGGAGATTCCACCGCCGCCCGAAATGGCCGACTCCGTGCGCGCGGCAGCCCCCGTTGACGACGATGGCGACCGAGTTTTGCACTACATCGAACGACATGGGGCGGCAGCGCCAAAAGACATCCGGCTGGCGCTGGGCCTTTCACGAGCGACGACGCAGCGACGGCTAGCGGGTTTAGCCCGTGATGGGCGGATTGTAGCGAAGGGGAAGACCCACACGTTGCTTTATCTACTGAACAACCAAACCGCGAGCGCGCGTTGATCAACGTCGCCAGAACCGAGGCCGTGAGCCAAGGGATGCGGGCACCTCGCGTGCAACAGTGAGGTTTCCGGCGGCGGTCGCTTCGGTGACCGCCGCTTTATTCTATCAGCGCACTGAAAATCTCCTCATTGCGTGTGCAGATGGCGGCGCAGAACCACTCCGAGAAAACTCGCCGTGGGGTCTCCACACAAATAACAATCAAACGATTCGGGGAACATCTCGGACGAGTATAAGGTATCCCTGTCGTTCCAAGCGAGCTAACATCAAATCCGGGTCCTCTGCTTGCGCGCGCGAGAACCTGAATTCTTGCAAGCGTTCTTTTACCTCGTCAAACAATCTGTCCATTTCCGCGCGACACTCTTTCCTATCCACAATTCTGAGGTCGGTGCTTTGTATTTGTGCACCGAGTTGCTTAAGTTTTTCAAAAAGTGCATTTGCTGACTGCCAGTTTGTTATGTTTTTGATCTCATCATCGAGATTCTCCATATCAGCTCGAATGCGGCTGAACTCTTGCGTCGCCTGACTATCGGCCTTGTTAAATATCTCTTCAATCGAGGAGGAGATTTGAGATAATAACGCGTATAACTCATCGCGCTGTTTTTTTAGGAGGCGCCGGTCGTTCTTTAGTTCATTGCGAACCGGCTTGACTCTTTCAATAGCGTCAAACGCGGCCTCTTTTGAGGCTTCCTCTTCCAATGCAAAGAGCGTGTCGCTCAGAATCTCATTGTATTGAGCGAAGATTTTTGCCGCCTCGGCCGCAAAAGCCGCTCGAGCGGCTCTGATTTTTTGAAATCCTGCGTCGATTGCGTCCCTCAATTGTTGACGATGAGCATCGGTGAGGTAGCGCCAATTTTCGCCGAGCCGACCATCCATTTCTATCAAGGAGCGCCAAGACTCTTGAGCGCCAGGGCTCGCTGCGACCTCAGCATTAACCTCAGCAATTTCTTGCCGCAACGCGGCAGCCAGTTCGTCGGCTTTTGCCTGACGCTCCGCGTTCATCTTCTCCTGCCTGAACCTGAGCTTCCTAACTTCTCCAAAGCATCGCGCGATTTCCCTCCCAATCTGCTTGCCATCTCCTTCGGGAAAATTCCCGAGGTTCAACCATTGCTTGGCGTTGCTGGCTCGCTTATTAAATTCGTCAAAGTCAATCGAAGCAAAAATTCGTCTGTGTGCTCGGTCGATGTCCTCTAGGATAGTTCGAATCAGTTGTCGCAATGCGAGCGCATCCGCTGCGCGCTGCCGAAATGTCTTGGCCAACTCGTCAATAAGTGGGCTCAGTTCTCGTTGCTTCTGTGGTGTAAACTCCGTGACGGCACGCTGCAATTCTCTCAGTTGGTCTAGGACTTGGCGCGGCTGGATTGATTCTCGTATTTGAGCATCGAATTGAACGCACTCCTCCCGGAACTCAGCTGCGCGCTGCTCTTGCTGACTTTCCATTCGGACCCACAATTCATTCAGTCTGGACTTTATCGCCTCAATTCGGCTCCACGCTTGAGTCCTGTCAGGCTGCAAAATGAAACAGACGGTGACCCATTTTACCAGCGGCGCGTCCCTACCAATCTGCGCCTGAAGTCGCCTAAGCTGACTCGCCGTGAGCGAAGTTTCCGGCGGTTCCAACTTACCGACATCGGTTTCTATTAACCGCAATGCCGCCTCGAACTGACCGGGGTCGCGCTCCTTCTTCAATATTTTGTCAGATAGTTCGTCGGCGTCGTGGATCGCTTTAGTGACGTGGTCCTCGTGCATCCAGTTGACGCCTCTCCTACCGTGGCGGCATATCTCGACTTCCTTTTTTAGCTCGGTAACGACCGACTTCAACCGAACAAAATCAATCGTCCTATCAAGTTCTTGATCGAGATTGCTTATCTCCTTTTCGAAGCGTGCGAGAAGCGTTGTCGAGCTGGGGAATCGGATTTGATCAAATCGCGAGCGGAACGAATTAACTTCTTCCGTCATACCCTGAGCCGCCTCGGCAAGATCTTCGGTTTCCGATATAGTTTTTTGTAGCCCGAACAAGCACGTATGTAGCGCCTTGCTATCCTGCTGTTCTAAGAAGCAATTTTCACCACGGGAGAACCGGCGCCACGTCGATTCAATAAGCGTCCGGCATTTTCCCAATGAATCTTTCGCCAAGTCAGCGGCTGACATCTGTTTTCGTGCCTGAAGCGCAGTTAACGCTTGTTCGCATTTCGCGCGGATGTCCTCACCAGCACCAAGCCGTAGTGGTGCAACGCGAGTAGCTATAATCAGTCCATTAAGATTATTTTGACTCAATGCCAAGTCCGTCCCCCATTCAGCAAGTCGGCGATAATTTTCGAATGCAGAGCGATACCTTTTTTCGTTCTCCTGCGGGTTTTGATTCTTCTTTGTCCGAGCGAGGACTGGCCTGACGATACGCTCGATTTCGGAGTTAATTTGGCTTCCAGAGTAGGCGATTCTGAAAAACCAAGCTGCAAGTTGATCCGCCTGCTCATCCGAGAGGGCGCCAATTCCTTGCTCGATCCCGGACAAAGCGTGCTGCAAGTGCTGAGGTGAACGGCGTCGTTCGTCCAATGCTTTGAGTGCTACATTGGCGATATTTATGAGGGGCCTCTTGCTGATCTCAGCAAGTGTTCCGTCCCGTTGAACTGTCTCTATCACCCCAGAAAGCTCTGCCGCCGCGGCATCAAAATTCCAAGTGGCCTTGGATTTTTCCACTAAGGCAATGACTGTATCGCGTATAGTGCTCATTGTGGGGTCAATTTCTTAAACATTGCATCGAGCTGAATGAGATCGCCGCGGCCAAAACAGCCGCCTCCGGGGCTGCATGTCGGACATTGTTCTTCGCCTTCGTCCACGTTGCAGATTTCCTGGTCGAACATGCTATAAACCAGATGTCGTGCCGCTTCTTTGAAGCCGCAAAACAGGTTGTGAATTTCGACCAGTGCGAGGTTAATCAAGACGCCGTTTAGGTGGACGACGGCAGGGGCGGGTTCGTCCACATTGGCAATATAACCACGCTTTGCCGCTTCTTGGCGATGCTCATGCGGCGCGCCCTCATAATATGCCTCGATTGGGTTTACGACTTTAGAGCAAAGCAAACAAGGTCGTCTTGGGCCAGGAAGCAAGACAATGACATGCCCATAGCCTCCTTCGATTTTTCCATTCGAGGTATCAATAAGAGCACCAATGGATACTTGAGGCAAAAGATACTGCTGAGAGAGGGCGTTCAGCAGCATTCGGGAAGCGTGGTTATCGGTGGCTGTTATGAAAATGTCTGTCTTGAGCAACGAGCGCCATGCGCTCTTGCGAAGGATGCTCTCACCAACCAAGTGGCATCTAATTCGTGGATTTATGGCAAGCAATTGCCTCGCCACAAGATCGACTTTGCGAGGTTGCAATTTGGCATCTGCCGCTGTCATTCCCGCCAAGCGGTTGAGATTGTGAACCTCAGCGCAATCTGGATCAATCAACGTAAATTCCTTTGCGCCAAGCCGGGCTAGGTTGATCGCGAGGCCAGCACCTAAACCGCCAACTCCCACGATCCCAAAATGTGCTGAGGCTATGCGGTGCTGCCCTTCAGCTCCGAATGCGCGGACATGCCGGTTGAAAACCGGACTTCTCGTTTCGCCACTTACCGATGTCTCCTTGGATCGCTTTCCCCACAGCGGAACATCCAACGGCCTGATCCGTAGTTCGGATTCGATTTCCTGTCCACGCGCCGATCTTATCCTTGCTCGGTGGCAATTCTGCCCCATCACGATGCTTCCATAGTAGCAGTGAGGGAGATGTGTGGCGAACCATTTGGACTTTTCTCGTTCGTCGGCCTCGTCAACTCCGGAAAACGCGACGTGCTCGGAGGCAAACGGATGCGAGTGTATATCGATCAGGGATAAGCCCAAGCTGGAGCACTCCTTAAGCACCTCGGCCAGAAGCTCGCGCCGAAGCCGAACACTTGCCAAAGAGTGAGAAACATATTCCGACGGCTCAGGGAGCAGCAAGAAGCAGCCGAGTAAACGCAAGGTTCCGCCGACAACATTGTGCCCACAAAACAAATAGCACGCATACTCTTTCGAAGAATCCCGAAATAAATAGTCCTTGATTTCCGCGAACATTCCATGAGGCAACACAAGTTCCGTCCTCTTGTAGCGGCGAGAACGTTTTCGCAAGTCCGGCGACGTATTACTATGGGTGACCGCCTGTTTCATGGCGATCAAAACTCGCGAATTGTGAGACTGACACGAATTACCTCTAAAAACGTCCAAAGATTATCTTCTTCAAGTGGGTCGGCTTTGGGGCTCCAATGCGTATGCACGCAATACCAATTCCATCCTCGTGCTGAATAATCTGGTGATTTTCCGTATACATTGCGTGAGAAAATGTGTGGGCCACGACAGTTTTGTGAAAGATAGAACCCGTTTGGTGCGACTTCGGGATATTCTTGTGGGAACCAAATAAGAATGGGCGTCGTCTTCATACCCCAGCGTGCGGGTAGCGAGAAATTGGGAATGACGACGAAATCTAGACTCTCGTGTAGCTGCACCGTTTGTCCATATCGCTGTCCATAGACATCGGCGACCGACGCAACCTGCGCCTTAATGAAGCGTTCGCGTCGCGAAATCGCGCCTTTTGTCGTTTCAGCGGGAAGGTCTTTGATCCACGCTTCACCGCCAAGGTTCTGGGTGCGCGTCATCCTATCGAGTGGAATTAAGCTCGCTCCTCGACGCACCATCAACCGGCGATTGGCGCCGACAACACTTTCAAGCTGACGGGCAATCTCTTCAGGTGTCAGGAAGTCCACTTTGCGTTCGATTACTTTACCTTTATGATGGATTTTTGCGGTGCCCATATACTAAGATTGGTTAGAGTGTTGTTGCTGGAAAACTCGGTTGCTTGTAACTAAATTCATGGAAGTCTTCATTCGAAGACGTTGTTTTCTCCGACACTTACTTCGGTTGTTTCATCTACGGCAAAAATGCCGCCTTGTAGTCCTGAAAACCGGTTGTGATCGATGACACCTCTACTGGTTCGCTTAACCACGACCCCAACTCTCTTCATGCTTCCGGTGAAACGGTTTCTGATCACAGTCGCGGAAGTATCTTCTTCGATCACAATTGCCGCGCCTGCATTGTCCGAAAAATCGTTACTCTCTACGGCACAATCGCAGCCCGTCCGCACCAACAGGCCGGTCGTGTTTGCAATAAACTTGCTGGCGATGATGGCTGGGTTGGCGCTCTCAGCACGAATTCCGAGTTCGCAGCGCTCAAATACACAGCCTTCAACTACTAAGCGGGAACCTCCTTCAACTAGGAGCCCCGTGCTTTGTGGAGCAGTGAACCTGCACGCGCTGATTGTTGCCGATTGTGAGTTTGCCCTCACAGCGATGCGTTGCGCGGCAAGGGTGCGAAAACAGAGGCCCCGGATGGTTACATCATTCGCAGGGAGATAAAGTAGATCATCCCCGCCTTCCACAATCACTGGCTCGTCTTCTGAACCCTGACCAGCCAGCTCAACCGACTTCTCAACGGCGATCAATGGCTCGCGATAGGTTCCTGGAAGGATGTAAATCTTATCGCCATCCCTTGCGGCATCGAGCGCTTCGCCGATGGTTCGAAACTGACCCATGCCCTGAGAGCAGACAAAAATCCATTGCGAAGCGCCTCGGGTCGCACTTCGGACAAGGCCAGGCTTACGCCGCTGAGCGTCGTAAGCTCTCCTTTGCACAGGATCGGTAAGTGTATCCCGAGCTTCGATTAGAAAGCGCGCTCGATCGCCGTTTATGCCCTGCGCCGTGTCGGGGTGCCACTTCTTGATTTCAGATGCAAACGCCGCGCGAATTTCAGCTTCCTCCGCGTTGGAAGAAACCCCGAGCAGGACATAAAAGTCGGGCGCATCATTCATGTGCTGAAACAGAAGCCGCTCATTTCATGCCGATTCGTCGCGTTTCCGTAAAGAAGAACCGCAGGCGAGACCGCCAGTTTGTCTAAACCGACAACGTCTCTCATTGGCTGAGGAACAGATCGTGTCCGATCCCTACGGTTATCCCGATGGCGAGGAGTGTTGAAAGAACGGGGAGCACCCATTCGCGAAATCGTCGAAGCGGACTTTCGGGGAGAGAATCGAGCCATCGAGCGTCTGTGGTGACCGCACTACCGGCCATGCTGCGGAGCAACTCTAGTCGTCGTTCCGTCTTCGGATGTGTATCGACGAGATAAGCAATCAAACGGTGCAAGAGTTTGTTGTTTTCGGCACGTGTTGGCGATTCAATCCACAACGGCATCAGCAGGGTCGCTCGTTGATCAATGACTCCACCCCCAGCGATCTTCCCTAAAGCTGACGCAAGAGCGAGTGGGTTCCGTGTCCATTGTGAAGCGCACGCATCTGCCAGATACTCGCGCGACTGAGAAATGGCGCTCGATGCTGTCTTAACCCCGAGAGCGACCAATCCCAGCACGAAGGCAATACTGAGGGTGTAGCCGACTAGAAACGCTATCCCATAGACAAGGATCGCCAATATCGCAATCGCTCCGATGATTCCGCTTTTACCACTTTCATCAGCGGCCGCAATCTTCCCGATTGCGAATGCTCCTGCAATCATTGCGAGTGTCGCTAGAGCTACTATCGCGACTGCCAGAGCACTGGTTCCGATAAGCATCCAAGCAAAAGCCAAGGCCAGAACGGTAAACTGCGTGTCGCCGTTCTTAAGGTGTGCGAATTCGTGAGCAACCACTGCCTGAAGTTCATCTCGATTTAGAAGATGAAGTAGTCCGCGTGTGACCACGATACTACCATCTTGGCTTGAGCGGCCACAAGCGAATGCGTTGCACGCCGACGTTTCCAAAATATACCACTTTACCTTTGCTTGCGGCTCTTCGGCGGCAATAAAGACTTCTTGAGCGACATTCGATAGTCTGTTTTCCTCAAAATCAGAGGCTTTGCGAGCGCCCATAACTAGAGGTAGCACATGCGATGCAGAGGTATAGAGTATCGCTGCAACTATAGCCCAAACTGCGACAGCGACGGTCGACGCAATGATCGACCATTCGCGAATCGCCTCTTTCGACGCCACGAAATGTAAGAGCAGACTCTCATGGACAGCCATAATAAGGCAGCCCATTAACGCCATCCAAATGACCCCTAAGACGACGAAAAACCAAGTTTGCCGGCGATGCCGATCCTGTTCATCGAAAAAAGAGCGAATTGCGTTAGAGGGCACTGGAGCCATCGCGCTTAGAACCGCACGACTGAGAGAGCCGTTGCCCTTTCATCGTCGCGTTGAGTTGACCTACTTCGCTAGGTTGCTTTCCCGCAGTAGGGACACTTTTTCAAGCCACTCGGCCATTCATCGTTCCACTCGAACGTTTTCTTGCAGTGCGCGCAAACGACTTTGACGCTCTTCGCGACAACAAATTTCCTAGTATTATATGTCATGGATTTAATATTTAGGTATGTTCGGTGGTGGTTTGGCTAGTGTGCCAGTGCCATTGCACGTCGGGCAGTAATACCACCCTTTTCCGTGGCAACGGTCGCAATTCAACTTGGCTTTCGCCCCTTCAATCCCGCCACCATGATTACAATCGACTCTTTTTTTGCCGTCGCATCTTGGACACGTCATATGCTTAACCTTTCGTTCAGTTTGATTTTCCCATTTCCCGCCTCTTGTCGTAGTAACCTTCCCGGTATTCTTGGATTCTCTGTTCCTTTCGTTCGTAATCGGTCTTCGATTCAAAAAAGCCGTGCGTGGGAGGGTCATACTTCCCTTTTGCGGCGTCTGCTCTGCCTTTTTGATAATCTGATCCCATGACCTAATGCTCCTTGTGGTTGTATCCGGTAAGAAATCGGGGTGTTAAAAGCTCATTTCTTAACGAACATACTGGAACTTATCTCCTTCTTCTCGGGCGAATCCGCGAGGTCAGGTGTAGGTTCGTTCAGGAGAAAAATCACCGTCTTTAGACTAAAGAACGGCGCCTTATCGACGGGCACCAACTCGGGCTTGCTTTTCTTTAGGATGAAAACCAACGGATCTCCCACACCCACCATCAACGCCACGAATGCGGCAAAGAGGCCAACCCAGGGAACTCCAAGGCCGCTCAACCACGCGGTCAACAGACCGAAGGGCAGGAACGACACAAAATAGAAGAGTGGGAAAAGCAGCATCGTGAATGACTGCCATTTCGCGCCGGCAAGGAGTGCGAGAACGAACCATACAATACCGGCGCCCGCTGCGCGAAGCGTGTTATACTTTAGGGTTCCACCCCAGTTGACGTGTTTGAAGTCACGACGCCACGAGAAAACGTTGTCATCATTGGACATATAAAGCCTTTATGTTTGCTAGCCGCGATTTTTGATTTGAATGACGTCGATAATCTGAAGCGCCTGTTCCTCGGATATTTCCAGATTTCGCTGTAATTTCTCCAAGGTTTCCTTCTCCTCGTCTTCCACGGTGCCGTCCGCAAAGACTAAGTCGGTGCAAACGGCAAAAGCAGTGAGTCGGAGCTCGGGTGTGAGCCCTTTGTAGGCACGCCTGAGTAGATCGTCTTGGCCGTATTTTTTTAGCATTCCGATAAGACGGTCCATCATGTGTGAAAACTGCTCACCGTTTACGTCGTGATATAGCTGCATACGATTTATCACGGTGTTGAAGGCTTGAGCTTCTTCGTCTGAAATATGGCCGTCAGCGGCGACGGTCACGAGAAGGATACTGGCGAACGCCTCTTGCTTGTTAAGCGGGCGATTCTCGGTTCCTTGTCCACCTAGAACTTTGTCAAACAGGCCCATGAGAGTTCCTATTATTGGGGGTTAGGGGTGCTGGTGAATGCCGGTTACTGGAAGTAAGTTGGCGCTTGACTTTCTCCGTTCGTCGTTCGGGGAGCAAGGACAAACGCTTGTGGGCGTGTTAGCTGCGTTTTTCGACAGCGCCCTCGATCGTCTTGTCAACGAAGAGCTGCTTATCGACGGCTTGCCAAACGAGTTTGTAGTAAGTTTCCACCTCGGCCGGGTAGAAGACATCGGAGAAGCGGAGCTTCACCTTCGCCTTACCGTCGCCCATTTTGACGAGTTGGAAAGTGAGTGTCTTGGCTGTTTTTTCGTAGCGCGCCATCATTCCGTTCAGATCAACCATGTCGCTCATTCGCTGCATTTCGGTTGTTTTGAGCGGCCGATCAAGAACCGCCGCGTCGAAGCCGTTGAGCTTGCACCATTCATTGACGGAGTCGCGGCGCATGGATTTCGCTTCGCTGGGCGGCAGTGTGATGCCGGACGCTGAAATGTAGCCGGACTGGCGCTCCATGTTACCGATCTTCAGTTCTAGCTCGGCCATTGCCTGGGTGAGTGAGTCAAAGACTCGGTCGAAACTTTGCTCGAATGTCCGTTCGCCTAGCGCCGCCGAGGTCTTCTGCCTTTGCTCGTGCCACGCATCGGTGTCCGGGTTATTGTTGAACTTCATCGAAATTTTTTGGCGCTCGGCAAAAACGTCCTGGTCGGAATTGAGATCGACGGCCTTTTTCACTGCCATTGCCGATGACGCGAGCGACACGGCTTGCATCGCCATTGGAATAGCGGCGACACACCCGGCGAGCAATGTGACCGCCGCAATGAGGAGAACGGGAATAATTTTTTTCATCGGATGCGGATTAGTAGCTGGCTTGCCGGACCGCGTAGTCTTTTACCGTCTTGTCCGGGTTGAATTTGATGATGAACGTGATGGTTCTGACGGAATGCGTCACACTACTGGCGCCCTGAGACACCTGGGCAGATTCTGACTTCGATGAACTCGCGCCGGCACCACCGCCGAGAACCGCAGGGATGCCAGGCATCGCAACGCCGAGAAAAGCCGCGAACGCATTGGCCGAACTTTTGTCGGCTTGGGCTGCGCTTTGGGCATAGTTCCCGGATGTCGTGCTGGCGGTTTTGTCATACATCCAAACTTCGTCGCCCTCTTTGTCTGTCGTCATCGTGCTTGGGCCGCCAAACAACTCGATTAACTCCTGCTGTGTCGTGACGCCCTTTTTGACGCGGCCGGTGACCATGCCGTAGGAAAGTGCGCTCGGCGGATCACCAGCCGTTACGGCCTGTGCCGGCGGTGGCAGTTCTGGCGCTTTCACGGAAGCTTGCGGCGAAACCGTGGAATTGGCCGCACATGCTGAAAGAATCGCGAGTAGGCCAGTGGCGATAACTAAACGGACGGTGTTTTGTGAGCTAAATTTCATGGGGTGAGTTTTGGAATGGATTGTAGTCGTTGGATTCGAGGGGCGTTTTTGGAAATAGAAGTTCGTGCGCGCCCCCTTGGTTTCGCGGCGCGCAAAAGATGCGCGCCCGAATTTTGGGTGCGTGCGATTGTGGCTAGCGGCGTCGGATTTCGCGGTCCTTGTCGTAGTAGCCTTCGCGGTAATTTTCGCGGCGTTTGCTGGTTTCGTGAATTTCCTTGCTGGAGTCGAAAAGCCCGGTTCCGAAGAAGCCGTGCTGGGGTGGTTGATATTTGCCAGCCGAGCGGTCTGCACGGCCTTTGGCGTATTCGTTGTTTTTGGTCATAAGCACTCGACACTCATGGCGACCGCCAAGACTGGAAATCCGGGTATGATCCCGTGCAGGCTTTCCAACCTGCGCCTCAGCGGTCGCCCGAGTGCGAAGCTAGATTAACAGAAAGTATCGTTGACCGCTCTACGGATTCCTCCACTCTCAGAGACAATATGAGCAGAAAAAAGGAAAATGCTGATAAAGCGGGCGCTTCGCCTGAGTCCCCTCCCGATTTTTCCCCGTTCGAGGTCACGCTGATGAAGGCGCTAATCCTCGCGAAACAAGACAAGCTCGACGGGCTAACCTCGACAGAAATGAAGGCATTCAGCCGCGGTCGTTTGACGCCTAACGTGCTGAACACCGTCGCACGCATGGCGGGACTGCCTCCCGATGAATTCGTTTTCCGCGTCTATCGCGCTGCGGGAAGAATTCCGCTCAGCGGAGGCGAAGCGGTGGTTGCGCACGCTTACGCGCGGGAGCTTGCTTACCGCCTTTGGGTGCAGTTCAGCACGCGCGTCGTCGCGTTTGAGATCGACTGGGAGCAGGACGATCTCGCGAAAGTTTACGACAGTTGGTATTCGTGTTTTCAGCAGGCGCGAACGCTCGTGGAGGAGATACCGGTGTGGCGTGACCCTGATCACGGGCTCGCGCGCGAAGTGCTCGGAATCGCGACGACGGCGCTCAATCAGCACATGCGGTCTCACCTGACGGCTTGGCAAAGCCGGTTTCGACACTGGAGCGACGAGACGGTGAAGAAAAACACGAAGTTGAGATCCCTTTCACCGCAGGTGCGGCAGAAGCAATTCCCGAAATTCGACGAGCTTCGCGATCATTTCGAGCAGGCCCAAAGCGCGCTGAAGACTGCGACCTACCAGTTGCACAAGCTAGTATTTCCGCAGGCATCGCAGCGGTGAATTAACCCGCGATGCTTGGCTGCCGGGAGCAACCGTTCATGTTCGTCTCCTCCTTCACGGAGGAGCATCGGCCATTGCGGCACGAACTGTTTGAGCTTGGTCAGACACTCGGTCGTTACGTGTGGGTATGCGAGCATCCTGCTTGCCGTCCGGATTTGTATGGCAAGAACCCGCTGGAGGTCTGCGATGAGTTGATCCGACATGTGCGCGAGGCGCAGATTTACGTCGCTATCCTTGGCGGCAGTCGAAGGGGCAGCCGTGAACACGGCACCGTGATCGAAGTCGATGAATCGCCGTCAGCCGTCAGTCACTTTGAAATCGAGCTTTTCCAAGCTGCGCTGCTCGGCAAGGACGTTGAGCTTTTCATTGCCAAAGGGTTTTCGCCTGGGCCGCGCCTGCTGGCGTTGCTAGAGATCGTCGAGCATGCAATGCCCGAACGCGCATGGCGGGCTCCGATGTCCGATGCTGAAATCGCGCGAGAAGTGAAGCGACTGCTTCTTGCTCCTCCAAGGATACCGTGGCTTACGTCACGCCGTTACCAGTTCCGCAAACAACTCGTCACTCGTTTTTATCACCGGCGCGGCCGAGCAGGGCACGGAAGCCTCCTGTTTCTGGGTGGGGAATACGTGCGACGCGGGGAAGTAAATGAGAGCGTAGTCCGCAGTTTGTTCGCGCAAGTCGAGGGAAGCAAAAATCAGGAACACAAACTCGCCCGACTTTGGCTCGTCATGCGGGAGCTGATGGCTGCTCCTCCCGAAGACGAAAAGTTCGCGACGTTTCGACCGCTCTGGAATCAAGCTTTGGGTCGATGGGGAAGCGCGGCGGCTTGGTATGGGCTGCACGCTCACCTCAACCTCGGAGGGCTCGCAGCGCTTCAGAGTATGGCGCGGGTTCGACTTCTCCTGCGTGAAAACCCGCCACGCGATGCCGACTCGTCGAACTTTCGGCACCCAGCGGTCGCGTTGGCGAGTGCCGTTTATTCGATTGCCAAACTCGCTCCTCATCCCAGCGACCGGCGTGCCCTATTTGACGAGGCCTTGAACCACCTTCGCGAAGTTGGCGACGACACCGCGCGCTCGCGCTCGAACGCTTTGGCCATGCGTGGGAGCATTTTCTTGCAGCTCTCGAACGTGTCCGAGGCCGTGGCCGCTTACGAAGAGGCGCTGCATCTTCGAGAGACGGCCGGAGAAAGCGCCGGGCGCATTGGCGAATCCATGTCGGAACTCGGGTTCGCATACTTGCGGCAAGGTCGCGTTTGGAAGGGATGCGATTTCATGCGCGCTGGCGTCGAAAAATTATCGGGTGACGAAAGCGGGTTTCTCATCCGAGCACACAAGAAACTCGCATGGGGCTATGCGCTGACCGGCCACCCGTTGAAGGCTTGGGGGGAGCGCGACAAGGCGAAGCAACTCGCCCACAAAAACCGGATGTTTGACCAGCTTTGATTAGCTTTGGTTCGAGCGACCGGATAACTGGGTAGCGGCGCGGCTCGCCAAAACTGAAACTGTTCTGTTGCGCGTGGCGGCGGCAAGAGAAACGGCTGGTGCTTTGGGTCATCGTCGTTTCGCTCAACACTTTTGAGATACTGCAATTCACCAATCGGGTGCGAGAGGGCGGCATCCTCTTTCCACGGCGGCGTTCCCTCGTCGTCAATTGGCGGTTCGGGGAAGAGCGTTTCCAGAAATGAATTGGGCGCCTCGGTCTGGTGCCGAAGCCGCGAGACCATGCACGCCGACATGCAACATTGCTGTCACGTCCTTAGTGGACCGGAGTTCAATCCGATTCTCATAGGTTAGCGTGCCCTGTTCGAAAAGACTTGTGCGTCGTCGGTCGTCCTCCAGCAGAAACTCCCAATCCGGCGATGGGGTGATGTTATCAGGAAGAGTTTTAGTGTCCAAGCTTGGACGCCTCGACTGAATCGTTCAGTCCTACCGTGCAACTCGGAGGGCCGTTAATTCTTCCATCGTTACCTCTGAGCCGGCTCATCGTGCCGTCATGCCAGCGCCGAAACTTTGCCGCAGCCGCTTGAATTGTTCCGTCTGTTTTTCGGGCTGAAGCTCGGACAGCCGGCGCATCTTGCGAAGGCTGAAGTGGCGCACGGCGTCGGGATTTTTCAGCTCCCTCAGATAATCCTGAATTTCAGGTGCCAGATTGAGCAGTTTGAGATGGTGCGAGATTGAGCCGGGTGCGATGTTTTCGCGTGCGGCTATCGCTTGTTTTTCCAACGTCGGGTCGCGCTGCAATTCGCGCTGCCATGTCACTGCGCGATGGATGCAGTGCCGGATGGTCTCGACCGCCGTCGCAATCCGCTTTGCCGGCGAAGAGAGCACGCGGTGCTCGAAGGGCGTCAAGATTACCGAGCCGGCGCCCGCTCCCTGGCTGCCGACGGCGGCTTTGATGCTAAACGCGAGGGTGCGTTGTCGCGGAGGCAAACGGGGCCGGTCGGGTGCATCCATTACGACGCGCTCCTCCATGCCTTCTACGAGTTTGGGCAGGGAAAGCTTGATCTCAAATTGCAGTGGCCGATGCGCCATCCCGTCTTCCGCGGACCGGAGGGCGCGAACGTCGATTCGCTGAACGATCAGCCCGGCCAGTTCCTTTTGGTCGGCCGGGTCTAGTCGCGGCAGCGAGTCACCCAAATGCCGAGTCGCCGCCAGCACGCGCTTTTCATCGAGCGCCACTTCTTCGCAACCCCGCAAGTCCTGCTTCAGCTGCTCACGTTTCAAGATCAGCGTTTGCTGGCGGTCGCGCAAGGCGCTTACGCGCTGACGCAACTCGTCGCCCAGCATATCGGCGCCACCGGCGGCGATGGCCTCCACGCAATTATTCAACTGGCGCTGGATGTCGGACAGCGCTTTTTCCGTTTCTTCCATTGAGGCTCGCAGCGGGCCGACGTCCGTGCGCTGGCGGTCTCGCGTATTGACGAGGGCCGCCCGTGTCACATCGGGATGGCGGCCGAGTTCCGTCAGAAAACCGATCACCACCGACTCCAAGGCGCCGGCCGCAATTCGTCCCACGGGGCACGATTCATCGCGTGTCTTCCGCACCACCTGCCCGCAATCGTAATATCGGTAGGGACGCCCAGCCGGGTCTTTCTTGCCGCTGTCGTGCGGGATCAGCGTGCGGCGGCAATGACTGCAATGGACGATGCCCTTGAGCAAATGCAGGTGCTTGTCCCGCTCGACCATCACCGGAGGCCGCTCGCGCGGTGGTAGCTTGGTGACCACAGCATTGGCGCGCTCCCACAGTTCGGCCGTGATCAAAGCCTCGTGCTTGCCGGCGTATTCCGTCGAGGCGAATCGGACGCAGCCACGATAGACGGGGTTGGTGATGATGAGCCGCAGGCCATCGCTGCGAAAGTGGTTGCCGCCGACTTGCTGCGTCGACCCATCGCGGCGAACGAAAGTTCGCGGTTTCGTGCGGTGGCCTTGTGCATTCAGCGAATTGGCGATCTCAGTGAGCGGCACAAGCTGGGCCGCCTGCTCGAACACCCGGCGCACTAACGCCGACTCCGCAGGATTTGGCGTCAACTTCTGGGTGTTCAAGTCGTAGTCGTAACCCAGCGGCACCATCCCGCCGTTCCAGAACCCCCGCTTGGCCTGCTCGTGCATCTTTATGCGCACCTTTTTTGCCGTGTTCCGACGTTCATAGTCGGAGACACTCATCAAGATGTTGTTCTTCAACCTTCCCTCGGGTTCGACTTCCGAGATGTCCTCGGTTGCGCTGACGAGCTGGCAGCCGTGCTTCTGGAGCAACGCGCGAAACGGTCCCCATTCGTCGATGTTGCGGGACAATCGTTCCAATTTGAAAACGATCACCACTTTGACCCCGCCGGCCTCGATCAACCGCTTCAGCGCCTGAATCCCGGGCCGGTTCATTGAACCGCCGGAATAGGCCGCGTCGGTCAGACATGCGACTTCATGCCATCCCTTCGACTTCGCCTGTTTTAGAATGTCCCGACAAATGGCGACCTGACTTTCGCACGAATCGAAGCGCCCGCCGACCTGGTCATCCGTGGACACCCGCGAGTAGATGGCCGCCGGCACGAGGCCGGAAGGGGAGACCTTGAAGGTGGACTCACGTCTGATCGCGGTGGGCATTCGTCCGATTTCGAGCGGAGAGACCCTGGGCTCACGGCCGCTTAGAAAACGTATGCAAATACTAGGTTTACCTCTGTGAAACGCAAGTGCCGCGATCCTAAAGAACTCCCGCCACGAGCCATTTCCATTTTAACACCCTCGCTGCTTATGGCCAAAAAACGCCAAAAATGCCTCGGCCCACAAGGCGCGAAAGCGAACTTTCTGGCAGAGTGTTAAAATGAGAATCCCACTCAACTGCGCTATCTGCATACACCTTACGTCGCCATTTTAACGTTCGGGGAAAAGTTCGTGTCCCCAAACGAGATGGCTGCCCGACATGGATTCGAACCATGACTAGGCGAGTCAAAGTCGCCTGTGCTACCATTACACCATCAGGCAGTGAGGTGAGGAAGGGACACGCTGCGCTCCGTATCGCGGCGGTCAAGGTCGGAAAAGCCCCCAAGTTTTCGTGAGCATTGCGTCAATTCCCTGCGATCCCATCTCGGGCATTGACGCCAAATTTGCCTGATCGTTTCCTTCCCGGCAATGCGCGCCACCACGCCGACCGATCCACGAGTGAAATACAAACGCATCGTCCTCAAGCTCTCGGGCGAGGTCCTGCGCGGCGGCAAGTCCGGCGATCCCATCGACGCCGCCACCCTCGAGCGCACCTGCACCCAGGTGAAGGAAATCCACGATCTCGGCGTGCAGGTCTGCGTCATCATCGGCGGCGGCAACATCTTCCGCGGGCTCAATGGCGTGCAGCGCGGCGTCGACCGCACCACGGGCGACTACATGGGCATGCTCGCGACCGTCATCAACGGCCTCGCGCTCATGGACTGCCTCGAGAAACTCGGCGTCAACACGCGCGTCCAGTCCGCCATCCCGATGAACCAGATCGCGGAGCCGTTCATCCTCCGCCGCGCCATGCGCCACCTCGAGAAGGGCCGCGTGGTCATCTTCGTCGCCGGCACGGGCAACCCCTATTTCTCCACGGACACCACCGCCGCCCTCCGCGCTTCCGAGCTGCACGCCGACATCATCATGAAAGCGACGAAGGTCGACGGCATCTACGACAAGGACCCGAAGAAATACTCCGACGCCGTGAAGTACGAGCAGCTCACGTACATCGACGCGCTCAAGCAGCGGCTCAACGTCATGGACTCGACCGCGTTCTCCCTCTGCATGGACAACAACGTGCCGATCCTCGTCTTCGACCTCGGCGACGAACACGCCATCCGCAAGGCCATCTTCGGCGAGCGCATCGGCACGCTGGTGAAGAGCTGAGCGCCCGCCCGCGCCCGCGCCATCGGCCCTCCCCGTGGTCGCCGTCTCCGTCATCGCGGCCCTCTACAACAAGGGCCCCTACATCGCCGAGACGCTCCGCTCCGTCCTCGCGCAGACGCTGCCCGACTGGGAACTGATCGTCGTCGAAAACGGCTCCACGGACGACGGCCCCGCCATCGTCCGCCAGTTCACCGACCCGCGCATCCGCCTCGTCGCCTCGCCCAAACGCGGTCCCGGGGCCGCGCGCAACTTCGGCCTGCAGCACGCCACGGGTGAATGGATTCTCTTCCTCGACGCTGACGATCTGATCGAGCCCGACTACCTCGCCGCGCGTCTGCGCGACGCGGCCACCGAACCCGGCGCAGTCGTGTCCGCCGGACCGTGGCAGGAGTTCGATCACAACAATCCTGCGAGCCGCAGCACCCGCTTTCCCGCCGGCTGGAAACAACCGCGCGCCACGCTCGACGCCGTCACCTTCGCCTACGCTCCGTGGGCCCTGCACGCCGGCCTCATCCGCCGCGCGCACCTGACGGCTGAGCGCCAGTGGGACGAGGGCCGCGACGCGCTCCCGTCCGAAGACTGCGTCTTCTGGTTCCGCGTCCTTGATGGCGCCGCGCTCGCGTGGTCCGAGCACCCCGGCGCGCTCTACCGGCGCAACATCCCCGGCAGCCGCGACGACGCCGTGCGCGCCGCCCGCCAAGGGTTCGCCGCGAGCACCGGTACCTTTGCGTCCAATCTCCGCTATCTCGCCGAGCGCCACCGCCAGCCCACGCCCGCGCAGGCCGGCACCGTCATCCGCGTCCTCCAGCGCCTGCAGCAAACCGCTCGCACCGCCGACCCCGCCCTCGCCCGCGAAATCCAGCTCGAGATCGACCGCTGGCTCGGCGCCACCGCTTACGGCGACAAGCGCATGCTTCTCCTTCGTCTCCAGCGCGGCGCGCTCTTTCGCCGCCCCGTGCGCCCCGCCACCCTATAGCTGCGAGCCCAGCCAGCAGAGCCTGCCCCCGTGGGTCGCGTGCTCGCCACGCCACGGCGCGCCTCTCCGCGGCAGGGCGGGTTATCCCTAACCCGCCGAGCTGGATTTCGCCCTCTTCTCGCCGTATCCAATCTTCCGATACGCAACCATCCATCCGTGCCCATCCGTGTGATCTGTGGCTAAAAAATTTCGCATGGAAGCCGAGCTCCAGCGAGGCCGTCACCTCCGCCTGACTCTTGTGGACAATCACCCATCGAAAACGACCTATCCCCTGATCCGGCATTCATTCGCGTGAGTTCGCGTCCGTTCGCGGTTAACAAATCTCCCGCCCACGTCCGCCTCCCTGCGATCCTTCGCTCCCCTTAGCGATCTTTGCGTTAAAACCAAACCTCCGCCCAAACCTGCACCATTTCCCATCTCCGCTTGCCCCGCGCCATCCATCCGCATCCGTGCCCATCAGTGTAATCTGTGGCTAAAAAATCTTCCCCTAACTGCCGGTCTGTCAGGTAGGTAAACACCCCAGACTTCGCTGCAATAGCAGCCAATATGCAGCGGACTGGCTGACTATAAACCTCCGGGGCGTCGCGCGAAAAAACTATCGTTTGCTAAAACGTTCCGCCATGTGTGCGGCCCTGCAACCGTTGCGTGGCTTACCCCCCTTGCCCGCCGGTCCGACCCCGCTACCCCTGCACGCGACCGCCCCCGCGCTTGGCGTGCCCGTTCCTTTCCAGCTCCAAAAAACCCAAACGAACAAAACCTGGAAGTCTGATGAACAACACACACCCAACCAAGGCATCGCTCCCCCTCGCGATGGCTTCTCGCCCCGCTCGCATCGTCCGTCGAACCATGTCCCTCCTCGCCCTGCTGCCCGTCGCCGCGCTCGCGTCGACGTGGTACGTCTCTGCCTCTGGCAGCGACAGCAACGCCGGCACTCAGGCCGCGCCGTTCAAGAGTATCACCAAGGCTCAGTCGGTCGCCGTCTCCGGCGATACTGTCACGATCCGCGGCGGCACCTACAGCAGCTTCACGATCGCCGGCTCCGACAGTAACTACAACTTCGTGCACGATCTCACGAAGAGCGGCATCACCTACACGAACTTCACGGGCGAGACCCCGGTGTTCAACTTCTCGAGCATCACCACCGCGAAGCGCGTCGCCGCGTTTCACATCGCGAGCGGCGTCACCGTCACGATCCGTGGCATCCAGATCACCGGCGTCCCCGTCGGCACGCAGAAGCAGTCGGAGTGCTTCCGCATCGAGGGCAATGCCTCCTTTGATCGCGTCGTCTGCCACGACAACGCGGCCAACGGTTTCTACTGGACCATCCACGCCAAGGGCTCGGCCACGAACTGCGACTCCTACAACAACATCGGCTCCGGCACTTCGCTCGGCAACACCGATGGCTTCGGCTGCCACGCCGACGGCGGTGGCGTCACGCTCACCTCGTGCCGCTCGTGGCACAACAGCGACGACGGTTACGACTGCATCTCGTCGAACAGCCCCAACACCTTCGACCACTGCTGGGCCTACAACATGACGGCCGGCGGCGACTCGAATGGCTTCAAGATCGGCGGCTACGGCAGCGGCACCGTCCCGGCTTCGCCGCCCGTCCACACCGTGAAGTTCTGCCTCTCGGCGGGCAACAACTCCAATGGCTTCTACGCCAACCACCAGCCGGGCAAAGCGGCCGACTGGACCAACAACACGGCCTACAACAATCACGGCTCGGCCAACTTCAACATGCTCGAGCGCGTGAGCCCGACCGACGCCACCGACATCCCCGGCACGCGCGAGGTGTTTCACAACAACATCGCGTTCACCGGCACGATCATCGCCAACGACAACAATCCCGCCGCCAACAAGACCAACAACTCTTGGACCAAGAGCGGCGTGACGGTCAGCTCGGCTGACTTCCAGAGCACGGATGCAACGCAGATGACCAACGCCCGCTCCTCGAGCGGCGCGCTGCCCACCATCACGTTCATGCATCTCGTGAGCGGCAGCGATCTCGCCGGTCTCGGCTGCTTCTGAGCTAGCGTTTTTGAAAACGAGGAGCGGCTCCCCAGGCCGCTCCTTCCCTAACACCCAGACGCTAGCCATGGCCCGCTCGTCGCGAGCGGGCCTCACCCTTTCGCTTCGTCATGCCCCGACGTTTCTCCGTCGCCTTGCTGCTCGCGTCGCTCTTCGCCGCGATCGCCGCTGCCGCCGACACTCCGCCCGCGCGCACGGCCTCGCTCGACCTCGGCGGTGGCGTGACGCTCGACTTCGTGCTCATCCCCGCGGGCTCGTTCGTCATGGGCTCCGACGAAAACACGGGCGACGGCGACGAGTCGCCGCAGCACAACGTCACGTTCTCGCGCCCCTTCTATCTCGGCAAATTCGAAGTCACGCAGGCGCAGTGGATCCGCGTGATGGGCGACAACCCGAGCGAGTTCAAAGGTCCCACTCGACCCGTCGACAACGTGAGCTGGCTCGATTGCCAGAAATTCCTCGCACGCCTCGCCACGCTCACCGGCCGCAAAGTCGCGCTCCCGACCGAGTCGCAGTGGGAGTACGCCTGCCGCGCCGGCACCACCACCACGTGGAGCTTCGGCGACAAACCCGAAGTCGCCGGCGACTATGCGTGGATCGGAGAAAACTCCGGTGGCACCACCCATCCCGTCGGCGAGAAGAAACCCAATGCGTGGGGCCTCTACGACATGCACGGCAATGTCTGGGAATGGTGCGCCGACGCCTACGAGAAGCACGCGTACGCGAAGAGCGCCCCCATCGATCCCACCGGTCCCACCTCCAACGACGGCCGCATCCTCCGCGGCGGCGCGTGGGGCGAGCACCCGAATAATATGCGCTGCGCCGCCCGCAACTGCAACGGCGCCGACGGCCATCACAACGGCACCGGCTTCCGCTGCGTGCTCCTTCTCGAGCCCGCTGAAAAGAAATGAAACGCCTCGCGCTCATCGCCTGCGCCCTGCTGCTCGCCCTCGCCGGGCTGAGCCTGCGCCGACGCGCGAACCGCTCGCAGGCCGTTCCATCACTCCATCCTTCTTCGCCGCAGATCACATCCGCCACTGCCTCGCCGAACCCACGGGCCGGAAAACCTGTATCCACTCCAGCCCTACCCGCTCGCGATGCACGTGCGGCAATCGCCGATCTGCTCTCCCGCCTGCACGCCGCCAAGACCGACGAGTCCGAGCTCCGCGAGCAGCTCACCACCGATCTGATCGCGCTCCTCGACGAAGCCAACGCTGCCGAGGTCACTCGCTCGCTCTCGGCCGACGACCTCGACGCTCCCTTTGGCCTCGCCGCCCTCAAGCTCTGGCTGAAAGCCGACACCGCCACTGCCGCCAATTGGATCGCTGCCCGGCCCGACGCTACCGAAGCCCAAGCCCGCGCCGTCGCGCAAAGGCTGGTGGAGTCACCCGATGAGCTCCGCGCCTTCTGCGCCAAGCTGTCCGACTCTCCGTGGGAGCAGACCTTTCTCACCGCCGCCAGTGCCGAGGCGATTGCGCACAGCCCGATCCTTGCCATCGAGCTCGCCCGCCGTATCCACTCCGGCCCTACACAAGTCGATGCGCTCCAGACCGCCGCTTACGACTGGATGGCCCGCGACCCTGCCGCCGCCTCCGCGTGGATCGTGAAAGTCGATGACCGTCCCCTGCGCGAAGCCCTCCTCTCCGCCGGCGCCCGCGCCATCGCCCACTCCGACCCCGATCTCGCTGCCGGCTGGCTCGTCTCCGCCGTGAAATCCGAAAGTCTCCTCACCGACACCGCGCTATCCGTCGTCGAGACGTGGAGTAGCCGCGACCCCGCCCGCGCCGCCGCGTGGGTCGCCAATTTTCCACCTCGCGCCTCGCGCGACAGCGCCATCGATCTCGTGTATCGCCAATGGCAGCAGACCGACGCCACCGCGGCCCGCGCGTGGCTCGAAAAACTCCCCGACCACGCCGCCATCGTCGCCCGCTGGCAAGCCGCCCAGGAAGAATCCGCCCGACTCGCAAAGAACGATTGAGTAGCCCGGCTCGTGAGAGCCGGGACCGCCCAACTGCGACGTAAAGCACTCTGCTACCTGCGAGGCCCATCCCGCTTCTCACGAAGCGGGCTACATTTTCATTTTTGCGCCTTCTGCGCCTTTTTGCGGCCTACCGTTTTCTATCATGCTCACTTCGTCGGAAACGGATTCCGCTCAAACCCCGCCTGATGCCAGTACGGATACGCCCGCGGCTTAGCGCTCACTTCATCGAGCCGCGCGATCTTCTCAGCCGTCAGAGCCCAGCCCGCTGCTCCGAGATTTTCCTGCAGCTGCTTCTCGTCGCGCGCGCCGATGATCACGGTCGAGACCGTCGGCCGCTGCAGCACCCAGTTGATCGCTACCTGCACCATCGTCTTCCCTGTCTCCTGCGCAATGGCGTCGAGCACATCGACCACGCGATAGACAAACTCGTCCTCCGCCGGCGGCAGATACGGCTTCGTCGCCTCATCTTTCAGCCGCGTCGTGCCCTCGACCGTTTGGCCGCGGCGCATCTTTCCGCCGAGTCGGCCCATGCCGAGCGGGCTCCACACCACCGCGCCCACGCCCTGATCGAGACCGAGCGGCATCAGCTCCCACTCGTAGTCGCGGCCGATGAGCGAATAATACGCCTGATGCGCCACGTGCCGCGCGAGCCCGTACTTCTCCGACACCGCGAGCGACTTCATCAGGTGCCAGCCGGAGAAATTGGAGCAGCCGATGTAGCGCACCTTGCCCGCGCGCACGAGATCGTCGAGCGCGTGCAGCGTTTCCTCCACCGGCGTCTGCGCGTCGTATCCATGCATCTGATACAGATCGATGTAGTCCGTGCCGAGCCGCCGCAGGCTGGCCTCGCAGGCTTTGATTAGATGGTGCCTTGAAGAACCGAGGTCATTCGGCCCCGGCCCGGTGCGAAAGGTCGCCTTGGTCGAAATGAGCACGCGGTCGCGCCGGCCTTTGATCGCCACTCCGAGCACTTCTTCGGCGAGGCCCTCCGAGTACATGTCCGCCGAGTCAAACATCGTTACTCCGGCCTCGAGGCAGAGATCGACCAGTCGCGTGGCCTCTTTCCCATCGGTCGTGCCCCAGCCGGAGAAGCGGGGCGAGCCGCCGAATGTCGCCGTGCCGAGCGTGAGCGCTGGCACCATCAATCCCGAGCCGCCGAGTCGTCGATTTTCCATGGTAGGAGGGTAAGTTGCCCCTACCTCAGCGCTAGCGCCGCGCCGTGACAAGCGTGCAACATGCTTGATCGAAGCGGAAAACATTTTCCGCGCTTACGGGTCCATGCCTCACCGGCGAGAACCCACATCGTTAACCTACCATTCCCCCCCGTCACTCATGAATCCCGCAGTCCTCGAAGTAGCTGAAAGTTTTGCCTCCGCCGAATTGCACGGCGACCGTGCCGTCCTCGACCGCGAACTCGCCCCCGATTTCGTCGGCATCGGTCCGCTCGGTTTCACCATGGACAAGCAGCAGTGGCTCGACCGCCACAGCAATGGCGAGCTGAAGTACCGCGACTTCCGCCTCGAAGACCTCGAACTCCGCGACCACGGCAACTTCGCCATCGTCATCGGGCGCGAGCTGATGCGCGGCACTTATCAAGGTCAGGATATCAAGGGCCTCTTCCGCTCCCTGCTCCTATTCATCAAGGAAAACGGCCGCTGGCTCCTCGCCGCCCATCAATTGAGCCCGATCCCGCGGGCCGCGTAGGATTCTTGAGCGTACCTCCTCCGAGGTAGGGCTGGTTATCCCTAACCAGCCGCTACGGTTCAGTCTACTTGCGAGCCGAGACCAAACTGCGCGTTAAGGAGAACGCGCCCTACCTCAGCTCCATCCCTGCTCATTCCCGCAGCAGCTTAAACGCGTGCGTCCACTCATTGCGCGCAAACCCCGGGATGCACCACAGAATGCAAAGCGGCTCGATCGCCCGCGCCGCAACTGCCGTGCCCATGTCGGACGTTTCCCAGCCGAATTGATTGAGGAGCGTCGTCACGGTAGCCTTCGCCCCCGAGTCATCGCCGCAGATAAACATGGTCGGCTTTCCGCCTTTGAACTGCGGATTGACCATGCGGCCCGCGCCGACCGAGTTGAACGCTTTCACAAAATGCACCGCGGGAAACTCCGTCTGCAGTTTCTCCATGAGCGACTCGTCGAGATTGGTGAAAAACTTCAGCACGCCATCCTTCGGCGGCGCGTCCGCGATCGGGTTGGTCGCGTCGATCACGGTCTTCTTCGCGAGCTTCTCGCCGCCCGCCGCGTGGATCGCTTCCGCTGCGACTGAGCCCTTCACCGCGAGCACGATCACGTCGCCAAATGCGCCCGTCTCCGAAAACGTGCCGACGCTGCCGCGCGGATTGGCCTTGAGCCAGTCCGCGAGCTTCGCCGCGTCGCGCGTGCCGATCATCACCGCGTGACCGTGCTGAAGAAAGCCGCTCGCCAAAGTCTGCCCGACGTCGCCCGAGCCGAGGATGCCGATATTCATGCGCGGGATGGTTATCACCTCGCCACTTAGCGCAAGAGGCCCGGCACGATTTATTTCAATTGTGACACGAAATCCGCTAACGAAACTGCCTCCACCCCGTCGCAATGAATATGCGTCCCTTCAAAATCGCTCTGATTGCTTTCATCGCCGTCGCTGCTCGCGCCGCCGACTTCGACTACGCCGCCGCGCTCAACCAAACTGGCCTCGATCTCTACCGCCAGCTCGCAAAGTCCGAGTCAGGCAACCTCGTCCTTTCGCCCTACTCGATCGACTCAGCTCTTTCCCTCGTCTATGCGGGAGCCGATGGCGCGACGCGCAGCGAGCTGGCGACTGCGCTCCATCTCCCCGCCGACGAAGCCTCCATCGGCACCGCCGCCAAAAAACTCCGCGCGGATCTCACCACCGCCGCCTCGTCCACCGACTCTGAAATCGAACTGCTCTCGGCCAACCGACTCTTCGGCCAGGCCGGCTACTCGTTTCGCCCCGAGTACCTGAAGCTCACACAAGAGACCTACGCAGCGCCGTTCGAGAAGCACGATTTTGTCCATGCCGCTGAAGCCGCCCGTGGCACGATCAATAGTTGGGTCGCCAGCCAAACGCACGACCGCATCAAAGACCTCCTTCCGCGCGGCTCGCTCACCGACGCCACGCGGCTCGTGCTCGTCAACGCACTCTACTTCAAAGCCCCGTGGGCCGAGCCCTTCAAGCGCTCGCAGACCAAGCAGCGCCCCTTCCATGTGCGGCCCAGCCAGGAAACTCCCGTGCTCACGATGCAGCACACCGATTTCTACGGCTACGCGCACGAGAATGGCTACGAGGTGGTGACGCTCGATTATCGCGGCGGTGCGTTTCAATTCGTCATCGTCCTCCCCGAGGAAGGCTCCACGCCTGACGCCGTCGCCGCCAAACTCACCCCGGCCGACTTCGCCCGCTGGGCCCAGCTCGGGCACCAGATCCGGCCGACAGAGGTCGGGCTCTATCTGCCCAAGTTCACCCTGAAAAATCCTACGCTCCCCCTCGGGTCTGCGCTACGCGGCCTCGGCGCGATACAAGTCTTCGATGAACCCAACGGAAGCGCCGACCTTACGCGAATCGCACCCAAGCGTCTCAACGACTACCTCTATTTATCGGAAGTGTTTCACCGCACCTTCATCGCGCTCGACGAAGAAACCACCGAAGCCGCTGCGGCCACCGGTGGCATCGTCTTGAGCACGCTGGCCGTCACCGTTTCCCGCCCCATCGTCGTCCACGTCGACCGCCCCTTCCTCTGCGCCATCCAGCATCGCGCGAGTGGAGCGTGTCTATTCTTCGGGCGGATTGCCGATCCGCGCTGAGCGCCCTAGCGCCGCTCATCCCGCTGACGCGCCACCCGCCACTTTGCGGCTGCATTTGCGGGCTCATGGGTTCTTCATCAAGGGGTCAGGATTCTATATTACCCTCATGAAAACCTTCCTCACTGGTTTGCTGGCTGTCGTTGTCATAGCGCTCGTGGGCTTCACCTGGTGGCAGACCCAGGAAATCCACACGCTCGAAACCACAGCCGCGGCTAACGCCGATGACCGCGCCAAACTCACCCAGCGCGCCGAGGCCGCCGAGAAGTCTCTGGCCGAGACCGCCCAGCGCCTCACCGAGGCCGACACGAAGCGCACCGATCTCGAAGCCCGCCTGAAGACCCTCGCCCAGTCGGCCGCCGCTGGTGGTGGCAACTCGAACGCCGCGCGCGCCGCCGCTGGCGGCCAGCCCCGCGATCCCACCGCCGCCATGATGGCGATGTTCGACAATCCCGCGATGATGCGCGTCATGCAGGCCACGGTGAAAGGCCAGCTCGACGGCCGCTACGCCGCCCTCTTCCGCAAGCTCCAGCTCTCGCCCGCCGAGCTCGACAAGTTCAAGGACCTCATCTCGGAAAAATCCGTCAGCGGCCTCGACGTCATCCGCAGCGCGCAGACGCAGGGCATCGACCTGAAGAAAAATCCCGAGGAGATCGCCAAGCTCATGGGCAGCGTCCAAGGCGAACTGGACGACAGCATCCGCTCCCTCATCGGCGACGCCCGCTACGCGCAGTACAAGGATTTCAATCAGAACATGGCCTCCTACGGCCTCTACGACCAGATCGACCGCCGCCTCAGTTTCACCAACGCTCCGCTGAAAGAGAGCCAGTCCGACGCGCTCGTGAAGATCATCGGCGAGACCACGCAGCCCACGCCGATGGAAAAAGCCTTGGCGGGCCCCGGCGCGGCCATGGCGGGTTTCGCCCAAGGCATGGCCGGCATGAATCCCGCGATGTCCGCCATGTCTCAGCGCGCGATCACGGATCAAACGATCACCGCCGCCCAAGGCGTCCTCTCCGCGCCGCAGATCGAGGCCCTGCGTCAGCTCCAAGCCGAGCAAAAGGCGCAAGCCTCCCTGATGTCCAATCTCGGCAGCTCCCTCGGCGGTCGCAACATGACCATGCCGGCGCAGCTTCCCGCGCCCGCGCCGACGCACTGAGCTCGGCCTGCCCGCGAGATCGGATTACGCCGCGTCGTTGTGGCGCGGCCAGAAGGGAGTCGGCTCGGATACCTGCGCCGACTCAAACGCGAGGCGACGTGTCATCGCCTCGCGTAGTTCAGCACCGATCCGCAGGATCACGCGGCAAACATTTTCCCGCACCACCGGGTCCGTCTGCCCTACGGCGCAACCGCGGCGCTCACCCTCGAGCCACGTCTCGTCCTGGATGATTTTCTGAATCACGGGCAGTTGGCGAAAAGTGATGGGATCGAGCTGGCTCATGGCGAAAACCGGGGCCGCAGCCGCGGGGGTTTGAAGGGTTGCTTGTATTATCGGCGCATCCGCGCGAAACGTGAGCGCGCGCCGCGCGTCTAGCGGCGAACCCCAATGAGCCACCCCGCTTCGTTTCGTGCTGCCCTCGTCTCGTGCACGCTCGCCACCCTCGCGTGCGCCCAAACCGCCGCTCCGGAAAGCCGGCCCGATCCCAAGGAAATCCCGCTCCCGCCGATCAAGACCGCCTTCCCGGCCCTCCCCGGCGTCAATGCGCTCCCCGTGCGCGCTGCGCTGCCCGACGTGCTGACGATGAACGACGGCACGAAGGTCACGACCGTCGATCAGTGGAAAAAACGCCGGCAGGAGATGCTCGCGATCCTCGAACACTACGCCGTCGGCCACCGCCCGCCCGCGCCGGGCAACGTCAAAGGCCGCGTGGTCAACACCGAGACGGTCGCCGACGGCAAGGTGAAGTACCGCCTCGTGCACCTTACGTTCGGCCCCGAGGAAAAACTCAGCCTCGATATCGGCATCTTCACGCCCGCCGAGGGTGGACCATTTCCCGCGATCATTTCCCAGAGCGGCTCGCCGCCCGGTGCCACCGCTCTGCCGAAGCTCCCGCAGGGCCCCACGCAGGGCAAGGGTCTCGATGTGCTGCTCGTCGTCGGCCCCGCGCCCTCCGCCGCTCCGGCTGACAACGCTAACGCCGCACCCGTCGTGCCCGTAATGCCCGTCGTGCCCGGTCAGGAAAGCAATGTGCTGCCGCCACCCGGGAGCGTCATACTCAGCGCGCCGACTGCACCCGGGCGCACCCTTGGGTCACCGGCGGCCGAGGTTGCTGCCCGTCGCTACGCCGAGCTATTCCGCCGCGGCTATGCGCTTGTGATGTACAACACCGGCGACTGCGCCGAGGACACCACGCTGCGCGAGGCCGACGGCAGCTGGGCGTTCCGCCACACGCGTTTCTATCCCGCTTATCCCGGCTACGACTGGGGCATCCTCGCCGGCTGGGCGTGGGGCGCGTCACGCATCGCCGACTACCTCGAAACCGATCCCGCGATCGACAAGACGAAGCTCGTCATCACCGGCGCTTCGCGCGCGGGCAAGTCCTCGATGATCGCCGCCGCCTTCGACGAACGCCTCATCGGCGCCCCGGTCGTCACCGGCGGCGGTGGCGTCGGCGCGTATCGCTTCGCCGGTCCGCGCAACAGCGAGACGCTCGACATCATGCAGAAGAAATACCCCAACTGGTTTTCTCCCAACCTGCACGAGTTCTGGGGTCAGCGCGAAAAGCTGCCGTTCGACGAACACTGGTTCCTCGCCCTCTGCGCGCCGCGTCCGTTCATCGCACTGGAGGGCGACGCGGATGTTATTTCCTACTATGAGGCCGTGAAGCAATCGATGATCGCTGCCCGCCCGGCGTATGCGCTCTTCGGCGCGCAGGACAAACTCGGCGTCAACTACGCGCACCACGCGCACGCGTTCACGCCCGAGGATTGGACCGCGATGATGGATTTTGTGGATAAGACCGCGCTAGGCAAAAAGGTCGAGCGCACCTTCGACCGTTTCCCCACGGAGCAGGAACTCGACGCCGCACTCGCCCGCCCTGCACCGGCTCGTCCCACCATGCTCTCCGCTGAAAAGGCCAAAAACTGATCTTCCCATGCTGCCTGCTGCTTCTTCTTCACGTATCGATTTTCTAAATACAGCACGTTTCACCGCTGCCGCGGCCTGCGCACTCGCGCTGGGTCTTTCCGGCTGCACGACACCGGCATCGTCGTCAGCCACGCCTCCCTCGGAGACGTCTTCCAAACCGGTCGCCTCTTACAACATCCGCGACTTCGGCGCCAAGGGCGACGGCACCACCAAGGACACCGTGGCGTTTCAAAAAGCCCTCGATACCTGCGCCGTTAATGGTGGCGGCGACGTGATCGTCCCCGCGGGCAAGTACCTCATCGGCAGCGTGCAGGTAGGCTATCGCACCACGCTGCGGCTGGAGAAGGACAGCATCATCACGGGCAGTCCCGACCTCGATGACTATCCGCTCATCGACATCCGCTGGGAGGGTCGCTGGCAGCCCGGCCATCGCTCGCTCATCTACGCGGCCAACGTCGATCATTTCGGCATCGTCGGCCCCGGTCTCATCGAAGGCAATCCCTCCACCGCCGCCAGCAATCGCCCGCCGCGCGGCACGCTCGTGATCGAACCGATCAATTGCACCGACATCGTGTGGGACGGTTTCTCCGTGCGTCAGACGGGCAACAACTGGGCGACGCATCCGACGTATTGCACCAATGTCGTGATCAAGAACGTCAACATCTACGGCGGCCGCGATGGCATCGACATCGACTCCTGCAAGAACGTCCGCGTCGAGCACTGCGACATCAACTCCGGCGACGACTCGATCAGCATCAAGTCCGGCCGCGGCATGGACGGCGCGCGCATCGGCCGGCCCACCGAGGATGTCGTGATCACCGATTGCACGATGGTCGGCCGCCGCTTCGCCTGCATCGGAATCGGAAGCGAAATTTCCGCCGGCGTGCGCAATGTGCGCATCGAGCACTGCAAGTTTACCTCCGCCTCGCACGCGATCTATCTCAAGACTCGCATCGGCCGCGCGGGCGTAAACGAGAACATCTCCGCCGACGACATCGACATTCTCGGCGGCGGTTTCCTCCGCGTGAATCTCACCGTCGGCGGCAACACCAACACCTCCGACGATCCCGTCGAGGGCCTCATCGGCTATCCCATCGGGCGCAATCTCAGCTTCTCCAATATCCGCCTGAAAGACGCCTCCGTCATCGCCGAAGTCTCCCAGGTCGCGCCCGAGCGTCCCGTCGAGGGGCTCAAGCTCATCAACATCTCCGGCACCGCCGCGAAGGGCATCTCGCTCCTCCACGTGAAAGGTGCCGAACTCCGCGATATCAAGGTCACCGTCGCCAAGGGACCGCTCCTCGCGATCGACGACACCATCGGCACCGGCCTCGAAGGCGCGGAAAAATTTGTTCCGCCCCCGCCGCCTGCTCCGCGCACCACCCCGGTCGCTCCGCCCCCAGCCGCACCAACCAAATAAAACCTGCTGCTCCATGAAACACTTTCTCGCTCCCCTCGCCTTCGCGCTCATCACCACCGCCTCGCTCCTCGCCGCCGATCCGGTGCCGTCGAAAGCGGAGCGCGTCACACTCTTCAATGGCAAGGACCTCACGGGCTGGCGCATCTACCTCGGCGATCCGGCGGTCGAAGCGAAGAGCGTGTGGCGCGTGACCGATGGCGTCCTAAAATTCGACACCAAGGCCAGCGGCTACGCCGTGACGGACAAGCCATATTCGAACTACCACCTCCACGTTGAGTGGCGCTGGCCGAAAGACGCCGCCGCCAACGCCAACAGCGGCGTGCTCGTCCATCTACAAGGCCCCGATGCCGTGTGGCCGCTCTGCTTCGAGTGCCAGCTCAAGACGGGCAACGCCGGCCAAGTCGTCGGCATGGGTCTCGATATCCCCGCCGCGCCGCTGCAGAACAACCGCAAGCGCGCGCCCAAGTTCGCCGACTCCTCCGAGAAGCCGCTCGGCGAGTGGAACACCTATGAGATCTACTGCATCGCCAACACCATCGAGGTCTTCATCAACGGCGTCCGCCAGAATCGCGTCGAGGACCTGCCGACCTCGAGCCCGAAGCTCACCGCCGGTCCGATCGCGCTGCAGATGGAGGGCTTCCCCATCGAGTTTCGCAATGTGTGGCTCGAGCCCTCGACCGGCCCCGCGGCCAAGTAACGCGCGGTAGTCACCACCTGTTTTCCAAGTCGTACGCGTCTGAGTGACGCGGCGATTTACGCTCGGCCCGATGACCGAGCGAGGCGGAGCTTGGCGCGATTTCGCGCTCCCCCTTGCGCGTTTCTTGCCGTCCTCTAGCGACACGTGTGTTTTTCTAAACGACACGTGTGTTTTCTGTTGCACAGAAAGGCTCGAAGCCCAGCCTAAGACACGTGTCGCAACCCTGTGAACCCAGCGACACTTTTATCCCCTGTTAGCGATACCCGATGAACTCAAGCAAACGACCGTCCCCGTCGTTGCGCCGTTTCCTACTGGTGCAACTGTCCGTCGCCGCTGGCCTGGCTTCCGCCTACGCCCAGTCGGCTCCCACCCCCGTCGTCGACGCCGCGACCTTGTCGAAGTACGACAAGAACAAGAATGGCGTGCTCGATGCCGATGAAGCCGCCGCCTACAACGCCGACAAGGCAAAGGCCGTGCCCGTCGAGGAGAAGCCCGCCTCGGCCAC
Organism: Verrucomicrobiota bacterium; assembly: GCA_048498795.1. Lineage (GTDB taxonomy): Bacteria > Verrucomicrobiota > Verrucomicrobiia > Opitutales > Opitutaceae > JBEHXH01. The sequence goes on from JBEHXH010000005.1 coordinate 95,680, forward strand.
CGGCCAGGAAGCACTCGTGATGTCGCCCTTCGAGGTCGTCTCCGACACCAAGGGCTACTACTCCGCCAACACGATGTCGGGCACGCGCTTCAACACGAAGCTCGAGGACCTCGGCTCTTCCGTCTCCGTCATGACGAAGGAGCAGATGTCCGACTTCGCGATGCTCGATATCAACGACATCTTCCTCTACACCGGCAACGCCGAGGGCACCGGCACCTACACGGATGTCAGCGTCGACCGCAACGGCTCGGTGCAGGACAACGTTTCGCTCAATCCCCAGGGTGCCAATCGCGTCCGCGGCATCGCTCCGGCCAACATCTCGTTTGGCAACTACGAGACGATGGGCCGCGTGCCGGTCGACCCGATCAACATCGATGGCGTCGAGGTCAGCCGCGGTCCCAACGCCAGCGTCTTCGGCCTCGGCAATCCTTCGGGCACGCTCAATCAGGTCGCGGCCACGGCCAATACCACGCGCGATCGCTCGTATGTGCAGGTCCGCGGTGACAACTACGACGGCTTCCGCACCGCGGTGGACTTCAACCGCGTGCTGCTCCGCAACAAGCTCGCGATCCGTGGCAGCGCGGTGTACCAAAAGGACGGCTCGGTCCGCAAACCGTCCGGCTACTTCACCGAGCGCTACAACGGCATGATCAAGTATCAGCCGTTCAAGAACACGACGATCAATGCCGGTCTCTCGTACTACCACGCGTACGGCAATCGTCCCAATTCGCTCCCGCCGCGCGACGGCATCTCATACTGGCTCGCCAGCGGCAAGCCCACGTGGGACCCGATCGCGCAGGTGATCCACGTCAACGGCACCACGCTCGGGCCCTTCACGGCCTCGACGTATGCCGGCCCGGACTACTTCAACAATTCGTTCACGGGCAATAATCACAACTACCTCTACATCGACCAGAGCGGCGTCGCCTACTGGTCCGCCCCGAGCGGTTTCACCAGCACAGTGGGGCCGATCTCCGGTGCGCAGACTAATCGCTTCATGTCCACCAGCACCGCCGCGGGTGTAAGCGGCGGCCGCCTGACCAACCAGCCGCTTTTCACCACCACTCCTTCCGTGGTGGACAAGAGCATCTACGACTGGTCCGACCTGAACCTCTCCGCCGTCAATCGCGGCTATGATCGCACGCTCACGACGAATGTGAGCATCGATCAGACGATCGTGAACACGCCCAAGCACTGGATTGCCGCGCAGGCGGGCTTCTTCCGCGAAGACTCGCAGCGCTACCAGCGCAACTACATGGGCATCGCCAATGACAACGGCCAGTCGGGCCAGCTCTTCATCGACATCAACGAGAAGCTCCTCGATGGCACGGCTAATCCGTTCTTCCTCCGCCCCTACCTCGCGCAGGATCAACCCCGCACAACCTACCAGCCGCAGAAGTGGGACACCTACCGCGCCCAGCTCGCGTACCGTCTCGACTTCACGCACGACGAGGGCTGGAGCAAGTGGCTCGGCACGCACCAGATCTCCGGCTACGACGAGTACAAGTACCGCATCAATCGCCGCTACTCCTACCGCGAGGCCATCCTCGATGCGCATCCGTGGATCACCACGGTGGCCGGCCAGTCGCGCGGCAATCAGGGTGCGATCACCGGCGGTCCCGCCGCGGCCCCCGCGATCACCCGCAGCTACCTGCGCTACTACGTCGGCGACAATTCCGGCAACAACATCGACTACGCCCCGAGCGAGTTCAAACCCGGCGTGTACAACTTCGTCTGGGGCAATGCCGCCACCGGCGTCTTCAATCGTGAGCCCTCGCTCCTCGGCCTTGCGGCCGTCACCGACGCCACCGGCGGCGGCAACAACAGCAAGACCGTCCTCAAGACCATCGGCGGCGTGATCCAGAGCCACTTCATCGAGGACCGGCTCGTCACGACCTTCGGTCGTCGCGTGGACAAGCAGTACCAGAAGGCCGGCCAGACCCCGCAGCTGCTCAATCCCGATGGCATTACCTTCGACTTCAATACCATCGACCACTGGGCGGCGGGCGATTACAAGTTCAACAGCGGCCCGACCACCACGCAGCAGTACGTCGGTCGTCCGTTCCGCAACTGGGCGTGGACCCGCAAGCTCGATGACGGCAGCACGATGGGGCACTACCTCACCAGCTTCCTCAACGGCCTCTCGTTCACGTACAATCGCTCGGACAGCTTCACGCCGCAGGACCCGAAGATTAATCTCTTCCAGCAAGCCCTCCCCAATCCCTCCGGTAAGGGCAAGGACTACGGCATCGCGCTGAACATGTTCGACAACAAGTTCGTCCTTCGCATCAACCGCTACGAAAACATCCAGCTCAACAAGAGCGGCGGTGATGCCGGTACGATTGCCCAGCGCGTGACGCGTATCGACGTGGCCTCCACGGCCCAGTTCCTCCTCGCCGTTCAGGCCGGCAATTGGGTCAGGGCAACCAATCCATCGTTCACTCCGGACCAGGTGCAGGCCGAGGTCGCCAAGCAGATCGGCATTCCGACCGACCTGCAGAACGCGCTCGTGCAGGAGTTCAATGCCGGCACGATCTCCTCCACCCAGGACATCACTGGCAAGGGCACCGAGGTCGAAATCGCGTTTAACCCGACCAGCTATTGGACGGTTACCGCCAACGGGTCCGACACGAAGTCGATCAACTCCAACGTATCGACGGATATCAACAACTGGATCGCACAGCGCATGCCGATCTGGACCACGATCGTGGACCAAGCCGCCGCCCTCACTTGGACTCCGGCCCAGCTGGCGGCCGAGCCGGCTCATCTTTGGTGGACCCACAACTACGGCGGTTCGCAGACGGCGCAGCAGAACTTCGCCGCCTTCATCACCACCCCGTTCAGCGTGACGAAGCAGCTCGAAGGCAAGGCCAGCCCGCAGATCCGTCGCTACAAGGCCTCGGTGAGCTCCAACTACCAACTCGCGGGCATGTTCTCCGACAACAACATCCTCAAGCGCATCAGCGTCGGTGGCGCAATTCGCTGGGAAGACAAGGCCGCGATCGGCTATTACGGCAAGCAGTCCCTGCCCGCCGTCATCACCGATCTCGACGCCTCGAAGCCCATCTACGACAAGGCCCGCTACTACGTCGACCTCCGCGCCAGCTATCGCACGAAACTCTGGGCTGACAAAGTCGGCGCCACATTCCAGTTCAACGTGCGCAACGTGGGCGAAAACGGACGACTCCAAGCCGTCGGTGCCTTCCCCGATGGCACACCCAACAGCTACCGCATCATCGACCCGGCGCAGTACATTCTGACCGCGTCGTTCGACCTATAGCGCAGCCGCAACCGTTTCCCTCGAGCCGCCGACTCAAAAAGTCGGCGGCTTTTTTGCGCCCAAAAAATTCTTTCATTCACCACCAAGACACAGAGGCGCAAAGCGCCCCTCATTCGTGTGAATTCGTGTCCATTCGTGGTTAGAAAAACGTTTTGAGAACCACGAATGGACACGAAGAAACACGAATACCAATCCGCGTTCATCCGCGGTTCTGATTCGCTCTCCGTGTCTTTGTGCCTCCGTGGTGAACGTTCGCATCTGTATCCGTATCACCGAACCGTAACGCCCTCGCCATCCGCTTGTCGCGAAAAGCGCATAGGCTCACAAGCGAATGATTTCCTCTGCTTCCACGGCGCGCTGCGCCGCGCTTGTCCTGTTTGGTGCCACCATCGCGGCTGCTCAACCGGCCAACATCGTCCAACTCGGCGGCCAGACTTTCGTAAATCAGGGTCTTGTCGGCGTCGGCCGTGTGCCCGCTGCCACCAAGGATAAATTCGGCGAGACCTTCGGGTCTTTCTCCGCCTTCACCTTCGATGCGAAGACGTGGAAGCGCAATGCCGACGGCTCGTACTCGGGCACCCTCTACACGCAGCCCGACCGCGGCTACAACGGTGCCGGCACCACCAACTGGACCGCGCGCTTCAACAAGCTCGCGATCACGTTCACGCCCGCTCCGGCCGGCGCGGCCACGCAGAATCAGGTCGGCATCACGCTCGCCGATACGATCAAGATGTCCGAGGCCAACGGCACGCCGATCACCGCGCTCGACGCGACGGGTTCCGGCACCGGCACGCGCACTGGCTTTCCCGCGCTGCCGCAAGCCTACAACGGCCGCATCTGTCTCGACGGCGAGGGCATCGTGCTGAATCCCGACGGCTCGTTCTACATCAGCGACGAGTATGGCCCGTACGTCTATCGCTTCTCCGCCGACGGCAAGCTGCTCTCCGCCATCCGTCCGCCCGACGCCATCATCCCGAAGCGCAACGGCGCCGACTCCTTCGCGTCGAATAATCCCGCCGTCGGCCAGCCCACGCCCGCGCCGGCCGATCCCGTCACCGGCCGCCAGAACAATCAGGGCCTCGAAGGCCTCTCGCTCTCGCCCGATGGCAAGACGCTCTTCACCCTCCTCCAGTCCGCCACGCGCCAGGACGGCGGCAACGGCGCCGGCACGGCGACGCGCCAGTACACGCGCCTCTTCGCCTACGACATCACGGGCGCCACGCCGACGCTGAAGGCCGAGTACGTCTTCCAGCTCCCGACGTACATCCAGAGCGGCACCGCCCGCGCCGCCGCGCAGAGCGAACTGCTCGCGCTGAACAACACGCAGTTCCTCGTCATCACGCGTGACAGTGGTTTCGGCCGCGGCCTCCCCGCCACCTCGATCTACCGCACCGTTTGCGTTTACGACATCGCGGGCGCGACCAATATCGCGGGCACCGCCTACGACACCGCCGCGACTCCGATTTCGCCCAATGGCGTCCTCGCCGCCGGCATCACCCTCGCCCAGCGCGCGGTGCTGATCGACATCAACAGCTCGGCTCAGCTCGCGAAGTTCGGCCTGCACAACGGCCCCACCGACGACGCCAACAATCTCTCCGAGAAGTGGGAAGCGCTCGCGCTCGTCCCCGCCCTCGATGCCTCCGCGCCGAACGACTTCTTCCTCTTCGTCGGCAACGACAATGACTTCATCACGCAGGATGGTTTTCAGGACGGTGCCGCCTACAAGGATGCGACCGGCGTGGAAAACGATAGCATGATCCTCGTCTACCGCATCACGCTGCCCTCGCGCGTGGTCAATGTCTCCAGCCGCGCGCAGGTCGGCGGCGCGGCCGGCTCGCAGATCGTCGGCTTCGTGGTCAGCGGCCCCAAGCCGAAGACGCTCCTCCTCCGTGGCGTCGGCCCCAGCCTCGCCACTTACGGCGTGAGCGGCGCGCTCTCCGACCCGAACCTCGTGGTCTACAATTCCTCCGGCACCGTGATCGGCTCCAACGACAATTGGGGCGACGCCAGCAACGCCGCCGAGGTTCGCACCGCCGCCGTGAGCAGCGGCGCCTTTGCGCTCACCGAGGGCAGCAAGGACTCCGCCCTTCTCGCCACGCTCGATCCCGGCGCGTACTCCGTGCAGGTGGGCGGTGTGGGCGGCGCCAGCGGCACGTGCCTGATCGAGCTCTACGAGCTGCCGTAAAATTTGCCCGGGTGTCAGTTAGTAAGTGGGTCTGAAAAAGAGCGCCGCCTGCAGGTTCAGGCGGCGCTTCTTTTTTGGGAGGAGTCGGATTCATCTGCTGAATCCTCCCGTGGATTTCGTAGGCCGGCTCGTGAGAGCCGGACCGAGCGCCCAGCAATCCCGCTTCTCACGAAGCGGGCTACATCCAGTCGCCCTCACTTCCCGCCAGGAATAAGACCCTTCAGATAATCCAGCGCGCCGCTCTTCTCCACCGCGAGGTTGGTAAGCGCGTTCTGCAGCTCGCTCGTGTCGGGTTTCTCGAGCGTGCCGGTCACATTGAGCGGGAGGTTTACCGCGGAGTAACCGATCTCGTCGGGCTTGGGATCGAGCACACCGACGTATTTCAGCAGATCGCCCGCATGGCCGCGGGCGCGAAGTTTGAACTGCATGCCGAGCGATTGCTGCAGCAGCGGCGTCTCGGGCTTGTAGAGAATTTGTCCCGTGCCCTGCAGGCGCATCTCGGGGGCAATCAGCGTGAACTCTTTCAGCAGCGTATTGAGCGATGCGTCGCGCGCAATGACCACGTTGAGCTGATCGTACTTGATCGCAGAAAGCGCGGACGAAATCTCGGCCACGGCTTGAGCTTTGTTCGCGATCTCACCGGCTTTGTCACTTTTCCCGCCGCCGAAAAGTCCACCGAGATTGCTCGCGATTGCGACGACCGAGGCGAGCCGGCTCGCCGACTCCGCCTTCGCCGCGATGCTCGTCGGCAGGCCGCGAAACACGCCTCCCTTGCTCGTGAGTGAGTAGTCGAAGTTGGTGCGCTCGACGAGCTCCCCGACCGACCGGGCCTTACCGGAGAGCTGGCTCGCGATCGTGAACTTCCCCTCGACCGTCGGCGGCTGATTCGGATTGAGCGCGTTGAAGAGCGGCACGGTGTCGAAATTGTTCACCGCGACATCGGCCGTGAGCGCGTAGGGCGTATCGGTTTTGCCGTCGAAGGTGATCGCGGCGTTGACCTTCGCGTCGCTGCCCTGCCCCAGCCCGGCGCGCACGCCGTCGAGCTTCAGCGAGCCCGCGTCGAGCTTGAGCGTGCCGCCGACATCGCTGACTTCGAACTTGTCGCCGTAGATCACGCGTTTCAGCGCGAGGGCGATGCTGCCATTGAGGCCGCTCCAGAAAGGCACCGTGTCGCGTCCCGCCGGCGTGGTGGCCACGGGCGTCGCAGGTGCGGCCGACGGCGGGCTCGCGAACGGCGCGGCGAAGATCTGCACGTCATCGACGTAAAGCTGCGTGCTGGCGACCTTCGCATCGACATTCAGCCCCGCCTTGGCCGAGGCGACGCTAGCCTCGACGGAGAGATCGGACTTGCGCCCATTGCGCTCGAAAATCAGCGGAGCGGTCAGCGTCGTTCGACCATCGGCCTCTAGCGCGACGTGAAGATCGGACGTAATCGCGGGCAGCTTTTCTGCCGTGAGCTTGGGATCGGCGACAAGATCGGTGATCGCGAGCTTCGCGCCAACCTCGGTCTTGGCCGCCACGTTGGCCGTGAATTCAGCACTCAGCGCACCCTGCGTGAAGACACCTTGGAGACTGGCCATCGCTGGCTGTGCAAGCAGCGCGGGGAGATTGGTCGAGAGCTTGCCGGTGGCCTTGATCGGCTGATTCGCACCCACCAGTTGGCCAGCCTTGGTCTCAAGCGTGAGTAGCGTCGCGCCCGCCGAACGCAGCGTCAGCAGTGCCAGCTCAGCCTGCCAGCCTTGCGGAGTGTAGTCGGCCGAGACCGCCGCGGAAACATCCACTGCACGCGCCAGTGCGTCGGACCCGCGTGTGACGGAGAGATTGGTGATCGTGAGCGGTTCGCGGCCACGCAGGGTGAGGCCACCGTTGCGGGCGCTCAGGGCCAGTTCGCCGTGCAGCGCATCACCGGTCAGGGTCACATCTCCGAGGAAGGGTCGAGCCCACGCGAGCGGTACGCCGCGGAGCGAGACGCCGACCAATTCGCGCGCGGGATCGGCCACCTTGAGGTCACCGGACTTCGCGTTGAATTCGAAGGCCTGCAGACTCTGCACGGCGAGCACTTGGCCCGGACCATCGAGCGCGACCGTCAGTCGGTCCACGCGGAGCGCGTCCTGTTGGTGGGCGACATCAAACTCGGCCGTGAGCTTCACTCCACCCATTGCCGCGAGCTGCGGCAGGATCACACCGAGCTTGTCGGCGGTGGCCTTGAGTTCGCCGCTGAGATGCAATGCGGTAAACGAGGCATCGGAGTCGAACTTGCCGGAGCCGACCGCATCGAACTGCGGCAGCGGACGGCCGAGGGAAAAAGGTGCGATGTCGGCCGTGCGGGCATTGATCTTCCAGGCGCCGGCGAGCCGGGACGTCGCGAGCGGGTACTCCGCTTGAAGCGACACGATCTCGGCATGCTCCGAGGCCACCGTGATCGCATAGGTCTCGCTCTGCGGCCCGCGCGCGGCGGCGATGTCGGCCAGCAGTTTCACGCCGTTTGGCACCTGCGGGCCCTTGGCAGAGGCCTCGGCCTTCGTCGCCAGTCGCGTAAACGTCCGCGGCGTATCCATCGCCGCAGTCAACCGGCCCGTAACGGCAAGCGAGTTGACCAGCACATCGGGCCCCGTCAGGGCGACCGTGATCGTAAAACTAAAAACGCCTTCGTGCTGCGCGGCGAGACCGCCGCCGCCAAAAACGAGATGCGCCTTCGCGGACGTCACCCCCGGCGCGGGCGGCAAAAGAATATCGCCCTCCAGCGTGATATCACCGACCGCGAGGTCGACCGGCAGCGTTGCCTGGGTGAACACGCCTTGAAAGACCTGCGTCACCGCTGCCGTCGTCGCCGCAACCGCAGCCGGGGCCGCGTAAGCACTCGGCACCAGCGAGAAACCCCTCGGTATCGGCGCGGCCTGTACCACGCCGGGCTTGCCGGGCGTAAATTTGTACTTGGTGAGATCGAGCGTCCACCCCTTGGCCACGAGGCGGCGGAGATCAATCTGTTGGCTGACGCCAGCCTTGATCGTGGACAGCTCCGCGGTGAGGGACGGCAGGTCGATGACCGCGCCATCCTGCTCCAAGTGGATGTCGTGCAGCTCAACCGTATTGAAACCGGCGGACACATTGCCCACGCGGGCTTTGAGCTGCGGCTGGCTTGCTGCTGCCTTGCGCACCGCCCAAGTCTGAAAGCTCGACGTCAGGGCCACTCCCACCAGTGCAAGCACTAGCACCGCGGACACGAGGGCCGCGATAATGAGAAGCCGGACCAACTTCTTCTTCATTGGCGTCGAGGAAGACACGGGAGGAGACGGAGAGTTACGCTCTAAAATTAGGGAATAATTTTGAACGAATGGCGACCCTCGTCACGCGAGATACGTAACGATACGAAAGAAAGGCGCCGACGGTACGTCGGCGCCTCGATATAGCGTAAGATTTGGACGACCGCTTACTGGCCGCTCAGCGGATCGGCCTGGCCGATCGACTTGCGCAGGCGGGCCACCGCTACGTTGTAGCTGTAGTAGGCCTGCAGCTGATTCGTGCGGGCCGTTGTGAGGTCGACTTGGCTGGTCAGCACATCGAGCTGCGTGGCGGTGCCGGCACTGTAGCGAGCATTGGCCAAGCGGAGGGCCTCGTCGGCCTGCTCCACAACCTTCTTCGACGCTTCGGCCAGCTCATTGGCCTGCTGCAGCGAGGAATAAGCGCGGCGCACCTCGACATCGATCGCGAGCTGGGCATCGCTCTCGAAGAGCTTGGCCTGCTCAAGCGCGGAGCGGGCCTGAATCACTCGGCCCGTCGTTGCGCCGCCGTCGAAGATCGCCCAGGAAGACTGGAGACCGACCACGACGCCATCGTGGGTGTCGCCACCGCCGCGCGCCTGATAACCGCCGAAGGCGGACAGGTTAGGATAGTAGTTGCCCCGCACGGCCGTGACAGACTCGTCACGCGCCGAGGTGAGCTTGGCGAGGCGCTGTAGTTCGGGCCGGTTTTCGCGGGCCGAAGTGAGCGACGACGGGAGGTCAAACGACTGAGGAGTGAAGTCGAACTGGCCGAGGAACTCCGGCACCTTGCGCACGTTGTCCGGCGTATTGTTGGCATAACCCAGCGACTGGCGGAGCGTCTCGATGGCGAGGCGGTAGTCGTTGCGCGCGGTGATGAGCGGTACTTGACCGTTGGCGAGAGCGACCTCGGCACGAAGCTTTTCGAAGCTCGACGTGGTGCCGGCATCGAAGCGATCCGTGGCGGTCTTGAGCTGCTGCTTGAGCAACTCGATGTTCTGCTCCTGCACCTTGATCTTCTCGCGGGCGAGCAGCACGTCGTAGAACTTCGTGCGGACATCGAGCAGCGAGTCGTTGATCACGCCCTTAAGCTCGAGGATGGCCGCCTCGCGGGTGAGGTCGGCGCTCTTGCGAGCGGCATTGACGCTGCCGCCGGAGAAGAGGACCTGCGACGCGGTGAGCTGCAGGGTCCACCCATGATCGGTGGCCGGGAAGGTCGTCGAGAGATCCTTATCGTTGTACTGATAGGCACCGGTCGCGGCGACGTTGGGGATCTGCTTCGCGCGCGCCTCGACGACGACGCCTTCCTGCTGGCGGATGCGCTCGCGCGCCTCCCGGATGGTGAAGTTATTGTCGAGGGCGAAACGCAGCGCCGTGGTGAGATCGAGCTGGTCCGGCACAGCCGGCGGGGCGGACGGGGGCAAGGCCGCCGACGCCATCTGCGCCACGCCGAGAGCGGCGAGCGCACCCCAGACCGGACGGGAAACGAGAGACGAGAGTTTCATGATAGATTACTTGGCGTAGGTGGCCTCGGGCACGATCGTCGTCGGCTCCGTCGAGGAGACGGGGACGCGATTGTGTTCCTTGGCGATGAGGACGTAGAAGGCCGGCACGACGAACAGCGTGAACAGCGTGCCGATGGCCATGCCGACCACGAGGACCCAGCCGATGCTGTTACGCGCCGCGGCGCCAGGGCCGGTGACGAAGATCAGCATCAAGTGGCCGAAGACCGTGGCCGCGGAGGTCATGAGCACCGGGCGGAGCCGCGTGGCGGCGGCGCGGCGGATGGCCTCGAGTTTCGCGACACCCTCGTCCTGCAGCGAATTCGCGAACTGGACGATGAGGATGCCATTTTTGGCGACGAGACCGACGAGTGTAATCAAGCCGATCTTCGAATAGATGTTGAATGAGGTTGCCCCGAGGAAGATCGGGATCATCGCGCCGAAGAGCGCGAGCGGCACCGAGCCCAGCAGGATGATGAACGGGTCGCGGAAGCTGTTGAACTGCGCCGCGAGCACGAGGAAGATCAGCAGCAGCGCAAGCAGGCCGGTCTTCAAGAGCGCATCGCCCTCTAACCGAAGTTGACGCGACTGGCCGCCATAGTCGATCGAATAGCCGGCCGGGAGTATCTCCTTGGCCTTCGCCTCGAGTTTCTTCAGCGCCTCGTCGATGCTCGGACCGGCGCCGATGATCTTCACCGAGTTGAGCTGCTGGAAGCGGTTCAACTGGCGCGGCTGCACCGTGTGCTTGAGCGTGGCGATGGTGGAGAGCGGGATCAGCTGACCATTCGGTCCGCGCACATGGTAGTCGAGGAGTTGCTCGGCATTGAGGCGCGCGCCGCGCTCGACCTGCGGGATGACGCGGTAGCTCTGGCCGTCGTTGACAAAGCGATTGACGTAGCCGCCGCCGAGCATCGAGCCGAGGTCGCGAGCGACGTCCGTGAGATTGAGGCCCATCGTGGCGACCTTGTCCTTGTCGATCTCGATCTCGACCTGCGGGAGGTCGAACTTGAGATCGGTATCGGCGAAGTAAAAGGTTGGCGCCTTGTTTGGCTCGTTGGCGTCGGTGTTCGCATAGATGACGAGTTGGTTGGCGTAGTCCATCATCTCGCTGTGCTCGGCGGTGGAGCGGAGGACGAGTTCGATCGCATACTGGCCACCAGCCGGCAACGGCGGCGGCGTTTGGGTGAAGACATTCAAGCCCGTGACTTTGGAGGTCGGGCCCTGCATCGACTGCATGATCTGCGTCGAGTTGCGCTTACGCTCCGACCACGGCTTCAGGAGAATACCGGAGAAGCCAAAGCTCGGGGCGGTGAGCTGGAAGGACGTGTCGTACTCCGGCACGCTCTCGAAGATCTGCTGCACCTGTTTCGCGAAGATCACGTTCTGCTCGATCGTCGCAGTCGGACCGGGAATCAGCGCGCTAAACACCACGCCCTGATCCTCGATCGGGGCGAGTTCGTTCTGCGCGAACATGAAGAATGGCACCAGCAACACGGCGAGCATCGCCGCGCCCATGATCACGTACTGCACGACGGCAAACCGCCGGCCGAGGAAGAAGTCCAACAGGACCCAGAGCAAACCGCCGAGAAACGACGCGGCGAAAAGTCCTGCCGCGAGCGGGAAGATCGCGCCCTTGGCGACGGCCATGCCACCGACGATGGCGAAGACACCGAGACCAAGCGGGAGCAGCGGGAGCCAGATCACAAGCGACCAGAGAAGCACTGACCAAGTGCCAGCGCGATTTTCGCGCGGCTGGAGCATCGCGCCAATGACGCGCTCGTAGCGATTGCGCAACCGGTCGAAGAGCCCGTTGATCTTGCCGCTGAGGCCTTGGTCCTCGTGCTCGTGATCCTTGAGCAGATAAGCGCTCATCATCGGTGAGAGCGTAAGAGCGACGATGCCCGAGACGGCGACCGCGCCGGCGAGCGTCATGGCGAACTCGCGGAAGAGCGCGCCGGTAAGGCCGCCTTGGAACGCGATCGGCGCATACACCGCCGCAAGCGTGATCGTCATCGAAATGACCGGGCCCACGAGTTCGCGCGCGCCGAGGATGGCGGCGTCAACCGGGGTCTTACCCTCGCGGATGTGGCGCTCGATGTTCTCGACGACGACGATCGCGTCGTCGACCACGAGACCGACCGAGAGCACGACCGCTAGTAGAGTGAGCAGGTTGATCGTGAAGCCAAACGCCAGCATCAGGAACAGCGCGCCCACGAGGGAGAGCGGCATCGCCATGATGGGAATCAGCACGGAGCGCAGCGACCCCATGAAGAGGAAGATCACCAGCATGACAATAATCAGCGTCTCGAGGAGCGTGTGCACGATTTCGTGCAGCGCATCGTCGATGTACTTCGTGGCGTCGTAGGCGATGGTCGCATGCAGACCCGCCGGCAGGCCGCGCTCGATATCGGGCATCACCTCGCGCACGCGCTTGATGACTTCCACGGTGCTCTCGGAGGGCAGCACCCAGATACCCATGAAGGTAGCGGTCTTGCCGCCGAAACGCACTTCCTGGTCGTAGTTCTCGGCGCCGAGCTCGACCTCGGCCACATCCGCGAGGCGGATGATCGTGCCGTTACGCTGGGCGACGACCAGCTGCTTGAACTGATCGACGTTCTTGAGATCGGTGTTGGCCACGAGGCTCACGCTGAGCATCGAGCCCTTGGTCGAGCCGACGGCCGCGAGCGCGTTGTTGGACGCGAGGGCTTGGCGCACTTCTGCCGGGCTGAGACCGCGCGCGGCAAGTTCGTCGGGCTTCAGCCAGACGCGCATCGCGAACACGCGACCGCCGAGCACATCGGCGCGCTGCACGCCCTTCACTGCGGAAAGGCGCGGCTGCACCAGTCGGGTGAGATAGTCGGTGATCTGGTTTTGATCGAGCGTGTCGGAGTAGAACGACAGGTATGCCGAGGCGAACTGGTTGTCGCTCGACTCCACGCTGATCGTCGGCGTCTCCGCCTCGGGCGGGAGCTGGCTGCGCACCTGCTCGATCTTCGTATTGATCTGAGAGAGCGCGGCGTTGGTGTCGTAGTTGAGGCGCAGGTAAACCTTGATCGTGCTGATTCCGGACGAACTCGACGACTCGATGTAGTCGATACCATCGGCGCTCGCGATCACGCGCTCAAGCTGGGTCGTGATGTAGCCGCGGACCGTGTCGGCGCTTGCGCCGAAGTAGACCGTGGTGACGTTGACGACCGCGCTGTCGCTGCGGGGATACTGGCGGGTGTTCAGCTTGAAGTAGGCGACGAGGCCCACGATGAGAATGACCATGTTCACCACGAGCCCGATGACGGGCTTGCGGATAAACAGGTCGGTGAAACTTTTTGTGGCCATGGCGGAGTCCTCCGGGAGCGGGCTGCGCCGGCTCAGGTGTTGGCCGGCTTCGGTGCCGGGTTGCTGGTGGGCAGAGCGCTGTTATTGACCTGCACGGGCATCGCATTGCGGAGCTTGAAGACGCCGGCGGTGACAACCTGCTCACCGGCCTTCACGCCGTCCTCGATGGCGATGAGATCGCCGCGGGTGGCGCCGAGCTTCACGAACTGCTGGCGGACGCCGAGGTACTCCTTGCCGTCCTTGTCCTTCATGTTTTCGACAATGAAGACCGAGTTGCCGTACGGCGCGTATGCGATCGCCGTCGCGGGCACCGTGATCACGTCCGCGGTCGAAGCGAGATCGACATCGACCTTGGCAAACATGCCGGCGCGCAGGATCTCCTTCGGATTGGCGAGCGTGGCCTGGGCCGCGACGTTGCGCGTGGCCGCATCGATCTCGGAATTGATCGCGCTCACCTTGCCCTCGAACTTCTGATTGGCGAACGCATCGATTGCGATCGAGACGGGCTGATTGATCACGAGCTCAGGGAGCTGGCGCTGCGGGACGTTAAAGTTGACGTAGATCGGATCGAGCTTCTGCAGCGGCAGCAGCGGACGACCGCGGGCGACGAACTGACCGACATTCACGAGGCGGATGCCAACGCGACCGTCGAACGGCGCGCGGACTCGCTTGCGATCGATCAGAGCCTGCACGCCGGCCGCATCGGCCCGCGCCTGCTGGAGCTGGGCGTTGGCGGTGTCGAGCTCGGCTTGGCTCATGGAATTCTTGTCGCGCAGTTCCTTCGCGCGATCGCTCTGCAGCTTGGCGAGTTCCTCGCGCGCCTTGGCGGAGGTGAGCTGCGCCTGCTCCACGGTCACATCGAGCTCGATGAGCAGATCGCCCTTCTTCACGGCGCTGCCGTTTTCCACGGCGACCTTGGCGACGACGCCATCGGCATCAGCGCTCACCGTCACACCCTCCACCGGGGCGAGCGTGCCCACCGCAGTGAGCTGCGGATGCCACTGCTCGGCTTTGGCGACGGCCGTAGCGACCGCACTCGGCGGCGGCGTGTGGCTCATCGAAGACATGGCTTTGATCTGCGCGACCTTGACGGCCCCGAGGCTGATTACCACTGCAGCAAATGCCGCCAGCGTGATGAAGAATCTCTTGATCATGGTAATGGATATAACGGTTGGGTAGTTGGGAAAAGGACAGGACTCAGTGAGATACGTTCGCCACGGCGGGCTTTTCTTCGGCTGGCGCCGGGTTCTCGCGGATCCGCCCGAGCAGGCTGACCAGCGTGTGGCGCTCTTCCTCCGTGAGCGGGGCGAGCAGGCGCGACATGCGGCGGAAATGCTCGGGCAAGATCGTATTCAGCAGCTCCTCGGCCCGCGGCGTGAGCGCGATAGCCATCATGCGACGATCCTCCGGATCGGGCGTGCGAGTGACGAGACCGGCCCGCTCCAGCGTGTCGACGAGCCCCGTGATCGTGGCGCGCGTGACGCCCGTGCGTTCGGCAAGAGCAGCGGGACTAAGGGCGGCATTGGTCCCCTCGCGCTGACAGCATCCCCAGAGCGCCATCATCACCCCGAAGCGGCCCTGCGAAAGATCGTACTTTGCCAGATGCGCTTCGGCCACGCGGAAAGCCTCATCACCCGAGCGGAGCAGGTGCAAAAACGCCTCCGTGGCAGAGGGATCAAGATCGGGAAATATCCGCGAGGCCTCCAAGAGGCACTCATAACGGGGTAGTTCCTTGAGCATGATCAGTGGCATGGGAAAATGTAAGGGGGCGAATAGTTAGGCCACTAATCAAAAAAGCAAGTGCCCTACCCCTGTGTCGCCCACTTGTAACACCCACTGATACGGAAACCCCGCTCCGCTAATCGCTACTGATAATAATATCTCGGTAAATCGATTTTTAACATGAAGGCCGCAAAGGGCGCGAAGAATCCCCGGCTCTTCGCGACCTTTGCGCCCTTCGTGTAAAAACAAAAAGCCCGGCCAACTGAATGGCCGGGCTTCGACTAAAAAGACTTCTGTCTACGTCAGTACGTGAGCACTACGCTCAGAACGACTTCGCCGCCGCGACCACCGCGTCGGTCGTGACGCCGAGTTCCTTGTAGGCCTGCGGCGAGGGAGCGCTGATGCCGAAGCGATCGATGCCGACGACCTTGCCCTCGAGGCCGACGTACTTGCGCCAGAGGGGCGTAACGCCCGCCTCGACCGCGACGCGTTTCGTGCAAGCTGCCGGGAGCACGCTCTCGCGGTACTCGGCCGACTGGTGATCGAAGAGCTCGAAGCTCGGGAGCGACACCACGCGCACGCCCGCGCCGAGCTGCTTGGCGGCGGCGATCGCGAGATGCAGTTCGCTGCCCGTCGAGAGGATGACCGTCTCGAGCGCGGCAGTTTCGCGCACTGCGACATAGCCGCCCTTGAGCGCACCCTCGCGGCGGGTAGCCGCGGGGATGTCGTTGAGCACCGGCACCGCCTGGCGCGAGAGCGCGAGGAGCGTCGGTCCATCGGTGCGGGCGAGCGCTGCGGCGAATGCACCCGCCACCTCTTCCGGATCGCCGGGGCGGATCACGTGGAGATTCGGGATAAGACGGAGCGCCGAGATCGTTTCCACCGGCTGGTGGGTCGGGCCGTCTTCACCGACGCCGATCGAGTCGTGCGTGTAGATGTAGACAACGGGCAATTTCGCGAGCGCCGCGATACGCATCGAGGGACGCGAGTAGTCGGCGAACACGAGGAAGGTCGCGATCGTCGGGCGGAACAGGCCGTCGTACGCGACGCCGTTGGCGATGGCCGCCATGCCGTGCTCGCGGATGCCGAAACGGATGTTGCGGCCGGTGCGGTTGGTCGAGTCGAAGTCCTTGTCGGCGGCGATGTAGTTGAGCGTCGAGCCATAGAGGTCGGCGCTGCCACCGATGACGAGCGGGAGCGCGGTAGCGAGGGGCTGGAGCACATCGCGGCCCGCGGCGCGGGTGCCGCCGAGCTTCACGTCGGGCGCGAAGAGCGGGATGCGCGCGAGCAGTTCCGGAGCGGTCGCGCCGGTCTGCGCGGAGTCGAGCAGCGCGGCCTTCTCGGCATTGGCCTCGCGCCACGCCTTGTACTTCTTGTGCCACTTGTTGCAGGCGCGCACGAGGGCGGCCTTGTGGTTGGCGAAGTAGTTGCGGACGTCCTCGCTGACGAAGAAGTGCTGATCGGCCGGCAGGCCCCAGCCCGCGCGCGCGGCTTCGGCGAACTTGGCGCCGCCCTCGCCGTGGCCCTTCGAGGTGCCCTGCACTTCGGCGATGCCCTTGCCGATGACGGTCTTCGCGATGATGACCTGCGGTTTGCCGCTCTTGGTCTTCTTCGCCTTGTTGAAGGCCTTCAGGAAGAGGGCCATGTCGTGGCCGTCGACCGTCTGCACGTCCCAGCCGAGCGATTTGAAACGCAGCGCGGCATTTTCGCTCTGCGTCTTGTCCGCCATCGCGTCGAGGGTGACGTCGTTGGAATCGTAAATGAGGATCAGGTTATCGAGCTTCTGGAAGCCGGCGAAGGCCATCGCCTCCATCGCCACGCCTTCCTGCATGCAGCCGTCGCCGGCGAGGCACACGACGTGATAATCGAAGATCGCGTGCTCGGCGGTATTGAAACGCGCCGCAGCCATCTGGCCGGCGAGCGCCATGCCGACGGCGTTGCCCACGCCTTGACCGAGGGGGCCCGTGGTGCACTCGACGCCGGGGGTCTCGTGAAACTCCGGGTGACCCGGGGTCTTGCTGTGCAGCTGGCGGAAGCGCTTCACTTCCTCGAGCGGGAGATCGTAGCCGCTCAAGTGCAGCCAACCGTAGAGGAACATCGAGCCGTGGCCCGCGGAGAGCACGAAACGGTCACGATTGATCCAGCGCGGACGCTCCGGGTTGTGCGAGAGCGCGTGGCCGTAGAGCACGGCGCCGATATCGGCGCAACCGAGCGGGAGGCCGAGGTGGCCGGAGGAGCTGGCGTGCACCGCGTCGAGCGCGAGGCCGCGGGCCTGATTGGCAGCTTTGGCGAGAAGGAGCGTCTGGAGGGTCATGGTGTGAGAGGCCCGCAAGACTTACGCTCCGCGCCCCCGGCGGGGAAGCAGAATTTGGGAAATAAAAAAGCGGACCCGGTTGGGTCCGCTGGAATATTTCGCTCGACTCGCGTCTCGCTTAGCTCGCGGCGGCCGGGGCGGCAGCAGCGGCGGCCTTCTCGGCGAGGTGCTTCGCGTGGATCTCGGCGGCGCGGTCCTTTTCCTTGATGGCGACAGCGGCCTTGCCGGTGCGGCGGCGGAGATAGTAAAGGCGGGCCTTCATCGGCTCGGACTCGCGCTCGACCTCGATCTTCTCGATGTTCGGCGAGTTCACCGGGAACACGCGCTCGACGCCCTCGCCGTAGCTGATGCGGCGGACGGTGAACGTCTCGTGGATGCCGGCGCCCTTGCGCGCAATCACGATACCGGAGTAAATCTGCACGCGCTCCTTGTCGCCTTCACGCACCTTCGTGTGCACTTTAACGCCATCGCCAACTTTGAAGGACGAGACATTCTTCACCTGAGCGGCGGTGATTTCCTTGATGATCGGGTTCATGAGCTAAGTTTATTTGAGTAAATCGGGTCGGACTAAACGGGTTTTTTCCA
Organism: Verrucomicrobiota bacterium; assembly: GCA_048498795.1. Taxonomy (GTDB): domain Bacteria; phylum Verrucomicrobiota; class Verrucomicrobiia; order Opitutales; family Opitutaceae; genus JBEHXH01. The sequence continues at coordinate 113,861 of JBEHXH010000005.1, forward strand.
CCTGACGCGCATGCCGCCACTTTTCGATTTCAGCATGATTTCCAGAGAGTAAGACATCTGGAACGGACATGCCGCGGAATTCGGCGGGACGCGTGTATTGAGGAAAGTCGAGCAACTTGCCGGTGAAGGATTCGTGCGTCAACGACTTTTCCTCACCCAAAACGCCGGGAATGAAACGCGCCAGCGCATCGATCACCACGGCGGCGGCGACGGTGCCATTGGTGAGCACATAATCGCCAATGGAAATCTCCTGATCGATCACCGAATCGCGGATACGCTGATCGATACCCTCGTAGTGCCCGCTGAGAAACACGAGGTGCGATTGCGTCGCCAGTTCCTGTGCGATGGCCGGCGAAAGCGGCGCGCCATCCGGGGTAAGATAGATACGGCGGCAGCCCGGCGTCTGGATCTGCTCGATCGCGGCGAAGACCGGCTCGGGCTTCAGCACCATCCCTGCCCCACCGCCAAACGGCCGGTCGTCGGCCGTGCGGTGCTTGTCAGTCGTCCACCCGCGCAGGTCGTGCACGGTCACGCCCAGTAGGCCGCGCTCCAAGCCACGGCCCAGGATACTCTCGGCCAGAAAGCCGTCGAGCATCCGCGGAAACAGCGTGAGGACGTCGATGCGCAGCATGGAAAGCGGGTGAGTCGTGGCGGAGAAAAGCAAAAACCTCGGAAGTCATTTCCGAGGTTCTCGTGCGGGATCGCGGATTCGCCGCGAACATCGCTGCCTCTACGCCAGATTAGGCGGAAGCGGTGGCCGCGGCGGCGCGGCGGGCCTTCTTGATCAAGGCGTTGGTGGTGTCGGTCGGTTTCGCACCCTTGCTCAGCCAGTAGTCGACGCGATCAAGCTTCAGGTTGACCTGCTTGCCCTTGGTGCGCGGGTCGTAGGTGCCAATCGACTCGACGGCGTCACCATCGCGACGGGAACGAGCCTCGGCCACGACGAAGCGGTAGTGCGGCTGGTGCGTGGTGCCGATGCGGGTAAGACGGATTTTGAGAGCCATGACTATGTGTAACGGAGCGTGCTTAGATTGGAAAAGTTGAAGAAAGGACCGGATTGCCGTCCCCCTGTCAACACTCGATCACGCCCGATTCGGCATTTCATCCCGGACTCCCGGAACCGCTTCACCGCGCGACAAATGTATGATCATCCGTCGCCGGTACCAGCCGGACAATCGCACCCAACCGCTTGATCCGCTCCAGCGCAATCAGGATCGAGCCATCGGGCGCAGTCTTAATGTCACGGATACGCCCCACATTCTTAAAGAGCTCTTCTTGGTGCACGACCCGGCCCTTCTCTATCACAAAGCGGTAGAGCGTCTGATGCGCGAGCGAGCCCATGAAGAGGCTGCCGCGCCACTTCGGGAAACGGTCGCCGGTATAAAACTCTAGCTCGCTCGCCGCCACTGAAGGCGTCCAATGCAGGACTGGCGACTCCATGCCGGGCGCCTCGGTTTTGTCGGAGATAGGTGTACCGTCGTAATTGATCCCGTGGGTAACAAGCGGCCAGCCATAGTTGTGCCCGCCGACGATGAGGTTGAGCTCATCGCCCCCGCGCGGGCCGTGCTCGGTCTCCCAAAGCGAACCGTCGCGCGGATCGATGGCGAGGCCTTGAGGATTGCGTACGCCGAGGGCCCATATCGAGGGCCACGCACCGGGCGTATGCACAAAAGGATTGTCCGGCGGGATCGAGCCGTCGGGACGGATACGGTGAATCTTGCCAGTGGGCAGCGAGAGGTCTTGCGCCGACTTCGTCACATCGGTCTCGAGCCCGCGCACGCCGACCGAGAAAAACAAATAACCGTCGTGAAACACGAGGCGGCTGCCGTAGAGCACGTGACTGTGCTGATACCTATCCTTCGGCATGGAAAACAACACCTGATGATCGACGAGTGCATTCCCGCGAAGTCGCGCGCGGATGATCTTGGTCATCGCCGTGTCGTTGTCGCCCGGATCGGAAAACGAAAGATACACCCATGGATCGCGCGCAAAATCCGGCGCGACCGCCACCGAGAGCAGCCCACCTTCGTCCTTCACGACCACCGGCGGCACGCCCGCGAGTGGCTCCGGCACGAGTCGTCCCTGCGCATCGATCACGCGCACCCGCCCCACCCGCTCTGTCACCAGCATCCGGCCATCGGGCAACTGCGCGATCGACCATGGCACATCGAGCCCCTCGACCACCGTCTCGAAGCGAAACGCGTGCGCCTCGCTCGACTGCACCGTCGTCGGTACCGGAGCAGTCGCATCGGCATTGGGATTGGTCGCGTGCCCTGCCGCCTCGCGCAGATAAGCGACGAGTGCCACCGACTCTCCCGCGTCGAGCGCCTTGGCAAACGACGGCATGCCATCCGCCGGATAGCCTTCGCGAATCGCATGAAGCAGCGCCGTATCGTCGCGACCGCGCTTCAGGTTAGCCGGCAAAAGGCTCGGCGCTTTTCCGCCTTCGAGATTCGGCCCATGGCAATTGGCGCAAAGTTGACCGTAGATCACGCCCGCATCGCGCTCCGCGGCCTGCGTCACCGAAGCCAGTCCCATCGCTGCCACGCCGAGAAAAAAAGAATGACCGCGCCACATCGTCGGCCCTCGACCGCGCGAGGATCACGGCGTTCCCGCTCACGCAGTGGGGTGATCGCCCGCCGATCTCACCAGTAGTGCTTTTCCCGATACGACTATACTCGCCCAACCTATTTATGCGAAACGGACTCGGCCCTGTGGGTTGCGAGCTTGCTCGCAACGAGCAGCGGGGATCGGCCGAGATGCGCACAACGTGGCGAGCAAGCTCGCCACCCACACACACCAAAGGTAGCGAAGAACCCAGTGTTCTTCGCTACCTTCGCGGACTTCGTGTAAAGAGAAATTACAATCTGCCAGCGCCTCGCGCGATCAGGCGAAAAGCACCTGCCACTGATTCTCACGCGCTGCCCGCGCGGCCTTCAGTGCACCGATGGCGACGTAGCGTTTGAAGTCCTGACCCGCGAGGCGGACTTTCGGCGATTCGTAGCCATCGTCGGTGAGTTTTTTCTGCAGGAGCGTGTCGATGCCTTTGAGCTGAGAGCCACCACCGGTCACAATGATGTTCTGCAACAGCGTTACGACGGAGTCGGAGTCCGCGCGCTCGATGAGAGAGGTGAGCGCCGGGTAGATTTGATCGATCAGCGTATTGCATGCCTGGCCAATCACGTCGCCGAGTTCGAGGATGCGCGGCTTGCCGCCGATGATGACCTTTACCTCGAGCGGTTTGCGACTCGCGCCGACGTAGCCGTGCGCTTCCTTGATCTCGCGCACGCGAAGGCGCGAGAGCCCGTTGTTCGGATACGTGCGATCAAGCTCCGCTTGCATCAGTTCGTCGATCGCGTCGCCCGCGAAGGGAATGCTGATCTGATCCGCCCGCGTCGGGAAACAACCCTGCACCAGACACAGGTCGCTCGTGCCGCCGCCGATGTCGATGAACAGCGAGTTCACCACCGGATCGATGTAGTTGGGCTGCGAGAGTCGCGCGTCGTCGCGGAACCCGAGCGCCGCGAGGAATGGCTCCGGGATCAGCAAGATGCGATCAAAGATACCGATCGAAGCGCGGCGAATATCCTCGCGCGCGGCTTCACCGGCATTGGCCGGCACACCGACGACTGCGCGGATCTCCGCCTGCCCCGACGGATCGACGATCCCGCGGATATGCTGAAAGAAATCACGCGCCGACGCTTGGTCGGCGATGATGCCTTTCGCCAGCGGCGCGACGAGTTTCGCATGCAGCGCCGCAGTGAGCGCGTCTTCACCGAAGAGCACACTGCGGTTGCCTGCGATGATACCGTCGACGATGCCGTCCTTCACGTAGCCGATCACAGACGGGACGACTTTGCTCACCGCGATGTCGTTCGTGCCGGGCGGACCGGCGAGCACGCACGACTTGTTGGTGCCGAGATCGAAACCGACGAGGACAACTTTGTTCTTCGCGCTCGTGATGCGAGCGGGCCCCGTGGTGGAAGGCGAGATCGTAGCCGTGGCGGTGGGAGCGGATGGTTTTTCGAGTGTGGCAGTGGTCATGAGAGGAATGGATTGGTCGCCGGAAAATGAAACCGAGCCGCCGTCGTTCAGGACGCCGCGCGCTCCTGCGCAATCATCTCGTCGATGAAATCGGCGATGCCCCGCGGCTCGCTCGTCCCCCGCGCAGGACGACGCACCTGCACAATCGGCGCAGTGTTCGAATGAATCACCGTCAGCGGCGGCGGCACCGCGCTCGCTGCGTGCGTCTCACGCAAGAGTGGGAGCAATATCTCCGCGAGTGCGCTCGCGTTGGCCACGCGCTCTTCTTCCGCGACGAGCAACGCGTGCAGTCTTTCCTCACCGAGCTCAGCGCGCAGACGCGGCAGTTCGCTTTCTTCAAGTTGCTCCGCGGCTTCTGCGTCACCGCGCTGCCGCAGCAGGCAAATGCGACGGCACACAGCCGCGCACTCGCCCAAGGGCGATATCATCCGGGAGAATGGCGAAGAAAAATCCGGCACGCGCAAAATGTCGCGGGACTAGACCGCGCTCACTTCCGTGTGTTCGAAAGTTTCTCTTCTGTTTTCCGACCGGCCAAAAAAAAGCGCGAGGCAATGACGCCTCGCGCGAAATGCAACCGGACTTCTCTATCGTTAGTCGTCGCGGCGGTTACCGCTCAAAATTGAAAGCAGCTGGAGCAGTTGGACCATCGTGGTCGCGAGCGCCGCGACATAGGTCAATGCAGCCGCGTCGAGCGTCTCGTGCACACCCTGCATCTCGTCTTGGTCGAGGATACCGAGATTCACCAACGCCAGCTTTGCTCGACGCGTGGCGTCGAACTCCACCGGCAGGGTGATGAGCTGAAACAACGCAATGACACTCAGTGCGATGACACCCAGCTGAATCGCCAGCATGCCGAGCGTGTACATTCCCAGCAAAGCGAGCAGGAAGATACCACCGCTCGTGACGAACATCGCGATCGGCGCGGCGACCCGCATCGCCGGGATCATCGCCATGCGGGCGTGCAACATGGCATAGCCGGTCTTGTGCTGGATGGCGTGACCCGCTTCGTGTGCGGCGACACCCAGCGCAGCCAAGGAAGAACCATGATAATTCTCCGAAGACAGCGCCAGCTGCTTCTGCGACGGATCATAGTGATCCGTTAGGTGGCCTTCGATCTCAACGATCTCGACATCGTCGATGCCGGCGCTGTGCATCACCGCCTCGGCCGCTTCGCGACCCGAGATGCGGCCCCGTGATGGAATCTGCACATTTTTGTTATACGCGCTCGAAACGCGATACTGCGCCCAAAGCGCAAAGATCATGACCACAATGAAGAGCAGCCAGACCAAGGGCATCGGGATGTGGAACATGGCAAGGAAAGTTGTCATGGTGAAGTTGGTAGGTTGAATCGACCAACATCCGGCGAAACGAGCGATTTTCCAGCGAAAATCGCCCGTTTGGAAAAGACTCCCCTATTTTCCAAAAAACCGCCCTTACCCCAGCGGCGGCACGTCCACCCAGCGGCGCTCGGCCCATGACTTGAGGCCGAGCTCGGCGAGTTGCACGCCCTTCGCGCCCTCGCGGAGATTCCACGGGAACGGATCGCCCTTCACCACGTGGCGAAGGAAGAGTTCCCATTGCACCTTGAAGGCATTGTCGGCGTCGCCTTGCGAAGGAACGGTGTTCCAGCCGTCGGCGTACTTCACCGGGCTATCGATATCGGGATTCCACACGCAGCGCGGCGTGGCCGAGAGATGCTGGGCGGTGCAGTTGCGCAGACCCGCGACCGCGGTGCCATGCGTGCCGTCGACTTGCAGCGTGAGCAGGTCGTCGCGGCGCACGCGGACGCACCATGATGAGTTGAAGTTGCAGATGACGCCGTTGTGCAGCTCGAAGGTCGCGTAGGCCGAATCGTCGGCCGTGCACTTATACGGCTTGCCCGCTTCGTCCCAGCGCTGCGGGACGTGCGTCGCACCGAGGCACGACACCGACTTGATGTCGCCGAAGAGATTTTGCACCACGTACTGCCAGTGGCAGAGCATGTCGACGATGATGCCGCCGTCGTCTTCCTTGCGGTAGTTCCACGACGGGCGCTGGAGCTTCTCGTGCTCGCCGGTGAAGACCCAGTAGCCGAACTCGCCGCGCACCGAGAGGATTTTGCCGAAGAAGCCGGTATCGATCAGGTACTTCAGCTTGAGCAGTCCGGGCAGCCAGAGCTTGTCCTGCACCACGCCGTTCTTGAGGCCGGCCGCGGTGACTTCCTGCGCGAGCGCAAACGCTTCGGCAGACGAGGTGGCCGTGGGCTTTTCGCAGTAGATGTGTTTCTTCGCCGCGATGGCTTTGCGCACGCCGATGGGGCGCTGGCCGGTGAGCGTGGCGTCGAAATAAATCTGGTTGGCCGGATCGGCGAGCGCCGCATCGAGATTGGTCGACCAGCGCTTCACGCCCGCGCGCGCGGCGAGCGCGGCAATCTTCGTCTCGCTACGGCCGATCAAGATCGGATCGGGCATGATGACCTCGCCCTCGCCCACCTTGAGGCCGCCCTGGTCGATGATCGCCTTGATGGAGCGCAGCAGGTGCTGGTTGGTACCCATGCGTCCCGTGACGCCGTTCATGATGATGCCGACTTTATGCGTGGTCATTAAGAGGAGGGGTTTAGAGAGGTGCGCTCAGTCTAGCGGGAACCGCTGGCTTGCGTTAGGACAAATCCGACCTTTGCTAGCACAAAACCGATACCCATGCTGGCCTGGAGCCCCCTGCTGATCCAAAAGATCGAGATTCACGCCCTCGGCTTCGTCCTGCGCAAACTCCAGCTCAACCGCCATCGCGACACCGAGGTCGCCCCACATGCCCACGCTTACGCGCAGCTCATTCTCTACCTCACCGGCGAAGGCGTGCAGACCATCGGCCGCCGCGCGCGCATCGCCCGCGCCGGCGATCTCTTCCTGATCCCCGCGCGCCTACCGCATGGCTTCGCCGTCGCAGGCCGCAGTCGTCCGCTGTGCCTCGTGCTCGACTACGAGGTCGACCGCACTGCGCGCGTCCGCGGCGTGCATCGCCACCTCCCTGCCGCCACGCTCGGCGAACTCCACGCGCTCCTCGCCCGCCTGCCGCGCAAAGGCCGCCTCACGCTCGACCATTATCCCGCCGTGCTTGCGGTCGTCGCGCGCCTGCTTCGCCCCGCGCCTGCCGCCCCCGAAACCTCCACTCCACCCGGCCTCTACGAACGCGTAGAACCTCACCTCCGCACCGCCGCGCCACTCAGCACCATCGCCCAAAATCTCGGCTACCACCCCGACCATCTGAACCGAAAACTAAAACGCGAAGCCGGCGTCGGCCTCCGCGAACTGCGCCATCGCCTGCGCCTCGCCGCCGCCCAGAACGCCCTGCGCACGCAGCCCTCCATCGCCGCCGCCGCCCAAGCAGCCGGCTTCGAAGACCCGAACTACTTCACCCGCTGGTTCCGCCAACAAACCGGCAAACCACCGAGCGCCTGGCGACAATGAGAAAGACGGAAGGGTAAACCACGAAACACACGAAGGCCACGAAAAGGTAAGACCCATTGTCCGCAATGCATCCATCAATAGTCACCTACATGCAGCACTGCATTCTTGCCTTCATTCGCGTGAATTCGCGTCCATTCGCGGTTACAAACCCAAACCTCTTCACACGATGGCCGCAAAGGTTGCGAAGAACCAGACGTCCTTCGCTACCTTTGCGGCCTTCGTGTAAAACCAGATCGAAAAGACCCGTTACTCCCCCGGCTTCTTCGTGCACTGCGGCTGCGCGCCCTCGGGGAGCGGCGGGATGCCGTTTTCGCCGGCCTTCGGTAACGTGCCGTTGAGCTCCTGCCGCCAGTGCGCAACGTCGCCGCCGGGGCAGTACACGTAGATCATGTGCATCGGCTCGTCTCCGGTGTTGGTAAGCTGGTGAAAAAGCGTCGGCGGCATGAAGACCGCCTGACCGGCCTTGATCGGACTGCGCTCGGTGCCGACGCAGATCTCACCCTCGCCCTGCACGATGAAGTAGACTTCCTCCTGCTCCTGATTGTGCCACGGCACTTGCCCGCCCTTCGGCGCGAGGATGGAGTAGCCCATCGAAAAACCCTTCGCCGCGATCGGCTGGCCGAGCTGGCCGACGAGGCCGCGGCCCCAACGCTGCGCGGGAAAAGTACCACCGGGAATCTTGGCGAGGTCTGCGATGATCATGCCGCACGACACCGCCGCGTCGCGCGCGCGGCGACAAGAATTTTTCCCGTCAGTCCGCGCTCAGAACGGATAGCCCACCGACAACTGCCACGTGCCGCGCGGATCGCCATCGCGGTGCCGAAGGTTGCGCCCGTATTCGAGACGGATCGGCCCGATCAGCGTCTGATAGCGCACGCCGAGACCGGCCGAGAGAAGTTTCTCGTCGAAGGGATAGTGCTTCAGCTCTGCCGCCGCCCCGAGACTATCGAGAAACACCACGCCCGCCCACTTCGCCGTGAGCATCTGCTCCAATTCGAGATTCGCGAGCAGGTAGCTCTTCGCGCCGATGAAGCGCCCATCCGCGCCTCGCGGTGAAGCCTCGCCCGCGCGGTAACCGCGGATGCTGTTTTCACCGCCGGGGAAAAAGCGTTTGTTGACCGGGAGTAACTGATCGCCCGTGCCCCATGTGGTGATCACGCCGTGGCTCAGCCCCACATGCACCCAGCGGCCGCTGCCCCAGGAGGTGTGGTAGGAGCCGCCCAGCTCGAAGCGCTGGTACTCCGCCTGCCCGCCAAAATCGCGATCCGCAAACTCCACGCGGGCGTAGGCGCGATAGCCATGATGTGGGAGGAGCGGATTATCGAGCCGATCACGCGTGAGGCCACCGTCGATGCTGGCCACGGTCACTTGCTTGTCGTCGATGCCACGCGTCGAGAGTTCGTTGTCGCGATTCCGCAGCGCTTGAAAAGTGTAGCCGGCCGTTGCCGTCACGCCAAAGCGCGGGAGCACCGTCGCCAGCGAGGCCGTGCCGCCGTACTCTTGACGCAGAAACGCCACCTCCTGCCGCTGGAGCCCGAAGAGTTTCACAGTGCCGTCGATCGATTCGCCGAACAACTCTGGCACCGTGTACGAGTATTCGCCGTGCGTGCTCTTCATCGACTGCACGAGCAGCGCGCGCGACTGATGCGCGCGGCCGAAAAGATTGAACTGCCGCAGTTCCACGCCCGCGCGCAATTCTTCGTAACTGCCATAACCAAAGAGCAGATTGGTCTCGAGCAAACGGCCTTCGCGCAATGCAAACACCGGGCTGCGTACGTCGCCATCGCGCGGCTCATAGCGAAGATCCACCGCGTCGAAGACCCCGAGCCGCGCCAAGCGATAACGCGCCTGCTCCATCGCCGTGGGATTGAGCGGCTCGCCGGGCTTCGCATTGACTCGCTGGCGTAGCACCGACTCGCGCATGTGCTCCGCGCCTTCGAAGCGGGGCTCACCCACTTTCACCAGCGCACCCGGTCGCACCTGCGCGGTGACTTTCACGGCCCGTCGTCCATCGGCCGCCACCGCCGGCTCCCGCGTCACGCGAATGCGCACATCGGGATAGCCGCGACTGAAAAAACTTTTTCGAATCTCCGACGCCACGTCCTGCTGCACGAGATCGGACCACGGATGCCCCACGAACTGCTGCACGCTCGCGAGCGGCACATCGATGCCTTCCGTGCCAGCAACATTGATCGCACCAATTTCCCAGCGCTCACCCTCGCGCACATCGACCTGCACCTTGACCTCGCCAGTGTGGTCGTCTGCCAGGACCGACGAAGCGCGCACGTCGGCCTCCGCGTAACCCAGCTGGCGTAGTTCCGTCTGCACGCTCTCGACCGCACGCGAAAGCCGAGAAGGCGTATACACCCGCGCGCCCTTGCTCTGAAAAAGCGCCGATTGCCCCGCGAAATATTCCAGCGCCGTTTTCTCCTGCACCGCGTGCAGACCTGAGAATTTCACTTCCTTGAAATAGTAGCGCGTGCCCGCTTCCACGTGAAAGCGCACATCGACCGCCTGCACGTCGCGCGGCACCCCGGCCGCGAGCGACTCGTCGAAAGTAAACTCGGTTTTCTTCGCCGTGCGATCGACGATCTGCACGCGCATCACCGGATGCAGGTAGCCCTGCCCTTGCACCGAAGACATCAGGAGAAACATCGCGTCTTCCACCGCGTTGGCGTTCAGCGTTTCCGTGCGCTCGCTGCCGAGCAGACGCTCGAGCGACTGCCGCGCGTCGCGGTTCGCCACCCAGCCGAGACCGGAGACCGTCAGGTGCGCAGTGGGTTTCTTCGGCGCGGTCGAGCACGACACCGCGACAAGCGACAGGACGAAGACCGCGACGCGGAAAATCTTATTTCTCGCTGTCATCGTCGATCTGCCTCCGCTCGATGCGCACTTGTCCGCCCTTCGAGTAAACGCGCCACTTAAAGCCCGCATTGTAGTCATCGTATTCGTCGTACTCGCCGGTGAGTGACCAGCGGTCGTTGAGCCGGTATTCGAAACTGTACGTCTCACGCCCTTGCTCCGAAACGCGCTCGCCCGACGCGAGCGTCAACCGATCCGCCGCATCGCTATCCCCGCTGAAACTCGAAAGCAACGTCTGCCCGAGAAACGCCCCCACCCGCGCCACGCGCTGGCGATCGGTGTACGTGATTTCATCGTGCGGCGCCTCGCCCGCCATCACAAGCAGCAGCACCTGCCCCGATTCCAGCGGCGGATTGGACGAGAAGATCACGCTCGGCGCCGTCGCGGTGCCAGTGATTTCCATGCGGAGATTATAGTCGTAGCGTCGCACGCTCGCCACGACCGAGATCTGCGGCTCGTAGGGCTGCTCGCGCGAGAGCGTCACGCGCCCCTCCTGCACATCGAAGGTCGCAAATGGCAGCCGCACCAATCCCTGATCGATCACCGCCGCGCCCGTTGCGTACGGCTCGGAGAGGGTCCCGCGCAGATTAAAATGCGCCGACGCCATGCCATCGAACACCGGCGTGCGCATCCGCATAAAGCGGTCGCCCTCGACATTCACATCGAGCCGCCAATTCGCAAACGGCTGCACCTCCACCGCGAAATACGGCGGCCGCCGCGCCTTTGTCTTCGCCCCTCCGCGCATGAGCGCGCGGATGTCTGTGAGGAAAAGACTATCGCGCAGCTTGACCGTACCCGTGATGCGCGGGGCCGGAGCACGCGTAGCGCCCACGGCGGCCTCGGTCGAAACGAGTTTCAGGTCGAGATCACCGCGCATGAGCAGGCCCGCTTGGCGCACGAAGGGCAAATTCTCGCCCTTGAGCCCGAGATTGAGCTTCGGCTCGCCTTGCGCGGGTAGCTCGACGTTGCCGCTGAGCGTGACGGTCTGGCCACCGAGCAGCGCCGTGGCGGAGGCGACCTCGGCCTTGCGACCGTCGAAGCGAAACTCGGCGTTGATCTCCTGCACCGTGCCAAGTGAGCCGATCGGCCGCGTCGCGGCGCCACGGACACGCACGAAACCCGCGGCGCTCGCCGCGTCTTTCACCGTCACGTCGAGTTCCACGAGGCCTTGAGGCGCGATACTCTTCGGCAACAAGTGCGCCAGCGACGCCACATCGGCTCCGGGGATTTTCAGATGCAGTCCCGAGCCGCGGCGCAGCGCATCAAGCGGCTTTTGCCACAGGTCGCTCCACTGCCCTTCCGCCACCGGCACGCGGCCATCGAGCTGAGCTTGCTGACCATCCACGAGTACGGAGAAATTTTTCAGGATGATCCCCTCGCGGTCACCGGAGAGGATCGCATCGAGTGATTCGATTCTCGGGAGCGGACGCGTGAAGCGTTTCGGGTCAACGGTCACGCGCGTCGCTTTCAAGCGCACCTCACCCTCCGGATGCTCGGCCGTGCCGTGGAGATGCGAGGTGAGCTGCGGCTCTACGAGCTGCACGCCGGTCAGCTCGGCCAGCCGCGCCCAGAAGGCTTCGTTGGCGACCGAATCCATATCGAACTTCAGCGGAGCCTTCACATCGAACTGCGCCTGCAGCCCGCCATCGGCCTTGAGCGTCAAGGGCAGCTCGCCACTCGCCGTGACAATCGCGCCGCCCGCTTCTGTCGCTCGCACGGTCTCGATTTTGAGCCCCTTCTCATCGCCGCGCGCGACGAGCGTCACCTCCGCCTGGCGCTGCTGCCCCATGTCGAGCATCACGCGCGCATTGGTGGTGAACTTCATCGGCCCTTTCGCCCACGTGCCGGCAATCGTCAGGTCTTCCACGCGCCAAGCCGGACCGCGGAGCGGCACGAAATCGTTGAGCACCGACGACGCCAGCCCGCGCACCGCCAAGTCGATGTGACCCGTCTCCGCCCAATCGATCGCCGCATTCACCTCGCCCGCCTTACCGCGCAAGGTGAGCCGGTCGACATGCAGCGGCCGCCACGCCACCTCCGCGGGCGCCTGCAGACGAAGCGTCTCGTCGCTGCCATGCGTCACGACAAACTCGCGGAGCTGCAGCCGGTCGGAATCGACCGCGCCTTCCGCTTTGAAACTCATATCCTCGGCACTCGTCGCGATGCTGAAATTTTCCACCCGAAGACCGACACCGTTCCATGAAACCAAGCCCTCGAACGGCTTCGAATCGCGCACGTGCAGTTCCTTCATGCGGAGCGTGCCCGTGTGCACGAGCGCGTCGGTCGGGCCGTTGGCCGCGGCGTAAAGTTCGATGCTCTCGAATGTGAGCGCCGCCGGCACCCACGCGGCGACCGCCGCGCGCGTCACATGGCCGGTGAGCACCGCATCGTTGATTTGTTTCGCGGCGAAATCCCAGGCGCCCTTCGCCGTGATCGCCTCGGTGTCGGTGAGCGCGATCTTCGCCTCGGTAAGCTCGACGCGCGGCCAGACCAATTTCCCGTTTACGTCGGCCCGGGGCAGCTCGCGCTTGCGCCACACGAGACCGCTGAGCGCAGCGCGAAATGTCGCCGTCGGCACATCCCGCATCGTCGCGCCCGGGGTGAGCGTGATCGCGCTGTCGATGATCCCGCGCGCCTCGAACCACGGTTGCTGCGCGAGGTCGGCGTGCACCGTGAAATGGGAATTGCCCGGCTGAATCTGCCCGCGCCGGTCAAACGTCACCGTATCGCTGAGCTGAGCCGAGATGCCCGGCGCCTGTACGCGCAGCGCATCGATCGCAAATGCGTCGCCCGTACCCGCGCCGTGGATCTTCACGTCGAGCGGCGGTGCCTTCTTGCCCGTGAGCGGATCGCCGGAGGCGCTGAAGTCGGTCGTGAGCTGACCACCGCGTAAAATGAGATGCGCACTGCCGCGAACCTGCGTATAGAGCGAGCCGAGTTTCAACTTCTGCGCCGGCACACTCCACTCGCCGCCCTCCAGCTCGGCATCGAGCGGCATCCATCCACGAGCGTCGAAACGCGCACTGAGTTTCGCCGCTTGCCCTAGCCATGCGAGGTCGCCCGAAATCGCCGCGCCGTCGCTGTGCAGCGTGGCCTTGATATCATCCGACGTCGCACCGTGCAGTGCTCCGCGGATCAAGCTGTCACCGCGCGGAAAATCCAGCGTCCCATCGCTCACCAGCGCGCGGTAGCCGAAGCCTTGAAAATCGAGCGTCCGCCCTTTCCACGTCGCCGAACGAAAGCGCAGCTCCTGTCTGGGCCAACGCACGACACCGCTTCCGACGTGCGCTTCCGGTAGCCACGTTTCCAACCGGTCCGCCACACGGAGCAGTTGCCCGCGCAAGCGCATCCAGCCTGCGTCGGGGGTCGGCACCGATGCCGGGTCACCGGATTTTCGCGCTGAAACCACCATAGCCCAATCCGTCGCGGTCACGATCGGCGTTTTCCCCGCAATCCGTCGCACCAGCCAGAGAACGGGCGTATCCGCCTCAATTCGACTGATCGAAACGAGCGTCCGGCGGCGCTCCACGGAGACGTTGTTCAGCGCGAAATGGGCATACCCCAATCGCTCATATCGCGCAAAATGCACACCCCAACGTGGCAGAACTACGCTCAGCAGCACCCCCAACCACCACGGCAGCAAAATAATAGCCCCCACCATCGCGACGCCCAGTCCGAGTAACACCCGCAGCCACCGCCGCCGTGGCTTACGTTCGACCAGCGCCGTCTCGGCAGCGCTCCGCCGGCGCCAAAAGCGCTGCGGACGGACGGGGCGTGGATTCTCGGTCGTGCGGTGCTCTGCCACCCATCACGCGACAGATGGCAGGCCGCTGCGTTCCAAAAGCGCGGTGATATCGGAGTCACGCCCCATGAATCCGCGGAAAAGCTCCGCCGCATCCGCCGAGTTGCCCCGGCTGAGGATGTTTTCCACGAAAGCGGCGCCCACTTCCGCCGAAAAGATGCCCTCGCGCTTGAAGCGCGTGAAGGCATCCGCATCGAGCACCTCCGCCCACTTGTAGGAATAGTAGCCCGCCGCGTAGCCGACCGGGTCGGAGAAGAGGTGCGTGAAGCGTTTCACGATGGTCGGCGCCGGCGGCTGCGTCGGAACGAGGCAGTCGGCCACCGCGGCGCGTGCGAGCGGCTCCACATCCGGCGCGGCGGCAAACTCCGCCGTGCGTGTGTGCAATAGCAGGTCCATCTTCGCAAAGGCGATCTGGCGCATCATGGCGCACGCGGCGCGGAATTTTTTCGCGGCGGTCATCTTTTGGAAAATCTCCTCCGGGATCGGCGCGCCGGTCTCGTGATGACGCGCGAAGAGGTCGAGGGCCTCGCGCTCCCACGTCCAGTTCTCCATAATCTGAGAGGGCAGCTCGACGAAGTCCCACGCGACATTCACACCGTTGAGCGACTTCACCGTCACCTCGCCGAGCAGGTGGTGCAGCAGGTGGCCAAACTCGTGAAACACCGTCTCCACCTCGCGGTGCGTGAGCAGCGCCGGGCGACCGTCGACCGGCGGCGTCATGTTGCCGCACATGAGGCCGAGGTGCGGTGCACGCGCACCGTCGGGTTGCGGGCCGCCGGTGATGAGGTAGTTCATCCACGCGCCACCGCGCTTCGACTCGCGCGGGTGCCAGTCGGTGTAGAATGAGCCGACATGCCGCCCACGCCGGTCGCGGATCTCGAAGAATTTCACTTCCTGGTGCCAGTACTCCGCCGCATCGAGCATGCGCTCCTGTATCGATAAACCGAATACCCTTTCCGCGATGGCGAAGAGCCCCGCGATCACGCGGTCCATCGGGAAATAGGGCCGCAACGACTCCTCCTCGAAATCGTAGCGCTCCTTGCGCAGCTTCTCCGCCCAGTAGCCAATCTCCCAAGGCGCGAGCCGCCCCACCGGCGTGCCGGTGCGCTGCGCCTTGAACTCCTCCAGCTCGCGACACTCATTCGCAAAACCCGCCGCCGCACGCGTGCGCAGGTCGTCGAGAAACGCGAGCGCCTTCGCGCCCGTCTTCGCCATGCGGCGCTCGAGCGTGGCGTCGGCGAAGTGGGCCTTGCCGAGCAGCGCCGCCTTCTCCGCGCGCAACGTAAGGATGCGCGAGAGCAGCGGCGTATTGTCGTGCTCCGGTCCCGCACCCACGGCCGCCGAGGCCGTCCAGGCCGCGCGACGCAGTTCCGCGTCGTCGGCATAGGTGAGCAGCGGCTCCAGCGAAGGCATGTGCAGCGTGAAACGCCACCCGGCGAGTCCCTTGCTCTCGGCGCTGCGGCGCGCCGCGGCCTTCACGTGCGCGGGCAACCCGGCGAGCCGCTTCTCGTCGTCGACCACGAGCTGCCACGCGTTGGTGGCATCGAGGACGTTTTCGGAATACTTCTGGGTGATCTGCGCGAGTTCGCTCTGCAGCGCTTCAAGACGCGAGCGCTTCTCCGCGGGCAGATCGGCACCAGCCTGCTGAAAATCCTTCACCGTCTCTTCGAGGAAGCGACGATGAATCCCCGTGACGCTCGATGCAGACGGCGACTCCGCGACCGCCTTCAGCCGCGACCAGAGCGCAGGATTGAGCGGGATCGCCGCGTAGAAGGCTGAGACTTTCGGCAGCACCGCATTGTGTGCCGCGCGCAACTCGGGTGAATCGGCGACGGACTGGAGATGCGTGACCTTGCCCCACGCCGCGGTGAGTTCCTCGGTCGCGTGTTCGAGCGCGAGAAAGGTGTTCTCATACGTCAGCGTGCCGAGATCGCGAGTCGCGATCGCGTCGACGGCGGCCTGCGCCCGCGTGAGCGCCTCGTCGATGGCCGGTCCGACGAAGTCCGGCGTGAGCGCGGCCCAACGAATGTGAAACGCTTGATCGAGAAACGGATTGGCAGGCATCCCGCGAAAGACCCGCGCCGGAACGAGATTGTCAAATCGCAAGCGGCAGGCCGTCTCGCTTGCCCTGCGGCTTTTCGGTCACCGCCGCACGCTCCGGTTGACTCCGCGGAGGCCGTCGCGGCAAATGAGCGCAGCTCCCCCACTCCCGCCATGACCCTCCGCGATCCCGAGTTTGTCGAGTTG
Source organism: Verrucomicrobiota bacterium (assembly GCA_048498795.1). Lineage (GTDB taxonomy): Bacteria > Verrucomicrobiota > Verrucomicrobiia > Opitutales > Opitutaceae > JBEHXH01. The sequence goes on from JBEHXH010000005.1 coordinate 130,262, forward strand.
TCCACGCCCACCGGCCCGATGCGCACGCACGTGTTTCGCCCGTCGGCGCCCGGCCGCTACCCCGGCTTGCTGCTGTACTCGGAAATCTTCCAAGTCACCGCTCCGATCCGCCGCACCGCCGCGCTGCTCGCCGGGCACGGTTTCATCGTGGCGGTGCCGGAGATCTACCACGAGTTCGAGCCCGCTGGCACCGTACTCGCCTACGATCAGGCCGGAGCCGACCGCGGCAACGCACTCAAAACCACCAAGGAACTCGCCGCTTACGACGCCGACGCGCGCGCCGTGCTCGCGTTCCTCGCCGCCTCGCCGCACTGCACCGGCCGTTTAGGCGCGATCGGCATCTGCATCGGTGGCCACCTCGCTTTCCGCGCCGCGATGAACCCCGAGGTGCTCGCCGCCGTCTGTTTCTACGCGACCGACATCCACAAGCGCAGCCTCGCGAAAGGCATGAACGACGACTCGCTCGACCGCATCCCCGAGATCAAGGGCGAGCTCCTCATGATCTGGGGCCGCCAGGACCCGCACGTGCCCCTCGAAGGTCGCATCAAAATCCGCACCGCGCTCGACGCCGCCAACTCCCACTTCACCTGGCTGGAGTTCAACGGCGCCCACGCCTTCCTCCGCGACGAAGGCTACCGCTACGACCCCGAGCTCGCGCTCCTCTGCTACCAGCAAGCCCTCGCGCTCTTCCGGCGAAAACTCGGCGATGGCGATGTGCGAGCGGCGACGAGTTGATTGAGCAAAACTTTGCCGAGATCGGAAACGAGCCCTCGATCACGGACGTCATCGTGCGAATGAAGCGCTGGATGTGGTCACTGCCATTTATCGCACTCATTGCCAGTGGGCTGATCTATCGATTTGCACCTGTCTTCGACCCGGATGAGAGAGCACCCAGTTGGTTTATTGTAATCGGCTTTCTGGGTCCACTCTTGCTCAGCCCGTTGGCCGCCAAGAAAAGCATAGCACTCAGCTACGGCATGTTGATCGCGCCGTTCGTCTGGATCCTGTGTATCACAACTATCGACAATAACCGTCTTGGTTGGAAAGACACCAAAGAGCAGACTGCTGCCTTGCTCGTAAACCAAGTCCTGCGAACAGGCCTCGTCGCATTCAAGTTGGACCTCGGCCGATACCCGTCCACGGCGGAAGGCCTCACGGCGTTGGCACATTGCCCTCCGGGTCTCGAAGCAAAATGGCACGGACCATATCTCGACAAGATTCCTCTCGATCCATGGAGGCACCCCCTTGAATACACTTTCACTGAAGGCATGGAAAAGCCGCTGATCCGCTCGCTCGGTCCCGATGGCAAGCGCAGTGCGGACGACATCTCCAACGATGGAGCACGATGACGTGCAATGCTTGCGTTTGCGCTCGCTTGCGCCACGCAGCGCGCCGATCATTCTCTCCGCATGAGCACCGTCCAAGAAATTGAGCAGGCCGCGCGGAAACTGCCGCGGCGTCAGCGGCTCAAATTGGCGGAAACGTTGTTGGCCACCTTGGAAACGGCCGAGGAGAAGGCGCTAGCCACCGAGTGGGCGACCGAGTCTGAGTCGCGGCTCGACGCCTACGAATCAGGCAAGCTCAAGAGCACGCCAGCCAGCGCAGTACTCAAGTATCGCGGCAAGGCGCGATGATCGTCGAGTTTCTGGCGATTGCCGAAGACGAGTACCGCGAGGCGGTCGACTACTACGAAGCCGAGCGCCCAGGTTTGGGTGGAGATTTCGTCGATGACCTCACGCATACGCTCCAGCGTATCGTGTCGTTTCCGCACGCCGGGGTGCGACTCTCGCGACGCACGCGCCGCTGTCTGATTCGACGTTTCCCGTATGCGATTATTTATCAGCGGCGGCCCGGGATGATCTTGATCGTGGCTGTCATGCACTTGAAGCGGCATCCCGATTCGTGGCGCGACAGAACTTAGTCCAGCGCCTCCGCAATCCCCTCCCTGTAATAAGGTTTGTCCCGTCTGGCGCGTTCGTCTCTGTTCTGCGGCGCCCCTGCGGCTGACGCGGGCGCCATGAATACCGAAGACGTCCCGAGCTCAACCAACCCCGCCGATCCTGCCGCGCCGGTCGCTCCCGCGAGCACCGAAATCGTCGCGCCCGCCGAGCCCGTGGGACCGGAATTGCCGTTTCCGTTTGGCATTCTTCGACGCGAGCCGTGGCTGGAGCCGATTGTGGCGGTGGCGCTGCTGGCCTTCTTCGCGATCTGCGGCCTGCGCTTCGCTTGGACCACGTCGCCGGTCTTCGACGAGCCGTTTTTCCTTCAAGCGGGCTACACCAATCTCACGGCGGGCGCGGCCAAGGCTCCGACGGCCAACCTGATCTTCGCGCAAAACTGGGTCAGTCTGCCGCTGCTGTTCACCAAGCCGTCGATCCCCACCGAGCGCGACATCGCGGCGGTCGAGCCGATCAATCGCGAGGTCGGGCGCATGTTTGTCTTCTATCCGAAAAACGATTGGCGCGCGATGCTCGATGCGGCGCGGCCGATGAACATCCTGCTCGGTCTCGGGATCTGCATGCTGGTGTGGCGCTGGTCGCGGAAGCTCTTCGGGCCGGCCGGTGGACTCTCGTCCCTCGCCTTCTGTTGCTTCTCGCCGCTCATGATCGCCAACAGCGCGGTCGCGACGACCGACATCGCCGTGACGCTCTGGTTCGCCGTCGCGGTGCATCGCGTGTGGAAGCTGCTGCACGGCGTGTCGCCTTTCAACGTGCTGGCGTGCGGCGCGGCGGCCGGGCTGCTGCTCGTCACCAAAATCTCCGCGCTGCTGCTCGGGCCCATCGCCTTCACGCTGCTCGTGTTTCGCCTCGTGGTGAATCGCCCGCTCGATGTCGGTCGCGGCGAAAAAAGCGCGCGCCAAGTGATCGACCGCGTCGACCAGCTCAAGTGGCTCCTGCCCGCGTCGGGCGCGGCGATCCTCGTCGCGGTCGGAGTGATGTGGCTCTGCTATCTGCCGCAGATCACGATCTTCGCACCGCACACCGCGGCGCCGTATCCTTGGGCCGCCTTTGGCAGCAAGCCGACCGGGATGCTCTCCACCCTCGCGACGGCAATGAACCGGTGGCACGTGCTACCGGAGCCGTACTTGTTCGACCTGCGGCTCTTCGAGGTGACGACTTCCGTGCGACGCGCCTATCTCATGGGCGACTACGCGCTCGGCGGCTGGTGGTATTTCTTCCCGCTCGCGTGGTGGTTCAAGACGCCGATCCCCTTCATGGTCGCGCTCGCGCTCGGAGCGGGCGTGCTGCTTGGCCGGCGGCTCACCGCGCTGCTGCATCCCGATCTCCCGCCCGCACCGGATGGCGCGCATGCGCTCTACGAACTCACCCCGCTCGCTCTCTTCGCCGTGGTATATCTCGGCGGCACTCTATCAAGTGGGCTTAACATCGGCGTGAGGCACATCCTGCCCGTGTACCCGGCGCTGTTCATTCTCTCCGGTGCGGCAGTGCTTGGCGTGAGCAGCACGTGGCGGCTGCGTACGGTGAGCTTTGTCGTGCTCTGGGGCTTGTTCGAGGTCGTGCGGGTCGCGCCGGACTACTTGGCGTACTGCAATACCTTCGCCGGCGGCACCGAGGATGGTCACCGCGTGCTCGTCGATAGCTCATACGAGTGGGGCCAGGACTTGCCCGCGGTCGAGAAATGGGTCGCCGCGCGGGCGCAGACGCCCGGCGAGAAACGCCCCGTGTATTTCTCGTACTTCGGCAACGCCGACCTGAAGCGCTTCAAGCTCCCGGGCGTCGTGCTGCTCCCGCAGTTTTACGATCTGCGCCCGATCTCGCCCTACCCACTCGGCGCGGGCACCTACATCATCAGCGCGACGCAGCTCCACACGATCTACGGTCCCGCGATGGGCCCGTGGCGGCCGAGCTACGAGGCACGCTATCAGACTCTCACCGGCGAAATGCGCCGGCTCGAATCGCAGATGGGTGACGTCGCCAAGGCCATGGAAATGGTGAAGCGCGAGGGCGAGGCCCAGTGGACCCAGAAGGTCCGCGACTACGATTTCCTGCGCTTCGCCCGCTTGTGTGCCTATCTCCGCAAGCGTCTGCCCGATGCGCGCATCACCGCGGGCATGCTCGTGTATGAGCTCACTCTCGACGAACTGGAGCGCGCGCTCATCGGTCCGCCGACCGAGCTGAAACTCGACTACCAGATCAAGGGCACGGAAAACATTCCGCAGGAGCAGCTCGATTTCTACAAATGAACGCGGCCGCGCTCGCCTCGCAGTTTCCGTTCACGCTCTCGGTCGTCATCCCCACGTACAAAGAGGCGCACCGTCTCCCGCGGACGCTCGACGAGATCCTCGGCTACCTCAGTCCGCGCTACCGCAGTTTTGAGATCATCGTCGTCGACGACGCGAGCACCGACGGCACGCCGGAACTCGTGCTGGAGCGCGCTAAAATGTATCCCGAGATCCGCCTGCTCTCGCAGGCGGGCCGGCTCGGCAAGGGCGCTGCGCTCCGCCGCGGCTGCATCGCGGCGAAGGGCGACTATGTGCTCTTCATGGACGCCGACCATGCGACGCCCATTGCGGAGGTGGAGAACTTTTTCCCGCACATCCTCGATCGCGCGGACGGTGCCGTCGTGGGCGTGCGCACGTATCAGGAGGGCGAGTCGCGCGCGCGCCGCATTGTCGGCCTCATCGCGCAGTTGCTCGCGCACTTGATCGTTTTTCAAAAGGCCGTCGTCGACAGCCAGTGCGGGTTCAAGATTTTCACGCGCGCCACCGCGCAGCGGTTGTTTCCCTACGCGCACGTCAACGGCGGCATGATCGACGTCGAGTTGTTCTACCTCATGCACAAGCTCGACATCCCGTGCCGCTACGTGCCGGTGTCGTGGGCCAACAAGGAGGGCTCGCGCATCAACTTCCTCGTGTGCATGGTGCGCGATCCACTCGACATGCTCCGCATCCGGGTGCGCGATCTGCTCGGTGCGTACCAGCAGCCGACGCCCGACGCGCAGCAACCGTGGTCCACCTGATTCTCGCCTCATGAACGAATCCGCCACCTGGCACGATACCTACGCCGACGAAGTACAGCGCGAGCGGCGGCTGCGCATGATGCCGGAGAAACTCGCCAAGCTCGGCGTCACCTCGGCGGTCGATCGCAACATCCGCATCCTCGATCTCTGCTGCGGCCACGGCGAGGCGCTGGAATCGTTTTACTCGCTCGGTTTCCGCGATCTTCACGGCGTCGATCTCGAGGTCACGCCCACGCTCGTCGCTGATACTCGCTTCACCGCGCGCCAAGGCGATGTGCTCAAGCTCGCCTACCCGGATGCGTCGATCGATTGGACGTTCTGCATCCACTCGATGCATCACTTCGCGTCGGCGGACAACGTGCGTAAATTTGTCGACGAAGCCTATCGCGTGCTCAAGCCCGGCGGGCGGCTCTCGATCATCGACTTCCCCGCGAGCCTGCAGATCAAGGCGGCGTTTTGGTTTTTCCGGCAAAACATCTTCCTCGTCACGCCGTACTTGAAATGGTTCGGCCGCATCACGCAGGAAGAATGGTGGTTCCTAAAGGACTACTTGCCGCAGTGGCCGCAGGTTCACGCGATCCTGCACCGCGGCCGTTTCACCGTGGAGAGCGAGCAGCGCGAGCTGTTTTATTTCTACCTCACGCTGCGCAAGCCACTCGCGTGAATGCAGCGTAGTGTCGTCGCGATGAAACGTCTCCTCTTCACCGGCGCACCCGGCTGGCTCGCCTCGGCGTTTTTCGATTCGCTGCGCACTCAGCCGCTGCCGGGCCTCGAGGAGATCGTCTGCCTCGTCGCCGCGGGCATGGCGTTTGAGCCGCCGGTGATTCCAGGTATCCGCCTGCGCGTGGTCTCCGGCCTGCTGCAAAATCCCGCGAGCCTCGCGCCCGCCGTCGCGGACTGCGATGCCGTGCTGCACGCCGCAGGCGTGATCCATGTGCGGCGCACGCGCGACTGGTACGATATCAACGCCACCGGCACGCGCCATCTCGTCGACGCCGCGCTCGCCGCGGGCACTGTGAAACGCTTCGTCTTTGTCAGCACCAACGCCGCCGGCGGGCGCTCGCCGAGCGCGGCGCACCTGCTGACCGAGACCGATCCTTTCCCCCCCGCCAGCCACTACGGCCGCAGCAAACTCCTCGGCGAAGAAGCACTGCAGGCCGCGCGCTCGTTGATGGAGAGCGTCGTGCTGCGACCGTGCATGTTTTACGGGCCGCCCGTGCCCGCGCGGCATGTCGATGTTTACCGGCGCTTGATGCATGGCCGGATGCCGCTCGTCGGCGATGGCCAGTATGCGCGCAGCCTCACGCACATCGATCATCTCGTGCAGGCATGTCATCTCGCACTCACGCATCCGCGCGCGGCGGGAGAGACGTTTTACATCGCCGACGCAGCGCCCTCCACCACGCGCGGCGTGGTCGAAGCGATGGCGCGAGCACTTGGCGTCACACCGCGTTATCTGAGACTGCCAGCGCTCTCCGCGCAAACGGCCTACGCGCTCGACTCCGGTCTCGCGGCGCTCGGCTTCTATTCGCAGTCGCTGCATCTGCTCGGCGAGGCCGACTGGCATGTGGGTGTCTCCAGCGAGAAGGCCACACGGCTCCTCGGCTACGCGCCGACGCGCACGCTCGACGAGGGCATGGCAAGCGCAGTCGCGTGGTGCCGCGCGCGCGGGCTGCTCGGCTGAGCTACGCGATTTCTCGCATTGTCTCGCGGACAGCGGGTGCGCAGGGTCGGTGCGCGACTCGTTCTCGTGCAAACCTCTCCGTATCCCACTCCGGCCACCACCATTCCACGCTGGATTGTGCCCGCGGCCATCGTGCTGCTCGGCCTCGCGACGCTGCTGGCCTACGCCAACTCGTTCAACGCCGGCTTCACGCTCGATAACCACATCATCGTCGAGCAGGACCCGCGGCTCCGGGAGTTCAACGGACAGAACATCCAAAACATCTTCACCCAGAGCTATTGGTGGCCGTACGAGCCAAGCGAACTCTACCGTCCGCTCGCGACGTTGTCGTACAATATCAACTACACGTGGTTCGGCAAAGCCGACATGTCACCCGCGGGTCTCGCCGCCAGCGTCCGACGACTGCACTGGACCAATTTTCTCCTGCACTGGATCGACGCCGCGCTCGTGTACCTGGTCGTCCGACGATTAACAGCGAATCTCCGCTACGCCTTCGTCGCTGCCGGACTCTTCGCGCTCCATCCCATCGCGGCTGAATCCGTGACCAATCTCGTCGGCCGAGCGGATGAACTCGCGACGCTCGGCGTGCTGTCGGGGTATTTGTGTTATCTTCGGGCGACTTCGGTCGACGGGCTCTATCGGGTGCCGTGGATGCTCGGGCTCGCGGTGTCAGCGCTCTTCGCGATGCTGAGCAAGGAGAGCGGCCTCATGCTCGTGCCGCTGCTACCGCTGCACGATTTTCTTTTCCGCTGGCCGAAGCTCACCGGCACTTGGCGCGATCGCTTGGTGCCGTCGCTGAAGCAGTGGTGGAAATTTTTCTGCGACGGCTACTACGTGATCATCCCCGCGCTGCTGATCTGGGTCGGAATGCGCGTGTACCTCGTCCTCAACTCGCCGCTCTACGCCGAGTTCTTCGTCGACAATCCCATCGCGCACGCGCCGCAGCCGCAGGCGTTTCTCACCGCGGTCAAGGTCCTCGGGCGCTACGTGGCGATGATGGTCGTGCCGAGTTCGCTCTCGTGCGACTACTCGTACAACGCCGTGCCGCTCTACGGCGACGACGCGCCCTTCTGGGAAGACCTGCAGTCGTGGGTCGCGCTCGGGGTCATCGCGCTGCTGCTCACGCTCGCGTGGCGTCGCCGTCGCACGCAGCCGCTGATCGCGCTCGGTGTGTTCTACTTCTTCGTCGCGCTGCTGCCGACGTCCAACCTGCTCATCCGCATCGGCAGCATCATGGCCGAGCGATTCCTCTACTCGGCGCTGCTCGGCTTCTGCCTCGTGGCGGCGCCGGTGCTGCTCGCGTTTGGCGAGGACATCGCCGCGCGGCTCAAGGCCCCGCCGGTCTGGGCACCGTGGGCGGTGTTTGCCGTGCCCGCTTTCGCGTTGGGCCTGCTGGGCGTGCGCACCTTTGCCCGCAATGCCGACTGGCAAAACGACTACACGCTCTGGCGCAGCGCCGTGCATGCGCAACCCGAGAGTTTCAAGGTCCACAAGGGCTACGCCTTCGAACTGTGGCGCAAGCAGCAGGACGAGACCGGCATCGACGCCACCATCGCGCGCGCCGAGATCGGCGTCGCCGTGCTCGACTCGCATCCGCTCCCGCCGCCACGGCAGGACAACACCCTATTCAACGACCTAGGCGCCTATTACATCCGCAAGGCCGAGTATCTCGCCGCACGCAACGAGTTGGGCGAGGCGCGTCGCTACTATCTCAAAAGCGTCGGCATCATGCAGCGCTCGCGCAACGTCGACAGCTTCGCCAACGAGTCCTCACGCCGCGCCCGCATTCGGCGGAACGAGACGATCACCAAGATTCCGAATGTGATCATAGGCGTATCGGCCGTGTGCGCCCTCGCGCTGCTCGGCTTCGCTTGGTACCGTCGCGAGGAGTTGTTCGCCGCGGCGTTCGGCGTCACTTCCGCGGCGGGCGTCGCCACCGCGGGTTTTCTCGTCGTGCACTTCGGCGCGTTTACGCCAGTCGACGTCGGCGACGTGGGCAATTTCAACGTCCATTGCCTCCTCGCAACCGCCTACACGCGGCTCGGCCAGTTACCGGAAGCCGAGCAGGCTGCGGTCTACGCTCGCCACCTTGCCCCCGCTGAAGCGCAAACCCATGAGTTGGTCGGCGATGTCCTGCTCGCCGAAGGCAAGCCCGATGAGGCCGCGATCAGCTACATCTCCGCGCTCATCTGCCGTAACGACTATGCCTCGTCCTGGACCAAGCTCCGCACGCTCTACGAGGCCAACAATATTAAGCCGGTGCCGATCATCAATACGCCCACCGGTCCGCAGCTCGATGTCTCCAATGCGATGGTGCGCACGCACGTCACCAAGGCCTGCGTGAACGTTTATCAACAGCTGGTCTCGATCAAGCTGACCCGCGAGGCCGAAGCTTTCCGCCTGCGCGCGATCAACGACTACAAGTGCCCCCCCGAGTTGTTCGCGAAGTCCGCGCCGGAACCCGCCAAGCCCGAGCAAAAGTAGCGCGGTGCTTTAGCCCGCGCTGGGTTCGCGCTGCACAATCGCCGCAAGCCAGCCGCACCGCTCGGCGGCCGCCTGCCGATTTGCGCAATCGTGCCTCCTGCGCAGCTTGCGCGATCATGCTCGCTTCCATCTCGCATGCTTCCGCCGACACCGGCATCGCTGAGGTCAAGGTCCACTCTTCGTCCGACGACGCGCCGTTGCTCGACGCCTATTCCGCTGCGGTCAGCGCCGCCGCCGAGCGCGCGCACCACGCCGTAATTCACATCGAAGTGCGCGGGAACAACGCCCCCGGCGGCAGCGGCTCGGGCTTCTTCATCTCGCCCGACGGCTATGCGCTCACCAACAGCCACGTCGTCCACGGCGCGCGCGAGCTGCGCGTGTTTTTGTCCGACGGGCGCAAACTCTCAGCCGAATTGATCGGCGACGATCCCGACACCGATCTCGCGGTGATCCGCGTGAGCGCGACCGATCTGCCGCACCTCGAACTCGCCGACAGCGACCACATCCGGCCCGGCCAGATCGCCCTCGCGATCGGCAGCCCGATGGGTTTCCAGCAGACGGTCACCGCCGGCATCGTCAGCGCACTCGGCCGCTCGCTGCGCGCACAGTCGGGCCGGCTGATCGACAACATCGTCCAGACCGACGCCTCGCTGAACCCCGGCAACTCGGGCGGCCCGCTCGTCGACACCCAAGGCCGCGTGATCGGCGTCAACACTGCCATCATCCGCCCCGCGCAGGGCATCTGCTTCGCCATCGCGAGCAACACCGCGCGCTGGGTCACCGCGTGGCTCATCAAGGACGGACGCATCCGGCGCAGTTTCATCGGCGTCGGCGGACAAAACGTCCCGCTCCTCCGCAAGCTCATCCTCACCTATCGCTTCCCCACCGAGACCGGCGTGCTCGTCTCCACCGTCGAGCCGAAGAGTCCCGCCGCACTCGCCGACGTGCGCGAGGGCGATATCATCGTCGCCCTCGATGGCCTGCCGACGCCACGCGTCGACACCCTGCACAAACAGCTCACCGCCGACCGCATCGGCACGCAGGCCAAGCTCACTGTGCTGCGCAATCTCGAACTGCGCACCCTCACGGTCCTGCCGCTGGAAGCACCAGTCGCGACGTAGCTCGTGGCGTCAGCGCGTGCCTTGGATTTCAACTGGGAGCGGGCCGTAGTTGGCTGGTGGTGAGCGGTGATGTGTCGCGTGCTCGTAGGCCGCGGCGATCTTGAGCAGCACCGGCTCGCTGAACGGCCGTCCGAGGAAATCCACGCCCACCGGCAGTTTCGCGGGAACCGGGCCGACCATCAGCATCGCGGGCTGAGCGCGACCGCCTTCGCCTTCACCGCCGTCGCCGACCGCGCCACCACCTCCTCCGCGACGCGTGTTAGGCGCGGGCGGCGGAGCATTGGGATCGAGGATGCGATCGTAGACTTCGGTCGTAAATCCGGCGGGGACCGAAATCGCGGGGAAGCCGTGCGTGCCGAGAAACGTCCACGTCGTGCCGCGGCCATTGACGGTCGGCTCGTTGGGCGCGCCGAGTTTCGCGGACGGAATGTTACCCGTGGGGTAAACGACCGCGTCGAGCTTCTGCTCGGCGAAGCACATCAGCACGATCTGCTGGATCGCGAAGCGCCGCTGCAGCCGAGCCGCGGTGTCATACACGAGCGGTTTGTTCGCGTTTTCCAGCGTGGATTTTTTGTTCATGCCGTTGGGCTCGGTGTAGAAATTCGCCTTCGTCGCGAGGTCGGCGAGCGACTTGATCGCCGTGTCGCCGCGCTCGCGGAGATAGATTGCGTAGCCGTACTTGCTCTCGCCGGTGGCCTGCGCGCCGGTGAAGTCGCGCATCGTGACCTTGCCCGGCACCTTGGCCGGTTCCATCGCGAGATCGACGAGCGTCGCGATGTGGTCGGTGGTCGGCTTACCGTCGGCGTCGACAGGAAACATCTCGGGAAACGCCTTCGTCCACGACGCGTTGCTGAGCATCGGATTGTAGCGCTTGACGTACTCGGTGAAGAGTTCACCGCCCACACCCGGGTCGACGATGGTCGCGCCGAGTTTCTCCAGATCTTTCACGGCCTGCTCGACGAGCGCGATGCTCTGCTCATCGGCCTTGGTGAATTTCTCGCGGTCCATGTACTCGCGCACCACGCCGATGCGCAGACCCTTGAGGCTCGGCTCGTGCGTGAAGCTCTCGTACGGTGCCTCTGGCATCCGTCCAACGGCAAACGCGGTCATCTCGTCCTTCGGATCGTAACCCGCGATCACGGTGAGCACGCGTGCCGCATCCTCGACGGTGCGCGCGATGGGGCCAACGCGGGTATTGATGCCCGTATTCATCATGCCGTGGCGGCTGACCAGCTCCTGCGTGGGCGAGACGCCGACAACATTGTTCATGCGTGCAGGCGCGCGCACCGAAGGCGTCGTCTCCTCAGCGATGGCGCACGTAACGAAATTCGCCGCGACCGACATCGCCGAGCCACCGCTCGAACCGCCCGGCTGGCGGAGCGTATCGTAGGGATTGGCCTCGGTGCCGCCAAACGAGCTGCGATAGCCCGCGGCGTACTCGCCCATGTTAGCCTTCGCCAAAATGATCGCGCCCGCGGCGCGCAAGCGCGCGACAAACGTCGCATCGTGCGGCGGCCGATCGTTGGCGTAGAGCGCGTCCGCGCCCGAGGTCGTGCGCAGGTCGAAAGTGTCGTATTGGTCCTTGATCGCCATCACCACGCCGTGCAGCGGACCGGAGAGCTTGCCCGTCTTGGCAAACTCAGCGTCGAGCTTCGCGGCGACTTCGAATGCGTCGGGCATCGCGGGATCGGCATCGGCTGCATCGGTCATGCTGCGCGCCTTGCGGTCGTCGAAGCCCCACGCCTTTCGCGCGGCGGGGCGCAGGTTGAGCGTGAGCAAAGCGTTGATGCCCTTCGCGTCGGCCACGGGTTTCACCGGGCCGAGGAAACCCTCGGGGTACTCCACGGCCTGGCCGTTGTAGGCCTTGATGCGCGCGAGATAGAGTTTCACGACGTCCATCGTGGTGATCTGTTTCGCGAGGATCGCCTTCTGGATGTCGGCGATGGTCGCTTCCTCGATTTGAAACGGCGCGGCAAACGCGCGCGTGCAGCAACTCGCGACGAGCAACGCCGCGACGAATCGGATGCGGAGCATGGGATGATCCTCCGGTTATTTGGTGCCAGCGACGTCGACCGTCAGCGGCCCGAAATCGGGTGGTGCCATGCGGTGATGCGTCGCGCCCTCGTAGGCAGCGGCGATTTTCAGGAGAATCGGTTCGCTGAACGGACGGCCGATGAAATCGACGCCAACCGGCAGCTTCGCGGGAAACGGGCCCGTGAGAATCGTCGGTGCCGCGCTCGCGCCGCCTTCGCCTTCGCCACCACCTTCACCGCGGCCGCGGCGACCCGCACCGGGCGTGGGCGGTGGAGCATTGGGATCAGGGATACGATCGTACACCTGCGTGGTGAAACCCGCGGGCACCGTGATGGCCGGGAAGCCCTGCGCGCCGACGAAGGTGATCATGCCGTAGTTGCCATAGCCGGGGCCGGTCTCACCGGGCCCGAGAAGCTTGCGCGCAGGGACGAGGCCCGTCGGCTCGATGATCGCGTCGAGCTTCATCTCCGCCATCGCGGCGAGCACGATCTGCTGGATCGCGAAGCGGCGCTGGAGGCGCACGGCGGTATCGAGCGCGAGCGTCTTGTCCGCGGTGGCGAGGCCGGTCTTCTTTGTGGGGAAGCCGGGCGACTCGAAGAAATTGGCCTTCGTGTAGAGATCAGCGAGCGTCTTGATATTGGCGTCGCCGCGCTCACGAAGATAGATGTCGTAGCCGTACTTGCCCTCGCCGACGGCCTGCGCACCGCCAAAGTCGCGGATCGTCACCTTGCCCGGGACCTTCGAAGGATCGAAGGCGAGATCGACGAGCGTCGCGATGTGGTCGGTCGTCGGCTTGCCGTCAGCGTCGACGGGAAACATCTCGGGAAACGCCTTCGTCCACGACGCGTTGCTCAGCATCGGATTGTAGCGCTTGATGTATGGCGTGAAAAGTCCCTCTGGGCCGGGCTCAACGATGGTCGCACCAAGTTTCTTCAGGTCCTCGACGGCTTTCTCGATCAACTCGATATTCTGCAGCTCGGCTTTTCCGTAGAGCGATTTGTCCATGTACTCGCGGACCACGCCGATGCGCAGGCCAGCGAGGCTCTTCGCGTGCGTGAAACTCTCGTACGACTCGGTCGGCAGGCGACCGACACCGAAGGCGGTCATTTCGTCCTTCGGATCGAAACCGGCGATCACGGTGAGCACGCGCGCGGCATCCTCGACGGTGCGCGCGATGGGGCCGACGCGCGTGTTGAGGCCGATGTTGATCATGCCGTGGCGGCTCACGAGTTCCTGCGTGGGCGAGATGCCGACCGCATTATTATACTGCGCGGGAGCGCGAACCGACGGGCCGGTCTCCTCGGCGATGGCAACCGTGACCATGTTGGTCGCGACCGACATACCGCTGCCGCCGCTGGAGCCACCGGGCACGCGCTCGGTGTCGTAGGGATTGACCTCGGTGCCGCCGAACGAGCTGCGGTAGCCGCCCGCGTACTCGCCCATGTTGGCCTTCGCGAGGATGATCGCGCCCGCGGCGCGAAGGCGCGTGGCAAACGTGGCGTCGTGCGGCGGCCGGTCGTTGGCGTAGAACGCGTCCGCGCCCGACGTCGTGCGCATGTCGAAGGTGTCGTACTGATCCTTGATCGCGATGACCACGCCGTGCAGCGGACCGACGAGCTTGCCGGTCTTCGCAAACTCCGCGTCGAGCTTTGCGGCGACCTCGAGCGCGTCGGGCATGTTGGGGTCAGCGTCGACGGAGTCGGTCATGCTGCGCGCCTTGCGGTCGTCGAAGCCCCACGCCTTGCGCGCGGCGGGGCGGAGATTGAGCGTGATGAGGGCGTTCACGCCCTTGGCGTGCGCGATGGGCTTGATCGGCCCGAGGATGCCCTCGGGCATCTCCACGCCGGGGCCATTGTAGGCCTTGATGCGCGCGAGGTAGAGCTTCACCAACTCGGTCGACGTGATCTGTTTCGCGAGGATCGCCTTCTGGATGTCGGCGATGGTCGCTTCCTCGACTTGGAAATGTGCAGGCTCAGCGGCCCGCACACTCGGCGTGACCGCGAGTGCGGCGCAGCCGAGAGCACAGGACCATCGCGCTAGCGTGATGAGTCCGGCGCGACGCGACCGCGTTGAGGTGGGGCGATGGTGGATCGCAGACACGAGCCCAGCGGGCGCGGTCGAGGAGACGGGACATGTGCGCATGACCAGAGTGAGTTCACGGGTTCGACTGAGCAGACGATTGGCACGCGTCAGGGAGCACTGGCGGTGCCAGCAAACTACGGAGTGCTGAGTATGAATTGATTTCGCGGAACTGCGCGGACACATGACCGCCGCGCACCCGCGTGACGTGCGCAGATAAGTTCAGCTCGTGTCGCGGCACTGCGCGCATCAGCGTAGCTTGCGGCCGTACGAGCTGCCCGACGTGTTGACGGTAAAGTGCGTTGATCGTCGCCGCAGCGCAGCTTTCGCCCACGCTCACTTTTACCCCATGCGTCGCTTCCCTTCCCCGCGCCTCGCGCTGCGTTGGTGCCTCGTTTCGATCATCAGCTTGCTAGCCGCCCACGCCGGCGACGTAGTGCCCAATCTTCTCACGGCGCCGACCGACGTGAGCCCGGCGTTTCGGGATTTCGCGAACCAATATTTTCTCGCCGATCAGCTCGCGGAGTACGACCCCGCGACCGGCGCCGGCCGCATCACGTGGAAGCGCACGACGTACACGTCCGCGATGAACTTCGTGAACATGCACGCGAGCTACCAGCCCGTAAAGGCGAACGAGTGGCCAAACAATATCTACGAGGGAAACCCCACGCTGCCGTTCACGATCGAAGCCGTCGGCCCGCGCACGATTCGCCTGCGCATCAAGACCAATGCGACGCCCGTGCCGGAGCGTGAGTCGCTTATGCTCGTCAAAGCACCCACGCGCGACGCCTCGTGGCAGGCCACCAAGATCGAAGGCGGCTACGAACTGAAGAGCGCAGCCGGCTCAGTGGTACTGCGCGATAAGCCGTGGCGGATCGAAATCCGCGACGCCGCGGGCCGCTTGCTGACGGACACTGTGTCAGGCGCGGACAGCCTGCCGTTCTCCTTTGTGCGGCGCGTGAGCGACTACTCGCGGAGCGTCGGCGTAGTCTTCTCACTCGCGCCCGGCGAAAAGATTTTCGGCTGCGGCGAATCGTTTGGCCCGTTCGACAAGCGCGGCCAAAAACTCGTGCTCGCCACGCACGACGCGCTCGGAGTCGAGCGACCGGAGATGTACAAGCCGGTGCCGTTTTTCCTGAGCGACCGCGGCTATGGCATGTTCATCCACACGAGCACGCCGATCACGTGCGACTTCGGCGCCTCGCACACCAGTCGCAACGCCCTGCTCATCGGCGACGACACGCTCGATCTGTTCATTTTCCTCGGTGCGCCGAAGGACATCCTCGCGGCCTACACCGATCTCACCGGCCGCCCGCCGATGCCGCCGCTGTGGTCGTTTGGCCTGTGGATGAGCCGCATCACCTACAAGTCCGAGACGGAGGTGCGCGATGTCGCGGCGAAGATCCGCGCGAGCCACATCCCAGCCGACGTGATCCATCTCGACACCGGCTGGTTCGAGACCGACTGGCTCTGCGACTACGAATTTGCCAAATCGCGCTTCACCGATCCGGCTAAGATGATCACCGACCTCAAGGCCGACGGCTTTCATATCTCGCTCTGGCAGCTTCCGTACTTCGTCCCGAAGAATCGCCTTTTCCCAGAGATTGTCGCGAAGGGTCTCGCCGTGCACGACGGCGGCGGCGGACTGCCGCACGAGGACGCGGTGCTCGATTTCTCCAATCCCGCGACGGTCGCGTGGTATCAGGAAAAACTCGCCGGCCTGCTCAAGCTAGGCGTCGGCGCGATCAAAACCGATTTCGGCGAAGCCGCGCCCACCAACGGACTGTACGCGTCCGGCCGCACCGGCTTCTACGAGCACAATCTCTATCCGCTCCGCTATCAGAAAGCCGTCGCCGACATCACCCATGCGACCAACGGCGAGGATATCATCTGGGCGCGAGCTGGCTGGGCGGGCAGCCAACGCTATGCGGTGCACTGGGGCGGCGACGCCGCGAAGTCATTTGCCGGCATGGCCGGGACTTTGCGCGGTGGGCTCTCGCTCGGCCTGAGCGGTTTCTCGTTTTGGAGCCACGACATCGGCGGGTTCTCGGGGCGCAATAATATCGACGTCTATCGCGCGTGGACGCCCTTCGGCATGCTCACCTCGCACAGCCGCGTGCATGGCGAGCCGCCGAAGGAACCGTGGCTGCTCGGTGACGATTTCCTCGCCGAGTTCCGCCGCTCCGCCGAGCTGCGCTATCGGCTGATGCCCTATATCTACGCGCAGGCGAAGGACTGCAGCGAACGCGGCCTGCCGATGGTGCGCGCGCTGTTCGTCGAGTACCCCGACGACCCCGGCGCGTGGCTCGTCGATGACGAATATCTCTTCGGCTCGAGCATGCTGGTCGCGCCGCTGTTCGAAGCGGGCATTACCGCTCGTAATGTCTATCTGCCCGCCGGTCGATGGATCGACTATCAGAGCGGCAAAGTCTTCGACGGCGGCTGGCAACGAATCGAGATCGGCGCCATCCCGGCGATCATCCTGGTGCGCGACGGCACCATCCTGCCGCACCTCGCGCTGGCCCAAAGCACCGCACAAATGGATTGGAAAACGATCGAGCTCGCCGTCTTTGCGAGTGAAGCGAAAGCCGCGAGTGGACTGCTCTGCCTGCCCTCCGACAATCGCCTCGTCACTCTGGACGTAGAGCGAAAAGGTGCCGGCTTCGTTTTGAAAAACGATCCTCTGGCCGGCAAAATCACTTGGCAGGTTCATTCCATTTCTCCGACAACCCCATGAAGTATTCACTGACCGCCGCCCTGTTTCTCGCTGCGACTTCGGCGTTTGCCGCCGGCGATTATCCGATCCAACCCGTGCCGTTCACCGCGGTGAAGCTCACCGACGATTTCTGGGCGCCACGCATTCAGCGCAACCACGACGTCACGATCCCCATCGCGCTGCAGCAGTGCTACGACACGGGCCGCGTGGACAATTTCCTCAAGGCCGCGAAGCACGAGGGAAAGTTCGGCACGGAGTTTCCCTTCGACGACACCGACATCTACAAAATCATCGAGGGTGCCAGTTACACGCTCGCGACCGTCGACGACCCGAAACTCTCGGCCAAGGTCGATGAGCTCATCACGATCATCGCCGGAGCACAGGAGCCCGACGGCTACCTCTACACCGCTCGCACCATCGACCCGGCGCACCCGCACAAGTGGTCCGGCCCCGAACGCTGGGTGAAAGAGTCCGACCTCAGCCACGAACTCTACAACAGCGGCCACCTCTTCGAGGCGGCGTTTGCGCACTACACCTCCACCGGCAAGCGCACTCTCCTCGATATCGCGTTGAAAAACGCCGACCTGCTCTGCTCCGTCTTCGGCCCCGGCAAACGCATCGACGCGCCCGGCCACCAGATCGTCGAGATGGGCCTCGTGAAACTTTACCGCGCGACCGGTAAACAGGCGTATCTCGATCTCGCCAAATTCTTCCTCGATACGCGCGGCCGCGGTAAAGCCTACAGCCAGGACAACAAGCCCGTCGTCGACCAGACCGAGGCGGTCGGCCACGCCGTGCGTGCGACCTACATGTACTCCGGGATGGCGGACGTCGCGGCGCTCACGGGCGACGCGAAATATCTCCACGCCATTGACGCCATCTGGGACGACGTCGTGAGCAACAAGCTCTATCTCACCGGCGGCATCGGGGCCACCGCCAAAGGCGAAGCCTTCGGCCGCGCCTACGAATTGCCCAATGCCACGGCGTACAACGAAACCTGCGCCGCCATCGGCAACGTATACTGGAATCACCGGCTCTTTCTCCTCCACGGCGACGCAAAGTTCTACGACGTGCTCGAGCGCACGCTCTACAACGGCCTCATCTCAGGCGTCTCGCTGAGCGGCGATCACTTCTTCTACCCGAATCCGCTCGAGTCGAAAGGCGGCTACGCGCGCAAGGCCTGGTTCGGCTGCGCGTGCTGCCCCAGCAATCTCTGCCGGTTCATCCCGTCGGTCTCTGGTTATGTCTATGCGACGACACCAGAGCGCGTGTTTGTGAATCTCTACGCGAGCAGCACGGCGCACCTGAAGTTCGGCGCGCACGAGGTCGAGCTGGTGCAGAAGACGCAGTATCCGTGGGAAGGAAGCGTCGAACTCACGGTCAATCCGGCGGCTGCCACCGAGTTTGACCTCGCGTTGCGCATCCCGGGCTGGGCGCAGGAGAAGCCGACGCCGAGCGACTTGTACACGTTCACCGCGAGCGCGAAGGAGACCGTCGGAGTTTTGGTCAACGGCCAGAAGGTTGAGGCCACGCATGCGGCCGGCGATGGCTATGTCCATCTCAAGCGGGCGTGGAAAAAGGGCGACCGCATCGCGCTCACCCTCCCGATGCCCGTGCGCGCGGTCGTAGCGAATAGCGAAGTCGCCGCCGATCAGAAGCGTGTGGCCTTCGAGCGCGGGCCGGTCGTGTATTGTATCGAATCAACGGATACAAATGGCGCCTCTGCCCGCGCGCTGCAGCTCGCTCCGGCCACGAAGACGGAAGCGACGTTCAAGAAGGATCTCCTCGGCGGCGTCACGGTGCTCGAAGGCAAGAGCGCCGACGAGAAACCGTTCACCGCGATCCCCTACTACGCGTGGGCCAACCGCGGCGCGAGCGAGATGGAAGTGTGGTTTCCGACCGAGCCGGCGACAGCGGCACCGACCACGGCGGGCGTGCCGTCTGAGCCGGGGCATTGATTTCTTACTTGGACACAGAGGGCACGGAGAGAAGGTCGAGAGAACACAGAGAAGACTGCGTATTCTCGTCCCCCTCGAAATCGGGATTTCTTCCTTCGTGCTTTCTGCGGTCACCTGTCCTTAATCGTTTTTGCTCCTTCCCCCACGTGCCCTTTCCCACCCTCGCTGTGCCCTCTGTGTCCAAACTCTTTCTCTCCTTCGTCGCCACACTGGCTCTCACCGCGACGCTCCCGCTGCGTGCCGCCGATGAGGCCAAGCCGGCTTATCTCGATGCGAGCGTGCCGCTCGAGACGCGAGTCGAGGATCTGCTCAAACGGCTGACTATCGAGGAGAAAATCTCGCTGCTGCACGGCGACTCGAAGTTCACCACGGCGGCGATCCCGCGGCTCGGGATTCCGCGGCGCTGGCTTTCTGATGGTCCGCACGGTGTGCGCGAGGACATCGGGCCCGACACGTGGCAACCGGCGGGACGCACGGACGATTTTGCCACGGCGATGCCGTGCGGCATCGCGCTCTCCGCGACGTGGAATCCCGAGCTCGCGCAGGCCACGGGCATCACGATCGCCGAAGAGGCGCGCGCGCGTGGCAAGCACATCATGCTCGGGCCCGCGGTGAACATCATGCGCACACCGCTTTGCGGGCGCAATTTCGAGTACATGGGCGAGGACCCGTGGCTCACGTCGCGCATGGCGGTCGGCTACATCCGCGGCCAGCAGTCGCAGGAGATCGCGTCGTGCGTGAAGCATTTCGCGGTCAACAATCAGGAGACGGAGCGCAACTCCATCAACGTCGAGGTCGACGAGCGCGTCCTCCGCGAAATCTATCTGCCCGCCTTCGAGGCCTCGGTAAAAGAGGCGCACGTGTGGTCGGTGATGGGCGCGTACAACAAGCTGCGCGGCGAGTTCTGCTGCCAGAACGATTATCTACTGAACCAGATTCTGAAAAAGGAATGGGCGTTTAACGGCCTCGTGATGTCGGACTGGAACGCCGCGCATAACACGAAGGGCGTCGCCCTCGGCGGCCTGGACCTCGAGATGGGCACCGAGCGCAAGGCCTATGCCGATTTCTATCTCGCAAAGCCTTTCCGCGAAGCGATCGAGAAGGGCGAAATTCCACAGGCCGTGCTCGACGACAAGGTTCGCCGCAATCTCCGCGTGATGCTCGCCACGCACATCCTCGATGGCCGCGCGCCGGGCTCGATGAATACCAAGACGCACC
This sequence comes from Verrucomicrobiota bacterium, assembly GCA_048498795.1. Taxonomy (GTDB): domain Bacteria; phylum Verrucomicrobiota; class Verrucomicrobiia; order Opitutales; family Opitutaceae; genus JBEHXH01. The sequence goes on from JBEHXH010000005.1 coordinate 150,536, forward strand.
AGGACACCTCGCGTCATGTAGCCGAGGAAGCGATGGTGCTGCTGAAGAACGACGGCGCGCTCCTCCCGCTCGATGCGACCAAGCTCACCTCGATCGCCGTCATCGGTGAAAATGCCACGCGGCTCCAGTGCCACGGCGGCCAGAGCTCCGAAATCAAAGCCTTTTACGAGATCACTCCGCTCGATGGTCTCGTGCGCCGCGCCGGTGGCCGCGTGAATATTACCTATGCAGTGGGCTATGCCTCGCCGCCCGCGGGTCCGCGCAGCACGCGCTCGGCGGCGTTTGGTCCGGAGGCCACCGCGGCGGAACTCGCCGACCGTGCAGTCGCAGCGGCGAAAGCGGCTGACGTCGTAATCTTCGTCGGCGGTCTCAATCACGACCAGAACTACGACTCCGAGAGTTGGGATCGCAAAGACCTGAAGCTCCCGTACGGCCAAGACGAACTACTCGCGCGGGTACTCGCGGCCAATCCGCGCACGGTCGTCGTGCTCGTCGCCGGCTCGCCGGTCGAGATGCCATGGATCGCGAAAGCCCCGGCGGTTTTGCAAGCATGGTACGGCGGCATGGAAGCGGGCAACGCCCTCGCGCGCGTCCTCTTCGGCGATGTGAATCCCTCAGGCAAACTGCCCTGCACTTTCCCGCAGAAACTCGCCGACTCACCCGCTCACGCACTCGATGCCTATCCGGGCAAAGAAGGCACCGTGCGCTACGTCGAGGGTCTGCTCGTGGGTTACCGCTGGTTCGACACGAAGGAGATCGCCCCCCTCTTCCCCTTTGGCCACGGCCTGAGCTACACGACCTTTGGTTACGCAAATCTCCGTGCCACCACGGCGGACGCGATGACCACCGTGCAAGTCGACCTAACCAACACCGGCACGCGCGACGGCACCGAGGTCGTGCAACTCTATGTCGAGCCCGTGAAGCCGACGGTCGAGCGTCCAAAGCGCGAACTGAAAGCCTTCGCCAAAGTCGCCCTCAAAGCCGGCGAGAAAAAGACTGTCACGCTCACGCTGCCACAGCGGGCCTTTGCGCACTACGACACCGAAAAGCACGCCTGGCTCGCCGACGCAGGCGAGTACGTGCTGCGCGCCGGCAGCTCATCGCGAGATTTGCGGGTGGATGGACGGGTGGTGCTAGCCAACACAGTCACGGCTGATTGAGCCAGGTGCCCATGGCTCTGCTCGTTCGCTCAGTCTCTTGACGCACTAGCAAGCGGCCATAAGCTCCACCGCATGACCGCACTCGCCATGCTCGATCTCAAGCAGCGGCTGTCGAAGCTCTCGACCGCTGATCGACGGGCAGTTTCCGCGTATTTGCTGCGACTCAAACACGAGTCACCTGCCGGACAGCGTGAGGCCTCACGAGTTATGCGTGAGATGGAGGCCGGAAAAAAAACGCGATTGAAGGATTTGGCGAAGCAGTTGGACCATGCCTAAGTCAGCGGCTTACGAGCCGGTACTTTCGGCTCAAGCCACCGCGTTTCTGGTCGGCCTATCCAGACAGAAGCAGAGAAAACTTCTCACGCTGCTGCTCCAAGTCGCAGAGCACCCCATGCAGTTGGGTGACTATTCGACCCGCGACGAAGACGGGCACCAACTTCAACATCTCGTCGTCGGTGACTGGCACATCAGCTTTTGGGCCGATCATGCCGTTCGCGAACTCCGGATTACTGAGCTCGCTGAGCTGTAGCGCGCCGGCGCTTCGCCCACACGAGGCCCAGTGCACTGAGGCCGAGACCCAGCGCGACGGTCGAGGGCTCGGGGACGGCGACGAGTTCGAGGCCGAAGACGTTGTTGCTGAGTACGCCACCGGCGCCGCCGGTGGTCGTGAAAGTTACCGAGGAACCAGTGAGGCCAGAGAAGAGCTGGTACTGCGCAGGGCCCATCGTGGGGCTGCCGGAGTTGGTGCTCGTCGTCAGCAGAAGGTCGGTCGCGGAGCTATTCGAGGTACCGCCGCTCGAGTAGTAGTAGCGGGTGGAGCCGGTGCCGATGGAAAGTGTACTGTTGTTGGAGCTGTCGGCCGAAGCGTACGTGTAGATATCGTAGATGCCGTAGGGTATGCCGCTGAGGGTGATGGTAACCACCGTGCCACCCGACGTGAAAATTGCGCCGGTGTACATCTGGTTGGTCGCCGAGTTCGAGGTCTGCGGCACGCCAAAACTGCCGTAGGAGCCCTGCGAGTTGAAGGTCAGCTGGATCGAGGTGGCGCCGCCGCTGCCATCGACGAGCGAGATGTTGGAGCCGGAGCTGCCATTGACGTTGTTCCAATTGGCACCCGCGATCACGCCGGGCTGAGCCGAGGATGAAAGCGGAGTCGTGCCAGCGGTGAAATTGATACCAATGGTGACCTGCGCACGGAGCGATGCCGCGACGAAGATCAACGACAGAGCAACCGCGAGGGTGCGGAATCGGGGAAGAAAGCGCATGAAGCTGCGTAGAAAGTTGAACCCAGGACGGCACCGAGCGTGGTCCCGGGCCCTGACTAACGCAAGCATCGGCACGCTGCGGACTGTACTCAATCCGTAAGACGAATACCGCTAGGCCGCATAGTGCATGATTCGGCGCGGTGAGTGACACCGAGTCCAAGCGGCGCTTTAGGGATAAAGCGCCCTACCCGCTCAATCGGCCGACGCCTTACGGCATCGTGACCTTGAGCGTGTTGCCGTCGACGGCGACGGCGGTCAGCTTGCTCCACGAGGCGGTGATGTCGTCGGGGATCTTGATCTGGTGCAGCACGCTGTTGGTGACGAAGGTCGAGGCGATGGGCAGGCGCTCCAGCGGGCACGAGCCGAGGGTCATGCTGGCGGGCACGAAGACGAAGGTGTCACCGTTCTTCGTGAAGGAGCCGTTGGCCTGCACGAGCACGCTCTGCTCTAGGCCGAAGATCGAGAGCTTCGCGGGCACGCCGATCTGCACGAGGCCATCGTGGAAGCGGAAATTGGGCGAGCCGGGCGTGAGGCCGGAGGTCGAGGGGGCATCGGCGGGCTTGTCCGCGGCGGCGCCTTTCTCGCCGGGCTTGGCGGCGGGAGGCACGGCAGCGGCGACGGGGAGCACGATCGTGTTGATCTCGTCTTCGGTCACCGTGAGGGTGCCGGACATGGCGGAGGCGAAGGCCTTGCGCTTCACGGCGGCCTGCTTGGCCTTTCCCGCGTCGTGTGAGCCTTCGATGAAGTACACGTCCCCGGCGGCGACGGGATCGGGGAGCTTCTTCACGACCGTCACGGGCTTGATCACGAGGTAGACCACACCGAGCGCGACGCCGAGCACGAGGCTCAGGGTGGCACCGAGGATGACTTCGCCCCAGCCGGGCACGTGCTCTTCCGCTTTTTTCTTCGCCATGGGAGTAAGCTATTTTTTGTCGCTCTTCGCCGCGGGCGCGGGCGTCGAGGCGGGTTTGCTGTCGCTGGAGGATTTGCTCTCGCTCGAGGAGGTGGAGCTGCCCGTTTTCTTTTTGTAGTCCGTGATGTAGAATCCGCTGCCTTTGAAAATGAGTCCGGCCCCCGTGCCGAGCAGGCGCTTCACGCCGGTCTTCTTGCACTTCGGGCACTTCTTGATCGGCTCGTCGCGCATCGACTGAAATTGTTCGAACTGATACCCGCACTTGGGGCAGGCGTACTCGTAAGTCGGCATGATTGGGAAACGCGGACTTATGAAATGACGCGGGGAGCTTGGCGAGACCGTTTCTCGCCGCCGGGTCGTGACATGCCGCGGGATTGCGCCGCGCGGGATTTTCCGCCCGGCTGGAGGCGATGAATTTTGCCGAGCAGCTCCAGCAAAAGGTGCAACGCGTCGAGGCCGGGATCGACCGGCTGCTGCCCGCGGCCGACGCCGTACCCGCGCGGCTGCACACGGCGATGCGCTACTCGCTGCAGGCCGGCGGCAAGCGCCTGCGCCCCGTGCTCGTGCTGGCCAGCGCGGAACTCTTCGGCGTGACGGAAGACGCGGCGATGCCCGCAGCCGTCGCAATCGAATGCGTGCATACCTACTCGCTGATCCACGACGATCTGCCGTGCATGGATAACGACGACCTGCGTCGCGGGCGGCCGACCGCGCATAAGCAATTCGACGAGGCGACCGCGCTCCTCGCAGGCGACGCGCTGCTCACGTATGCGTTCGAGCTGCTGAGCTTCAACTACCCCGCCGAAGTCGGATTCGGTCTGGTGCGCGAACTCTCGGTCGCGGCGGGCAGCCGCGAACTGATCGGCGGGCAGATGGACGATCTGCTCGCGGAGAAACGCACCGATGTGTCGGCACGAGAGCTGGAGCTGATTCACCGCCGAAAGACCGGCGCGATGATCGAGGCCTCGCTTGCGATGGGCGGGATCGTCGGGCACACCAAATCAGCGGACGATCTCAATGGGCTCCATCGCGTCGGCAAACACATGGGGTTAGCGTTTCAAATCATCGACGACATCCTCGATGCCACCGCGGACTCCGCCACGCTCGGCAAGACGGCAGGCAAGGATGCGAAGGCAGATAAGACGACGTTCGTAAAACTACATGGCCTCGATGCTTCGCGGCGCCACGCGCGCGGGCAGTCCGACGCGGCACTGGCTGAGCTGAAAAAGCTGCCGGGAGATACGGCGTTCCTCGCCGCCCTCATCGAGAGCATGGCGGTACGAGTGAAGTAACTTTTTTGATTTTACAGGAGGGAACGGAGGAAAGGCAGGAGGTCGGAAAAGACAGCTAAGCGCGAAGACGTAAAGGTGGCAAAGATTCGCAAAGAATACCTCCGATCCTTCGCTATCTTGGCGACCTTCGTGTAAATCTTCCGACCTCCTGTCTTTTCTCCGTTTTCTCCTGTAAAACACTTCAGTCTTCGCCGCGGAGTTTGGCGCGGACGCGGTGGGCCAGGCTGCGGACGCGGCTGATGGGGCGCTCTCCGCGGACCATGAGCCACTGGGTATGGGGCGTGGTGGTTTGGGCGATGTGCTCGGGTGTGGTGTTTTTCACCGCGGCGGTGTCGGAGATTTTCAGGCCGATCTCGCCGAGCACGTGCGTGACGAAAGCCGAGCAGTAGAACGCACGCTCGCGCGCGAGGAGGTTTTCCTTAGGCTGCCAGCGTGGGTGGCGCAGCGCCCACACGGTGCCGACGATTTCGCGGAGTGAGTAGCGCGTCCCACCGGCGACGAGTTCGAGCGCGGCGGCCATGAGCTTCTGCGTTTGCTCAGGGGTGAGGCCAAAATCGAGGACCGCGGCGTAGGGATAGGAGTCGTCGCCGTGGTACTTCGCGAGGCGGTTTTCCTGCACGCCGAGGCGGATATTCTTATGCTGGATCATCAGGTCCGACTCGAAGACCCAGTGGTGTCCATCGGCGCGGCGGCCCTGAAAAAGAAACGCGTGCGAGAACAAGCTCCACTTGCGGTCCGGTGTGAGATGCCGTTGCGCGCGGAGGATCATGCGATTGGTGATCTCGCTCCCGCCGACGAGGCCGATGCGGCCCGGGGCGGCGTGGCGCTCGAAAAACTCCAGATTGGACAAGCCTTCGACGGGGATGAGCTGGGGCATGATTATCGAGCGTGGAAGAGATCGTTAGAGGGTCAATCGCCGCGGGGCGGCTATTGGACAAATAAAGTGAATTATGATTGAAAGGCCGACGGACTTTATTGCGACCGGGGGCGGTCGCGCTCCGACGCAGGCGCGCTGCTGTAAGGCCATGCTTCTGCGACAGCGGCAAGGGCGGCTTTGACCGGATTTTGGTGAATATAGTCTACGACTGCGAGGTAGTGTCGCTCGTTGCGAATGTAGCGATCCCAGTAGTCGCGTTGCCAGAGCCGGCGCGTCCTGGGAGCGCGACCGCCCTCGGTCGCATTAAGCGCGGGATGACTAGCGAGTATCTTTCTCGAAGAAACACTCTTCCATGCACCTACAATGCCTTTCATCAGATGGCCGCCGATGGGCTCGACCAACACATGCACGTGGTTGGGCATCACCACCCAAGCGTGCAGGCGATAGCGTGCCTCGTTAAAGTGGCGCCATGTAGCCAATACGATCTCGGCATTGCGCGGCTCGCGGAGGAGGCATGCGCCGTGACCAGCGTCGAGTTAATGCTCAATCTCGGAGCGGTGCTTTTCATCGTCGAGGGTTTGCTCTTCGAGCTTGGCAAGGACGTCGTGCGGAAGAGCGTCGGCGAGGCGATAGGTGATCGATTGGATCGCGGCGCCGTTGTCGTAGTGCGGGAGGTAGCCGCGGTCGTGCCAGCCGGGGGCTTCGGGCATGAAACGAATGGGATGATCGATGCCCGAGCGCGCAATCGAATTCATTGCGACCGAGGGCGGTCGCGCTCCCACGCAAGCGCACTTGCACGACTAAGCATGCAAGGCGCTGGGAATTCAGTCGAATGTCCCCTCCCGCTTACTTCACTGCGGCTGCCGCGGTGACGAGCTCGACGAAGCTGCGGGCTTCGAGGCTCGCGCCGCCGATGAGGCCGCCATCAATGTCCTTTTGCGCGAGGAGTTCGGGCGCGTTGGCCGGCTTCATGGAGCCGCCGTAGAGGATGCGGACGCGCTGGCCGACAGGGTCGGTGAACAGCTTCGCGAGGAGGCCGCGGATGAAGGCGTGCACTTCCTGCGCCTGCTCGGTCGTGGCGACCTTGCCGGTGCCGATGGCCCACACGGGCTCATACGCGATGACGACGCTCGGAGCCTGCTCCTTGCTCACGCCCTCGAGGCCAGCCTCGAGCTGGGTCTGCACGACCTTGAGCGTGGAGCCGCCCTCGCGCTCGGCGAGGGTCTCGCCGACACAGAGGATCGGGCGGAGCTGGTTCTTCAGCGCGGAGAGGACCTTCTTGTTGATGAAGGCATCCGTCTCAGCGAAGTAGCTGCGACGCTCGCTGTGGCCGAGGATCACGTGCGTCGCGAAGAGCGAGCGCAGCATGGGCGCGGAGATTTCGCCGGTGTAGGCGCCGCTCGCCTCGGGGTGCATGTTTTGCGCACCGAGTTTCACGAGGGAGCCGTCGACCGCCTTGGCCACGCTTTCCAGCGAGGTGAAGGGCGGGCACACGACGACATCGACATCCGACTGACGGCCAACCGCGGCCACGATATCGGTGGCGAGCGTGGCGGCGTCGGAGCCGGACTTGTTCATCTTCCAGTTGCCGGCGATGAGTTTCTTGCGGGAGATCATAGTGATAAATTCGGATTAAGCGCGAAGACGCAAAGTGGCGCAAAGATTCGCAAAGGGATTCTTGGCGAACCTTCGCGATCCTTGGCGTCTTTGCGCTTTGATCGATCAGGTTTCGAGGAACGCCACGCCGGGGAGGACCTTGCCTTCGAGGAGTTCGAGGCTGGCGCCGCCGCCGGTGGAGCAATGGGTGACCTTGTCGACGATCTTGGCTTTCTTGGCCGCGGTGGCGGTGTCGCCGCCGCCCACGACCGTGACCGCGCCGGCCGAGGTGGCCTTGGCGAACGCGGCGGCCATGGCCTTGGTGCCCTCGGCGAACTTCTCGACCTCGAACACGCCCGGAGGACCGTTCCAGATGATCGTCTTGGCGCGGCCGATGACCTGCGCGAAGAGCTCGCGGGACTTCGGGCCGGCATCGAGGCCCATCCAACCGGCGGGGATGCCCGCCTTGTCGTCGGCCACGCCGGTCTGCACCGCAGCGATGTCCTCGGGCGAACCGGGGAAACGATCGGCGATGACGAAGTCGACAGGCAGCGTGATCTTCACGCCCTTGGCCTGCGCCTTGGCGACGAGTTCCTTGACGATCAGGGCGCCGTCGGCGTCGAAGAGCGAGGTGCCGATTTCCATGCCCTCGAGGACCTTCTTGAAAGTGAAGGACATGCCGCCGCCGATGATGATCTCGTCGGACTTCTCGATCAGGTTGTTGATGAGCGGAATCTTGTCCTTGATCTTCGCGCCGCCGAGGATGGCGAGCAGCGGGCGGGCGGGCGCGTCGATGACCTTGGCGAAGGCATCGAGCTCGGCCTGCATGAGGAAACCGGCAGCCTTGTCTTTGAGGAGTACGCCGACCATCGAGCTGTGCGCGCGGTGGGCGGTGCCGAAGGCGTCGTTGACGTAGACATCGGCGAGCTTCGAGAGCGACGTGCGGAAGGCCTCGACGTCTTTCGGGTCGGCTTTGATGGACTTCTCGGTGCCGTCGGCCTGCTTCTCCTTCACCTTGCCCTCTTCGGCGAGGTGGAAGCGGAGATTTTCCAAGAGGACGACCTCACCGGCCTTGAGCGTACCGGGCGCGCAGGCGGCTTCGACCGCCGGGCCGACGCAGTCATCGAGAAACTTCACCGGCTTGCCGAGCAGTTTGGAGAGTTCGTCGGCAATGGGCTTGAGGGAGAACTTGGCGATCTTCTTGCCGTCGGGCCGGCCGAGGTGGCTGGCAAGGACGACCGCGGCGCCCTGCTCGAGGGCGTACTTGATCGTGGGCAGCGCGGCGACGATGCGCGCGTTGTTGGTGATGGCACCGGTGTTCTTGTCCTGCGGGACATTGAAATCGACGCGGATGAAGACGCGCTTGCCGGCGAGGCTGAGGTCGCGGATGGACTTAAATTTGGACATGGGAATGAAAAGACTGAAGGGCTGAAGAACTAAAGGGCGGAAAAGGAAAAGGCCGAAAGGCGTGGGACTGGCTGGGAATTCAGCTTTAGTCCTTCAGCCTTTCAGCCTTCGGCTTTTGAAGCGCTACGCCTTAGAGCTTGGCGGCGATCTTCTGGGTGAGCTCGACGACGCGGTTGGAGTAGCCCCACTCGTTGTCGTACCAGCTCACGAGCTTGAAGAAGCGCGGGTTGAGCTCGATGCCGGAGCCGGCGTCGAAGATCGACGAGTGCTTGTCGTGGATGAAGTCGCTGGAGGCGACCTCGTCGGTGGTGTAAGCGAGGATGCCCTTCAGGTAGGTCTCGGAAGCGTTCTTCATCGCCTCGCAGATCGCCTTGTAGGAGGTCTCCTTCGTGGTCTTCACCGTGAGGTCGACAACCGAGACGGTCGGGGTCGGCACGCGGAAGGACATGCCGGTGAGCTTGCCCTTGACCTCGGGGAGGACGAGCGCGGTGGCCTTGGCGGCACCGGTCGTGGACGGGATGATGTTGATCGCCGCGGAACGGCCGCCCTTCCAGTCCTTCTTCGACGGACCGTCGACGGTCTTCTGCGTGGCCGTGTAGGAGTGGATGGTGGTCATCAGACCCTCTTCCACGCCGAAGCCTTCCTTGAGCAGCACGGAGACGATCGGCGCGAGGCAGTTCGTCGTGCAGGAGGCGTTGGAAATGATCGTGTGCTTCGCGAGGTCGAGCTTGTCGTCGTTGACGCCCATGACGACCGTGATGTCCTCACCCTTCGCCGGAGCGGAGATGATGACCTTCTTGGCACCGGCGGCGATGTGGCCCTTGGCCTTCTCGGCTTCGGTGAAGAGACCGGTCGACTCGATCACGAGCTGGACACCCAGCTTGCCCCACGGGAGTTCGGCGGGGGTCTTGGCGGAAACGACGAGGATCTCCTTGCCGTTGACGATGAGGACGTCGTCCTCGGTCTTTTCCGGGGCGGACTTCTTGGAGCCGACCGTGCCGTTGAAGCGGCCCTGGGTGGAGTCGTACTTCAGCAAATAGGCGAGATTGTCGGCCGGTACGATGTCGCCCACCGCGACGACGTCGAGCGCCGTGCCGAGCAAGCCTTGCTCGACGAGCGCGCGAAAGACGAGACGACCGATACGACCGAAACCGTTGATAGCGACTTTGACTGCCATGGGACTACTTTCTCCGTTTCTGGATGTTGTTTGCTGTTTCAGGTGAACCACGCCGAGTGGGCGCAGGGATGGTCAACAAAGGAGTCGCCCTCCGGAAAAGCAAGGGTTTTGGCTGCGCTTCGCGTGGCATATCCGCATCATTTTTTGAAGCACACCCCGCGCCGAGTGAGGAAAATGCGAAAAGCATGGCAAGAAAGCCACGCGGTCCCTCGAAAGAGGGAGCATTTCAATAGGACTAAATCACCTACTCTGCGCTCAAACCACCCGTGCCCAGAGTAGCTTGAGGTAGCGGCTTTCGAGGCAATTCGAGAACACGGGGTGATCGATGCCAGGGCCGGTGCGGTCGAAGATTTGCAGGCGACGGTTGAGTCGGTGCACGCCCTTGATCACGCAGCCTTCGAAATCCTCGAGCGCCACGAGGCCAGAGCAGGAGCACGTGACGAAAAGGCCGCCGGGTTTCACGAGACTCGCGGCGATGGTGTTGAGGTCGGCGTATTTTCGCATACCCTCGGCGGCGAACTCGGGGTCGCGTGTCATCACGAACTTCGGTGGGTCGCAGAGCACGGCGTCGAACTGCTCGCCGTTTTTCTGCATCTGGCGCGCATAGGCGAAGGCGTCCGCGTGGACCCATTTGAGTTTGTTGGGCGAGACCTGGTTGAGGTTCGCGTTGCGACGGCCCTGCGTGATGACCTTTTCGTCGAGGTCGACGGCGGTGATCTCGGTGGCGCCACCGAGCGCGGCGTTGATCGAGAAGCCGCCAGTGTAGCTGCAGAGATCGAGCACGCGCATGCCCTTCACGAGCTGGCCAAAGCGCTTCCGATTGTCGCGCTGGTCGCAGAAGAAGCCGGTCTTGTGCCCCTCGGCGAAATCGACCTCGTACTTCACGCCGTGCTCGCGGATGCGGACCTTGTCGGGAGCGGAGGCGGTGATTTCCTTCATCTGCGAGGGCTTGATGCCTTCGAGACTGCCGAGGTCGTGGTCGACGTGCACGCGGACGTGCTTCGTGCCGAGCAGTTCGTGCAGCAGCGGTAGCCAGCGCGGGAGGCGCTGGAAAATTCCCAGCGAGTAGACGTCGCAGTAAAGGGTGTCGGCGTAGCGGTCGACCGTGAGGCCGCTGATGCCGTCGCCGTCGGAGTTGATCACGCGCCACGCATCGGTGACCTCGTCGAGGTTGAACATCTGCTTGCGCAGCGCGACGGCGCGGCGGATGGCGGTCTCGAAATACTCTTCGCCAAGCGGCTCGGCGGTGTGCACGACCACGCGCAGTGGCATTTTGGCGCGGGGATTGAAGAGCCCGATGCCCACGCGCTCGCCGAACTTGTCGTAGACCGAGACGAGATCGCCCGGCTTTGCATCGCGCGAGACGTCGCCGAGCATGCGCGGGAAAATCGCGGGCTGAAACGACACGAACTTCAACTGCGCCCACGGCTTGGCCCACGTCGAGCGATCGACGGGCGCGCGCGGAGCCGGCTCGGCGGCGGCCTTTTCGAGGGGCTCGGAGTGTGAAGAGTGAGCGGAGCTATCGGACATTCGGCGCAACGTAGTTGCTCGGACCGCAAACCGCCACCCCAAAGCCAAGGCGCTATTTCCCGAGGTGGCGAAAACGACTCCGCGGATCGAGGCAGTAACAAACAAACCGGCGCGCAGGCACCGCTCTCAATCGCTGCGCGTACGAAAAATCAAGTGCGCGGCAGTAACCCATTTCTACCCGGCCGGTTCTCTTCAGCACTCCCCTACTGCTCATGCTTCTCACCGCCATGCTTCGTCGCTCCTCTAGTCAGCCTGTCAGTTCGTCGATCAAACTTCTCGCGCTCTCGCTCACGTTGTTTGCCACCGGCAGCGCCGCAGCGGTCACCGCGGACGAAGCGTTTGCTACGGCGTATGCAGATCTCGCGCGGCAGCACGAGGCGGTGGCGACGACTGGTTCGACGGTGGCCGAGATGACGGCGATCAACGAAGCGTTTTTCCGGCGCATCAATGCCGAGACGCTCAGCGTGCGGCAGATCGCCGAGGTGGCGCGGCAAAATGCCTTTGCTTACGGCGACGGGCCGAAGGCGCAGGCCAAGACGCTCGCGGAGCGGCTGGAGCCGATGGCGGCGGCACCCGATGAGGAGGGTGCGCTTGCCGCTGTGTTGCTCGTGATGCTGAGCGGGCCCGCGGGCAAAGGACCACAGCGCGCCGGTTGGGAAGCGGCGGCGCTACATCATCCGGCGTACATCGCGCTCTTGCAGGGCGAATATGGCGGCTTCGCGCTTGAAGTCGCATGCCTCACCGCGCCGCGCGATGACGTGGGTCGCGAATTCTTCCTCGGCCTCCCGGCGCAGTTTTCCGCCACGAAATCTCCTGCGGTCGCCGGGCTGCTCAAAATGTATTGGTCGCGCGTGAGCAAGATTCTCCCCGAGGGCGAAAAGCGGCAGGCGATCCGCCAGCAGCTCGTCGACTATCTCGATGGCGCACTCGGCCACGTGCCGGCCAAATCGGGCGACGCGGCGACCCGCGAGAAGATTCAGACGCTGCTCGATTTCTTCAACGGTGCTTCCGTGCGCGGACAGCTCACGGGCAACGCCGCGCCAGAGCTGCACTTTCTCTGGACCAGCGAGGGCGCGTGGAAATCCATCGTGGATCTGCGCGGCAAAGTCGTGGTGCTGGATTTCTGGGCGACGTGGTGCGGCCCGTGCGTCGAGTCGTTTCCCAAAATCGCGCAGCTCGTGGAGCACTACCGCGGCGCAGATGTCGTGATCTTGGGCGTGACGAGCTTGCAGGGGACCATCATCGGCCTGCGCCCGGGCGCGGTGGATGACTGTCGCGAGAATCCGGAGAAGGAGATGCGCCTGATGGGTGAGTACATCAAGACGCGCGGACTCACTTGGCCCGTGGTCATCAGCCGCGAAGCGTTGTTCAACCCCGACTATGGCGTCGAGGGGGTGCCCACGATGGTGCTCATAGCACCCGACGGGACCGTGCGCCAGAAGCACATGGGCCTCGGTGACCCGACAAAGATCACGGGAGAGATCGATGCGCTGCTGACGGAATTCAAATTGCGCGCGCCGACGGCTCCTTCTGCAGCGACAAAGTAGGTGAGCCGAGTCGCGCGGGCGTGGCTTTTTCGGTCGGCTTGGAGTCAGTGGGGCGCCTTATTGGGCGGCGCCCCCGGCGTGGAAATATTTTTTTCATTTTCCACAATCCAAACGCGGCCTCGCTGACACTCACTCTCGAAACCACCTACTTCGTCGCCATGTCTTCCCTCCTCACCCACCCGATCGCAGCACTCCTCGAACTGCCGCCCTACTACATCGCCATCATCGTGCCGCTCGCAGGCATGATCCTCGGCGGCATCATCGCTATCTTCGCGATGTACTTCAAACACGAGCAGCGCCAGCTCTGGCACGAGACTGCACGTCAGGCGCTCGAGAAGGGACAGCCGATTCCGCTTGATGACGACAATCTACCCAAGCCGCCGCGGCGTCCCAAGGCCGAACAAAACGACATCCGATCCGGCCTCATTCTCATCGCGGTGGGTCTCGGCCTCGCGATGTTCTTCGCGGTCGTCCGCGCGAAAGAGGCGATGGGCATCGGTGCGATCCCCGGCTTCATCGGCGTAGCGCTGCTCCTCTACGGGATTTTCTCCGGCAAGAAGGCCGGCAACAACACGCTCCCGCCACCGAACTCGTGACCGATCAGGTCCTGATCGCCCGGGCGGTCTTCGACGATGACCGCGGCGCTTTCGGCGAACTGGTGCGACGGCATCAGTCCGCCGTGCGCCATTTTTTGCGTCACCTCACGCGGGGCGACGCGGCGCTGGCGGACGATCTCGCACAGGAAACATTTCTGCAGGCGTGGCGCGGACTGGCGCGGTTTCGCGGCGACGCCAATTTTTCCACGTGGCTGCTCGGCATCGCGCACAATCACTGGCGCAATGCCCGCCGCCGCCTTGCGCGCGATCAGCCGACCGCGCCACTCGCGCCGGAGCCGAGCATCGACTCCAGCGCCACCGAGTCTGATCTGCGCCACGATCTCACACAGGCGCTGCAGACGCTCACCGCCGACGAGCAACTCGTCGTGCATCTCGCCTACCAGCAGGGTCTCGCGCACAGCGAAATTGCCGCGCTCCTTGACTGGCCGCTCGGCTCGGTGAAAACTGAACTCGCGCGCAGCAAAGAAAAACTTCGTCCCCTCCTCGCCGCATGGAACCTACAGACCTAAACAATTCCGCGTCCGACGATGCGCGGCTCGACGCGCTGCTGCGCCGCCCACTGACACCCCTGCCCGATGCCGGCTTCGCCGCGCGCGTCGTGGATGCGCTGCCGGCGGCGCGTCCCGCTGCGCCAGCTTGGTTGCGTCCGGCGCTCTGCACCACAGCGGCTGTGGCTGGAGTTGGTTTCGCGTGTGCAGGTATCCATCATTCTTGGACAGATCTCTTGGAGACGGCCACGCAGTGGCTCATGACGGCGCCAGTGATCGAGGTGGACGAGAGCACTTCGGTCGCAGCTCTTGCGGTGCTGATCGCGAGTGGATCGGTGGGATATGCGCTGCTGGCGCGCGGGCCGCAGCGGCGAGCGAGTGCGGTTTGATCAAAAGTAGCCGCGAGCGCCAGCGAGTGGAATGATGCGCACGGGTCTGCTCGCTGGCGCTCGCAGCTACGGGTGACTGGTGTGAGCGGAGCCAACGCGGCGGGGGCGCCGCGTCCCCATGATGAACTGGCTGCGACCGGGCCGAGAGTTGGGCTGTTGCGAGGCGAGCTCGCAACCCACACGCGGAGAGATTCGAGCGGCAGGTGAGACTCGGTGAGAACTCCACTCGCTGGTGCTCGCGGCTACGGAAAGAATGATGGCCGTCAGCGGGCTTTCGGCTGGGCACAAAAAAGCGCCGGTCCTTTCGGAACGGCGCGGTGAGTAATCAGCGGGAGATCCGCATTGCGGCTGCCTCAGGGGAGTACGACGCGATAGCGGTCGAGCGAGGAGCCTTCGAGCTGGCGGAGGTCGGCGACGGCGGAGCGAAGCGCGACCTTGGCGGTCAACTCACTGAGGCGGGCGGTCTCGAGGTCATCCTGAGCCTGGAGCACGAGGCGGCTGGTCGAGAGACCGGCATCGAAGCGGGCCTTCTGCAGTTCGTACTGCTTCTGGCTCAGTTCGGTGGCCTTGGCGGCGATCTCGACGCTCGCGATGTTGGTCTCGACGGCGCGGACCGCGGTGCGGACGTTGACGACGATGGTCTGGTCGAGCTGGTCGACGCGGATCTTCTGCTGCGTGACGTTGGTCTCTGCGATGCTCGCGCGGGCCTTGTCGGCACGGCGGCCCCACGGCATCGAGTAGGACAGACCGAGGCTCCAGTTGTTACCGTGACGGTCGCGGAGGTTAGAATAAACGTCACCGTAAGAATCGTCGGTGTTGGAGTAGCCGAGCGAGCCGTTGAGGTTGAGGGTCGGGAGCTTATTGCGACGGGCGGTCGCGAGATCGATCTCTAGCTGGCGGATCGTCTCGGCGGCGGTGCGGAAATCAGGCGAGTTGTCGCGGGCGAGTTTGTAGGAGAAGTCGAAGACGGGGCTCTTGTCAGTCGTGACCTCAAAATTCACAGCGCCCGGGCGCTGTGAGAAATTGGCGGGCCCGAGGAGATTGAGGAGCGCGTCCTCGCGGTCGTGCACGCTCTGCTCGGCCTGGATGACGGCGCGGCGGGCATTCGCGACGCCGACCTCGGCGGTGAGCACATCGAGATCGGTGGCAACACCGGTCTCCTTGCGGGTCTTGTTTTCGTCGAAGAGCTGCTGCGCGAGATCGAGGCTGAGCTGGCGGACATGGAGTGTCTCGCGGGCGGAAACGAGATTGTAGTAAGCCGCCTCGGTGCCGCGGATCGTGGTGAGCACGCGCGAGCGGTAGGTGAGCTGGGCGATCGTGAGGCTGATCTTGGTGCGCTCGAGGTTGGCCTTGGTCACCGTAGGGCCGGCGTTCTTGAGGAGTGGCTGGCTGAGGGTCGCGGTGACGTTGTTGCCGAAGGCGGGGTTGAGCGTCGAGAAACGCGAGTTGGTCGCGCTGCGGTTAGTGCTCGTGCTGAGGCCAAGCGTACCGCCGGTCTGGGCGAGCAGCTCGCTGATGCCCACGCTCGCGCTGGTGCCGTCATTGCGCTGGCCGACGCCGGTCGTGCCGTCGAGGGTGTTGATCGTGCTGGCCGCCTGCGAGAGATTGCGGCTGAGGGAGGCGTTGAGCGTCGGGTCAAAAGAGCCCTTGGCCACTTCGACGTTCTGCTTCGCGACTTCCGTCGAAAAATCTTGGATCTGAAGATCGAAGTTCTTCTTCACCGCCATCCCGATGACCTGATCGATGGACAGCGCCGGGCCGGCCGGAGCGGCAGCATTCGGCTGCTGCGCATGAAGCGCACCGACAGCGGTGGTGAGGGCGGCGAGAGTAAGAACGCGAGCGAGATGACGTGACATGACTTAAAGGGAAGAAGGCGGTACCGACGGCAATAACACGAGAGACAAAGGAAAGTTACGCTTTTTCGGACTTTCCGCCGTCTGTGCACTATACCCGCCAAAACCGGACTGTTTGGCCCGAGAGACGAATCGAGACGTGGAAAGTTGCGGAGAAATCACGGGTTGCGGTGGTACCGGACTGACCGGCATAGCGCAAGCAGCGCCCACCGCAGAATCCAAGCCATTCCGACCCACGAAGCAGGACGGGAAAGGCGAGCGGAAGTGGCGGCGGGGCATGGCGGTAAAATGACGGCGCGGAAACCAGAGACGACGAGCCAAAATGGGCGAGCGGTCCAGCTTATGGATAAACGGTTTAAGGCGGAGCGTCCGATACGACTACCAACGGGCATAAAAAAGCCCGATGCGTTTAGCATCGGGCTGAAAGGGAAAACTCGGTGCCACTCAGTTCTTCGCGGGCTCCGAGCGCTTGAGCTCGGTATCGCGAAGTTCAGAGAGGATCGCGCCGCCGGTGGAGCGAGCGCTGAAAGCAGCGAGCTGTTTCTGCAGCTCGGCGGAGCGAGGATTGGCGGCGGTGGTGTCCGGCGCCTTCTTTTCGATCACGTAGGCAAACGTGCCACGGTCGGGAGCGAGGACCATATCGCTCACCTGCCCTTGCGACAGGCGCTCAAGCGACTGGCGCACGCTGGTATCGACATCGGCCGGAGCGGTGCGGGCAGTGAAGGCGGCCGGCGTCTTGGCCTCGATCTTCATGCCGACGGAAGAGGCGACCGAAGCGACCGCCTTGTCGAAGGCCTCACCGGCCTTCAGGTGCGATTCGAGCTGGGACTTGATCGTGCGACCAAGTGCGACGAAGCGCTTCTGCTTTTCGTTTTCGGTGGCGTCGGCCACGACCTTGGCGCGGACTTCGACGAGGGCCTGATTGCGCGCGGGGTTGGTTTCCTTCCACAGCAGGACAACGCCGCCCACGGCACCTTCCTGCGCTTCGGAGAAGTAGCGCTCCGCGTTGAGCTTGAAAGCGGCTTCGGAAATCTCGGGATTGCGGCCGAGCTCCTCCGGGCCTTCCTGCATGGTGAAGGGCTTGAGCGGCTTCGCGACGAGCTGCTTCTTCGCGAGGTAGGCGGCGAGCGCATCGCCGTTGGCGATCTTGCTGTTGTAGAGTTCGAACTGGAAATCGTCGGCGGCCTTCATCGCGAGGCGGCGGGCGCGATCGAGCTTGAGCGCGGTTTCGACCTGCGGGCGCACCGCAGCGAAATCGGCGTCGGGATTGGCGGCGGGAGCCGGAGCCTTCGGGTCCGCAGCGGGCGCAGGGGCTTTCGGGAAGCGACCGGGGTTCGCATCGTAGAACGCGCGGACCTCCGCGTCGGTCACCGTGACCTGGCCGATGTAGGCCAGCGCGGGAAACTCGACGTAGCTCGCGACGACGCGCGGGGCGACGACGTAGCGAAACGCATTTTCGTCGAAGAACTTCGTCACCTCAGCGTCGCTGGGCGTGTAGTTGGGATTGTAGCTGGCGTAGTCGGCGACGGCGAGGCCGACCGTCCACGACGTGTCGCTCTTGCCGAGTTCCTGCGCGACGTCGGCCGGGAGCACGTAGCCGGGGCCGCCCATGAGCTTTTGCACCTTGTCGGCGCGGATGTCGTCGGAGATCACGCGAGCGATGTCGTCCTCGCTGCCGTGACGACTGGCGATGTCGGCGCGGAATTTATTGTAGCTGGCGGCGTCGAACTGGCCGTCCTGGCCGGCGAAGATGCGGAGATTCTTGATCGAGTCGGTGATCTCGGCGGTGTTCGCGGCCGGGATGTGCAGCTGGTCGGCGATGTGCAGCGAGGTCGTGCGCTGGAGCGCGTAGGCCTGCACCTGCTCCGCCGGCAGACCGGAGTAGCCAAGCTGGAGATACACGCTCAGGCTGGCGTCGCCGTTGATCTTCTGGGCGTCCTCCGCAGAAGCGAGATTGTAGCCGAAAAACTCACGCTTCGCAGTGCGACGCTCCGCGTTGCCGAGACCGGGCCCGGCACCAATCGTGAAAATGAACGAGATGATCGTGACTGCCAGCAGCACCGCAAAGATGGCTTTGAAGTGGTTCTGGAAATAGCGCTGAATCCAAGAAATCATGGGGAGAAACCGCCGACCCTACGTCGCGCATAGGCGGAGGCAAGGGCGAATTCCGCGGCAAACCGCGCTCCACCCCTCCCCTCGCCTAGCTCGACCGCGACTGCCCCAGTGTGAACGGCGCGCGCGACTCCGAGACCGTCTGTTCGGCGAACAACTCGTCGAGACTCTTCTTGAAGAACGGTTGCTCGCCCGCGGTCGCGAGCGCGGCGTCGTACTGCGCGAGGATGGGATCGATGCGCTCCAAGCCGAGGCCCACCGGATCGTCGCCCATGGTGTCGTCAAGAGTCTTGAAGTCGTAGAGATTGATCCGGCTCAAGGGGCGCGCGGGTTGGTAAAGCAGATCGGTCGTCGGCGCATCGGGAGCGGGTGGGACTGGCGTAATGAGCTTCATGTCAACGAGGCGGTTGAGGCACTCGTTGAGGACTTGGGTCGGGACCTTGATGACCGTGCCGAGGTGCACCGCAGAGACGGGCGGCAGGCACGCTTGAAAACGCCGGCAGATCGTCAGCAGCACCACGAGACAGAGACGCTCGCGCATGGTTTCGTTGAGGCTGCTCCACGCAGCCTGGCTGTTGCGGTAGTGGACGTTTTGCACCGCATAGCTGATCACGCCGCCGATCAGGATATAGAGCCAGAAGATGTACAGGCCCAGCATCAGCACGAGCGGCAGTGCGAGCGAACCGTAGAGGCTCTGGGTAAGCAGCACGCGCCGCACGTAGAGCATGGCGACGTAGTTGTTCAGCATCAGCAGCGCCACGACCACGAGCGCTCCAGAAAACGCCGCGCTCCAAAAGACGTGAGTGTTGGGGATCACGCGATACACCAGCGTCAGCAACACCGCGACCAGCGTGAACGAGAACATCGGCAGCGTCCACTTGAGCATCGCGACCAACTCATGTCCTCCCGGTAAATTGGATAACGGCTCGCTGAGCAGGCTGAAAAACGCTCCCGCCCCGAGCAGCGTCACCGCCGCGAAAAACAACACCGCGCCGAGCGTGAGAATCGTCCAGTAGTAGACGATGCGCATCAGCACCGAGCGACCTTGGCGCACGCCCCAGATGTCGTTGACCGCGTCCTCGACCGACTTGAAAAGCAACAACACGATCAGGATCAGCGAGAGCGCGCCAAACACGCCGCCCGTGCCGGACTTGGCGCCATTGATAATACCCGTGACGAAATCGACGACCTTCGGATTGACCGCCATGCCCGGCTGGTCGAGCGCGGCATTGATTTTCTCCAGTTCCTGCAGCTGCGGCACCACGCGCTCCATCAGCTCGGCGAGCTTGCCTGCGACGAGATTGGGGTCGGTGGAGTTACCGAGCATGAAGCCACCGATCAACACCGCGATGGCGATCAGCGGGCCGAGCCCGAGCAGCGAGCTGAAGCTCAACGCCGCGGCGCGCGCCGGCACATGCGTCTCGCGAAACACCGTGGACGTGATCGAGATCACGCGCATCACGCCGTAGAAAACACCGCGCGGCGAACGCGTGTTGAGATTGGCCGAGTGCCAGATCTCTTTCTTCCAAAAATGATGCAGGCGCTTGCCGAGCGGCAGGCGGGCGGGCGGCGAGGGATGCGCGGGGGCGCCGCTCATGCCGACAGCAGCTGCCACGCGACCGCGGCCATGCCGAGCACGCCGAGCAACGCGGCGATGACCACGGGCAACAGGCTCACAAATACGGTGCAGAGATACAGCCCGACCGAGCCCGCCGCCAGCGCGAGAAACGCCGTCGACTGCCCGTGGACGAAGAACACGAAGCCGAGGAAGCCGAGGCCGAGCATCGCGCGGAAACGCACCAACGGATAGAGCGAAGCGGCTCCGAGGCCGAGCAGCACCGCGAGCACCACGTCAACTGCGCCGAGAATCACGAGCGGCTGGAAGGCGATTTTGAGCCAATCCATCGACATGATAAGCGCCACGTTGGGCACAACCTCACCACCCGCAGCCGCAAGCAGCGTGAGGATGGCGGCGATCATGCCGATCTTGGCCGCGCGCGCCGCGGCGATCTCGGGGTCCTGTTTGTCCTTGGTCTCGTCCGTGCGGCCTTCCGCGGCGGCGAGCATCTGATCGACGGTGATCGGCGCAGCGTCCGGCTTCTCCTGGTTGATCGGCTTGAAATCGGTCTGCTTCTTGAGCGAGAGCTTCTTCTTCTCGGGGAAAAGCGAAGCCTTGAGCTCGGCGTTGCTGCCGATGACCACCCACTGCTCGGCGTTGGCGTCGTAGTAGAGCGTCTCAGGCGTCACCTGGCCGATCTCGGCCTGCGACTTGATTTGCTCGAGCGTGTAGGGTCCGCGCGCCTCAGTATCGGCGGGGTTGCGGACATAGTATTCCTGCGTGGCCATGCGGCGGACGCTGGGGCCGCCGCCACAGAGCGGCAAGCGCGGAGTTGGTGACGATGCCGGGCTGCCCGGAGGTGACCACGAAACACACGAAAGGCACGAAAAGGGAGGACGTGGAGACGAAGGTGTGAGCGCGGGCGGCTCGCCCGCAACGGAGTGGATGCCGGCCAGCGGCCGGCGCTCCCAGTAACCCGGCGAATTGACATGAGCTATAGCTCATCAGCAGCGTGCAACGAGGATGCCAGCACCCCGCCCTACTCGATCACCGGCGTTTTGGGCGGGGATATTCTTTATGGTCAGCGTCGTACTCGCGGTGGTGGCGCTGCGCTTCAATCCGCGCGGGCACTTCTGGTTGGCGGTCGAGCCGCCAAAGGCACAGGGCGAGGCATACGATCCGGCCAAACTGCGCACCGCGTTGCGCGCCAATGAGGACATCTTTCTACCCGCGTCGGTCGACCGCCTCGTGCGTGAGCCGCAGGATACTTGGTCCAATCTCGGGTATGCGGCGACCGGCCTCGCTATCCTGCTCGCTGCGCGCACGCGGCTCGGACGCTCGGTCGGTTGGGCGTGCGTGGGACTCGCAATCAGCAGCGGGATGTATCACGCGTCGCTCCTGCCGGAGTGGCGCCTGATCGATATCCTCGGTGTGTACGCAGCGCTGTTCACGACTTTGATCTTTTGCATCGCGGCGATGACGCGCTGGCCGAGTGCGCGGAATGAAGGGATCATCGTTGTCGCGACGTGGCTCGCAGCGATCCTGGCCGGCGTGCACCGCAACGATGTGCGCTGGGGCGGCTTCAAGCCGCTCGACTCCACCACCATCGTCGTCGGAGCGATGATCGTGGGACTCGGCGTCACCCTCCTCGCGCGTCAGCGCGTGCCGGCTGAGCGACGCTCACGGTACCATGCAACACTTGCGGTCGGTCTGCTCGGCGCCGTCGTGTCGATCATCGGCGGCCTCGGCGACCGCTTCGGCAGTTTTTGGTGCAACCCCGAAGCGCTGATCCAAGGCCACGCCGTGTGGCACCTCGGCGGCGCGCTCGCGCTGACGTGCACGTATGAAATCGCGGCGCTCACCGGTGCCGAGCGGTCGCTGCTCGACGCGTAAGTCTTAATGTAAGCGCGGACGCCTCGCCCGCATTTGAGCGCTCACATCCGCGTCAGCGTGCGGAGGCCGAGCAACTCGAGGCCGGTCTCCAGCGTGAGGAGCGTGCGGGCGCAGAGGAGTAGGCGGCGGGCGCGGATGGCGGGATCGTCGACGATGACTTTGTCGGCGTTGTAGAAGGTGCTGAACTCGCCGGCCAACTCGTACAGATAGAGACAGAGGAAATGCGGGCGCAGCGAGTCGGTCGTGAGGCGGAGCGCGTCGGCGAACTTCACGAGCTTGCGCGCGAGTGCGATCTCGGTGGGCGTTTCGAGCGCGACGGTGGCTGACTCGATGCCGGCGTCACCGACGGCCACCCCGGCTTTGCGGAAGATCGAGTGGATGCGCGCGGCGGCGTAGAGCAGGTACGCGGCGGTGTTGCCGTCGAGGGAGATCATCTTGCCCCAAGAGAACACGTAGTCGCTGGAGCGATTCTGCGAGAGGTCGGCGTACTGCACGGAGCCGACACCGACGACCGCGGCGATGGCGCGGCGCTCGGCCTCAGGCAGATCGGCGCTCTTCTCGTTAACGAGAGCAAACGCGCGGTCGGTGGCCTCGGCGAGGAGGTCCTTCAGCTTGATGTTGTCACCGGTGCGGGTCTTGAGCGGCTTGTTGTTTTCGCCGAGCACGGTGCCGAATGCGGTGTGCTCAAGGCGCATGAGCTTCCAGTCGCGTTTCGCGAACCACTTCTGCGCCGTGAGAAAGAGCTGCTGGCAGTGATCGCTCTGGCGCGAATCGATCACGTAGATCGCGGCGTCGGCGTGGAAATGCTCCCGGCGGTAAAGAATGGTCGCAAGGTCGGACGAGGCGTAGTTGGCCGCGCCGTCGGACTTGCGCACGATAAAGGGCTGCTCCTTGAAGCGCGGATGCTCCGGGTGAAACACCACGAGCGCGCCATCGCTCACTTCGGCAAGGCCGCAGTCGGTGAGCTCGGCGTAGATGCGCTCGACCTTGTCGTTGTAGAAGCTCTCGCCGAGCGTCACATCAAAGTGGATACCGAGCTGGTCGTAGATCGTTTGGAAGGCGGTCAGCGATGCGTCGCCGATGGCCTTCCAAATCGCGAGATTCTCGGTGTCGCCGGCCTGCAGCTTCACGAGCTCGGCACGCGCCTCAGCCATCACGCCGGTGTCGTTTTCGCTGGCGGTGTTGCCGACCTTGTAGAGCCGCTCGAACTCGGCGAGCGGGTCGGCGGCGAGATCGGCCTCGAGTTTGGCGCGGTCGCCCGCGGCGGCAATCTTGTACGCCCAGATGAGTTTGCCGAATTGCGTGCCCCAGTCGCCGATATGGTTGTCGCGAATGACCTTTGCGCCGCCAAAGGCCGCGAGACGCGAGATCGCCTCGCCGATGACGGCCGAGCGGAGGTGGCCGACGTGCATCTGCTTCGCGGTGTTAGGCGAGGAGTAGTCGACGACCCACGTCTGGCCCTTGATGGGCGAGGCCGCAGCGGCACCGGCCGCGAGAGCCTCCTTGGTGCCGTAAGCGCGCAGCCAGGTGAGGAGCGCGGCGGGCTTGAGCGTGAAATTGATGAAGCCGGGGCCGGCGACCACGATGTCGCAGGCGGCGCGAACCTCGGGCGCAAGGGCGGCGACGAGCTTCTCGGCCAGCGCGCGGGGGTTCTGCTTGTTGGCCTTGGCGTAGCCCAGCACGCCGTTGGCCTGAAAATCGCCATGACGCGGGTCGGCCGTGCGCACCTCGGGCGCAAAGGTCGCGGCATCGAGCCCGGCGGCCGAAGCGGCGGTTTTCAGGGCCGCGTCGAGATCGGCGGCGAGGTTGAACGAAGCGTGCATCCCACCAATTGAGCCCATCGACCGGGAAGTGGAAAGTTAAAGTTTAGGGCCAAAACAGCACAGTAAGCCCCTATCCCGGCGGACCAAACTTTACCCCTTAAACCACGTAATAGGAGCCAAGCTACGCTGGAGGACAGACTTCTGGCTCGACTTTTTCATAGATAGGTTTTGTGTCGCACACTTTTCCCGGCCCGGCCGGGTTCCTACGACTCACGCACTTATCGCACTCATGACCAGTCCTAAACGCACCATTCCGACGCGTCGTTTTATCAAGCCGACCTTCGAGTTTCTGATCGAGAAGAAACGCGATGGCGGGGAATTCACCCAAGAGGAGATCCGCTATATCATTGATAGCGCGCTCGATGGCGAGATGCCCGAGCACAAGCTCGCGGCCCTCGCCATGGCGGTGTATTTCTCGGGCATGTCCGCGCAGGAAACGGCCGACCTGACCGAGGAAATGATGCTCTCCGGCGAGGTGATCGACCTCTCGCACATCGCCAAGCCGAAGATCGACAAGTACTCAACCGGTGGCGTGGGCGACAAGACCTCGCTCGTGCTGGTGCCCCTCGCGATGGCGTCGGGCGTCGTCGTCCCCATGATGTGCGGCGTCGAGCACGACTACGTGATCAACACGCTGGAGAAGCTCGCCTCGGTCCCCGGTTTCAAGGGCAACCTGAGCAACGACCAGTTCTCCTCCCAGCTCGCCCGCATCGGCGGCGCGATCATCGCCCAGACCGATGACCTCGCCCCCGTCGAGGCCAAGCTCTACGAACTCCGCAAGGAGACCGGCACCATCCCGAGCCTCCCGCTCATCACCGGCTCGGTCCTCTCGAAGAAGCTCGCCGAGGGCTCCGAGGGTCTCGTGATCGACGTGAAATGGGGCAACGGCTCCTTCATCAAGGATCTCGAGCAGGCCAAGCAGCTCGCCCGCTCCATGACCCGCGTCGGCCGCTCGATGAAGCGCCGCTGCGTCGCGCTCGTGACCGACATGAACCAGCCGCTCGGCGACACCGTCGGCACCGCGCTGGAGATGAAGGAAGCGATCCAGCTCCTCAAGGGCGAGGGCCCGGAGGACATGAAGGAACTCGTCCTCAAGCTCGGCATGGAAATCGTCCGCCTCGCGGGCGTCGCGGGCTCGACCCTCTCCGCCAAGCAGACGGTGCAGCGTCACCTCACCGACGGCTCCGCGCTCGAGAAGCTCAAGGAGCTCGTCAAGGCGCAGGGCGGCGACACGGCGTTCATCGACCACCCGGAAAAATTCCCGGCGGCGAAGCACATCCGCAAGCTGCCCGCCCCGAAGCGCGGCTACGTGCACACCATCAACGCGGCGATGATCGCCCGCGGCGTGCACCTCCTCGGCGCCGGCAAGGAAAACCCCGGCGACAAGATCGACCACTCGGTCGGCGTCTCCGAGATCAAGAAGGTCGGCACGCAAGTGAAGCAGGGCGAGCCGCTCATGATGATCCACTACAACGACGAGGCGAAATGCGAGCAGGCGCTCGAGTACTTCAAGAACGCCTACCGCCTCGCCCCGAAGCGCCCCACCCCGCCGCCGCTCATCGTGGAGCGCGTCGCCTAAGGCGCAGCGTAGCGTATCCGAAAAACACTTACAAAGCCGGCCCCGAAACGGGCCGGCTTTTTTGTGTGCGGACACGTACGCTAACTCGATTCGCCTGGATTGAGTCGCCCGACGTAGCCCGCTTCGTGAGAAGCGGGACCGTACGACCCGCGATCCCGGCTCTCACGAGCCGGGCTACATCGCGCCAGTTCGCGCCTTCGCACCCATTGTAGCGGCGGTCTATGACCGCCGAGAAGCGCCTGCCCGCCAGCCGACTCCCTTCGGCGCTCATAGAGCGCCGCTACAGCCCCTGCGGGGCGTGATAAACGCCCCTTCAGCTTTCCGCAGCACCCTCTTCGCTCAGCAAAGATTAGCGCTGATCAGCGTTCCCCAAAAAACAGTCCCACATTTCGCTCCCTCCCACTGCCCGCTTATCCCTGTTAGCCGACGTGACTGGACTCATTACGCTTTCGTCTTTCGGCGACGCGATCTCGCTTCGGATGTGCCGTTCGGTTTCATATCGTACGTTCGCCCTCCACTTCATCCCATGACCACCCTCGTCATCCGCATCGTCGGTTGGGTTTGGCTCGCCGCCGCAGTTTTCGTCGGCCAGCAGCAACTGCTCGCCCGCCTGCCCGCGGCGGCCGTGCCGCTGTGCGTCTTTGGCCTTAGTGGGCTGTTGCTGCTCGCCTACTTCCGCGTCGCAGCGTTTCGCGCTTGGGTCGATGCGCTCGACATGCGCCACATCGCGCTGCTGCACGTCACCCGCTTCGTGGGGTTCTATTTTCTGTTTCTCTACCAGCGCGGCGTGCTGCCGTATGCGTTTGCCGTGCCGGGTGGCATCGGCGACATCCTCGTAGCAGCGCTCGCGTTGCCGCTGGTGTTCGCGCCGATCAACGAAGCGAAGCGGATGCGGGCGTTTACCATCTGGAATGTGGTCGGCCTGATGGACATCCTCCTCGTGGTGCTCACGGCGGCACGGATCAATCTCGCCGATCCATTCCAAATGCGCGCGCTGACGGTGCTTCCGCTCAGCCTGCTGCCAACTTTCCTCGTGCCGCTGATCATCGCAACGCACGTGGTGCTCTTTGTGCGGCTTGCGCAAGCCCGGCGGGATTCGTAACTTCCCCACCTAAGACCCGTCTTGCGGCCAAGGCAGGCGAGTGCTTGCCTCCTCCTGACCACATGATGCGCCCCCGCGATCTCGCCCGCCGCCGCCAGCGCGGCTTCTCGCTCGTCGAGCTGGGGATCGTCGTGTTGATCATCAGCATCCTCGCGGCGCTCGCGATCCCTACTTTCAAGCGCATCACGCTCGAGGCCCGAGCCAGTACAGTGATGAACGACCTGCGAGTGTTCTCCGACGCTTACCAAAACTACGTCCACGAAAAGGGCGACTGGCCACCGGGCAGCGGCGTCCCCGGACAATTCCCCGACGGCATGGAAGGTTACCTCGGGCAAACCTCGTGGACCCGCGTCTCGCCCATCGGCGGTTCGTACACGTGGGATCCCAACAGCACGCAGAGCGGCGAGCGCTACCGGGCCGTGATCGTGATCGCCACCGACGGCGACAACAAGGTCACCATCGACCGCAACCAGCTCCTCGAAATCGACCGCAAGATCGACGACGGGAACCTCGATACCGGCACCTTCCGGCTGGGCTATCGCAACTACCCGATCTATATCTTGGAACATTGACGAGCAGCCCCGTACCCCGCGCGCCATGCTGAAAATCTCCACCGTCAACCTCTCCGCCGACGCCACGCAAGTGGGCGCCGCGCACAGCACCGAGGAGCCGTTCGAGGCCACGCTGGGCGATTTCTCGAAGTTGCTGGAGACATTTCGCCTGCTCGACGCCGTGGCCAACCACGAGGCTGATCCGCACATCGTCGTCAGCACGCGCGTGGGCAAATTCATCATCCGCACCGGCGGCGGAAAACTCTATCTCTACGACGCGCGCGATCCCGCCGCGCCCTACACGGAATTTGAACCCGCCGAGTTGCTTGCACGGCTCGAGTCTGCGCCGACCAACGCGCCGTTTGCGATCCCGTCGTCGTCAGTCGATAACGAGCTCAAAGTCGCCAAGCGCGACCATCAGCCCGCGCCGCACAAAGGCATCGCGATCACGATGCTCGCCATCGGCCTCGCGCTCAATGGCTACACGCTCTACTCCTTCTTCTACATCGACAGTGTGGACACCAAGCCCGCCGTCGTGCTGCTCACCGATCCCGTCGAAATCTCCGCCCAACAGCGCAACATCGTCGGCACCTTTGCCACCGGCAGCGCGCCCGGCGACCGCGTCATCGTGATCGGCGCCGACGGCACCGTGCGTTTCTCCGAAATCGGCACGCGCAAGAGTGTCGCCGAGAACTCCGACACCTACCGCCTCGGCCGCCACGACGGCCGCCTCTGCCTCACCACTCCCGACAGCGGCGTGATCGACGTCGTGAACCTAGAGGCCGTGGTCTACTACCGCGACACGTACCGGCGGACGAAGTAAACGCTGCGGCCGGCGGGGTGAGACAGAAGGAGCTTCCTCTTCGGATTTTTACAGAAGATCGCGAAGGTAACGAAGGCACGCTGGTGATTCTCGCACCGGTTCGCCGCTCACAGATTTTCAGAATGCGGGAGGGGTTTTACGCCCCGACTAATTCCCGCGGCTGAAATGACTCCGCCGCTCCCTCACTTCTTCGCGTCACCTTCGCAATCTTCGCGTCTTTGCGCTTAACCTAGCCTCCGTCCACCGCCCTGCCGCCCACGTTCACTCCTACGCCTCAAACAACTCGCTCACTCCCCGCAATTCGCTCGCGGCGATCATTCGATGTGCAGGCAACTGCGTGCGGAACCAGGTGCGCTGTTTCTTCACGAGGCCGCGGGTGTTTTTGGCGATCTCGGCGGCGAGCTGATTCTCGGGCAACTGGCCGTCAAGCACCGCGAGCACTTCGCGGTAGCCGATAGCTTTGGCCGCGCTGGGATTCTTCTCCAAGCCTGCGGCGCGCAGGCGGCGCACTTCGTCGACAAGCCCGGCCCCGAGCATCGCGTGCACGCGCTCCTCGATGCGGCGCTCCAGTTCGGCGGGCTCGCGGGTGAGTTGGGTAAGCTGCACCTGCCAGTCGGCGAAGGGCGAGGACTGGCGGGCGAACTCGGCTGCGAGCTCGGCGAGAGTTTTCCCTGAGACGAGGCAGCGCTCCAGCGCACGGGTGACACGGCGAGGGTTGGCTGTATCCAGATTTCCAAGACCGGCGGGGTTGAGCGTGAGCAGGCGGTTGAGCGCAGCCTCGGGCAAGAGGGCGCGCACTTCATCGCGCAGGGCGGCGGGTACGTCGATATCGTCTGCGACGGGGGCGAAGAAGCTCCGCAGGTAAAAGCCGCTACCACCGGTCACGAGCACGGCGCGGCCGCGGGCGGCGATTTCCTCGACAGCGGCGCGGACACGGCAGACATAGTCGGTGATGTCCATTGGCTCGGTCACGTCGCGGAAATCGATCAGGTGGTGCGGCACGCGGGCCAGTTCTTCGGGTGTCGGCTTCGCGGTGCCGATGTCCATGCCGCGGTAGAAAAGCAGCGAGTCGCACGAGACGATCTCCGCGCCGCGCGCCTCCGCCCACCGGAGCGCCCACTCGGTCTTGCCCACCGCGGTGCAGCCAGTGAGGACATGCAGCGTGCGGGCCGACGAAGCATTCGACATGCGCGCGAGTCTTGGCTTTGGTCGGATGCCGTCCACGCAATTTCATCTTGCGCTACCTCTTCATCCGCAACCCCCGCGCCGGCACCGACCGCGACCGCGCCGCCCTCACTGCCACGCTCAACGCCTTCATCGTGCGCCACGCCCTCGACGCCTCCGTCGTCGAAACCCAGCGCGCCGGGCACGCCACCGAGCTCGCCTCCGCCGCTTCGGCTGCAGGCACCGATGTGGTTGTGGCGATCGGCGGCGATGGCACGATGAACGAGACGGCCCGCGCGCTCATCGGCACGAGCACGACCTTCGGCCTCATCCCGCGCGGCTCGGGCAATGGTCTCGCGCGGCACCTCGACATTCCGCTCACGCTCGACGCCGCGCTCGACAACATCGTCCATGGCCACGTGTACACCATCGACGCGGGCGAGGCCGCGGGGCGGCTCTTCTTTTGCGCCGCCGGTGCAGGTTTCGATGCCGCCGTGTTGGAGCGGTTCAACACCCTGCCCCGACGCGGATTCTCGGCGTACCTCACCGCCGCCGCGCAACTCTACTTCACGCACCAGCCCGAAGAATTTACGATCACGGTCGACGACGAGGCGCCGCAGAAACTGCCCGCGCTCCTCATCGCCCTCGCCAACGCCGCCCAGTTCGGCAACGGCGCCGTGATCGCCCCCGGCGCAGACATCGGCGATGGCCAGCTCGACCTCGTCGTAGTGTCGCCGTTTCAACACGTCTCCGCGCCCAAGATCGTCGCGCGGCTCTTCACCGGCTCGCTCGACCAGAGCCGCCACATCAAGCGCTTCAAGGGAACGCGCTTCGTGATCGAGCGCGCCAACCCAGGACCAATGCACGTCGACGGGGAACTGATCACCGCTCCGGCCAAGATCGAAGTGCGGACACTGCCGGGGTGCTTGAGAATTCTCGCGCCGTAAGCGGAGCAGAGGTTTTTGTTTTTACACGAAGATCGCTAAGGTCGCGAAGGCGTGCAGGTGATTCCCAAACTGGCCCGCCGCTCACAAAATTCCGGAATGTGGGAGGGGCTTTACGCCCCGACTAATTTCCGCGGCTGCAAGACCGCCGCTGCTCCCTCATCTCTTCGCTCACCTTCGCGATCTTTGCGTTAAAACAAAAACCATCCGCACCCTTTTCGTGCCCCTTCGCGTGTTTCGTGGGCACCCTCTTCCGAAACTTCGCGAACCTTCGCCAACTTTGCGTCTTTGCGCTTAACTTCTCTTCCGTCTAATTCACTGGTTCCGCTTCACACGCCTGCGCCGGAGTCGCCTAGGATGTCGCTGGCTAGTTTGGCGGTGAGCTTGCCGTGGGCGGCGCCTTTGGGGGCGTCACCGATTTCTGGATACGCGATGGCGCGGTTTCTTCCCTGCTGCTTCGCGGCGTAAAGGGCTTTGTCGGCGGCGGCCATGAGGGTCGTCTCATCGTGGGCGTCGAGCGGGGCGACGGCGACGCCGAGACTGGCGGTGATGCGAATTTTTTTGCCGTCGGGGAGCGTGATCTCTTCGCGGGCCATCGCGGCGCAGACACGGCGGGCGACATCCATCGCGCCGGTGCGGTCGGCCTGCACGAGGATGAGGGCGAACTCTTCGCCGCCGACGCGCGTGGCGCGGTCGACAGAGCGGACCTCGGAGGAGATGCGCTGCGCGGCTGCGCGGAGCACGGCGTCGCCGGCGGGGTGGCCGTGGGTGTCGTTGACGGACTTGAAGTGATCGAGGTCGACCATCACGAGCGCGACCGACTGGTCGAAGCGCTTCGCGCGGTCCATCTCCTCGTGGAGGATGCGATCGAACTCGCGGCGGTTGAGCAGGCCGGTGAGCTGGTCGTGGATCGCGAGGCGCTTGGCTTCGTCGCGGGCCTCGCGCACCTCGCGCATGAGGTCGCCGATCTTCAGCGCGTAGACGAGATTGCGGCGGAGCGCGCGGACGTTCTTGAGGATGTCTTTCTTCTCGAGAAACGCGTACACGCCCGCGGCGGAGCCTTCCTCATCGATGTCCTCGCTCGCGGTGAGGAGCACGGTGGGTGTGGTGCAGCCGAGAGCCTTGGCCTCGCGGAAGAGCTGCAGGCCGTCGCGCGGGCCGAGCTGGTAGTCAAGCAGGCACGCGGCGTAGTCGCCGGACATGAGTTTTTCGAGGCCGTCCTCGTACGTGGCCGCCCAGTCGAGTTCGAAGTCGCCGGCGAGGAACTCCTTGAAATACGCCTGCGCGATCCGGATCTGCATCCGGTCGTCGTCGATCAAGAGGATGCGGCGCGCCATGGCGTCGATCTTCAAGCGCGTTGCGTGCCGCCTACCAGCTCCTTCGCCTTGGCGGCGAGGCCGGGGGCGATTTTTTCGCGGGCGGAGAGGTTGTCGCGGATCACGTTGACCAGCGCGCTGCCCACCACGACGCCGTCGGCGTGCTGCGCCACTTGGTTGACCTGCGCGCCAGTGGCGATGCCGAAGCCGACCGCGACAGGCAGTGTCGTGTGTTTCCGGATACGGGCCACAGCCTCCGGGATGCCGCCGGCCACCTGATCGCGCACGCCGGTCACACCCTCGCGCGACACGTAGTAGATGAAACCGGTCGCGGCCGCCGCGATCTTGGCGATGCGCGCGTCGGGCGTGGTGGGGGCCACGATGCACACGGTGTCGAGCCCGTGCTTGCGGCTGGCCGCGGCGACCTCCTGCGCCTCCTCAGGCGGCAGGTCGAGCGTCAGCATGCCGTCGAGGCCGGCGGCGCGCGCCTCGGCGATGTAGCGATCCACGCCATTGGTGAAGACGAGGTTGTAGTACGTGTAGAAAATGATCGCGGCCTCGGGAAACTCCGCGCGCAGGCGGCGGACGAGTTCGAAGACCTTGGCGCCCGACATGCCGCTCTCGAGGGCACGCTGGGCAGCGAGCTGGTTGGTCAGGCCGTCGGCCAGCGGGTCGGAGAAGGGCACGCCGAGCTCCAGCAGGTCGGTGCCGTTGGCCAGCAGAGCGCGGCAGGCGGCGAGCGAGGTCTCGAAATCCGGATCACCGGCGCACAGGTAGGCGACGAATGCGGCGCGGTTCTGCGCACGGGCGCGGGCAAAGGCGGCGGCGATACGGGACATGCAGCCGGTAGCACTGCCAAGCCCCCGGGGGCGCGGCGAGTGGAAACTGCGTCCATCACACGTCGAATTCCACCAGTACAGGCCGGTGGTCCGAGAGCAACGAGCGCACCACCTCGCACCGGACGAGGCGGCAGCCCGCCGGCAGGAACACGAAATCCAGCGTGCGGCTCGGCAGCGGCGAGGGAAACGTCCGCCCATCTTGCGGGTGCAGCGAGTAGTCGCCATAATCCGAGAGATGGCTGAGCAGCGACGCCGTGGCGTCGTCGGTGTCGCCCGGCGTGTTGAAGTCCCCGCACACTATCGGCGGCACCACCCAGCACGCGCCGCGCACCCGCTGCTTTTCCCGCACCCACGCCAGCAGCATGTCGAGCTGCCGCAGCCGCTGCGCCCGCGAGCTATGATGCAAGTGCAGCGTGATCACCGGCACGATCGCCGTGCCCACCTGCACCTCCGCAAACAAAAACCCCTTTTCCCCCAGCCGCTTGCTCCCAAACCGCACCGTCTCCGCATCGGCCAGCTCGTGCCGCGACAGCAACGCGTTGCCATAGCTGAGATTGAGCAGCCCCGCGCTCTTCGTGTTGATGCCGAAGACCGCGTGCGGAAACCCCGCGTGCACCCGCAGGTAGTCGAGGTGATCGAAATTCCCCGCCCAGAGCGACCGCTCGTCGATCTCCTGCAACGCCACGATATCGGGCGCCAGCCGCCCCAGCAACGCCGCGATCTTGCGCAGATTGATCCGCAGCTTGCGCGGCAAGGTGAGCCCCTGGATCGGCGCCAACCCCCGCCCATGCGCGATGTTAAACGTGACCAAACGCAGCCGAGGCATGACCTAAGTGCATCGCGCGAAAACGTAACTGGCAAGCAGGTCGGGAACCCAGATTGGCGACTTACGATGGAGGATTTACGACTTACGATTGGCCGAGGGCGAATTCCGAAAGACGGATGACAAATCCAGGAAACTGGAATCACTGGGCTAACGGTTAGAATAGATCGCCCCGGATCGAATCAGCGCAGATCAGCGTTCCCAAAAACTCTCCCTGCCCTACCCGATTTACTTTCTTCACCCGCATCTAACTGCATCCCTCCTTATTCTCCGACTTTCGTGCCTTTCGTGTGTTTCGTGGTTTCCCTCTACGTCCGAGGTTTTCAAAATCCGCCTTGACCGATCCGCCATGGCTCGCGACTCTTGTCGTTCCTCAGTTTACGGCGGTCATAGCTCAGTTGGTTAGAGCACAAGATTGTGGATCTTGGGGTCGCGGGTTCGAGTCCCGTTGGCCGCCCCATCTTAACATCACTCAACGTGATAGTTAAGATTTCTCGAGGCTGAGTTGCCCAGTTGACGTGGGCAACACACGCCATGAGTCATCCAAACATCTCCGTCAATCGGTTCAAAAACCGGAGCGGTGAGTTCGTGTGGCGGGTCGATGGACGCCTGAACGGCGTCCGCATCCGCCGCAATTTCACCAGTCGGGAAGAAGCCGCCGCCGAAAAGTCGGCATTGGAAATCAAAGCCGAGCAAATGGCCAAAGGGCTAACCTCGGTCGTCACGCATCTCGCCAGCGAACGAGTCCGGGAAGCTGAGGCCGCGTTTCATCGGCTGGAAGGTCGCACGCGCACGCTGACGTTCTATCTCGACTACGCGTTGGCGAACTATCGCGACCCAATCAAAGATATGCCGCTCGCTGACGCGGCCAAGGAATACCTTCTCCTGCGCGAGGCCGATCACAAACAAGGTCACCTCTCGCACCGTCAGTTCACGTCGTTCCGCTGCGAACTGCGGGCGCTAGAAGGCGTCTTCTCTCGTAAGACCGTCGCCGAACTCACCGCCCCTGCCTTGGTGGAGTTTTTCAAGCGCGGGGATGCCTCGAAGAAGACTTACAACAACCGTCGCGGACTGCTCAGTGCCTTCTTGAAGCACTGCCTGCTGAAAGATTGGGTCGCGACCAACGTCATCGAAAAAGTGCCCTATTTTCGCGGTGTCGGCCACCAACGCGGCTCCGCGCCGACGCTAACGGCGGCACAGTGCGCCGGAATCATGGAATGGGCGGAAACAAACCACGGTGGCGCTCTTGTGCCGTTCATCGCGCTTTGCCTGTTCGCCGGCATCCGCCCCGACCTCTACCAAGGCGAGATTTCCAAGCTCAAGCCAGAGCACGTGCGGCTCGACACCGGTGTCATCCTCGTTGAGCCGGACGTGTCCAAGGTTCGGATGAAACGGTCCGTAACCATTCAGCCCAACCTAGCGGCCTGGCTGCGCGCCTATCCGCTGGACAAATTTCCGATCTGGCCGCGTGGGTTTCGCCGGCTGCGGTTGGAGTTTAGGAAAAAGTTCAACCTGAGCCATGACATCCTGCGGCACACCTTCATTTCGATGTTTGTCGGGAAATTCCGTTCCCTCGGCGATGCGGCGTTACAAGCGGGAAACTCCGAAAGCATCATCCGCAAGCACTACCTTGATTTGAAAAGCACGGAGGAAGCCGCCGAATTTTTCGGCATACTGCCGAAGCATGTGGACGGCACGATCCACGCCGTGCCGGTCATGGCCTTACCTGTCGGACAGGCAAAGTCCGCCGCGTAGTTGACGTGCAACCAGCGGCGTGAACACGCCATTAACTTCCTCCAATGAAAGCCGGCTCACTGACATCCTCGGCCTCCGCCTCTGCGGGATTTTTCCGCAGGGCAAGGAGCCGTCGATTCGGACGCTGCGTGAGTGGACGAAACTCCGCCGCATCCCGTTTCATCGCGTCGGACATTTCGTCTATTTCGATCCCGTCGAGGTCGCGTTGCATATCCGAACACGACTGAAAGTGCCTGCGCGCGGCTGATAACCGCCCGCTGGATTCGACGCCGCGCTGGTTCACGCCAGCGCGGCGTTTTTTTCCGCCAAAAACGAACCATGTGGTTCGCGGCCCGCGCCCTCGCGCAGGGATACCAAACGCGGGGCCTATTTTGGATCGCGGGACGGGCGTAGGGTGAGGCGAACCCAAATCACCCATGAAACAAAACAACAATGATTCCTTCTTCGCCGAACCGATCAATCCGCGCCATGAAGCGCGTGCCCTTGCCCTCGAAGTCGTCTGCCGCTTGCTGATCTGGATGGCCGATGCGCCCACCGTCGAGGATCGCGGGCTGCGCACGTCGGTCGCCCTCTACTGCATCCGGCCCGATCTGCTCGATGGCGCGACACTCGAACAAATCGGCGATGTGACGGGACGCACCCGCCAGCACGTCCACAAACTCGCCGACAGCTTCCGGCTCACGACTGGCATGGAGTCATGAGCACAACGGCCAAAGGGTCCGTCGCGTCGGACATTAACCGACTGCACGCGGAGGTTGTCCGGCAGACGGACGAATCCCAAAAGTGCCTGCACGTCGCGCTCGTCGCGGCGTGGCAGGCCGGGCAACTTTTGCTCGCGGAGAAAAAGCGCGTCCGGCGCGCGATGGGCGATGGCGCGTGGATTCTCTGGCTTGAAGAAAATTTCCGGGCGTCGCCCCGCACCGCGCAAAAATACATGCGCCTTGCGGAAGGTGTCGCCGATGTGTCGGCCCTTGAGGGCCTGAGCCTTCGCCAAGCCTACCTGCGGCTTGGTATCGCCACCGAACCAAAGTCGCGGGCCAATTCCGCGCATGTCGATGAGCTGCCCGCGCACGTCCGGCTCGCGGGCAAGCTCCTCGTGGCTATCAAGCGCGATGCCGCCCACACTCCTCCGGAGCGGTGGACGGCGTTCCGGCAGGACTTGCGGGCGCTCTACGATCACCTGCGGCGGATTTTCGAGGCCGGGCCTCCGAACTTGGCTGGTTCGTCGCTTTCCAATAAGGATCAGCCATGAACCGGCCCGGTCCCACATCAAGCGATGACTCGCTCCTCCGCCGACTGGTGGCGCACAATGATGAAAGCGCCACCGTCGCGCAGTTCATCGAGCTATGCCGCCAATCGCCCGAGTTACGGCACTGGCTGTGGGAGGACTTCGGACGTGATTCCAAGGTGCGCGCCGCCGTCGGCAAAATGATCGCGGATGCCGCCGGCACTCCTCCGGAGACGTTCGCGGAACTAACCAACGATGCCGAGACCTGGCGCGAAGTGCGCCGCCAGCTCAAGACGCAGATGCCGGCCCAGCTTTACGGCGGTCTGACGTGGGCCGAGGTCGTGCATCTCGTCCGCCGCTATCAGGCGGGCACCGTTGATCTCGGCGTGTTCCTGCTGGCGCACGACTGGCGCAAGGTCGGGAAGCCCTCTCCGCTGCTCGCGTGGGCCGGGGTTGAATTCCTGCAATGGACGTTGCCGCAGGGCCGTCGCCGGCCGCTCAAACATCTTAACAAGGCCCTTGCCTTGCTCGGCCGCTACGAAAGCAAAACCAAACGCCGCGCGTCGCTCGGTTACTCGGACCGCTGGAAGCTGCACGCGCTATTCTATATGCTGCGGCATCCTCGTGAGTCCTACCGCACGCGCGAACTGCGGGCGCATCTCGCCACGCTCAAGCTCAACGTCGGCACGAAAGAAATCCGGCGTTTCTGCACCCGCCACGGCATCCGCCGCGACGTTCGCGCCGGTCGTCCGCGCACGCGGTCGCTCGCCCGTGCTGGTGGCTGATTTCGCGGGGGCTGGGACGCATGTGCCCAGTTAGGCCCGCCCGCGTTCGGGGCGGGACGGGCCGTGGCAAAGCATCGTAGGGAACGATGCGCGTCGCTCCGGCGACACCTCCCGAGCCAAGCCCACCCCACCAACCAGCCCCTTCAAAGCAATGAATCAGGGTGCAAAAACCAGCCAAGCCGATTCCGCGCACTGACGGACGAAAGCGAAGAATTTTTGGAGTGGTAAACCGACCTTGCGCTAAGTGAACTGTGAAGTAGTCTAAGACCATGAGTGCCGTCGAAATCATCGACCAATTGCGCGCGCTGCCTCCCGCCGAACGCCGGGAAGCGGTGGAAAAGATTTGGGATGAATTTGCCGACCAGGATTTGGACCTGACGGGAGCACAAGCAGCCGAACTGGATCGCCGTTTGGCGGAGCACCAAGCGAACCCGGCTGATGTTGTGCCGTGGAATGAAATCAAGGCTGGGACGGAAGCGAAGTTTGGCCGGAAGTCATGACGCGGGCGGTCGTTTTCCGGCCTATCGCCCGGAGCGAATACGACGAGGCTGTGGCATGGTATGAAAGTGAGCGCGCCGGGCTCGGCTTGGAATTCAAGGATGCTGTGGATGGAGTGCTAGCGCGGATCGCCGCCATGCCGCTGGTTTTTCGCGCCGTGCGCGGTCCCGTGCGCCGTGCGGTGGTGAAGCGATTCCCCTACACGATTCATTTCCTCAACGAAGCAGATCGGATCGTCGTGTTGGCAGTGTATCACGCGGCGCGTGATCCGGAAAAACTGGAATCTCGCAGGTAGCGGACCGATATTGCGCTAATAGCGTGCTTAGTATGAAATTTGGGATGAGAACGCGTCGGCGATCCCCTAAGCAAAAGTCGCTACTTATCGTTCGGTGTGACGTGGAGCGACTGCGACAACAAGGGCTCGCCCTTGACGATGAAACGCTGCGCATGTCGCTGATTTCGGCCGTGGGGGTTGGAGCGCAAATTGAGATGGTGAACGGAACGGATCGCGGAAACTTGCTTCGGGAGCTAGGCGACTTGGTGTCACGCAGACGTGTCTTCGATCTGGTAGTGGTAGTAGGACACGCAAACGACAGCGGCATTCGTTTGGCTAGTGACGAATTTGTATTTTGGAAACAGTTCCCAGAATATCTGAAACCCTTTCAGCCGCGCCGAATCATGTTGGTGGCGTGTCAGGCCGGTTGTGATCCCGCGCCGAAGTTTTTGTTCGCGGCACTCCCGCGCTTGCAGCGAATCTACGCTTCAAATCTCAACGTGAGTCTCGATCTCGCGAAGTTCATGTTGCTCGTCTTGCCCTATGTGCTGGCTGCCCGCAGTCCGACACGGGAGTTCGTAACGATGGGAAAGACGTTGGCGTTCGCTTTCACCGGTGGGTCATTGCGAGAGTGGCGACGCCGGGGAATCACGATTGATGAAGTGCGATTCGACGGTGCGGTGGAGTTTGTCGCACGACTGCTTGGTTAGCCACGGCAGGATTGCCTTGCCTCCCAGCCGCGGTAAAAGGACGAGATGCTCGCGGACCAAATCAAAGAGTTGGAGGTGGCAAAATCGAAGGTGGCACAGCTCGAATCCACCATCGCGAATGAATTAAGGAAGGAACTGGCCGGGCTGCCGGCGCAGTATGGTTTTGAAACCACGGCTGCTTTCCTCAGCGCGGTCAAAGCCGCGAGCGGCAAACGCCGTGGCCGCAAGCCGGGCGCGACGAAAAGTGCGGCCAAACCAGCCGCTTCCAAACGCCGGAAACGCGCCGTCATTACGGATGAGACGCGCGCCAGCGTGAAGAAGATGGTGGATGACGGGAAGACCGGCGGCGAAATCGCAAAGTCGCTCGGCATCTCGCTGCCCTCTGTGCAGAATATCAAAAAGGCGCTCGGGCTCATGAAAAAGCGCAAGTAGCGCGACTCGCTCTGTGGCCGCGGTTGCCGTCCCAACTCCGAATGCCGCGATCTAGACAATACTTCGTCGATTTCGAGTTCTGGACGGCCTCGGATCAGCTCTATTGGTTTCCGCTTTGCATCCGCGCGGAAACGCAAGCGCAGGCTGAAGCCTATGCGGCGCGGATCAAGGCCGGCCTTCAAGCAAACTACCAGGTGCTCCGCGAATCAGGCGTGGTGCCGGTGATTTCAGGGCTCAATTCCGACAGCATCACAGAGTATCGCAAATCGCGCGCCATCGGTATTCCCACGGTGTTGAATATGAACTTGTGGACGATGCGCTCGGCAGACGCGGCGGCTCAGGTTGATTTCGCAGCGGCGACGAGTGCCGAGGTGGAAAAACTCCTGCCAAATTTCGAATTGCCCGCAACGCTTGCCACTGGAGAACAGCGGCACTTCACCGTAAATCTGATCGGGTCGGAGCGCGCACCTCGTGAAGAGTTCTTACTTATCAATGTAGTTGGGCCGCCGACTAACTAGTCGCCCCATCGGGATTGGTGAAGGCTCAGAGTAGCCCTGCCGACCTAAACGAATAGTATCCCAGCCCACTTGGGTCCGAGGCGACATCGCCGATGATTACGTGATCGGCCAAGTCGAGGTCGAGAGCCTTGGCAGCTTCCCGGAGCTGGCGCGTCACATGAATGTCGGCAGCGCTCGGTTCGGGTGAACCCGAGGGATGATTGTGGATGCAGGCCACGCTTGTGACCGGCGTAGCGCCTCCCTCGCGTAGCACGGCCCGGAATACCTCTCGCGGGTGCGCCAGCGCCGCCGTAGCGGTGCCGGAGGTAATCTCAACTCGTTTGATCAGGCGGTTCTTTCGGTTGAGTAGCACGACCCAGAATTTTTCTATTGGAAGCCCCTGCACAATGGGCCGGAAGTGCTCGGCTATCAGCTCAGGTCGGTTGAGCAAGGGCGCGGCGGTCCGCGGCATCATCATCCGCCGTGCGATCTCGGAAATCGCCGTCAGTTGCGAGGCTTTGAACTGCCCAATGCGCTTCGTCCGCCGATAGTCGTTCGGTTGCCATGAGAGGAACGCCGCGATGGACCCCGCTTCGGCAATTAGCCGGGACGCCATCGTCACCGCTTCACTCGCACTCATGCCGGGTCCCTGGAGAATCATTGCCAGCAGTTCGGTGTCGCTCACGGCCTGAACGCCGAAGGTTTCGAGCCGCTGCTGCGGTTGTTCGCCCACCGCCATCGGAAAAGCCGGCTCTTGGTCGTTACCGGCGAAGTCGAATAAGATCTGATACATGATGCCGCCGCTCGGGTGCGGCCTCGGGCCGGACGCCATGTCCGATTGCCGGGGCTCCTGCCCGCGCGTTAGCCCATGAGGCACGCCCAAGTCACGACGCCGGCCGCTGAGCACGGAGCCGAAGTGCTCCGCGCGAAGGGGAAGGCCGGCGGCGGGAAGGCCGAGTCGAGCGTCAGCGAGCCGCGCCTTGACTGGGCGTGTAACATGGGAAAACGCGCGGAGAAGTTAGCCCCACCGAAACCGGAATCGGCCCGTCCATCCGCCGGGCTTGCGGTGTGCGCGACCTCGCCCGTGGTTGCGTCAATCCCTGTAGCGCGCGCTATTGCTGGCCGGTTGACCGGCGGCGATGGGCAAGATGAATACAGAAGCAATCATTGCCACCCTGCTCTCCGCCGCTGCGTTCCTAAAAAAACCTGTGCAAGACGCCACGGCTCAGACCGTGAAAGAGATTTTCGACACTGCCCGCTATTACATGCGGAAGAAATTCGGTGAGGGTTCGGACGGCGCAAAGGTGCTCGACCTAGCGACGGAGAAACCGGAATCCGTCATGCGAAAAGGCATGCTCGTCGAGGAGACAGCCGCCGTCGGATTGAACTCCGATTCCGAGCTAATGAGGTTGGTCGAGGACCTCGCGAGATTGATGCCGGCTGCGGAGGAAGGCCGGCAGGCCGTTACTGTGAACGGTGACGGTAATCGCGTGCAGGTGGCGGGCCGGGATTTCGTCGTTCACGCGGCGAAGCACGTGCACCGCAGTGTCATCACGCCGGATGAACGCCACGTGACTACGGAGCAACGCGACCGCTTGCGCGAGGTGATCGGCGAGGTCGCGACTCGCCTTGCCGGTGACAATGCCGGGCCAAATTACGCCGCCGTGCATCGGATGCTTCAGCGTCGCTTCAACGTCGCGTCCTACTCACTGATTCCGCGTGAGCGGGGCGACGAAGCGTTGAGTTTCTTGAAACAACAGCGGGCGACTTATCGTTCGCGGCTACGCCGACGAAATCCGGCTGCCTATGAAGCCGATTTTTTCCGGGCGGTTTTTTCTCTGGCGGGCGAACTCGGTTGGGATCGGGCGAGCGTTTACGGTTACGCACGGGAAAAACTCGCGCTGAAAAATCCGGTGATGTCGCTCAAAGAACTCGGACCGTCTCAGTTGAAACTGCTGGCTGGATTCATGCGCCGCGCAGTCGTAAAAGCCCGACGTGAATAAAGTCGATCTATGCGCCTTGCTTAAAAAAACGGTGTGCCGGGTGCTGATTCAGCACGAAGGCAAAACCGGCGGGGGAAGCGGGGTGCTTGTTTCTTCGT
This sequence comes from Verrucomicrobiota bacterium, assembly GCA_048498795.1. Lineage (GTDB taxonomy): Bacteria > Verrucomicrobiota > Verrucomicrobiia > Opitutales > Opitutaceae > JBEHXH01. Next base: position 191,454 of record JBEHXH010000005.1, read on the forward strand.
CAGGAACTATTCTGACAGCACAGCACGTCGTAGCCTCTGCTGGTCAGGCGAGGCCGGGAACGCTCACAGTTCATATTCGAGACTTAGGGCCAGTGGACTACAAAATAGCGTCTCCGGTTGGGTTGGCGATTAACATCGGCGAACCAATGCTGATTCGGCCGTTGCCAATCGACCTCGCAATTTTGAAGCCCTTGAAGGCGCTGGCAGGGCTCGATCATTTGCAACTGAGGGATGACATTCCGCCGGAAGGGACCGAGGTAATGATGGGCGGCTTTCCGGATGACATATTGCTGCCATTCATGTTCGACGAAGCCTTCGAAGTGATGAATCCGGACATGACGACCGTGCGGAAGGAAATCGAACGGTTTTTCAAACACGTTATCCGGCCAATGCTGTGTGTTGATACCATGCTTGGGTCGGTCGTGCCGATGCCCATGAAAATCGATGGTAAGGAATTCACCGCTGCGACCTACACGACGCCGATTGGCTTCACGCATGGCGGTAGCGGCGGAGCGATTGTTGACGAGAACGGCCGTCTCGTTGGGATCGCGATTCGAAAGGGAATAACCAGTGCCGCCATGTGGGGCATCATGACTAGCGGGGGAATCTTGTCACGCTTGCCCACAAATACGGGTTACGCTCTTTCGCACCGACTGATCACAGAAATGCCAGGTGTCGGCGGAATCTAGCTTTGCTTCGCAGAGAGTTTTCGAGGGCACGTCGGAATAACGGCTGTTCCGATTTTTCAACGATGAGCAGATGCGACCCGGTAGCTGACTCGATTCGGAATGTCGGCAGTCAGCCTTTGTTCACATAGTCCTTCCAAAGATTTCCGATCTGAATGAGATCGGGATTGGTCGTCATGTCGGTGGTCACCTTGTTAGCGATGAAGTCCTGCATCGTCACGAAGAGATCGGATGACTCGATGAGTGAAACGTCCGCTCCGTTCTTGTAGAGAAATTGACCTTCAATCGCGGCCGGCTTCAGGAATTTGACTGGAGTGCCTTTGCCTTGAATGACGAAGCCAAGCGCTGCGTCGAAATCCTCCACCAGTGTGTCTGAAACATGATAAAATTTCGGATGCACCGTGATGTTGGCGTTCGAGCGATGTTCAAGTGAATGGAGCCTGTCCGTCAGCGGCGTCGAATGGAGCATGCGAAGATCGACGTGCCAAGCCTGTGGCCGGTAAACGGCGTGAGCGAGTTTCAACTCCTCCAAGAGATCGACTAGTGCTGGCATTCCCCAGCCGCCTTTGACGACATCCACCGCAGTGATCGTGAAAGTCTCTTTGTCGCCATTTCTCCGTGCAATAATCGCGGAAAGGTCAGCTCTGATACGGGGGTCTTTGTTTTCGACCCGGTCGGCCCCCTCTTTGTAATCGAACGATTCAAACTGGATGCGATTTGTCATCACCTGAGTGAAAAGCGCTGGAAATCGCGCACCGCGAAGCGGCGCTAGGTAGCAATCGCTCGATGTGAGCTGAAGGTCGAACGCGAGTGATTGGAGTATGCGGCTGTAATCCGCCAAACCCTCCTCGTGGATCACATATTCTTTTTTCTCAAGTCTGCTGATTACCCGCTCGGCGACCTTGGATGCGGGTGTTTGCGAGTAAAGGTTCCTCGCAGATTCGATGAGCGCGGGATTGTAGATGGACGGTGGTCCAGCGTTTTCGGACGAGAAGTCACTCAGGTCGGAAGCCGCAACGATCTTGGGATCGCAGAACTGACCCGAAACGAAGGTAGTATTAGTGAGCGAGAAGTCGTTCATTTGAGGATCGCACTTACGGTTGCGTAGTGTCTTCGATAAACAGGATCTCTTCGTCGTTGAATGAATCGTAGCTTCCCCTGCGGTAGCTGAATCTTCCGGCGCACAGTGCTGTTCCTAGTTCCTGAAAAAGCCGCTCAGTAAGGCTTGAAACAGAGAGCGACCCGGACGGAGCAAACTCTGACTCCACAATCAGCGTCCGCCTAGATTGAGTCTCCGATTGGACGGCATGTAGTGCGGCAGAAGAATAGCGGGCGTCCAGCAGCCTGACGACCGGTTGCCGAATGGCGCCACACCGCGAGATGCTCACCACGTGCTGTTCTGGAGCCTGTTCGACGAATCCCTTAATCAAACCCGACAACTCCAGCCGCGCTGCTTCTGCCAGCACCTCTCGCTTTTCAAGGGCGGCGCGGCTGCCTCCGACCAAGAAGGTCACGGTCAGGGCATCGCGGGCGATGTGAGGATTCGAGGGCACAGCACGAATCAATTGCAGCCATTTCGGGGTCATGTTTTTTCTTGGCAGAACAAGTCCATTTGAAAGCTGGTGTGGTGCCACACGCAATCGCGGTTCAACGATCAGCGGCGCGTCGGAAAAACGGGTGTCCCCATTTTTCAAATGATGACGCAGGTGCGACTACCCGGCGGCCGACGCGGAGTCTGGGGGCGCGAGGAGCAAGCGCAGCCGCGAGCCGGCGGGTGCTCGCCGGATGGCGGCCAGCGACGGCGGCGGCAAGCGCAGCGACGAGTCGCCCCCAGTCTCCGCGCGCGTCCGCATCGCTCCGCGAGGGCCACGAGGGCGCGGCGATTGATGGCCGCGGGCCGCGCCTTCGTGGATGTCGGAAATAGGGGCCGATACCCGCACCCCGCCGGCTGGCCCCATTTCCTCCGAGAGCGCATTTCATGCGCCGGTTGACGCGCGCCAAAGGCAAGTCGGCAGGCCGTGGTTACGTCAGTTCAAACCTTACGTTTTCACGTAAGGAGTAACGCGTCCTCCGATCAAAACAACGCGGCTGCGTTGTATAAGTCCAAGCCGCTCCGTCGGCAATTCCGACCCATGCTAACGCCCAAAGCCCAATTGAATTTGCAGCACGCGCGGGAGTATTTCCGCGAGCATCTTTCCGTGGGCGACTACTATGCCCAAGGCAAGAAAGTAGCCGGCGAATGGTTCGGTGAAGGTGCCGAAAAACTTGGCCTCAAAGGCTCCGTCAAGGAACCGGATTTCCTGGCGCTGTGTGATGGATTGAACCCGACCACGAAGGAAAAACTGACGGCGCGTAAGAATTCTCAACGGCGCGAAAATGGGCAGACGGTCGCGAATCGGCGAGTGTTTTACGACTTCACCATCAGCCCGCCGAAATCCGTTTCCGTGGTCGCGCTGTTACAGGATGACCGTATTTCGGAGCTGCACGATCGCGCGGTGAAACAGGCGATGGTCGAGCTGGAAAAGTTCGCCGCCGCGCGCGTGCGGAAATCGGGGCAGCATGGCGAACGTGCGACGGGGAACATCGTGGCCGCCGCTTTCCGCCATGACACGAGTCGGGAACTCGATCCGCATCTTCACACGCATTGCGTCGTGCTCAATGCGACTTTCGATCCGGTCGAGCAACGTTGGAAGGCGCTTGAAGTTCACGGCATGTATCGCGCGCAAAAGTTCGCCGAGAATCTCTACTACCACGAACTTGCGAAGGGGCTCCGGTCGCTCGGTTACGTCCTTGAGTCCAACTCCCGCGATTTTGAAATCAAGGGCGTGCCCCGCAGCGTCATCACGCGCTTTTCTAAGCGGCATCGGCAGATTGACGACGAAGCCAAAAGGCGGCTCGAACGTGAGGGACTGCGCGTAGATGTGAATGCCCTGCGGCGGCAGGTGGCACACGATGACCGTAAACGAAAGATGAAGGATTCGACGGCGGATCGACTGCGACCATCCTGGATGAAGCAGCTTGTGCCGGACGAAACCAAGGCACTAGCGGCGTTGAAACCGAAGGCGGCCGAAGCTGCGACACGGATCGATGCGGCAGCGGCTCTGGCGTGGGCTGACGAACATTTGTTCGAACGACGGTCGGTGGTGTCGGAGCCAGAGCTTTGGTCGGAAGCCCTGGCGCGCGGGCGCGGCGAAAATTTCAGTCTCCGGGAACTGCGCGCCGCCATTGATCAACGCGGCTACGTCCGCGAGCGCAGCACGAATCGGCTCACCTCGCGTGAAGTCCTCGGCTGGGAACTCGAATGCGTCGTTGCGGCCCATGATGGCCAGAACGAGCATGGCAAACTGGCCCCCGGCTATCGCGCAAGCGAAGCGTTATCATCGGAGCAAAAGGCGGCCGTCGAAAAAATTCTCGCCAGCCGGCACCTTATTACGTTGTTCAGCGGCGGGGCAGGCACGGGCAAGAGTCGCACGCTGCAAGAGGTCGAACGTGGATTGGCCGCCGCTAATCGCTCCGTGGTTGTCCTCGCGCCGCAGCGCCAGCAAGTGCGGGACTTGCAGGCCGATGGCCTGCCGGCCGAAACGCTGGCGCGGTTCCTTGTTGCGAAACAGCTTTCGCGTGGGACTGTCGTCGTTCTCGATGAAGCCGGTCAGGTCGGCGGTCGTGAGCTTGGGCAGTTAATCCGTGTCGTCCAGGCCAACGCGGGCCGGTTAATTCTGTCTGGTGACACACGGCAACATGGCGCGGTCGCGGCTTCGGACGCCCTTCGCGCTATCGAAAAGCATTCGGGCGTCAGGCCGATCCGGCTGCAACAAATCCGCCGGCAAGATCCAAAACTCGGCGTCACAGCATCGGAACGGCAATTCATCCGTCGCTACCGTGCTGCCGTGAAGGCGGCAGCGAAAGGCAACATTGGCGAATCTTTCGACCGGCTCGACCGGCTCGGTTGCATTCGTGAGTGCGATGCCACCGACCGCCGTTCCGCGCTCGCAACCGAATACGTGTCGGCAGTGAGCCGGAAAGAAATGGCGCTCGTTGTCGCTCAGACCCGCGATGAAACCCGCGCAATTAACGACGCCATCCGCGACCAACTCCGCGCCACGGGACAGCTCGGCAGCGGTGAAAAGCTCACGACGTTTCGTTCGCTCGACTTGGGCGAAGCCCAAAAGCGCGACCCACGCTTTTATGAGCCGGGGCAGTATGCTTGTTTCCTCCAACGCTACGGTCGCTACGCCAAAGGCGAACTTTGCGAAATCGCCGGGACCAACAGTCGCGGCATCGTGCTGGTGAAGGACGGGCGTCGCTCGACCCTCAGTTATCGCTACGCCAGTCGCCTCACCGTCGCGGCCCGCGCCGAAATGGAAATAGCGCCCGGTGATCGGTTGCAACTCAAGGCGAACGGGGAATCCGTCGAGGGAAAGAAATTCGCCAACGGCGAACTCGTCACCGTGCGCCACGTGAAGAAAAATGGTGCGCTCGTGGTGATAGGCGACGATGCCGAGACGAAGACCCTTGCGCCCTCTCAGCGAGTTTTTGTTCGTGGCTACGCTGTCACGTCTTACGGCTCGCAAGGCAAGACGGTGGATACGGTGCTTTTCGCCGACGCTGCCAGCCGTGCCGCGACGAACGCGAACCAGTGGTATGTGAGCATCACACGCGGACGGAAACGGGTGCTCGTGTTCACGTCGGACAAAGTCGAATTGCGGGAAAACATAGTTCGTGCTGGCGACCGCGAGTTGGCGGTGGACTTAAAACCGGCGACTTCGGCAGCGTCCGTGAGCTGGCCGGAGTGGCAGCGGTGCGCTCAGGATGCCGCTGAACGTCACCGCTGTCATCGGGCCGTCGTAGCGCGGGTGCAGGCCCAGCGTCGAAATCAACGCATCGCCATATGAACTCGCTCCAACAAGAAGTCAGCGAACGGCGCACCGCAAAGTCGGCCGAGTTCTCGTGTGTGTCCATTCAGCCGGGCGGCTCGGGTCTGCTCGTCTGTCAGTGGCAGCGCGAAAGCTGGGTCCTGCCATGGGCACAATTCATCGGTGCACGCCTGAGCGGAAAGGACGAGGATGGTCTTATTGACCTGCGGTTCGCCAATTATCGAGTGACGGTGACGGGGGAGAACTTGCATGCGTTGCTCGCCGACCTGGCGGCGCAGCGGATCGGGGTTCTTCGCGATCTGCCGGCACAATACCGTTCCCGAATGGGAGAAAAGGAACCGTTCATTGTCGGCATTGAGGTTTGCGCACCCGCAGACGCCCGCGAAATCCGCGAAGCGTCCTAGAAAAGCATTGTTCTGTCCGGCTCTGAAACGCCGCGAGGGAATCTATCGTTGGGGCGCCGTGCCCGCTTATGATTGGGAATCTGATTCTTGCCGTGTGCAGTGCTTGGGCCGCGTTGGCGCTCTGGCCCCACGCGGGTATCGTGCGCAGTCTCTCGGGCGGATTCGCAGTCTTGTCGCTCTGGCAGATTTATTGCGCGGCCAGCGCTTCGCGGCGATTCGCTTCGCCAGTGATGCTGCGGCTCGGCGGCTTTAGTTGGTCGGTGGAGGATTTTTGTCGCGGGTGGCTCATCACCGGACAAATCGGCACCGGCAAGACAACCGGTGCGATCAACCGGATGCTCTGGCAGGTTTCGCAAAATTGCCCCACGTGGGGCGGCGTCTGTGTCGATGACAAGGGGCTCTATTGGGAAACGCTTCTGCCGATGTTTCGGCAGCTCGGGCGCGAGCGGGATTTGGTCCTTCTCCAAGTGCGGCCCCCTGACGCTCCGGCCGATTGGACGCCGGCCCACACCTTCAATTTTCTGGATAATCCGCACCTTCCCTACTCGGCAAAAGCCAAGATCGTTTGCGATGTCGCGGCCTCGCTGGGTCAACGCTCCGAGCAGAGTTTTTTTCGGATGCAGGCGCAGGTTCAAATCGAGTTTGCGTTTCAGGTTCTCGCCACGGCGGGCGTCTCGGTGACGTTACGCAGCGCTTACGCCATGCTCACTTCTGACACCGCCATGAAAGAAGTGATGGCGCTTTTGGAAGAACAGAACTCACCGGAAGGACGGCTGCTCATCGCCCATTATGATGGAGCGTTCAAATCGCAGCCGCCCGAGCAACTCGGCGGCGTGAAAACGACCGTCGCCAACTACCTCCATTGTTTCGCCGAGCCGGGCATCGCCGAAGTCTTCTGCCCCGCCAAGCCAAGTTTCCGTTTCGATGAACTCGACGCTGGCAAGGTGGTGTGCGTCTCGCTGCCGCAGCGGTATCAGGTCGAGCGCCGTTACATCAACACCCTCCTGAAACTCTCGTTTTACGCGCACGCGCTGCGCCGCTTCGACAAGCCGGCCTCAGCCCGTGCCGCCGACAATCTCCTGATCCTGTGGGCCGACGAGGCGCAAAAAATCGTCACAGCGTCCAACGACGGCATGTCGGATTACAATGTGGTCGATGTGATTCGCGAGGCTCGTGCGACGGTGGTCGCCGCAACTCAGTCTTACCAATCGCTCATCCCGCCGATGAACGATGAGCGAAAGGCCAAAGTCTTCATCGCGAACATGGCGAATCGAGTGACATTCTGTGCGGCAGACGAAGACTCCGCTAAAATCGCCGCCGACACGCTTGGAAAACGTAAGGCGAAGAAACGCACTATCGGCTACACAGCCGGAAAGCGCAGCACGTCTTGGACCGAGGAGGACAAATACTGGCTCGAACCTCATCAACTGCGGAAGCTCCGGAAATTCGAGGCGGTGGTTCAACACTGCAACGGCGCCTTTCGTAAGGTCACGCTGCCACCGCAGGGCGCGGACGGGAAATCCCCCGCATGGTATCGGAACTGACAACGGCAGCCAATGGCCGAGGTCATGCGACCCTCACGGATCGACTGCGTGAGCTGCCGCATCATGTGGCTGCGAAGATCAAAGGGCAACCGCAGGTGATACCGCGCATCTGTTCAGTTCTGACGAGAGGCGAGTTAGGCCTAGCCCATTCGCGACGCCCGAAGGGTTCGTTTCTGTTCGTTGGTCCCACCGGCGTAGGAAAAACGGAGACCACAAATGTCTTCACCGAATACCTCTTCGACGGCAGCGCTCCGATCCGTTTCGATATGTCCGAGTATCAAAATCAGATCGCGGTCGAAAAACTAATCGGCGGCAGTCGTGATGATTTCGGGTTGTTGGGCCGTTCCTTACACGGCGTCGCTCGTGGCACCTTGCTATTTGATGAAATCGAAAAGGCGCATCCGCTCGTTCTCGATCTTTTCCTACAAATCTTGGAGGACGCTCGTATCACGCTTGCCACCGGTGAAGGGCTCGACCTCCGCGGTTTCTACGTCGTGTTCACTAGCAATATCGGCTCCGAGGAAGCGATTCGGATGGAAAATGCGCCTTTCGCCTCGGTGGAGCGAACCGTTCTTATGCGAGTCCGTGAGCGCCTTCGGCCGGAATTGCTCGGCCGTGTCACTGAAACGATGGTGTTCGCCAGATTGCCGTATGAAGTCCAACGGGAAATTTGCCGCATAATGATCGCGAGCGAATGTGGGCGAATGGCTTCTCTCGGCCATCAAATTGAAGTCAGCGACGCTGCGGTGGAATTTTTGGTCCGGCTGGGATATCACCGCACGTTAGGTGCTCGCCCTATGCGCGGTGCAATCGAACGTTACCTGCAAGAAGCCGTTTCGCATAGCCTGCTTAGTGGCTCCATCGGCAACGGTGTGGCTATCGTTGATGAGAGTGGGCAGCAACTGCTGCTTTCAAAATAGGCGGACCGGTTAGGTCGCGACCTAAAATCGAGAAATCGTTGTTATGTCGCCGGTCGTCGTGCGGCCGGAGAAGCCTTTTTCCGCAATGCACATCATCTGAATCGTCGCATCTGGCTAATCGCTTCAGTCGATTTTGGGGGCCTCGATCGAACGACCACCCTGGATGTGAATCGCTTTGATCACCTTGCCATCCTCGCCTTTCACGAAGCGAACATTCGCTTGGACGGCGTGCCATTCGAATTCAGTTTCCGATTTCGCGAAAATCGGCAGTTTGGGCTGGCCCGTCAACTGGGCGAAAAACTGCACGCCATCACGTGTCACCGTCAAAACCACCTGTGGACTGTAACGATACTGACCGACGATGGCATCCAGTTGTTCAGCAGTAAAAGCGACCGGCTTCTCCTCAATCCGGGGGGCGCGGAAAGTTTGGCCATTCTGGCTGTGCTGAATTGCCGTCACACTCCCATCTGTGCCCCGCAGGAATTTGATTCCTGCCTCCACTACTTTTAAGAAGAAGTCGTCCGGCGCCCTAGGGTAAAGGCGTGCTTTCGGCTGGCCGGTGAGCTGGCCGTATAACGCGTCGCCCTCGACGGTCACGGAGAGGATTCCAGAGCGATAATCGTAACGTCCGACGTAGTCGCGAAATTGCTTCGGATCGACCGAAACGTCTTCGACCGGCGTGGGTGCATTCCGCATCGCGTCTGCAAAAAATTCTTGCGCGAGAGCGCGAGTGACCGCCGCCGGTGCCAAGCCCGAGACTGGCGGCATGGCATTGGATAGTGCTATCACCGTGCATCGTTGATCCGGTAGCCGCAGCAGATCGGCGAGCCAGCCATTTAGGCCGCCGCCATGCCCGATAGCCGGCAGCCCTTTTATGGTAAATATGATCTCCCCGAATCCATACCTCATGCCGTCACCATCGGGTGGCAGTTCGATGGGCGTTGTTGCGAGCTTGAACGAGGCTTCGCTCAGAACGCGTCCGCCGAAAAGCGCCTCGTTCCAGCGGAAGAGATCGCCGACGGTGGAATACAACGCGCCTGCGCCTCCCGCCCACGACATATCCCAGTCGATGGCGGGAATAATCTTGGCATCCAACGCACTGTAGCCGACCGCCATTCCCTTCGGCGGAGCTGCATTGGTGTAAACCCCAGTATCCTTCATGCCGAGCGGAACGAAGAACGTCTCGCGCAAAAAATCCCCATACGGTTTGCCCGACACCTTGGCTACGATCATCCCGAGCAAAAAATAGCCTGAGTTGTCGTAGTGAAATCCCGCGCCGGGCGCGAAGTCGGGTGAAACGTTCCGAAACCAGGCGACGAGTTCGTCCGGCGCGATTGGCTTGGTCACGCGCTCCAGGAAGCCGGCAGTTTCCGTGTAGCTATGGATTCCGGACGTGTGCGTCAGCAGATGGCGAAGGGTAATCTTGTCGGCGCCGGGAAAATCCGGGAAATATTTCGCGAGCGGATCGGTGATGGAAAGTTTGTCCTGTTCGGCGAGTCGCAGGATCGCTGCGGCCGTGAACTGTTTCGTGATCGAACCAATACGAAACTTCGTATCTGGCGTAATCTGCACCTTGTTCGCGATGTCGGCGAAGCCCAGTCCCTCCTGAAGCACGACTTTTCCGTCGCGAGCCACGAGAACGGCCATGCCCGGTTTGTCGCCTTGGAGCGCGGTGCGCAAACGCTGGAGTGATTTAGATTCCGCCGTTGGGGAAGGTGCTCCGTCTGCGTTTGAGGCGGGTTTGCGCTCGAGTCGAAAGGGAAAGGCGCTTCCGCCCTGGCTGAAATCGCCTGTAATCGTGGTGTGCTCTTCTGACAGTCGGCCAGAGAAGCGTGGATTTCCCGGGACGCCGGGTAGCGCGAATGCGACTTCGGCATTCTCGACTTTTAAGGCATCGAGTTTCGCGCCTTTCGCCCGCTGAGCCGGAATATCGATCATGCCGCTCCAAACACCATCGGCCACTGACAGATCGACTCGGATTGCCAGTTCCGCGTTGGGTAGCGCAATGGCGCCTTCCCAATGGCCGGCAGCAGCCGGTGCTTCGGCGGCTTGCAGAGATGCAAGCGATACGATCACAAATGAGGCGCAGATAAGGAAGCGTTTCATGGAGATTAGGATTGGATGTTCAGGAGCCAGATATTTCCGCCTGTAGCCTTTCAAGGGCTTCGAGCCGCGGTCGTAAGCGATGGCGGGCCGTCCAGCGATTGAGCTGCCAAACAACCAGGCCCGCCACGATGAAGGCCAAGGTCGCGATCATCTCCGCGCGATGAATTGCGCCTTGCGCGACGGCAGCGTGGATCGGCGCCAGCAGAATCGCCGCAATCATTGTCGGGCCAAGATACCAGAATATATTCTCCAGCATTCTTACCTGACGACGAGTTTGCTCAACGGACCACGCGAGCATCCCTGCGAGCGTGTCGTTCACGAGTGGACGATAACGCGCCGATTTTAGGCGGAATCCGGCAAATCCGCCGATCGCGAGCGCCAACAATCCGACTGCAAACCAGTCCAACGCAGCATATCGCGTTGCGTGCCACGCTTGGAGTGTCGCCATGAAAAGCAGAAAGGCTCCTCCAGTGATTTCACGAAGATCGCGCCAGAGAATCAGCGCGCAGAAGCGGCTTCCATCACGGCAAACGCGCCCAGCGAGGGTATGCGGATCGTCCCGGCCATTGGGGGGAGAACCGAGAGCGTTCAATTTGAGGGCTGCAACGTAGAGTGCTAGGCACAGCGTCCACATAAGGATCAGGATTTCCCGATGCGGGCGAATCGCCGCAGGGGGGAAAGGCCGACCTTCTTGCGCAGAAACGATCACAATCCATGCGAAGGCCACGAAGCAGAACGCGTCGGCCAGGCCGCGCAGCAACACCGCGGCCCAAAAGCGGCGTTCCGTCTCGCGGATGTGTTGGATCAGTTTTTCGTGGGCGACGGTGGAGTGGTCGCTGGCAGGAAACTGGCGGCTCCAGTTTTTTTGCAGTTCGTCAAAGCTCATGGCATATCTCCTTCATTGCATCGGCGAGTTTTCTTCGGGCGCGGCTTAATACGACGCCCACATGATTTTCGGTGAGTCCTGAAATCTCGCCCATCTCCCGGTAGCTCAGTCCATCCAGCAGAAGGATGACCAGTGAACGTTCGGCGGGAGGCAGTGCCCGCACTCCCGCATAGAGCCGTTGCAGTGTTTCGTCGCGTTCGTGAGCATCGCTGGGCTGCGGTGCATCGCTGGTCAATTCGGGTATCAGTTCGAGCGGCTCATGATGCTCGCGTGGTTTCGTCTCGGCGCGGCGCCACGCGATGGCGGTGTTGAGACATACGCGATAAATCCACGTGGATGTTTTTGATTGCCCCTTGAAAGCCGGCAGGGAGCGCCACAACGCGACGGCCATCTCCTGAAACAAATCGGCCTGATCCTCCTTTTCCCGGCCGAATGAAGCCGCGATTTTAAGCAGGATGCGCCGGTGCTCCCGAAGCCAATCGGTGTATTGAATTTCGAGGTCTGCGCGCGATGGCATGCGTCACACCATTAGTAGCATCTCCGGCGATTTCCTTACAGGATATCGTTCAAGAACGCCGTGAAACCCGCGAGAGATAGAATGCATAATGGTTTCTCATCTGGCGACGGAATGGTGATTGTTGTCGTGACGAGCAGCGTTTGGGTAAGGCGCACTTTCCATCGGACAGAGCGTATCCACTTTTCGTGGCTCGCTAGCAAAACGTTGGACCGATCCGGCCGGAAAGAATTCGACTCTGACACTACCCCACGGCAAATGCTGATCACGTGTGGCGTTCCCGAAAACGGAGAAAGCGACGCACACCCAAGCTCCTTCCCCGTGAACACGCCGCCTCTCCCCCGCGAATCAGGTGAGCACGAAAATGCCACCGAGTGGTTCACTGACCAGGTGGAGCCGCACGGCCCGCAGCTCAAATCATATTTGCGGGGGGCGTTCCCCGATGTCCGCGACGTGGATGACATCGTCCAGGAATCCTACCTGCGGGTCTGGAAAGCGCACGCCATCCGCCCCATCCAGTCGGCCCGGGCTTTTCTCTACAAGGTAGCGCGGCACGCGGCGCTCGATTTGTTGCGCCGCAATCGCAATTCTCCCATCGAGCCGTTGGGGGATTTGGCTGCGCTGCGCGTCATAGAGGAAGGACCGGATGCCGCCACGGCACTTACGGTGCAGGAGAAACTCGATCTTCTGGCTGATGCCGTGGTGGCTCTGCCCACGCGCTGTCGTGAAGTCATCTTGCTCCACAAAATTCAGGGTCTCCCTCAAAAGGAGGTCGCCCGCCGGCTCGGCCTGTCGGAGCGGACTGTGGAAAATCATTGCCGCTTGGGCGTGAAAAGGTGCGAAGCCTACCTGCGCACCCGCGGCATTGACGGTTCCTCCCTGCGATGAACACCGAAGACGGAAACCCGCCATCCGGGAGACCCGCCGACCCCGAGCGCAGCGCATTGGATTGGCCGGGCGAGGTCGGCTTGGGCGGGGAATTTCTCGCCAAGGTTGAACTCCGCCTGAGACGGCGGAGGCGGCGGCGCATCGCCGGCACCGCTTCTGTGGCAATCCTCCTCTTTTTTGCCGCCTTCTGGGGCGTCCCCTATATTCGCGACACGGCGACCGTCGCGACTATCGCTACGCAACGTCATACGCATGCCATGGCGGATGGCTCAAGCGCCGAACTCAATGCCGGGTCCAGTCTCCATGTGGATTTTCGCCGCGGGCAACGCATGGTTCAGCTCAACCAAGGCGAAGCCTTTTTCTCGGTCGCGAAAGACGCGGCGCATCCCTTTTTCGTCAAAACTTCGGCAGGGACGATTCGCGTCACCGGCACGCAGTTCAATGTTCGCGTTTCGGGCACCGGTGCGGTCGAGGTGACGCTTATGGAAGGTGCAGTGACGATGCAACCCGCCTCTGGCGAGACAGAGAGCCTCGTGCCGGGCCAACAACTGGTCCTCGGCTCTGGTAGAGCAAATCTAAGGACGCTGCCCCCAGAGGCGTTGGAAAACGTCGTGGCGTGGAGAAAGGGTCGCATCGCGCTTGATGGTCTCACGCTGGCAGAGGCGGCGGAACGCATGGGCGCATTTCACGGGCGGAAAATTGTGGTGGCCTCGGACATTGCCGGGCTTCATCCCGGCGGTGTGATCCCTGTGGACGATCTCAAAGGTTTCTTTTCTGGACTGGAGCTGGCCCTGTCCGTCCAAGTGATGCCTATTTCCGACGGCTCTTTCCGCATCATCGGAAATGCGCGGCGGGGACCGTGAAAGAAATGCGCGCGATGGGTTGAGTAGTTGGACCGGGTCGCCCGTCAGAATAGCGTGACTGTATCCGTTCGGTTAAAAAGTCCGTCGCGTTTTCCGGGAATGCGGTTGGGGATGGCCATTGCGTGGGCCTGCCTCCATGCGCTGGCCGCGGCGGCGCCGGTGCATTTCAGCATCCCGGAGCAGCCGGTGGCGTCGGCGCTGCAAACCTTCATCAAACAATCCGACGCGCAGGTAATTTTCAGCCACGACGATTTGGGGAACGCGCGAGCCCATGCGGTTTCCGGCTCGTATGAGCCCGAGGCGGCCATGCAACTGCTCCTCGACGGCAGCGGGTTCGCGTTCTCGCGAACTTCGGCCGGCGTGTTCGTCGTGTCGCGACGGGTGGCAAAACCGCAGGGCGGCGGAATTCACGGCATGGTTACCGCCCAGGGCGGACGACCACTCGCGGAAGCGGATGTCCAAGTGTTGGGGACATTGGCGCACGTGCGATCAGATCCCGATGGCTTTTTCACGCTGCGCGACGTGCCTGCCGGTGCCCAGACTTTGATTGTTGAAGCGGGCGGATACCGCAGCCTGAGGGTGACAAAAATCGCCGTTCGGCCCGGCCAACAGACCGAGCTAAATCCGATCCGGCTTGCCCTGCTGCGGGACGGCGATGGCACCGAGCAATTGGAAGGAGTCACCGTGAGAGCCACTGATCTTGCGAATCTGCTTACACTGAAGGAAGTGGTCGTCACCCCGAGCCGTTTCGACATCGCGGAGGAGCGTATCGCACCAAACGTCACTCTCACCGGTGCGGAACTGGAAAAATTGCCGCAGTTGGGAGAGGACCTTTACCGGACGATCTCCCGTCTGCCGGGATTAAGTGCCCACGATTTTTCGGCCAAATTTTGGGTTCGCGGCGCACCCAACAACCAGATGCTGGCGCGATTCGACGGAGTGGACCTGATCGAGCCGTTTCACCTGAAGGATTTTGATGGAATCCTCTCGATTGTGGACCTTCAGACGATCGGGAGCATCGGCTTGGTGACGGGAGGTTTTACTTCCGACTACGGAGACCGTCTGGCCGGCGTCCTCACGATGGAAACACAGGCGGACCCGGGAACCAAAAATCGAACGACTCTGGGTCTGAGTGTAACCAACGTGCGTGCGACGAGCCAAGGTTCCTTTGATGATGGCCGGGGCCACTGGCTCGCCGCCGCGCGACGCGGCTATCTCGATCTTGCCCTCAAACTGGGCGGCAGCGATGTGGATGTTTCACCGTTCTACTACGATTTCTCGGGAAAGGTGGAATATGAACTCACGCCTCATCAGGCGCTGTCCGTGCATGTGCTCTATGCCGGGGATTCCTTCAAGGCCCTGAATTCCGCCGACGTTCCCGATCTGCGCAGCAGCTATGACAGCGGTTATGTGTGGGCGGGCTGGCGCGGAGATTTTGGCGAGCGGTTGTCCGGGGAAGCAGTGCTTTCGTTTTCCCGTCTGGACTGGCACCGATCCGGCAGCGGTTTGTTCGACGGCTATCAATCCTTGAGCCTGCGCGACGACCGCCAACTCGACGTGCTCGGGTTGCGGCAGGACTGGACCTTGAATCTCACGCCGCAGGCGCTCCTCCGCACCGGCTTCGAATACAAGACGGGGGAGGCCAGTTATGACTATGCTTTGTCGCGGCAGCTCGCGACCATCGTCAGCGGCAACCTGCTCCCGATCTTTCGCACGAGAAACGCCGCGCTTAAACCCGACGGCACGACGCAGGCGGTTTACCTGGCCCCGCGTTTCCAGCCATGGGGGCCGCTCATCATTGAACCGGCAGTGCGTTTCGAGCGCCACACCTATTCCGGTCTTTACGGCGGCGAGAGCGCGTGGAGCCCGCGCCTGAATGCCTCGCTTGCCCTCGGTCGGACAACCTTGCGTGCGGCGTGGGGAATCTACCGCCAAGCCCAAGGGCTGCACGAACTCTCCGTGCAGGACAATGAAACGACCTACCGTCCTCCGGAAAAGGCCGAGCAACGAGTGCTCGGCCTTTCTCGTAAATTGGAGTCCGGCGTGGAGCTACGGCTCGAAGCCTACGAGCGGCTGAGTTCGCACCTCCGTCCGCGTTGGGAAAATCTGGTCGATCCCTTCTCGGCTTTTCCCGAGGCCCTTTATGACCGGGTCCGTCTCAATCCCACGCGCGGTCGCGCCCGTGGAACGGAACTGATCGTGGAGCGGCGTGGCAGCGGACGTTTCGAGTGGGGCGCCAGCTATGCCTACGCCGTCTCGGAAGAGCAAATCGGGGCGCGCTGGGTGCCGCGCAATCGCGACCAACGGCATACGGTTTATGCCGACGCCACCTATGCCGCGTCACCCAACTGGCAGTTCAGCGCGGCGTGGCAATTTCACACCGGTTGGCCCGTCACCGATCAGATCTTCAAATTGGAGCCGCTCAACGACGGCACGGCGACCTATTCGTGGGTTTACGGCCCGGTGAACGCCGGACGGGCGCCTTCCTACCAACGCCTCGATTTGCGGGCCACGCGCGTCTATCGGCTCAAGCGCGGAACCCTGCGCGTTTACGCGGACATTTTTAACGCCTACGGTCACGCCAACGTCGATGGCTACGACCACAGTGCCGCGATCGTGAACGGGCAGCTCGTGGTAAAAAAAGAGCCGCTGACGATGTTTCCTTTTCTCCCGAGCGTCGGCGCAAGCTGGGAATTTTGATGAAGACGATCCTGCCGGCAACAATCCTCGCTTGCGTCGGCCTGACCTTCCGGCCGGCCGCGATAGCTTCTGAGCGTCAGCTACTCCCGGGCAGCATCCGCGAACTTGGAGTTCTCAATCTGTCCCCGGCTTTTGATCAAGCTTCCGCGGCTCCACGTGGAAACGAAGTGCGCATTGTTCGCCGGGGGCTGAGCGCCCAAGAGTCGGAGGCAAGTCTGCGCCTGATCGTGAGCCTTCGCTTGCGCAACTACGACGAATTGCAGCAGCGAATTCAAAAGGGCGAACTCGTCCCCCGAGAAGAAATGGAGGCAAAGTATCTCCCGCTTCTTTCGGACTACAACCGTGTCGTGGCCTGGCTCGGCGGACAGGGCTTTGCCCAGACCCTGACGGATGCCAGTCACACGAACATTTTCATTCGCGGCACGGTGGCCCAAGCTGCCCAATGTTTTGACATGGATTTCGCCCGCGTCGCGACCGCGACCGGCGAATTCACCTCCGCCATCTCAACCCCGTCTTTGCCCGCGGAAATCGCTTCGTCTGTTCTCGGCATCGACGGCCTGCAACCCAGTGCGGGTTCTAATCAGCAGCCGTCACGTTCGGCGTTGGCCAGTCAGGCGATTGACGACGCCTTGCACGCCAAGGGCATTGTTACGCCTGACGATCTGGCCACGGCTTACGATATTCCGGGAAACCTGTCCGGCTCCGGCCAGACCATCGCCATCATCCTCAACGCAACGCCGACGCCAAGCGATCTCACCCTGTTTTGGTCCACCCTCGGCAGCAGTGCGTCGCTCGCCAATTTTACAACGATCAAGGTGGACGGTGGACCGACGCCGCAGGATCAAGCCGATGCGGTGAGTGAAGTGACTGGCGACATCCAGCACGCGAGCGCCATGGCTCCCGGCGCAAAGATTCGCCTCTATGCCTTCGGCACCAAAGCGGCGACGACCCTCGCTGATTCCTTCACACCGGGCGTGCAGGCGGCGTTGACGCAACTCCTCAATGACCTGCCCGCCAATCCCGGACTACATCAGGCTTCGTTCAGTTCGGGGATTTTGGAGCGCGATCTTCCTGCGGCCACACTCGCCAGCCTGTCGCAATCGTTCACTCAACTCGCCGCGGCGGGGGTTAGTTTTTTCAGCGCCTCTGGCGACAGTGGCTCAAACCCGAATCCCTCGGGCACGCTCGGCTATGGCGCGGCCAACAGTCTGGGCGTATTCTATCCGGCGAGCGATCCCAGCGTGACGGGAGTGGGCGGCACCTCGGTCAACTTCACCAACGACTGGCGCCTTTTGTCGGAAACAGCGTGGGCATTGGGTGAATGGCCGAGCCTGCGCATCGACGGGGTTGACACGTTGCTCTGCACGAGCGGCGGGGTGAGTTCGGTTTTCAATCGTCCTGCGTGGCAGACCGGGCCGGGAGTGCCGGCGGGCACGCGACGCTGCGTCCCGGATGTTGCAGCGATGGCGACTGGCAACAGGAACCAAGGGCTTCCGCTTTTTCTTCACGTTTTGAATGGCCAAGTGTTGGGCGATGGTTCCGGCACCAGCCTTTCGTCTCCCCTGTGGGCTGGACTTGCCGCGCTGATTAACGAGGCTCGTGCTAGCGCGGGGTTGCCGCCGGTCGGGTTACTCGGTCCGAAGATTTACCCCCTCCTCGGCACCGATACGTTCAATGATGTCACGACCGGCGGCAACGGGGCGTATAACTCGGGTCCCGGTTATGATCTGGTGACCGGCATGGGGTCGCCAAATCTGACCAAACTGGTGCGGGCTTTGACGAGTGCTCCCGCCCTGGCCATTGACCCAAACTCAGTAACGGCGGCGAGCGGACAGACTGTGGCGTTCACTGTCACTGCCACCGGGGCCGGGCCGCTCAGCTATCAGTGGAGCGTGCGCGGAATCCCCTTAGTGAGCGCCACCGAAAGCACGCTCTTGCTCGACGCGGTGTCCGCCGCTGACGCGGGCGCCTACACGTGCAAGGTGACGAACGAGGCTGGCAGCGTCACATCGCGAGCGGCCACGCTTGCTTTCGCACCCGCCGGACAATCAAGCCGGCTTAGCAATCTCTCAGTCCGCACCAATGCGGGCACGGGCGCGGAAACTCTCATTGTCGGCTTCGTGGTGGCCGGCAACGGTTCAAAGAACGTGCTCCTTCGCGGCATCGGTCCGACTTTGACTCAATTCGGTGTCACCGGCGTCCTAGCCAATCCGCGCCTCGCGCTGTTTGATTCGGGTGGAGGATCGATTGCCTCGAACACCGGTTGGGGCGGGTCTCCCACCTTGAGTGCAGCGTTCAACGCGGTCGGTGCTTTTGGTCTTCCGCCGAACTCAACGGATGCGGCGCTTCTCAGTGTCCTGCCAGCCGGGGCCTATTCTGCGCAAATTTCCCCTGCGACGGGTGCCACGGGAGTCGCACTCGCCGAAATTTACGATCTGGATGGCAGCGCCTCTACGGCGCGTCTCGTCAATCTCTCGGCCCGCACGCAGGCCGGGTCGGACGCGCAGACGCTCATCGTCGGGCTTTTTGTAGCGGGTGGGGCCTCCAAAACAATTCTCATTCGAGGTATTGGTCCGACGCTGGCCCAATTTGGGGTCACGGGCGCACTGGCCTCGCCCCAACTCCGGCTGCACGCAACAGTCAATGGGCAGGATACCATTGTTGCGACCAACGGTGGCTGGGGTGGTGGCTCGACACTGACCCGTATTTTCACGCGCCTCGGTGCATTTGCCTTGCCGGCCAATTCGAATGACGACGCCTTGGTCGTCACGCTTCAGCCCGGTGCGTATAGCGCGGAGCTTACCGGGTTCGGCGGGGCGACTGGGATAGCGTTGGTGGAAATCTACGAAACCCCGTAGTCGCACGTGAAACCGGAATTGCGCCGTTTCCTTTCGTGTTGTCGGTGGTGCGCTCTGATATTTTTTGCCGCGCTGTCACTGCGCGCGGCCGTTTATGATTTCGCTCTCGGCGACTCCCTGAACCGGAAGTTGCGCCTGAACATTCCCGATGGCGTCGGAGTGATTCGCGGCGTTCTGCTCTATCCCAACCCCAGCGGGCGCGACGAATTGATCCATGCAACCGATGCCGAGCTGGTCGCCTTTGCCGGTTCGCTCAACTTTGTAGTCGTCGCCTCCGCCTATTGGACGAGCCTCAGCTCTGCGAGTGAACTCGCTTCATGGGATTCCGGTTTCCAGCAACTGGCCAACAAAAGCGGGCACCCCGAACTCGTGCGGGCACCGGTAATTTCCTACGGCTTTTCGAACGGAGGTCAGGTCTCGTATCAGTTGGCAGTGGCGCGGCCGGAACGGATGATCGCGTTCGCTTCCACCAAGGGTGGCGGCTATGTCCCGACGCGGCCGGACACCGCGGTATTGAAGACCCCGGGGCTGCACGTCGCGGGGCAGATCGACAATCCCGACTACGGCGCGGCCACCCGCGATCTTTTTTTCGGCAACCGCCCGCGCGGCGCCCTCTGGGCTTGGTCTGAAGAGGAAGGGCAGCCGCATGTTTGGGGTGATGTGGAGGAAGTATTCCTGCCTTATCTTGAGACCATGGTGCGCCTGCGTTACCCGGCCAATGCATCGCCGATGTTCGGCACTGTAGCGCTGACGCCAGCGAACGAGACAAGTGGTTGGTTGTTCGATTCTGCGTCTTTCACACGAGGCCTCGCGGATATCGCTTCGTCCGACACCTACGGCGGGGACCGCTCATCCGCGGGTTGGCTGCCGGATCGCAGGATGGCATACATTTTTCGCGCCTTTGCCAGCTATCACAAGGCGACGTATCAAGCCGTTCTCAGTTCGGGGACCGGGCCGGTCGCTTGGGGCACACCGGTCACCTATGAAATCGGTGCACCCGTGCGGGCGTGGAGCGCCGTGGATTTTTTCAACGGAGATGTCCTGCTCCAGCGCATCACACCCGCCGACCATCGTCGGCTGGCGGTCGATTCCATTCTAACCAATCCCGGCTATTCCGTCTTTCACGCGCTGGTGACGTTTGTCGATGGCAGTCAGGCGACCACGATCCCGCGTCGTGTGTTCACGGTGACGCCTGCGGCTCTTGCCTCGGCTGGCAACACCAGTCTCTCGGTCGGCGGCACCACTACTCTTACTGCCACGCCACCGGCCAACGGTCAGGCTGCCGTCCGGTGGCAGAGCAATTCCGGGACCGGCTGGCGGGACTTGGCCGACGGTGCCTCCAACAGCTTTGGCTCGACGATTTTCTCCGGCGCCACCACCGCTTCGCTCACGATTGACAACGCGTCGGCGGGCATGGATGGCGTTCAACTGAGAGCGCTTTTCACAAATGGTAGCACAGTGGCATCCAGCGCTACGCTGTCTTTGGCTGTCGCGGATCTTCCAGTCCTCGCGATCAAGCAGCCATCGCCAGTCGCGGTAACGGCTGGCACTAGTGTCACACTTGAAGTGCAAGGCTCCGGAGGCAATTTGCGCTATTTGTGGTTTCGCGACGGAGTCGAAGCCTACGATTTGGTTGGTTCCTCGGTGACATTTTTTGCCGGGGCCGCCGATCAGGGAAACTATAGCGTGGTGGCCACCGACTCGAGCGGGCGGTCGGCGTCGGCCAATCTTGGGACGCTATTGGTCACCTCGGACGCGAAGCTCGTGAATCTATCGGCCCGGGCTTATGTCCAGTCTGGGGACAACGTCCTCATCGCGGGTTTTGTCACAACCGGCGCAAATTCCGGCGGCTCAAAATCTGTTTTACTCCGTGGTGCTGGTCCGACGTTGGGTGTGCCCGGATCGCTCCCCGGCGTGCAGCTTCGGTTATTTAATTCGAGCGGCGCGGCCATCGACAGCAACTCTGGCTGGAATGCGAACCTCAATCCTGTATTCAGCCGACTCGGTGCCTTTCCTTTTGTTGCCGGCAGCCGGGACGCCGCGCTTTTGGAATCAATGCCCGGAGGGGCTTATACGGCTCAGGTCAGTCCCCTCGATCTTCAATCTGGCGTAGGGCTCGTGGAAATCTATGACGCGGACGACGGCGTATCGAACCCACGGCTCGCGAACCTCTCCGCCCGCGCCAACGTTGGCACGGGCGATAATCTTTTGATCGGTGGCTTTGTGATTACCGGACCAACCGCCGAAACCGTCTTGATTCGTGCCGTAGGCCCGACGTTGGGTGAGCCGCCTTTCAACCTTTCCGGCGTGCTTTCGTATCCGGTGCTTACCGTTTTCGACGCTCAAGGCAAAATCGTCGCCAAAAACAAGGGCTGGAACAATACGCTGACTATCGGAACCTCCGAAGTTTCGGCCGGAATGAGATCGGCCTCCGCGCTTTTGATGTCCGCCGTCGGCGCATTCCCATTTACGCCGGGAAGTGCGGATTCCGCATTAGTGCTTTCGCTACCGCCGGGCGCCTACACTGCCCAGGTGAATGGCTTCAACGCCCTCACCGGGATCGGATTAGTCGAAATCTACGAACTGCGATAAGCGGACAAATTCAGACTATTTCCATCATGAACAGCTCACGACGAAACTATGGGCGACTCCAGCTCCCCGCCGTCACCGGATAACGCCGGATTAAGACGGATCAACCTCCCCATTACTCACACAGGCTTGCTGTTTCAAGGTCCGCTCGTGTCCGTCTATTACCATCGGCAGCCGCCGTTCGTTTCCCGAAATCAATCGCACATTCAAACGAAGGTGGTAGTCACCTTCGATCTCGCCGCGGGGGCCATTCGGCGGCTCATCGGTAACACTTGGCAAAGCGAGCGAATTTCAGGGCGGGGCATCTATCTCTTTCCACCCAATTTGGTGCATGAACTTCAATGGGAGTGCGAAGGCGACTTGGTGGAGATATACTATGAGGAGAAATTTTTCTTTGAACTACCTTCCGACAATGTCGCTGGCGTGTTTAGTAGGGAGAAGTTGTCGGAGGCTGCGAATGATCCAGTAGTTTGGGATTTCGCGCTGGCGATTTGCTTGTGGTGCGCCGATCAAGCGCCGCCGGGTTCCGTAGTCACGGATATCGGAGCATTGATCGGGAAGCGTTTGGTTCTCCATCACAATGAGCCGCGGACAACAAAGAGGGGGCCAAGGCTTACTGCCGACCAGCGGCGACGTTTGGATGAATTTATCCAAGCGAACGTCGGGAAGAAAATTTCTGTTCCTCAAATGGCACGAACGGTCGCGATGAGCATATCGCATTTCGTGGTGCTTTGCCGGAACACCACAGGGCGAACGCCCAAAGACTATCTGCGTGAATGCCGACTATGGAAGGCGCATGCGATGGTCCGAAGCGGCAACTATCGGAGACATGAAGTCGCCCATGCCTGCGGATTTTACGACGCCAGTCATCTCAATCGAGAGTTCAAGAAATTCTTCAAACATCCGCCAGCGCCGCTGGCAAATTGAGCGAGAACCAAGAAGCCGCAGGAGCGTATTAGCCGCACGCGATCATCGCCACCGGGAGATCGCGCACGCCTGTGGGTTTTACGAGGGCAGCCATCTCAACCGTCAGTTTAAGAAATTTTTCCGGCATTCGATGGCGCCAGTGTCTGAAAAATCTAAAATCGTTGGTTCATCCCGATAAAACGTAGAACCATCCGACTCTAGGTCTGATCGAGCGGGTCGATTGGCCGTCGTCAGGAGCAAATGATCTGCGGCAACTCGTCGCAGGCAAACTCCGATGAACCATACTCAAATGAGCCTTTCGACCTTATGGAGCGATACCGGCAGTGCGACGCCGGTGCTTGCGCAAATTCCACAGTCGCTGAAGACGGGATTCAGTTCGGCCTTGGGGATTTTGTTTCTCGTCGGGTTTATCTGGGGCGTCATCACGATTTGGGGCGGCGCGCAGAAACTTAAGAACGGCGATTCCGAGGGTAAGATGGGAATCGTGTCCGGCATTATCATAGCAGGTGCAGCCGCAATTATGACGGCTTTGTTCGCGATCTTCGGCATGGCCGACGGCGCGCTGACACCCACGTTCTAAACCCCGCCTTGGAGTTCCGTCATGAGTGAACCACGCATCACGGACACTAACAGCGCGAACGACAGCAAAGGTCGGGCGTTTGGCCTGGAGGGCAACGATTTTGCTTATGTGCTCGTCGCCCTCATCGTCGCTTTTGGACTCTTTCTAGTGCTCAATGTCGGACTACGCGTTGGGATAGGCGTCAGCGTGATGGTGGCGTTACCGGTGATGTTGGGGCCGCTCCTGTGGGTGTTATTGCTTCGGCACAACAAGCCGGCCGGCTTCGCCGAAGATTTCTTCGACGATCTCATGAACGGTGAAGGCTGGTCGCTGGTAGCACGAGCGCAGCCGGTGCCGGCCGAAAAGGAAGGTCATGAATAGCGCTGCACCCAATGGTTTCTTTGCCGAGGGCCTGATGATCTACGGCTCACTTGGAAGCGGCGGGATCGCCAGCAAAGGCTTTGTCTTTCAAACACCCGACAGACGGGGCGCCAGTATCCCGCAACTCAACGCCGCACAGGACAAAATTCGCAGTGTCCTCGCCCTGCTCGGTCTGCAGATGCGAGCGCAATTCCAGTGGAGCAGCGGCGGAGACTATCGCCCGGAACTCGCGGCCAACTACCGCGACACCGAAGAAATCACCGACCCTGAAATCCGGCGGGTTAGGCGGCACTATTTTCGCCGGCATTGGAAAAAACTTAACCGACGGGCGCTGCGGCGGGAAGAACTGGTGCTCTTCCTCTCAACGCAGATTGCGGCCCAGCCGCGCCCATTGCTAACGCGTGAGGCGCTGCGAGCGCACAATGAAAAACTGCTCGGTCAACAACGCACACAATTCGACGAAATCACCGACAGCCTGCGGACGATCTTCGGCGCCGACACCACGGTCACACCGATGGATGACCAAGCGCATTTCACCTATTGCGCAAAATTCTTGAACCCGTCGTTTGCGGATCGTTTCGATTTGGATTTCGGAGCGCAGTTCAATCCGGCATTGTCCATCCAGGAAAATTGCTGGAACGGCGATGGCGTCGGACTGCAACGCATAGGGTTTTACCTCGATGGGCGGTATCACAGCGTCTTCGCCCTCAAACGCTGGCCCAGCCATACTTCGCCGGGAATTATCTACCGGCTGACGGGCTTGGACCTCTCGGACTACCAAATCACGGTCAACGTCGAGCCGCTGCCCGCCAAGCGTGAGGTGGACAAAGAGGAGAAATTCATCGAGCGGCTGCGCGGTGAGTATCGCGACAGCGAACGTCATTCACTGCTCGTCGCCATCGGCAAGAAGGAGCGCAAAATCGAATCGCTCTCGACGGGATTTATCCGTCCGTTCGCCGTCACCTACATCATCCGTGTGTGGGATGAAACCGAGCAGGGTTTGGCCGCGAAATGCGGGGCGATCAAAAATGCCATCAACGGGCTGGCTGGCGCGCAGTATTACGAGTGCTCACGTCCCTCGACCGCGAAAAAGTTATTCTTCGCGTCGTGGCCTGGCTGGACCGGCTCGCCCTATCAGCACCGCGCCCTTTACGCCGAGGACGCCTATCTCGCGGACATGTTACCGTTCTCGGCCACGTTTACCGGGCATCTCGCCGGAGCGGAAGTCATCTTGGAAGGTTCGCAAAAAAATCTCGTCGGCCTGCGAACGTTTCTCGGTGTGCCGCCGTCACCGCAACACGCAATACTGCTCGGTGCGACCGGCGCGGGAAAGTCGCGTTTCATGCACCGCCTGCTGGTCGAAACGGCGGCGCGCTATTCCTACACCGTTCTGATCGAGGAAGGGCTGTCCTATGAAAAGTTCACCCGCATGTTAGGGGAACGGCCCATTGTGCTGCACCCGGACGGCGATCTGACGATCAATTATTTCGACACCGGTGGCGTGCCGCTCGGCCAGCTCCAGCTCGCGACCGCCGTCGCGCTGGTGGCTCGAATGATCGGTGAGGCGTCCGATGCCGAGGCACAGCAAATCCGACAGGCGACGCTCGGCCAGTATATCAGCCAGCTCTACCAAGACGCTTTTGACGAGTGGGCCAAGCGTCACCGCGATTTGATCCCGGAGATTCAGCGGCTGGCCTGCGCCACGCATCGCTGGAAACATCGGATGGGAGTAGGTGCAACGGAACTCGAAGCGTTCGCCGAGTTGCGCGATCGGCTCACAAGGAACGACGACGAGGCGCAACAATTCGTTGCCGACGTGTCCGAGGGGGATCTAACCGCATTTCTAAAAAATCCACAGACGGAACGACTGGTCATGTCCGTGGCTCACGCGCGCTACACTCGCGAGGACTATCCGACGCACGCGAGCCTCGTTGAACTGATGCGGTTCGCGCGCTTTTCCGAGCACAAGAAAGAGCAAGTCGATCACCTCGCCACGCTGCTCTCCTCGTGGTGTGCGCACGGTCAGTATGGTCGGCTCTTCGATGGTGCGACGAACATTTCACTGACGGGGCGCGTCGCACACTTTGAATTGGGCTGCATCCCGGAACAGGCGACCGAACTCAAGACAGCGGCGGGTCTGCTGATCGCCGGATTCACGCGTCAGCACATCATTTCCCTACCCCGCGAACAATGGAAGCGGATCGTTTACGAGGAGCTCGCGCGTTTCTTGGACGTGCCGGGCGGTGATAAAATCGTTTCCGAGTCCTACGCTCAGCTCCGCAAGTTCAACTGCTGGACCGCTTCCATCGTCCAGCAATATGGAAAATTCAAGGAGTCACGCATCCGCTCGGCCGTCATCGGCAACACGAAACAGTTTTGGCTCATGCGGCAGTTTGACCGCAGGGATGTGGATGACATCGCGCGCGACATTGGCCTGCCCGAATCCGTCTGCGCCTCGATCCAAAATTACCCGATGCCGGAGCAACAGCCCGAAGGGAAAAAATTCTCCAGCGTGTGCTTTTTCAGTCCCGTCACCGATCCGCCGCTATGCGGAACGGTGCGGCATATCGAACTAAGCAAGGAGGAGGAAATCGACGATGAACAAACGGAAAAATCAGCATAGGTTGGGTGTGGCGCTTCTTGCGGTGCTCGCGCTGGCGCTCGCGGGATGCAGCACCGCCGGGAGTGCGGTGGCCGATCTCGGCCTGGCTGGGGCCGGTGGCGTCGCCGGTTATCATTTGTCGAATGGGAAAATCGGCGGCGCAGCAGCCGGGGCCGCGGTCGGGTATGCGGCGTCGCGAGTCGCACAAGCGGAAGTTCGCGACGGGATGAACGACGCGGAGAAGCGCGGGTATGACCGCGCGATGAATCAGGCGGTGAAACAACAATACTGGCTCATGCAGGCGCAGCAGCGCACCCCGCCGGCGAATGAGGAACGCGACTCGCGACTGATGCCCGTGGTTATTCCCGAAGCCAAAATCAACGGCGTCCTGCAAAACGCCCATGTCGAATATCTCCGCGTCGAGCCATGAAAACATTTCTGAAATCCGTTTCGTGGTGGACGCTGCTCCTTGTTCTCGTGCGGGCCTCCGCCGTGGCGCAAATTCCAGTCACGGATGTTGCGAACCTCGCCAATAATACCGCGCTACATGCGGAGAGTATCGCGAAGTGGGCCGAAAGTATCGCCCAGCTCAAAACGCAAATCGACCAGTTGCATCAGCAAATCGACATCCAGAGCGATCTTCGCAAATGGACGGGCAATCCTACCGAAGCCGGCGGCAAGCTCGTTCTGAATGCGCTCGGGGAGTCGGATCTAATCCGCGACTACGGTCGGACGAAAGCGGTTATTCTTTCGACTGTCAGTAGTCTCGATTCACTCTCGCATACCGGCGGCGGCAGTTATCGCGTCATTGCCAGCGTCGATCTTGACGGCAATCCACTGAACCGTGACCAACTCGCATATCGGCGCTACGCGGCGCTCGATGCGACGCAGGCCAACACGGATCAAGTCACCGACGCCACCAAGACCCGCGAGCAGGAATTGCAGGCGGAGATTGCCGTCACGTTGGACGACTTGAAGGCCGCTCCCACCGAAGCCGAGACTCAGAAGCTCTCCGCCAAGTTGGCCGCGCTGAACGGCCAGCTTGTCCAGGTGGATGCCACGCGGCGGCGGGAAGTTGATGCCGTTACCCTCCAGAAAATCGCAAACGATTCCCGCCTCGAACAGGAGCGTATCGCCGCCGCCGAACTCGAAGCAAAGAACAATTTTTTGGCGAACCAACGTATTAGCGCCTACATGAAAACCCTTCGTGTGAGGAGGAATCCGCCCGATGCGAAATAAACTCCTCATATCTATTCTCATCGCGTCTATCGCGGCAGGAGCCGCCGGTTGCGGGCCGTCGAAAGACGAGTTGCGCGCGAGGGAGCGGGCGCGACTCGAACGGGAAGAGCAAGCCCAGCGCGAAGCGCAACGGGCGAATAAGGCGATTACCGAAATGAACCAAAAGCTCGGGCGGAAGCCGCCGACTTTGGACTTGGGCCTGCCGCCGGGCAGCCCTCCGCAGCCAAAGCCTGACCAACCGAAGCAGCCGTAAGCGCCATGGAAATTTACCTGCCCACGCTTGAATCCAAGATGATCGCGCTCGTCGGCGCGTTTCGATTCATCGTCTTCGCAATCATGGTGGTGGGGTTCATCGCGTATGCGGCGAGCCCGCGGACCGGTAACACAGGCCGATTCGTTATGTTCGCCAAGGCCACTGTGATTGTCGCGGCAATCGCGTTCATGGATACGTGGTTTCCCAAAGTGGAACAGGCCTTCCTGACGGTCGCGGAATACATCGATCCGGGGTATAACGAAAAGCCCACTTCGGCAGCGGATGCGATTCGCGAGTCCACCACGGACAATCCCGAGGGCCACGAATGGTCATGGCGCAATATCAACGAGTCGATTTACGAGGCTATCTCGCGAGCGCTCGCGAACATTTTTATCTACATCGGAACACTGATTACGGTGCCGATGCTAATCCTGCAATACGTGCTGCGGTGGCTTCTTTATCTGCTGACGCCGTTCATGCTGGCGCTGTTCATGGTGCCGGGGCTGGGCGGAATCGCCGTCCGGTTCTTTCAACAGGTTTTGGCAATCATGGCGTGGCAGATTGGATTCGCGCTGACGAATCTGGTGGCGCTCGCGGTCTGGACGGACTTCCGCGGCGCGGTTGGGCCAAATCCGGCCACCATGACAGACGCGATGTATTCGCCGCTGCTCACGTTCATGGGTGGCATCCTCGCGACGATCATGATTGTCGTCGGGATGCTCGCGACGCCAGTCGTGATGCAGGCACTCTTTGCTCAAGGGAACGCCTTCACCGGCCAATCAGGGAATTTCGCCCACATGGTCAGTGTAGGATCACGGTCGATCTACGGTCTCAGCAATCGGTGGGGCGGCAGCAGATCAACTCCACTACCGTTGCCGGGCGCACCCGCGGCCGGCGCTCCGCCACCTTCAACGCCTCCGCCGCTGGCGACGGCTCGTCCTGGCATTTGAACCATGAACCCGGCCGAAACAACCGCTGCACCTGCGGCGCTCCGCGAAACTCCCGTCGATCAGACGAAGCGTTTGCCTGCAACCACCGCGCGTGGAGCCGGCTTTTCCCCGGCACGGCTGTTTGCCGATCACACCTTCGCTGCGCGGGCATGGTTTCTCGTCGCGTGCGGTGCTTTGGCTTTTTGCGCCCTTCAGCCGTATCTCATCATCAAAGCGTATCGCACCCGCGAGCGGGTCGTAGTTCTCGACGGTGCGGGATCGTTTTCCGTTTCGCCGCTGCTAGGTTTCGAGGAAGCGAAAGACCTGCACGAGGCGATGGCACTATGGGCGACGCTGGCGCTATTTCAGCGCAATCCCAAAGGGTGGGACTACCCCGATATGCTTCAAAAGCTTTTCCTGACGGATGCCTTCGGCAAGGCGACAACGGAACGGGAGAAGTCGCACGCGGAATTCGATGTGAAGCAGATTCACCAAAAACCGGAGGTCTTCAAAATCGACATCCTACGCACGCGCGAGGATCGCGTGCTCGTTAAAGTCGAAGGCCAGTTGATCCGCACCGGCGTTTTTGAGAACCAAACTTTCACCGAGAGTCCGAAATTCACGCTCACTCTCACTTTCGCGCGCAACCCGGACATGCTCGCGAACAAACGTTATCCCCTCGGCGTATGGTCATACGATGCCACAGTCTTTTGAGTGCCGGCCTCGTGCTGCTCGTCGCTTTGTCGGCGCACGCTGCGCCCGCCGTGAAACAGTTTCCACTGGATGAGCGGGTCGTTTACGAAATTCCCATCAGTGGGGATGCGCCGACGACGCTCATGTTTCCGTCGTCCCTGACCGCCATCGAGGCGGCGAACGTTTCGGCGAATCCTGAAACACCTGCGCCGGTGTTGTTGGCCTATACGCCCGGCCGGACGTTTTTCAGCGTCCGTGCGCTCGAGCCGGCGGCCAAGGCCGCAGTTAATGTGGTTTGGAAAAATAAGACTTACGTCCTGCGCTTCTTTGTGAACGCCGAGTCGTATGGATCGGTCACGTTTTACGAGGATGACTTGGCCGGTCGGAGCGCAGCGCTTCATCGCCGAGTTACGCCGGAAACGCTGCTCGGTCTTCTCGACCGCGCGAAAAGTTTCGCCTTGGTCTCCGCGCAATACCCCGAAGCGGTGCAGCAAATCGAACGTGCCACGCCGGAGAGCGTAACGTATTACCGGGATTTTCGCGTCACCGTGGAGGAGGTCTTTCGTTTCGATCCGGAGGACACCTTGGTTTTCCGGCTGCGTTTCGAAAATACGGGCGAAAGTGAAGTGGTTTATCAGCCGCAGCGGTTGGCGGCGCGAGTGGGTCAGAATGTCTATTATGCGTCGATCGCGGATGCGTCGGGCATCGTTCCCCCGAAAGCGACCACGACGGGCTTCTTCGCCGTAAGCGGCACGCCGCGCGGCGGACGCGCGAACCTGAGCGTGAAAAATCTTTTCACCGTCGTCGTCCCGCGCGTCGAGCGCGACGCCAAGCTGATTGCGCCCCAGTAGTCATGAAACTCCTGGCCTTCATCAAATCTCCCGCGGGCAATCTCGTTGTGTTCGCCTGCTTCGTCGCGGTCGGTGGGCTACTGATTTATCGCAGCAATGCTCGCGAACAGGCCCGTGCCACCCAAATGACGAAAGTGGACGCGGCCGATGCGCATCCACTGCGCGAGTCGATCCTGCGAGTCGGCCAAGCATTCAAGGCTCCGGCGCGGGCTACGCCGGTCACGGCGGACTCGACCTCCGGTGTGGCCGCCGATGCCGGCGACGGATCGCGGCCTCGCGTCGCGCGCGACAATCGTGCTGGCGGGTCGCCGTCAAAGCCTCGGGTGTTGCCGATTAGTCTCGTGGCCATCGCTGCGGTCGAGACCGGGCCGGCACTCTCGAAGACCTACGCTCCTTTTGGCCGGTTGATCCCTTGCGAGACGGTCATCACGATTGAATCCTCGAAGCTCGATACACCTGTTATCGGACTGGTGACAGAGGATGTCTGGCACAACGGCGAGTTGGTTATCCCCGCTGGTGCCGAGGTGCATGGGCGCGCGTCCCTCGACCGGGCGCGGGAGCGAGTCGCGGTGTCCGGAAAATGGGTCGTGGTGTGGCGCGATGGCAGTCCGCTCAATGGCACCGAACTGGTCTTGAACGGTATCGCGCTAGATCGCGCGAAAGATGATGTGACCGGCGAGTTTGGTTTGCGCGATGGTTCAGCGGGCCTGCTGGGCGATTTGGTGAAGACCGACGATTTGCAGGAAATAAAACTGTTCGCCTCGACATTTCTCGCCGGCTTTGCGGGCGGATTGCAGCCGCTACAAAATCAGGGGACCATCCTCGGCGGCATCGCCCAGGTGCCGATTGCATCCGGCCGCAATGCGGCGCTGCAAGGGACGGCGGATGTGCTCAACGCCTACGCGCGACAGATTCAAGAGGCGATTGCCCGTGACGGGTTCTTCGTCCGGGTGCCCGCCGGTAAACAATTCTATCTCTACGTCACCGAAACCGTCGATGTGGCGAAAGGCACTCGGGGTAACGTGGCCAACGCCGAGATTTGGAGGAAACAGAATGAAAAGTAGCACACTCGTCTTGTGCGCCGTCGTGGCGCTCTGCGCCGGCTGCGAAACCATGCAGCGAAAAACCGCGTCAGCCACCGCGCCGCTGGCACCGCCGACGCCCGCTCCGGCGGTCGCGCCCGTGTCCGGGACTGATCTCGATCAAACCAACGTCGAGAAAGTCCGAGTCGGTGAGACCCTTAAATCCTATCCGGTGGGTCGTTACCTCGACCCCGCCGATGCGAACGTGATGCACGAGGCGCACGTCGTTTATCGGAAGGAATCTGGAGCAGCGTGGAATCTTAATCCCAATGCGCCAACGGTCGTTCCGCTCGGCCCTGTCCTCGCGGTCGCCGATCCGGCGAAAACACCCGCTCCGCTCCCGGCTGAGTTGGAGCAGAAAATGGCGGAGCAAAATCAACTGGTCGCCTCATTGATCGAGCAGAACGAGGCGCTGACCAAGGAACTCGGCAAGCTCGGACAACAAATCGCCGAGCTGCGCCAGAAGCAGGGCGGACCCGCAAAGGAGAATTAACCATGCCCACCGAAGCCCAATCGATCGATCAACTGGCCGAGGCGGTTAAATTGCTGCCAGCCCATTTCCGCCAGAATTTCGAGAAAGCCGAAGCGCAGTTGCGCGAAGCCTACGGCCGCAGTCCCGGCGTCCCGGCACTGGTGGGCCTGTGGTTGTCGTGCGGCACTGGCTCGCGGATTCGGACGGAATTCGAGCGCGCGGTGCTTGATATTAAACGCCGCAGCCTCACTCCAAATGATCAAGGAGAATACGATGAAGACTGCCTGTAACGCCTTTGGGCGATCCTCGCCCAAACAAGGTCCATCGCCGCTCGGGCGACCGGCTGCCTTGTCACTCAATAGCCGGGGAAACCATAGGAGGCACCATGCCCACACTCAGTGAAGAAGTCGCCGCCAAGAAAAAGGCGCAAACTCAGACACAGGACCCGCCGCGCAACGCCGAACGGGACGCGGAGATCGATGCGTTCATCAAGGAGAACCCAAAGCTCTACGAGCGACTCAACGGTTATTCGAAGGAATACCTGATTCGGCAGAAGATACTCTCGGTTATGGAATCGAGAAACTATCGGGAAGCCCGCAATCAGGAAGTCCTCGAATGGGTCGAGCAGAACCCTGAAATCAAGGCGCGGGTCGCGGCGCGGGTGAAGCACGTGCCGGAAGACAACCGGCAGAGTGCTTTCCTCAACGTTGCGAAGAAAGAAGCGCTGCAACAGGGGATGCGTGCGCCACGGCCGTAATAACTGAGTTACACTGGCGGCGACTGCTTCGGCGGTCGCCGCCTTTTTTATTTGTGCACGTCGGGCGATTTGGCGTATCAATTTCATCGGCACGCGCAGCGAACTTCACGGCAACGCGGTTGTCCAAACGTTGCCCAAAAGCGATGTTTTTGGCTTCACTTCTCCGCAAGTCAGCGCATCGTGTTTCACGTTCTAAAACATTAACCATTAACTAAGTCTGCGTCGCAAACGCGACTTAGCTTCGGGGTGCGGTCCCGGTTCGAGTCCCGTTGGCCGCCCCATTTTTGGCTTGGAGAGGAGAAAACCCGAGATTGCGGGTCCCTCCATTTGAGGACAAAGTCGTTTTCCTGAGAAGCGCTAGATTATTTGGCGAACGCGGGTCCCCTCTGCTCGGCCAACGAAGACGCGGAACGATTCGTCCGAAACGCTGGCACTACACCAGCGAGGATCACAGACTAGCGCGCATCCTCGCTTCCATCGCGACGAATCGCGCGCAGGGCTATAGGGCCTTGGACGCGAAAAACAAAAAAGGCGCAGTTGTGAACTGCGCCTAAGCTAAGCAATCGCTCGTACCGCGGACAAGTCACCTCAGGCGACCTTACGCTGCTGACGGCGGCGGTAAACCACCAAGCCAGCGGCCGCTACGGCGGCGAAGAGGGCCGTCGTGGACGGCTCGGGCACGGCCGCAGGAGAAGATGTAAAATCAAATATGAGGTTAACCGCAGTGCTTGGCAGCAGGTTGAAATCTGAGGTCTCGGTCAGCGTGAAGCCGCCGAGTCCATCGAAGGCCAAGGTAAAGTGATCTAGCACGTTGCTATTATCCACGAGCCCCGTGTAACCCGACACAACTTCCGCGGTTATAGTCTGGGGTACGGTAAAGGAAAACGTAAGACCCGAAAGGGTCGCCGGAGCGGAGCCGCTCTGATCGTTGATGTAGAGGCGAAAGCTGGGGCTCTCGCCGTTGCCGAAATTGGCCTCAAGGTACACTCCGCTGCCGCCGCCGCCAAAATCCGTCGTGCTCGCGCTCGTGTTGCTGATATTACCATCGACGACTTGGAACGAAGTCTGGGAAAACTGGGCGCTGCCCGAGTACGACATCGAAGCCGTGACGAAGTCGCTGCTCGACCACGTGACTTGTTGTCCGAAGGAAAACGCGCAGGAGCAGAGGAAGAGTCCGGCAAGGACCGCAATTTTTTTCATAAGTTGAGGAGGAAGCTGCAACTTGCGAGCCACGCCCGCCGAGGTAAAGGGAAATGGTAAATTTTCTGCAATTAGCCGCCGATTCGTAACGCCCCAACGCATCGACGATGCGAACTGCACGGCTTGGTGAAGCGTAATGCGGCGAGAAGCGCTCATCTGCACCCTCGGCGTCGGCGCTAACAAATCCGAGCCCTCTGCGGCCTATGAATCTCGCCGCTCCTCAGTTAACGGCGGTCATAGCTCAGTTGGTTAGAGCACAAGATTGTGGATCTTGGGGTCGCGGGCTCGAGTCCCGTTGACCGCCCCATTTTTGATAGCGAGGCACGCGCGAAGTTCACTCCTGAATTATGAGATAACTTTGGCCGAAGTTGCGTGATGAATGGATGCGTATGATCGCAGTTGCCAGCAATGCCGATGCGTTCATCAAGTTAGGCAAATGATCTCATCGGATCGGCAGATTCTTGCAGACAAGAAATTCGAAGCTCAATCCAAAGTCACCACCCACTATACCAATCACCTCTTCCAACGCTTGGTCGCAAAAGAGGTCGCTTTCGAGGGAGTCAATTTCAGTTACACGATTTTTGACACTTGCTATCTCCGTAAATGCGTTTTCCAGAACTGCAATTTCACTGGCTCTCGATTCAAGGATTCAAATTTGCATGGATCCAGCTTTGCGGGGTGTAAATTCGATTATGTAGTTTTTGACAAAACTATTATTGACCCCGAAATCCTCGATGTCGGGTGCCCAGGACCGGAAAACCTTCGCGATAAATTTGCTCGTACGCTCCGAACCAATTTTCAATCGCTAGGTGATTACAGTTCAGTAAATAAAGCCGTCCACGTCGAGTTGGAAGCAAAGCAAGAGCATTTGCTTAAAGCCTGGAGTTCACGCGAGTCTTATTATCGCGAAAAATACAAAGGATTTGTCCGAGTAGAGATGTTCGCCGCATGGCTCAACTTTAAGGCTTTCGATTATATTTGGGGAAATGGCGAAAGCCTATGGAAGCTCGCCCGCGCCGCACTCGCAGTACTTTTCTCGATGACGATCATCGACACGATCATCCACGGAAGCCCCCTTCAGCTCCCGAGCTACATCTCCTCATCCAGTCGAGCACCAGCCATATTTTTCGGAATAGGCAACTTTCCCGAATACAGTCCACTTTATCTATCGCTCGTACTAGTCGTCCGCCTTGTTATGTTTGCGTTCATGATGTCCATAATAATAAAACGCTTCAGCCGCCGCTAATGCACATTTACATCTTCGGTTCATTATGCCGCGGAGAAGTTAGTATTGGCTCCGATATCGACATGCTGGCGATTACTGACCACATCGATCCCCGTCTCGATCCTGAGACATTCTCAATTTACTCTTACAAACGACTTGAGGAACTCTGGAAGGAAGGGAACCCCTTCGCGTGGCACCTCGCGCAAGACGCTCGATTGGTCTTCTCAGCTGATGGAAAAGATTTCCTCAAAGAACTTGGGGGCCCTGCGCAGTACTGCCGATGCCGGGAAGATTGCCTTAAGTTCTTTCAGCTTTTTGAAAATGCGGTTTCTGCCCTAGCCGCCCCTTCGTGTAGCCTAGCATTTGAACTATCCTCCATTTTTTTAGCAGTTCGAAATTTTGCTACCTGCTTTTCGTTGGGTATTCGTGGTGAGAAAATATTCTCAAGACACTCCGCAAAGCTCTTGGGAGATGACTCAGTGCCTCTTTCGGACATGTCCTATCGTCTGCTTGAGCGTGCAAGGATCTTATCCACTCGCGGCATAGGCCCAATGGTCACATCCCAAGAGTTGTCCGCTTGCTTGGAAGAGATCAGACAACTACGCACTTGGATGGAGCGTTTACTCACGCGGATCCCAAACCATGGATGAATTCAATAATCGAATGAATGCCCAACGTGCGGTACTGACTATCGTAAATCAGCACCGTCAGTTCAGAGAGCAGCTTTCTGGACTATCAAAAAAAGCAATCGAACGTTGGTTAGGCGCCAACCGTGTTGATCCCCAAGGTGAAGTCGTGGCCGTTTTATTTCAGATTTCCTCGCAGCTGTTTTTTTTAGCTGCGAAAAGCCAGGAGCAGATTACAGACGATTATCAGAAAATCGCAGCGAATATCCGTGGACTAGCATCTGGGCTTGAGGACGCACTTGAACGCTCATCATAAACGCTGTTTCCGCGATGAGTTCCTTTCAAAAAATGAAGCAAGCGCTGGCGCTTTCTTGTAAAGATCGACTGCATCTCACTGAGAGGTCTCGTGGCAGTCTGCCGTTGCCGCCTTTCGGCACATCGCCGGAGGAGATTCTCGTGGAGGCAGAGAGGCGGAATGCGGAGATCGAGTCAGGGCGAGTTAGTCCGCTTTCCGAAAGCGAGTTCTGGCAGGGCTTGAATCGTTCGCGTTGATATCAAGAATTGCGGCGCTCTCGCCAGTAGCCGGGTTCGCGCGTGCCGTACATCACGGCCCAGACGAAGATCATGTCGCGCATGGGTTCGTAGTAGATCACGAAGGGGAAGCGTTTCGTGAGGACAAAACGGACGCCTTCGTCCACGGGTGCGCCAGCGTCGGGGAAGCGGCAGATGAGGTCGATGACGGTAAAAACCTGCTCGGAGAAATCTCGGCCCAAGCCGGGGGCGATCTCCTCGTAGCGCAAGACCTCGGCCTTGAACTCCTCCAAGGCCTGCGGATGGAAGGTGTAGTCCCTCATTTCAGCAGGGCGGCGATCTCATCGCGGACCTGCTGGGAGGAAATCATCGACACCTTGCCGGTGCGCACTTCGGCGCGGCGTTGGTGGACGGCAGCGAGTTGGGCTTCGCGGATGCCGACGGGAACATTGGCGGCGAGGCTGGCAGCCATGCGCTCGGCCAACTGAGCCCGGGCCTCGACCGGCAGCGCCAAGGCGGCGGCGGTGATTTCTTCGGCGGTGAGGCTCATGGCGGTGGGCGGAATATCGACCCAACCGCGGGCGGATGCAAGCGTGGCCGCGCGGGAGCTTGGCCCTCCATTACGAAGGCTTTCGGTCAGCTGATAGCCGACTGCGAAAATCTCAGCTCCGCTTGCCTTGCCGGAGTTTGTCGAGGAGGACGGCGGCGACGATGATGGCGCCGGTGACGATTTTCTGGACCCAGTTGTCGAGGCCGAGCTGGGTGCAGCCGTTGGCCACCACGCTCATGATGAAGGCACCGATCAGACTGCCGAGGATCGTACCTTGGCCGCCGTTGAGGCTCGCGCCGCCGATGACCACGGCGGCGATCACGTTGAGCTCGAGGCCGGAGGCAGTCGTGGGGTCGCCGCCGGTGAGGTAGGAAAACTGGAGCACCGCGGCCACGCCGGCGAAGAGGCCGCCGAAGACGTAGATGAGGAGTTTCTGCCGCTCGATGGGCACGCCGCAGAGGCGCGCGGTCTGCTCGTTGGACCCGATGGCAAAGACGTGGCGGCCGAACCGGGTGTAGCGGAGCATCAGCGCCACGAGGAGGCCGAGGCCAAGGGTGAGCCACACGCCGAGGGGCGGGATGCCGCTCTCGTTGAGGTGCATCAGGCGGTTGAGCCAGGTCTCGTCGGGGTAGATGGGCTGCTGGTGCGCGAGGCCTTCGGCCGCGCCGCGGAGCGCGCCCATGAGGCCGAGGGTGACGATGAAGGGAATCAGCCCGAGGCGGGTGACGAGCGTGCCGGTGAGGAGGCCGCAGAGGCAGCAGGCGCCGATGCCGCCGAGCGCCGCGAGGAGCGGGTGCCAATGCTGCTGGACGAGGAGCGCGATGACCACGGTGCCGAGGGCCACGGTGGAGCCGACGGCGAGGTCGATGCCGCCGGAGATGATGATGACCGTCATGCCGATGGCGCCGGCGCTGATGACGGCCGTCGACAGGAGCATGATCGCGAGGTTGTCGACCGTCACGAAGGTCTTCCACCGCAGCGCGGCGAAGAGCGCGTACGTGGCGAGCAGGCCGATGGCGGGGCCAAAGGCGGCGAGCACGCGGCGCGCGCGGACGGTGGCGGAAACGGGCGTGGCGGTGGCCATGAAATAAACGCTCAGGCGGCGCGGGCGGGCGTGGTCGCGGTGGCGGCGAGCATGATCTTGTGCTCATCCCACTCGGCGACGGGGCGCGCGGGGCCGAGGACGCCGCGGGTCATGACAGCGATGCGGTCGCAGATGCCGAGCAGCTCGGGCAAGTAGCTGCTGACGACGAGGACGGCCTTGCCGGAGCAGGCGAGCTCGTCGATGGCCTGATAGATGGTCTGCTTCGCGCCGACGTCGATGCCGCGCGTGGGCTCGTCGAGCAGGAGCACATCGACATCGTGATGCAGCAGGCGCGCGATGGCGACCTTCTGCTGGTTGCCGCCGGAGAGTTCGCGGATGGCCTGTAGCGGGTGCGCGCAACGCACGCCGAGCCGCTCGATCCAGCGGCGCGAGTCGGCCGCCTGCGCGGCGGGGCTGACCCACGTGGGCAGGCGGGTGAGCGTGAGATTGTCGGCGATGCTGAGGTCGAGCGCGAGGCCCTCGATCTTGCGGTCCTCGCTCACGAGGCCCACGCCCTGCGACCAGCGCTGCGCGGGCGAGGCGGGGCCGCTGTAGGCGGCGACGCGCACGGTGCCGGACTGCACGGGGTCGAGTCCGAAGACGGCGCGCAACAACTCGGTGCGGCCCGCGCCGACGAGGCCGGCGAGGCCGAGCACTTCACCGCGGCGCAGCTCGAGCGAGGCGGAGGCGGGCTTGGGATCGCCGACGAGATTTTCGACGGCGAGGAGTGCTTCGCCGGGCGTGCGCGCGGAGCGAGTGTAGAGTTCGGCGACATTGCGCCCGACCATGAGGCGCGCGATCTCGTCCGCGCTGGTCTCGGCGGTGAGGCCGCCGCCGACGCTCGCGCCATCGCGCAGCACGGTGAAGCGGTCGCTGATGGATTTCACCTCCTCGAGGAAGTGGGAAATATAGATGACCGAGCGGCCCTGCGCGCGGAGGCGGCGGACGAGGGCGAAGAGTTTCTCGGTGTCGGCCAGCGTGAGGCTGCTGGTGGGCTCATCGAGCACGAGCACGCGGCAGCCGAGGGCGATGGCGCGTGCGATCTCGATGAGCTGCTGCTCGGCGATGGAGAGATCGCCCGCAGGGGCGTCGGGGGAAATATCGGGGCGGCCGAGCTCGGCGAGCGAGCTGAGCGCGAGCTCGCGGGTTTTCGCGCGATCGACGAGCGGGCCGTGCACAGGCTCGGCGCCGAGGGTGATGTTTTCCGCGACGGTGAGGTGCGGGGCGATGGCGAGCTCCTGGTGCACCATCGCGATGCCGGCGCGGCGCGCATCGAGCGGCTGGTGCGGCCGGTAGGGCTGGCCGTCGATGTGCATCGTGCCGGCGTCGGGCTGGTGCACGCCGGCGAGCACCTTCATGAGGGTGCTCTTGCCAGCGCCGTTTTCGCCGACGAGGGCGTGGACCTCGCCGGCGCGGAGGGAGAGGCTGACGCCGCTCAGGGCCTGCGTGGCGCCGAAGGACTTGCGGACGCCCTCGAGCTGGAGCCGGAGCGGAGCGGAATCCGGGGACGACATCAGGGTGAGCGGATGAAGCGGATTACTTGGCGGCCTTGTCCTTCGTCACGAGCTCGCAGCCCGTGTCGATGCGGGCCTCGACCTTTTCGCCGCGGAGCTGCTGCACGGCGGTCTTTACGCCGAGGTAGCCCATGCGCTTGGGGTTCTGCGCGACGAGCGCCTGGACGTCGCCGCGATTGAGCGCCTGCAGGAGGAAATCGGAGGTGTCGAAGCCGACGAACTTCTTCTTGCCGGCGAGGCCGATCTGGCGGAGCGCGAGGATCATGCCCTGGGTCGTGGACTCGTTGGGGCAGAAGATGCCGTCCGCTTCGCGGAGCTTGTCGGCGAGATTCATCGAGGCCTCCTGCGCGGAGGATATCTCGGCGCCGCCGTAGCGGTTGTCGACGATGACGGTGATGCCGGGATTCTTCTTCATCACATCGAGGAAACCCTGCTCGCGCTCGGCCGTGCTGGCGGAGCCGACGGAGTAGCGGAGGAGGACGACCTTGCCCTTGC
This sequence comes from Verrucomicrobiota bacterium, assembly GCA_048498795.1. GTDB lineage: Bacteria > Verrucomicrobiota > Verrucomicrobiia > Opitutales > Opitutaceae > JBEHXH01. The sequence goes on from JBEHXH010000005.1 coordinate 231,256, forward strand.
CGCCGAGGAGGCGCGCGAGTTCCTCGCCGCCGAGCTCACCGCCGTGGTGATTGTCGGTCGCGACGAAGCTGGTGAAATCCTTGCCCGGCTCGCCCTTCAGCGCGGAGTCGATGATGACGACCGGGATCTTGCGCGCGGCGGCGGCGCTGACCGGGGTGCGGAGCGCGGTGTCGTCGAGCGGAGCGAGCACGATGGCCGCGGCACCCGAGGTGACAAACTGCTGCACGACGCCAATCTGCTGCGCACGGTCGTCCTCCTTGAGCGGGCCCTTGTAGACGATGTCGACGCCGAACTCGGCGCCGGCCTCGCGCGCGCCAGCCTCGACGGACTTCCAGTAGCTGTGCGTCGTGCCCTTGGGGATGACGGCGATCTGCGGCTTGTCGGCGGCGAGGAGGCCCGCGCCGGTGGCGGCGAATGCGAGCGCGAGGAGGAGGTTTTTCATGGGGTGGGACAAAAATGGGCGGACACCGGGGAAAGCCAAGCGACTTTCCCGTCAGGTCTAAAACATCCATCTTAGCGGGGCGTTGCCCCCGGAGAAATGGAGATTCGGCGCAACCGCATGGCTAATCTCGGCTCCATCGGTCAACGGAAGCGGGGTCGGTCCGTCCGCGGTGGAGCGCGGCGATAGAAAGAAAAAGTGAGAGGGGGCGCGAGAGTTATGACACGGCGGCTTGACGCGCGGGGGGCGGCGCGGTTTTTGTCTGTTCCCATGAACTCCAAGCTTTCGCGCGGTCTCGCGCCGATGGGATTGATCGTGGCGCTCGCGGCCTTCACCGGATGTGCTACCGAAACGACCCCGGGCACAGAGCAGGCGAAAAAGAAAGCGGAGGCCACGCAGCTGGTCGACGCCCCGGTCGGCAGCCACATCCGCCAGCGCGTGAAGCCCGGCACCAACCCGTCTTCCGTCTCGCCCGGCGCCTCGATCAAGATCACGGCCGACACGGACACGAGCGTGACGCCGGTCGCGACGGCGCAGATGGACAAGATCGTCAACGGCAACGGCGCGGGGAAGTAAGCGGCACTCGTGACGTAGTCGAAGGGGGCGCAGGCTCGAACCCGCGAGCTGCGCGGCGGTTTGACGTGCGGGACAGAGCGCTCTCTCCGTGGCCCATGTACTGCAAGCTTTCGGCCTGATGCGTGCCCGTGGGATTGTTCGCGGTGCGCCCGGCGGTCCATTAGCTGAACTGCTGAATCCGCGCCGAGCCCAGGCCGGCAGATCGCGTATCCAGTTTTTCCATACAGGAAAGAATATGGCCCGCCGAGGGAGAATGGGGCCACATGGCCCAACATAACGCGCGAACGCGGACTTGTGCGGACTGCGTAGTTTCCACAGTTTTCTCTGCGCAAACGGGCGGCAATAGTATGGGGCGTTGCAATGATGCGACAATCCCGCTTCCCATCATGACCCGTCTCGCTTCCAGCCTTCCGATGGACTTAGATGATCAGAGCGTGCTTCAGTTCCTAGCGCCGCAGCTGCGTGACTTTGGCGGCAAGGTCGAGCTCGACACCGGGCTGTGGCTGCTCTTTGCGGTCCCGGCGACCGACGAGGATGCCAACGCCCTCGCCCGCTCGATCCTGAGCGGCGCCACGTTTCCGCTCCACTCGGGCGCGTCGCAAGACGACCAGTGGACGCTGCACTATGTGGAAGAAGCACATCGCCGCCCGGCGATGCACTGGCTCAACGATCTCGCGAAGGTCGTTGCCGGCGACATCCGCACCGCGTCACCCACCACCCGTGCGCTCGTGCAGGAACTCACTACTTCCGATAAACCGCATCGCGTGGCGCAACAACTCGCCGACCTCCACACTCGCGGCGAAGTGGCGGCGGGATTGATCCGCGACCCGGCGTTTGTGCGGCAACTGCTCGACCGGCTGCATCAGCGCGAGCCGCTGTTTTACTCGGCGTTTCAAATTCTGCTCAGCCAGCATCTCATCGACATGCTCGTGCTCCATCGGCGGCTGATCGTGGAGGACGTCGCGCTGATGAATGACCTGCTGCGCTCGAACCTCTCGCGCGATCCGTTTCTCCAGAGCCGACAGGACGCGACCGCAGACATCCGCAATCAGCTCATCCGTTTCCAGATCATCAACCCGCTCGACCAGCAAAAGAACAACGCGATCGCGAATCCCTACGCGGTGTTTCTCGATCTTAAGGTCGCTGGCGAGCAAGTGACGTTTCCCCTCGATGGCATCACTGCGGCAGCGCCGCGCACGAGTTTCCTGTCTGCGATCCGCTCGATCCGGCGGAATCTGTACCGCGGCGAGGAATTTAGCTCTTTCGACACGCAGGCGCCGTGGATGAATCAAGAGATCGCGTACCCGTTTCGCTTCATCAAGCTGCGGCTCGATTCGCGGCGCGATCTGTCGGTGATGGACGCGCTCTACATGATGGAGCGCGCGCTGGATGCGTGAGGTGACAGAGCGTTTTTGGCCACAGAGGGCACCGAGAGACGGAGTGAGGACACAGAGCGGCGAAAGCGTGCGCTCGCTAACGTGCGGAGAAACGCGGTGAACTATTTCGCGGCGTTTTCGCTGACGAATTTGTGGTCGGCGGCGGAGACGGCGCGGCCTTTTTCGGAGAGGAGCGGGATGAACGGGCTCGACTTGAAAGCTTTCAGGCCGGCGACGACGGACTCGGCGACGATCGCGGCACCGTCTGGGAAGGTGTGATTGTGGTCGCTGTAGAGCTGGTCGACGGCTTCGCGGCCCATCGCCTCGTAGCGGTCGGCGCAGAAGTTGGTGAGGTCGAAGACGGGCAAGTGGAGTTTCGCGCCGAGCTCCTTGGTCCACTCGGTGTACATGCCTTTGCCGGTGCCGCGCTCGATGCGGTCTTCCTTTGGGTCGTAGTCAGCGGGGAGCGGGCCCTTGGGCTTGGCGTCGTTGAACTCAGCCTTCGGGTTTCGCCAGATGTTGCGCGTCGTGACGGTGAGCAATACGACGTGCGCGCCCTGCGCGCGGGCGGCCTCGGCCATCGTCGTCATGTACCAGCCGTAGGTGTGTGCGACCTCGACGGTGCCGTCGTTGCGCTTCAACTCCACGGTCTCGTCGCCGAGGCCGGGAACCGAACCGCGCGATTGCACGGAGGTGGGCGGTCCGCCGTCGTTGATGCCGAAGACGAGCAGGAGAAAATCGCCGGGCTTGATGCGCGGCTGCACGCTCGGCCAATCGCCGGGGATGGTGAAATAGGTGCGGCTCGACTGGCCCGCGTGCGCGACGTTGGCGACGGTGACCTTGTCGGCGTCGAAGAAGTCCGCGAACGGACTACCCCACCCGCGCATCTGGCGGCCTTGGCGGTCCTTGTTGTCGTTGCGCGCGGTGGAGTCGCCGCAGATGAAGATCGTGGGTTTACTGACGACGGCGGGCGCGGCGGTGGTTGTCTGTGCGGGCGTGTCGGCGGCGCGGAGCGAGAACGACAGGCCGAGAAAGGTGACGAGTGTGAGAGACCAAACTGAAGCAAAGGGGAAACGCAGTTTCATGGGGTAGCGACGAGACGATCTGACGAAGGCGAGCGAGGGGCGTTGCGCAAGGCGGGGTCGGTCCGTCCGATTTGGCGAGGCGACGGTTGCGGAGTGGCGCGCACCGGACGACGCTGCCTCCACCCTGCCCCATGATCAAGCAACTCGCCCACCTCTGTCTCAAGACCAGCCAGCTCGATGCGATGACGGCGTTTTACCGCGATGCGCTCGGCGCGACGGTGAAGTTTCGCTACCTCGATCCCGCGGGCCGTGCGGTGGGCTGCTACTTCGATCTGGGCGGCGGGACGTTTATCGAGATCTTCGATCACACCGACGCACATCGCCGCAGCAAATCGGCCAAGCCCCTCGAACCGCTCGAAGAACCGCGCGACCCGTGGCTGATGCGATACAATCATTTCTGCCTAGAAACGGAAAACCTCGACGCGCTAGTCGCCCAACTCGAAGCGCGCGGTGGCACGGTGACGGGACGCAAGATCGGCAATGACCGCTCGCATCAAGCGTGGATCAAAGATCCCGACGGCAACCTGATCGAGCTGCAGCAATACACAGAGCGGAGCCGGCAGATCACGGGAGAAGATTTTCAGGAACACCAAGGGTGAGCAGAGGGCAGATTTCTTTACACGAAGACCACAAAGATCGCGAAGAACCTGCACCTCTTCGCGACCTTTGCGGCCTTCGTGTAAGATGCCTGAGTCATAGTGTTGTGGAACATCGCACCACGGTTCGCATCGCACTGTAGTGCGATGAACACCACCCCTGCTCTGCGCGGCTTGCTTGTGTGCGGCCTCGTGTTTCTCGCGGGTTGCACCACCCGCTCGATCTCCAACTCCGGCTACGATGCTCGTGACAACGCCGGTCCGCTCGGCAGCTACCGCGGCGAACTCTCGGAGTTTGAAGTGATCGGCCTCACGCCGAATAGCGCGGCGACCGATGACGAAATCCGCGCGGCACTCGCCCAAGCGACGCGGCCGCAGCTCTCGCGCAACAATCGGGTGCTGCTCGTGCAATCCGGTGCCGATTTCCCCGACTATCCGATGATCTCGGCCCTGCGGCACGATCTGTTTGTCGAGCCCTTCTCCGGCAAGCCGCCGGCCAAGTCGCTGCCCGGAGACACCTACGCGCGCTCCCTGCGGCTTGCGGCTGCCCGCGGAGGATTCGACCGCATCGTGTGCTACTGGGGCATCCTCGAATCGGAGCACGAAAACAAAGCGACCAAGACTATCTCTTGGGTGCCGATCATCGGCAACATGCTGCCCGACGAACGCCAAGCCATGCGCATCCGCCTGAAGGCCGCGATCATCGACGTCGCTACCGGGCAGTGGAGCCTCGTCACGCCACCAGCGGTTTCGAGCAGCAAGCTCAGCTCGATCGTCACACGGCGGAACTCCGATCAGGAACTCGTCACGGAGCTGAAGGAGGCGGGCTATCGAGAGCTGTCGCGGACGCTCCTGCCGACGGGTTGAATGGAGCGCGGTGGCGTGAGGTAGGGCGCGTTTTCCGCAACGCGCCGCTGCGACTCAAGCCCGCTTGACTGTGATCGGCCTGAAATACTAGCCACAGATTTCACAGATGCGCACAGATGCGCACAGATAGGTTTCTTCGCGATTTGTGCCATCAGTGAAATCTGTGGCTAAAAATCTGATGTACTCGGCGTACGGATGTAACAGTCGCTGCGGCGGGTGGCGGAAAGCCGCCCTACCCGCCTGCCTCACTTGTCCCGATTGCGCGGGTGGAATTTCGCGTGGTGGTCGAGGAGGCGTTCGGGCTCGACGGCGGTGTAGATTTGCGTGGTTGAGATGCTGGCGTGGCCGAGCATTTCCTGGATCGCGCGGAGGTCGGCGCCGCCGCTGAGGAGATGGGTCGCGAAGGAGTGACGCAGACCGTGGGGTTTTACGTTTTTCGTGATACCGGCGCGCTTGGCGTGCTTCTTCACGATCATCCATAGCGCCACGCGGGAGAGTGCGGTGCCGCGGTTGTTCAGGAAAACTTGGCTGCCGGTTTTCGTTTTCACGAGATGCGGGCGGCCCGAGGTGATCCATGCGGCGACGGCATCGCGGGCTTTGCCGCCGACCGGGACGATGCGCTCCTTCGAGCCTTTGCCAAAGACGCGCACGAAACCGTGGTCGAGGTCGATCTGCTGGAGCGAGAGCGCGGCGAGCTCCGACACGCGCAGGCCACTCGAATAAAAAAGCTCCAGCAGCGCCCGATCGCGCAGCGCACGCGGGTCACCGCCGTCGGCGGAGGCGAGGAGCTGGCCGACTTCGGAGGCGGTGAGTGTGGCGGGGAGCTTGCGGCGGATTTTGGGTCCGGTGAGCAGCGCGGTGAAATCGTCGGCGACGTGCTCTTCCCGCACGAGAAAACGCGCGAAGACGCGAAGGGCGGTGAGCTTTCGCGCAAGGCTGGCCTCGGCGAATTTTCCGCGACTCAGCGCGTGCAGCCACGACTCGGCGAGCGCGGAGGTGACACTCTTCCATTCGCCCGCGCCCTGCTTCGCGAAGAACGCTGCGGCTTGGTCGAGATCGCGTTGGTAGTTTTCGCGCGTGTGGCGCGAGAGACCGCGTTCGAGGTCGATGAACGCGATAAAGGCGTCGATCTCCTCCGCCAGTTTTTCCGGCGCGCGACTGGGTGGAAGCGGGCGGCGGGGACCGGAACGGGCCATGTCAGTGTACTCCGCCGAAAAGCGACGCCAAACGCCGCGGGAAAAAGCTTAGTACCGCCGACGCATCATCGGAGGCGGCGGGGCGGACGGGTCCTTCATGCGGAAGGTGATGCGCGCCTTCTCGAGATCGTAAGGGCTCATCTCCATCTTCACCATGTCGCCGGCGGCGATCTTGATGAAGTTCTTGCGGAGCTTGCCCGAGATGTGGGCAAGCACCACGTGCTTGTTTGCCAGCTGCACCTTGAACATCGTGCCCGGCAATACGGCGACGACACGGCCCTCGACTTCGATCGCGTTGCCTTCAGCCATGGGAGGAAACGCGGAGTTTGCGAACGATATGATCAGTCATAGAAACGTAAGCAGAGGAGGGAAAAGATGCCCCTTGTAAGCCAGAAATGGGCCGCCTTAGTCAAGGTTTCACTCGGTAAAGATAACCTGCACCATGCCCGACGCCTCACCGCCGCCCTGCCCTTTCGAGAAGCGTTTCCCTTCGCAGCTCGTGCGGGACGATGCGTTTTTCATGAGCCTCGCGTACAATCAGGCCGTCGACGCTTGGCGCGTGGACGAGGTGCCGATCGGGGCGGTGATCGTGCGCGACGGCGAGGTGATCGCCTCGGCTCACAATACGGTCGAGTCCGCCCGCGATCCCACGGCGCATGCCGAGATGCTCGCACTCACGCAGGCCGCGTCGGCCCTCGGCGACTGGCGGATCGAAAATGCCACGGTCTATGTGACCAAGGAGCCGTGCCCGATGTGTTCCGGGGCGATGCTGATGTCGCGGGTGAAGCGCGTGTGCTACGCGGTGCCCGACCCCAAGATGGGCTGCCTCGGCGGCGCGACTAATCTGAACGACCTCCCGCGCGTGAACCATCACGTGGAACTCACGGCGGGTGGCGTGTTGGAGAACGAGTGTCGGGAGTTGTTGCAGGCGTTTTTTAAGCTTAAACGGCAGGGCAACGACGGGGTGGCCGAAGCAACCTCGACCTAAACGCGGGCCGAGTGGAGGCGGCGCATTAGGGATAATGCGCCCTACCCTCGGAGCTCTCGCTCACTCCGAGCGCAGCGCCACGACCGGGTCGACCTCAGCAGCGCGGCGGGCGGGAAGCCACGCGGCGAATGCAGCGACGGAGATGAGGAGCCCGGGTACGCCGCAGAGTACGGGCCAGCTCGGGACGCCGCCGCGCATGTGCATCGTCACGACCACGGCGAGAAACCATGCGACACCCGTGCCGAGCAGCACGCCGCTCAAGCTCTCTCGGACGATGCCGCCGACGACTTGGCGCGCCGAGGCGCCGAGCGCGAGGCGCACACCGATCTCAGTCGCACGCTGGGCGACAGCGTAGGCCACGACCGCGTAGATGCCGATAGCGGCGAGCGCGAGGATGAGCGGCCCGATCACGGCAAACATGCGTGCGGGGATTTTGCGGAAGAAGAGGTTTTTATCCACGTGCTCGCCGAGCGTGCGCACATCGTACACCGCGATGGCGGGATTGATCTCGCGCACGAGGCGGCGCAACTCCGGCGCAAGCAGGGCCTCGCTGCCGCGCGTACGGACGTGGATCTGGCCCTGCCACGCGAGGCGCTCGCGGACGGAGAAAAACATCACGGGCTTCGCGGGCTCGCCGAAGGTTTCGTAGAGCGTATTGCGCACCACGCCGATAATCTCGAACGCGGAGCGGCCGACGATCTTGTGGCCGAGCGGCGAGGCCGCACCGAGAAAGCGGCGGGCGAACTCTTCGTTTACGATGGCCTGCGGCACACCGTCTTTTTCATCGAGCGCACCGAAGTCGTGGCCGCTGACGAACGACACCCCCATCACGTCGAAGTACCCCGGCGTCACCGAGTACGTGAGCGCGCGGTCCTGTCCGCCATCGGCACGCGGCGCGCCGTCGATGCTGAAACCACCGACCGGCATCGCATGGAAATCGAGCGGCACCCAAGTCGCGATCGCAGCGCTTTCGATGCCGGGAACCTGACGCAGGCGGCGCATAAGCTCGTCGATGGCGGTGAGACCGGAGGCCTTGTCGTAGCCGCGGCCACTGAGGTCGTAGGCGGCGAGCAGCACGCCTTGTTTCGGGTAGCCGGTTTCGTCGGTGCGCGATTCCTCGAAGCTCCGCACAAAGAGCGCGGCGACAATCAGCACGAGCAACGCGAGCGCGGACTCTACCGCGACCCACATGCTGCGCGCACGGGCGCGCCCTGCTCCACCTGAACCGGCGCGCAGCGCGAGCTGCGAGTCGGTGCGCGAAGCCTGCAACGCCGGCACGAGCCCGAAGATCGCGGCGCAGCCGAGACCGAGCAGCACGGCAAACGTGAGACCAAGCGCGTCGAGGTCGGTTTGAAATTTGAAAGGAAAACCGCCCGGCAGCGGCACCGCGCGCAGCGCGTTCGTGCCCCACATCGCGACGATCACGCCCAGCACCGCGGCGAGGCCGCCGAGCACGAGACTCTCGACGACAAAGAGCTGCACAATCTGCCGCGGCCGCGCGCCGAGCGCGAGGCGCACTCCGACTTCGCGGCGGCGCGTGGTGGCGCGGGCGAGGAGGAGATTGGCAGCGTTGGCACAGACGACAGCGAGCACCAGCACCATGAAACCCTGCAGCACACTGAGCGCGGTGAGCAGCATACGTCCCGCGCCGCGCGGCGCACGCCAGAAGGGCATCAGCTCGCCGCGCACCGAGGCGTTGGTCGGTGGAAATTCCTTCGCGAGCGACTGCATCGTTGCGTCCACCTCGGCCTGCGCCTGAGCTCGCGTCGCGCCGGGGCGCAGAGCGCCCATCACGGTAAAACCGCGAGTGTCGCGGATCTCGAGTTCGCGCGCATTGCGGAAAAGCACCGGTGCAAGCTCGGCCGGCACCCACAGGTCGAAGCTCAGGCCCGCGACCGTGCCCATAAAACCTTCGGGCGTGACGCCGACGATAGTCATGATTTGGTCGTTGAGCCGCAGCGTGCGGCCCGCGACATCCGGCGCGCCGCCGAAGCGCGCAAGCCAGAACGCATGCGAGATCACCACGGAGGGAGCGGCGGGTGCATCGCTCGCGGAAAGCAGCCGCCCCGCAGTCGGCTTCATGCCGAGCACAGTGAAGTAATTCGCCGAGACAAACTGCGCGTAAACGCGCTCGTCGCGACCGGCCTCACCGAGGTTGAGCGGCACCATTTTGAACGCCGCCAAGCCATCGAAGGCGGTCGTGCGCGCAGCGAGGTCGCGGTACTCCGGCCAGCTCGCGCCGGGGTATGAGCCCGTTTCGAGCTTGGGCTCGACGAGCAGCAAGTCGGCGGCGCGACTCGAGCCCGGCACGGGATGAAACACGAGGGCGTTCATCCATGAGAAGATCACGGCGTTCACGCCGATGCCGAGGCCGAGCGAGAGCACGATCACCGACGAAAGCAATGGCGTCTTCGCCATCTGCCGGAGCGCGTGCCGCGTGTCGCGCGCGAGGTGGTCGAGCCACATCCAACCGCGTTGTTCGCGGGCAATTTCCTTGGCCTGCTCGACGCCGCCGAATTGCCGTAGCGCAGCATAGCGGGCATCGGTCGGCGACATGCCGGACGCGACGTGCTCCTCGATACGCTGCTCCAAGTGCAGGCGCATTTCCTCGGCCATATCGGCCTCTACGTTTTTCCGGTGAAAGCGAGCGATGAATTGCCGCAGCAGTTTCATGGGCATGTTCTTCCGCTCAGGCCGAGCGCATGACCTCGGCGATGGCACCGGTGAGGCGGTCCCACGTCTCCTGCTCCACTTCGAGCTGCTTTCGGCCAGTCTTGGTGAGGCGGTAGAACTTGGCCTTGCGGTTGTTTTCCGAGACGCCCCACTCCGACTCAATCCAGCCTTGGTCCTGCAGGCGATAGAGCGCCGGATAGAGCGAGCCCTCGCCCACGCTCAGCACACTCTTCGAGAGCTGCGCGATGCGGTCGGCGATGCCCCAGCCGTGGTTTTCGCCACGCGCGAGCACGCGGAGGATGAGCATGTCGAGGGTGCCTTGGAGCAGGTCGGTGCGGAGATCGGTTTTGGCCATGGGTGCTTCCCTTGTCGTTCGATGGGAGCCGGACTCCTATCGGATGTCAAGGGGAAGCAGATTCGCCCCACCGAGCGCAGAGTTAAGGGTATGACCGGACCGAGTGGGCGACTAAGTCTGTCATGTCGCCCGTTTGGCGCGCAAAATGCAAAAAACGACTAGCCCGCCGGGATTTCCAACCCCTAGACTGATCCGATTTTTTTCGCGCATGAACGGCCTTCTCACTCCAGACCAGCAACGCCGCATCGGGCTCAACGCGCCCTCCTCGCCTGAGAAGGAGCGCAAGCTCCTTGCCTACCTCAACTTGAAGCTCCGCTACCTCGGCTGCCCCATCTTCGGCGGCGACAAGGAGAGCGGCGAAGTTGACGAACTGATGGGCGGTCTCGTGGCGCTGAGCCGCGAAAAGGACCGCCTGCTCTCCAACCACCTCTGCCCGCCGGACCAGCGCATCCAGAATTTCCTCTACGAGTACCTCGATGGCGGCGAGGCGGTGCCGCGCCTGCCCTCGAAGTCGTTTGTGCTCGATCAATTCGGCCTCGCGCGCGCCCTGTCGATCCCGCCGGACCGCAATGTTTTCGCATCGGACATCGTCACATCGTACCGCGTGAAACAGGGCGTGCTGCACAACCCGAAGAGCGACCGCCGCACCACGCAGGGCATCTTCCATGTGACCGAGGGCGGCCTGCCGATCCCGGACGACAAGAAGGCGGTGCCGAAGGAAGTCTTCGCCCGCATGCTCAGGCACGCACTGAATCCGCCGGCGGAGTTGCTGCGGTTACCCTTCACTGCATCGCAAAGGGAGCAGGCGGAGTGCTTCACCTCGCTGCTGCTGCGGCCGGTGGTGTGTCCGGAGGTCCCGGGCTTTACGCCGCAGAAGACGATGGAGGTCCGCTTCTTCGTGCCGGGCAGCCTCGTGTGCAATCTCGACTTCGTGGAAAACATCTTCGGCAACGGCGGCGACCCGCGCCTGCCGGAGTACGATGCCGCGCTCGATCCCGAGCACTGGAGCGGCCACACGGGCTGCGTCATTCTCGCGACGCATCTCACCAAGCTCACCAAGAAGGAGCTGGGACTCCCGCGTTGGGAAGAAGCCAACGACCGCCAGCGCCGCGACGGCATGTGCTGGAAAAAAGAAGACGAGCGCTACAACGACGGCGTGGCCTTCAAGCTCACCGCGCGCGACGCCTCGGGCGTGATCGTGACGATCATCTCCGACAACTATTTCGGCTACTGCAAGAAAGAGGTCAAAACGCAGATCAGCTACGCGGCCAACCTGCTCGGCCTCTGCGAAGAGGAGCACGCGGGCGGCGCGCTGCTCTTCACGCGCTACGATCTCTCCGACGAGTTTGCCGCGAGCCGCGTCATCTCGAAGTACCCGCGCGCTTTGGCCGACTCGCTCGCTCTACTCGGCGATGCGGTTAAGCTTCAGCCCGAGGGTCACGCGATCGATTGCACTTACTCCGACGTCATCTACGTGCCGGAGGACGCGCACTTCTCGCTCTCGAAACAGCGCATCCAGTGGACCCGCGACGGCAAGCCCGTCACCATCAAGCTCCGCCACAACCACACGTACGTGCTGCCCTCGGGCTACAAAGTGCACCTCGAGAAATCCCGCGGCTCGCGCGCGTGGCGCCTCGTCGGCACGCACGCGGAGTGCACCCTTTGTCACAAGCCCTGCACGGTCTCCGGCGGCGGCAAGTCGGAGATCTCCAAGACAATCACCGACGCGATCATCCAAGGGCCGGTGTTCGTCGCCGATTTCAAATCGGACTTCGACCAAGTTGCCGGTCTCCTCGCGCGCGACTATTCGGGCCGCTTCCTCGACGCAGCAACGCACGGCTCCGACAAGCGCCCGATCCTGAGCCTCAAGCGCTCGCTCGGCTCGGTCATCAAGCTCTTCACGCCGTCGGCCACTGAGTACAACGACTTCTACAACTCGTGGCTCGAAACGATCCCGCAGCACATCAAGGAACTCGTGCTCGTGGTGAAGCGTTTCTACCGCCCCGAGTGGGGCGACGACTGGCGTTCGCGCTTCAGCGTGGACGTCGTCAACGGCGTGCCCGCGAACGAACTCCGGCTCGGCAATCAACGGATCGAGACGAGCTTCCTCCGCGTCGGCTTCGACACGCAAGGCGCGTGGCGCACGTTTGGCCTGCGCAAGGACTTCCATCCCGCGGTGAAAATCCAGATGGAAGACGACATCACGGCTTCGACCGTAGTGCCGCGCGCCCAGCTCACGGGCCTCGGTGCGTCGGCGGTGGAGCCATCGGTGAAGTTCGTCCACAACTGCGAGTACCGACTCTTCCAGCGCCCCGATGACGCGGTGCACCGCGGCTACGACCACACGACCGAGCGCGACTTCGCGCAGCCGGGCAACTTCTTCTCGAACTACGAGCCCTTCACCGCGGCCCAGGCGCGCGAGATGATCGAGGACGCGATCGGCTTCGATGCGTTCACCAAGCCGATGCAGCAGGTGATCGAGGCGGCGGCGGCAGGCGAAGACGATGCGTTCTTCGTGTCGTCGGCCAACCCGCGCATCGTCGACGGCAAGCCCTCGAAAAACCCGCGCTATCTCCAGACGCGTCCCGATCTGCTCAATCCGCGCGAGACGTATCTCGCCGACGTCGGCCTGCGCTTCATGCGCAAGATCCCGCTCGGCCAGGCCGTGCTCACGCCGGTCAATGCCGTGCTCGCCGGCCGCCGCAATAATCCGCCGGAGGCGGGCGTGCGTCCGCTCGCGGTGTACAATCCGCTCCACTACATGGAGCTGCCCGAGCTCTTCATGGAGTTCATCTGCTCCATGACCGGCAAATCGCCGTCGACCACGGGCGCGGGCTCGGAGGGTGCGCTCACGAAAGGCCCCTTCAACGCGCTGCCGCCAGTGTACGATCTCAATGCGGCTTTCGTGTCGTTCGCAGTCACAGGCTACGCGGGATTTCTCTCATCTGCGGGCTGCGTCGGCCCGCACACGCGCGTGGACCACGACATCTCGCTCCTCGTCCCCGAGGTGTGGTGCCGCATGGGCGTCGAGGAGCGCGACCCGCGCTACCTCATCGCGAACGGCTTCCTCGAGCGCTGCGATGACTTCGAGCACCAGGGCAAAAAGATCCTCGCGAGCCGTCTCGGCTACCGCATCACCGGGCGCTTCGCCTCGTACTTCGGCGGCCGCGTTTTCAACCATCCGCACGTGGTCTTCACGCCAGAGATGCTGCGGCCTGAGCTGCAGGACCTCGGCGTCTTCCTCGATGGCATGGACAACATCCTCGCCACGCAGCGCCGCGTGGCCGAGCACTACTTCAACGACGGCAGCATCGCGCAGGCCTGCCCGCCGCTCCGGGCCCTGCTGCACATCATGCGCGACGACACGTTTGAGGGCAAAGACCTCAACCACCCGGAAATCCGCGCCCTGTTCACTCCTGAGAATGTCCTCGCGAGCGATTGGTACCGCGCACGCCTCGCCACCAAACAGGCACTCGAGATCCGGGCATGGCGCCAGCACGTGACGTACCTCCAGAAGTTTGTCTCGAAGGCCAACTACGCGACCGAGGCCGACCGCCTCGGCGTGCCCGAGCGCCTCGCGAAAGCGATCAAGGAGTTCAACCGCGTGCAGAGCCCGGCCTACCTGACCGAGTTGCAAGGCACCCTCGGCGCCGAGCCGGCGATCGGGAAGTAAGCGCGAAAAACGCCCAGTATGGCAACGGTGCCATACTTTTGCTTGAAAGTATGGCTCATCAGCCATACTCTGGATGCGTTATGAAAATGACGATGCACATAGACGAAGCCACGTTGGCCGAGGTGATGAAAATCACTGGCGCGCCGACAAAGACGGCAGCCGTCGAGATGGCGCTCAACGAGCTGGCCCGTAAGTCCAAACTGAAAACGCTGCTCAAACGCGGACTCAGCCTGAAGGGCGAAGAACTGAAGGATGCTTTTTTCCCGGGCTACCTCGAATCGTTCTCCACCGCACCGGCACCGCTCGAAGCTGCGGTTGCAGAAGCTCCTGCTTCCTATGGCAAACGGCGTACTCGTCGATAGCTGCTACTTCATCGGCCGCACGCGAGCCGGCTTGGATCCCTTTGCCGAGATTCTCGCGGCCGATGAAGTCTGGGAACCGGTCACGTGCGGAGTGGTCGCGCTCGAGGTGCTGCGCGGCGTAAAGCACCAGCGCGTCTTTGCCGAGTATCGCGACGTGTTTGGCGTGATGATGTGCGTGCCGACGACGTCGCACATCTGGGCCTCGGCGACCGATATTCTTCGCGACTTAGCGCAGCGCGGCTTCACGATTCCGGCGCAAGATGCGGTGATCGCCGCGTGTGCGCTTTCGGTGGATATACCCGTGCTGACCTTTGATGCGCATTTCGCCCAGATTCCCGGACTCACTGTGATCGACACCCTCGCCTGATCTTCGCATGGCCAAGCTCTATTTCTACTACTCGGCGATGAACGCCGGCAAATCGACGGTGCTGCTCCAGTCGAGCTACAATTACCGCGAACGCGGGATGCGCACGCTGGTATTCGCGCCGAGCATCGACACGCGCGCGGGCGTGGGCCGCGTATACTCGCGCATCGGCCTCGAAGCACCGGCCATCGCGCTCGGGCCCGACGACAATCTGGCTGCGTACATCCAGGTAGAACATGCGCAGGCCCCCGTCTCTTGCGTGCTGGTCGATGAGGCGCAGTTTCTCACGCGCGCGCAGGTGGCGCAGCTCGGCGACATCACCGACCTGCTGGACATCCCCGCGCTGTGCTACGGGCTCCGCACGGATTTCCAGGGCAATCTGTTTCCCGGCAGCGCGGCTCTCCTCGGCTGGGCGGACGATCTTATCGAGCTGAAGACGATCTGCGACTGCGGGCGCAAAGCCACGATGAACCTCCGCGTCGGCGCCGACGGGAAAGCCGTGCGCGAGGGCGCGCAGGTGGAAATCGGCGGCAACGAGCGCTACGTGGCCATGTGCCGCCGACATTTCAACGAGGCGCTGCGCAGCAGCTAAGGTACGAAGCTAGGCCTCTGCGGATCGGTCTTTGTAGAGAAACAGTGCGGAGCGCTCTCCATTGACAGCGACTCCGGCGCGGCAGATACTCGGGTACCCCTCTACCCCATGTCCGAATCCCCCGTTTCCACCGGGGCCGGCACGGCCGGTGCGCCGTCTGCGCCTCGCTCCATCAATGATGCGGTCATCCGGCTCGCCGGAAATTCTCAAGACGGCATCCAATCCATCGGCGGGTTTCTCGCCCGCCTCGCTGGTCGCTCCGACCAAGATGTGATGACCTACATGACGATCCCGTCGACCATCTCGGGCGGGCCGTCGATTTTCCAAGTACGCATGGGCACGGGCGACATCCTGTCGGCCGGCGACCGTGCGGACATGCTGGTGGCGTTTTACCAGCACAGCTACGAAGCGCACGTCGGCTCGCTGCGTCCCGGCGGTATCCTGATTTATGATACAGATCACGTGAAGCCCGACCCGGAGGACAAGCGCTTCACCGCGATCGGCGTGCCGATCACGAGCGGCACGGTCGAGGCCGTGGGCGGCACGTCGAAAGACAAAGGGAAAAACATCTATACGCTGGGCCTGCTCGCCCGCGTGTTTGACCTCGATGTCGCGAAGCTCGGCACGCTCATCAAGGAGCGCTTCGGCGGCAAGGCGGAGGACATCGTCCGCAATGCCATGCTCGCCTTCGATGCAGGCTATGCCTGGCCGGGAGAAAATATTCGCGACTGTTTCTACCGTTTCGATCAGGCCGCCGAACACGCGCGTGAACACCATCGGCCGCAGATCACGATGGATGGCAACATGGCACTCACCTACGGGCTCATCGCCGCGGGCGTGCGCCACGGTGCCGGTTACCCCATCACGCCGTGGTCCTCGATCATGGAAATGCTCCGCACCGACCTGCCGAAGTACGGCGGGACTTTTGTGCAATGCGAAGACGAGATCGCGGCGATCTCGACGGCGCTCGGCTTCGCGTACTCCGGTCACCTCGCGGTCACGGGCAGCTCGGGGCCCGGATTGTCGTTGAAAATGGAAGCACTCGGCTGGGCGGTGATGGCCGAGATGCCGTTGATCGTCGTCAACGTGCAACGCGGCGGTCCCTCGACCGGCATGCCGACCAACATCGAGCAGTCCGATCTGTTGCAGGCGATCTACGGCAGTCACGGCGATGCGCCGCGCGTGGTGCTCTCACCGAAGAACGTCGAGGACTGCTTCTACATCGCGCTCGAAGCGGCGCGCATCGCGCGGAAATTTTCGACGCCAGTCATTATCCTCACCGACCAAGCGCTCGCGACGCGCATCGAGGCGTTTGACGAGCCAGACCTCGCACAGCTGATGGTCGACCCGAAGCCCGATCTCTCCGACCGGCCAGCCGATTTCAAGCCCTACCCGCTCGAGGCGCTCACGCGCCATGCGCCTCCGGGCACGAAGATTCTCTCCGGAAAATATCCAACTGTCTCCGGTCTCGAGCACGACGAGCTCGGCCATCCGACGGGCAGCCCTGCGCTGCACACCAAGATGACCGCGAAGCGCCGCGAGAAGATCAAATCGATCGCGACCGATCTCGCCGCGCCGGAGATCTTCGGCGATCAGGAGGGCGATGTGTTGCTCGCCGGCTGGGGCTGCAGCTGGGGGCCGATTCGTGAAGCCGTGGGCCGGCTCCGCGGCGCGGGCCTGCGCGCGGGTCAGCTCCATGTGCGCCACCTGCATCCGCTGCACAATGGACTCGAGACGATCTTCGCCCGTTATCGGCACGTGCTCGTGACCGAGATCAACGACGAGGGCCTCTACGGCTATGGGCAGCTCGCGACGCTGCTCCGCGCACGCTACGCGATGCCGCACATCCGTAGCATCACCAAGACGGACGGCCTCACCTTCAAGGTTAGCGAAATCGTCTCCGGTGCGGCGAAGCACCTCGAACTGCCCGATGCCTCCTTTGGCCAGCGCGCGCAGAGTGTCCTCGCCACGCTGCGCTGAGCAACCACCGCAATCTCAAATCCCTCCTCTCATGGTCTCTGCCACTCCCATCGTCCCCGCGCCGCCCGCTGCTCCCGCCGGCGGCCCCGACCGTGCCCCGCTGACGAAGAAAATCCTCACGGCCGACCACCCCACGTGGTGCCCGGGCTGCGGCGACTTCGCCGTGCTCGCGGCGTTTTACCGTGTGCTGGAAAAGCTCAATTACCCGCACGAGAAAATCGTCACGATGGCGGGCATCGGCTGCTCGTCGCGTTTCCCGTATTTCGTCAACACGCACGGCGGGCACTTCATCCACGGGCGCGCGCTGCCCTTCAGCGCGGGCATCAGTCTCGGGCGCGACGATCTGCATGTGTTTGTCTTCGGCGGCGACGGCGACGGGTTTTCCATCGGCGGCAATCACCTCGTGCACACGGCACGCAAAAATGTGCGCCTCACGTACGTGATCATGGACAACTCGGTCTATGGCCTGACGAAAAAACAGACGTCACCTACCTCGCCCATCGGCTTCAAGTCGAAGACCGATCCGACCGGCGCGTTTGACCAACCGATCAACCCGATGCGCACGCTGCTCAACTCCGGCGCATCGTTTGTCGCGCGCAGCCATGCGACGCAGGTCAATCACATGATCGAGATAATGCTCCGCGCGGCGAAGCACGACGGATTCTCGGTGGTCGAAATCCTCTCCGAGTGCGTGGAGTTCTACGAAGGAGCGTTCGACGCGGCCAATCCCCGCAAGGGCGGCGCATGGAAGCTCATCGAGGAAAAGAAAAACGACGGCACGCCCGAAGACGCCGCGCGGCACGATCCGGCTGACGAAGCCGCGGCGTACCAGCTCGCGATGCAGGCGTGGCCGGGATCGTTTGGCGTTTTCTACGAGACGGAGCGCCCGACGAAAAATGCGCTCGAAGCCAATCTCATCGCCAAGACGCGCGAGCGCACCAAGGGCGCGAGCGACCTGCAACTCCTGCAGTCGACCTTCGCCAAGCTGCGCTGAGCGCCATATAGGACGCGCGGCGCGCGAGCGCTGGCTTGCGCTCGCGTGACCGGCTGGGCTTGCTCGTGGGCCATGAGCGCTGCCCCTGCTTCACCCGCCTCGCACCTCGGCTTCGTCGGCACGACCACGGAGCCCAATGGCAGCCAAGGCCTTTACGCGCTCACGCTCGACACAGCGACGGGCACGATTGCAACGCCGGAGCTGGTGGCGGAGACGGCCAGCCCCAACTACCTCGCGCTCTCGACCGACCACAGCAAACTCTACGCGCTCAGTGACGCCGCGGCGCTAGCGGTGGGTTTCAAAATCGTGGGCGCTAAGTTGGAGCGCCTCGCGCCCGCGGCACCGAAGGCGGGTGCACCATCGAGCCATCTCGCGCTCGACGCGACGGGACGGTTGCTCGTGTGCTCCAACTATCACGATGGCACGGTTGCGACGGTTGCGGTCGGTGCCGACGGCGTACCTATCGCGCCGCCGACGGCCCGGTTGACGCACTCGGGCACGGGGCCGAATGCGAAGCGCCAGGAGAAGCCCCATCCGCACTCGGCGTTTTTCTCGCCGGACAATCGTTTCGTATACGTGTGCGACCTCGGGGCGGACAAGGTCTACATCTATCGCACCAATCCCGTGGCGGGCACGATCACGCCGGCGGAGCCGGCATTTGTGAGCGTCGCTCCGGGCAGCGGCCCGCGGCACAGCGTGGCGTCGAGCGACGGGAAATTCTACTACGTGGTCAACGAACTTGGGAGCCGCGTCGATGCTTACGCGCGCGATGCCGCGACAGGCGCGCTCACGCTGCTGCAGGGCATCGCGACGCTGCCCGCGGATTTCACGGGTGAGTCGATCACGGCGGAGATCAGGCTCGGAGCGGGTGAAAAATTTCTCTACGTGTCCAATCGCGGGCATGAGAGCATCGCGGTGTTCGCGCGCGATGCGGCGAGCGGAAAACTCACGCTAGTGGAAATCGTTTCGTGCCACGGCAAACATCCGCGGAATTTTTCGCTTACGCGTGATGGCTCGTGGCTCATCGTGTCGAATCGCGAGTCGCACAATCTCGCGGTCTTTCGTGTCGAGACTGCGACGGGCAAGTTGACCTTTGCGAGCGAGACCGCGCTGAGGCAGCCGATGTGCAGTGTGTGGCTGAGTTGAGGTGCGGGCCGAGTGCCCGGAAAACCTCACATATCCGGCGGTACGGTCACGATCGCCTCTTCGAAGGTCGTGAGGCCAGCCTTCACCTTAAGCAAGCTGTCTTGGTGCAGGGTCTTCATGCCGCCGCGCATCGCGATCTTCTTCAGCTCGGCTGACTCGGCTTCCTTGTTGATGGCATCGACGAGCTCTTCGTTGGTCACCATCAGTTCGTGGATACCGACGCGGCCCTTGTAGCCGCTGTTGCCGCACTTGGCGCAGCCTTTGGGATTGGGCTTGTAGATCTGTCCGGTCCACCCGATCGCCTTTTCCATGATCTCCTTTTCGCGACCGGAGAGTTCATGCGCCACGCGGCACTGCTTGCACACGCGGCGCATCAGGCGCTGCGCACACACGCAGAGCAGTGAGGACGACACCATGAACGGCTCCACGCCCATGTCGGTCAGACGTGAGATGGTGGTCGGCGCGTCGTTGGTGTGGAGCGTCGAGATGAGCAAGTGACCCGTGAGCGCGGCCTCGACCGCGATACCCGCGGTCTCCTTGTCGCGGATTTCGCCAACGAGAATGATGTCAGGGTCTTGGCGGAGAAACGCGCGCAGCGCCGAGGCAAACGTCAGGCCGATCTGGCGATGCATCTGCATCTGGTTAAGACCCGGGAGCGTGTACTCGATCGGGTCCTCGGCGGTGCGGATGACGATGTCCGGCGTGTTCACCTCGTTGAGCGCCGAGTAGAGCGTCATCGATTTGCCCGAGCCCGTCGGACCGCAGTGCAAAATCATGCCGTAGGGCTGGCGGATACACTCGCGATACTTCGCGAGATTTTCCTCGGAGAAACCGAGCGCAGGCAGCGGCAGCGTCGTTTTCTGCTTGTCGAGGATACGCATGACGACGCCCTCGCCGTGATTCAGCGGCGCGGTCGAAACGCGAAGATCGAGATCGAGGCCTTTCTTGTTGAACTGCTTGAAAACGATACGTCCGTCCTGTGGCAACCGACGCTCGGAGATGTCGAGGTTGCACATGATCTTGAAGCGCGCCACGAGTGCGGGGCCGACTTTCTTTGGCAGGCGGAGTTTCTCGGCGCAGATACCGTCGATGCGGTAGCGGACGACGATGTCGTTTTCCTGCGGCTCGAGATGGATGTCACTCGTGCCCGAGAGATACGCGTCCTCGATGATACGACTGCCGAGCTGGATGATCGCCCCCGACTCTTCGTCGACATCCTCGGTCGTGAAATCCACATCGACGCCCGCACCGCCAAACTCGGCGCCGACCTTCTGCATCACGTCCTCGAAGCCCGCGGGGCGCTCGTTGCCCCTGTTGAACTTCTCCTTGATGTCCTTCTCGCGCGCGAGGAGACGCACCACGCGCTTGCCGGTCATCTCGTGGATTTTCGCCGGGAGCGTGACCTCGAAAGGATTGGCAAATGCGACGAGCAGCAAGTCGCCCGCCATACCCACGGGCAGCAGGAGATTCTGCTGGCAGAATTCGAGCGGCAGGCGCTCGTACGTCTTGGGCGTGATGCGCAGGTGCGCGACGTTGTACGGCGAGAGGCCGAGCGAGCGGGCCTTGGCGACGAGAAACTGGAAGGGAGTGACCTTGTACTCGTCGAGGAGGAGTTTCTCGAGCGCGTCACCGCTCAGGTCCTCCGGGCGCGCGGCAATGGCGTCGCGCTGAGTGTCGTCGAGCCGGCCGAGCTCGATGAGCTTGGCGACGATCTGGGTCTGTACCTTGCCGAGGGGCATGCGTTAAGCAGTCGCCCCAGGCGCGGGCGGCGTGGTCAGTTTTTCGAGGTAGTCGGCCACGCTCTCCAACGTCGTGCCGAACCAGAGGATGGGGCCCTCGTATTGCTTTTCCCAATACGTGCGCACCGCCGGGCTCAGGTAGTAAGCTGAGGCGATGAAGGTGAAATCCTCTTCACGGTCGAAGGGCACCGACCAGCTCGCCCAGCAAGCACCGGGCGCGATCGTCTTGCGCAGCTCATCGGGCACCTCGTACTCGCGCAGGTCGACGAGCCCGAGGCCGTCGGTCTCGACGAGGTGGAGCAGCACGTCCTCCTCGCGGAGGACCTTCATCTCGTAGGCAAGGATACCCAGGAGCGTCGACTGGCGCGGGATCTCCGTCGCGATGACTTCGAGCAAGCGCTCATTGGCCTTCTCGAGGTCCTCGATCTTGATGAGATTGCGCTCGACCAGATTGGCCCCGAGGAGGCGGTTGCCCCGCATCAAGAGCGAGCGATGTTCGGAGCCCGAAGCCATGAATGCGTCGCAGATTGCCTCAAGCCGCCGGTGCTTGCGATTTCTTTTCCTTGGCCCGGAGCTTCGTGACGCGCTTTAACAACTCTTTCTTGAGCTTGTCCAAGCCCTTGCCCTCGAGGCACGAGATTTCGAGCACGTCGACCTTGTGCTTCTTCTTGAACTTCACGAGCTGCGCCTTGGCCTCAGGTACGTCCATTTTGTTGGCGACGACGAGGCGGGGTTTGTCGAGCAGCGCGGGATCGTAGAGTTCGAGCTCGCGGAGGAGTTGCTTGTAGTCGTCGCGCGGATCGCGGTTGTCGGTGCCCGCCATGTCGATGATGAGCACGAGTAGTGCGCAGCGCTCGATGTGCCGGAGGAAGCGGTGGCCGAGGCCACGATTCTCGCTCGCGCCCTCAATCAGGCCCGGGATGTCGGCGAGCAGCAGGTGCTTGGCTCCGCCGACGCCATCGGGGAAATCGATCACGCCGATCTGCGGGTGCAGCGTCGTGAAGGGATACGCCGCCATCTTCGGCCGCGCGTGCGTGATGGCGTTGGTGAGCGACGATTTGCCGGCGTTGGGAAAACCCACGAGGCCGACGTCCGCGATGCTCTTCAACACGAGACGAAACGTGCCAAACTCGCCCGGCTCGCCGGGACCGGCTTTGCGCGGCGCACGGTTAGTCGAGGACTTGAAGCGTGTGTTACCCCACCCGCCCTTGCCGCCCTTGCAGAGGATGACCTCCTGGCCATTCTCGACGATCTCGGCGACGATCGCGCCGGTCTCCTCGTTGGTCACGATGGTGCCGAGCGGGAGGCGAAGCGGGGCGTTGTCGCCGACCGCACCGCTGCAATCCTTGCCCAGCCCATGCCCGCCGCGACCCGCGCGCCAGTGGGGCTTGTACTTGTAGTCGACGAGGTTGTTCGTGTTCACGTCGCCCACGAGCACGACGTCGCCGCCGTGGCCGCCGTCGCCGCCATTGGGCCCGCCCCACGGGATAAATTTCTCGCGTCGAAACGAGATACAGCCGCGTCCGCCGTCACCGGCAGTCGCCTTGATTACGCATTCGTCAACAAACATCCGGTAAACGATGCAGAACGCGGCGGATTTGCCAAGGGGCTCCTCGGCGAGGCCTCAATAACAATCGCGGCACGTCATTCGCAGCAAAGGTAGGGACGGGCGGCTCGCCCGTCCTTGATCGCCCGATGTCCATTCCGAGCGACGTTCAGGCTTCCCACATATATGGCCACTCACTCGCATTTCTAACCAATCCAGCTCGGACTGGATTTTGCCGAACGTAATGAGCCTTTTCCTCCCACGATTCATCGTTTCGGACTCGGTGATCGAAAAAATCGCGCTGCCACCGTATGCCGTGTAGCCGTGCCAGATAACTTTTCCAGCCACGGATCACACTTTCCATCTGGCGGTCTGCAGGAAACGCCAACAAGGCATGAAGGTGATCTGGCATTAGCACGAGAAGACGCATGAACCAGTCTCCGCGCTGTTGCCGATGGGTCGCTGATTCAAATATCGCCGCCGAAATTCGGGGCTCGCAAAGACTGTTCACATTTCTTTGCGCACAACAAATCGTGATGAAAAACAATGAACCAGCATCGACCCAATTGGGCACAGCATGCGGCAGAGTTTTGCGCTGAGACGTCCTCTCCGTCCGCTTGAGTGTTTCGGCATTTGGCCGCGATAACCTACTCATGGGTCGATTGTCAGACTCATTGAGTACCTTCGCGTCATTCATGACTACTGTTGCCAAACCGGACGGGCGGGCCGCCCGTCCCTACCTCCGAAATCCTCACAGCGAAATCTTGATGCCCTTGCGGAGATACGTCGGCACGTCGAGGTCGTGGCCGTCGAAGAGATTCCGGTCGGTCTTCTCGAAGTGTCCGCGGCTCTCCACCTCGCCAAAGCCAAACTCGTCCTGCGCGGCCTTGGCGCTGTGCACGGTGGTCTTCACCTCGGTCACCGCGAGTACGGCCTGCTCGACCGACTGCGGCTCCGGCGTGGGAGTCGCATTGCCGACTTGCTCGGGACGGACGAACTGCGGACGCGTGCGGCTCGCGGGCGCGGGACGGCGGGCGATGCCGCCGCGGCCACCCATGTCGCTCGTGCCAAGCACACAGACTTCGACGCGACCCGCCAAATCCTCGTCGATCACCGCACCCATGATGATGTGCGAATCGCGGCCAAATTGCTCCGTGATCGCGGTCATGAGCTCGTTGACCTTGGGCAGCGTGAGATCGGCGCCACCGATGATGTTCACGAGGAGACGGTCCGCCTTACGAGAAAACTCGGGCGTGTGCAGAAGGGGGCAGAGCTTGAGACTCGCGACCGCGTCGGCCGCGGCATTTTCGCCCTGTCCCTCGCCGAGACCGAAGAGCGTCTTGCCGCCGCGCTGCTGAAACGCCTGCCGTAGTGTCGCGAAGTCGAGATTGATCAGCCCGGTCTTGAAGAGCATCGCCCAGATCGACTTCACGCCACGGCCGATCCATTCGTCGGCGCGCGCGAAGGAATCGAGCACGGTCTCTTTGTCAGTGCCTTCTTGGAGGAGCACGTCGTTGGGCAGCGGGATCACTGCATCGCACACTTGACGGAGGGCGCGCAGACCTTCCTCGGCCTGCTTGAGGCGACGGCCTCCTTCGAAACTGAACGGCATCGTCACGAACGCGATCACCAGTGCACCCGTCTCGGCCGCGATCTCCGCGACCACTGGCGCTGCACCGCTGCCAGTACCACCGCCCATGCCCGCGATGAGAAACACGAGATCGCAGTCCTTCACGACCGCAGAAATCTTTTCGCGATCCGACTCCGCCGCCTCGCGGCCGAGCTCGGGGTCGCCACCCGCGCCGAGGCCGCGCGTGACGTTCATGCCGATGAGGACCTTGTCCTGCACGGGCGAGCTCGCGAGCGCCTGATAGTCGGTGTTGACCACGGCGAGCTGGAGGCGCGTGAGGCTCTCCATCTTGAGGCGATCCACAGCGTTGGAGCCGGCGCCACCTACGCCCACGAGTTTGATCGCGACGTTCTTGTCGGCGAGCAGCGCGTGCTCGAGGGGAAGTTCGTTGAGATTCATGGCGCTCAGGAGTTGGCGAAGAGACGCGTGACGCTGCTGAGGAATCCGGTTTTGCGGCGCTGGGTCACGCCCCGCTCCGCCTGGCCATTGACGCCGTAGTAAAGAAGACCGAGCGCCGTGTGATAGCCGGGGTCGCGAAGATTTTCCGCCACCCAGCCGGGCGTCTCACCGAGATGCGCCGCCGTGCCGAAAACTTTGCCCGCACACTCGACGATCGCCGGCAGCTTGGCCGTGCCGCCCGTGAGCACCACGCCTGCGGCGCAGGTCTCGGGCGCGAAAGCCCCGCCGAGTTTTTTCTTCACCACTTCCAACAGTTCCCACGTGCGGGCCGCGACGATCTGCTCGATCGCATACCTCGGAAACTGCCGGTCACCGATCGCGAAATTACCGTCGAGCCAGACCTTCTCGCTCTTGTCCTTCACCTGCACCAGCGCGCTGCCGTGGCGCGTCTTGAGCTTCTCCGCCTGACCTTCCGTGAGACGGAGGCCGATGCTGAGGTCGTTCGTGAGATGCGTGCCGCCGACGGGCACCACGCCGGTCGTGTGCGGCACGCCATCGCGGTAAAGCACGTAGTCGGTCGTGCCCGCCCCGATGTCGAGCACGAGCACGCCGTGCTGGCGCTCCTCAGGCGTCGTCACCATGTGGCCCGACGCGAGACTCGCGAGAACGAGCTCACGCACCTCGAGATTGAAACCGCGGATCACGTGAATGTTGTCCGCGAGGCGCTGTTCCTGGCCGTGCACCGTCCAGTAACCGACATCGAGCCGCTGGCCAACGAGATGCTCCGGCGAGGTCGGCACGAGGCGCCCATCGACGCGGAACGGCCGGCGGATGTGGTGCACCACCATGCGGCCCGTGGGCAGCTGCTTCGCGCGCGCGAGGTCGCACACTGTGCGGATGTCGGCGGCCTCGATCATGTTGTCGGAGGCCTTCACGTTCACCGTGGCCTCGTTGTAAAAGCCTTCGAGGTGGCCACCGGTTTGCGCGAGAAACACGCAATCGATGTCCTCGCCCGCGTCGCGCTCCGCCAGCTCGAGCGCACTGTGCGTGCACTCGCTCGCGGCCTTGTAGTCGACGACTGCGCCCTTGATCACGCCGCGCGAGGAGCACTCGCCGTGACCGATGATCGCGAGCTCGCGCCCGGTGTATTCGCCGACCAGTACCGTGACTTTGGACGTGCCGATTTCGACGGCCGCGATGAAAGTGGGTGAACTCACGTTTTACGCTTGGGCTGAGGGTTGCTCAAAGAGGGAATCGAAAAAATAGATCCCGCCGCGGTCACCGGCACTGCGCCATTCAGACTGCGTACGGGCGTCATCACCACGTCGCGATCACCATTGACGTGCAGTTCCGCTGCAGCAGCCAATCGGCCGAGTGATTCGAGTTTCGACCACACGGCATCGATTTTTGCCAGTTGCGGGTACAGTGGATCGACCGTGCTAAAAACGAGGTTCGGCCCGTCCTGGGTGTTGACGATAAGTTCATTATCCAGCGCGAGACGCGCCACGGAAACGCTGCGCCAACGCGCGTAGAGCGACGGGATATTGTACCGTGCCTGTGCGAGCAGGTCGGTCACCGCCGTCATGCCCGAAACCTTCGCCGCTTCACCGGGAGCAGGCGGCGGCGCGCCCTCGACCCACGGGAGCTCGCTAAGTTCGGTGACCTTGTAGCCGAAGCCGGCGAAGGCCACGCCGTCGCGGGCGACGAGCAGGTCTTCCTTCGGCGTGTGCCAGCGCACGACCGGCAGGCGCTCGCTCAGCTCGACCGCGAGCGTATCGGGAAATTTGCGCGCGACCTCAGCGCTCTCGACCTGGCCGGTCACCAACAAACGCGCGCGGAGTTGCGCGAGATCGAGCTCCATGAGCGTCGCGTTCTTCGGCAGCGCGAGCGTTTGGCGCAGCCACTCGGGATCGAGCACGCCGCGCGTGCGCAGTTCGAGATGCTTCACCGGGCTGCTCGCAGCGACGGTCGCCTTCGATGTCGGCGATTCACGCAGGGTGCCGGCGATCTGCCACGCGCCGCAAGCGGTGATGCCCGCGATCGCGACGAACGTCACCACGCGCAGGCCCGAGAGCGCGACGCGTTTCTTACCGCCCGTCGACATGGCGCGCGACTTCACTTCCTGGGGAATGTCTCTCCAGGAACGCGTCTGCGGAAGTTCGATGGTCGTCTCTGTCACGTGCTACGCCCCGCCTTTTTGAAAACGCCCCAACGCAGGCCTCACCAGCTCCTTCACCAACGCCGTGAAATCCAATCCCGCGCAGCGTGCGCTCATCGGCAGCAAGCTGGTTTCTTTCATGCCGGGAAGCGTGTTAATTTCGAGCAAAAACGCGTCTTTGTCGCCCATTAAAATGAAATCCACGCGCGCGTAGTCGCGGCAGCCGCAACCGGCGAACGCCGCCTCGGCCGAGCGCTGCACTTGCGCGGTCACTTCCGGGCTCAACGGCGCAGGTGCGAAGTACTCCGTGGCACCTTTCGTGTACTTGCTCGTGTAGTCATACACGCCGGACTTTGGGCGAATCTCGACGACGCCCATCGCCTTGCCGCCGAGCACGCCGACCGATAGCTCGCGGCCGATCAGGCGCGGCTCAATCAGCCAGTTGCCCGAGGAAATATCGGCCAGCTTCGCCGCCAGCTCCGCGCGACTTTCGATGATCGCAAGGCCGACACTGCTGCCTTGGTCATTGGGTTTCACGACGACGCGCTCGCCGAAGCGGGCTACGACTTCGTCTGCGGTCGGTTTCTTCGCCGCATTGAAAACGACTTCGCCTGCCACGCGCACCCCGCGTGAGGCGGCGGTCTGCTTCGTGCGGCTCTTGTCCATCGTGAGCGCACTGCCCGCGGCATCGCAGCCCGCGTAGGCGATCCCCGCGGTGTCGAGGAGGCGCTGCATGCCGCCGTCCTCGCCGAAGGTGCCGTGCAGGGTCGAGAAAACGACGTGGCGCTTCGGGTCGAGGCCGACGGGCACGGCGTCGGCATTCACCTCGATCAGTTCCGTGGGAAACGACCGCGCGAGGGCGATCGCGCTGGCTTTTCCCGAGCCGAGCGAGACTTCGCGCTCAGACGATACGCCGCCGGCAAACACCGCGATGATGGGCAAGGGCACGCTCATAAAACTTCACTCCATTTCTTTCCGTAGAGGAGCACTTCGGGCTCGAGATCGATGCCCTTCGCCTGCCGCACGCGCGCGCGCACCCGGCGCACAAGGGCCAGCACATCCGCGCCGGTCGCCCGGCCGCGATTGACGATGAAGTTGGCGTGCACGGTCGACACTTCGGCGTCGCCGATGCGCTCGCCCTTCAATCCGCTTTCGTCGATCAACCGGCCGGCGGAATTGCCCGGCGGATTCTTGAAAATACATCCCGCGCTCGGCTCGCGCGGCTGGCTCTCGTGACGCTTTTTCGCGTACACGTCCATCTGGAGTTTGATCGCCGCCGCATCGGCCTGCGCCGCCGGGCGGAGCAGCGCTCCAAGCGCGATCGCGTGGTGCAGCTCGGCACAGTGCCGATAGTTCACATGCATCTCGGCCTTGCGGAGGGTTTTCACCTCGCCGTCGAGCGTCATGAGTTGCACTTCCTCGACGACGTCGAACATCCAGCCGCCCATCGCCCCCGCGTTCATCCGCAGCGAACCACCGACGCTGCCCGGGATACCTTCGAGAAATTCGAACCCTGGCAAACGCTCGCGCGCCGCGAGGCCACAGAGATTCTTCAAGCGCAGACCCGCGCCCGCCCACACCCGGCCATCGGCGCACGGCTCGAATTTCGCCCACGCTTCATTCGCCAGCGACACCACTACGCCGTCCACGCCTTCATCGGGCACGATGAGATTGGAGCCACGCCCGAGCACAAAAACTTCGACGTGATTCGCCGCTGCGAGACGTAGCACTGCCTGCAGGTCAGCCACGCTCGCCGGCTCCGCGTACACGCGCGCCGCACCGCCGACGCGCATGGTCGTCTTCGTCGCGAGGGGTTCCTCGCGTTTGACCTTCGTCTCCGGCGTCACGCCCGAGCGCAGCGCCGCGGCGAGGTCGTCCCACCGTTTCGCCTTTTCGTTTTCCATGGCAAGATGTCCGAGCCAGTCGCGGGCCGTGCGCTCGATGTCACCCGCACCGACAAACGCCACTAGGTCACCCTTGCGCACATCGCGCAAGAGCGCCCGGTGAAAATGCGCCGTGTCGCCCGGGAGATAATTCACCGGGAGTACGGGAGAGTTTTTCTTCAGCTCCGCGTAAATGTCAGCCGTCGTGCCACCCGCCACCGGGCTCTCGCCCGCGGCGTAAACATCGAGGAGATGCACCGCGTCCGCGAGCGATAGCGCCGCGGCAAACTCAGCTTTGAACTGCGCCGTACGCGAGTAGCGGTGCGGCTGAAACGCGACCACAAGTCGGCCCGGCTCCGCCCGGCGCCGCAGGCTCGTGAGCAGCGCGCGAATCTCTGCCGGGTGATGCGCGTAGTCTTCGATCACCGTAAGTCCATCGGCCACGTGTAGCACCGCCTGACGACGACGCACCCCGGCGTAATCAGCCAGCGATCGCGAGCTAAGCGTCACACCCATCAACTGCGCCGCGGCGAGCGCAGCGGTGGCATTGAGCGCATTGAAATCGCCGCGTGCGCGCACGGTGACTTCGCCGGTGGAAAATTGTCCGCCGAGCCGCAGCGTCATGCGCTCGCCGCTTTCATTCGCGATCTCGCTCTGAAAATCTCCCGTGCGACCAAAACTCAGGCTCGGCCGTGCGCTCGCAACGCGGAGCGACATCGCGCACTGGTCGCTGACAAGTACTGCGGTGCGGGTACGCGCAAAAAGCGCCGCGAAGGTCGCCTCGATCTCGGCCGGACGTCGGTAGTGGTCGGCGTGATCCCAGTCGAGATTCACGGCCACCGTGATTTCGGGCACGAAGCGGTCGATCGTGCCATCGCTCTCGTCGACCTCGGCCACGACCCACTCGTTGGATCCGGCACGCGCGGGCGCGATATCGTCGGCAAAGAGGCCGCCCAGCACGTAGCCCGCGGGAAAATTTGCCTGCCGCAGCGCCGTGATGAGCAGTGCCGTCGTCGTGGTCTTGCCGTGCGAGCCGCAGACCGCGACGAGCTTCTTGTCGCGCGTCACCTCCGCCAGCATCTCGCCTCGGCGCACGACCGGCAGTTCACGAGCCAACGCCGCAATCATCACCGGATGCTGCTTCGCGATCGCGGTCGAGCACACGACGAGTTCGCACTCGGCCGGTAGTGAAGAAATGGATACGCGCTCCCGCGTGAGCAGCGCGCGCATGTCGTCGCTCAACGTATCGTCCTCACCCGTCACGGCAAAGCCGCGCTGCGCGAGGTAGATCGCGAGCGGGCCGACGCCCATGCCGCCCACGCCCACGCAGTGGACATGCCGCACGGAGCGACCGAAGACGGAAGGTGGACCCTCTTGTCTCATGCAAACACGGCGGTGGCCGGCGGACCTGGCCGGGCGATTTCCTCGAGATCGCGCAGCATGAATTCGAGCGAGTTCGCCCGATCCATGCGGCGGAGGTTGGCGCGGAATTTCCTCAGGAGCCAGTCGTTGAAAATCGTATCGAGCACCTCGGCTCGCAGACCGTTGAGCGCGGCCTGATTGACGACGAGTCCACCACCCTGCCGCTCGAAAAACTCCGCGTTCGCCCGCTGGTGATCGTCCGCCGCCTGCGGATACGGCACGAGGATCGCGGGCGTCTCGCAGCGGATCAGCTCGCCGAGCGTGCCCGCGCCCGCGCGTGTCACTACGAGGTCCGCCGCCGACATCACCTCTGCCATGCGATCGGTGAAGGCCACAAACATCGTGCGCACGGCCGCACCCTGGCGGGTCTTGAGCTCAACCGTTTCGTCCTGTCCCTTGCCGAGACCGGTCACACAGTAAACCTGCACGCCCTCAGCGGCGAGACCCTCGAAATGCTGACGCGTCCAGTCGTTGAGCGGCGACGCCCCCTGACTACCCCCGAGCACCACGAGTACCGGCTGATTAGGCACGAGCCCGAGCGCCGCGCGTGCTTCCATCTGCGGACGGCGCACGATCTCCCGGCGCACCGGCAGACCGACATGGCGCGTTGAATGAGCTCCGATACCCGGGATGCGAATACCCACGGGGAGATAAACCCGCTGTGCGATGCGCCCGAGTATCCGCACCGCGCGACCGGGCACGCGATTCGATTCATGCAGCGCCACCGGCAAACCCAGCATGCGCCCAGCGATCACGATGGGAGCCGATGTAAAACCACCGAAGCCGACCGCCGCATCGACCTTCCACTCGCGCATCAAACCCCGGCAGAACCAAATCGCCTTCGCCTGCGAGTACACGAAACGCGCCAGCGCGCGCGGCTCCCACGCGAAGCCGCTGCCTGGAATCGTGAGGAATGGTAGGTGCGGATATTTTTCGCTCAGCCGCGCATCCACCTTCTTCTGGCTGATCAAGAGCTTCACTTCATGCCCGCGCGCGAGCAGTCCCTCCGCGAGCGAGATCCCCGGCGAGAGATGCCCACCCGTGCCACCGCAACTGATGAGAAAACGACTCATGGATTTTCCTTTGAAGATTTTGGGGTTACGCGAGGACCTCTTGGAGACTCCGCGCCCGCGTCGACGGGAGCGTAGCGCGGCCCCATGTGCGCTGGGTGTTGAGCAGAATGCCGAGCAGTAGCCCCATGAGCAGCAGGTTGGACATGCCGGCGCTGATGAACGGAAGTGCCATGCCCTTGTTCGGCAGCAGCGATGTGACGACGCCGAGATTAATCAACGCCTGCAGGCAGATCAGCAGGAGGCAGCCCGTCACGAGGAGAAATTGGAAAAGATTCGGCGCGCGGCGGAGGTGAATCACACCGGCGATGAAGATCACCGCGAAGAGGACGACCACGCCGAGCGTGAACCACAGGCCGAGTTCCTCACCGACGACGGCGAAGATCATGTCGGTGTGCGCCTCGGGGAGAAAGTTCAACTGCTGGCGCCCCTGCCCCAGCCCCACGCCATCGGTGCCACCGCCCGCGAACGCGAGCAGCGCCTGCCAGTTTTGATAACCCACGCCCTGCCGCGTGCCCTCGGGATCGAGAAACGCCATCACGCGCTTTGCGCGCACCGGGTCGTGCAGGATCAACGCCACAAAGCCGAGCGCACCCGTGATCGCTGCGGGGATGAGGTAGAGCAACCGTCCGCCCGCGAGAAATACGAGCGCGAAACCCACCACGCCAACGAGACCGGCCGCGCCGAAATCCGGTTCACGCTGGATGAGCAGCGCGGGCAGGCCGATGATCAGCATGGGCCACACAAAGCCGCGCTTGAACTCGCCGATCCGCGACTGATTGATCGCGAGATAGTGTGCGAGGCAGAAGACGACCGCGAGCTTCGCCAGCTCGGAGATCTGCAGTTTCGCCGGGCCAAAACCGAGCCAGCGACGCGAGCCGTTAACCGCGTGTGTGAACAGCACAAGCACGAGCAGCACGCAGGTGCCGATCGCGATCCAGCGCACATAGCGGCGGAGTTCGTCGAGATTGACGCGACTCGCGACCCAGCACGCGCCCGCGGCGAGCACGAGACCGATCAACTGCTTTTGCAGGTAAAGGTACGGCACGTTGACGCCCTGCCGGTTCGTGAACGACACACTCGCGCTGAAGAGGATCGTGAGCCCGAGCGCGGTCAACGCGAGCGAGCACAGCACGATCAACGCGGCAGGATTCGCAAAGAAGCGGGCGACTGCAGACTTGGCTGGAGAAACCATCGAATCACTTTGGCGCGGGCGGGGCTTCCTCGAGCTTGATCGTGGGCGCTGCCGGCGCGGGCTGCAGCATCGTGTCGGTCGCGGGCGCGGCGGCGGACGAGTTCGCCTTGCCCTTCGCAGCGGGCTTGCTCGCCGGCGTCTGCCAATCGGGAATCGTCAGCACCTGACCGGGACGAATGACCTTGTTCGGGTCATTGATATTGTTCGCGACGTAGAGGTCCTTGAGCTTCACGCCGTACTTGCGCGCGATCGTTTCGAGTGCTTCACCGTCTTTCACGGTGTGCGTGACGACGCCGGTCTTCGCGGTAACGGCCGGCGTGCCGGCGGTGCTCGCGGTAGTCGTAGAAGCGGGCGCGGCCAAAGTCTTCGAGGGAATGATGAGCTTTTGCCCCGGGTGCAGCACGACGCTGACCTTCACGTCGTTGGCCGCGGCGAGCTCGGCGACGCTGAGGTGATTTTTCTTCGCGACGCTCCAGAGGCTGTCACCACCCGACACGACATACTGTGAGACGGAGGTGACGCCCTCGACCGGCTTCGCTTCGAGCGCGGTGGCCTCGGGCGTATTGGGGCGCGTCGGCGCGTACTGCGGCACGCTGATCGCGAGTTGGTCGGGATTGATCGGCGGCGCGGCGGTGATCGCGGGAGCGGGCGCGGATTCCGTGGGTGCCGTCACGGCTGGCGGCGGAGTGTCGGCGCTGGCCACGGTGTCCGACGCGGACGGGCGGGCCTTCGTGCGAGAGCTGCAACCGGGGTTGGCGAAAATGAGCAAGAGTGCGAGGGCGTGAACGCCGACCACTGCACCAATCACTTTTAGAATCTTCATGGCTATGCGGGTCTGAAATGGGTTGGGAGAAAAGGAGTTTTCAAATGACACCAGCGCCGGTGCCGACCTCGTGCGCGAGGTGCTCGAACTGATTGCCGCGGTCCTCGTAGTTGCGGAACATGTCGAAGCTCGCGAAGCCCGGGCTCAGCAGCACGTGATCACCCGGCTTCGCGAAATGCGAGGCCGCCTGCACTGCGGCCTCCAGCGTCGGGCAAATGATGTGGGGCGTGCCGTGCTGCGCGAAATTCATCGCGAGCGACGCGCGCGTCTCGCCAATCAGAAACGCCTGCCGGACATGCGGTGCGATGCGCGCGACGAAGCCAGCGATGTCGCCGCCCTTCGACTTGCCGCCTGCGATGAGCAATACTGGCGCAGAGAAGCCACTGAGCGCGGCCTCGACCGCGTGGAAATTCGTGGCCTTGGAGTCGTTCCAATAAGTGATGCCGTCGTGCTCAGCCACACGAGCGAGACGGTGGCGGCCGAGGTGAAACGTCTGCGCGAAGACCGCGAGGTCGTCGGCATTGCGGCCCGATGCGATCCACCAAGCACGCGCGAGGAGATAGTTTTCCCGCTGCGGGTACTGGGCGAAAACCGTCGCCGCCAGATCATGATCGGCCTCCTGCCCTTCCGTCGCGACCGGCGTAACAGCGCGCACATCGCAGTCCATCGTACGCAGGAAACGACTCACCGAGCTACCAACGTAAGCGCGGCCTGGTGCAGTGTGCGCGACGAGATTCCACTTCGCATTGAAGTACGCCGCCATCGTCGGGTGCCGCTCGAGGTGATCCTCGGCGAAGTTGGTCCACAGCGTCGCATCCGCGCGGAAGTGTTGCAGCGTCTCGGCTTGGAACGAGCTGACTTCGCACACCGCCGTCAGGCCCGGATGGCCGCCCTCGGTCTCGGCCACGAGCCGCGAGAACGGATAGCCGATGTTACCCGTCGCATGCGCATCGCGCCCAAGCGCGTGCGTGAGAAATTCCGTGAGCGTCGTTTTGCCGTTGGTACCCGTGATCGCCACGATGCGCCCGCGCCAGAGCAGCGCCGCGAAATCCAGTTCGCCGAGGCACGTGCAGCCCGCCGCGCGCGCGAGAGCGAGCCAGCGGTGGTCCGGCGCGAAACCCGGCGAGAACACCACGAGGCTGTGGTGATGCGCCACCGCCGCAGTGAATTCGGAGCCACGCAGATCGTACACGACGCCGACGGCGCCGAGCGCATGCAGTGCGGCCTGCACGCCATCGCCGCTCACACCGCCGCCGAAGATGGCGACGGGACGGACGAGGAGAGGAGCGAGGAACTTGGGCGGTGTAAGGCTCATGTTAGCGGATCTTCAGGGTGGCGAGGCCGGCGAGGGCGCAGCCGATGGAGACCACCCAGAAACGAAGCACGACTTTCGTTTCCGGCCAGCCGCACTTTTGGAAGTGGTGATGGATCGGCGCCATCAGGAAGACGCGCCGGCCCTCGCCGTACCGACGCTTGGTGATCTTGAACCAACCTATCTGAATAACCACGGAAAGCAGCTCCATCACGAACACCCCGCCCACGAGCACCAGCGTGAGCGGCTGGTGGATCATGAACGCCATGATGCCGATCAACCCGCCGAGCGCGAGCGACCCCGTGTCGCCCATGAAGACCTCCGCCGGATGCGAGTTGAACCAGAGAAACGCCATGCAGCCGCCGACCAGCGCGCCGCAGATCACCGTGAGTTCGCCCGTGCCAGGCACGTGGCTGATGAGCAAAAACTCCGCGATGATCGAGTGGTCCGCGAGGTAAGCCATGATGCCGATCACGAGCGCCACAGGAATCATGCTGCCGACCGCGAGTCCATCGAGACCGTCGGTGAAGTTGATCGCGTTGCTGAAGCCGACGACCCAAAGATAAATCAGAATCAACAGCAGCCACCACGGCATCATGTCGATGATCGCGTGCTTGTAGAACGGCACCCACAATTCGCGGATTTTCTGCGCGCTCTCCGGGTGCCACAGCAGCGCGCCGAGCGCCACGAGGGTCGCGAGCGACTGCCAGCCGATCTTTTCCCAAGAAGAGATCCCGTTGCGGTTCTTGTGCACGACCTTCAGGTAATCGTCGCGCCAACCGGGGACCGTGAGCGCAGCATAAACGAAGAGGCTTACGACCACCCACACATTGGGCTCGGCCCACAGCACCGAGCTGAGAAACACCGAGAGAAAGATGATCAGGCCGCCCATCGTGGGCGTGTGCTTCTTGTCGAAGTACGTCGCGCCGAGCGCACCCGTGCGGTCGTCGATGTAGCCGTGACCGAACTTCAGCTCACGGAATTTCTTGATCAGCCGCGGCCCGATGGCGAAGCCGATGAAGAGCGCCGTAAGCGTCGCCAAGACCGTGCGAACCGTGTGCGACTTGAAAAGCCGCAACGGGCCGAAATATTCGTCGTATTGTCCGAGCCAGCTAAGCATGAACCACCTCCTGCGGAGCTACATCGAGCACGCGCTCCAGCGCATATCGACGGCTGCCTTTCAGAAATACCGCACCGTGCCACTCCGCGAGCGCTGAGCGCACCGGGTCGAGCGTCGCGACCATCTGGATTTGCCGCGACACATCCTCGCGCTCCAACAAGCCCGCGAGCACATCGCTCGCATAGGTGCCGATCACGAAAACGAAATCTCCCCCACGCAGCGTAAGGCTGCGGCCGAGCGCGTGATGAAGCGAACGCGCCTCGGCCCCGAGTTCCTCCATCCCACCAAGGATGTAAAGCCGCGGCTCGTCCGCCGGGGCGATCTCCTGAAACGCCGTGAGTGCGTCGGCCATCGACGCGGGATTGGCGTTGTAGCAATCGAGATAGAGCAGCCGACCATTCTCACGGCGGATCTCGCCGCGGAGCTTCGCCGGACCCCATGCCGCGAGCCGGTCCTGAATCTGCTCGCGCTTCACGCCGAGCCAGAGCGCCGCACAGAGCGCGAGCGCGACATTCTGCGCCATGCCATCGGTCACGCGGCGCAGCGTGAACACGAGCGGCGGCGGCTGGCCATAAGCGAGCGCGATGCCCGTCGAGTCCGAGCGATGCGACACCGCAAAATAGACGACATCCTTCGGCGGCTCAGACGGGCGAATGACCTCCGCGCGCTCGAGGATCATCTTGCTCACGCCGAGTTCGCGAAATGCCGAGAACTCCGCGCACTGCCGCGGAAACATCGCCATGCCCGCGGCCTTCGTCGCGGCTGGCAGGCGCGACTTCTCGCGCGCGACGCCCGCGATGCCGCCGAGTTCTTCCGTATGCGCGGGAGCGACGAGCGTGATGAGCGATACGTCGGGCTCGATCATCGCCGCGAGCAGCTCCATCTCGCCCGGCGCACTGATGCCCGCCTCGATCACGGCAAACGTATGCCGCGTCGGATCGAGCCGCGTGAGCGTGAGCGGCACGCCGAGGTGGTTGTTGAGATTACCCTCGGTCGCGAGCACGCCGCCCGCTTCGCCGCCGAGCAGGAGCGCGAGGAGATTCTTCGTCGAGGTCTTGCCCGCACTGCCCGAGATGCCGACTACCGGTCCGCGAAACGTCCGGCGATGCTCACGCGCGATTGTCTGAAACGCGACGAGCGGATCGGCCACCACGAGCTGCGGCAAAGTGCACGCGGTATTCGGCACGGCGACAAGCGCCGCCGCCGCACCGGCATTCTGCGCGGTCGCGAGGAAATCGTGGCCGTCGCGTTTGTCGGTTTTCAGCGCGACAAAAATCTCGCCGACCTTCAGCGCGCGCGTGTCGATGGCGAAGCCCAAAAGCGGAGCGACCGGCTGCGCCGTCCAACGGCCGCCGGTCCAAGCTGCAAGCGTGACTGGATCAAAGCGGACCATTAGACACGGAGCGTTTTTATGCCGATGAGTTCCCGCACCACCTGACGATCGTCGAAAGGTGTCACCGTACCGGCGAATTCCTGATAAGTCTCGTGGCCCTTGCCCGCGATGAGCAGGCAATCGCCGGCCTTGCACGCGTCGAGTGCGAGGCTGATCGCGCGACGACGATCATCGATCCACGCGATCTTCTCCGGCGTGGTGACGCCCGTGCGCATGTCGTCGAAGATCTGCCCGAGCACCTCGTGCCGCGGATTGTCCGCCGTCGCAAACGCATAGTCGGCGAACTCCTGCACCGCGCGGACCATGAGCGGACGCTTCGCGCGGTCGCGATTGCCGCCGCAGCCAAACACCACGAACAACCGACCCGGCGTGATCGCGCGCAACATGCCGAGCGCATTGCGCAGCGCATCGTCCGTGTGCGCGTAGTCGACGAGCACGTTGAATGCCTGACCTTCCTCGATGCGCTCCATGCGGCCGGCCACGCCCGAGAACGACCGCAGCCGCGCGAGAAACACCTGAGGATCGCGGCCGAGGCTCCATGCCGTCGCGATCGCCGCGAGGATGTTGCTCACATTGTAGCGACCGATCAGCGGCGAATCGATGTCCATCGTGCCGCCCGGCCACACGAGACGGAAAGTCGTGTTCTTGAAATTCAGCGAGACGTTTTCCGCGCGCACGAGCGCTGAGCCGTGCTCGCCGTACGTGACCACGCGCGGGCGCTTGCCCGACGCGAGGCCCTCGCCCATCCGGAGGCGCTCGACGAGTTTGTCACCGTACGCGTCGTCGAGATTCACGACCGCGACAGGCGGCAGCGATCCCGTGCCACCGGTGAAGAGGCGCGTCTTCACGTCGAAGTACGCCTCGAGCGTCTTGTGATAATCGAGGTGATCGCGCGTGAGATTCGTGAAGACCGCCGCGGCAAACTGCAGCCCGGCCACGCGCTGCTGATCGATGCCGTGCGAGCTCACTTCCATCACGGCCTGCTTGCAGCCGTTGTCGCGCATCTGCGCGAGCATGCCGAAGACATCGAGCGATTCCGGCGTGGTGCGATACGACGGCACCGTGCGCGCACCGAGATCGTAGTTGATCGTGCCGATCAGCCCCACGCGCTGGTCGCCGTTGAGGAAGTGCTTGATGAGGTGCGAGACGGTCGTCTTGCCGTTCGTGCCCGTGACGCCCACGACCGACATCGCGCGGTCGGGAAACTGGTAGTAGCGCTGCGCCACGCGCGCGAGCGACGCACGTGCATCGGCGACCTGGATAAAGGTCACCTTCGCCGGCGGCAGCGACGGCATCTTCTCCGTCACGATCGCGACCGCACCGCGGCTCACGGCTTCGTCGATGAAGGTCCCGCCATCGGCGCGCAAGCCCGGCAGCGCGAAGAACAGATTGCCCGGCACCACGCGCCGGCTGTCGTGCACGAGGCCGGAGATCGGGCGCTCGAGCAGGCCTTTGACGGCGATGACTTCGCCATCGGCGAAACAGTCGGAGAGTTTCGGAGCCATCTTGATGATGCGGTTAGCCGCGAGGGATTCCTGGCGTGTGCGGCGCACGGGGCGCGGCGCAAACGCGTGGATGAGCGCGTGATTCTGGGTGAGATAGCCGATCATCGCACACTTCCTTCTAGAGCAAAAACGGGTTGGGCGGCCGCGGGGCCGGGCTTGATATCGAGATACGGGATCAATTTTTCGCCGATGCGCTTGAACGACGGCGCGGCCGTCTTCGCGCCATAGGCCACGCCGAGCGGCGCGTGGGCGTCGGCGTCGTCGACGATAACCGAGATGGCCACCTGCGGATTGCTCGCGGGGAAGAACCCGACGAACGACGCCACGTGGTGATGCGCCGAGTACTCCAGCTTGCCCGCGGCGTTGCGCTCGAGCTTCTGCGTTGTGCCGGTCTTGCCCGCGACTTCGTAGTCGACGTCGCCGTAGCGGATCGCGGCCTCCGGCGCGGTGCCGGCCTTCGAAGCGACACCCTGCAACAAATGCGCCATCGTCTGCGCCGTGCGCTGGCTGACGACGCGGCGGACTTCCGCGCGACCGAAGCGCGCGATGGTCTCGCCCGACTCGTCGGTCACTTGGGAAACGATCTGCGGGCGCAGCAGCACGCCACCGCTCGCGATGACGCTCATCGCTTGGTGCATCTGCATCACCGTCACCGCCACGCTGTGGCCCATCGGCATGCGCGTGATCGTGAGGCCATCCCAATACTTCGAGCCCGGCCACGCCATCAGGCCCGGCTCCTCGCGACCGCCGGGGAAACCCGTGCGGTGCCCAAAGCCAAAGCCACGCGCGTAGTCGTAGAATTTCTGCTCGCCGAGCTTCATCGCAAGCTGCGCCGCGCCTTTGTTCGACGAGTGCGCGATGATCTCCGCGACGGTCAGCGGCCGGTCGAAATGGTCCGACTTGTCCTCGGCGGGCAGATTGCGGACTTTGCCGAGGAACTCGATGCTCTTGAGCGTGCAGTCAAACGTGCTCGCCGGCGTCACCAGTCCGTCCTCCAGCGCGCCCGATGCCGCCACAATCTTGAAGACCGAGCCCGGCTCATAGACATCCGTCGTCGCGATGTTCTTGAAGATCGACTCCGGCTTGCGCTCCTCAGTCACCACGACCGCGTTCGCGATCTCCGCGTAGCGCTTCGCCTCGGCGGCGGGCGCATCGGAGTAGCGGTTGAGATCGTAGCTCGGGTAATTGCCCAGCGCGAGGATGAAGCCCGTCCGCGGATCGCTCACGACGATCGTCGCCTTCAGCGGGTGAAACTTGTCCGCGATCTGCGCGAGTTCGTCCTCGACGATGTTCTGCACCGTCGCGTCGAGCGAGAGCTGCACATTGTAGCCATCCTTCGCCGCGACATCACGCGAGCGAAACTGCGCGAGTTCCTGCCGCTTGCCGTCGTTCTCCGACTCGCGCCAGCCCTTGACGCCGCGCAGGTAAAAGTCCGCCGAGCGCTCGATGCCGTCGACGGTCTCGTTGGCCTTGTTGACCGTGCCGATCACATGCGCCGCGAGGCCGTTGTGCGGGTAGGTGCGCGTGTAAGTACGATCCGCGGTGAGGCCGATCGGCACGAGCGACTCGTACTCGGGCAGCGCACCGGGCGCAGCCGGCTTATCGCCGGGCTTCGGCTGCTTCGGAACGAGGCGAGTGATCTCGGAGTAGAGTGCTTCGTCGACGCCCGCGCGGAGTTTCACCCAGCGGTCCTTCACCTTGCCGTCTTTCACGCCGTCGCGCACGTCGTCCTCTGGGCGGACTTCGCGCATCTTCGGCACGTAGAGCGCTTCGAGTTCGTCGGTCGACATTCTGAGCAACCCCGCCAACCGCACGCGGCGGTCGTGTTCGCGCGCTTCGAGTTCGGCGCGTTTCGCGGGCTTCTTCTGGTTCTCCATCACGTCGACCATCGCCCACGGATCGATCGCGAGCGTCATCTCAGTGAGGCTCGCAGCGAGGATGCTGCCATGGGAGTCGAGGATCTTGCCGCGACGCGCGGGCTCGATGGTGATCTGCCGGCGCGCCTTCGTCACGAGCGCCAGCATCGCGTCGCGGTCCACCACGTGCAGGCAATACAGCCGCACACCGATCGCGCCGAAGCTCCCGAACACCAGAAAGGCGATCAGGCCGAGGCGATAGTTGGACGCGAAACCCTTTGACATGACTCAGTTGGTCGCGAGCGGCCGGGCGTTGATGGTGATGACCGGACCGCTGGCCTTGAAAACTTCGCTGTTCTGCTTCGCCGCGAGGCGGAGCACCGGGTCGCCTGGCATGCGCACGACCTGCTTGTCGCTCGGCCCGATCAGGCCGAGCTTGCCCGTGACATTACGATTCACGAGCGCGGCCGGATCTTCGGCGGACGCCACCTGCGCGTTCGTCTCCGCGACGTGGCGCTCCAGCTCGGCGATGCGCGCCTCGAGGACTTTGTTGCCGTTGGCGGTGACTGAAATCTGGTGGCGCATCCAGACCGTGCCGAGACCGATCGAGCCGCTGAAGCAGATGGCGGCGAGCGCGAACACGAAGGGCTGGGTCGCGAAGCCCTGGGCGGTGCGGTTTTTCATGACAGTGGGGAAATTCAGAATTTGCGCAGCGCGCGCAGCTTGGCCGAACGCGCGCGGGGATTCGCCGCGATCTCCTCGTCGCCCGCGATCACCGGGCGGCGCGTGAGCGGCTCCGCGTAGCGCACGCGCAGGTCCTGCGGCGTCGCATCGTCGGCGCTCTCGGGCTGGCCGCACATGCGGCGGAAGAACTGTTTCACCGGCCGGTCCTCCAGCGAGTGAAAGCTGATCACGCAGAGCACCCCGCCCGCCGCGAGCTTCTCAAACGCCGCCGGCAGCGCGCGCTCCAGCGCACCGAGTTCGTCGTTCACCGCGATGCGAATGCCCTGGAAAGTCCGCGTCGCCGGGTGGATCTTCGACATGTACCGCTCGCGCGCCGGGATCGCCTCCGCGATCACTTCCGCCAGCGAGGCCGTGCGACCGAGCGCGCCCGTGCCGCGCGCCACCATCAGCGCCCGCACCACGCGGCGCCAGTTCTGCTCCTCGCCGTAGTCGCGCACTGCGCGGACCAGCATCTCCTCCGTCGCCGTCTCGAGCCAGCGGCTCGCCGGCACGCCCGCGCGCGGATCCATCCGCATGTCCGCCGCCGCATCGTGGCGAAACGAAAAGCCCCGCGCTCCCTCGTCCAGCTGATACGAAGACACGCCTAGGTCGAAAAGCATCCCATCGAAGCCCGACTCGCCCAACTCCGCGAGCCGCCCGAAATCCCGGTCGATCAACGTCAACCGCCCCGGAAACTGCGCCGCTACTTCTGCCGCGCGCGGACCCGCCGCCGGATCGCGGTCAAACGCCACGACCATGCTGCCCTCCGCCGCCGCGAGGATCGCCGCAGTATGTCCGCCGCCGCCGAAGGTCCCGTCCACGTACCGCCCGCCGACGCGCGGACCGATGAAGTCCAGCACCTCGCGCAGCAACACGGGTTGATGGCCGGCTGACATGGTGGGGAAAATCTCAACGCGCGCGCAGGCCATCGGAGTGTCCTCGGCCGCTTCCCGGCTTCTTCGGATTCACCAACCGCAGCACCAGTCCATCGCGCACCCGCGGCATCACCTGCGTGGCGGCAAACGACAGCCCCTGCTCCGCATCGATCCACGCCGGATAAGCGGAGCGCACGGCGGCGACCTTGCGCACCAACAGACGAGCCGCGGAAATTTTCGGATGACGGCGCATGATTATAGCTCCAGCTGGCGCATGAAGTCGCCGTAATTCTCCCCGGCCGTGAGCGCCTCTTCCTTCTCCCAGCGCGCCGGATTGTAGATGTTAAACTTCGCCATCATGCCCACCATCACGGAGTCCTTCGTGAGCCCCGCGTGCTTGAGCAGCCCCTCGTTCAGCGCCACGCGCCCCTGCTTGTCGAAAGTCAGCGCCTGCGTCTGCGAGAAGAACCGCGCCGCGAAAGCCTCCGCCGCCGGATTGCTCATCTTCTGCGCCGAGATCTTCTCGTAAAGTTTGTCCACTTCCGCCGGTGGCAGCACCGCGATGTACCCGCCCGGATGCGGCGTCGCCAGCAACGTATCGGTCTCCGCGTGAAAGGCGCGCCACTGCGACGGAACGGTCAAACGACCTTTCTCATCGAGCCCGTGCTTAAACAGCCCGGTGTAATAAACTCTGCCAGTTTGCGCCATTAAGGGGAACCGCGGGACCTCCAATTTCCCACAGCGCCCCCTTTTAACCCCTTTTAACCCACTCTAATCAAGTTCAATCCCCTCCGACTTCGTAAAAACTTGCTCACAATTCCCCTCGACCGATGTGAACAACCCGTGAGCAACCATCCCCACCATACCCCATCTCCCTCTGAGAGGCCGTAACAATCGCGAAGTTATTCCCAAAAACTCCGCCCCACACCGACCTCGGCTCTACCCAACTCCCACCGCTCCACCCCGCCCCCACCACGCCCCACCCCATCCCCCACTTCCCCCCACCGGACCATTTTTACAGGAGGCAATCCGAGGCCGATCCGAGACCGAAATTCACCAATCGTAGCGTAAGCCGTAACGCTTTCGCCAAAGGCCAAGCCTGCCCGATTCTTCAAAAATACCCCGCCACTACCCGGAACATAGACGAGCCCAACCTCCTCCCTTCACGTCCAACCGTCGCGCCTTTTCGTTTACCCCGCCAATGGGGCCGCGGCGCCCTCGCCACGGATTGAACCCCTGCCAACCCGAAACCGTTAAGCTACCCATCCCGCCTCTTTGCGCCAGACCTTCGCGCCTTCGCCTCTTCGCGTTTAATCCGACTCCGAGCCCTCCTCGTCCTTCTCCGTTCTCTCCGTTACCTTCTG
Source organism: Verrucomicrobiota bacterium (assembly GCA_048498795.1). Lineage (GTDB taxonomy): Bacteria > Verrucomicrobiota > Verrucomicrobiia > Opitutales > Opitutaceae > JBEHXH01. The sequence continues at coordinate 274,531 of JBEHXH010000005.1, forward strand.
TAAAAACTCACCGCCAAACTTTCAAAGAACACCCCCGCAACTACCCGGAATATAGAGGAGCTCCCAACCTCCTCCCTTCGCGTCCGACCTTAGCGCCTTCGCCACCTTAGCGTCTTCGCGCTTAACTTAGTCTCCGCCCTCGCCTGCGACTCCCTCCCACCCTCCTTCCTTCGTTCGCTCCGTTTCCTTCTGCAAAAATCCCAAAGCCTCCCGCGAAACCACCCGGCACATAGAGGAGAATCGCCCCTCCGCCCTCCTGCCTTTCCTCCGTTACCTCCTGTAAAAAAATCCGCCATTCGCGCCGCGCTCACTACATCGCAAACAACTCCCGCAGCAGCCGCGCCTTCCCCTCATCCGTGATCAACTCCGGCTCCGGATTCGCCGCCGCCTCCATCCGCTCCCTCACCACCACCCGCCGCTCCTCCAGTTTCAACCGCGCGTCCGCCACCCGCCGCCGCTCGAGCACCGCGACGATCTGCAGCAGCGCCCGCGCCCGCTTCACGTCCGGCGCCGGCGCCACCAACGCCTCAAACGCCTGCTGCTCCGCCACCCGCCGCAACGCCTCCCCGATCTTCCCCTCCGGCCGCGCGCAGATCTCCTCCGCCAGCCCGACCGACGCCGCATACCGCCGCGGCGCGATCCACTTCTGATAGTAGCGGCAAAGCGCCGTCCGCGACGTCACCACGCCCCGCTCCCCCAGCCGCCGCTGCACCTCCGTGTAGCTGAGATTATCCACCTCCAGCCACTCCTCCATCTCCGTCCGCAACTCCGTAGAAAGCCCCTCCAGCACCGAATCGCTCCGCGGCTTCAGCCGCACCATCGCCAGATCAAGTTCCACCCCCGCCTCGCCGCCACCCGTATCCGGGTGCGTCCCCGCCTCCGTCGCCCCGCCCCGGCCGCCGCCGCGCTCCCCGCCCTCCCTCGTCCCCACCTCGCGCGCCCGCATCCCCACCTCCAGCCCAGGTACCCCGCTCATCTCGCTGCCCGTCCCTCTCGCGACCGCCGCGCCGCCACCAGCCTCAGCCGCCATATCAGTGCCCATTTCCGCGTCCGCATCATCCGCGACGCCCGCGCCCAGCCCCAATTCCGAGTTCATATCCGCCTTCATCGATCGTTTCCTCCTAGTGTAGGTTAGTAAGTGAGTGTGAATGGACCGCCCGCCGCCGACCCGCGCGGAGCAAGAGCGCCCCACCCCGCCGACAACCTCCGATCCACCCTCCATCCTACACCCCCTCGCCCCCACCACCTAACCGTCCATTGACTCCATGGACTGTATTGCGACTATTTTTTCAAATTCGCCCCTTTTTCAGCTGCCTCGCGTAGCGGCGAGCACCAGCGAGCCGAAATCCGCCTCCCATGATTCAGCTCTGTCGCGTAGCGACGAGCGCCAGCAAGTCGCACTCAGTCCCCTCCAGGATCAGACGGGAAGAGGATCATGAAGCCCCACACCGCCGCCACCCCTGATCCCCTTTCCATTCTACACCTGCCCGCTCACTTCACCCACCATCGATTGAGTCCGTCGAATGTATTGCAGGCATCTTGGCCTATGGCCTCAGGAAACTTGCGCACCTAAATTCAACGCAGCGCAAACCACATCCGATCACGCACCAGAAACCGAGGAACGATACTCATTCTAACCCCAAAGCCACAAATCAATCATACATATTGCATTATAAATTCCTCCAAGGCCAACCCAAAGCCGCACTCACAGAAACCGTAATCGCATCTTTAATGCAACAATTCACAGTTGAATAAAATTGACCATTGAAAATATATAATTAACCCGATGGCACCCCACCCCAATGAAAACAGCTCGACTTGCCTCCATCCTCGTACTGGCCATCCATACGTCGATCACGGCGCTCGCTGCAGAAAAAAAGCCGCTGACCAACGCGGATGTGATCAAAATGACGAAGGCAGAGCTGCCTGAAGCAACCATGATCCTTGCCATTCAGGCAAACCCCCACGACTTCGACCAATCAGTCGATGCCCTCATAGAACTCAAAGCGGCTGGAGTCCCCGCCAAAGTAGTCGAAGCCATGCTACAGCCGAGCGCGCCGCCCGCTGCTACGCCAGCACCCGAAGGAACTTCAAGCAATGCGCCCGTAATGGCCGCCGATCAAAAAACAAGGCCCTATGCATTCGCTATAGCCCAAAATGGAGAAAAGCACCGACTTCAACCGACTCCCTTCAAAATCATCGCTACAAAAGCTAAAGGCCACAGTGTTGCCATGCTGCTGACGGAATCTGCTGTGACCGAAGTTGCCGGCGGCGTGGTTATGGACGGTGCGGTAAATGCCATCTTAGCAACAGGCGGTCAATTCGCTGGAACCATTGGAGGAGCCGTGGTGGGAATCACAGGCATGATCGGGAAAAAGGTATTCAAATCGGATGAAATCACGCTTACCTACGTATGTGCACTCGGCGCCAGACAAGCCAACACGAGCGTCACCGCCGACAACGCCCAATTCGAACTACATTACGCCGATGTTTTCGGCGCAGATCCGGATGAATTCGAACCGACAATTGTGAAAGTTAGTCCCACTCCAAAAAATTGGCGGCTCATCGCAGCAATCAAAGCGAAAAGAACTGAATTTAGCGATGACCAGCCGCGTCCGCTCGAAATTATTGAAGAACGCGTTGCGGCAAGTAACAAGAAAATCGGCCGAGGCCACGTGATAATCAATCCCCTCACTCCCCTAGCTCCCGGTGAATACGCCGTGGTTTTAAGGCCAATAAAAAAGGAAAAGAGCTTTGTACTACATGAAGTAGAACAAGAGCAAAACGAGGGCCTCATCCTGCGATCGGTTTGGGACTTTAGCGTACAGGCACCGCCAGCACCGGCTGATCAAAAACTATAGACCACCCACTTCACGCCATGCCTCGAGGGGCATGCGGGATTTATGGACATCTAACTGATGCCAGCCGCCATGAGACCCATCGTCATTTTGCTTGCCGGCGTGACGACAGCAGCAGGGGTGGCATACTTCGTACTTCGTGGTGCGAGCCCTGCTGCTCATGGGTCTGCTGTTTCGATTTCCGCGGCTATACCACCGGCTGCCATCGTGACTGAAGGAAGTGCGGGTAAGCCCAATCCCGCTTCCTTCCAGCCGGATCACGTAGTCCAGACCGTAGGTACGCCACCTATGCAAGCGGCTCAGGCATCCGGAAAAATGCCGCCGAACAACACGATTGCTTCCCAAGCATCCCCTACCGTTCCCGTTCGAACCGAATCCTCCGAAGTTCCGCTCAAAAGCACCCCAAGATCACGGCTTTCCGGTTCGGCTCAAGCGCTGGCGGATCGCTTTGCTGAGTTCGAGCAACTGAGCCCGGATCAAAAGGCACGTCTGCAGGCGTACCTCTCCGCGCCCAACCCGGATCGTGGGTTGACCGATGATACCAATAAAGCGACAACGGAAGCGGAAAGATTTGCGGCAATGCATGCGCACCTTGATCCGCGCAAGGCGCAATTGATCGAAGCATTGGGAGAAGACGTAGCGCGCGACTACCAGAACTATATTGTCAGCGAAACCATTCGCCCGCTCACCGATGATACGGCTCAGCGTTGTGCCACTGTCGGTCTTTCGCTGCCTCCAGATACTGCGGAAAAATTGGCTTTCGCCCTAGCTTCATCCATGGAGGCGAAAGCTGCGGGCATTACGACTGCTGTGCGCGCACGCACACCACTGAGTGAAGAAATGTGCGCCAGCTTGCTCGACAATCGCGGCCCCATCATGACGATCGCACACCAATTTCTTACCCCCGAGCAAACTCATATCTTCCAAGATAGCCTTTCCGCCCGACTCAATCGCAAGTAGGACTAGCCAGCCGAACGGGGTCATGTCTTGAATATCGCCAGCCCTAAGGGGACATGAACCAGCGATATTCACCTAGGCTTGGAATACATTGCTGCGCAAGAAATCGAATGCCCGCCGGCTGACGGATCATCCCATTCCCTGAACTCGCAAGAATCGGCCCAAGTCGTGAGACGCATCGTCATTTCCCTCGCTGTCTTGGCGTCAATCGCAGGACTCGCCTACCTTGGCCTTAATCACTCCCCCGTGAGTCCAGCCACCGATAGGCCTGCAGCTTCGATCGCTGAAGCCGCCCGTCCGGCATCGGCGTCCCCCGAAAAGGGTGCGAACAAACCAAATCCCGCCCCCGCTCAAGAAAATCACCCCGCGGTCGCCGTAGGGGCCACGGCGACCGCGAAACTGACCGCAAATCAACCGCCTCTAAGCACGACCGTCCACTCCAACGTCTCGAACGCTCAACCGCCTTCAAGTCACGACTTACCGGCAAACAGTACTCGCATCTCCCGCCCCGGTTCGGCTCTCGCCATCGCGGATCGCTTCGGCGAATTCGAAAAGCTGACGCTCGAGCAAAGAGCCCGCCTAAGGACGTTTCTGACCACGCCCGATCCAGATCGCGGTCTTACGGAAGACGTGAACAAGGCGACCACCGACGCAGAAAAAATTGCCGCTCTTCATGCGCATCTCGACCCAGCAAAAGCGCGACTGATTGAAGCAGTTGGTGAGGATGTCGCACGCGATTATCAAAGCTACGTGGTGAGCCAAGCCATCGTGCCCCTCACCGAAGATACCTCGAGTCGCTGCATTGCAGCCGGTCTGCCTGTTGCTCCCGACCTCGCTGAGAGACTGGCCTTCGCCCTGGCCTCATCCATCGAAGTCAGCGCCGCCGGCCTCCCGACAGCCATGCGTGGCCGGGTCCCCATCTCCGATCAAACGCGAACTCGTCTGCTCGATGAGCGCGGTGCAGTTATGACCATTGTCCACCAATTTCTCACTCCCGACCAGACTCGCATCTTTCAGGAAAGCCTCTCTGCGCGGCTCAACCGCAAACAATGACTGGCTGAAATCGGTCCGAACCGGGTCTCTCAAAAAGAAAAGGGGGCATGTCTTGAATATCGACAACCTCAGTACGCACGGCAACGACGCCACACCCGCATCGTCTCTCCGCTCCCACTAAAGCTGGCCACGCCCGCGCGCCTCGTTTCATTTCCCCGCGTGCAGCTACCGACTCCCGATCTCGATTTCCTCCGCGCCCTCGTCAAGACCTCCCGCCAGCGCCTGCATCATGTGCGCTGGGTCGACCGCGATGGCACCGCGCGCGTGACCACCCTCTCGGCCGAGGATATCAGCCGCGTCAACGAACCCGCCTGCTAACTTGTCCCCCGGATGGCACCTACTGGTGCCGCGCAATACATCCGATGAAGCTCAAACGAGGAATCGCCGTCGTCGTTGCAGTCGGGCTGCTTGTTTTGGGTTTAGGCGTAGCGGTGATATCGAATACCCGTGAAGCGTCATCCCGCTCGCAGGCAAGCACAGGAACGAATCCTTCGGGACAGGCCCGCCGCGCTCAGCCCCCTAAAGCCTCAGCGAAGACCGGCCCGGCATTGATCGGCTCGCTTCACGATGAGGTGGCCGCGCGCTCCGCCGGATTTCACCTTCCCGCCGGAAGTGAAAACCTGATTGCTGAATGGAGTGGTCGCTCCGATCTGTGCTTCCAACAAAGCGGCGTGAATTTGGATCGCGCCACTAAGGAAAAGCTCGGCCGCTCCTTCGCCGATTTCATGGAAATCCGCGCTAGATTTGAGGCCGGGCTTCAGCACACGGTGAAGTCGCAGGGCAATCGACTGCTGATCGATATTCCTGCCTATCCTGAGGCAGGTCGTTATCTGGAATCGCTTTTCTACGAGGAGATGAAGCAGATTCTAGGCACCGACCAAGCGCCTGCTCTAGCTGCACTCACACCGTATATCGAATCCCGGTTCGATCATTTTGGCCTCGCCAGTCAGCAATTCACCGTCACGGCCGAAAAAGGCACGGATGGCCTTACTTGGTATTCGTTTACCCGCAGCGCCACGCCTCACTATCCAGAAAACCCAGCCTCGGTGGACAAGAAAGGGCGTTGGGGAGGAAGCACCGCTTCGGATCGCCTTACATTGGCCCAAATGCAAAGCGGCGAGCACTTCAACATCGTCGGCGATATCAAAGAGTTCTTCGGGCCAAAGTAATTGATTTCTACGCGTTCATGATCGCAAAAGCAGACTCCTCCTCCCACGCGGAGTCGACTTGCCCGTCATGGCTGGCGACGCCACGCCAGCGGGTCTGACTGCCGCGCGGCTGAGTCGACTCACCGCACTGTTTTGACGAACAGATCGACGAGTCGCCGTCGTTCCTGCGCCACGGAAATATTGGGGACGATCGACGGCCCCACCAGACGGTGCACGCCCTCCGGGCAGGAGGTTTCATCCGTCAAAGGTTCGAATGCCATCGACCATTGCCCAAAGGCTCGCGCCACGATCTCGCGGTCATGCAGCAGGACCAACCCATGATGCCGCCGATCCTGAAGCAACTTGGCATAGAGACCCCGCACGGCACCCGCCTCGCCTTCCAGAAGCTGCAGGACGGTCGTTCCCCGGTGGAGGAGGATGCCTGTGATCCCGGCCTTCGCATTGTTTTCACGGCTCGTCTTGAGGATGTCATTCAAATCGTCCTCGGTGTACCTCCAAGCCGTGGTACTGGTGTAGGCGAGTTCAATCATGGCGGCTGAATGACGTGATAACCGCGGAATGTTCGAAAGGTTCCGCTGGCCCGCGCATCTTGCTCCTTTTCCGCCCGGGATCAAGCCGCCTGCATGCCGGTCAATCGGAGGGAGCGTCGATTGGCGCGATGCTGTCAAACGGCATTGCTTCGTCGGCGCGCTGCGCTCATCACGCTGCCAGCGTGAAGCGTCTGGCTCATCTCCCTCTCGCCTTGGGTGCAGGCTTGGTCATGGCCCTTTTGTTGGTGCTCGCGGGCATTGTCCTCGTCACAGCTTGGCAGCTCGAGCGTGAGGCCAGCTTGGTCGAAACCGACTCAGTCCCGGGACTGATCCAGAGCCACGCGTTGCGCGCGGCGTACTCCGACGGCTATCTGTGCCTGCTGCAGTTGCCCGAGTTGGAGGGCACGCGAGACGGCGACGTGCTGCACGAAAAAATCCAGCGCATCGACGAGCGGGCCGACGAGGCGCGCGTCGCCTACCAAAAGACCGTGCGCATCGACCCGCGGGAAGACCTCGCCAAGCTGCAAGCGCTGCTGCTCGCACGGGACGAGTTGCTCGAGGTGCGTCGGGACTATTTCAACCTCCTCCGCGAGGGCCGGCACAACGACATCCAGCGCTGCCTGCGCGAGCGCCTTAATCCGGCGTACGACCGGTTGATGACGGCCTGCGATGCGCTGATCACGTACAACAACAGCACCGGGACGCTTTTCTCGGCTGGGGTCGTGCATGCGGTCGTACGGCTGCGGTGGATCGTCTTCGGCATCCTGGTGCTCGCCCTCGCGGGCGCGGCGATGGTGACCGAGGCGGCGATGCGGCGCACGCGGATCGAGCGCGAGCTGCGCGAGTCGGAGCGGAAATTCGCCTCGGCCTTCAAGGTCAGCCCGCATGCGATGGCCATCTCGCGGCGGCGCGACGGCACCTTGATCGAGGTCAACGATGCGCTGCGCAATTTCTACGGCCTGCGCGAAGGCGAAGTGCGGGGGAAAACCTCGCAGCAGATCGGCATCTGGCGCGGCGTCGGCGAGCGCGAACAAGTCATCGAGATGCTGCAGCGCGACGGCCATGTGCGGGAGCTCGTGCGTGAACGCCTGCGACACGATGGGCAGAAGGCAACTGTTCTGCTCTCGATGGAGCCCCTCGTCCTCAGCGGCGAAGAGTGCGTGCTCTCGACCGCGCAAGACATCACGCAGCGGGTCGAGGCCGAACGCGCGCTGGAGCGTGCGGTGGTGGAGTATCGGGCGCTCTTCGACAGTGCGCCGATGTCGATCGTGCTGGTGGCGCCCGATAGCCGGGTGCTGCGCTGCAATCAGGCCTTTGCGACGCTCCTCGGTTACTCGGTGGAGGAGTTGAGCCGGATGACCATCGCTGACTTCACGCACCCGGATGATGTGGCGAACGATCGCCAGCGTTTCTTCAACCTCGTGGCAGGTGCCCTCCCCTCCTTCAAAGTCGAGAAGCGCTATATCAATCGGGCCGGAGAGTTGGTGTGGGGACGACTCACCTCTTCCGTGGTGCGCGGTCCCGATGGGCAGGTGGTCTTCGTCGTGGGCATGATCGAGGATATCAGTGCGGCGAAAAAAGCCGCCGTCGCTCTGCAGGACTCGGAAGCAGCACGGCAGCAACTGCAAGAGCAGCTCATCGTGGCGCAGAAACTCGAAGCGCTCGGCCAGCTCGCCGGCGGGGTGGCGCACGATTTCAACAACGTGCTCGCGGCGATCATGCTCTATCTCGATCTCGTCAAGACTGAGATTGCGGTCTCGTCGACGCTGCGCGAGCCCTTGGCCGAGTTGTCGACGGCCGCAAAACGCGCCGCGGGACTCACCCGGCAACTGCTGCTCTTCAGCCGGCGCGAGCCAGCCCAGCGCCATGCGATCGAGCTCAACGCGCTGGTCGCCAATCTGCAGAAGATGCTCGAGCGGCTGCTCGGTGCGCACTTCGAACTCGCGCACTCCGGTCCGAGCGCGCCGCTTCGCGTGCAGGCCGACGCAGGGATGATCGAGCAGGTGGTGATGAACCTCGTCGTCAATGCACGCGACGCCATGCCGCGCGGTGGCCGCATTGAAGTGCAACTCTCAGCAGTCGAGCTGAGCGAGATGCAGGCGCGCCAGCAGGTGGGCCGGCGCGCGGGATCGTTTGTGCGGCTCGCCGTGGCGGATACGGGCTGCGGCATGAGTGCGACCGTGCGGGCGCATATCTTCGAGCCGTTTTTCACCACGAAGGAAGCAGGCAAGGGCACCGGCCTCGGTCTCTCCACCGTGCTCGGCATCGTGCAGCAGCACGCGGGCTGGCTCGAGGTGCAGAGCGTCGAGGGCCAAGGCAGCACGTTTGAAGTGTATCTCCCCGCGCACGCCGGCGCACCCGAAGCTCCTCTGCCCTCGGTGGCGGCTGCAAGTGCGATGCGCGGGCGAGAGACCATCCTGCTGGCCGAGGACAATGACGTCGTGCGGCACGTCTCCGCGCGGATCCTGCGCGCTCGTGGCTATCGCGTGCTGGACGCTGCAGATGGTAACCTCGCACGGGAAATTCTCACGGCCCGGCTCGGCGAGATCGACCTGCTCATCACCGATGTGGTGCTGCCCGGCGGGTTGCTCGGGCATGAGCTGGCCGCGAGCCTGCCGGAGGGCACGCAACGCCCCAAGGTGATCTTGATGAGCGGCTATAATGCGCACGTCGATCAAGCCATGCTGGAGGCCATCGGCGCGTATCTCAGCAAACCCTTCGACTCGGAGACCCTGCTGCGGACGGTGCGCGACACGCTCGATGGCGAGGTGGCGTAGCTCAACTGACGCGACGACAAATCGTTTTGCACCATCGCCGGGCAGACTTCAGGGTGGCGCCGATGCCCGTCCGACTCATCCTGGTCGATGACCACAAAATCCTGCGCGATGGCCTGAGGCTGCGGCTGCAGCAGGAGCCGGATTTTGCCGTGGTCGGCGAGGCCGCCAATGCCGCGGAAGCCTATGACTGCGTGGCCCGCGAGCTGCCTGATCTGGCCATTATCGATCTCAACCTGCCCGGCGACAATGGGATCGTCGTCGCCGGGCGCTTGCGCGCCGCGTGGCCAAACCTGCGCCTCCTGATGCTCACGGGCGATCCCGCTGCTTCATCGGCGCAGGCGGCGCTGCTGGCCGGAGCCAATGGTTTCGTGCTGAAGGAAGACGCAAGCGAAGACCTCGTGCGCGCGGTGCGCGTGGTGATGGCGGGAAAAACTTATCTCACGCCCGATGCCGCGACGGTCGTCGCCCAGGCACTCGTGGCGAAACCAGCGGCACCGGTCGGGCCCGATCTGAGCGAACGCGAGCGCGCGGTGCTGAAAGGCTTGGCCGAGGGACTGGGCTACAAGGAGATCGCCGCGCAACTGGCCATCAGCGTCAAATCGGTCGAGACCTACCGGGCGCGGATCGTGGACAAGACGGGCTGCAGCACGCGGGCCGATCTGGTGCGGCTGGCGATTCGGCTGGGCATCGCGTCGGCGTAGCGCGGTCGCGGTGTTCGGCGACAGGGATACGCGGCGTCGGGGGAAATCCCGACACGCCTTGGGTATTTCCCGTTTTCTCCTTTGGCGGGCGATTCCGTCTCGTGGGGCATGACCAGTGTCCAGACTTCATCTCCCGCGACGATCGAGCGGGCCATCGTTGATATCCTCGTGGTCGAGGATGACGTAGCGTTTCGCGGGTTGATCGAGGGCTTCCTCGTGCGCGCCGGCTATACGGTACGCGTGGCCGCCAGCGGCCGGGCCGCGAAGAAACTCCTCGCGCGCATCACCCCGCGGCTGGTCATCACCGATATCTTCATGCCGGAGTCGGACGGGATCGAGTTGCTCACCACGCTCCGCCAGACGCACATCGGACTCGCGATCATCGCCATGTCCGGCACGGCAGCCGACGATCTCGAGTTGGTCTTCAAGATCGCGCGGCATCTTGGTGCGCAGCGCACGTTGATGAAACCGTTTCCCCTGCAAGAGCTGCGCGCCGCGGTCGAGGCGAGCATCGGCCCGCCGTGGTGCGCACCGCTCTGCCCGTTTCCCTGACACGCTTGTCGGGGATTTCCGCCACCGCGGCGGGGTTTCCCGTTTCAAGTCCTGCGCCCATTCAGCCGACTCTCTTTTCCAAACTCCGCTTCCCCATGAAATCCTGGACCATCGGTAAACGTATCATCGCGATCAGCGCCCTCCTCGTGGCGCTGCTGCTCATCATCGGTGCGACCGGCTATCTCGGCCTGCGCAGCATCCGCCTCGAAGCGCAGGAGATTCGCGACGATAATGTCACCGGCCTCGTCAACTGCGGCCTGATCAGTGCGACGTTCAAGGACTCGTACCTGCTCACCATGCGCGCCGGAAATGCGGCGACAGCCGAGGAGCGCGAGCGTCTGATCAAGGAACAAGAGGGCATCTCCCCACAGACCTCCGAGGCGATCAGAAACTACGAGACCTCCGTTTTTGAGGAAGCCGACCGCACGTTGATCACCACGCTGAAGGAGAAACGGGCCCGTTTCTCGGAGCTGCGAGCGCGCTACTATGCGCTCCTGCGCGAGGAGCATGTGGCGGAGGCAAAAGCGTTTTTCGACGGCGTGCTGCGCCCCTCCTATCTCGAGTACAACAAGGCCGGCGACGAGCTGATGAAGTACAACAACGCCCAGTCGAGCGAGCGGGCCGACCACATCGTCGTCGAGTCACAGTTCATCAATCGGGTGATCCTCGTCGTCAGCCTGGGCGCGCTCACGGCTGCGCTCGGCGCGGTGTACTTCGTGATTCGCGGCATCAATCGCGTGCTGCACGACATCGCCGCGACCCTCGGCAGCAACTCCGAACAGGTCGCAGCCGCCGCGACGCAGGTGTCGTCCGCGAGTCAGACGCTTGCCTCCGGTGCCAGCGAGCAGGCCGCCTCGCTCGAAGAGACGGGCGCCTCGATCGAGGAAATGGCGAGCATGACCAGGCGCAACGCCGACAGCGCAGTCAAAGCCAGCACGCTCACGCGCGAGACCAGTGCCGCCGCGGACCGCGGTGCGACCGACATGCACGCGATGGCCGAGTCGATGCAGGGCATCAAGGCGAGCAGCGACGACATCGCGAAGATCATCAAGACCATCGACGAGATCGCGTTTCAGACGAACATCCTCGCGCTCAATGCCGCGGTCGAGGCCGCGCGGGCTGGCGAGGCGGGAGCGGGCTTCGCCGTGGTCGCCGATGAGGTCCGCGCCCTCGCCCAGCGCAGCGCGCAGTCCGCGAAGGAGACCGCGACCAAGATCGAGACCTCCATCGCGAAAACCGCTCGCGGAGTTGAAATCACGGCGAGCGTGCAGCAGAGCCTCGCGGAGATTGTGGAGAAAGTGCGGGCCGTGGAGAGCCTCGTCTCCGAAGTGGCGCAGGCGTCTTCAGATCAGAGCCAAGGCATCGGCCAGCTCACCACCGGCATCGGGCAGATGGATCAAGTGACGCAGAGCAACGCGGCCAACGCCGAGGAAACCGCCAGCGCAGCGGAGGAGTTAAACGCGCAGGCCGCGTGCATGAAGGAGGCTGTCGACGAACTGCTCAAACTGGTCGGCGGACAGCGTACGCTCCACGGCGCAGGACTTTCATTCCGGCATGAAAAGCCGGCGTCGCCTCTTACCCGTCGAGCGGAGTTAGTTGAGGCCAAGGTTCCGCGACCGGCCAAGACTGCTTCGCTCGATGGACAATTTATTTCGTCGTGAACCTGATCGCGGCTTAAGTTCTCGAGTAGCACGTGTCCTTCGCCGCACGTCGCTGCGCGATTTTTCAAATTTCTAGTTCGGTTTTTGGTGGTGGCGGGCAAATCAAGGAGTCATGCCACCCGATCCCGCCACCGATACCGCCCTGCTTCGGCAGTTCGTGTCCACCGGTTCGCAGGCGGCTTTCGGGGAAGTTGTAAACCGAAACATCGGCTTGGTCTATCGTTCGGCCCTTGGTCGCCTCCAAGGCGACCGTCACGCCGCGGAGGATGTGACGCAGCAGGTCTTCATGCTGCTTTCGCACAAAGCCCGGACGATTCCGGGCGACGCGGTGGTGGCGGCATGGCTCTTCACCACCACGCGTCACACGGTCTCGCACTATCTCCGGGCGCAGCGCCGCCGGCTCGCGCGCGAAAAGGAGGCTCAGCTCATGTATGATCTGGATTCCACCACCCTCTCGAAGGCCGACTGGGCTCGCCTCAAACCGGAGTTGGACGACATGATTTCGTCTCTCGGCTCGCGTGAGCGCGACGCCATTCTCCTCCGTTTCTTTCAGGGGCTTTCTCTGGCCGAAGTGGGCCGGCAACTCGGCATCTCCGCCGACGCCGCCCGGATGCGCATCGAACGCGGGACCGAAAAACTCCGGGCCTCCTGGCTCAAGCGCGGTGTCGGATTTTCCGCGGCGGCAATCGATGCAGCGCTCGCGCGCGAAGCCACGCTGGCGGTGCCGCCGGGCCTCGCCTCGTCGGTCACGGCCGCGGCGCTTTCCAGTCTCGCGCCGCCCGTCGCCGGATCGGCGCTGCTCAACGTTCTCATGATGTCTAAAATCAAGACGGCGCTGGTGATCGTTCTCGTCGCCGGCACCGCCATCACTGCCGCGTTGCAAGAACGCATCAAGGCGCAGCTCCGTGCGGAACTCGCCGCGCTCGATCAGCCAATCAGCGCGCCCGGTCGTTTATCGAGCTCCGAACCTGCGTCCGATCAACCCAGTCCGGCCGAGAGCGCTGCCCCTCGCGATCCCGATCAATCGCCGCCTCCGCGCCGCCCCCGCCCCATTGTCAACGAGGCCATCCCTGGCGGACTCGTAAATCGCGGGTGGCTTCCGATCTCGGCTTTGCGCGATGCCGGTCGCGCCGACGTGCCCGCGGCCGTGGAGACGATGCTGTGGGGCCAAGCTCATCCCGAGACGACCGCCCTCGCGAGCACGCTCTGGGTGACCATGATGAAGGACCCGGCCACCGGAAAAGATCGCTGGGCTCCGATCGCCCTCACGCCGGACTCAGCCGAGGTCGTGATGGCCGCCCGCCTCTCGAAACAGCATCCATTTTCCGAAGTGCAGGTGACCGAGCAGGCCGGCTCCGGCGACAATGCCTACATCACGATCCAATTTCGCTCCACGGACGGAAGAACCTACCAACAGAGCCGCCGACTCCATGTCACCGGCGACGGCTGGAAATGGATTCCCTCCGCCGAGCAACTCGCCGCAGCGAACAAAGCCCCATGAGCAATACACTGCGTTACGCCGTAGCCGGAGCGTTGATTGCCCTCACCCTCGGAGGCTTGGCGATGCAGCGCGCCACCATCATCTCGCTGCAGGATAAAATTGCCGCCGCCCGCCGTCAGGCCGCAGTAGCTCGATCGTCAGATTCGAACGGAGTGCAGCCGGCCTCGCGCTCGTCGCTTGCTGTGCCGTCGAAAGATTTCACCTCACCGGTTTCCCCTAGAAGTTCAGAGACTCGCACCGCCGAGACTGAATCGCCATGGCAAGACCGCGGCGACGCTACGCCGGAGTTCGCCTTGGAGACCGCCATGTGGGCCGCGTCTCGCGGAGATATGGAGAAATTTTCTCGGCTGTTGGTGTTCGAACCGAAAGCGCGCGAAGTCATCACCTCCCTGCGCGCCAAGCTTCCCGCGAGCAGTCGCACCGAATTTCCCACCGACGAGAGTCTCGCTGCCCTGCTGCTCGCGCGGCAGGCGCCGCTCGAAGGCGTCGAAGTTATCGGTCGCTCAGATGTCGCCGACGGTGGAGTCCTCCTCCGGGTCGAAATGAGCGGCCCCAACCGCACGCACAAACCAGCGGAGTTCGCCTTCGTCCAAAAACCCGACGGCTGGCGCTTGGTCGTGACATCCGAGCTGGCCGCTCACGCCGCGCACTTGCTCCAAGCGAAATGACGTCGGTTTCTTGACCATTGGCCGCAGCCTCTCGCCGAACCGCGTCAACTGGCCCCGATCATCATCCACCGCCATCGCAGTCATGATCGGATATCCGGAAAAGGAGATTAAGCCCAGCGGCACGTCGCAGTTCTCACCGCCTCACCATCACCTCCTTTCGTTCCGCACGCCCTGCGGTCATTGTTTTCGACGTCGCATTTGGTGAGTGGATGGATTGGTTCGTGTCACCCCCATGGAATCTCTCCTGCAGGATGTGCGCTATGCGCTGCGCGGTCTGCGCAAGCAGCCCGCCTTCACCGCCCTCGCGGCCTTGACGCTCGCCCTCGGCATCGGTGGCGCGACGGCGATGTTCAGCGTCATCCAGAACGTCCTGCTCGATCCCTTTCCGTATGTCGACGCGCAGCATGTCGTCATGCCTCAGGTGCGCGATGCGAAGAGCGCGGCCAATTCGGGGCGCGCCTCGTTCCGGCCGCGCGAGTTTATCGAGTTCGCCGCGCAGACCCAGGTGTTTTCCAATGTGATCGGCTCGGCCGGCGAGACGATCCTTTACACGACCCGTAGTGGCACCGAGCGGCTGACGGGCTCGCTGTGCTCGGGCAACATGTTTCAATTTCTCGGCGTGCCGGCCCTGCTCGGCCGCACGCTCTCGCCCGAGGATGCCAAGCCCGGCGCGCCGCCGGTGTTCGTGATTCGCTACAATTCCTGGATCGCTCGCTTCAATGGCGACCCGGCCGTGCTCGGGCAAACCTTCGTGCTCAACGGCGTGCCGCGCACGCTCGTCGGCGTCATGCCGCCGCGCTTCACCAAGGCCGAAGGCGAATTCTACTTCGCCGTCGCGATCGATCCGGCCGATGCGGCCACCCGCGACAAATCGTTTCGATTTCAGGCGCGGCTGCAGCCGGGCGTGTCCCTCGCGCAGGCCGAGGCCGCGCTCGACGTCTTCGCGCATCATCGCGCGCAAGTGCATCCGGAGGACTATCCGCCGAATTTCTCGATTCGGGTCGTGAGCTGGGTCGACAACATCGTGCGCGATTTTCGGCAGACGCTCTACACGCTCGCGGCGGCGGTCGGCCTGCTGCTGTTCATCGCCTGCGCCAATGTCGCCAACCTGCTCCTCGCGCGCGCCAGCACGCGCGAGAAAGAGATCGCGCTCCGCGCCGCCCTCGGAGCCAGCCGGGGCCGCATTGTGCGGCAATTTCTCGTCGAGAGTCTCGTGCTCGCGCTGCTCGGTCTGGTGCTGGGCGTCGTGCTCGCCCACTTCGGGATTCACGTGCTCGCCGATCTGATTCCCGAGCGCGCGTTCCCCGATGAAGCCGATATTCGGCTCAATGCACCCGCGCTGTATTTCAGTCTCGGCGTGGCCTCGGTGACGGCGATTGGCTTCGGCCTCGTGCCTGCGATGCAGGCCGCACGCACGAATCTAAACGACGCGTTGAAGGATGCTGGCCAAGGCAGCGGCGGCGGTTCACGGCGCGGAAAATTTCGCCGCGGGCTGGTCATCACCGAAGTCGCGCTGGCGCTCGTGTTGCTCTCCGGCGCCGGTCTCTTGATGCGCAGCTTCGCGAAGCTCCAGGCTCAGGACCCGGGCCTCGATACCGAGCATCTTCTTTACGTGCCGCTCACCCTGCCCCGCGGCTCCTATGACACGGCGGCCGCGAAGCAAAAGTTTTTCCGCGAGCTTCTGCCCCGGCTCGAAACGCTTCCCGGCGTGGTGGCGGTGAGCACGGGCACCTCGCTCCTGCCCCTGCGGTCGCTCGACAGTCCGATCGAGCTTCGCGGTCGGGCGACCGCCGAGGTCCCGCATGCCCGCTACGATCTGTGTAGCGAAAGTTATTTTTCGACGCTCGGGCTGCACCTGCTCCGGGGCCGCTTGCTCGAAGCGGCGGAGATCGATGCCGCGCGCCCGGTCGCCGTGGTCAACGACGCCTTCGCCCGTCACTTCTTTCCCGACGCCGATCCCATCGGTCAACAAGTCCGCCTCGCGCGCGTCACCGCGGGCAGCGCGAGCGCTGGCGCCTGGATCGAAGTGGTCGGCGTGATCGCCGATTTCAAAAACGACGGCATAGTCGCTCCGGCCGCACCCGAGGTTTTTCTGCCATACACGGTCAATTCCACCGCGGACCGCGCGATCTTCGTGCGCACCGCGGGCGAACCGCTCGCGGCGCTCGCCTCCGTGCGCCGCGAAATCTGGGCGGCGGATCGCAGCGTCGCGCTCACGGAAAGCGACGGGGTCGCGGACTATCTATCGCACCACGCCTACGCCGCGCCGCGTTTCACGCTCGTCGTGCTCGGCGCCTTCGCCGTGGTCGGCCTCGTGCTCGTCGCGCTCGGGGTTTATAGCGTGATGGCTTATGTTGTGGCGCGGCAGACCCGGGAATTCGGCGTGCGCATGGCGCTCGGGGCCGATGCGGGTAACATATTGCGGCTCGTTTTCTCCAACGGCTTCGTGCTCATCGGCACAGGCACGGTCCTTGGCGTTGCCGCGAGTCTCGCCGCGACCCGCGTGCTGGCCAACCAGCTTTGGCAAGTCTCGCCGTACGATCTTCCGACTCTGGCCGTCGTGGTGGGAATCATCGGGCTCACGGGCTTCGCCGCGTGTTTTTTCCCCGCGCGCCGCGCCGCCCGGGTGGATCCGATCATCGCGCTTCGCCACGACTGATCGCCAGCCATCGGCCCAAACCGGCGGCATAAGTTAAGCCAAGTAGCATCGTGCAACCGCGGCGTTCAATCCCAATGAAAGCGAGCTTCTCCAGAAGGCGCGACGTGTGAATCGGAAAAATTAGTCCGACGCTCCCAAATTGAGCGCCGACCGAAGCGAGCCGCCACCGCACCCCACTCACTAAAGCTGGCCACGCCCGCCCGCCGCGTTTCACTTTCCCGCGTGCAGCTTCCGACTCCTGATCTCGATTTCCTCCGTGCCCTCGTCAAGACCTCCCGCCAGCGCCTGCATCATGTGCGCTGGGTCGACCGCGATGGCACCGCGCGCGTGACCACCCTCTCGGCCGAGGACGCCCGCCGCGTCAACGAACTCGCCCACCAGCTCGGCATCGCCAAGGACGCCCTCCTCCGCCGCGCCGCCGAACTGCCCGCCCTCGGCAAAACCGACAAGGCCCCGCCCGCGTGATCCGCTCCGTCGATAGTTTTGCCGCGCTCGTAGCCACGCCCTACGCCGCGGGCATCAATGCCCTCTGCTGGCCGCGCCCGCTCCCCGGGGATTTCGCCGAGGTCGTCGCCCGCCTCGGCCCCGGCGAAGGCATCGTCGGGCTCGACGAAGACCGCCTGCAATCGCTCCCCGTGAGCCCCGCCGGCCGCACCGCGATCGACCACATGCTCGCCGACCTCCGCCTCCTGCGCGACCACGGCCTCGCGCCCGAGCTCAACTGCATCTACGGCTACCCGCGCGACGACGAAGCAGGCTCGCTCCCCACCGACGTCTACTCGTTCCACGCCGACCGCGCCCCCATCGCCGCCGACACCTGGCTGTGCACCTACCACGGCGCCCCCAGCGAAGGCCTCCTCAACGCCGAGGCCCGCCGCCGCTCCGAAGTGCCCGAGCTCCGCGCCGAACTCCTCCGCCGCTACGCCGGCCCCGACAACCCCGATTTCGCTGAGTGGCTCGAGGAAAACTGCCACGACCTCCACTACCTCCCCCTGCCACACGCACAGCCCTACACCTTCGGCCTAGGCAACCTCTGGCGCATCTCCGTCGACTCCCCCGCCAGCCCAGTCCCACCCTGCATCCACCGCGCCCCCACGACTCTCCCGACCGATCCACCAAGGCTCCTGCTCATCAGTTGACCAAGTGGTTACCGCCGCCCAATCGGGGAAAACGCAATAACTGATTCGCCCTCACGATCTCGCTCCTCGCTCCGCCCCTCATTCTTGCGCCTCTTGTGCCTCTTGTGGCCACAAGCTTGAGCTCAGCGACCGCTCTGCAAAAAATTTCCCATGCCCGTTCTGATCTGTCGCAAAACGGAGTTTTATTCCGACTTGGACGAAGAAGCATTTTTCACCGTCTTGAAAAAAATCAAAGCGGTCAAAGGCGTCGAAGGTCGCAGCGGTGACCTGTTCGTGTCGGTCAGCACCCGCGTCTCCCACCAATCTCTTCGCCAACTCGTGGGCCTGTTCTTCCGGTACAAGATCGAGATGCGGCAGCTAGCCCAGTTTGCCACTCCGGCCAACCGCGTCTGGTTTCGGCGCAAAGAGAGCTATTGGTTCAAAAAAGTTTTCGGGTAGCAGCTCAGTCCACCGGCTGCGTCTCGATCGCCGAGAAGCCCGTCTCAAGTAGCGCAGGCGTCTCGCCTGCCGTTCTTATTGCTGCAGGCGATATGCCTGCGCTGTTTCACCCCTCACCCCCGAAACACCCGCACCACCAGCGGCCACCGCACGGACTTGGTTTCTCCCTCGGCCCAGACTCGTTTCAACCGCCCTTCGAACGGCAGCAACGGGTCCTCCCCTGACCGCTCCCGCAGATAACGCACCGCCGACCACGAGCCGAGATGCGCCAGGTAGTCACCGCGCGACCAAGTCGCCGTCGCCTCAAACTCCGGCGTGCCCACCGCCGCAAACGGCGGCGAGACGCTCGCGTAGTTCGCGTGCAGGAGCGCGCTACGCTGCGGCCAATGCGGTGCCAGCTCGCACCGCAACTCATCCAGCAGCGCATCCACCTCGTCGTTCACGATCGGCCAGTTGTAGCCCCAAAACGCCAGCACGCCCGCCGGCTTGAGCACGCGCTGCACCTCCGCCCAGAACGCGTCGAGGTCGAACCAATGCAGCGCCTGCGCCACCGTCACCAAATCCACCGCCCCATCCGCGAGCGGCGACCGCTCCGCCGGCGCCGCGACATACGACACGTTGGCCAGCGCTGGCGCGCGGCGCAGCAGCTCCTCGCTGATATCCGTCGCCGTCACACACTGAAAACGCTCCGCGAGCGACCTCACCGCCTGCCCTGATCCCGTCGCACAATCCCACGCCAACTCACGCGCCGGACCAAGCCCCGCGAGAAAATCGAACAACGCGTCGGGATACCCAAATCGCCCTCGCACATATGCGTCCGCTATCGGTGAAAAATGATCGTCCGCCGTAGTCATGAAAATTTTGCGTGAGCTCTAAGATGAGGACCGGCCCACCCTTGTCAGCATCCGGCACAAATCGCGCGGCAAACGCCTCGCCCGCCCAGATAGCCTGATTTCCCCGCTCAAAGCATCCCAGCAATCACGAACAGCAATACCATCACCGCAGCAGGCCACGCTTCCATCCAAGGGTTTCGCGGGGCCTCCGAGGCACGCAGATCGCGGCGGACCAGAATTGCGAAGTAGATCACGAACGCCAGCGGCAGCCACGAGTGCACCGTCATGACCGTCTCGCGAAGGAAAACCGATTGCTCTGCATCCGACCGATTGTTCGCGACCGGCCGGAGCGTTTGGATTCGCGTCATCGCGATGCCGAGTTGCCCCACGAAGTAAGTGATGAAAGCCACCGCGAGCACTAAGACCGCGAGCGCCTTCTTCTCCCGGTACAGCGCGAGCCCCTGCCGCAAAAGAAAGCTCCCCGTGAGCACCGTCGCGATGATGCCTAGAATTGGCAGGACGAATATCATGATAGTCAGTTATACCGGCGATCAGCTCGTCATTTCAAACCCTGATAGGGAAAGCCTGGATAGGCCAGCGGGACGAAACAAATGACGATGGCTTCGAGCGCGATCAGGCCTCCCACGAGAAAGGCCATATAGTAAATCCAGTCCCTGTTTTTCTCCTTCCTGATCGCGGCGAGGAGGGTACGCCCAAGGTAGATCGCAAAGATCCCGAGTCCCATCGGCTCGGTAAACACGCTGTGCGTGCTCACATATTCCGGCTCAGCGAGCACCCAGAAGAAAAAGACGGCTACGAAAAGGATCAGCATCCAAGCGAGCGGCCAGCGCCGTTGTGTTTCGGCTTCGGAAATCATGCCGTGTCCTGTAGCTCGCGGGCGCTCCGGCTCACGCTATCTTCACTCGTCATCGGCATAGGGGCTGCGCTCGGCCTACCGCAGTACGCGCTCCGCGCCCGATCCGAAGGGCGAGGACACGCGCAGCGTGGCGGTGTAGGGTTTGCCGTCCGCCGCGGAGATCAGGTCGAGCTTCACCATGTCGCCGGCTTCCCGATTGAGAAAGATCCGCCCGATCTCGCTGTCCTTGCCCGTGCCGCCCGCAAAGTCCTCTGTCTTGCGGCCGTCGATCTTCACGATCTTGTCGCCCACGCGCACGCCCATCCGCTCGGTGGACGAGCCCTCGATCACCTTGGTCACGAGGATCTCCTTCACGCGATTTCCGACGCGTTCGACGCTGAAGGATATGGGAAAACTCCCCACCGCGTCATCCTTCACGCGAAACGGCTCGAGGGTGACGACCCCCGCCGTCTGCGGCGCTTTCTTCTGCAGCAGGCTGAACGCCGCCGGGCTGACCCTCACGCCCGCCGCGCTGCGTTCGACCGAATGCAGCACACCCCAGCGCGTTTTCCCGTCCACGAAAACGAACAGTTCGACGTCCATCGTTTTCTCCGCCTTGACCAAATCGAAGGTCAAAGTCCGCCCGGCATAACCGAACTGTTTGTCCTCCTTTTCCACGGCCTCGCTACTGCTGCGAAAACCCGAGAACGCGGCCTTCAAGCCTTGGCCAAACTCGCTGAGCGACTCCGCCGGACCCTCCCCGAGCGGCGCACTCATGATGATCATCCGCTCGGCTCCGGCCACATGCGCCACCACCGCCTCGAAGGTGATATCCGGCCCCACTGCCTTGCGCACCGTCGACACCTTCCACTGCCCATCGCGCGTATCGATGCTAAACGGCAGCTCCACCGCTCGCATCTCCGCCGGAAATAGGGCGAGCGCGACAGCGATTATCCAACCACGCGGCGCGAACCAATCCATCAAGGCGTTTAAACGCATATCCTCTCCCCCTTCAAGGGAGATCAAAAGTGAGTCATAGTGCCTCGACCATCGCCAAAGGGCGCTGATCTATGATTTTCCGATCAATTCCTCTTCGTCGCGGTCAATGCCCGTAGCCCAACCTATGAACCGTCAGCAAACGAGGCCAGAAGGTCCGCAATGGTGGGACGAGAAATCGACTCTACGGTTTCGACGGCCGCCACGCCCCGCACCGGGCGCACGACTGGCTTGCCAAGGAGAGGCACCTTGAGTTTGAAGCACGAATACAGCGGATGAACTTTTTCCCCGCCGATGATCTGCAGCATCCGCCCCCGGGAGGAAGTCACCGCAAGCGAAACATTGGGATTGGCCAAAGACACTGCGCTCAGCGCTGCATTGGACTGAGCTGAGAGAACCAAGTCGGCAGATTGATCCTCACTCACGATGATGGTCGCCCGCTCGGCGGCATGCAGCGATTCGACCAATAGCCACGCTGGATCCCATTTCTTTTTCAGATGCGCCTCCAGTATCCGATCCACGATTGCGATGCGGTTTTCAAGTTGATGAATTTGCACTTTGGATGCCTGAAACAAAAACGCGCCTGCTTGGAGAAAACCAACTGATATACTCGCCTTCCCCAGCGCCGCATCCTCGGTTGTGCCATTGACCGCAATCTTCGTATAGCTGGTCGAGCTATAGTTTATATCTTGAAACGATCGGCCCGGGGCAGCGGAAAACTTGATCCCCATTTCCTGCAGTGAGCCCAGCTTGCGAAATCGCCCTTGCTCAAACAGCCCCACATCCCCGATTTCGATGGAGTCGCCCGGGAGCCAGGTCGCGAAGAATCCCGTGTTTTCATGCATCTCGCGTTGATATCGTTGCACTGGAGTAGGCATGGGTATCGGTAACTAGTTTCCGGCTCCTCGTATGTGAGCTACATCGATAAGATATAGCAATTGGGTGTCGGCGTCCATGAGAAGGCGCAGTGCCGTTTCCTTGGCATCCGAAAACGACATTTTTTTATCGGAGCGCTCGAGGATTGTTTCAATCGCGACAGGCGAATCCGCTTCGATGGGGCCTGTTGCCTCAAACAACACTGCGTCGCCGAGAGTGCATGCCCGCCGTAACGATCCAATATCCGGTGCAGTCCATCGGGGTTCGTTGCGGGCACGATAGCCAACGACGGCGTGCCAGCGGTCTCGGCATTTCAAGACCGCAATCAACGGCAACTGGCTCGCGCCCTCCAGTAGTGCGGCGAAAAGGCAGCTCATGTCGAGACACGTCGCATTGGCGTGCAGCTTGATCAAGCTCGGCGACCGAATCGATTGTACGCCTTTTCGCCGCGCCACGGGCTCGAATTCGTAGACCAGTTGGTGCCGTTTCATTTCGTCGTACAGTAGCCGGCACACCGCGTCGGCGCTCGCACGATCCACCGCTTGCGCGAAGCTCCTCTTGAATAGGCGTCGCACGTGAGCCACCTCATCGACGATAAAACCGTCACTGGAGTGAACATGGCGGACAAGCGCAGGTCCATCCGATGGATTCCAAAAATCGTCAGGCTCCGGCACCCATTTGGCCGTGCCAATTTCCCGAAAGGCATCCGGGTAGCCGATTTCTTGGGCCTTCTCCGCGGGATCGACCAGGTCGACGAGGTAACCGTCGAACTGACTTTTAAAGGCCGTCATCAGGTTCGCAGCATCCCGCCAACGGATAAGCCCGGAAATCGAAGGTTCGCTGCTTGAGGCTTTGGGGTCGTGCAATAGGCGAAATGCCGGAAGACAGTGTGCATGCGCCATTGCGAGGCCGACATGGACCTCCGAGATTCTTGGCCCCATCAAATACACTCCCACTTCCGCGCGCCAAATTGCCTCCAAAAGGCGAATATCATCCAGCCCATGGCCCTCGCGTTTTTCCGTCAGGACCGTGGACGAGTAGCCTTTTCTCCGCATTAATTCGGCAAGGTCCTCCCCAAGCCCACGGAATCCCTTCGCGGAATCCACCACGATGACCGCCGTGCGCCGCACGTGACCGGATGGGGTGCGATGATGTGCGGTGAACCGTGTGCGGA
The DNA here is from genome assembly GCA_048498795.1 of Verrucomicrobiota bacterium. Taxonomy (GTDB): domain Bacteria; phylum Verrucomicrobiota; class Verrucomicrobiia; order Opitutales; family Opitutaceae; genus JBEHXH01. Next base: position 297,929 of record JBEHXH010000005.1, read on the forward strand.
ATTTCTTGATCGCCGCAATGTGCTCTGCCTTCTGCTCCTCAAGGCGTTCGACTGCGTAGGGTATGGCATCTTCGGGAAAATCCACGTGATGCCGATCGAGCACCCGCTCGTCGACTAGGAGAAGACGCGGCACCCGGGCACGCCGGGCAAGCGCCAGCTCCAGAGCAATATGGCGGGAATAAGCTGCCGGATCGGCTTCGGTTGGTCGGATGGGAATGATTGAAACTACACCTGATACTTGCGCCATGCTGCGCTCCAACTTTGGGACACACCAGATTCCTGTCTTTTGGTCCGCTTGTACTGAAACATCCTCTGCTTTGAGGATTGGCACAAAATGTCCGTTGATATGGCGATCGCGGTAGCTGTGGCTGAGGTAGAGAGGAGTGGAAGCGGGCATGGAGCAAAGGCTCGAGTCGAGCAAACTACGGCAAATAGCCCAAACATCATAATATATTCTCAACTATGATAAAGCAAAATGAGCCACAGGTACCGCGTGCACTAGCGGCGCATCGAACGCGCCCCATCACCGGGGCGCCTTATCTCATTTGTCGCATGCTTGCCCAGAATCCACCTCGATCGACTTAACCTCACCCTCCTCAGGCCTTTACTTAGTCCATCTAAGGAAAAACTTGCCTCCAGCCTTAGACAAACTAAGTGAGTGCGCATGGCCGATAAATACGAACTTCTCCCCGGCACACTCGATCTTCTCGTGTTGCAGGTGCTGAGTCGCGGCGAGCTACATGGTTGGGGCATCACCAATAAGCTCGAACAGCTTTCCAAAAGCGCACTGCAGGTCGACGAGGGCTCCCTCTACCCCGCCCTCTACCGCATGGAGGACAAGGATTGGATCGAGGCCGAGTGGCGCCTGACCGAAAACAACCGCCGCGCCAAATACTACCGCCTCACCAAGGCCGGTCGGAAGCAGCTCGAAAAGGAGCACCAGCTCTGGGCCCGCACCAGCACCATCATCGGCCTCGTGCTCGACGGCGCCTGAGTTCGTCCGCCCGCGTTCACTTTCAACCCCGCTCACCCCATGCGCCTGCACCGCCGTCTCGCCCGCCGCCTGCGCACGCTCTTCGGCCGTCGCGATCTCGAGGCCGAGATGCGCGAAGAGATGAATTTCCATCTCGATCAGCGCACCGCCGATTACGCCGCCGACGGCGCATCTTCCACCGACGCCCGCCACGCCGCCGCGCGGCGCTTCGGCAACACCGGCAGCCTCCAGGAGCAATCGCGCGACGCGTGGGGTTGGGGCTGGCTCGAGCGCCTGTTGAAAGACTTTCGCTTTGCGTGCCGTCAGCTCATCGCGCACACCGGCTTCACCATGGTCGCCGTGCTCACGCTCGCGCTCGGCATCGGGACCAACACCGCAATGTTCGGCATGATCCAGACGGTGCTTTTCAAGCCGCTCCCCTACCCCGACAGCGATCGCCTCGTCCGCCTTTATCGCGCCACTGCGCAAAATCAGCTCGGCCATTTCGCTCCCGCCGACTTCGTCGCGCTCCAGCACTCCAGCCAATCCCTCGCCGACTTCGCCGCGTACACGCCTGCGAGCGCGAGCCTCTCCGAGCCCGGCCACCCCGCCGAGATGGCCTACGCCGCGCGCGCCTCTGCCAATCTCTTCGCCGTTCTCGGCCTCGCGCCGCAGCTCGGCCGCGCGTTTCTGCCCGAGGAAGAAACGCCCGGTCGCGACCGCGTCGTCGTGCTCAGCCAGCGCGTCTGGCTCCGCCGCTACGCGGGCGACCCGCACATCGTCGGCCGCACCATTCGCATCGATGGCGAGCCGCACCGCGTCATCGGCGTGCTGCCCCCCGCGTTCAACGACTGGCGTCACCTCGGCATGATCGACTTCTTCCGCCCGCTCGCGCTCACCCCAGCCGAGGCCACCGACCGCCGCAGCCTGCTCCTGCGCGTCGTCGGCCGACCCGTGCCGGGTCACACGTTTGCCGAGGTCTCGGCTTTCGCCGCCGATTTCGGCGCGCGTCTCGCAAAAGATTTCCCCGACACTAACGCCGAGACCACGTGGCGCGCCGACCCGCTGCCGTCCACCGTCACGGGCAACAGCGCGCGACCAATGTTCGGCATGATGATCGTGCTCTCCGGCCTCGTGCTGCTGATCGCGTGTTCCAACCTCGCCAATCTCCTCCTCGCGCGCACTGTCGCCCGCGCCCGCGAATTTGCCGTGCGCGGCGCACTCGGCGCCTCGCGGCTTCAGTTGCTGCGCCCGCTCGTGGCGGAGTCGCTGCTGCTCGCGCTGCTCGGCAGCGTGGGTGCGGTGCTCGCGGCACTTTGGTTCCGCGACTACATGGCCGGTCGCACGATGGGCGACAACGGCGAGAGCGTCCTCATGGAAATCGGCTGGCCGCTCTTCGGCTGGGCGCTGGTCGCCGCACTCGTCACCGCGGTGGCCTTCGGCCTCGCGCCCGCGCTCTTCGCGCTGCGCCTCGATCTTAACAACACCCTCAAGAGCGGCGGGCGCGGCAGCCTCGGCGGCCGCGGTCAGCAGCGTTTCCGCCAGATCCTCATCGTCGGTCAATTCGCCGTCGCCCTCGTGCTGCTCGCCGCCGCCGGAGTGCAGATCAACGGCCTGCAGGAGCTCAACAATCGCCGCATCGGCTGGTCCTCCGATCACGTCATCGCCGGCGCGACGCTCCTGCCCGCGGCCACCTACGGCGACGCCGACAAGATCGCCGCGTTTCACCAGCGCACACTCGAGAAACTCGGCACGCTCCCCGGCATCGCCTCCGTGAGCATTTCGTCGTTCACGCCGTTTGCCAACTGGACCGACTCGCGGAAATTCGTCGTCGCCGGTCGCGAACCCGTCGTCCCTGGACGCGAGCCCGCCGCGCTCGTCAACACCGTGAGCCCCGGCTATTTCAAGACCTACGGCACGCGTCTCGTCTCCGGCCGCACCTTCGACGAACGCGATACCACCACCGCCCCGCGCGTCTATCTCGTGAGCGAGCACACCGCGCGCGCACTCTTCGGCGACGCCAATCCTCTCGGCCAGCGCCTCGCGCAGCTCACCGACGGCGCGCCGGTTTGGGGCGAGGTGGTCGGCGTCGTCGCCGAAGTCGAGCCCGCCGTCAACGACCTCAATCTCGGGCCCAGCCAGATCAACCAGATCTACCAAGCGATGGCGCAGGAGCCGCGCCGTAAAAACGAGATCGCCGTCCGCACCAACGGCATCGCGCCTGCCACGCTCGTCGAGTCCATCCGCATAAGCATGGCGCAGCTCGACGCCGATCTTCCCGTCACGCAGATCCAGCCGGTCGATGTCGCGATCGAGCGCACCAACTACCAAACCGCCGTCGGCCGTGATATTTTCTCCGGCATGGCCGTGCTCGGCCTCGCCCTCGCCGCCCTCGGCATCTACGGCGTGATCGCGCGCACCATGGCCCAGCGCACCGGCGAGTTTGCCATCCGTCTCGCCCTCGGCGCCACCCTCGGCGATGTCACGCGCCTCGTGCTCGCGTCCGGTTTAAAGCTCGCCCTCGCCGGCTCCGCGCTCGGCCTGGTCGGTGGTTTCGGCGCCTGCCGCCTCATGGCGTCGCTCAATCCCGGGCTGCGCATGAACAGCGCCGCCGTCCTCGCCCTCGCCACGCTCGTGTTGATCGCCGTCGCCCTCCTCGCCTGCTGGCTCCCCGCCCGCCGCGCCAACCGAGTCGACGCCATGGCCGTGCTCCGCGCGGAATAAATTCCGCTGCGCCTGCCATCGGCACCGCCGTCTTTTCGTTTCGCCCGCGAAAAATTCCGTGCGGCGCAAAAGAAATCCTGCATCGACTTTCCCGTCCTGCGGTCAAACTCGATCTCATGAGCACCCCTAAGCCCAAGAACATGATTTGCCTCTGGTACGACAAGGACGCCCTCGACGCCGCGCGCTTCTACGCCGCGACCTTTCCCAAGAGCAAGGTGACCGCCATCTCCCACGCCCCGACCGACTACCCCATGGGCAAGGCCGGCGACGTGCTCACCGTCGAGTTCACCGTCTGCGGCATCCCGTGCATCGGCCTCAACGGCGGCAAGATGTTCACGCACAGCGAAGCCTTCTCCTTCCAGATCGCCACCGACACGCAGGAGGAGACCGACCGCTATTGGAACGCCCTCGTGAAAAACGGCGGCAGCGAGAGCGCCTGCGGCTGGTGCAAGGACCGCTGGGGCCTCTCGTGGCAGATCACCCCGCGCGTCCTCACCGAGGCCATGTCCGCCGGCGGCGAAAAGGCCAAGCGCGCTTTCGAAGCGATGATGGAAATGGGCAAGATCGACCACGCCACCATCGAAGCCGCCGTCCGCGGCAAAGGACCTCGCACCGCCGCGGCGAAGGGTCGGAAGACAAAAAAGAAGAAATAGCACTCGCGCGCCCGCGTCATCGGACGCGGCTCCACGGTCAGCCTCCAAGGTCGCCTCAGCGGCACGCACGCCGCTCACGTTGGCGCGCGAGTATCACGCGCCGCTCATTCCCATTTGCCCTGCGCCTCCTGCGCTCGCACGCTCGCCTCATGCCCAAAGCCGCCGCTCTCCCCACCGTCGACGAACTCCTCGCAGCCCTCCCCGACGACCGCCGCGACACGATGACCGCGATCCACAAGGCCATCCGCAAGGCCGCCCCGAAACTCGCGCCGTACGTCACGCGCGGCATGGGCCCGTCTCCAATTATTGGATACGGCCACTATCGCTACAAATCCGCCAGCGGCCGCGAGGGCGAGTGGTTTACCGTCGGTCTCGTCGCCGCGAAAAAAGACTACGCCCTCCACATCTGCGTCGGCGGCAAGGACGGCTACCTCGTCGAGCAAAACGCCGCCAAGCTCGGCAAAGTGAAGACCGGCCGCAGCTGCATCAACTTCAAGCAACTCGCCGACCTGGACCTCAAGGCCGCCATGGTCCTCGTGAAACACGCCCAGAAAGTCGGCGGCATCAACGCGGTGAAGTGACGAGCCCGTGAGGCGCAGTCGTCCACCGCACCTGCCTCTGTAGCTCACTCCAGTACCTCTCGGTTAAGAACATTAAGAACACTCGCATGCCCATTACCGCCGTCCCCGGCCACGAGGCCGTCGTGGCCAAACTTGGCGCCGTCACTGCGCACGATTTTCAGGAAATTCGCCAGTTGAGCGTCGAGACTTACTACCATGAGGACCGCGAGGCGTTTGAGAAAAGGCTCACTCTCGTCATGCGTGGTGCCAAGGGCGCGTTGGAATACCGCTTTTCCAACGTCACTGATTTCAAGCTCACGACACTGTCATTTCTCGGCAGCTTCGATGTGACGGATCTTCGTGATCGGCAGCTCGAACGCGCCAAATTTCATTTTTGCGACTACGAGTTTCAAGGAGTGCATGGCTACGCGGAAATCGCCGAGGTCTCGGTCTGCGAAAACCCGAACATCTGATTTCGCGGGCCGCATAACCGCGTGCAGTCAGCCCTACGCCGCAGCGGCCAATCTGAAGCCATTTTTCGGGCGTCGCCACACACCCCAACATGTCGCTCCAGTGAATTCCGTCGCCCCATTGATTTTAATCGATTGATAATCAATTGAATGCGTCGCGTAGTGACAAGAATTTACTCTTATTCGGTGTTTATTTATCGTTTTTCGATACTTTAATATTGCTAAGCAGACATTTTTGCTTGTTCTTCGGCTCACTCCCATGAGCCCCTCTCCCAATCCCGACATCGAAATCAAACTCCGCCGGATCGAGCGTTTCAGTCGCATCCTTCGCTTCGGCAGCACCCTCTTGCTGGCCTTCGTCATTCTCGGCTCTGCTTTCGCGGCCGTGGCTGCGGCTACCGGCCACCTGACCTCCATCACCTTTTCCGGCGGCGTGATTCCCATCAGCGAAGTCACGAGCCGCGGTCGCGTGGTGCTCGCGATCGCCACGATCGCGGTCGGCCTCGTCATCGGCAAGACGCTCTACCATCTGCGCCGCCTCGCCGACAACTACACGCGCCGCGAGATCTTCACCACCGAGTCCGCCCGCCAGATCCGCCAGCTCGGCGTGAGCTGCCTGCTCTGGGGCGTCGTCAAGATCGCCTGGGAGTTTCTGCCGAAGTTCGTCCTTCCCCACCCGCCCGCCACCGTAAACTTCTCCATCGATGCGCTCCTGATCGGCGCCGTCGTCGTGGCGATCTCGTGGATCGCCGAGATCGCCACCACGCTCCGCGAGGAAAACGACCTCACGATCTAAAAACTCCGGAGGATTTCCCCATGCCGATTGTCGTCAATGTCGACCTCATGCTCGTCCGGAGAAAAATGCGCCTCAACACGCTCGCCGAAAAAGTCGGCATCACTCCGCAAAATCTCTCCGTGCTGAAGACCGGCCGCGCCAAGGCCATCCGCTTCAGCACCCTCGAAGCCATCTGCCAGACCCTCGATTGCCAGCCCGGCGACATCCTGTCATTCGAGCCCAGCCCGCCCGGTTCTCCCGCGGCCGCCACCACTCCGCCCGGCAACGACGCAGACGACGTCTAGCGCCGCCGCTCCCGCCAGAGCACCGCGAGTAAAGTTTCACCCTCACCGCGCACCACGCGAAGTGCCCGGCAGGCTACCGCCTAGCCTGCCCCCCCTCAGCTCTCGCCGCAGCTCCGGCTCTCTCTCCCCTGCGCCTCTTGTGCCTTCTGTGGCCAACCCTCCACCGAACCAACTCCACGCCCCATTCGCCCCGCCTCTCCGCCCATGAAAGCTCTCACCCTCCTCATCCGCCGCCTCACCGCCACCGTCGCCCTCTTCTCGGCCACCGCCTCCCTCGCTCTCGCCGATATCCCAGTTGCGCCCACCACCGAGTCCACGCCCTCCGCCGCCACGCAGATCGATCAACTCCTCTCCGCCGCCTTCCACCCCGACGCCCCCGGTGCCGCCGTGCTCGTCGTACGCGACGGAAAAATTCTCCTCCGCAAAGGCTACGGCCTCGCCGATCTCGAACTCGGCGTGCCGATGGACGCCGCCCAAGTCCTCCCCATCTGCTCACTCACGAAGCAGTTCACCGCCGTCGCCATCCTGCAGCTCGCCCAAGCTGGCTCGCTCAAGCTCGACGACCCGCTGAGCACTTACGTGCCCGACTACCCCACCGGCAGCGCGCCGGTCACGCTCGAGCAGTTGCTCACTCACACCGCCGGCCTCCCCACCATCGAGGAGCAGCCCGAGGCCAAGAAAAACTGGCACGCCGAGCTCACGCCCAACCAGCTCCTCGACTACACCCGCAGCCAGCCCCTCCTCTTCGCCCCGGGCTCGAATTGGAAGTATTCAAATACTGGATACTACCTCCTCGGGCGCGTCATCGAGCAAGTCTCCGGCCAGAGCTACCCTGAGTATGTCCGCACGCACCTCTTCGCCCCTGCGGGCATGACGCACAGCGACTACCCCGACGCCAACCGCATCATCCGCGGACGTGCCCGCGGCTACTCGCGCTCCGGCAAAACCTGGATCGACACGCCCTACTTCAACATCACGCAAGGCTACTCCGCCGGCGCGCTCCTCGCCTCGGTCGACGACCTCTGGTCCTGGGAACAGGCCCTCGCCTCCGGCCGCCTCGTCGAGGCCACCCTTCTCAGCCGGGCTTACACCGAAGGCCATCTCCCCGATGGCCGCGCCACCCACTACGGTTTCGGCTGGGAAATCAACCAGCTCGGCTCACACTCCGTCATCGCCCACGGCGGCGGCATGCCCGGTTTCGCGTCCTTCGCCGCCCGCGTGCCCGGCTCCGGCCTATACGTCGCCATCCTCTGCAATACCGACGCGCCTCCGCAACCGCTCCGCACGCTCACCACGCGCGTCATCCACCTCGCCCTCGGCGAGCCCGCCGACACGCCGGTGCCCGCCGCCGCCGTCACCCCCGCCGCCCTCTCCGAACTCGCCGGCACCTACCGCATCGCTCCCGGCGCCAACTTCATCGCCACCGCCAAGGACAACATCCTCACCGGCCAGCTCGGCCCCGGCCGCCGTCCGCTGATACCCATCGCCGAAGACACCTTCGCCGCCGGCAGCGACATGCAGTTCCACTTCCTCCGCGACGCCTCCCACCACGTCACCCAAATCGCCGTCGCCACCGACGGCCCCGGCCCCGAGCAAATCTGGCCGCGCGTGGAAGACTCTACCCTATCTCCGAAGTAACCGTAGAGACATACGCTTTGCGCCTTAAGCAATCGATTGCCAAACCCCTGAAGGAATGAGTACGCAGCCCGACGCCGCAACCCTCCGTGAGTTTCTCGCCGCTTTCGAAGAAGTCTTCGACCGCGATTGGGGCCATACCAAGTCCATGCTCGGCATTCATGATGAAACCGAGGCAGAGAAAAAGGAGCTGGAGGCCCAGGGCTTGGAGACAATTCCGATGATTGCTGAAGACGGTACCTTTCTCCGCCCGAACGTACCGGACGAAGTTGAAGACTGGGGCAACCGCGGTCGCTTGCTGGAGGCATATCGCGCGCTCAAAAAACAAATACCCGGCTGAAACAGGGTTTCTCGGCGGCATTCCTCGATTCTGAGTGCTGCAAAATTTTTAGCGACCTACACCCGCCGACAACCGGTAAAGAAATCTTCGGTCCACATCGGCTATTGGCAGGCCAGGCGAAAGCGTGCTCGGTACTTTCGCACGCGCAGCCTCTCGTGGCTACACAAGCCCCTCCGTCCCCACTTCTCGGGACAAGACGGCCCTCGCGCTTTCGTCTAAGCTGAAACTGCTAAGTCGATTTAGCTCGGCTTGGCTTTTTCGTGCCCCGTCTCCCTCACCCGGGAGGCCAACCTCAACCCCACCCAAGCAATGCTGTCTGCTCTACGTCTGTTTCGCCGGCTTTGTCCTGCCGGCGTCGCGCGCCTCAGCGCGCTCGCCCTGTTCGCCACCGCGAGTTCGCTCGTTCCACTCGCCGCGCAGCCCGCGGCCACCGGCTCAATCGAGGGCCGCGTGCAAAACGCCGTCACCGGAACCTACCTAAACAACGCCCGCGTCACGGTCGTCGGCTCGACCGAGGAGGCGTTCACCAATCAGGCGGGCGAGTTTCGCCTCGACCGCGTGCCCGCGGGCAGCGCCGTGCTGCATGTGTTCTACACCGGCCTGAAAACGGAAAACGTCCCCGTGACCGTTACCGCCGGGCAAACCGCCACGCAGGCGATCAGCCTCAGTGGCAACGGCCCCGACACGATCACGATGAAAGAGTTCGTCGTCGCCAGCCAGCGCGAGACCGACGCCGCCGCCATCGCGATCAACGAGCAGCGCTTCGCCGCCAATCGCAAAGACGTCGTCTCCACGGATGCATTCGGCGAGATCAATCAGGGTAACATCGGCGAGTTCGTGAAGTTCCTCCCCGGCATCTCGCTCGACGTGAAGGACGGCAATACGCCCTCCGGCATCATGGTGCGCGGCTTCGATCCCAACTACACCAACGTCACGATGGACGGCGGCGCGCTCGCCTCGACGCTCATCGCCAATACTCAGACATCGTCGCGCCAGTTCGTGCTCGATTCCGCGAGCCTCAACAACATCTCGCGCATCGAAGTGACGAAACTCCCCACCGCCGAACAGTCCGCCAACTCCCTCGGCGGCTCCGTGAATTTCGTGAGCAAGAGCGCCTTCGAGCGCCCCGGCCGCGAGCTCACGTACAAGGCCATGCTCTCCGCCAACGGCAAGGCCCTCGACTTCAACCGCACGGGCAATCCGCTCGCGGAAAAAACCTACAAGACGCTCCCGTCCTTTGACCTCAACTACATCGTGCCGGTCAACAAGCGCCTCGGCTTCGTCGTCAGTCTCTCGACGTCCGACCAGTACTATCTGCAGAACACCGCAGTCCCCGGCCGTCGCTACTCCGGCAGCGGCGCGTCGCTCGCGAATCCGCAGACCAACTCGATCGCGACGGCGTACGTGCCCAATCGCACGGACAAAAACTCCGGCTCGGTCAAGGTCGACTGGAAGCCGTTCGAGCATCAGGTGATCTCGTTCTCCGCCCAGGCCACCGAACAGTCGCAGACAGTCTCGACGCGCACGCTGAGTTTCAGCGCGGGCGCGGGCACGCCGAGCTCGTGGGGCGAGACGTTCTACAACGGCGCCGCCGGCCAGGCACTCGTCAATCAGGGCATCAACTTCCAGCGCATCCACTCGCTCACGCGCGGGCTCAATGGCTCGTGGACCTACTCGGGTAGCGATTGGTCTGCCGACCTCGGCGCCTCGTACTCCAACTCCAACCGCAAGGTCAGCGATACCGACAAGGGGTTCTTCAACAGCCTCACCGTGATCATGCGCGGCGTCAGCGCCGTGAATCTCACCGGCATCGACAACTCCAAGGCTGCCGTCGGCAAGACCACCGTGCTCGACGCCACCGGCAAGGAGCTCGATCCCACGCTGCTCGCCAACTACGACCTGAGCTTCGCCACCCGCCAGCCCGCCACCAGTCAGGACACGGTGAAGGAAGTGCGCGGATCGCTTTCGCGGAAGTTCTCGGTCCTCTCCGCGCCCGTCACCGTGAAGATCGGCGGCCTCGGCAACGACTTCATTCGCGACCAGCGCTATGAGCAGTGGTCGACGATGTACGCGGGACCCGACGGCGTGCTCAACACCGGCGACGAGACCGCCGCGCCGTTCGTCGATCCGTTCAATGCCTTCCAGAGCCCCGGCAACTACCGGCCCGGTCCGCAGTGGATCAATCCCTCGGCCGTCGCCGATGCGATTCGCGATCACCCGAATTGGTTCGTGCGCGCCGACTCGCAGTTCGGCGACACGGTGCGCACGCGCGCCCAGCGCTCGCCGCTGCTGCACGAGCGCATCTCCGCCGCGTTCATCAATTCCGACACGCACTTCTGGCAGAATCGCGTGCGCGTCATGGCGGGCGTGCGTTACGAGGACACCGCCGACGAGGGCCGCAGCTATCTGCAGGACCCGAATGCCGTCTATCAGCGCGACGCGAGCGGCAAGCTCCTGCGCAACGCGAGCAACGGTCTCATCCTCAAGCCCGGCGTCGGCGCTTCCGGCACCGCTTCGTACAACGAGCTCGTCTACAAATACCGCGGCGCCTACGGCAAACGGAACTACCACTACTTCTTCCCGAGCGCACACGGCACGTTCAACGTCACGGAGAATTTCCTCCTCCGCGCCGGCTACGCCAAGACCATGGGCCGGCCCAATGTCTCCGACGTCGTCCCCACGATCAACGTCACGGAAAACACGAGCTTCGATCCCAACATCTCCGGCTCCTCGCCGGGCTCCATCACCGCGAGCAACTCGAGTCTGAAGCCGTGGATCGCGAAGAACTACGATTTCTCCGCGGAGTACTACCTGAAGCACAACGGCGCGGTCACGTTCAACTACTTCAAGAAGGACATCTACGACTTCTTCAGCACGCTCAGCGGCGTCGCCGACACTTCGTACCTCGATGCGCTCGGCCTCTCACACGATCTCGTCGGCTACAAGACGAGCTACCGCATCAACGTCGCCAACGCGATGATCAAGGGCTGGGAGGCCAATGTGCGCTTCTCCGTCGAGGACCTGATGGTCGGCCCGCTCGCGCGCTACGCCGAGTTTGGCCGGCACTTCACGCTCACGTACAACACCACGCACCTTGATCTCTTCGGCCAGCGCATCACCGCCGCCGACTGGAAGCGCTACATCCCGCGCGGCAGCAACTACGGCCTCGGCTTCCGTTTCCCGAAGGTCTCGGGCAACGTGATCGTCAACTGGAAGGGCCGCATGCTGCGCGACACGAGCAGCGCCTTCGCCGGGGCCAACGAGTACATCCGCGCCCGCTACCAGCTCGACGGCAATGTCGAGTACCAGCTGAGCAAGCGCGTCGCGGTGTTTTTCGCCGGCCGCAATCTCTTCAATAATCCCACTGAGTGGGAGGTCTCCGGGCCCAACCAGCCGGCCTACGCCGCGCTGACGAGCTACCAGACCTTTGGCGCGCAGTACTCGCTGGGTATTCGCGGCAGCTATTGATCGCTTTGGGGTTAGTGTTGTGGCCGCGGGGGAGGGTTAGCCCCCGCGGCCCTTTTTTTGCACGTGTCGGACGCGCCCCAAAGAGTCCGCTTGCCGAGAGCGCGCTGTCCTGCGTGATGAACTCCATGCCGCGTGTGGAAAAAAGTCCGGTGACAGTGCGCACGATCGCCGAGCATGTCGGCGTCTCCACCGCCGCCGTGTCGACCGTGCTCGCCAATCGCCACGAGGAGCGCCGCCTCGCGCCCGCCACCGTGGAAAAAATCCGTGCCGCCGTCCGCGAGCTCGGATACGTGCCCAACATGGCGGGCCGCCGCCTTCGCTCGCAGTCCACCGGCACGCGGCACATCGATCTCGCGATCTTCACCGCCTTCGAGGCCCCGCTGCCGCTCGTCGGCCAAGCGCTCCGCGCGCTGCAGGACGCCGTCGATGCGCGCTCGAGCGAGCACACGCGCTACGCGGTCTCCATCGAGATGTTTCACGCCGGCCGCCTGCACGAGAAGCCCGGCCTGCTCGACGCCCACCGCTACCACGGCGTGATCATCACCAACACGCGTCCCCCCGACGACGAGTTTCTCGCCACCGCGCAGCTGCCCTACCCCATCGTCGTCCTCGGCCGCCGTCTCCCGCAGCACTGCTGCGTGCTCGAGACGCCGGGCTTCGTCGGTCAGCGCGCCGCCGAGGTGCTCGTCGAGGCCGGCTGCCGCCGCCCCGCGATCCTCCACGACCGACTGCTCACGCAGGCCACCGCCGAGCGCGTGACCGCTTTTCAGCGCCACGTGCAGACTCTCCTCGGCGCGCCGCCCATCGACCTCGCGAGCGAAGGCTTGCACGCCGAGTCCGCCGCGCGCGTCGTCGAAGGCTTCTTCGCCGCCGGTGGCGAGTGCGATGGGCTCTTCACCGTCACCGATGGCCTCGCGATGGGCGCCTACTCCGCGATCCAGAAAACCGGCCGCCGCATCCCCGACGACGTCGCGGTCGTCGGCGTCGGCGACCACGAGCTCGCCGAGTACTTCACGCCCCCGCTCTCCACTGTCGCCGGCGCCAACAACGCCATGGTCGCGAAGGCCGTCCCCATGCTCTTCCGCCTCCTCCAAGGCCCGCGCAATCCCACCCGCGAAATCCTCGTCGTGCCACCCGTTTACCTGCGCGCCTCCACCCAGCGAAAATCATCATGAAAGCCTCCGCGAAAATCGCTCTTCTCTTCATCGCCTTCGCGTCCGCCTCTTTCGCCGCCGACAAGCCCGCGGCCTACACCGCCACCGAAGCTGCGAAGCACATCGGCGAAGAAGCCTACGTGCACGGTACCGTGAAAGGCGTCGCCTACATCGCCAAGGACAGCCGCCTCCTGATCGACCTAGACGGCAAATACCCCAACGCCCCCTTCGTCGTCGTGGTGAACAACGCCGAGCGCACCACCGCCGACGAAGCCAAGAAACTCGAAGGAAAAGCCGTAAAGGTCCTCGGCAAAATCCAAACGTATAAGGACAAAGTCGAAATCGTCGTCGACTCCCTGCAAAAGCTGCAGTCAAACGACTAAGCCTACAGATCGTATCCGATCTTTCGATACACGCCTAGGTGGCCCGCGTGGCAAATAGCACCACCGAGGCAGCCAAGAAGACCGCACCCACGAGTAGGGCCACGCCCGCCAGCGCCGCCGCGAGGATGACCGCATCGGCAAACGTTACCTCGTACTTGCCCTCGTCGACCTCCAGGAAGTTTTTATACACTACCGACCTGATGATCAGCGTCGTGCCAAAGCCCAAGGCCAGCCTCGCCCAAAAGCCTCCGCCTTGATCGAACCACAAAAGCTCGATTAACGACGCGATCGAAATGGAGAAAAATGCCGCGATCGTTTCAGTGCGAAACGCGGTCGCATAGCTCACCGGCCTGCGCAGCAATCCCCGCGTAAGAAACATCAGTAGCTGTGATCCAATGAGCCCCACGAAAGAGGTCTGGATCAAAATGGAAACAAACAGCCGGATCATGGAATTGCGACAACATGCCCGCCCCGAGCAAAGCATGTCCAAACCATAAATCGTCGCCTGCGCTTCTCCCATCGTCCCAAAAAGAATCCCGTCCCTCTTCTGCCCCTGATCGAAACTGTGGGAGGGGCTTTACGCCCCGATAAACCTCCGCCCGCACTCGACTGCGAACAGCCGCACCAACAACCCCGCACACGCTTCACGCAAAGAGTCTATCCCACGGCCTAGCTCCTCTGTGATCTCCCCTCCTCACTCCGTGCTCTCTGCGACCAAAAACTAAACCCCGCCGCAGCCCTCCGCTCCCCCACGCTCACGGCGCCTTCGCCCGACCCTGTCCCATCTCGCCCGCCCCGCTCGCCTGCTTCAGATAAGCAGGAGCGTCCTCCGGCTTCGTCGGATCCATCTCCACAAAATCATCCGCGATCAGCGGCGCGAGGCCGGGCACATTTTTGCGGATGCCCGCGATCATCAGTTTCGCGAGGAGATAGCCACCGTAGCCGTTGAGGTGCGTCTGGTCGGCGAAGGCCGAGCCCACCTTGTCGCCCAGCGCGGTCCACATCTGCTTGCTCACGGTCCACTGGTCGATGACCGGGATGTGTTCCTGCGCCGCAAACTCCTTCATCGCGCGCGCCCACGGACCGACGGTGTCGCCGTTCATGCGACGCTCCATCGGTGTCACAAGCACGAGTGTGCCGCCGCGCTTGCGCGTCTCGGCGAGAAACACACCAAGGTAGGCCTTGAAGGTCGTGTCTGGCTCCGTGTACGTCTGCGGCCACTGTGGCTTCGAGTCGTTGTGCCCGAACTGCACGAGAAAGAAATCGCCCGGCTTCATCTGGCTGAGCACCTTGTCCATGCGCTGGCCGGTGATGAAGCTCTTGCTCGTCTCGCCGCCCTCCGCGCTGTTGCACACGGCGAGCGCCGGTTTAAAAAACTGGCACATCTGCGTCGGCCAGTTGCCCGCCGGCCCACGACGCGGATCGCCGACCGTCGAGTCGCCCGCGACAAACACCGTCGGCACCGTGTCGTCTTTCACGATCTCCATCGTCGCGACGCACGGGTGCGTGCCGTTGAACTCGATGGTCAGCTTCTCGTCCCAGCAGCGCGACTCCGCCTCGCCCGCGAGAAACATGTGCACGATCGTCCCGCCCGGCGCATTCTGCGCAGGCGCGGGCTGTAGCTCAGGCCGGCGCACATTGGCGTAGAACGTCCGTGTGACCTGCTGCCCCTCGATCTTCAATCCGCTGAGCATAATGTGCCCCGCCTCGGTGCGGATGGTCACGTCGGAGGGCGCGGCCGGATCGCCGAGCTTCACCGTGATGCGATAATTTCCCTCCGGCGCTTTCACCGAAAAGAAAAACGGCGACTCGTTGGACGTCACGAATCCGCCGCTCGTCGCGACATCCACCGGCTTCGAGCCGAAATCGAAGCCGTAGCCCTTTTCCGTCGAATAGTTTTCGGTCGCCACGACGTGCGTGAAGCCCGCCGCCGCCTCACCAGGCCCAAACTGAAATTTGAACACCGCGTGCACCGGCGGCGGAGGCGGCAATGGTTTATCCTCCGCTCGCGGCTGCGCGAGTCCCGAGAAAGCGACGGCGAGAAACCCCGCGGCCGAAACCGCAAGCCGAGCGAAGGCGATGTGACGTTGCATGGGGTAAGAGCGTGGGGAGTTTTGCGGAAAATTATTTCGCCGGCGGCGACTGGCTCGGATCGTTAAGCGTGCCCGAGGCGCCGTTTTCGGTCGGCAGCGCGGCGGCATTTTTCACCACCACCGGCTGCGCAAACTCGAGCGCGATCACCGACACATCCGCATCGGGCGCTTGCGGCGGAAGCGTCACGACCACGCCCTGCGGCGTCACGGTCGCGGTGAGCGACGAACTCGTCGCGAGCACTCGCGCCGAGCGCGGGGCCTGCGCCACATCGGGCAGCAGCAAGCTGCCACTCGCCGGCCAATCCCACACGTGGAGATACAGCGTCGCACCGCCGCCCGAGTAGGTCTTCTGTGTCGTCCGGCCCCACGGTAGCGGCTGCGGATAGACGCTGCCGCGCGTGCCGTAGATCGCGTCGCCGTTGATCTTCATCCAGCGGCCGATCGCGCGCAGGCGCTCCACCTCGGGCTCGGGGATCACGCCCTCGGCGGTCGGGCCGACATTGAGGAGATAGTTGCCGTCCTTGCTCGCGACGTCGGAGAGATTGCGAATGAGCTGCTGCGCCGATTTCCAGTGCACGTCGTCGGAGCGGTAGCCCCACGAGTCGTTGATCGTCATGTTCACCTCGAGCGCGCGACCGAGCATCGCACTCGCCGGGATGCGCTGCTCAGAGGTACGGAAATCCCCGAGCACGCCACCGCCGAGCCGGCTGTTGTGAATCACGCCCGGCCCCTGCGCGACCACGAGGTCGAAAAACGGCCGTGCGCGCTCCGGCGTCATCGAGTACTCCGTGTCCCACCAGAGGATGTCGGGGTGAAATTTCTCCACGAGCTCGCGCACCTGCGGCAGCGCGATCTCCTTCAGGTACGTGTCGAACGCGCCTTGCTTCTGCGCCTCGTCCCACGGTGGCGTGTTGCCCTTGCCGCCGCCGAGATTCACCCAGTCCTGCGACTGCGAATAGTACGTGCCAAACTTCATCCCGTGCGCCCGCACCGCATCGGCCAGCGGCTGCACCAGATCGCGGTGCGCGCCGGACGCCTTCACCGCCGTCCAATCCGAGTACGCCGAGTCGAAGAGCGTGAAGCCATCGTGATGCTTCGCCGTGATGACGACGTACTTCATCCCCGCATCCTGCGCGAGCTGCGCCCACGCCTGCGGATCGTACTTCGCCGCCGTGAAATCCTTCGCAAACGCGCGATAGTCCGCCACCGGGATTCGCCCGCGATTCATGATCCACTCCGCGCCCGCCGGCTTCCCCTGCCAGAATCCCGCCGGCACCGCGTACACGCCCCAGTGGATGAACATCCCAAACCGCGCCTCGCGAAACCACTTCAGCCGCGCCTCGTTCTGCTCCGGCGTCTCGTCGCGCACGACCGCCGGCAACGCCGGCAACCCCGCCGCCGCCGGCGCCATCAACGGCCCCGCCGCACGCACGCCCACCACCGCTCCAAAAAACCAAAGTCCCGCCAAGATTTTTTCTCTCACGCCCACCACCAACCTGCGATCGCGCACTCATGCCAAGCCCGCCCACCGCGGATCGTCCGAACGCGCCACCCCATTTAGTCTCACACCGAAGCCAAAGCACCCAATCCATTTTTTACAGGAGGCAATCCGAGGAAAGGCCGGAGGATTTACACGAAGGCTGCTAAGCTCGCGAAGGCGCCAAAGTTCTCTTTGCCAATCTTCGCCACCTTTGCGTCTTCGCGCTTAACTGCCTTTTCGGAACTCCTGCCTTTCCTCCGTTCTCTCCTGTAAAATATCCGAAAACCTCAGCCCGCTTCAGTCCCGCGCAAATCTCCGCGGCACAGCTTGCTTCATTCTCGCCCGCGCGGCTTACGCGCCCACGTTGCGCTCATGCCACACGTCCCCGGTTTGCGGAGTTGCTACGCGAAGGTCGGCCGCCTTGTTTATTTCGGCCGGATGCTTGATAAGATCCGGTTGCACGCCGCCGGTGCGCTGCCCGCCGATTATCAGGCCAACCTCGGCGACGCTCAGTTTTACGTGCTCGATGGCCGTTGCTGTCGCTTCCTCGGCGTGGCCTATGCCGATGTCCACACACGCACGCTCGCCGGTGGCACTGACGAAGAAATCCTCGCGTGGGTCCATGCCCGCGGCACGCAGCGCACGGACGAGGAGTGCCACACGTGGAATCGCTTCATCGTGAAACTCGGCTGGCGCGACGAACGCTCCGCCGTGCTCCCTCAACGCATCCGCGACAGCGGCCTCACCGGCAAACCCATCGAGACCGTCATCGACCACATCGAGTTCGACGAAGGCCGCGACCCCGTCGCCACCCGCGCCTGGGAATCGGTGTGAGCGAGCGGATGGATTAAGTATCCACTAATCGGATACTCATTCTTGAACCTCGGACATCGATCCGGTTTTTACAGGAGGAAATCTTTTACACGAAGGTCGCAAAGTTCGCGAAGGCCCGCCGGTCTTCTTTGCGAACCTTCGCCGACTTTGCGTCTTCGCGCTTAACTGCCTTTTCCGACCTCCTGCCTTGTCTCCGTTTTCTCCTGTAAAAAATTCCGTTCTCAGACCTTCGCCACGATGACCGAGGCGTTGGTCCCGCCGAAGCCGAAGCTGTTGGCGAGCGCGGCGCGCACGGGTTTCTGCACCGCAGTGTTCGGCGTGAAGTTCAGGCCGAGCGCTTCGCAGGCGGGGTCGATGTTCTCGAGGTTGATCGTCGGCGGGATCACGCCGTGGTGCACCGCGAGGGTCGCGGCAAACGCGCCGAGCGCGCCTGCGCCGCCGAGGAGGTGACCGGTCATCGACTTCACCCCGCTGACGTGGAGGTTGGCCTTGTTTTCGCCGAACACGGTCGCGATCGCGGCCGCCTCCTCGCCGTCGCCGCCGGGCGTGGAGGTCGCGTGCGCGGACACGTGGTCGATGTCCATCGCGGTGAGGCCAGAGGCCTTGAGCGCCATGCGCATCGAGCGCACCGAGCCTTCGGCGCCGGGCGCGAGCGAGGAAAGATGATAGGCATCGGCGCTCGCGCCATAACCGCGGATCTCGGCGTAGATGCGCGCGCCCCGACGCTTCGCATGCTCGTATTCTTCGAGGATGAAGACCACTGCGCCTTCGCCGAGGACGAAGCCGTCGCGGTCCTTGTCGTAGGGGCGCGAGGCTTTTTCCGGCGCGTCGTTGCGGGTCGAGAGCGCGCGCATCTGCGCAAACGCGCCGACGGCCAACGGTGTCACGGTCGACTCGGAGCCGCCTGCGACCATCACGTCGACATCGCCGCGCACGATCGCCGCGGTCGCTTCGCCGAGGGCATGACCACTCGTGGCGCACGCGGAGGCGACGCTCATGTTGGGCCCGCGAGCGTCGAGGAGCAGGCTCACCTGGCCCGCGAGAAGATTGGGCGCGATCTGGATGATGAAGAACGGCGAGATCTTGCGGAAGCCGCCGGCCTTCCACGTATCGTGCATCGCTTCCATTTCCGGGAGGCCGCCGAGGCCCACGCCGAGCTGCACGCCGATGCGCTCCGGCGAGATCGACGCGCGGTGCGCATCGAGGCCCGAGTCTGCGTACGCTTCCACCGCCGCCACGCCGCCGAGGTGGGTGAAGCGGCCAAACTTCTTGAGGTCCTTCGGCGTAAAAGCCTGCGTGAGCGGCTCGCCGCTTGCGCCGCGCGGGTGCAGCGGCGTCGCGAGAAGCTTGGTCGGCTCGAAGCCCTTCACCTCGCCCGCGATCTGCGCCGTGCAGCCGGTGGCGTCGAAGCGCGTGATCCGGCCGATGCCGCTGCGACCGACGATGAGCGCAGCCCAGGTATCCGCGGCGTTGTTGCCGCAGGGCGTGACTGCACCGAGACCCGTGATGACGACACGGCGGGAGGGATTGGGAACGAGGGTCATATTGATAGAAGGGATCACTGAACGGCTTATCGCCCGGGGACCGCAAGCCTCTCTTCGGCTCCGGCGGTGCGCCCGCGCGACAGGCTCGGGCGGCAAAACTCCGCCTTCAGCCGCCGCCGCATCGCACGCAAAATCTCCGCGCTCGCGCTCGCGTCGGCCAAGGCCCGCGCGAGCAGTAGCGCACCCACCAGCGAGGTCATGAGCTGCGTCGTCCGCTCGCGGTTTTCCTGCGGATCGTCGGCCAGCCGCAGCGCCTCGGCCAGCCGCTCTAAATGAATAGTGAGCCCACGCGAATAACCCGTGCGCGCCTCGCCCGTCAGTCGCGCCGCATCCGCGCCGACCGCCACCACCACGCAGCCCGTGCCGCGTTTGTCGCGATGGTTTTCGGAGAGATAGCTGTCGATCAGCACACGCGCCCGCGCCGCCGCGGTCGGCTGGGCGGCGATGCGTGCGAGGTTGGGCACCGCGCCGTCGAAGGCCGCCGTGCAGGCCTCGGCCACGAGTTCGGCCTTGTCGCGGAAGTGCGCGTAAAAGCCGCCGTGGGTTAGACCGGCGCGCTTCATCACCGCATCGACGCCCGTCTCCGCCACCCCGTCCTCGCGAAACGCCGCGCTCGCCGCGGCGACGATGCGGCGGCGAGTGGCTTGTTTCTGAGTGGAGGGATAGCGCACAGGTCATTAGATGACGTTCGTCATATAAAATCGCAAGCGCTTTCGTCCCTTCGTATCTGCCCCAGCCCGTGCTCCTCCCGCGCCGCTCCCGGCGCCCTGCCCCATCCGCGCATGCTTTGACAACCTCCCCCGCAGACCCTTTGCTCCGCCCCCTTTTCCGATGCAGCAGCTCCATCCTTACTGGCGCATGGAATACATCCAGGCGCCCCGCCTCCCGGCGGAAATGAAGCGACCCTTCACCGAGCTGCCCGCCCTCGGCGACGACCGTGCCGCGCTCATCGTGCACCGCGCGCCGCATTCGTACCTGATTCTCAACCGCTTTCCGTACAACCCCGGCCACCTGCTCGCCGTGCCGTACCGCGATGTCCCCGACCTCTCCGATCTCACCCCGGAAGAGCGCGCCGACATCATGGAAAATATTATCGTCGCGAAGCGTCTACTCACCGCGCTGATGAAGCCCGACGGTTTCAACATCGGCTTCAATCTCGGCGCCGCTTCCGGCGGCAGCATCTCGCATCTCCACGGCCACATCGTCCCGCGCTGGAACGGCGACAACAACTTCATGCCCGTCCTCGCCCAAACGCGCACCCTCCCCCAAGCCCTCGACACCACGTGGGAGCTGCTGCGGAAAAAGGCTGAAGAACTGAAAATCTGAAAGCTGACCGGCCTTCAGCCTAGCGCCTACCGCCTAAAGCCTCCCGCCACCGTGCCCTCCAAGACCCTCCACTTCCCCAGCCCGCGCCACCTCTCGTCCATCTACGGCGGCCGTGAGGAAAATCTCGCGCACGCCGAGCGCGTACTCGGCGTGAAGCTCATCACCCGCGAAGACTGGCTGAAGATCGAGACGCCCGACACACCGAAGGGCAACGAAGCCGCTGCGCTCGCGGAGCAGTTTTTCGCGTTTCTCAATGCCGCCCGCACGCAGGGCATGAGCGTGCGCACGCCGGACTTCGCGCGGCTCGTGGATGCGTTTGCCCGCGGCGAAGGCGAGCAGCTCCGCGCGCTGCTCGATGAGCCGCTCGTCATCACGACGAACCGCAAGAGCATCGTCCCGAAAACGCTCGGCCAGAAACTCTACCTCCAGTCGATGCTCAAGCACCCGGTGGTCTTCGGCATCGGCCCCGCCGGCACAGGCAAGACCTACCTCGCGATGGCCGCCGCCGTCACCGCGCTCCTGCGCAACGAGGTGCACCGCATCATTCTCACCCGCCCCGCCGTCGAGGCCGGCGAATCGCTCGGCTATCTCCCCGGCGACCTGCGCGAGAAAATCCTCCCGTATCTCCGCCCGCTCTACGACGCGCTGCACGACATGCTCGACGCCGAGGACGTCGCGCGCCTGAGCGAGAAGGGCATCATCGAGATCGCCCCGCTCGCCTACATGCGCGGCCGCACGCTCTCGCATGCGTTTGTGATTCTCGACGAAGCACAAAACACCACGCCTGAGCAGATGATGATGTTCCTCACCCGTCTCGGCGAGGACTCGAAGATGGTCGTCACCGGCGACATCACGCAGATCGACCTGCCGCGCGCGAAGCAGAGCGGCCTCCTCGAAGTCCGCCACATCCTCCGCGACATCCCCGGCATCGAATTCCACACCTTCAACGGCGCCGACGTCGTCCGCCACCCCCTCGTGCAAAAAATCATCGAGGCATACGACACGTACCGCGACCCAAACGCTCAGTCGGATAAGGCGAAGATCGAATCATGATCGCGGGCTTCCGCCACTGCTTCGCTGGCCTTACTTCCATCGTGCTGTTCGTCAGCTGCGAAGCTGCCGAGGCTGCACCCGCATCTCAGCTCTATCGTACAGCCAGTGCATATGTCCTGCCGCGAGAGCTTATCCCGAAGGGCCATACGCCAGTCGATGCGGCTGAAATAGCGAAAGAAGAGGAAACAAAAAACCAAGCGCTGCGCCGCGACCAAACCGCCGCCGCCGATCGCATCCTCGGGCTTCTTCTCTCCGCCCGAGAGGTCGAGCTGCTGACCCTGCAGCCGAGCGAAAGCGCTCCTACTCTCCTTCAGGCCGATCTTGTAGGTAGTGGTCGCGCCGGCATCCAAGGCACACCCATCAAGAAGCGCGCGACGATGGCCGACCCAGAGTCTCTTCAGCGCTTGGTCGACGCCATCAAGGCTGGTCTGCTCACCAGCCCAAAAGATAATCCGGATAGCATGCCCCTTGCCCGACACGCCTTGCGCTGGGTTTCCAACGGCAAGACCTACGTTTTCATCGCGGACTTCCGCTACGGCCTATGCGAAATGTACGAGGTGGGAAGCGAGGAGAACCATGCCGAGCTGATGATTGCCCCCAGCCCGGAAATCGTATTTGATCGCTTCTTTGCTGCACACGGTTTGGCCAAGGTCCCCTAACCCATGTCCGTAAAACACCAGTGGAAACTTCTCGTCGGCGGCCTTGGGGCGCGCCGGGCGAATTCCGCTGCGGCGGGGTCGGCGGCGGCGTGGCGCGACTTCCTTGACCGCAACCGGCTGGTCTCGGTCCTCATCTTCGTCTTCACCGTCGCGGTCATCGTGCTGCTCAGCTCGGCGGGCGTCTCGACGATCAATCTCCCGGTGCTGGCCGGGCAGCTGGCGACCGTGCGCGCCACGGCGCTCGCACCGTTTAGCTACGTGTCGGAGCAGAAAACCAGCGCGGCGCGCGAGCAGTTTCTCAACCGCGTGCCCCGCGTGTACCGGCTCGATTTCGATGCGCTGCAGAAATTCGAGACGGGCGTGCGCGATCTCTTCGCGCAGCTCGATGCGTTCGAGCTGGAGCACCCCGCTCCCGCACGCACCGGCACGCTCCTTTTCTCCGGTCAGCCCGCAGCCAACGACCGCCGCGCCGGTCTCACGCAGCTCGCGGAAACCTCCAATGCCCGCGGCGTCTTCCGCGTCACGAGCGACGAGCTCGCCGCCATTCTCACCGCGGGCGATGCCAAGGCCCGTGCCGCACTCCTCGAAACCGGCATCACCGCGCTGCGCCAGATCTACGCCGACGGCGTGCAGGACGCCGCGTTTGGCGGCACGGTGCCGGGCAGCTACACCGTTTACCAGATCGCGCGGCCGAGCGGCGGCATCTCCGTGCGCCCGGTGCAATCGCGCGAGGACGGCCTCACGTTTCTCCGGGTGAGTCTTGCTACCGAGGGCGTGCCGCGTCCCGCCATGCAGGCGTTTTTCCGGCTCTTCAGCGGCGCAGTGCAGACGAATCTCGTCTTCGATCGCGCCGCCACCAATGCCCGCGAGGCCGAGGCGCTGCAGGCGTTGAAGCCGGTCACGGTCAACGTCGCCCGCGGCCAGATCATCATCGAGCCCGGTGAGCGCGTCACCCCTGAGCAATCCGAGATGCTTCAGGAGCACCGCAAATACTTGCTCAGCCATGGCGACGCCGAGATCCAGGAGGGCCTCACGCTCTTCGGTCGCGTGCTGCTCGTGCTCGCGATGGTGCTCGCCTCGTTGCTCTACATGCGGCTCGAGGACCCCGAGACGCTGCACTCCAATGTCCGCTGCGGCCTCCTCGCGCTGGTCGTCATCGTCAATGTCGCCCTGGTCCGCATCGTGTATCAGCTCGGCGGCGCGGAGTTCTTCGTGCGCGATGGCTCGTGGGCGTCGACGCTGCCCTATGTCGCGCCGACTGCGCTCGCGCCGATCATCGTCGCGATCCTGATCGATGCCGGCTCGGCGATCTTCATGGCGCTGTTCATCTCGATCTTCGCCGGCGTCATCTACGGCAATCGCCTTGAACTGCTCGTCCTGACATTCCTCGCTTCGCTCGTCTCGGTGTACTTCTGCCGCGATGCCCGCCGCCGCGGCAAGGTCGTGCGTGCGGCCGGCGCGGGCGGTCTCACGGTCGCGGCGTTTGCGGCGCTCATCGCCTTCGCCGACCAGACGCCGCTCGACACGCTCGCGCGCCAGATGGCCGCGGGTCTTTTCACCGGCCTGCTCACCGGCGTAGCAGTCGTCGGCCTGCTGCCGGTGCTGGAGTCGCTGTTCAAGCGCACCACAGACATCACGCTGCTCGAACTCACCGACTACAATCACCCGCTGCTGCGCCGCATGCAGATGGAGGCGCCTGGCACCTATCACCATTCGCTCGTCGTCGCGCAGCTCTCCGAAAACGCCGCCAACGCCATCGGCGCCAATCCCCTGCTCGCCCGCGTTTGCGCTCTCTTTCACGACATCGGCAAGACGCTTAACCCGCAGTTCTTCACCGAGAATCAGCGCGACCGCACCAACCCGCACGACGAGAAGGACCCGCACATCTCCGCCGAGATTATCAAACGCCACGTCGCCGACGGCGTGGAGCTCGCGCACAAGCACAACCTCCCGCGCGCCGTATCCGACGTGATCCGACAGCACCACGGCACCACGCTCGTGCGCTACTTCTATCAACGCGCCGTCGAGCAATCGCTCCCGCCCTTCGCCACGGAAAAAGCCACGCTGAAGAAATTTGTCCCCGAGACGCGCAGCGCTGAAAAATCCGCCGCCACGATCGCGCCGGTGAAACCTGTCCCAGAGGCGCCGTTTCGCTACGATGGCCCGCGCCCGCAGTTCAAAGAGAGCGCCGTCATCTCGCTCGCTGACGGCGTCGAGGCCGCCTCGCGCTCGCTGCGCTCCGCCACGGCCGAACAGCTCGTCCCGCTCATCGACAGCATCATCGCGCAGCGCATCGCCGAAGGCCAGCTCGACGAGGCCCCGCTCACCTTCGAGGATATCGCGAAGATCAAAAACAGCTTCCAGTTCACGCTGCTCAACATGCTCCACGCCCGCCTCGCCTACGCGGTAGGCGACGCCGAGGCCCCTGTCCCGCAGAAGAAGCCCCATGTCAGTTGAGCCCGCGGCGCGACGCGACGTCGCCATCGCCAACCGCCATCCCCGCCTGCGCCTTGATCGTCGCGCCGTCACGCGTGCGATCCATCTCCTCGACGCCGAGTTTGCTGCGCCTTCCACCCGCGGTGCGAAAACGAAGTGGCTCAGCGCCCCGCTCGGCGAACTCTCGCTCGTGTTTCTTACCGACGAGGCGCTCGCCCAGCTCCACGGCGATTTCCTCGACGACCCGACCACCACCGACGTGATCACCTTCGAGGGCGAGCCTGCGGTCGGCCTCGCCGGCGAGGTCTGTGTCTCCGTCGACACCGCGGCCGCCTACGCCCGCGAAAACCGCCGCGACTTCGCCACGGAGCTCACGCTCTACGTCGTCCACGGCTGGCTTCACCTCGCCGGCTACGACGACCTCCAGCCCGCGAAAAAGCGCGTGATGCGCCGCGCCGAAGCCCGTGCGCTGAGCCTGCTGTCGGCCCACCAGGCGTTCCCACCATTTACGCTCCGGCGCTGAGCCGTGCTCCGCATACCCTCGCGGCGGCGGGCACCCGCGTCGCCGAACTATATCCCTTGCCGCCGGGCAATAGGATTATATATCGAACTCGCATGCACCTCCGCGGATTGGTCCCTTGTTTGCTGCTTTCGCTCCGTGCCTTCGGCCAAATTCCTGGTGCGCCGCCCCCTAGCACGCCCTCCCCGATCCTCATCGGTTATTCGGCGACCACCACGACGACCATTGCCCTCGGGATCCCGTTCGTTGGAATCCCGATCGTCCCTTTCGCACCCGTCCCACCCACGGTGGTGCCGCTGCGCGGTCACATCGTGATCGAGTCGCTGGCACCCGGCGCCACCTACGGCCCCGTCAAATGGTTTAAGAACGGCAAACAGCTCGCCTACACCGCGGGTACAATCGAAATCGCCCAAGCTTCTGCGGACGACACCGGCACCTATTCCTGTGCGGTGCCTGGCCCCGATGGAACCTTCTCCTCGTCAGATAGCGCCTATGTCCTCGTCTCGTCCCGTGTCGGCCAGCGACTCATCAACATTTCGAGCCGCACGCGCATCAGCACCGCCCAGCCGTCGTTTGTTAACGGCTTCGTGATCGAGCCCGGCCCGGCCTCATCGCTGACCTTGTTGCTTATCCGAGCTGTAGGGCCGGCCCTCGGTCAGTTCGGCGTCACTGATCCACTCGTCGCACCGAAGCTGCGGCTCACCAACTCCGCCGGCACCGAAATCAAGTTGGCCCCGCCAGGTTTCTACACCTCACCTGCCACCGTCGCCACTTATGTGGGTGCCTTTCCGTTGCCTGCTGGATCCAAGGATGTCGCAGCGATCTATGGCCTGCCCGCTGGAGCCTACTCGGTGGAATTGACCTCCGCCGACGGGGGAAGCGGGACAGCCTTGGTCGAGATCTACGAGATTCCTGCCACCGTGCCGGCGCTGTAATGAATCGCACACTACCCATGTCCCTTCACGCTTCGAAACTCATCCTTCTGCTCGCCGGCCTGATGTTCGCACAGTCCTCGACAGCGGCGACCACCTCCACTTCGACGACCACCGTCACTCTGGGCACTCCTTTCGACACCACGCCTGCGGTAGTGCCAAGCCCGGCTCCGCCCATCGTCGTCACCCTCGGCTCGCGATTGATCCTCAACGCGCCTAAACCGGGCACGACCTACGGTGCCGTGCAGTGGTACAAGGACGGCAAACTTCTCCCGGCGAGCGGTGCCACGTTCGAGATCGCCTCGGTTTCAACTCCGGACACGGGCAACTACTATTGCAGCGTGGTCTCCACCCCCGACGGTAAAACGACCTTTCTCGCCACTCCGGCCGGCATCTTGGTTTCAGGTCGGCTCGGCCAGCGCCTGATCAACATTTCCCACCGCGCCACGATCAGTCCCACCCAGCGCAAGATCATCAGCGGCTTCGTCGTCGAGCCGGGACCCGACGGCTACTACACCTATTTGCTCATCCGCGCCGTCGGACCTTCGCTGACCAAATTCGGCGTGACCGATGCCCTTGCGGCACCGCAGATCACCATTTACGCCGCCAACTCACCTACGACTGCCGTGGCCATGAATCTGCCCAAGTACGAGGTCGTCGCGCCCAAGGTCGGAGCGTTTCCCCTGCTCGCCAACGCAAAGGATGCCACGACGATCATCGCCTTGCCCGCGGGTGCCTACACGGCCGAGGTTTCGTCCGCGGACAATGGCACCGGCACGGTCCTGCTCGAGATCTACGAGATCCCCCCTTACGCGGACGATGTCGTCCGCATCCCCTTCCCTCCGGTTCAAACCATCATCGATCCCCAAACCTGACCCAACGGCTGATCGATCGGCCACTCGTCGGGGTCTCGCTCACTTCTCCTTCATGATGTACACCGTGTCCCAATTTTCGGGCGGCGGGTGCGCTTTGTACTTCTCGGCGATTTCGGTGTAGATGATCGAGGGGTTGCTCACCACGCCCGGCGTGCGGCCGGGCCGGTTGGGCTCGAGTTCTAGACTGCGCGCGAAGAGCGCGCACGCGCCGTCCCAATCGCGCACGTAGTAGCGCTCGAGGCCCTGCTCGAAGAGGGCGATGCACTCCAGCATCTGCGCCGTCGCGTGTTCCTTGAGGCCGACGATCTCGTGAATCGGCACGGCCTTGGTCCGGCCCTTCACCACGATCCGGCCCAAGGCGCGGAAGATCACGCGGTCGCCGCCGTGCTCGATGCACTTCTGCTTCGTGGCCTCGGAGCACATCGTGTACACACCCCAGCTCTTCGCGCCCGACTCCATGCGCGCAGCGAGATTCACGTCGTCGCCCATCATCGTGTAGTTGAAGCGCGTGCGGCTGCCCATGTTGCCGATGATGCACTTGCCGCTGTTGAGGCCGATGCGCGATTGCATCTTCCACACGATCTCAGGCCAGCGGTTGCCCTCGCCTTCCCACTTCACGCGGAGCTCGCCGAGCTTGCGGTGCACGAGCTGCGTCGCCACGCAGGCGCGAAACGCGTGGTCCTTCATCGGCACCGGCGCGCCAAACATCGCCACCACCGCGTCGCCGATGTACTTGTCGAGCGTGCCGCCTTGCGCCTGCACGATATCGGTGCACGCGGTGAGATACTCGTTCATCAAGTCCACGAGCTGACCGGGCGGAAGTTTTTCCGAAAAGGTCGAGAACGACTGGATGTCCGAGAAATACGCCGTGATCTCCTCTTCGTGGCCGCCGAGCTGCGGCGCCTGGTCCGAAGACACCATGCGGTCGACGAGCTGCGGGGACACATAGGTGCCGAACATGTTCTTGATGCGTCCGCGCTGCTTCTGCTCGTGCAGTACTTGGAAAATCGCCGCCGCCAAGCTGGTCGTAAACGCCGCGCCGATCGGCGTCGCCACCGGCAGCACGAGCTGGCTCTGCTTGAAGATCCAAAACGAGAACACCACGTAGCCTGCGGCGACCAGCACCCCGAGGACTTTCCAGAAGAACGACCGCGCCCCACCTGCCACTGCGAGCCACGACATGAGCGCCGTCAGGCCAAACACGATCGCCACCTGCTGCAGCTCGCTCAAACGCCGCAGATAAAGCTCGGAGGCGATGGTCTTCACCACGTTGCCGTGCACGCTCACCCGCGGCACGGCTTCGAGGTCCATCGGCGTCGGCGCCACATCCTGCAGCAGCTTGTCGACCGGCCCGATTAAGATGATCGCATCCTTGAAATCCGGCTGCGCGAAAAACGCCTCGGCATTTTTCTTTTCCTCCGCGTCGTCCGATTCGAGCGCGTCGGCATAGGCCCGCACTTTGGAGAAACTGATGTGTGGATTTTTTTCCGCCGAGTCCCAGTGGGAAAACCAGTTGATCTCGAGCAACTGGCCAAACCGCATCGGCACCCGCCGGAGCACCTTGCCGTCGGGTTGGCGAAACACCAGCGTGTCGCCGTCCACCACCACGCCATCCTGTCCTAGCCCCCAGTAGTAGCGCAGCAGCTCGACCCCCATGTGGTAATAGGTCTTCGCCTCGGTCTGCGCAAACAGCGGCACCGATCGCATGCCACCTTCATAGGTATCGATCAGGCCTACGCCGGGAGTGGTCCACTTCACCTTGATGTTGCGCAGGTCGGTGACGAGGTACGGCAGCTCCGGGTACTCCACTTTATCGAGCGGCTTGTTGTCCCGGATCATCGGAAATTCGCGATGAAGGATGTTGAAATTCGCATCGCGATCCGTGTCCGCCGCGTACGAGCAGGCGAGCAGCACGGGCGGCGCGGGTTTCGCCTTTAGCATCCGCACCAGTTGGACATTTCCCGCCACCAGTTTTTTCCAATCGACCACCTCCGGCACTCCATTGTCGGAGAACACGAAATCCACGCCGATGGCCCGCACCTTCGACTGCGTCACCAACGCGGAAATGGATTTGGCGAAGTGCTCACGAGTCCAAGGCCAGCCGCCGATCGTCGAGAGCGATTCGGAGTCCACATCGACGTAAACGACATTCACCGGAGCATCGACTTCGCCGCGCGAAACAAACCGCCAATCGAGGAACTTGTTCTCCTCGAAATTGAGAAACCCGTAGTGCGCGACGACACACCAGAGCGTCGGGATCAGCAACAACACCGGCCAGCGGCCGTTTTGACGCAGGAAGCGTTTGATCCGGGGCATTGGGGTGAGCCTGGGACTCGCGATGAAATGGGTCAGCGGGCACTACTCCCGCCAGATGATGTTAGCCGCCGTCGCCCGGCGTGGTGCGCGTGCCCGTGCCCGTGCCAGCGGGCGGCGTGGTGGTCGTGCCCGAAGGCGCCGGTGGCGTGGTGGTCGTGGAAGTGTCTGTCGACGTCTTGGTCGAGTCCGTGGACTTGCTGGTATCAGTCGTCGTGGTGTCTTTCTTATCCGTCGACGTGTCCGTCGTGGTCGTGTCTTTCTTGTCGGTCGTCGTGGTCGTCGAAGAGGAAGTCGTGACCGGCGTGTTCACCGGCACGAAAATCGTGGCCGCGTTGGCCGCGGCGATGCCTTGTACCGCGTTAATCGTCGCGTCTCGACTACCGGAAGAAATCGTATCGATGGTCACCGTGGGCAGCGAGACCGTCGGAGTCGTAGGTGTGGTCGGTGTCGTCGTGCTGGCTGTGCTCGGTGTCGTCGTGCTCGACGGGGTCGTGCCGGTCGTACCTGCGTTGGGGTCGGGCGCCGTCGGGTTGTTGTTCGTCGTCGTACCCGCATTGGGATCCGGTGTCGTCGCGGGAGTCGCGGCCGGCGTCGTCGTTGTGCTCGCGAGCGCCGCCTGCACCTGCTTCACCTGCTCTTCGCTCAGCGTGATGCTGATCTCTTTGTTGTCCGTGACCGCCAGGCCCGCCGGCGGCGCGACGCCGCCGCTGAGCACCACGCGGCCCTCCGAAGTACTGAGCTGGAATTGATACGCCTGACCGTTACCCGTCGGGCGGAAGACGATGCGGAAAGTGGTGCCGCGGATGCCGGCCGCGCCGACTGGCGTGGCGACTTCAAACTCCGTGCCGCGATCGGTGTGGAGGTGCACGACTTTGCCAACGAGTTCGCCGCGCGCGAGCTTGAGGCGGGTCTTCGAAGTGGTGTTGCCCGGCTCCTCCGTGAGATTGGACATGTTGACGTTGTCCGCGAGCGGGTCCTGCTCGAACTGCTCGATGTCCAAATCCGACTCCTCGGCGAGTTGCACCGTCGCACCGTTGGACATCACGAGCACCACGCTGCCGCCTTTGCCCGTGTGCACCGAGTAATATTGTGTGAGGCGGTCGTTATTCTTCAGAGCGCCGATCTTGTCGCCCGTGCGTTTGTTTTCCGCACTCACTGGGCCACGTACCCGTGTCGCGATGATTTGACCTTCGACGCGCCCCGCGGGGGCCGCTGGCGCAGGAGCCGGCGTCTGCGCGCTCACGCTCAGCAGGGCGACGCAGGCAAACGCGAAGGACCACAGGAATTGCTTAAGCATTGGGAGAAATCACGGCGCTCGGCCGGCCGCCAGCCGCTCCCGTAATTCAATTGCATCGCGGTTCCCGGGGTCAAGACGCAAGCTCGTCTCCACGGACGACTTCGCCAACGCAACCCACTGTGGCGCAAGGCTCATATGATGGGCATAGAAGTACCAAGTGCTGGAGCGATTTGACGCGAGATTCACAGCCTGCGTGAAGCGTTCACCGCCCGCGTACCACTTCCCCTGCAAATCGAGCGCCACGCCCGCGCGGATCCAGTACTCCGCCAATACATCGCAATGCCGCAGCGCCGCTTCCGCCGCGATGAGCGCGCTAGCGCCGAGTTCCGCGTGGCGCGCCGGCTCGAGCGCGGCGAGTTGCTCATCGGCCAGCGCGAGATCGGCCCACGCCTGGGCGTTGGCCGGATCGAGCTGCACCGCCCGCACGAGGTCCGCGCGCGCGGTCGCGAGTTTCGCCCGGCGCCCATCAGCGGTGTCGTTGTCGCCGCCCTTGTGCACGCGGTCGATCGTCTCGCGCGCCGTGTAGCGCAGCGCCTCCGCGCGATAGAGCGGCAGGATGCCGCGCGCCACTCCGAGAATCACCCCCAACATCACCACCGCTGCGAGTCCACGGCGTAACAGATCGGGCGTGCGCAACGTCGCCGCCGCCATCGGCCAGCGCTCGCGCACCACGAGGCCCGCGACCGTCGCCGCCGCCATCGCGAGCGCGGGGATCTTCAGGTGAAAATCCACGAAGAGCTGCAGCGCAAAGGCCAGCAAGCCGATGCCCGCCGCGGGCGCGAGCCACGCGTCCTCGCTCGGCTCCGCCGCCCCGCGCCAGCTGCGTATCAGGATCAGCCCTACAGCGCCGAAGAAGAGCACGAAGCCCACTGCACCGTAGTCGGCGAGCGTGTTGAGGTAGTCGTTGTGCGACCACTGCGGTGTGTCCTGAAAACTCTCCGGCCGGTGGGCCTCGAAAAGCGTGTCGTAGCTCCCGCCGCCGCCGCCGACCACACGGTGCTCGCGGAAAATTTCCCACGCCCCGCGCCACATGATCGGCCGCGTGCGCTCGCCCGAGTCATGCACAAATGCATCGAGCCGCTGATGCACCGTCGGCACCGTTTTGTAGAGCACCGTGATCGCCGCCGCGCACCCACCGAGCACGCCCAGCGCGAGCCCGAGTCGCTTCCACCAGCTCAGCCGCCCGCTGCACAGCGGCCACGCGACAAGCGCGAAGATCAGCCCGAGCCACGCGCCGCGGCTCACCGAGAGCAGCAGACCCAGACCAAGCCACGTCGCCGCCAGTCCCGCGAGCACGCGCGCCCATAGCGGCCACGTCTTTCGCCAGCTCGCCGCGAGCAGCGGCGGGATGAAGAGCAGCAGCAGCGCCGCAAAACTATTGGGAATTCCAAAAGACCCGCTCGCCCGCCCCGCGAACTGCTCCGCTTGCGTGCGATGCAGCATCATCCATGAGTGATTCACGAAGCGCTGATAGCACGCCATCGCCACGCTCACCGCTGCCACCACCACGAGCGCGAGCATCACGCAGCGTCGCGCCTTCGCCGTCGTCAGACCATTGAGCGCGACCCAAAATATCGCCGCCATCTGCGCCCACCCCGTCCAATCGCGCCAGCCGATCCACGGCACCGGCGTCACCCACGCGACATTCGCCGCCGCATAAATCACAAACGGCAGCAGCAGCCACCCCGCATCGTGCGCCGGCTCGCCGTGATCGAGCACGCGCGAAAGCAGATGCACCGCGAGCAACGCCCCCGTGAGCGCGGTCGTGACGACCATCGTCTCCGGCCGATAGCCGCCGAGACACAGCGTCGTCCACGCGAGGTTAACCGCGAGCAGCCCGGCCTGCAGCCATTCCCAAGGCCAAGTACGAGTCGAGGGCGAAGAGACCATGCAGCGTGGCCATCTCTCTTACACGAAGCCCGCGAAAGGGAAATCGTGAAAACTGAAAAACGGTCATCGAAAATCTGAACATTCGCTCGTTCCCGTAGCCCGCTTCGTGAGAAGCGGGACTCACCGTTGCACAATCCCGACTCTCACGAGCCGGGCTACCTGCTAGCCCTTGTAGCGGCGGGCTATGACCGCCGAAAACCTCTGTCCACGGACTGGCTCACTTCGGCGCTCATAGAGCGCCGCTACAGAAAACACTCCGATCTTTTGGAACGCTAATCCGCGCTAATCTCCGCTAATTTCCGCTAATTTCCCCAAACCCATTTTCTGGATCAGCGAAGATTAGCGCGGATTAGCGTTCCAAAACTGCTGCGCATTTCGTGAGTGCCAGTTCAAAAAACAAAAAAAGCGCCGCTCTCACGAGCGGCGCTGAAATGTTCTGCGGACGTTTCCGTCAGCCGATCAATCAGGTCGTGGGGACCGACTGGATCGTCTTGAGGATGCGGCCGGCGACGAGGTACGGGTCCGCGGCGGAGTTCGGACGACGATCCTCGAGGTAGCCCTTGTAGCCGTTGTTCACGAAGCTGTGGGGCACGCGGATCGACGCGCCGCGATCGGCCACGCCGTAGGAGAACTTGTCGATCGACTGCGTCTCGTGGAGACCGGTGAGGCGGAGGTGATTCTCCGGGCCGTACACCGCGATGTGCTCGCTGCAGTTGGCCGAGAAGGCCGCCATGAGCTTCTCGAAGTAGGCCTTGCCGCCGACTTCGCGCATGTGCTTGGTCGAGAAGTTGGAGTGCATGCCGGAGCCGTTCCAGTCGAGCGGAGCGTTGAAGGGCCCGAGGATGGGCTTGCAGCGCCACTCGATGTCGATGCCGTAGCCTTCCGCGAGGCGGGCCATGATGTAACGGGCGACCCACATCTGGTCAGCAGCGCTCTTGGAGCCCTTGCCGAAGATCTGGAATTCCCACTGGCCCTTCGCCACTTCGGCGTTGATGCCTTCGATGTTGATCCCGGCGTCCAAGCAGATGTCGATGTGCTTCTCGACGATCTCGCGGGCGACGCACCCGACGTTCTTGTAGCCGACGCCGGTGTAGTACGGGCCCTGCGGAGCGGGGAAACCGCCGACGGGGAAGCCGAGGGGAGCGCCGTCCTTGTAGAAGAAGTACTCCTGCTCGAAGCCGAACCAAGTGTCCGGATCATCCGGGATGGTCGCGCGGCTGTTCGACGGGCTCGCGACGCCGGTGTGCTGGTAGCACTCGCACATCACGAGCACGCCGTTCTTGCGGGTCGAGTCCGGGTAAACGGCCACCGGCTTGAGCACGATGTCCGAGCTCTTGCCTTCGGCCTGCTGGGTCGAGCTGCCGTCAAAGCCCCAAGCGGGAAGGTCCTCGAGCTTCGGAAAGCTGGCGAATTCCTTGATTTGCGTCTTGCTGCGAAGGCTCGCCAGGGGCGTGTAGCCGTCGAGCCAGATGTATTCCAGTTTGTATTTGGTGGCCATGATCGGATGGGTTTTTTGGGTGAGAAAAAAACGCTTCCCCGGTGCCGATGGAAGTGCCCACGGAGCCGGAAAAATCGCACGCAAAAACAGCAGCTCACATGCCAGAGGCAACCACAAGATCGGCTCATGACAGATTTCGCCTTACAGAATCGTGTATCCTATCCTCCATGATTGAGTAACGCGTGCTTGCCAGTTATCGGCATCAGGCGGAGCTTGGGGCAGATGCATGAGATGAAGGACACGCAGCGCGCCTGGGTGCGCATCGGCTACGACGGCCGGGTGCACAAGGTCTATCGCGGCCATCGCGCCAAGGAGCGCTTCGACCACGAAGTCCGCGTGCTGCGTTACCTTGAGACGCGCGGCTGCGATTTCGTCCCCAAAATCCTCGAGGCCGACCCCGAGGAGCTGAAGCTCGTCACCACCAACTGCGGCTCGCGTGTCGATCACCTCAGTCCGGAGCGCCAGAAGGCGCTCTTCGCCGAACTCGAGACGTATGGTGTGCGCCACGAGGACGCCGAGCTGCGCAACATCACTTATCGGATCGCCGACGGGCGGTTTTGTCTGATCGATTTCGAGTTTTCCACGCTTCTAGAAGATGGCTCTACCCTCAAACCCTGATCGCCGCCCGTCCGCCGCCACGCGGCACGTGCGCTGGTCGGGGATGACCCACCCCGGCCGTTTCCGTCCCAACAACGAGGACGTGTTCCTCGCGCTCACCTTCGACGGGCACGAAGTGCGCTACCTCGGCAAGATCGGCGAGGCTCCGTTTACCGGTGCCGATTTCGTTTTTGCCGTGAGCGATGGCATGGGCGGCGCCAAGTCCGGCGAGTTCGCCAGCCGCATCGCGCGCGAGAAAATCACGCGGCTCATGCCGCAGGCATTTCGCCTTTCCGCCGCGGGCCTCGCGACTGGCTTCAACGACATCCTCGGCGAACTCGTCGCTTCGATTCATCGCGACCTCATCCGCCTCGGCTCCTCCTACGAAGAGTGCGCCGGCATGGGCGCGACGCTCAGCCTCGGCTGGTTCACGCCCGAGTGGCTGTACTTCGCGCACGTGGGCGACAGCCGCATCTATTATCTACCGCGCGAGGGCGGACTGAAACAAGTTACGCACGATCACTCCTTCGTCGGCTGGCAGCGGCGCAACGGCCAGCTCAACGAGCGCGAAGCCCGCACGCACCCGCGGCGCAACGCGCTCCAGCAGGCCCTCGGTGCCGGTCACCAGTTCGTCGAGCCGCACATTGGCGCCGTCGGCCATCGGCCCGGCGATCGCTTCGTCATCTGCTCCGATGGCCTCACCGACGGCCTGTGGGACAAAAACATCGAGGAGATCTCCCGCGCGCACCCGACGCCCGAAACCGCCGAGCGTCTCGTCACTGCCGCCGTGGAAGCCTCCGGCCGCGACAACACGACTGCGCTGCTCATCGAGATCGCCGCACCGCCCGCGTCGTCATGACCCAGCGCATTTTCGTCTACGGCACGCTCAAGCGCGGCTGCCACAACCACGGCTACCTCGCCGGCCAGCGCTTCCTCGGCGAGGCGCGCACCGCGCCCGGCTTCCGCCTCTTCGACCTCGGCGGCTATCCCGGCATAGTCGTCTGGCCCGACGACACCGCCGGCGTCACCGGTGAAATCTGGGAAGTCGACGCCCCCGCCCTCGCCGCCCTCGACGAGCTCGAAGGCCTCGCCATCGGCATCTACCGCCGCGAAGCAATACCCCTCCTCTCCCCGTACGCCGACCAAGGCATCCAAGCCTACACCTACGCCCACGCCATCACCGGCCGCCGCGAAGTCGGCAGCACGTGGACGGAGTGATTCGCGTAGTGATAAACTGGATACGTCAAGGTAGGGCGCGTTATCCCTAACGCGCCGGTTGCGCTCCGCCAATCAACAAGCCACGCCCAAACGGCGGATTAAGGATAATCCGCCCTACCCCAAACCGCCATCCACGCCTCCATTTGCGTCCATTCGCGGTTTAAAAAATCCGCACCAAAACTTCGCGAACCTTCGCCACCTTCGCGTCTTCGCGCTTAACCTAAGTTCCGCCCCACCGGCCAGCGCCGCAAACTCAGCCGCTCAGATCGTCCCGCGCTCCACCTTCGGCCGCTGCGTATCGCTCGCGCCCGCGCAGTCGCGTACGACCAGGCCGCTCACGTCGCGCAGCACTGCGAAGGGCGCGTTGCCCGAGCGCTGGATATCGACGTGGTCGAGTTTCACATCGCTCACGTCGTCGAGCTGAACCGCCGGGCGAGCGTCGGATTTTTCGAAGGTCACGTCGATGTCGCGCAGCGCGAGGTTGCGCGCGTGGCGCGCGTAGACGCCGTGCGCCGGGAGCGTGCCAAACATGCTCGGCTCCGGATAGCCATCGGGCCGCTCGGCGGGCTCGTTCTTCGCGTCGGCCGCAGTGCCGCCGCCTTCGTGAAAGACGCGGACGTTTGAGATACGCAAGTCCTCCACCGGATGACCCGGCAGACCCGCGACGAGGATCGCCGCGAAGTGCGGCTCGGCGCCGCTCGCGACCACGTTGGTGATGCTCACGCGGCGGATCGCGCCGATGGGCGTGCCTTCGGGGCCGCGCGCGCGATTGCCGATGCGAAGGAAGATCGGCGAGGTCGTGACTTCGCGCATCGTGAGGTTTGTCGCCACGACATCCTCGATGATGCCGCCGTCGACCGTCTCGATCGCGAAACCGCGCGAGCGCTCGAAGATGCAATTCGACACCGCAATGTTCTTGAAGCCGCCGTTGGACTCCGTGCCGAGCTTGATGCGGCCGGTCATGCGGTCCTTGTCAGGCGCAAATTCCTGCGTACGACGCAGCGTGCCGTCGAGCAGCGAACCGGGATCGAAGCCGCACACGTGGCAGTTAGTGATCGCCACGTTTTCCGTCGCGCGCGCGTAGCCGAGAGCGAAGCTGCTCTTCAGCACGATTGCGTCGTCATTGGGCGTGTTGACCGAGCAGTTTGCGATGCGGACGTTGCGGCAGCTGTCGATGTCGAAGCCGTCGCGGTTCGTGTCGAGCGTGAGGCCGCTGATCGTGAGATTGTCTACACCCGTCGCGAGCAGCGCGAAGTGGCCGCCCATCAGCACGGAGAAATCGCGCAGCACGACATTGCGGCAGAGCTTGAGGCCGATGGCCTTGTTGCCCTGCCCTTCCATCGGAAAATCCTCGGGCTTCTCGATGTTCGCCGCGGTCTTCGCGTCGCCGAGGCTCGCGGGAAAATCGCCCGCCGTCATCGGCCGACGCGCACCCGGACCGTAGCGCGTGAGGCCGCGACCGTGGATCAGGCCGGGACCGGTGATTGCGATCTGCTCAAGGCCTTCGCCGTAGATAAGGCTGTTGCGCCAGTGGCTGTGGCCGTAGTCCTGGTAGCAGTCCCACTCGTTGGGCTCCGCCATGTCGTACGATCCAAAGCCTTCCGCCGGGGTCGCACCGAGGATCACCGCGCCGGCATCGAGCCGCAGTTCGATCCGGCTCTTCAGGCGGATCGTGAAGCAGAGATAGTTGCCCGCGGGAAACCGCACCATGCCGCCACCCACCGCCGACGCCGCCACGATCGCGCGGTTGACCGCATCGGTATCGAGGGTCCGGCCATCGCCGGTCGCGCCAAAGGCGCGCACGTTGAACTCAGTCGACGCAGCAGCGTCAAGGGTAGCAGACATCTCCGGCACGCTGGAGGGATTCGTGTCCCAGCGACAACTTCCTCTCATCTGTCAGTCAGGCGGAACCGACCGATTTGCCCGCCAGTGCTCGCCGCGCCGCCAGCGCCCGCAATAGCTCGCTCAGCCCGTCCGTGTAGACGACATGGCTCTCACCCTCCGTGCCTATAACCGCACAAGATCGCGGAGTTTTCGGCGATGCTCCCGCCGTCAAGCCACGAATCTCCGCGCGCGGTAAATCCCGTGGCCGCTGCGCCGCGGGCGGCACGAGTATGCTGGGGTCGCGCGTCATGACTCCGGGGCCGGGCAGAACACCCGCAAGCGGTGCCCGTCCGGGTCGAGGGCGACAAACGTGTAGCCGAAATCCATCTCGGTCCGCTCCTGCAGCATCGGCAGGCCGCGGTCACGCCACTCGTCGTACTTGTCGTCGACCGCCCCGAGGCTCTCCACGGCAAACGCCAATTCGCCGCACCCACCCCACGCGGCGGGCGCGGGCTCCGCGGTGTGCCGCGACCATAGACCGAGGCGCACGCCCGAGTTGAGGGCAAACATCGCAAAGGTCGGCGACGATTCGACCGGATCCTTGCCCAGCACACTGCGGTAGAACGCCGCACTGTCCGCCGGGCGATCGACGTAGAGGAGGACGAAATTGGGGTCGGTGAAAGACATGACCCCGCCACTGTCTCACACTGCCGTGACATCCCTATGTCAGGAGCATTTTATCCGCGTAGCGCCGCAGGATTTCCTCGGCGTGCACGCGCACCGCATCGCGCAGTTCATCCGGCCCGATCGCCTCGGCCTCCGCGCCAAACGACAGCAGCCACTTCGCGAGCCACTGCAGCGAAAAGGTGAACATCTCGTACTCCGCCCCGCCGTCGCGCCGCACGATTTCCACGAGCGTCGCACAGCTCTCGCGCCGCGCCCGCTCCACCACGTCGTCGGAAAACCACACGCGCGCCGGGAAACGCTCCTGGTCGCCCGCCTCTCGCTCCAGATGCTCGGCCAGCGAAAAATCCTGCCGGGGCGGAAACGATTCCTCCAGCACATCGAGTTGGATGATGCGATTGGTGCGGAAGTGCCGCACATCCTGCCGCAGCCGGCACCACGCGATCACGTACCACGCGCCGCCATAGTACACCACGCCGAGAGGCTCGACATCGCGGCTCGTCACGTCGCCGCGGCTGCGCGTGCGATACACCATCCGTAGCACGCGGCGTTGCGCCACGCCGCGCTGCACCGCCGCAAGCGCGGGCGGACCTTCGTGCTCGGCCGCGGGTTGGCCCGGCTTGCCGCGAATCACCGTCTGCCGCGCGAGGCGTTCGACGTGCTCCTGCCGATCGCGCGGGAGCACCGCACGGAGCTTGTCGATCACTGCCTCCATCGGATGGCTGAGCGACGCATCGGTAAATTGTTTCACCATCTCCGCGCCGACGAACAGCGCCGTCGCCTCGTCCGCCGTGAGCATCACGGGCGGCAAATGATAACCTTTCACCAGCGAATATCCCACCCCCGCCTCGCCTGCGATCGGCACACCCGCCTCGCCCAGCGCCGCGACATCGCGATACACCGTGCGCAGGCTGATCTCGAAGCGCTCCGCCAGCTCTTGTGCACGCACGACGCGCCGCCCTTGCAGGTGCATCACCATCGCGACGAGCCGGTCAGTGCGATTCATCACCCTCACCCTAAAACCGCCCGAGTCCGCATTTCGACCTCAATCCACCAATATTCAGCCACAGATTGCACAGATGGGCACACATAAAGGCGCACAGTTTTCTCTGTGCCCATCTGTGCAATCGTTGGCTAAAAACTCCCCACCTTTGCGTGACCTTCGCCATCTTTGCGTCTTCGCGCTTAATCGAGCCTCTGCTTTCCCCTTCTCTTCGTTTTGCCTTTTGATCCATCGCCTCATCGCTCCTGCCATCACGCTGTCACAGTCACCTGTTATTTTCCGCTCGCATGAAAAAACCCGCCGAACCCGTCCGCTGCCACTGGGCCGTCAAGCCGCTCGATATCGTCTACCACGACACCGAGTGGGGCGTGCCGCAGCACGATGACCGGATGCTCTTCGAGATGCTCATCCTCGAGGGCGCGCAAGCCGGGCTGAGCTGGAGCACGATTCTCGCGAAGCGCG
Organism: Verrucomicrobiota bacterium; assembly: GCA_048498795.1. GTDB lineage: Bacteria > Verrucomicrobiota > Verrucomicrobiia > Opitutales > Opitutaceae > JBEHXH01. The sequence continues at coordinate 337,910 of JBEHXH010000005.1, forward strand.
AAAACTACCGCCGCGCCTTCGACAATTTCGATGCCGCCAAGATCGCCCGCTACGATGATCGCAAGGTCGCCGCTCTCCTCGCCGACGCGGGCATCGTGCGCAACCGCCTGAAGATCGCCGCCACGATCAAGAACGCCCACGCTTTTCTCGCCGTGCAAAAGGAGTTCGGCTCTTTCGACAAGTACCTCTGGTCCTTCGTCGGCGGCCGCCCGATCGTCAATCGCCCGCGCACGTCGGACGACGTACCCGCGTCCACTGCCGAGAGCGACGCCATGAGCCGCGATCTCCTGAAGCGCGGCTTCAAGTTTGTCGGCTCTACGATTTGCTACGCCTTCATGCAGGCCACCGGCATGGTCAACGACCACCGCATCACCTGCCACCGCCACGCCCCCTGCGCAAAGCTCCGCTAGTCCCTCCGCCTCTGCTTTCGCCACAAATGGGGACGCGGCGCCCTCGCCGCGTATTCGCCTCTCCCGTAGCTACGAACGCCAGCGAGTAGAGCCTCTCCGCTACCGCTCCACCCTGCGGCCTGCGCAAAACTACGGCCCCCATCGTAACCATTCCACTCTCGCCAGCCTAGACCCCCGCGTCATGGTCTGCCGCCATGCGCTTGCGTTTGCGTTCCGGTCTGACGGTGGTGTGTTTCCTGTTCTTCGGGATGAGTCTGCGTGCCGGTTCGGGGACCACCGCCCTCGCGGTAGACACGACCTCGCGCGAGCAGGTCCGCCAGTTTTACCGTTCGATCTACGGCCTGTCGAACGACACCGCGATCACCTGGACCGGCTCGTTGAGCGGCACGCCCGCGGTTAGCGTCACCGGTACGCCGGGCACGACGGCCACAGCCTTCAAGGACGCTGTCGCTCTTCGCGTAAATTGGTTTCGTGCGATGGCCGGCCTCGCCGGCGACGTGACCTTCGATACCACCTACAACACCAAAGCCCAGCAGGCCGCGCTCATGCTCGCCGCCAATTACGCCCCGCCGGCTAACACCACTCTTCGCCACGATCCTCCCGCCAGTTACCTTCTTTACACCGCCGATGGCGCCCTCGCTTCGTCCGAGAGCAACCTCGCCACCGGTCGCTACGGTCCCGATGCGATCACCTACAGCTACATTTGTGACGGCCAACTCAACAACTCCAACGTCGGCCACCGACGCCTGATTTTCATCCCGCAGACGAAGAAGATGGGCACCGGCGATATCCCGAGCACTGGAAGCTTTTATTCGTCAAACGCGCTCTGGGTGATCGATGACGATAACTACAACAATCCGCGCCCCACCACCCGCAACAACTACGTCGCGTGGCCCGCCCCGGGTTACGTCCCGTACCAAGTCGTTTTCCCTCGCTGGTCCTTCGCGTATCCCAACGCCGATTTCTCCACCGCCGTCGTCATCATGACGCGCAACGGCACTGCCATCACGGTCGCCAAGGAAACTCCCACCATCGACGTCGCCGAGAACACTCTCGCATGGGGCGTGCCCAATCCCTCCACCGGCACGATCAATACCGACTCCGTCGACTCGTTGCCGAAGCCGTCGAGCGACACCACTTACGTCGTCAGCATCACTGGCGTGAAGATCAACGGTGTGGCGCAGAATTTCAGCTACACGGTGATCGTTTTCGATCCGGATGTCGCGAGCACCGGTGCAACGCTGCCCACGATCACCCAACCCATCCCGGTCACCAACGGCGCGGCCAACAATTTCAGCGCCTCCATCCCGTCCTTCTCGTCGGGTGTGCAATACCGCACGCTGCGCAGCGATACGTTCACCACCGTGTACGGCGCGGAGGGCGGATTGGGCGGTGTGGCGCCCTTCACCACGGGTAGCTACAATCCCGTCGTCACTTCACCCGTCGGCACGGGCAGCGGCGCGTTTCATCTCGCTACACCGACCCGTGAGACCCAGTCGCTGCGTCTCCCGGAGACGTTTTATCTCCAGACCGGCGCGACCGGCACGCTGACGTTTCTCAGCCGCCTCGCATTTGCGACGAGCGCGCAGGTCGCGCATGTGCAGGTCTCGACCGACGAAGGCGCGTCGTGGACCGATATCTACACGCAGGCCGGCCTGAGCGACGACAACAAGACTTCCGAGACTTCCTACTCGACGCGCACCGTCTCACTCGCTGCCTACGCTGGCCGCACGTTTAACCTCCGCTTCGCGTATACGCCGCCCAATGACAACGGCGTCGCCGCTTACATCGACACGACCAGTACGCCCGTCGCGTACGGCTGGTTCATCGACAACATCGCCGTCACGGGCGCGCAAAAAGTCACTGCGGCATCGCCGCAGAGTGGCGTGGGCTCGAGCTTCTCGTTCGTCCCGCAGTTCGCCGGTACGACCCTGATGCAGTCGCGCGGCGTGTTGCTGGGCTCGTACCCGATGGAGTGGAGCGCGGTCACGCCAGTCGTCGTCACCAACGTCGACGGCTCCAACTCCTCCTCGCGCATCTCCAATCTCTCCGTGCGCACCAACATGGTCGCCGGCCAAACGCTGATCGTCGGCGCCGTCACCACCGGGGCCAAGCCGCTGCTCGTCCGTGGCGTCGGCCCGACCCTCGCTAATTTTATCGGTGGGTCGATGCCCGACCCGCGTCTCGAACTTTACAGCGGCGACGGCATTTTCCTGCAGGGCAACACGGGCTGGAACAACGATCCCACGCTCGCCGCCACGTTTGCCTCCGTTGCGGCGTTTCCGTTCAACCAAAACAGCAAGGACTCCGCCCTCGTCCGCACCATCAACGGCGGCACGTCCATTCAACTGAAGACGAACGCCGGCGGCATCGCACTCGTCGAGATGTACGACACCGGCTCCGCCATTTCCCCCCGCCTCACCAACGCCTCGACCCGCAACCTCGTCGGCACTGGCGACAACATCCTCATCATCGGCTTCTACGTCGCTGGCACGGGCACCAAGCGTCTGCTCCTCCGCGCTGCCGGCCCGAAGCTCGCCGAGTTCGGCGTGTCCGGCACGCTCGCCGATCCGCGCATCGACCTGTACCTCGCGAGCGACAACTCGCTCATCGCGTCGAACGACAACTGGACGCCCGACCTCAAGCCGATCATGCAGAGCGTCGCGCCCGGTTTCCCGTTCACCGACGGCAGCAAGGACGCCGCCATCGTCGTGAATCTCGCGAGCGAGCAGCTCTACAATATTCAGGTCAAGGGTGCCGACGGGGGCACCGGCGAAGCCATCGTCGAGCTCTACGAACTGCCCTGACGATTCACGCGCGTCGCGCATTTGGTGCTTCCCGCGCGCGGGGTGGCCGGGCAGTTTGCGCCCCACCCCATTCATGAGCGACGCCCGCCCCGCGCCCTCCGAAGCCGCGCACCTGCGCGACATCACTCCTCTCCAGTGGAAGTCCGGCTTCGCCGCATGGCTCGGCTGGCTCTTCGACGGACTCGAGCTGCATCTCTACACGCTCGTCGCGACCCCACTCGTGGTGCAGTTGGTCCACGCTCAGGGCTCCGCCGATCCGCAGGTGAAGGAAAAGACCGCGTACATCCAGGCGGCGTTTCTCCTCGGCTGGGCGCTTGGCGGCGCGTTTTTCGGCCGGCTCGGCGATCTCATCGGCCGCAGTCGCGCGCTCGCCTTCACCGTGCTCACCTATGCGCTCTGCACCGGACTCTGCGCGACGGCGCAGACGTGGTGGCAGCTGATGATTTTCCGTTTCATCGCCGCGCTCGGCATCGGCGGCGAGTGGGCCGTCGGCGCTTCGCTGCTGTGTGAAACATGGCCCGCGCGCTGGCGTCCGTGGCTCGCCGCGGTGCTGCAGACGGGCGTCAATCTCGGCGTGCTCGCCGGCGCTGCCATCGTCGCGTTGCTCACGCCGATCCTGCCCGCGCACGGCGAGCGCTATGTGTTTCTCGTCGGTGTGATTCCCGCACTGCTGGTCTTCTGGATTCGCAAGCAGGTGCCCGAGCCCGAAGCGTGGCAGAAGGCCGAAGAGCGCGCGCATCACCATAATCCGGGCGCGATCGAGCTCTTCCGCGGCGACATCGTTTCGACCACGCTGCGCACCACCCTCGTGTGCGCGCTCGGTCTCTCTGCGTGGTGGCTGTTTCTCTTCTGGCAAGCCCAGCACCTTCGCCAGCTTCTGCTGCTCTCCGGAGCAACGGCCGTGCACACCACGCAGATCGTCTCGGCGTCGTTTTTCGCGGTCAACTTCGCGGCCATCGGCGGCAACTTCGCCGCCGGCTGGTGCGCGCGCTCGTTTGGCAATCGCCGCGCGATCGCCCTGTGCTTTCTCGGGCTCGGCGGCAGCATCATCGGCGCCTTCATCGTACCGCGTGGCATCGGCGAGCTCGCGTGGTTCTGGTTTCCGCTGGTCGGATTTTTCTCGGGCGTGTTCGGACTTTTCACCACGTACCTGCCTCCGCTCTTTCCGACGCTGCTCCGCACGACAGGCGCAGGCTTTTGCTATAATATCGGTCGCACGGCTGCCGCCGTCGCCTCGGTGGTCTTCGGCTGGCTCGCCCCGGTAGGTGATTTCCGCACCGCGCTGCTGTGGTCGGGCGTAATCGGCATCGTCGCCGCGGTAGCCTCGCTCACACTGCCCGAGGACGCAAAATAGCAGGGCGCGATTTGTCGGGCAAGTCGCTGATGGCTAGGGCCTCGCTGTATATAGCCTCAAGTCCGCCTCTCCCGCCCCGATGAAGGGGATGTTCGGTGGTGTGTCCCTGCGCCGCCGTGTCTCCACATGTCTCAATTCACCATCTCCCAGCGCGTGGCTTCGGGCTTCGCTGCGGTTCTCATGCTCACGTTTGCCCTTGGCATCCTCGCTTGGGTCCGTGTCGACGAACTGCGCGACCTTTCGCACACCGTCACGGATGATGCACTGCCGACCATCGTGGCTCTGGGCGAGTTGCGCTCCCTCGTGAAGGAGAACCTCGTCAACACCTACCGCTTCACGCTCGCCGACGACGCCAACACCACGCAGCGCGCCGCCATCGAGGCCGAAATGAAGCAGAATACCGTAGAGGTAGACGCGCTCTACACCACGCTCAAGGGCCTGATCTTCGACGCCGACGACAAGAGCCAGCTCGACGCCATCGCCGCCGCGCGCGAACCGTACACGGTGCGCCGCAAAGAGATTCTCGAGTACCGCCGCACGTACACCGCCGCCGAGACCGAGACCGTCCTCACGCGCGACCTCGCGCCGCTCTACAAAAACTACGTCACCGCCATCGACCATTTTACCAAGCACAATGTCGACATCGGCCGCGAGGGCAGCACTACCATCACCTCGCTCGCGCACAGCGCCGTCGCTTGGATCGGCTTCAGCCTGATCGCCGCGTTAGCCGTTGGCACCGGCCTCGCGTGGTTCATCGGCCGCAATACGACCAAGACGCTCAGCAGCGTCTCCCACCTGCTCGGCGAGTCCGCCACCCAGGTCAACATCGCTGCGGCGCAAGTACGCGATGCCAGCTCGTCGCTCGCCACCGGCGCGTCCGAGCAAGCCGCCTCGCTGGAAGAAACGAGCGCCTCGCTCGAGGAGATCTCCTCCATGACGCGCCGCAACTCCGACTCCGCGACACGCGCCAAGGAAACCGCCAGCCGCACCCGCGCCACCGCCGAAGCCGGCGCGAAGGACGTCGCCGTCATGAACGACGCGATGGCCGCCATCCAAGCCTCCTCGGGCAACATCGCGAAGATCATCAAGACGATCGATGAGATCGCGTTTCAGACCAACATCCTCGCGCTCAATGCCGCCGTCGAGGCCGCCCGCGCTGGCGAGGCCGGCATGGGTTTCGCCGTCGTCGCCGAGGAAGTCCGCGCGCTCGCGCAGCGTTCCGCCCACGCCGCCCGTGAGACCGCCGTGAGCATCGAGGACTCGATCGCCAAGAGTCAGCACGGCGTCGAGATCTCCACCAAGTTTGCCGGCGTCCTCACCGAGGTCGTTGAAAAAGCCCGCGAGGTCGACGCCCTCGTGGCCGAGATCGCCACTGCCACCACGGAGCAGTCGCAGGGCCTCACGCAGGTGGTTGGAGCCGTCACCCAGATCGATCAGGTCACGCAGTCCAACGCCGCCGGTGCCGAGGAAAGCGCCGCCGCCGCGGAGGAACTCAGCTCGCAAGCCGACGCCCTCCGCCATGCCATCGCCGACCTCAGCCGCCTCATCGGCGGCGCCGCCCGCGCGGCCTCCGAGACAGACATCCCGATTCCTACTTCCTCTGTTCCGAAAAAATCCCTCGCTCGCCCCGCCCGCCCCCAGCCCGTCGCCGTAGCCTAAAGTCTCTTCGCGAACCTTCGCCATCTTCGCGTCTTCGCGCTTAACCAAACCTCCGCCGCAGCCCCACGCGCTACGCTGCACGCTTCACTCGCAGCGGAGCGCCACCATCGGGTCGGCCTTCGCCGCGCGGCGGGCCGGCAGCCAGCTAGCCAGCAGCGCGACTGCGCAGAAGAGCAGCGCCACGCCGACAAACGCCACCGGGTCCGTCGTCGTCACGTCGAAGAGGAATTTCCGCAGCGTACGCGTCACGAGAAACGCGCCCGCCAGTCCCAGCGCCACGCCGATGACCGTGCGCATCATGCCATCGCGCAACACGAGCCGCAGAATCTGCCACCGCGATGCACCGAGCGCCGCCCGGATGCCGAGCTCGCGCGTGCGTTGCGCCACATCGTAAGTCAGCACGCCGTGGATGCCCAGCACCGCGAGCAACAGCGCCATCCCTGCGAATATGCCGAGCATCACGAGCGAACCACGGCGGCCGGCCAGCATGTCGTCGAGTCCGCTTTGCAAAGAGCCCTCGGAGTAGAGCGGCAGGGACGAGTCGATCTCGCGCAGCTTCGCGCGCATGTCGGCGGTCAACTCCCCTGCCGGACGGGTGCTGCGTAGGAGAATCGAATAAGCGCCGAGCCCCTGCTGCTGGATCGGATAGTAGACGAAAGGCCAGCCATCGCGCGCCTCCAGTCCGCTGAGATTGGCTCGCGCCACGACGCCGACGATGCGCGCCCATGGCTGGCCCGGCTGCGGTAGGTTCACGCCGGGCAAAAATTCCTCGCCGATCGCACTGCGCTCCGGGAAATGTTTCCGGGCAAACACCTCATCGACCACCACGGCTGGTGCCGTGCGCATATTGTCTTGTTCATTGAGCAGTCGGCCATCGCGCAAGCGGATGCCCATCGTCGCAAAATAGTCCGGCGATACCGAGTAGAGAAACGCCTGCTCATTGCTCGGTCCCTGCACCGCATCGCCGCTCCGGCGCAACAGAAACGGCGACGGTCGGAAATTCGGACCGATCGCGAAATCCCCGATCATCGCCGCCTGCTCCACCCCAGGGATCGCCCGCATCGCAGCCAGCGTGCGCTCGGAAATCTCCACCTGCGCCTCGCGCGTCCGGTAGTTGTTCATCGGCAGGGCCACGCGCCCCTGCACGACACGCGCGGCGTCGAAGCCCGGATCGACCGAGAGCACTTTCGCCATGCTGCGGACCATCAGTCCGGCGCCAATCAGCAGCACGAGGGCAAACGCCACCTGCAGCATCACCAGCGCGCCACCGATGGCTCGCGCCCCGCGACTGCCGACCGCCGCGCGCGTGTCGCCGACGCGCAGGCCCGTGCGCCACAGCACGAGAAACGGCACCAGGCCCACCGCGACAGCCACCACCACCGCTCCTAGAATCACGAAGCCCAGCACACGCGGATCGACGCTTAGCGGTGGCGCACCCTTCATCACGCGCGGCAGGTACGCGGTAAACATTCCCATCATGGCCTGCGCGAGTCCCACGCCGATCACCGCCGCGCTGCAGGAGAGGATCAGGCTCTCCGCGACCATCTGCCGCAGGAGCGCCGCGCGCCCCGCCCCGAGCGCATGGCGCACGGCAAACTCCAGCCGCTTCGCATTGGCGCGCGCGAGGAGGAGATTCACCACGTTGACGCAGCCGATCAGCAGCACGCACACCGCGCCGAGTTGCAGCAGGATGAGCGGCGTCTTGATCCCGACCAGCAGCTCATCGCGCGCCCAGCCGAGATTCACCTGCAGCCCGCCGCGGTCCACCTGCGTGCGCACTTTCGGGGTCGCACGGTTTTCGTAAAATCGTTTCTCCAGCAGAGCGAGCTGTGCCCGCCCCGCCTCCAGCGTCACGCCGGGTTTCAGCCGCGCGATCATCTTGATCTCGCCGAGGTAGCGCGCGTCGGGCTGCTCTGCATAGGACCCGCGTAAAAACGGCACGATCACCCGCAGCGTCGACATCATGTTTCCGCCGAAATTCGAGGCCACCCCGATGATCGTGTACGACTCGCCACCCATCCGGATTTCGCGGCCGACCACCTGCGGGTCCGCATGGTAGTTGCTGCGCCAAAACACCTCCGTCAGCACGACCACATGGTCGCGCCCGGGCTGCTGCTCCTCCGCAGAGAAGAAGCGCCCGACGATCGGGTGCTGCTGAAACAAATCGAACCACTCCGGGGCGGCGCGTAATCCCTCCGCCCTAACCGGAGAGTTTTCCTCGCCGAGCGTGAAACTCTGTCCGTTGAACGCGACGAAGAGATCGAAGAGGTCCGCGTTCGCGCGGTAGTCGTTGTACTGCGCGAGGCTCGGCTGGACTTTGGTTCCACCGCCCTTGGTCGCCAGATTCGTCATCGACACCACCCGCTCGCCGCCCGCAATCGGCAGCGGGCGGATCATCAGCTCGTACATCACCGAGAGGATCGAGGTGTTGGGCCCGATGCAGAGTGCGAGGGTCGCGATAACCGCGAGGCTGAAGGCCGGCGCGCGCCGCAGCGAGCGCACCGCCAGTCGCAGGTCGCGCGACCAGTCTTCGAGCCAGCGCGTCCCGCGCCAGCGTTCGTCGCGGCATTGCTCCTTCAGTTGCTCTTCGCCCCCGAAACTTCGCCGCGCCGCCATCGCTGCCTCGCGTAGCGGCATGCCTGCGCGCAGATTCGCCGCGGTCTGCATTTCCAAGTGCGCCCGCATCTCCTCGCTCATCTCGCGGTCGAGTTTCTCCCGGGAAAACAAACGACGAAGTCGGCGGAGGCGTTTCATAAAAGGATCACTCGGCGCGAAGCGCGATCACGGGATCGACCTTCGTGGCGCGGCGCGCTGGCCACCAGCACGCCAGCGTCGCAGCGGCGATGAGGACCAGCGTGGAGGCAGCAAGCGTGAGCGGCCCGGGCAGCGGCACGTCGGGCACCTTGCTGCGCGCGAACTGCACCAAGCCCATGCTGACCGCGAGGCCGATGATCAGGCCGGTCCCGACCACCCGGCCGCCATCGCCGAGCACGAGCGCGAGGATGTCTCGGCGGTCTGCGCCGAGCGCAAGGCGTACGCCAAACTCCCGCGTGCGCTGCACGACGTTGTACCCGAGCACGCTGTAGATGCCCACTCCCGCGAGGCCGAGCGCGATGCTCGCGAGCGACGCGAAGAGCACGAGGTTGAAGCGCGGCTGCATCGCCTGCTGCTCCAAGTAGTCCTCCACCACGCGCGGCTGGCGCATCGACTGCGCGGGATCGAGCGAACGGAGCTCGGCCCGCATCGCATTGACGAGCATCGACGCCTCGCCGCGAGTCCGCGCGAGGAACGGCCGATAGAGCGGCCCGCGCAAGGTATAGGGCACAAAGATCACCGGCGACGGCGGTCGGCGACGGTCGCCGGAGTGCACGTCGGCCACCACCCCGATGACCGTCACTTCCTTGGTCGCACCCGGCCGCGCGATATTGGCGGTACCTCCACCAACGAGGCTGTCCACCGAGATGATCCGACCCAGCGGACTTTTGCCATCGGCCCAGAGCTTGGCCGCGCGCTCCGACACGAGCGCAACGCGGTCGCCGTGCAAAATTTCCTGCGCACTGAAATTGCGTCCCTCGCGCAAAGGGATGCCGAGCGTCGCAAAATAGTCCGTGTCGATGTAGTTGAGTCCGACGTTTTCCTGGATCTTGGGTTGCCCGGCGATCGCCACGCCCGAGCCCGCTTCGAAATCCGGCATGGCCCCGAGCGTCGCGTGCTCCACGCCGGAGAGTGCGCGCAGCCGCTCGAGATAATCGCGCGCAAAGCCATTGCGCTGCTCAAGCGTGGTGTAGCGTTTCGCCGAGAGCGGCACGGACAGCATCACGAGGCGCTCCGTCTTGAAGCCACGGTCGACGCGCTGCATCGCGATGAAGCCCTGAATCGCGACCCCCGCGCCGACGAGCAGGATCACCGCCAGCGAGATTTCTACGACCGCGAGGGTGTTGCGCGTGCGTCGGCCGGTGCCCGCCGCACCGCGGTCGCCGACCTTGAGCGCGTCGTTCACATCGGGCCGCGTGGATTGCAGGCCGGGGATCAGGCCGAAGACCACGCCGGTCAGCACCGATACTCCCGCCGAAAAGAGCAGCACCCAGCGGTTCATCGAGACCTCCGCCTCGCTCGGTACGTAGTAGTCCGGCATCAAGGTCACGATCACCCGCGTGAGCCAGAACGCGAAAACCACCCCGAGAGCTCCGCCGATCACCGAGAGCACCACGCTCTCCGTCAGCAACTGCCTCACGAGACGTCCGCGGCTCGCCCCCAGCGCGAGGCGCACAGCCATCTCGCGGGCCCGCACCGCACCGCGGGCGAGCTGGAGATTGGCCACATTGGTGCAGGCGATGAGCAGCAGAAACGCCACCGCCCACATCAGCATGATCAGGCTCGCGCGCATCTCGCCGCTCGCGACCGTCACATCGAGATAGTTCTGAAAGCGCGCACTGTATCCGTTCTTCGGATACGGGGCGGGATCCCGCTCCGCTTGCGCGCGCACGAGCGCCAGCAGTTGGTCGCTCGCCACTTCACGCGTCACCCCTGGCTGCAGCCGCACGATGGGGCGGACGCCGCCACGCTGGAGGTCAGTCGTCGCGAGCGGCAGCCAGAGCTCGCCACCGTACCACGTAAACCGCGGCGGCATCACGCCGATGACGGTGTACGTCTGATCATCCAGCACGAGCGTGCGGCCGAGCACGTCGGGCTTGCCCTCAAACATCCGCTGCCAGAAGCGAAACGACAGCACCACCACCGGCTGCGCCTCGCCCGAAGTCGTGAAGTCTGCCGCCGTGAACCCGCGCCCTAGCACCGGCGCCACGCCGAGAAAATCGAAGGCCGTCGCCGTGAGCCGTGGCGTGTTGATGATCTCAGGGTTCACGCCGCCCGACAGCGAGGAGCTAACAATGTTCGTCGCCATCGCCGAGCGCACGCTCGGGAGCTTGGCCATTTCCAGATAGTCCGAGGTGCGCCAGCCCCACTCGCGGCTCGTGTCGGTCGCCCTGAGCTCGGGTGCCCAGATTTCCGCCGACTTAGCGTAAGGATAAGGCTCAAGCAGTATGCCGTAAACCACGCTGAAGAGCGCCGTATTTACGCCGATGCCCAGCGCGAGGGTGACCGCCGCAACCAGCGTGAAACTCTGCGATTTCCACAGCATGCGTGTCGCGTACCGCAGGTCCTGGAAAAACTGCTCCACCCAGCGAGCGCCGCGTTCGTCGCGGCACTGCTCCTTCACCTGCTCCACCCCGCCGAAGCTCCGCTGCGCCGCGCTCCGCGCCTCGGCCCGACTCATTCCGCGCCGCTCAAACTCCGCCGCTTGCAACTCGAGATGCGCCTCCAGCTCGGCGCTCATCTCCGTATCCATTTTTTCCTTACGGAAAATCCGCCGCACACGGCGCCCGAGGAGACGCAAAGGATTCATGGGGTGAAACGTAGAGTAACGACGTACGACAATGCGGGCCGACGCGCTCAGGTGCCCTTGAGCACGAGATTGATCGCGGCAGACACGCGCGCCCAGTTCTCGGTCTCGGCCGTGAGCTGCTTCCGCCCCGCCGTGGTGAGCGAGTAGAAGCGCGCCTTGCGGTTGTTTTCCGAGACGCCCCACTCCGCCTTGATCCAGTCGCGCTCTTCCAAGCGGTACAGCGCGGGATAGAGCGAGCCCTGCTCCACCTGCAGCACTTCGTCCGACATCTGGCGGATGCGGACCGAGATGCCGAAGCCGTGCATCGGCTCCAGTTGGAGCGCCTTCAGGATCAGCAGGTCGAGGGTGCCTTGCAGCAATTCCGGTTTCTTTTCAGCGGCCATAGAGTCTCTCCTAGTTTATCTAGGAGAAAGCTCCGCTCCCCTAGAACGTCAAGGAGAAAGCCGCCCCTCGGGGATTTCCCGGAGCGCCGCCTCGTAAATCCCGCGATGACACGACGATCCGTCGTGCGCAGTTGACGCTGCGGCGGGCCGGTGCATCTGTTGACGGTAGTTTCATCAACCCGAAAATCCGTCTCATCATGCCCTACGAATTGCCCGCCCTCCCGTATGCGCCCAACGCCCTCGAGCCCGTCATCGACGCGAAGACGATGGAGATCCATCACGGCAAGCACCATCAGGCGTACATCACCAACGCCAACAACCTCCTGAAGGACCACCCGGCCCTCGCCGCGCTCGACGTCAACACCCTCATCGCCGACCTCAGCAAGGTCCCCGAGGGCATCCGCGCCGGCGTCCGCAACAACGCGGGCGGCCACAGCAATCACTCCTTCTTCTGGACCATCCTCGGGCCGCACGACAAGGACGCCCCGACCGGCCCGCTCGCCGACGCGATCAACGCCACCTTCGGCAGCCTCGACAATCTCAAGACCGAGTTCGCCAAGGCCGCCACGACGCGCTTCGGCTCCGGCTGGGCCTGGCTCTACGTCACCGCCGACAAGAAACTCGCTATCGGCTCCACCGCCAATCAGGACAGCCCGCTCATGGGCAAGGCCGTCGCCGGCATCGAGGGCAAACCCGTCCTCGGCCTCGACGTCTGGGAGCACGCCTACTACCTCAACTACCAGAACCGCCGCCCCGACTACGTCACCTCGTGGTGGAAGGTCGTGAACTGGAAACAGGCCGAGAAGAACTACGCCGCCGCCGTCGCCTGAGCGCCGCTGCAGCCGTAAGCTCTCAACAAGAAAGCCGCACCTTCATCGGTGCGGCTTTCTTATTTTTGGAACGCTGATCGATGTTCATGGACGCCAATCCCGATCAATTTTTACCGGAGGAAACGGAGACAAGGCAGGAGGAAATCTTTACACGAAGGCCGCAAAGTTCGCGAAGACTCGGAGGTCTTCTTTGCGTCCTCCTTCACTTCTTAGCGCCTTTGCGTTTAATGTCTTTTCCGACCTCCGGCCTTTCCTCCGTTTCCTCCTGTAGAAAATAAAAATCAATCCGCCGCGCCGGCCGTCACGAGGCGGCCAAAGAGTTCCATCCTGATTTCCTTGCACGCGGCATGCGCCTGCTCCTCGAACTTCTTCATGCTGAAGCTCGGGAAAATTCTTGGCTGCAGAATCTGCCACTCCGCGGTCTGGATCAGCGGCACCTCGTCCGTCCCGGCGGCGTCACCCGACCAGCCGACGCGATTTTGCCGGCAGAGGCGCCGCGCGAGAGCGACGATCGCGGCGAGTTCGGCGTGGTCGCCGGCCCGGGCCGGATCTTCAGCGACCCAGCGCATCACCGCCACATAACCTTTGGGCATGCCACGCTGCTCGGCGAAGTACGCCCCCATTTCCCACGCCGTGGCACTGAGCAGGCGGCGCTCGACGGCCTCGAGCGACTGGTGCCGGTCGCGCGCGTGCTCCACCATCACCTGCAACCCGACCGGATAGAGGTGCAGCACGAGCAAGCGGCCCATATCGTGCAGCAGGCCAGCCGTGTACGCGCGTTCCTCGAGGCTGGGCATTTCTAAGTAGGTGCAGATGTAGCGCGCCATCCGTGCCACCCCAATTTGGAAGATTCGGAAATTCACCCACGTGCACGGCGGCGCGTGCATCAGGCGTTCTTCGGTCGTGGGCATCGTGCGCGCGAGGGCGGTCAGGCGCTGTTCGCCGATCATGCCCACGGCGAGGCGCGGATTGATGATCGGCTCGGCATCCTCGCCTTCGCGGCGGAGTTTGTTCGCCGCGATCAACATCGACGTCGCGAGTGCGGGATCGCGCTCCACTTGATCCATGAGCGGACCGATGCTCGTGGCCTGCCCGTTGGCCGCCATCGCGAAGGTCGCCGCGACCGAGTCGATCACCGGGCAATCGGCGAGTGCGTCGAGCTTGCGCTGCAGATCCGGCCACGCGACGAGTGGTCCTTGGGCGGAAGCGAGCGCGCTCTCCCATACCACTCGCTGGCGCGCCTCTTCCTCGGCATTGCGCTCGTGCTCCGTAAGAAACTCGGGGGGCAGCAGACCGGGATTGATGTGCGAAAAGATCATGCGCTCCGCGACCGGAAACGCCTCCACGCCCTGCTGAAATGCCGACCACGCGTTGCACTGCGCTTTCTCCCGCAGATCGTCGAGCAACTCGACCACGCCCCACGCCCCCGCGGCCTCGGCCGGCTCTTTCAGTCCATCGATCTTGCGAATCGCGCCCGCTGTATCGGCAGTTTGCACGCACGACATCAGCACCGGTTCGACGACCTGCAGGGCCACACGAAGCTCGTCGAGTTGCGCGTGCAGCTGCGTCGGAGTGAGCCCCGTGAGCTTGCAGAACGACTTCTCCTCCTCGAAGTGCCGGTCGCGCCAGGGATTCGCCCCGGCCTTCTTGATCTCGGCGTGAATATTTTCCTCGTGGTAGGGCTTGATGAGGAAGTTCTGCACCTTGAGCGAAAGCGCGCGCTTCACGGCCTCGCGGTCGCCACCGCCGGTGTAAACAACGACCGGCAGCAGCTTGAAAAAGGGATTGTCGCGCAGCCGCTCCAGGAACGAGAGGCCGCTATCGCCGCTGAGCTTCAGCTCGGTGAAAATCAGGTCGACCTTCACGTTTTTGCTCACGAAGTCCCAAGCCTGCACCGAATTGTCGACCGCCACGAGTCGATGGTGCCCCTGCGCCAGAATGCCTTTCATGGCCCGGCGGGAGACTTCGGCGGGATCAACTAGGAGGATGTTTGCCATCGGAGCGTACGATCATCGCCGGATAGAGAGACTCTATCCGACAATACCCGACACCGCTTAAATCGACTCATCCGCGCTGAATCTTAAAAACTATGCCCCGCCGCTGCCCGGTGTCGTTGCCTCCCGCACACTTATCACAAGAAAATCACAGATGATTCTAAAGGATTTCCCATAAGGCCGCGACACGGGCGGCCTACCGGAAGCCAACACCTAGCGCACCGTCGCGATGGCCAAGCCCACGGCAAATGCGAGGAAAACCACCCCGAGTCCCCGATCGATCCAATGACCGTGCCGCAGGAATTTCCTCCGCACGTCATCGCGCGCAAAGATAACCGAAACCATCGAGAACCACGCCATCGTCGCCAGCGCCATCCAGAGACCGTAGCCCGCCTGCACCCACTTCGGCGTGGTCGCGTGGATCACACTCGAAAACAACGCCACGAATAGCAGCGTCACTTTCGGGTTGAGCGCGTTGGTGAGAAAGCCGGTCACCCATGCCGCACGCGCCGTCGGCAGAGGCGTTGGTGCGCTATTGAGCGCAATGTCCTCCGGACGCGGTTTGGAGCGCAGCGCTTGAACGCCGAGCCACGCGAGATAGAGCGTGCCCGCGTACTTCACGACGGTGAACGCCGCAGGTGAACTCTTCAGCACCACGCCAATGCCAAGCACCGAGTACGTGACGTGCAACAGTATCGCGGTACCCACCCCGACGCTCGTCCACACCGCCGCGCGCCTGCCGTGCGCGAGACTCTGGCGCAGCACAATCGCCAAGTCTGGTCCCGGACTCGCCACCGCGAGCAAGTGCGCGACGGCGACCTTTAGAAACTCAGCCCAGAGGCCATCCATTCGCGATCACTTCCCGTCGCCCACGCTGAAACGCTTCATCGTCGGGTCCGCGAGCATCTGGTCGATCTCCTTGCGGCTGATGAACTGACGAACCTTGAGATCGTCGGGGAATTTTTTCGCCATCTCGTCTGCCGTGACCCGAGCCTTCTCGGGCTGACCCAGCAACGCGAGAATGCCGATCTGCTGCACATAATGTTCAGGCTCCTTCGGCTCCTGCTTTGCCGCGTCGACGACGGCATCAAGCGCATGCGTGTACGCCTCTTTCGCCCCGGCTTTGTTGTTCTGCAGGATGCGGCTCTGGCCGAGCGCGATCCAGTAGCCGCTGTCGTCGGGGCATTGCTGCGCGGCCTGTGCAAGCAGTCCCTCGGCGCGCGGATAGTCGCGCATGGTCATGGCAAACTGCGCCTCGCTGGCGAAGTTCGCCCCCTTCTTGCGCTCGAGCTGACTGATTTCCTTGGGCTTCGGCTTGCAACCGGCAAGCACCAGAAACGCCGCAGCAAAAACAAGAAAGAGGACCTTTTTCATGCGACCTCCAGTAACGCTCCGCCGAGTCGCACTCGTCAACTCCGGTTCAACCGGGCGCCGACGCGGCCAGAATCGCGGGCAGCACTTTCTCCGGATCGCAGCCATTGAGACCGGCGCCCCACGCCGCATTGAATTCGATCACCGCCCAGCCACGTCCAGCGATCAACCCGACGTCGACCACCACGGCACGCGGCAAATCCATTTCGCACCCAACCTCGGCGATGAACGCTTTCGCCGCGGCCAAGTCCGCTTCGCCCTCGCTCAAACGTGGCGGGTGGATTGCTTCGCCGCACGCAACGCAGCCTTTTCTTCACCGCTGAGAAAGGCCGTCTCGAGCGCGTTACCCTGCGCTTGCGCGATTTGCGCGCGCGTGAGACCGGCCGCAGGCGCGGCGACGTTATACTCGTGGGGCAGGTCGATCGCGCTCACGCCGGGGTCGTCGGTGTTGATCGACGCGAGCAGGCCGCGCGCGAGCATGTCGCGCAGCGGGTGGCTCACGAGATCGCGGACCGTGCTGGTCTGGACGTTGCTCGTGAGATTGGCTTCCACGCCGATGCGGCGCTCGCAGAGGAAGTCCACCAGCGCGGCGTCTTCCATCGCGCGCACTCCGTGCCCGATGCGCTCGGCACCGAGGAGGCGCACGGCCTCCCATACGCTGTCCGCGCCCGCCCCCTCGCCAGCGTGCACGGTCACGTGCCAGCCGGCATCGCGGCCGCGCTTAAAGTGATCGACGAAGAGGCGCGGTGGAAAATTTCCTTCGTCACCCGCGAGGTCGAGCGCCACGAGGTGTTCCTTTTGCGTGAGCAGGGCGGCCAGTTCTTTCCAAGCGATCTCAGGGCCGTACGTGCGGCTGAGGATGCCGATGAGTTTCACCTTCACGCCGGTGGCTGCGACGCCCTCGGCAATGCCTTCGACGACGGCCGCGGTCACGCGCGCCGGATCGAGGCGGTGCGGCTCGGCCATGAACCACGGACTGAAACGGAGCTCAACATAGTCGATGCCCTCGCGCTTCGCGTCCTCGACATTTTCGCGCGCGACGCGACGGCAGGCGTCGGCATCGCCGAGCACCGCCGTCATCCAGAGCATTTTTGCGATAAACGCCATCACGCCCGGCTGACGCTCCATGATCTGCACGTGCGGCCGCAGGGTCTCAAGCGTGTTGCCCGGCAGGCGCACACCGTGCTTCGCGCCGAGATCGAGGATCGTCTGCAGCCGCACGCTGCCGTCGAGATGCCGGTGCAGGTCGATCAAGGGCAGCGCAGGGTCGATCATCGATTCGCTCATGCGCGCGAGGCTGGCGTGCAAACCGGCTGACGCAATTGCCGAAGCTGTGACGCGAAACCCCGGGAGGGACCACAGGAGTTTCCCCGATATTCGCCAGGCGCTCCACCGAGTACACTCCATCGATGCCTTCCGATGATTTCACCAAGTCCACCCAACCGATTCCCGTCGATACACGCGACATTGCCGTCGAGCACGAGACCGCCAAACGCGCCTACGCCCTTTGGGAAAGCTACGGTCGTCCTGATGGCCGTGATCTCGAAATCTGGCTGGAGGCTGAGCGCCAATTCCTCGGCACCGACTCAGCGGTCAATGCCTCGCATGGCGCGCCGGTGGCCGCTCCCACTTTGAGCGATGCCGTGCACCCCAAAGCTGCCGGCACACCGTCGGCTTCGGTGTCGAGCAGCAAGAAGCGCCGTTAGGCCGCTTAAGATTTTCGTTTGCCCAGCGCGCGCTGCACTTCATGCGCGGCGCGCTCTCCACTCGCGATCGCGCCGTGGACCGTGCCGAGATCGAAGGGGTCCGCCGTAGCCTCGCCGGCAAAAAATAACGTATTGGAAATCGGCTCGGCGAGTTTGGCGGGGGCACCCTCCTCACCTGCCGTCGAAAAGCTATAAGCCCCGCGCGCAAACGGATCGCTCGCCCAATCGTGCGAGCGCGCGCCCACGACGAGACGCGCGAGTTCGCGCCGCGGTCGGCTGATCAGCGTCGCCAGCGAATCGATCGCGAGCGCCTTCACGCGCGGCTCGGTGAGCCCCGCCAGTTTCTGCGCAAGCGGCCCGCCGCACCAACCGACCAGCAGAGGCGCAGGCCCGAGCGACCACCACACCGGAAACGGCAAGTGGTCGCCGTGGAGAAAGCCAAAGCCGCGTCCCTCCCGCGCACTCAACTCCGTCGGCCACAGCTGGCTTTCCCACGCATCGTCGCGCAGGCGCAGCACGATCCGCCGCGCGTGACCGACACCCATGCGACGCCAGAGTTTTTCCTTCGCGCCCAGCCTCGGCACAAAACGCAGTGCGCCCCGCGTCGATGCCCGCGCCTGCAACATGCCGAGCGGCACGGTGATCAGTACCGTGCGAGCGTGCAGCCGCTTTCGCCCAGCGCGCACCTCCACCGCTCCGCGCTTCCAGCGCACCTCGCGCACCGGCGTGCCCAGCCGCAGCGTGCCACCGCTTCCGATAAAATCGCGCTGCAGTTGCTCCACCACGCCGGCGTAGCGCAGCACGCGGCGCTGCTCTTCGTGCTCACCCTGCGTCGCCGCATACAGCGTCGGTGCGCTCATCCGCTCGACCGGCGCGCCGTGAAAGCCTTCGACATAGGTGCTCACGATCATGCGATCCTCGGCGGCAAGTGCGCGACCGCGCTTGCTGCGCAGCCACTCCGCAAATGACCCGCGGAAGCGCGGACCGATCTGCCGCATGATTGCGTCGGTATGTTCCCACAGATCGGGTCGCGGTGTGCGTTCGCCGTCGTGGCAGACGCGGTGCTCCGTAGTCATCGGCTTGGTGCGCGTCCGACTGCGGCGTAGCAGCTGTTGCAGGGCCGCATTGCCACCATGAACAAACTCAGCCCCGAGTTCGACCGCCTGCGGCCAGCCCGCGGGTTGCTGCGACCAGACTCGCCCGCCCGCGCGATCTCGGGCCTCGAGCACCTGCACGCGCCGCCCGGCCCGCGCGAGATCGCGCGCCGCAGCGAGGCCGGCGACACCGGCGCCGATGACGATCACATCGTGGATTTCGTGGCTCATGGGCATGGGGAGGAACGGTCAAACTAGGCGGCGTTCCCCGGGCGGGCAAAAAGTCACCGCAAAAGTCTGCAGAAATTCCCGTTGACGGCACCCCACGCGGTCCTTTCTTCTCACCGTTCTTGCTACTGGCTCGGTAGCTCAGTTGGTAGAGCAGAGGACTGAAAATCCTCGTGTCCCCGGTTCGATTCCGGGCTGAGCCACCACTTTATCCGCTATCCCGCAAGGGGTAGCGGATTTTTCATGCCGTCGCGGTCGGGGCGATTTCGTCGATGAAACCTTCGTCGAAGGCGATGGCGGTGAAGATGCTCACCACGCGCGGGTCGGGAAGGTCACCGTAATAATGACGGCGGGCCCATTCGAAGGCCCGGCGAAGAGGCTGGCCAGGTTTACCAAGCTCGGGTGCGAGAGTGTTCCACGCCGCGATCCGGTCCGGCGAGCTGGCCGGGCGGGCAGCAAACCACGCGGCGACGATCTGGTCGTCGCCCGCCGAGCCGATGACCACGGTCACGATCTCGTCTTTGGTGAGGACAAAGTGGCGGAAAAACTCGCCGTCGGTCGCGAGGGGATTGCAGAAGGGCCGGGCAAACTCCGCGTCCAGTGTGCCGGCGTGGTGATGGCGGACCTTGTCGACGAAGCGCGGGAGCCACATGCAGCCCGCGAGCGTGTCGGTGGGACGGCGGAGTTTCATCCCGCAGAGGATGAAGCCGCGGCAGGCCACGCCGCGAGCATCGCTTTCACCGGCGCGGAGAGGCGGCCGCGTTGCCACGCGACCATGAGATCCCAAGTCACCCCCGCGTCGGCCACGGGGCGAAACGCCACGCCGGGCGCGCGCAGGCTGCGCGCGTAGTCGGGCACGAGCGTGACCGCGTTTTCGGTCACGATGGTCGCGAGCGCCTGTGCGAGGCTAGCGGCGTCTTCGAGGAACGCGGGCTTGAATCCAGCGCGGCGGCAGAGCTGCGCGATCCAGCGATTGTTACCCGGCATGTCGGTCTCGGCGGCGCCGATGAAAGCTTCGCCGCGCAGACTCGCCAGTGGGATTTTTTTGCGCGCAGCGAGTGGGTGCGCCTCGGGCAACGCGACCAGCACGGGCAACGTCGCGAGGCGGCGCACGTAAAACTCGCGCTGCACAAACACACCCGCATGGCCCAGCAGCGCGAGATCGACCGTGCCGGCGCGGAGAGCGGCGATCTGCTCGCCGGGCGAGAGGTCGAGGAGCTTCACCTTGATCTCAGGATGCTCACGGCGAAGTTGCGTGAGCGCGGGGTGAAGGTACTCGGGCGCGGCCGACATCAAATAACCGATACGCAGACTCGTGCTCTGGCCGCGGGCGAGTTTGCGGACGTCGGCGAGGACGGTGTCGAACTTCGCGAGCGCGGGCTGCGCGCCGTCGAGCAGCGCTCGCCCGGTCGGAGTGAGGGCCACGCCGCTCGCGCTGCGCTCGAGGAGCTGGCCGCCGACCTCGCGCTCGAGCGTCTGCATCTGGCGCGTGAGCGTGGACTGCGACACGCGCAGACGCTCTGCGGCGCGATTGAGGCTGCCGAGTTCGGCGATAGCAAAGAAGGCGCGGAGGAGGTCGAGTTGCACGCGGATCAGAGGGTTATGCGAAAAGCGCATAACGGCAAGCCGTTCCGCGCAGTAGGCGGACGCGGCGCACAGTGGTATCCTCCGGCCATGAACTCCACCGCCACCCTGCCCCACTCACCCATCACTGGCATCCACCACATCACCGCGATCGCCAGCGACCCGCAGGCCAACATCGATTTCTACGCCGGTTTGCTCGGCCTGCGCCTCGTGAAGAAGACGGTCAACTTCGACGACCCGTCGGCCTACCATCTCTACTACGGCGACGCTGCGGGTTCGCCGGGCAGCATCGTCACTTTCTTTTACTGGCCGGGCGGCGCGGGCCGCGGTCGGGTTGGTCCCGGTCAGCCGTCGCGCATCAGTTTCTCCGCGGCGCCCGAGTCGCTGGACTTCTGGGCGGCGCGCCTGCAACGCCACGGCGTGCGCGCCGAGCGCGCGGTGCGCTTCGGCGAGGACGCGATCGCGTTTTCCGACCCCGATGGCATCCCGGTCGAGATCGTAGGCGCCGCCACCGACGCGCGCCGTGGCTGGGCCACGAATGGCATCGCGATCGAAAACGCGCTGCGCGGGCTGCACACCGCGGAGCTCACCGTGCGCGAGTCAGCACCGACCGAGGCGCTAATCGCGGGCGAAATGGGTTACCGACTTGTCCGCCGCGAAGGCGACCGCGTGCGCTACGAGATCGCCGCGGGCGGTTCCGGCACGTACATCGATGTCATCGCCGCGCCCACGGCTCGCGCCGGGCTCGGTGGCGTCGGCACCATCCATCACATCGCGTGGCGCGTGCCGGGCGACGCAGAGGAACTGGAAATGCTCCAGCGCCTCGACGAGGCCGGCCTGCACGTGTCCGATGTGCGCGACCGGAGCTATTTCCGCTCGATCTACTACCGCGAGCGCGGCGGCATCCTCTTCGAGATCGCGACCAATACACCCGGCTTCGCCTCCGACGAGCCCGCGGCCACGCTCGGCACCGCGCTGCGGCTCCCGCCGCAGTTCGAGTCCGCCCGCGCCGCGATTGAGCAGTCTCTCCCACCGCTGCAAGCGCCGCGCGTTTATGCCTGAGTGAGGCGAAGCGCGCAGTTGAGTTTCGTCGCGCGGGCCGATTCGATTTCCCGGCTCGCGCGTCTTGCCCCTCGAACACCCCATGCGCCTCCCTGCCCTGCTCCGTCTCGCTGCTGCCCTGCTCATCACCGGTGCGCTCACCCGCGCCGCGGAAACCGCCTCGCTCATACCTGCCGAAGCGGCGAGCGATGTGCCGATTAACATCATCCTCGCCTGGCCCGCCGTCGATGGCGCCACGGCCTACGAGGTGTCGTTTGGCAGCGGCGACAAGCCGGCCTTTCAGTGCCGCGTCGAGAAACCGACGTTCCTGCTCGATACTCTGAGCACTGGAAAATCCTACACGTGGCGTGTCGACGCCGTCACGGCCGCAGGCGTGAAGCCCGGCGAGGTCCATCATTTCAAGACCGTCGCGACCGCCGACCGCGCGGCAAAATTCGCGTGGTCCATCCGCATCGCCAACTCCGTCCGCGCGCAATACCCGCAGCCGAAAGATCTCCGCGGCTGGAACTACACCCAGGGCATGCTGGCCGACGCGCTCTGCTCCATCGCCGTGCGCACCGGCCGCGACGACGATCTCAAATACTCGCAGGAGTGGCTCGATGGTTTTGTGAAGCCCGACGGGACGATCGACGAGAAAGCATATCCGTTCAACCTGTTCAGTCTCGACCGAGTCCGTCCCGGCCCGGCGCTCCTCTGGGCCTACATGCGCACAAAGGACGAAAAATACCTGAAGGCCGCGCAACTCCTCGCTCGCCAACTCGCCGAGCAGCCGACCACCTCCGACGGTGGCTACTGGCATCGCCAAACCTACCCAAACCAGATGTGGCTCGATGGAATTTACATGGCTGACGTGTTTTCCGTGCAGTACGGGGCGATCGCAAATCAGCCGGCGTATTTCGACCACGCGGTGCATCAGGTGACGCTCATCCACCAGCACACTCACGACCCGAAGACGGGGCTCTATTTCCACGGCTGGGATGAGACCAAGACCCGCCCGTGGGCCAACAAGGAGACGGGCACCGCGCCCGAGATCTGGGGCCGCGCGGTCGGCTGGTACGGTGTCGCGATGGCCGACATCCTCGACTGGCTCCCGCTCGATCACCCGGGCCGCAAGGAAATCCTCCCGATCTTCCGCGATTACTGCGCCGCCGTGCTCAAGGTTCAGGACCGCGACACCGCGATGTGGTGGCAGATCATGAACAAGCCCACCGCACCGAAAAACTACGTCGAGACCTCGTGCTCGATCATGTTTGCCTACGCCTTCGCACGCGGGGCCGAGCGCGGCTGGCTGCCGCCGGAGTATCTCGAGCACGCCCGCCGCGCGACCCGCGGTATTCTCAATCACAAGGTCGACGTGAAGCCCAATGACACGATGGACATCCGCGGCATCGTCGAGGTCGGCACGCTCGGCGGCGAAAACGGCTTCTACGACAATTATCAATCCGTGCCGGTCAAAACCAACGACCAGAAGGGCGTCGGTGCCTTCATGTACCTCAGCATGGCGCTGAGCGAGACGGCCAACGACCCCGGTAAAGAGTTCACCACGCTGCCGCGCCGCACCCCGTGATTGGCGGGTCGGCCCGTTCTGACTGGCCGCTGGAAATTGGCCGACTACGCTCGGCCTACCCCGCATCGTTTCCGCATGCGAAACGACTCGCGTCGCAACATCGCTGTGTCGGTCCGCACCGCGCGGTCCGTGCTATTCTAGAACCCCCGTCTTTCATGATGCCCTCCCGTCTTCTCGCTGCCGCATCGCTGGCCTTCGCGACTGCGGCCCTCGCCGCCGACGTCCCGCTGCACTGGCTCGACCAAGCGCCGCCGCCCGCAGGCACCGGCGTGAGCTTCGGCGTACCGTGGCCGCGCGGCACCGTGCCGAAGGACCAGGCCTTTGCCCTCACCACCGCCGACGGCAAATCGCTGCCGGTGCAGACTTGGCCCCTCGCCTACTGGCCCGATGGCACGCTGAAGTGGACGGGCGTCGCCACCGTCGGCGGCCCGAAATCCGCCACCGGGCTCACGCTCTCGACCGTCGCCACCGCGACCAAGATCGACGGCGCGCTCACCGTCCGCCGCACGGATAATTCCATCGAGATCAACACCGGCCCCCTCACCTGCCGCCTCGCGACCTCGGGTCATGCACTGATCGATTCGCTCGCCATCGACGGCAAGGAAGTCGCGCGCGCTGGCCAGCTCGTGTGCGTGTTGCAAAACGGTCCCGATGGCGACGCCGACAGCACGCCGCGCCGCGAGAAGTTTCTCGGCACCATCGAGCAGGTCACCGTCGAGCAGTCCGGCCCCGTTCGCGCCGTGGTGAAGATCGACGGCCACCACTACGGCCTCCAAGGCGAGCGGCACTGGCTGCCGTTTTCCGTGCGCCTCTATTTCTACAAGGGCGAGACCGCGGTCCGCATGGTCCACACGATCGTGTATGATGGCAACGAGGCCACCGACTTCATCCGCGGACTCGGCGTGACTTTCGCCGTGCCGATGCGCGAGCCGGTGCAGAATCGCCACGTGCGTTTCTCCGGCGGCAGCGCCGAGGGCGGCCTCTGGGGCGAGCCGATCCAGCCCGGCTCGGGCAACGCCACGCAGGTCGCCGGCGAACCGTTTCAGGGCGGCCGGTACTGGGGCCCCGATGGCGACTTCGCGATCTGGAGCGACTTCAAGCTCACGCAGTCCTCACCCGAGGGCTTCACGGTCGCGAAGCGCACCAATCCGCAGAGCACGTGGCTCTTTTCCGATGCGGGCAAGCGCGCGTCGGGTCTCGCGTTTGTCGGCGACACCACCGGCGGCCTCGCGATCAGCGTGAAGAATTTCTGGCAGTCGTTTCCCGCCGGGCTCGAGATTCGCGACGCGGCCAAGTCCACCGCGCAACTCACCGCGTGGCTCTGGTCGCCCGATGGCCCGGCGATGGACATGCGCCACTACGACATCAAGGCCCACGGCCTCCCCGCTTCGTACGAGGACGTGCAGGAGGGCATGAGCACACCCTACGGCGTCGGCCGTACCAGCGAACTCACGCTCTTCCCGACCAAGGCCGTGCCCGCGCGCAACGACACCGTCGCGCTCGCGCATCTCGGCGAAAAACTCCCGCTGCTCGCCGCGACTCCACAGTACCTGCGCTCGACCGGCGTGTTTGGCAACTGGAGCGTCGCCGATCGCTCGACGCCGTTGAAGGCCGCGGTCGAGGACAAGCTCGATTCGACGCTCGCCTATTATCAGCAGCAGATCGACGAGCGCCACTGGTACGGTTTCTGGACCTACGGCGACGTGATTCACTCTTACAACAACGCCGCACACGTGTGGTACTACGACTTCGGCGGCCACGCGTGGGACAACACCGAGCTCGGCGCGCCGCTGTGGGCGTGGACGAGCTACCTGCGCACCGGGCGCGCGGACTATTTCCGTTTCGCCGAGGCGCTCTCGCGCAACACCAGCGAGACCTGCGTGTATCATCTCGGGCCGATGGCCGGCCTCGGCTCGCGGCACAACGTCATCAAGTGGGGCTGCGGCGCGAAGGAAGCGCGCATCAGCCAGGCCGCGCACTGGCGTCCGTTTTACTATCTCACCTCCGATGAGCGCACGGGCGACATCATGCGCGAGATGCTGCAGTCCGACCTCGCCGCCATCGCGCACGACCCGATGCGCCTCGCGCAGCCGCCGCTGCCGCAGGACCCGCAGGTGCCGGGCCGCATCCGCATCGGGCCCGACTGGTTCGCGCTCGTCGGCAACTGGATGACCGAGTGGGAGCGCACCGGCGACACGAAGTGGCGCGACCGCATCCTCGCGGGCGTCGACTCGATTCTCGCGATGCCATATTGGATCCGCTCCGGCGTCTTCAACGGCCTCAATCCCGATCGCCGCGACGGCGGCATCGGGCCCCTCAAGGGCGGCGGCAGCATGACGGTGGGCTACGATCCCGCCACCGGCAAACTCATCGCCATCCCTGATCCCATCGCGAAGGAGCAGGTGCCGGTGACCTACAATCTCACCACGATTCAGGGCGGCGCCGAGGTGATGTTCGAACTCCTCCCGCTCCTCGCCCGCGACGACTGGGCCAAGGCGTGGCTGCAATTCTGCCGCCTCGGCGGCACCGTGCCGCAAGAGCAAGGCGGAGCCAAGGAACTCGCCGCGATCCTCAAGCGGGACCAGACCACCGGCCACGAGCGCGACGACGGCTCGCTTGTCGAGACCGCGCAGGGCGGCCCGCGTCTCGCCGCGTACGCCTACTCGGTGACGAAGAATCCCGCCTTCGCGAAGATCGCGCTCAACACGCTCTCGCGTGCACGTCCGGCGACGCAGCGCCCCATCACCGGCTCCGATGCACTCAATCCCGTGCACGAGGCCTTCGTCTCCACCAATGACGCCGCGCAGACGAGCCTCACGCTGGTCGAGATTCTTGATCTGTGCGCCGATGCGCTGCCCAACGAATTGCCCGCCCCTCCCGAGGGCGGCTTTGGTGGCCGCCGTCGCGGCGCCAACAACAACGCCGCTCCCGCTCAAACTCCTCCTGTCACCCCGCCATGAAGTTTGTCCCGACGCTCCTCGCTTCGCTCGTCATGACTGTACCGCTCGCCTCCGTTACTTCGGCGCAGACTGAGGCACCCGCCGCGGCCAACGCCCCGCGGCCCACCACCGGCGTGATCAACCCGCAGTTCAACGCCGCGCGCCCCAAGGCCGAGTATCCCGTGCCCTACGGCCCGGCGTCGGTCGAGGAAATCACCAAGGTCCTCGTGCGCGTGCGCGATTATCTCGACGCGAATACGCCGGCGAAATTCGTCAGCCGCGCGACCGGTGCGGACCTCGGCCCACTCACCGCGCCCAATCCCGATGCGCAGCTCGCGCGCGGCGCGTTCAACCTCATTGGCTACGAGTGGGGCGTCGTTTACTCCGGCATGCTCGCCTCGGCCGACGCGACGGGCGATGCGCGCTTCCGGGAGTACGTGGCCACGCGCATGAAGTTCATCGCGGATAGCGCGCCGTATTTCCGCACACCCGCTCCCGCCGCCGGACAACCAGGTGCCGCAGGCGGCGGACGCGGCCAGCGAAATCTTTTCGGTGCGGTCAACAATCCCCGCACGCTCGACGACTCCGGCTCGATGTGCGCCGCGATGATCAAGACGCAGCGCGCCGGCGTGCCCGGCGAGTATCGTCCCCTCATCGACAACTGGATGACGTGGATCCACACGAAGCAGGAGCGTCTCGCCGACGGCACGCTCTCACGCAGCCGTCCGCTCGCGCACGCGCTCTGGCTCGACGATCTCTACATGAGCGTGCCCGCGCTCGCGCAGATGGGCGCGCTCACGGGCCAGCAGGAGTATTTCGACGACGCGGTGAAGCAGATCACGCAGTTCTCCGCGCGCATGTTTGATCGCGAGAAAAAGCTGTGGATGCACGGCTGGGTCGAGTCGATGGATGTGCACCCGGAGTTTCACTGGGCACGCGCCAACGGCTGGGCGCTGCTCGCGATGACCGAGCTGCTCGACGTGCTGCCGGAAAATCATCCCGGCCGCGCCGCCGTGCTCGACCTCTACCGCACGCAAGTGCGCGGCCTCGCGGAGCGTCAGGCCAAGGACGGCCGCTGGCACCAGCTCCTCGACCGCCCCGACTCTTACCTCGAGACCTCCGCCACCGCGATCTACACCTACTGCATCGCGCGCGGCATCAATCACGGCTGGCTCAACGCCCTCGCCTACGGCCCGATGGTCACGCTCGCGTGGCACGCCGTCACGACGCAGGTCAATGCGCAGGGCCAGATCGAAAACGTGTGCGTGGGCACCGGCATGGGCTTCGACCCCGCGTTTTACTACGCGCGCCCCGTGAGCAACACCGCCCCGCACGGCCCCGGCCCCGTGCTTCTCGCCGGTGCGGAAATGATCACGCTCGCGAAGAGTGGCCAGGCCATCCTCAACGACGAAGCCGTGATCTTCGGCAAGCCGACGGGAATGTGAGCGAGGCTTAGCTTTTACAGAAGATAGATTCGGAGCAGACGTTTTACACGAAGGCCGCAGAGATAGCGAAGTGCCCCACGTTCTTCGCTCCCTTTGCGGCCTGCGTGTAACAGTGATCGGGATTTTCAGACTGACCACCCCGCGCACCCTTTCTCCGTCGCGCGGTGCGAGCAACCTCAGCGGCAGCTTTTACCCCGATGCTTCGTCGCTCTGCGCTCGTCGTGACTCTCCGTTCGCTGGTCGTGGCCCTGCTCGCCGCCTCAGCGCTGCGCGCGCAGCCGAGTGGCAACGCGTCAGGCTCGTTGCGCGTGCCGATGCACGATCCGGTGATCATCCGCGAAAAGGACACGTACTACATTTTCGCCACCGGCGTGGGCATCGTGGTGTGGTCGTCAAAAGACCTGCACACGTGGCACAAGGAAGCGCCGGTCTTCGCGACTCCGCCGGCGTGGGCCGTCGAGGCCATCCCCTCGTACAAGGGCCACACGTGGGCGCCCGACATCAGTTTCCACGACGGGAAATACTATCTCTATTATTCCGTCTCAGCCTTTGGCAAAAACACCTCGTGCATCGGTGTCGCGACCAACGTAACCCTCAATCCCGCCGACCCGCACTTCAAGTGGGAGGACCACGGCAAGGTCATCCAGTCGTTTCCCGGCAAGACCCATTGGAACGCCATCGATCCCAATCTCGTCGTCGACACCGACGGCACGCCGTATCTCGTCTTCGGTTCGTTTTGGGACGGCGTGAAACTCGCCAAGCTCGCGCCGGATCGACTCAGCCTCGCCGACGATCCGGCGAAACTCCCCACCCTCGCGAGCCGGCAACGCGATCCTCACGCGCCCAATCCGCCCGCGCCCGAAGGCCAGCCGCCCGCCGCGGGCGGTAATGCGATCGAGGCGCCCTTCGTCTTCAAGCACGGCAAGTACTACTATCTCTTCGCGTCGATCGACTACTGCTGCCGGGGGCCGCGCAGCGACTACAAGATGATCGTCGGCCGCGCCGAGAAACTGACCGGCCCGTATGTCGACCGCGCGGGCACGCCGCTCGCGCACGGCGGCGGCACGCTGCTGCTCGCGGGCGATGCCGAGTGGTACGGCCTCGGGCACAACGCGGTCGCGAGCTTCGACGGCAAAGACTACATCGTCTTCCACGCGTACGACGCGGCGGATCAGGGCCGTTCAAAATTGCGCATCGACCCGCTCTCGTGGGATGATGACTGGCCGGTCGTGCACGTCACTCCATCCGCGCAACTCCCCGTCCGCGAAACCGCGAAATGATCCTTTCATGAAATCCCTCCTGCCCCTCGCTTCGCTTGTGCTGGCCACCTCGCTCTTCGGCCAGAGCAAACCCGCGCCGGTCCAGAACACCGCGCCCGCTGCCGCTCCCGAAGCGCCGAAGCCGCCGCCGCCCGCCGAGACCGCCGCTGGCAAGCTAGCCGCGCAGCCGCTCTTCCGCGATCCGACTTTCGACGGCGCGGCCGATCCTTCGATCATCTACGACCGCGCGGAGAAGAAGTGGCTGATGTTCTATACCAATCGCCGCGCCAATGTCCCCGGTCTCACTGCCGTCACGTGGGTGCACGGCACGCCCATCGGCATCGCGGAGTCGACCGATGGCGCGAAGTGGACGTATCGCGGCACGGTGGATTTCCCGAAGGAGATTCCCAACACCGAGGGCACGCCGACGTTTTGGGCGCCCGCGCTCGTATATCACGAGGGCGTTTACCACATGTACGTGGTCGTGGTGCCGGGCATCTTCGAGGACTGGAATCACCCGCGCACCATCGTGCACGTGACGAGCAAGGACCTCAAAAAATGGACCTACGAATCCACGCTCGCACTCGTCACCGAAAAGGTCATCGACCCGTGCGTGCAGCATCTCCCCGACGGCACGTGGCGTATGTGGTACAACAACGAGCGCGCGGGCAAATCCACCTTCTACGCCGACAGCCCCGACCTCTACCACTGGACCGACAAAGGCTCCGCGCATCTGCCGAAGGACCGCGGCGAAGCGCCGCTCACGTTTTTCTGGCAGGGCAAGTACTGGCTCCTGATCGATCTGCTCGGCAACATCGGCCTCGGCGCGTACCGCTCCGACGACGCACTCACATGGGAACGTCAGCCCGCGAGCCTGCTCGACAAACCCGGCACCGGCAAAGACGACCAGAATGGCGGCCATCACCCCGAGGTCATTCTCAGTGGAGACCGCGCGTTTCTCTTCTACTTCGTGCACCCCGGCGTCGCCGCCGATTCGGATCGCCGCGATGGCAAGCGCAGCTCGATCCAAGTGACCGAGCTCCACGTCGTCGACGGCTGGCTCACCTGCGATCGCAATGCGCCGACATACGTGAAACTCACGCCGCCGACTGACAAGTAAGCCGGAGCCAATTTTCTTAGCCACAGATTACACAGATGGGCACGGATAGCTGCCGCCTTCATCTGTGCCCATCTGTGTAATCTGTGGCTAAAATGTTTCGGTGAATTACGCCTGTGGCGTATCCGTTTTCCCCTTACAAAATCTCCGTCATCCCGTCGTAGCCGTGGGTGACGGTGGTGGGTTGACCGATGTCCTCGAGGATGAGACGGGTGAGGCTGAGTTTGTTTTCGAGGAAGATGTCGTCGTGCATCGGGTCGTGGTGCGTCACGACCCAGCGCTTCACGCCGGCGAGCTTCATGAGCAGGCAGGCGTTGGGCACGGAGGAGTGCCCCCAGCCGACCTTCATCGCGTACTCGTCGGGCATGTACTGCGCCTCGTGGATGAGGATGTCGATGCCCGCGAGCAGCGTGATCATGCGCTGATACGTCACCACGAGCGGATCGTCGAGGCCGAGCGTAGGTGCGCCGACGTAGCCTTGGAGGAACTCGTTGTCCGGGACCCAGCCGATGGTCTGGCCGCCGATCTCGATCTTGTAGCCGACGGTCGCGCCGGGGTGCTGCGCAAACTCCCATGAGATGCGCGCGGGGCCGATTTCCAGCACGCCCTCGGTGAGGTGGCGGAATTGCAGATTAGACTTCATGTCATCGAGCTGCACCGGGAAATAATCGCGATCGAGCTGGCCGCGGAAGATCGACTCGAGGTCCTTGCCGAAGCCCTTCGCGCCGTAGACCGTGATGTTGAAACCGGGGATGTAGGCTGGCGTGAAAAACGGGAAGCCCTGGATGTGATCCCAGTGCGGGTGCGTGATGAAGAGGTGAACTTTCCGGAGCTTGCTCCCAGCAAGCATGATGCCGAGGTCGCGGATGCCGCTGCCCGCATCGAAGATGAAAATCTCGTCGCCGACCGTGATCGACATGCACGAGGTGTTGCCGCCGTGGCGTTGGAAACGTCCGCCGACCGTCGGCGTGGAACCGCGCGCGCCCCAGATGTGCAGGTGCGGGCGAGTGAGATCGAGCGAGCGCTTGTAGGGCTCGACCTTCGGCTTCGGCGCAAGCGGGATGGCGGGCGCGGTGAAGCCGGTGCGTTGACCGAAGAAAACTTCGATGCGCTCCACGAGCGCCGACGGTGCGATGGGTTTCGTGAGATAGTCGACCACGTCAAACTGGTCGCTCTCCTCGCGCTCGGTTTTGAAATCTTTACCGCTGCAGATCATCACCGCGATGCCCTTCGTCGCCGGGTCGGCCCGCAGCGCGCGCAGCACGTCGAAGCCGTGCATCTTCGGCATCATGATATCGAGCACCATGAGGTCGGGCACGATCTCCTGCGCGACGCGCAGACACTCCGCACCATCGGACGCGATGCGCACGTCGTAGCCTGCCTCGCTGAGCGCGTTGGACATCAACGCGGCGAGCGAGGGCAGGTCCTCACCGATGAGGACGCGACCTTTGCTGAAAATGGGCGGTGTCATGCCCGAGTGATCGCCAATTGGCGTCGCGACTTGAGCTGAACCGAGACAAAACTCCACTGGAAGCGGACCGAGGGGTGGTTATCCACAGCCACAATCATGGCAAACGGAGTGTGTGATTCAATCATGCAGTTGCCTTCGCAAGCGAGTAGCATGTCGTGCAATTCGTCGGACGGAAAGAATCTCCGGCGGTTGCTGCTCGTCTGGTCTCCGCTCCCCTTTTGCGTATGGCCTACCCCAAGTTGCTCGCCGTCGTCAGCCTCGCGCTGGCCGCCGCTGCACTCGGTCAACCGGCCGCCCCGGAAAAAGAAAATGCCGAGTCACCCATCCTGTCCTACGCGATCGGCGCGGACCTGTCGTTTCTCCGCCAAGCCGAGCAACGCGGCACGAAGTTCAAGGACGCAGGCGTGGAAAAACCGGGCCTGCAGATCTTCCGCGACCATGGCTACGGCTGGGTGCGGCTGCGGGTGTTTCACACGCCGTCGTCGCAGGCTCGTCCGCTGCCCAACGATCTCGCGTACACGATCGCCACCGCGCAGGAAGCCAAGGCGCTCGGGTTGAAACTGCTCCTCGATTTCCACTACTCCGATACGTGGGCCGACCCGGCGAAACAGTTTCTGCCGAAGGCATGGGAGGGAAAATCTCACGCCGAGCTCGTCGAGACCGTGCGCGAGTACACGCGAGAGACCGTCACGGCTTTTCGCGCGGCGGGCGTCATGCCGGACATGATACAGCCGGGCAACGAGATCACCAACGGCATGCTCTGGCCCGACGGAAAGCTGCCGCAGAACTGGGACAACTTCGCCGACCTCGTGAAGGCCGGGATCGCGGGTATCGATCTCGGCCGCGGCGAGAGCCCGCGTCCGCTCATTCTGATCCAGATCGAAAAATCCGGCACATGGGCGAAGACGCGCTGGTTCTTCGACAATCTCCTTCAGCGCGGCGTGACCTTCGACGTCATCGGTCAGTCGTACTATCCTTGGTGGCACGGCTCGTTGCTGGAGCTGCGCGAGTGCCTCGCCGCGACCGCCGAGCGTTACAAGAAGCCGATCATCCTCGTCGAGATCGCGTACAACTGGAAACCCGCCGAGTACCGAGATCACCCCGCGCCGTTTCCCGAGAGCGCCGAAGGTCAGCGTGATTTTCTCGAAGCGGTGAACCGCATCATGCTCGCCGTGCCGGGCGGACTGGGCCGCGGCATCTTCTGGTGGGAGCCAGCCGTCACGGGTGGGCTCGCGCGCCGCGGGATGTTCGACGACGAGCGCAATGCCCTGCCGTCGCTGTATGTGTTTGACCAATACACGCGCGGAAAAATTCCAAAAGCCGAAACGGTGCCAGCGCCGACGACCGCGCCCACACCAGCTCCTTCGCCTGCGCCCACCAAACAGCCCTAACGCCCCTCCTTCTTAGCACGCTTGCCGTAACTCTTTCATGAAACCTCACCGTCTCCTTCCCCTACTCGCTGTCGGCCTCTGCACCTCGCTCTTCGCCGCGAACACTAATCCCGATCTCGCATGGCCTGCCGTCACCTCGGTGACCAAGCCGTGGTCGCGCTGGTGGTGGCTCGGTAACATCGGCACGAAGGAAGATTTCACGGTGCGCATGGAGCAATACGCCAAGGCCGGACTCGGCGGCCTCGAGATCACGCCGATCTACGGCGTGCGCGGCGAGGAGAGCCGGTTCAATGACTTCCTCTCGCCGGGTTTCATGGCGCAGCTCGACCACGTGCTCGACGAGGGCAAACGCCTCGATCTCGGCATCGACATGGCCACCGGCACCGGCTGGCCGTTTGGCGGCAAGCAGGTCACGCCCGAGATCGCCGCGCGCCACGTCGTCACGAAGACTTACACGGTCAAAGGCGGCGAGCGTCTCGCCGAGACCGTCGCGGGCACGGATACGCCGATCGTGCGACTAGCGGGTCCGCGCAAAGTCACTATCGGCGAGTTGAAAGACCCGGTCGTATCCAATCCCAACCTGCAGGACCTCGGCCTCGACCAGGTGCGTTTCCCTCGTCCGCTGCAGTTGCAGGCGCTCGTCGCGTATTCGGAATCCGGTGACAAGGTCGTGCTCACCGACAAAGTCGGCACCGACGGCAAACTCGATTGGACCGCACCCGCGTCGCCGGGCACGTGGACGCTCTACGCGGTCTTCCTCGGCTATCACGGCAAGCAGGTCGAGCGCGCCGGCCCCGGCGGCGAGGGCGACGTGATCGATCACTTCAACTCCGGCGCGCTCGCAAAGTATCTCGCGTACTTCGACGCCGCCTACGCCGGGCACAACGCCAACCGCCTGCGCGCTTACTTCAACGACTCCTATGAAGTCGACGACGCCAGCGGCGAATCCAACTGGACGCCGCACTTCTTCGACGAGTTCAAGCGCCGCCGCGGCTACGATCTACGCGACGAGTTGCCCGCCTTCTTCGGCAAGGACACGCCCGAGAAAAACGCGCGTGTGATGTCAGATCATCGCGAGACGGTTTCCGACCTGCTGCTCGACGAATACACGATTCCGTGGGCGAAGTGGTCGGCCACGCACCACGCGCTCATCCGCAATCAAGCGCACGGCTCCCCCGCCAACATCCTCGATCTCTACGCCGCTAGCAGCATCCCCGAGACCGAGGGCCAAAGCGTTGCCGGCATGAAGCTCGCGTCGTCCGCCGCGCACGTCACGGGCAAGAATCTCGCTTCCTCCGAGACCGCGACGTGGCTCGATGAGCACTGGAGTTCCACGCTCGGTGACATCAAGCGCCGCGTGGACCTCATGTTCCTCGGCGGCGTAAACCACAACTGTTACCACGGTACGGTCTTCTCCCCGCCGAGCGAGCCGTGGCCGGGCCACCACTTCTACGCCTCGGTCGAACTCGATCCGTCGAATTCCATCTGGGCCGACGCCGACGTGCTCAACGCGTATGTGACGCGCTGCCAGTCGTTCCTCCAAGCCGGTCGCCCCGCCAACGACATCCTCCTCTACTACCCAATCCACGACACGTGGGCCCAGCGTGGCAACGGCCTCATGCCCCACTTCGGCTCCAACGCCGGCGGCCGCGGCGCGGGCGCGCCCGGGCTCTCCACCGTGCAGGAACTGCTCCAGTCGGGCTTCACCTTCGACTACATCAGCGACCGGCAGATGCAGAACGTATCCGACGACAAGGACGCGCTCCTCACGGGCGGCAATCACTACCGCGTCGTCCTCGTGCCCGAGACCAAGCTCATGCCGAGCGAGACGCTCACGAAGCTCTTCGCGCTCGCCGACGCGGGTGCGACCGTCCTCTTCGAAAAAGCGATGCCGGCCGACGTCACCGGCCTGGGCAATCTCGCCACGCGCCGCGCTCAGATCCAACCGCTCCTCGCCGCGGTCGCCGCTGCGCCCAAATCCGCCGATGGCCTCGTCACGCTCTCCCGAGGCAAGGGCCGCATCATCGTCGGCGACTCCGCGAAGGCGCTCCTCGCCGCCGCGAAAGTCGCGCGCGAGACCTGCGTCGACCAGCACATCGAGTTCGAGCGCCGCGCCGATGCAACCGGCCACCTCTATTTCCTCGTCAACTCCGGCACGACCGAGGTCTCCGGCTGGCTCCCGCTCGCCACGCCTGCGGCCGCTGCGGCGATCTTCGATCCCAATTCCGCGCGTAGTGGATATGCCACTACCCGGCAGTCCGCTAGCGGTGCGACGGAGGTCTTCATGCAACTTGCGCCCGGCGAGACGATGCTCGTGAAAACTTTCACGGCCGGCACGCACGCTGGCGCGAAGTACGTCTTCGCCAAAGCCAAGGGCGAGCCGGTCGCGCTCAGCGGTGCGTGGTCACTGCGCTTCGCCGACGGTGGGCCGACGCTGCCGGCTGCTGCGACGATGACCGACCTGCACTCATGGACCGAACTCGATGGCGACGCGGTGAAGGCGTTCTCCGGCACCGCCATCTACACTCAGAAATTCACCTGCCCCATCGCTAGCGGCGACGTGCTGCTCGATCTCGGCAACGTCGCGAGCAGCGCCCGCGTAAAGCTCAACGGCCGCGAGATCGCCACGCTCATCGCGCCGCCGTGGCACGTGCTCGTTCCGCGCAGCGCGCTCGTCCCGGGTGAAAACACGCTGGAGATCGCCGTCACCAATCTCGCCGCCAATCGCATCGCCGAGCTCGATCGCCGCGATCCGAGCTGGAAAAAAT
This sequence comes from Verrucomicrobiota bacterium, assembly GCA_048498795.1. Lineage (GTDB taxonomy): Bacteria > Verrucomicrobiota > Verrucomicrobiia > Opitutales > Opitutaceae > JBEHXH01. The sequence continues at coordinate 373,753 of JBEHXH010000005.1, forward strand.
TCTACAACACCAACTATCCCGCCCGCGGCAACAACCGCGGGCCCGATGGGAATTTCTCAGCAGCGAAGTGGACACCCCGCGCTTCAGGACTACTCGGACCAGTGCGTGTTTCCGCAGTAGAGTAAACAGAACGAAAAGCTTAATCTCTACCTATTCATTAAGCGCGAAGACGCAAAGGCGGCAAAGGTTCGCGAAGGAGGACAGTTCCTCCTTCCCCCAATCTTTGCGTATCCTTCGCTATCTTTGCGCCTTTGCGCTTAATAAAACGTCGGTCAAGAAGCTGCGGATTATTTTAAGCGGATAAGCGAGGTAAAGTCCGCGAGGAACGCCTCGGCCAACGTCGCATTGGAGTGCGTCTCGCGCACTGTGAGAGCGCGCTCGGCCAAGGGGCGGAGATCGGATTGCGTGGCGCGGATCAGGGCGGCGGCGAGTTTCTCGGCGCGGTCCGGAGCGTCGTGGTCGAAGATGAAGCCGTTCTGTCCATCGACGACGAAGTCGCGGAAGCACGCGAGACCCGACACCACGGGCACGGCGCCCCAAGCCATCGCTTCGAGGATCGCCACGCCGAAGGTCTCGCCTTTCACCGCGAGGGACGGATACGCGAAGACGCTCGCGCGTTCGTAGGCGAGATTGAGTTTCTCTGCGTCGTAGATCGGCGCGCCCCAAATCACGCCGTCCGCGGCGCTGCGCTGCCTGAGTCCGTCGACCCACGCCTCACCGCCGCCGCCCTCGCTCGTTTTTACGGAGCCGATCAGCTCGAGCGCCCAACCATCGAGCCCGCCGGTGCGACGCGCCCGCGACCACGCTTCGAGCAATAGCTCTATGCCCTTCTCGGGATGGATGCGGCCGGCGAAGAGCACGGTCTTGGTCTTCCTCGACCAGTCGACCGGGCGCGGGGCGAAGGGCAGCGGATTGGGAATGACCTTCACCCGCGGTGCAGCGGTCGGCAGCTCGGCGATGATGGCGGCTTCGACGGCGGACGAGTTGGCGCGCAGGCGCGCGGCGCGACGGTAGAGCTTGATCTGGCCCTTGGGCATCCGCTGCACGTCGACGTAAATCGCGCCATGACGGCGGCCGAGCAATACGGGGGACCAAAAGCTGTTCGTGATCGTCACATCGGCGTCGGGCGCGCGGCGCGCGGCGCGCCACGAGTAGAGAAAATCCAGCACGAGCCCCTTGGCCATGCGCGGCGGGCGCTCGTAACCCGGGATGCGCACGTGACGCACGCCGCGCACCGTTTCCTCATCGGCGACTCCGGCGAAGCGCCGCGAGAGATGCGTCACCGTGTGGCCGCGCGAGGCGAACTCCGGGCCGAGCCCGAACCACATTTTCTCCACCGCGCCACCACGCAGCGCGGGCACGGGGAGAAACGGGCCTTGGAGGATGGTGATCTTCATGCCGGATCAGTGGCGCTCGATCATGGATGCTGCTGCGGCGGGTGCACGCCACTTATACACGACCACCTCGCCTTCCCAGAGGGAGATCACGCGATCCCAGTCGCCGGGAAGATCGGGGTAGCCGTCACCTTTGCCATTGCCCCACTGATAGCCGTGGCGTTCCCAGTGATAGTTGAATGCGTAGATCGGCCGGCCGGTCGCGGCGAGCCGCGCGAGAAACTCCGGGGATTTCGCCAGTGCGTGGTCCGAGCGAAGAATCTGCAAGTCCGTGTAGAAATAGAGTGACCCGCTCGCGTGCCGGGCGAAGACGATCGCGTCCTCAGGCAGATTGTTCCGCGCCCACTTCGCGGCGTAGGCGTGCTCGTTGTTCGCATCCATCCAGTAGAGCACGCGTCGCTCGTTGGCATCGGTGATCTGCCAGGCCGCGGCGGCGATCACGAGGGCAATGCTCACCGCGCGCGCGCGTCCACCCATCGCGCCTGAAAACAACTCCCATCCCGCACGCTGCGCGAGCGCACGCACCACGAAGAGCGCCAGCACGACCATCGCAGGCATCGCGGGGAGCACGAAGCGCATGTTGTACCAGTTGTCGTAGGTGCACCAATAAAACGCGTAGAAGACCACGAAGATGCTCACCCAGCAGGCGAGCATCACGCGCGTGTGCCGCGGCACGTTTTTCACGAACGGGCCGAAGAACGCGAGGAGCACGAGCGGCGTCAGCAGCGCGGGCAACCACAGCGCGTAGGACTGTACGGTCGGCCAGAGGAAGTGCAGCGCAAAGCCGCCTCCGACATCGCCGTAGCCCGTGCGCAGCGCGCCACCGTAGAGCGCGTGATTGTACCAGAGCTGCCATGCCGCGGCGGGCAGACCAGCGAGCGCCCAGAGAAAAATCCGCCGCCACGCGAAGACGAAGCAGACGAGCACGGGGAAAACGATCAGGACATTCGACGGACGGATGAGCACCGCGAGCGCGGTCGCGAAACCCGCGAGCACGGCGTGCCACGGTTTTTCCCGGCTCGTCCACGCCCAGTAAATTGCCGCCGTGGCCCACACGAGCGCAGGACCGTCGCTCTGCGATTGGAGACCTTGGAAGAGATATACCGGGCACAAACCGATCAGCGTTGCAGCCCACCACGCCCAGCCGCCTACCAATCCCATCGCGCGCGCCAAGCGAAACGTGAACCACACGCCGAGCAGGAGCTGCCCGAGAATCACGGCGCGCACCGCCCACTCGATGGGCAGCACACTCGCCACCGCCGCTACTTCGAGCGGAAAACCCATCGGATACTCGGGCGCCATGCGGCCTTCCGAAGTGACGCTGAACGTCGACGGCAGGTAGAGCTTCACATCGTGCTCGCCAAGAATCTCGCGCGGCGCGGCGGTCACGTGACCGCTTGCCATGAGCTTCGCGCTATTGAGATAGCCGCCCGCATCGTTGGGCCCCGCCGTCGGATCGAGGTGCTGCGCAAAGAACAAGGCATACGCCGCGAGCCCGAGCCACGGCAGCACACGCCAAGGAAAATTGATCGATGGAGTCGAAGTGGTCGAACCGCGCCAAGTGCTGCGCGACTGCCAGAGCGTTCCCGCGGCCACCGCGACGCCAGCGAGCAGCCACCAGACCCAACTACGCACGAGTTTTCCCGCGAACCACGACCACGAGCTGATTTCAACCGGCGACGTAACCGCGATCCATTTGGTGGGACTATTGTCGCGCACCACAATGCGGTACGCACCCGCAGGCACGGAGAAATTCACGCGTTTCCAGCGGGTCGTTGCAGAAAATGGATCGCTAGCCGGAGTGATCTCGCGGCCATCGGCGAGACGCAGGACCACCGCGGTTTCAGGCGAACGCATCTCACCAGCAACGCGCAGTTGAACGAGGCCGCCGTGTGCGATGAGCGGCTGGCTGGTCCACGTACCAGTCGCTTCGCCACCGCGCTCGGTCCAGCTACCGATGGCGGGCAAGTTGTCACGGCCGGGAATCTCCGGCGCACCGTCGGCGCGAAAACCGCTCGTTGAGCCATCGGACTCGAGTTTTTCGGGCGGGCGAATGGAGGCCGGCAGAGCCGCACGGGCTTTCGGGTCTTCAAGGACAGCTCTCAACCACGTGATATCCGCCTCAGCCATCGCGCCGGTCGCACGCAGCGGCTCGCTGTCGCCCGTCGCCACAAAACGAGAAAGCGCGAGCGTCGTGGGCGATTCAAGGGCAGGCCCGGCACGATTGGGGATCTTTGCGAAAAAAGAATTGGGAGGACTCGCCACCGCCACACCGATAACGATCACCCATATACCCGCCGCCGTGACCTGCCACACATCGCGCAAGTCGACCAATGTGGCGAGCACCGCCGCATTGATGATCAGGCCGGCCAACAAAAGATCGGGCACATCGTCGGCTGGGAGACACCTGAGACAGACCAAGGCGAGAAGCTGCAACACGCTCCACAATGCCAGTAATCGCAGCCGTTCATCGATAGGCCGAAAGAGCGCAAGCAGCACTGGCGCCCACACGATGACTGCCCACGCGGGATGAGTGAGAGGGAATGACGCCAGCTCTGCAAACGAGTCGGCTAACGCCGCGCCAAACGTATTGCGATGTCCGAAAAGCAGGCAGCCCAGTGCGACTAGAGCGGCGTTGGCGCCAAAAATCGCCCGGCGCTCGGCTGACGCTTTCTCGCGAAGCAAAGCCGCCCCACTAAGCACCAGCATGGCGAGGGCCGAGGCAATGCCCGCGATGGACACCATCAAGCTCGCGAGGCCGCAGAGCAGTCCAGCCCACCACCTCACTTGCCGCGGCGTGCTCTCGTGCATGAGACAGAGGTGCAGCAGCGAAAGCACAAGCACCGCGCTGACCCAGATACCATCCATGCTCGGTCGCGGTGAGTGCGCTCCGAATGCGATCAAAATTGACCCGGCCGCAAGGGTAGAGACGAATGCGCCCGTGCGCAGTCTGCCGGCGAGCACGAAGCACAAGCCTCCTGCCGCCAGAGCCTGCAACGCGGCGGTCGCCAGCATCACGAAGCGCGCGTCCCACTGGCCAGCGAGCCGATAGCTGGCGAGCTTCGCTTCGCGGGTCAGTGGTGCCGATTCCCTGAGCCACGGGCTGGCGTTCAAATCGGCCGCCACCGCTGGACCGTGAATCCCAAAAAATTCAGGGGCGAAGTCGGGCACGATTTCCCAAAGCCGCGGGGGCAGGTCGGTGTTGGCCGCGGCAATCCAGCGGAGCCCGGCGGCGAAGGCGATCAGGGCGATGGCCAGCGCGAGGCCAAGCCGGAGGAGTGGCGCCAGGCGGGCGCCGTGGTCGGCGGCAGGATCGTCGGCGCGCGAGGGCATGGCTGCGGCGTGCATGACAGCCGCGCCACCCGGCATCAATTCGGAATCACTTCGCCGCGGCGGGCAGCTCGATCACGAAAAGCGTCACGGCCTGGCGGGGCAGCGTGACCTTGATCGTACCGGTGCTGTCGGCGATGGGCATCGCGGCGACACCGTCGATAGTCGCGAGGTGGCCGGCCTGCACGAGCTTCGCGTAGAGGGCGTCGCCGGGCGCGGTGTCGATGGGCCGCTTCTCGCGCTGCCAGAGGGTGAAGGCGTTGCTGTGGTCGGCGTCGATGCGGTACTGCGTGACCTTGGCCTCGCCGGCTGCGATGGGCAGGTGGGCGAAGCTCAGCTCGACGGCAGCGTCGGGGCCGGGGATATCGTCGTCATGATAGTGCCAGACCATCGCGGTGAGCTTGCGGCCGTCGAGCGCAGTCAGCGCAGCGACGTCGGGGGTGCCGCGCACGCCGTCCTTCATCATGGCATCGAGCGAGACCTCGCCGGAGCTCGTGGTCGTGAGGCGCTGGCCGCTCATTTTGGACCACATGCGGAAGACATTCATCACCGGGAGGTCGATGCCGTTGTTGGCGAGGGTGCGTTGGCCGGCGAAGAATGGCTGGTCCTCGAACTCGAACGACCAGCTCAGTGCGCCCTCGAGGTTCACGCCGTGGCGGTCGGCGAGGACGTGCTTTCGCGCGAACACGGCAGCGGTGTAGCTGGAGTACATCGTGGTGTTGCGATAGCCGAGCTGCGGCCCTTGGCAGGCAGCGCAGCCATCGGGATCAGACTCGCCGATGACGATAGGCTTCGACTTCAGCTCGGGCACGGCGGCGATCATGCGGAAGCCGGTGTCGATGGTCTTCAACTGCGCGGCGATGCCGAGGCGCACGTGGCCGTCGACGAACGACGGCGAGCCCTTGGCGTGGAAGGCGAGGAAATCCGTCGGGGTGCCGACCTGGCCGGTCGCGTAGTTTTTCCCGCTCACGACGTGCTTCATGAAGTTTTCCATGAACACACCGCCCGCACCCGCGACATCGGGGCCACCCACGCGGGCGGTCGGGAGCGCGCGACGCACGGCGTCGATGGCGTAGTCGTGAAGCTTGTAGAATTCCTCGGGCTTGGCGTGCCAGTAGGAGGCGCCGTTGGGCTCGTTCCAGACTTCCCAGTACCACTTTTCCACTTCGGCGCGGCCGTAGCGCTCAACGCAGTGCTTCACCCACTGGTAGACCAGCTCGGCCCATTTGTTGTAGTCCTTTGGTGGATACGCCCAGCCAGTGCCGATGCCGTCGTATTTCAGACCCGGGCGCCACTCGTGCTGGTAGGGCGCGGGCACGATCGACAAGGCCTCGGGCATGAATCCGATCTGCGCGTAGGGACGCACGCCGCGTGCGCGGTAGGTGTCGAAGATCTTGTCGACGATGCGCCAGTCGTAGACGGGGTTACCCTTCTCGTCCTCGGTGTAGACGTTGGTGCTGCCCCACTTCAGCGCGGGCGAGCCGTCGCCGGTGCAGAGGAGATTGTGGGCGCGGAAATAAACTTCCTCGGGGCGCAGCTCGCCGAGTTCGGCGAGGAGTTTCTTGCCGTCCTTCATGGTGGCGTAGTTCGGCTCGTCGGCACCGAAGAAGCGCCAGATGGGCTTCAGCTCGCCGACGGGCTTGGCGGCGTCGACGGTGATCGCGACGGGAAACGGCGCGGCGGGCTGGGCCGCGAGCGGCGCGAGGGAAAGTAGGAGGGCGAGCGGGGCGAGCAGGCGGGATTTCATGGGGCGGGAAAGCGTGACCATGCTGGAGCAAATCGGCGCGCCGCACAGGCCGATCGCGTGATGTCGGTGAGGACAGTCCGAGAGATCAGATGATCACGTGAGAATCCGCGTCGCAGACGGCGCGATAGATGCGCTCGTAGTGCGGCAGAATCGCGGCGACGGAGAAGCGATCCGCGGCGCGCTGGCGGGCGGCGGCACCGAGGGCGGCGCGGCGAGTGGGATCGGCGATCAGCGCTTCGACGCACGCAGCCAGCGCATCGGCATCGCCACCGGGAGCGAGCAGGCCGGTCTCACCGTCGACGATCACCTCGGGCACGCCGCCCACGGCGGTCGCGACGGTCGGGAGGCCGAGGCAGGCGGCTTCGAGGATGCCGAGGCAAAAACTCTCGGAGTCGGAGGTGAAGAGCGCGGCATCAGCGGCGACGAGCGTATCCTCGATGTCGGTGACGCGCTCGCGGACGATGACGCGCGATTCGAGGCCGAGGCGTTTCACTTCGGAGACGAAGGGAGAGAAATCGCCGCCGGCCAGGATGAGCAGCTTCGTCGTATCCGAAGGACGGATACGCGCGAGCGTGGCGAGGAGGAGGTCGATGCGCTTGAGCGGGCGGAGATTGGAGGCGTGCCAGAGGACGAAGTCGGATTCGACGAGGCCGAGTTCGCGGCGAGCAGCGGCGCGGTTGCGCGTAACGGGGCGCGGAGCGAAGAAATTGTGCACGACCTCGATGCGGCGGGCGGGCGCGATGAGGCGTTCGGTTTCGCGACGGAGAAAATCCGAGACGGTTGTCACTGCATCGGAATGATCGAGCGCGTGCTTGATCGCAGGGCCGTAACCGGGGTCGCGGCCGAGGAGTGTCGTGTCGGTGCCGTGGAGGGTGGTGACGATTTTCGGGCGCGAGCCGGGCGGGAGCATCGAGCACGCGAGAAACGCGGCGGTGGCGTGCGGCACGGCGTAGTGGACGTGCAGCAGGTCGAGCCGGTGGTCGCGCGTGACCTCGGCCATTTTCACCGAGAGCGGGAGCGTGTAGTCGGGGTACTTGAAGAGGTCGTAGCCGTTGACCTGCACCGGGTGGAAAAACACGCGCGGAGCGTCGGGCATGCGGAAGGGCCGCTCGTAGCTGATGAAATGCACCTCGTGGCCGCGCGCGGCGAGTTCCTCGCCCAGCTCGGCGGCGAGGATGCCGCTCCCGCCGACCGACGGGTAGCAGGTGATGCCGATTCTCAGGGGGCGGCTGCTCACGCGCGCACCTCGCGGTGGGGCTTCATCTCAGAAATGCCGCGCCGAGCGCCCAAGCGCGGCAAGCGAGTCGACGACGAGCGGGTCTGCGGGAAACACGGCCATCGCGTGCTCGCGGCCGATGCGCAGGCCGTTGACGCGCGCGCGGGCAAGCTGGAGCTCGACGTAGTTGCGCGTCCGCATCTGGCTCGCGTGGGCTTCCATCGCAGCGGTCCACGTCGCGACGATTTGCGGCGAAGACATATCGACGAGCACGGGGCGGATGTCACGCGGCTCGGCTTCGACGCTCACGGCGTAGTTGAGCAAAAGGTCGATGACGTGGCGGGGCTGTTTCTTCAGCTCCTTCACGCCGCCGAAACGCGCGAGGCGTGCGGCGTCGCGCACGAGGCGGCCGACGATGATGTGATCGGGGTGCTGATTTTCGACGGTGGTCGGAGCGAGAACAATGGAGGGTCGAATGCGACGGATGATCGCGGCGAGTCGCAGAGTGCGGGCGACACTTGCCTCCATGTGGGCGTCGCTGCCGAGTTCGACGAACTCCAGCGTCGCGCCGAGCAACGCGGCGGAGCGGCGGGCTTCGGCGACGCGCTGGCGCGGGGTGCCGTTGGTGGCGGATTCGCCTTTGGAACCGATGACGAAGTGGATACGGCGGCCGGCGGCGGCTTCAAGGGCGATGATGCCGCCGCAGCCGAATTCGATGTCGTCGGGATGCGCGCCGAAAGCGAGCAAGGGGCCGGGGTCAGGCGGTGTAGGCTTCATCGGAGCGGTCGATGGGGTCGCGTTTCACGAGGACGATGTCGGGCGCGTCGGCCGGGTTCAAGTAAGCCTGCTCGCCGGCGCCGGAGACGTAGTGCGTGCAGTGGATGACGGACTGCATCCACTTGAGGCGCGTGTCGCGCGCGGGGCTCACCTGCGCGGCGGTGAATGGCGCGTCGGGCAACGCGATCACGGAGCCTCCGCCCTCGTGGAGCGCGAAGCCCTGCGGAGTGCGACGGGCGCGAACGATCTCGCCCTCGTGTGGGACATCGACGAAGAAATCTTCGATGGCGCACGCGGCGGTGCGCACGGTCGCGGCGCTGGAGCGCACGATCTCAATGCCGTCGAGCAGGCCGAGGTGACGGTAGAGCTCGAGGCAGAAGTCAGCGACATTGGTCGCCTCGGTGCGCTTAAAGGCCTCGACGTGCGCGGCGTCGACGTAGGCAGGGAGTTGGCGGGCGGTGTTGTCGCGCCAGCCGGGCACTAGGCGCTTGAGATGGAGCGGGGAGAACTTGCGCTGGAGTTTGTTCGCGAAGGCGAAGTTGAGCATCTGCGGCGCATCGGTCTGGCGGTGGCGCAGGATCGTCTGTGTCTCGCGCGAGTCGTGATCGCTGTCGTGGAAGAAGAAAACGATGCGACCGCCGATTTCCGACTGCAGGCGACGCGCGGTGACGATTTTCGCGTAGAGAAAACGCCGTGGAAAAAATCCGCAGGGCTGCTGGCCGAAACAGATGACCGGGCCGGAGTTCATGCAGCTTTCTTCGCGGGCGAACCGATGATCGCCTGCAGTAATAGAGCGAGGCCGACGCAGACGACGCAGCCGATGAGGTTGTACCACAGGTACGCGACGCCGAAGACCGGCACCGTTGTGCGCAGCAGGAAGATCGTAATGACGAAGGCTTGCGCCATCACGGCGGCCCAAAAGACGGCGGTGCCGCCCACGCGCTTGAAGAAGAACGCCACGATGAAGAGGCCGAGCACGACGGGGTAGAAAATCGACGCGACGATGTTGGCGAACTGGATCAGGTTTTCCGCGAGATTGACGCTGAGGGCGAAGGCGATCGCCACCCCACCCCACAGCGCGGTGAACCAGCGCGACGCAGTGAGGCAGCGGTCGTCGGTGGCGTCGGGGCGCACGAGGTGGCGGTAGACGTCGACGGTGGTAGCGGACGCGAGGGCGTTGAGCTCGGCGGCCTTGGAGTTAAGCGTCGCGGCAAAGAATGCGGTGATAAGCAGTCCGATGAGGCCGTGCGGGAGGTAATCGAGGATGAACGTGATGAAAACGTAGTCGGTGTCGGATGTCGGCGCGCGCGGGTCGGCAGCGACGAGGGCCTTCTTCGCGTCGGCGCGGAGCGATTCGCCGATCTGGTTCGCGGCGAGCGCCGCGGCGCGGCTGGCCTCGGCGGTCATGGTGTCGCCGGTGCGCTCGGCGGCGATCCAGCGGCTGATCTGCGCGCGCTTCTCGGCGTGGAGCGTGGCGTAGGCGGACTCGATCTTCTGAAGCTTTTCAGCCTGCGGGCCCTGCGCGGCCTGCGTCCACGCGGCGCGGTTGAAGAAGACGGGCGGGCGTTCGAACTGGTAGAACACGAAGATGAACGCACCGAGCAGCAGGATCGCGAACTGCATCGGGATCTTGAAGAGGGCGTTGAACATCAGGCCTAGCCGACTCTCACGCACGGATGCGCCGCCGAGGTAGCGCTGCACCTGAGACTGGTCCGCGCCGAAGTACGACAGCGCGAGAAACATGCCGCCGATCACGCCTGACCAGATCGTGTAGCGGCGCTCGATGCTCGGGGAAAAATCGACGGCCTGCAGTTTGTGAAAGCCGCCCGCGAGCGTGATCGCATCACCAAACGAGAGGCCGGCAGGGAGCTTGGCCATCAATACGAAGAACGCCGTGACCATGCCGGCGAGGATGATCGTGAACTGGTATTTCTGCGTGAGACTCACGGCCTCGCTGCCGCCGGTGACGGTGTAGACGATGACGATCAGGCCGCTCGTGACGATGGTGAGATCGAGCCGCCAGCCGAGCACCGTCGAGAGCACGATGGCAGGCGCGTAGATCGTGAGACCGGCGGCAATACCGCGCTGGATGAGAAAGATACCCGCGCCGAGCAGACGCGTTTTCTTATCGAAGCGCCGGCCGAGGTATTCGTAGGCAGTGTAGACGTTGAGCTGGCGAAAGACCGGGATGAAGACCGCGGCGATCACGATTAGCGCGAGCGGCGCACCGAAGTAGTTTTGGATGAAGCCGAGGCCGTCCTGATAGCCCTGCCCCGGCGTGGAGAGAAACGTCACGGCGCTCGCCTGCGTGGCCATCACGCCGATGCCGATCGTGAGCCAGCCGGCGTCACTGCGGCCCTTCAGATAGGTGGCGAGATCGTGATGCGTGCGCGTGCGCCACACGCTGTAGGCCGCGACGGCGAGGAGCGTGCCGACGAGCACGAGGTAATCGAGGCCGTTCACGTGAACGCCTCCGTGAGCCACGCGAGCAGCGCGATCCAGACGACGAGCACGACCACCGCGAAACTGTACACGCCCGACCACGTGCGAAAGCCGGGCAGGCCCGTCTCTTCGTTTTTCTCAGCAGCGGGGGCTCGCTTCGCGTCGCGCTTCATTCCTTGCCGAGCGAGACGAGGTTGGCGAACAAGCGGTACGCGCCCGGCACGCCCGCGGGGAGCTGACGGAAAAACGCGAGGCCGGTGTAAACGTAGTAGCCCTTGCCGTGCTTGGCGACGAGCACGCTGCTCTTGAGCAACGGCTCATCGGGATCGCTCATCGCGAGCAGCGGAACGTAGTGGGCCTCGTCCCATTTTGAAGGGAAATACGCGCCGCGCTCCTGCACCCAGCCAACGAAATCGGCGGGGCCGATCTTGTTGGGGAAATTGAGCGCAGGATGATCAGCGGCGAGGAACGACACCGGGGCATTCTCATCGGTCACGCGCAGGCGCGGCGCAGGGCCGTCGATGGAGAGATCGTACGGACCGAGCGGCAGACGCATACCGCCATCGGGGCGATTGTACTGAGCGATGACGGTGCCGCCAGCCTCGACCCACGCGTAGAGGCCCGCGAGATGATCGGCGAGATCGGTGCGGACATTGAACGCGCGCACGCCGATGACCACGGCGTCGAGGCCGTGGAGTTTTTCAGGCGTGAGGTCGGGGCCACTGAGACGCTTCACGGTGCAGCCCATCTGCTCGAGGGCCTCGGCGATGCTGTCACCGGCGCCGGGGATGTAGCCGACGGTGTGGCCGCTGAGTTTCAAATCGAGCGCGATGGCTTTCAGTCGCGCAGCAGGGAAATACTCCTGCAACGGCAAGTGCGCGTAGTTAACGATCAGGTGGCCATTGGCGGAGGTGGTTTTTCCTACGGTGGCCTCGGCGGAAATCTCCGCGGACGCGACCTGCGCAGGAGCGGTGACCTCGAAGGCGAGATGCGTGTCGTCGCTGCCATTGGAAAACGTGAAAGGACGCGAGGCGGGCGTGACAGTCCAGCCTGCGGGGACGATCAGACGAGCAGTGCCGCTGGTGGGCGTGCGGGCGGGTTTGACGTCGAGGAGGATGGTCTTGGTCGAACCGGGGACGAAGGGAGAGGATTCGGCAGCGAAGCTGAGGGCGACGGGCGGCACGATGACGAGCGGGCGGCGCTGTTGGGCGGTGGGTGCGCCGGAGATCAACTCCACGGGCTCGTCGTCGATGGTGAGGAGCTGGCCGCCGATGCTGAGCGTATAGCTGAGCGAGATCGCAGGCTGATTGAGCGGGCGGCCGACCAGCGATTCGCGCGCGACGCGAAACATGCCTGGCGTCGAACGCTCACTGATCCAATAGGGCTGGGACGGTGCAGCCTTCACCGGGAGCTCGATCACGCTTTCGCCGGTGAGGCTGCCGTCGCGGTCGGAAATGCTAATGCCAGCGGGAGAATTCACGCTTAGGCTGACCCAACGTACGGGCACACTGGATTTCACCGAGACTGTTTCGCGTAGAGTGATTTTTTCACCGGGCACCACCTCGGCGTGGGCTACGGTGGTCTCGACGCGGAGGCCGAGGCAGGCGCGGAGGATGCGGTCGAGCTGGGCGCGCTTCTCGGCGAGGACCGGGTCGCCTTTCAACACGGCGAGCTTGGCGCGGATTTCGAGGAGCGCGGGGACGCTCGCGGCGGGGTCGTCGAGTTTGAACGAGTTGATCGCGGCGTCGATGAGCGGGACAAGGTCGGCGCCGCCGGGGAAGCGGGCGAAGGTGAGGTCGAGGCCGTCGACGATGTCGTCCTTCGCGGGGTCACCATCGAGGACGCTGAAGGACTCAGTGCGCGGGCCGGCGCCGCCGTTTTGCGCGGCGGCGAAATTTCCGAAGCCTTGGGTTTTGTGCATCGCGCGGCTACGGGCGGCGATGGAGCCGAAGCCTTCGCCGGTGACGGGGTCGCTGCCGCCGGCTTCTATGCGGATCAGATTCGGTGCGTCGGCGCGACCGCGCACGTTGAGCAGAAGACGCTTCGGGTGCCACGGCTGCAGGCCCTCGGCAAGCTGCTCGGGGAAGGCCTTGGGGTCGCCGGAGAGTTTGTAGGCTTCACCGGCGAGGACGGCGGAGGCGACATGCTGGCCGTGCTGGTTGGGGGTCTGCTGCGTGGAGAAACCGGCCACGACGACGTCGGGGCGATACGTGCGGTAGACGCGGACGATATCGGCGAGGACTTGCTGGCGGTCCCAGATGCGAAGCGTCTCGTTGACGTCCTTCGAATAACCGAAGTCGAGGGCACGGGTAAAAAACTGCCGGCCGCCGTCGAGCTGGCGCGCGGCGAGCAGCTCGTAGGTGCGCGCGAGGCCGAGCTTCTCGCCGAACTCGGGGCCGATTTCGTTTTGGCCGCCGTCGCCGCGTGTGACAGAGAGATACGCGGTACGGTAGCCGCGACCGCGCGCGAGGTAGGTGATGAGCTGCGTGTTCTCGTCGTCGGGGTGAGCGGCGACGTAGAGCACGCTGCCGAGGGTGGCGAAGCTGCGCAGCTCCTGCCGGATCGCGGCGGGCGAATCGGGAATCGTCTCGCCCGCGCGAGCCAGTGCGGCCACGCCGAGCGCCGCGAGAGCGAGCGCCCGGGGGAGGAGCGTGCGGCAGCGGAGCATCACTTGAGGCCCGCGAGTACGGCTTCGTTGAGACGGATGTACTCGTCCTTCACCGCGCCGTCCTTGTCGGCCTTGGCCATCTCGATGGATTTTTCGGCGGCGGCCTTCGCGGCGGCCTTGTCGCCCAGCGCGGCGAGGATCTTGGCCTTGCGGTAAACGATGTAGTAGGCCGACGGCTGCGCGGCGATGGCGGCGTCCATCCACGTGACGGCTTTTTTCAGATCGAGGTGGTTATCGAGGTAGAACATCGCGGCGTCGACGTACGGCTTTTTCGGCGCGTCGGAGGCCATGAGCGCCTCGATCTGCGCAACGACTCCGGAGAGATCGACGATGATCGGCACCGAGACGCGCGTGCGCTCCCACGCGATGGTGAGCGAAGCGGAGCCGTCGCGGATATCGTTGAGGTCGATCAGGAGCGTCTCAACCGGCTCGGCCAGCGGCGTGACCTTGGCGGAGAAACGCGCGATGTCGTCCTTCTGGTCGTAGCTGTAGGCACCCCACGTCTTCGAGACGTTGCTCAGGATGACGGTCCACTCGTCCTTGCCGAGCTGGGCGAAGAGACCGTACGAGCCGGCGGGGACGTCTTTGCCGCCAAACTTCACGGGCGTGCTGAACGTGATCTTCGTGGCGGAGTTGGCGCCGACGCGCCAGACCTCGCCAAACGGCTCGAGGCCGCCGAAGATTTTGCGCCCCTTCATGCCGGGGCGCGAGTAGGCGATCTCGATGTCGGTGGCACCGACCTTCTGCTTCACGACGGAAGCGGGACTCGGCGCGGGGATGGTGAGGGTCGGAGCGTTTTGCGCGCACAGGGCGGAGGCAAACGCGAGGAACAGGCAGCAGCGAAGCGAGGGCTTGATCATGGTTTCAGGGGTGATGCACGAACGAGGACGGTGAGGCGGAAGTTATTCCGTTATTTCTTCGCGGCGAGGGCGACGGAGTACTGCGTCTCCTCCCACACGATCTTCAGCAAGCCGCCACCGGCGCGATTGCCCGCGACGGCGATGGTGAACTGATCGACACTCGACGACAGCGTGTCCTTCGAGAGATCGACGATCGCGAGGTCGAATTTTTCGTCGCGCTGCGACTTCTGGTTGCGGTCGATGCCCCACTGGCCGACCTGCTTGTTGATGATGAGCTTCGCGGAACCGTCCGCGGCGGGCAGCAGCCAGAGCGTGTAAGCACCCGCGGGCACGGCGGCTCCGCCGACGGTGATGTCCTTTTCCGCGATGAGCAGCGTGGCCTCGTCGGAGCCCATGCGCCACACCTCGCCGTAGGGGACGAGCGTGCCCCAGATCTTGCGCTTCTCGCCGGTGCCACCCTTGGCAGAGTATGGACGACCGTAGACGACGCTCACGCGCACGCCGTCGATGGAGCCGTTGATCGCCTCGTGCGGACTCGTGCGCGCGCGGGGCGCGGCGGGCGGAGCGACGGGAGCAGATGCAGCCGGAGCGGCGGCGGGTGCGGCCGGAGCAGCCGGGGACGATTGCGCGAAGAGAGGCGAGGCGGCAGCGAGCAGGGTCAGCGACGCGACAAGGCGGGATGATTTCATAAGGGTGCGGGGTTTGGGTTGGGGACGGGAAATCCGAAAAACGGCGAATGTCCAATCAGCAGCGACGAAAGGCCGGGCAAAACGCCCGTCACCCCTGCCTGACGAGGCAAAGCGCGGATGGTTGCGGCCCCTGCCCGCTCACGAGTCCGGCGGGGTCTCGTAGAGGTGGGCCAGCTCCAGCAGGAGCTTTTCGAGGCGGGCGTAGTAGTCGGCCTCCTTCAGCTTCGGCCTGGCGTCGCGGAGGACGGCGAGGTCGCGCTCCAGCTGGTCGCGGTGGGCGCGGGCCTCGGGCGAGAGGCGCTGCTCGGCGGCGCTGCGGACGAGGCAGAACTGCTGCGCACGCACGCCGTCGATGCTCTTGCCGTCGGCAGCCTTCTTCACGGCGCGCACGCCGCGGAACCACTCGGGCGGCGTGCCGAGACCGTCGCCGTTGTCGTCGAGCAGTGCGTGCTCGGTCAGGAGGCGGCCCTCTGACTTGTAGTATTCGGCAACCTTGGCGGAGGCGCTGAGAAAGGCTTCGAGGAGGGAGGTTTGGCCATCCTTGTCGAGATCGCTGGCGGGATCGGCGACGGACTCGGAGAGGTAGCGGCCGAAACGCGCGTAGTTCTGCTCGAAGCCGCTGCGTGTGGCGGTGATCACAACGCGGCCGGGGCCGGCGAGCTTGGCGAGGTACGGCGCGCTCGACGACGACGTGTCGATGAGCGCGAGCGGGCGCTTGAACGGTTTTAGCCAATCGGCGAGTTCGTCGGCGGAGAGATCAGGACCGCGGAGATTGAAGCGCGCGGACTTGCCGTCGAAGGTGCCGTGGCCGACGAGCACGAGCCAGAGATCGGGCGCGGCGGCGTCCTTCGGCTCGGCGGCGAGGGCCTGCTTGAGTTCTTCGAGATCGGTGACGGTGCCGGGCTCCTCGTGACGGCCGATGGCAATGAGCTTCGCGCCGCCGGCCTTGGCGGCTTTTTCCCACGCGTTGGCCTGACCGAGGAAATCGTCGCGGTAGGTGTCCTCGCCCGCAGCGCCGAGGACGAGCACGACCGTGGTCGAAGGCACGGCGGGTGCGGGTGCATCGGCGGCGCGCAAGGCGGGGCTCGCGAGCGCGAGGAGGAAAAGGGTGCGACGGAGGGCGATCATGGCAGGCCGTTCCAACGGCGGAGCGCCCACTCGGCGAGGAGGCACGCGAGGGCGAAGCCGAAGAGCACAGGCGTGTGCCACGCGGGCTGCGTCCACGTTTCCATCATGGGCGCTTGGCGATTCGGGAGCGTGCGCACGAAGGCGTCGAGCTGGCTGGCGGCGATGACCTCACCCTTGGTCTGCTTCGCGATGGATTCGAGCAGGGCGACGTTGGGGGAGAGCGAGCGGAACTCGTCCGCGGCGAGATCGGTGCTCCAGCCGGCCTCGGCGCGACCGACCTCGGCGCCGGTCTGGCTCGCGACGACCGCGGTGGCGCGATAGCCGCCGGTGGCGCGCGGGATGTAGGTGGCGGTGTAGAGGCCGGGCTCGGAGGCGGACGGCTCTGCGGTAAGCTTGAGCGCGCCGCCGGGGGCGTCGCTCAACACGGGGGCGATCTCGAGCGTGACCTTGGCGTCGTCGAGCGGGAGATACTTTTCGTCGCGCGCGCGGACATTGATGGTCATCGCGCCATTGGGATCACCGGCCAGAGGCTCGACGGCGCAGTCGACGCGGTTGGGCACGTCGGCCACGAGCCAGCGCATGAGCTGGCGCCACGACTTGTCCATGTCGGCGTGCTTCTCGGCGTCGGCCATGCCCCAGCGCCAGACGTCGCCGAGCGTGAGCGCGGCGCTGCGCCCGCGGCCGAAACGCTGGATGACGAGCGCGGGCAACTCTCCCCTGCCCTCCTCGCGCACGGTGGCGATGACGCTCGCGCCGGGCTTGGGTCCGCCGACGCGGTTGATGATCTGGAACGGCGGCATCGCGCCGATGCGCTCCTTCTCGGCGGCCTCGTTGTCGCGCAGGCGGGCCCACGGCTGGAGCCAGCCCTCGCGCGCGAGTTCGTAGTGCAGCGGCGCGGGCGGGCCCTCCTCGGCGCCCTCGGGGGCGTCGGCATTGGCGTATCCACGATCCAAATACACGGGCAGCAGGTCGCCGACCGGCGTGCGCGCGTAACCACCCTCGCGGAAGGTCTCCATGCCGCCGAGCATGAGGAAACCGCCGCCGCGCTCGGACACGAATTTCTGCAGGAGCGACGCCTGCTCGGGCGTGAAGAACGCGGCCTCGAGATCGTCGACGATCACGGCATGGTAGGCGTAAAGCTCCTCGGCGGTGCGGGGGAAGCCGCCGCGCAACTCGAACTCGTCGCGGGTATTCACGCGCGACATCACGGGCTGGTCGTAGCGCTCGACCTCCTCGGGGGACTGATTGCCGAAGCCGCGGTAGAGGGGATTGCTTGTCTCGCCGCCGCGGCCGCGGAAGTCGAACTTCGGCTCGCGCTTCGCCTCGCGGATCAGGCCGACGAGCGCGAGCTGGTCGTCCTCCTGCACGGCGCGATTGAGAAACTTGAACTCCCAGTTGAGTCGGCCCGAGACGTAGAGGATGCGGTACGGCCCCTGCCCGCGGTCGACGACGAGTACGCGCTGATTGTTGGCAAGCGTGGCCTCGGCGCGGCCGGGGGCGACCTCGCCGCGCGGGCCGACGCTGAGCTTGTAGAAAGAGACGCCGGGCTTCTCGGGCTTGAGATTGAGGTGAAACGCGAGCGTCTCGTCGTCGTGTCGCGCGTCGATGCTCTGCTCCTGCACGATCTTGCCCGCTTGATCGGCGACGCGGAGCTGCACCGGCTCACCGGAGAAACCGGACGCGGCGATGTCGGCCTGAATGGACACGGGCGCGTCCTCAAACGCGCTCTGGCTCACGCGCACCTGCTGAACGGAGAGATCGCGCGCGGTCTCGCTGCGGCCGACGACGACCGGGTAGATCGGCGGGAGCCCGGCGAGATTGGCGGGCGCGGCGGTGAGGTCGGTGGCGTTGCCATCGGTGAGCAAAATCACGCCTGCGAGCGGGCGGCCGCGGAAACGCTCGGCGAGCGTCTTGAGCGAGGAACCGAGCGCGGAGGCGCGGCCGTCGAAGGTGAGTTCGTGGAAGTCGGTCGCGTTTTGCAGGCGCGCGTCGAAGGTGTAGCGTCGCACCTCGAAGGTATCGCCGAGCGCTTCGGTCCACGGCGCGGAAGCGAGCGCGCGGAGGTCGTCGCCGCGAGACTTGGTTTCGCCGCGATCTTTTACGGCGAGGCTCTGGCTGTTGTCGGCGACGATGGCGAAGATGTTGGCGCCGGGACGCGCGCGCTGGCCGGTCCATAGCGGCTCCAGCAGGCAGAGCGCGAGTGCGGCGAGGCCGAGGATTTTCAGGACGACGCAGGCCCAGCGCAGCGGGCCGGACGGCGCGGCGCGGTAGCTCCAGACGAGCAACGCGACGGCGGCGACGAGCGCGAGGGCCGCGGGAAGCAGCCACGCGGTGCCGGAAAACGTGAGCGCAGCAACGAGCATCAGGAGGAGCGAAGCAGGCTCATTTGTCTTTGCCCAGCTCCTCGTAGTAGCGGCGCACCGAGTCGGCGAAACGCGGCGGCACGGGGTCCTTGTCGATGGGCACGAGGGATTCGCGCGAGGCTTCGCGGCGCGCGAGCTCGTCGGCGATGTGACTGCGCACCTCGACGAGCGGCTTCAGCACCTGAAGCTGCACGACGGCCCAGTCGGGCTTTTTGATCGAGCGCGTGTAATCCTGCCGCACGAGGCGCGCGCGCTCGCGGGCGGTGGCGACGGCATTGCGCCACTGGGGATCGTCGACCATCTGCTCGATCTCGCGCAAGCGGTCGGACCACGCGGCGTAATCGTCGCCGGTGATCGGGCCCATCGGGCCGCGCGGGGAAATGGGACCGCCGGCGAGGAGATCGTCGATGCCGAGACCGCCACCGCCGCCATCGTCGCTGCCGGTGCGGGTCAGGCCGCCGGCATCGGCGCCGGAGCGAGCGGCGTTGCGATTGAGATTAGCTTGGCCGCGATTGCCATCGCGCGGAGTACCGCCGGGCTGGCCGGGTTGATTGGGCTGATTCGGTTGATTTGCGTCGGCGAGTTGGTCGGAGGAGTTGGGCTGGTTGGAGGTGCCGTTGGTGCCGGTCGTGCCATTCGCGCCGGGGGCGTCGCTCGGAGACTGCGGTTGATTCGAGGGATTCGGAGAATTCGGAGAACGATTGTTGCCGGATTGAGCGAGACGGTTGGGGTCGTTGCGCTGCGAGGACGCAGATTGGTTGGGTGCGCCGGGGCCGGGTTGTTGTGATTGTGAATCCTCCTGTGGTTGGCCGGCGGAGGCTTGGCCTTGGCGGTTGGGCTGGCCGGGGCGATTGGCGGGATTGGCCTCGGAGCCGCCGGGCTGCTGGGTGCGGTTCATCTCATCGCTGAGCTGCTTGGTGGCAGTGTCGAGCTGCTGCTGAGCGAGCTTCAGAGACTCGCTGTCGTCGCCGATCACGGAGTCGGCGGCGCGCTCGACGCCGCGACGCAGATCCTCGGCACCGTGCTGGGCGCGCTCGGCAGCCTGACCGGCTTGCGGACGGAGCCCCTCTTGCAACATCTCGCGGGTGAGGTCGATGGTCTTGCCGCCGTCCTCGCGGTCGCGGAGCTGCTGGAGGCGCTCGCCCATGCCCATCGAGAGCAGGCCCTCATTTGCGAGGGCGTCGCGGGCTTCGCGGACATTGGTGGAGTCGTCCTGCGCGACTTTGCGGAGCGTGTCTTCGAGCTGTTGCGCGAGGAGCGGCTCGGCGGTCTCGGCTTGTTGAGAGACCTGTTGCACACGCTCCTCGAGTTTATCGACGCGATCTTTTTGCTGCGCGAGGCGGTCGAGGACGTCCTTGCTCTGGTCGTTGGTGGAGCTGAGGGAGCGGTGCTTCGCGTCGTCGCTGGATTGGAGCTGCTTCGTAAGGTCTTCCTGCTGGCGCGCGATATCGCGGGCCTCGGCGCGCATCTCGCGGAGGTCGTCGGCAAACTGGCTGGAGCTGTCCTTGCGAAGCTGGTCGCGCATGTCCTGCAACTGGCGCTGCGCGCGGGTGCCGGCGGCGAGCGCCTGCGAAGCGGAGCCCTGCGCGGCGGCGTCGGCCGCGCGCTGGATATCCTGCCGCGTCTGGTCGAGCTGCTGGCGCTGGTCGGCGAGCTGCGACTGATTTTCGGGGCGGTCCATGCGCTGCTTCAGCTCGTCGACATCGGCGAGCATCTGCTGCTGCTCATCCTGCAGGCGCTTCAACTGGCGGCGCGCTTCCTCGCGCTCCTGCTCGGTCTTGGCTTCTTGCAGAGCGGTCTGGAGATCGCGGAGACGTTCGTTGAGGTCCTGCTGGCGGCGGGACAGTTCCTGAAGGCGATTGAGGACTTGGAGTTGTTCCTTGCGTTGCGGGGTCTGCTGCGAGCGGGCCTGACGCTGGGTCTCGTAGCGATTTTCCTCGCGGGCGAGATCGAGTTGGTCGAGCTGGCGCTGGCCCGCCTGCTGGCCCTGACCGCCGCGCTGATTGCGATTGCCGCGGGCGACGCTGTGCTCGCGGGCTTGGAGCTTGAGGAGGTTTTGCAGCGCGGACTGCTCGGCGCCGAGGGCGGCGGTGAGCGGCGCGGTGGATTTCGCGGCAGCAGAGAGCTGATCGGCGGCCTTCTCCATGTCCTGTACGACGGCGGACCAGAGGGCCTTCGTGCGGGTGTCGTCGACTTTTTCGGCGGCGGTGTTGGCCTGCTCGATCGCCTGCTTCTGCGACTCGTGGACGACGCCGGCATCATCGACGTACTGCTTGTTAAGGGCGGCGCCGGGCTTGGTGTCGTGCTGGAGTTTCCACGTGGCATTGATGATTTGTTTTTCGAGATCGAGAATCTGCTGCGACTGCTGGCCCTGCCCTTGCTGCTGCTGATCGTCTTGGGCCTGCTGCTGTTGCTGCTGAGCCTGACGGAAGATTTCGTCGAACGGCCGGACCTCCGCGAAAAACAAATCGCTGCTCGTGCGCCGCACCTGACCATCGGGCCCAATGTCGTCGGCCCAGACGGACCACGAGAGGAGGTCGTCGGGCTTCACGCCGAGATCCTCCAGGCGCAGCATGTAGTTAAAGGAGCGCTTCTCACGTGCGGCGGTGGCGCGGCCGAGCTCGATGTTTTTCGTTTCGCCGCCGGCGAGCGTGTACGCGATGCCGTAGGCGGGACTGCCGAAGTCGTCGAAGATCGTGCCCTCGAAAGAAATTTCCTCGAGCGCGGACGGCTTCACGTCGCCGCGCGGCGAGGCGATCTTGATCTCGGGAGTGCGATTGGGCAGCGCCTCGAAGACGAAGCGCACCGGCGTCTTGTTGGCGCGACCGTCGGCGTCGACGAGTTGGAGATCGTAGGACTCGTTTTTGGAAAGCGTGAAGGCAACGAGCGACGCGGTGGCCTTGCCGGGCGTGACGGTGAGCGGGATGGATTGTTTCGGGTCGCTCTTCGGGACGAGCGTGGCCTTGGCGACGGGTTTATTGAGCGCGAGGGCGAGATCGAGGTGCGTGCCCTCGACGGCGCTGACGCGGCGCGTGTCCTCGATGCGCTTCGGCGGCTGCGCGGTGTAGGCGGGGAACGTCAGCGCGACGTCGGCGCGCAGGAGCTGCGGGTGCTCGAAGAGGTGGACCTTGAAATCGCGCGTGCGCGTGCCGGCGTACTCGACGCGGTAAGTGAGATCGCTCGCGAGGTCGGTGACGCTGCCGCCGAAGACGGGATCGGCGAGGGCCTTGACGAGCGAGACGGTGCGCTCGGACTGGCCGGATTCGTTGAGCACGAGCTTCACGGCGTCGGGCAGACGGCCGCCGAAACGCGCGAGCACCACGAGACTGTTGCCGCGCTCCAGCTCAGTGTCGCCCGGCGTGACGGTGATGCCCTCACGCTCGCGTTGGAACAGCGAGGCTCGGCCGGGGTGGCTCTCGCCTGCGCGCACAGCGAGCAGCGCGAGAAACAACGCGCAAAGCGCGCCGAAATTGACGGCGTGCGCGAGCACGAGGCGCGAGCGAGGGACGGAGTCGCGCCAATCGGCCTGCACGGCGGCCTCGATGGCCTGATTGATGAGCTGCGTCTGGAGGAAGGATGGGCGAGCGTTGGTCTCGAGTTGCTGCACCGCGGTGAGCAGCAGGCCGCGCAGTTCGGGATGGCGTGCCTCGATGCGGAGGGCGATGGCGCGGTAGTCGGTCTTGCGCGAGAAATCGCGAACGATGACGGTGAGTGCCGAGACGCTGGCGAGAACCCCGATGATGAAAGGCGCGTAGGCCGCGGGACGGCCGGCGACAAGGCCGTAACGCGCGATGACGAAGGAGATGAAGGCGGCGACGGCCCAGCAGGTGCCGAGGCGGAAGAGCAACGCCGCGCGGCGCTCGCGCCGGATGACGCGATCGAGGCGGGACGTGAGAAGATAGTCCATCATGACGCGGGGGCGGGTTGCGCGGGGCGGCGGGCGGTCCAGCCGGCGAGCGCGGATTCGACGAGCAAGATGAGCACGGTCGCGGCGACGAACCACCGCCAGAGTTTCTGGCGGCCCTCGGCCTCGGTGCCTTGGAGGATGGCGCGATGGGCGGTGTCGTGCGCGGCCTCGGCGGCGGGGACGGCGAGCGGCACGCCGAGTTTTTCCAACTCGTCGCGCGGGAGCGGCGCGGTGCGTGACTCAGCGGGATCGAGGTTGAAGGCGTAGCGGCCCTGCGCGGTGCGGTAGAGACCGGGCGTGGTGGTATCGGTGAACGTCGCACCGGCGGCGACGGGGCGCGTCGAGCCATCAGGCAACGTGACGGTGCCGCCCTCGGCGGGGAGCGGCAGCGGGTCGCCGACGAAGAACTGCATGGGATGCTCGGCGACGTTGCCGCTCAGCTCGAGCAGGGCGTAGAGGAGCGGGACGAATTTCGACGAGAGCGCGAACTGGCTGTCCTCGGGCGCCCAGCCGGTGGTGAAGAGAATCACGCGACCGCGGCCCAGCGGGATGTCGAGCAAGGCGGGGTCGCCGTTGTCAAACTTCGCGATGAGACGCGCGCCGGGCGTGACGTCGGCGGCGATCTTCCGGTAGCGCCAGACATGGATTTTCGTGAAGTCACTGAAGCGCGGATCGGCGAACGGGGCGAAGAGCGGGTGACGGAAATCGATCTCGCCGAGCATCGCGTAATTCGCGGGCGCGATCTCGGCGGCGTTGAGCGACTCGACGCCGAAGAGCGGCGCGAGCGAAGCCATCGCGGCGGTGGAGCGCGGGGCACAGACGACGGTCTTGCCGGCGAGGACGGCGGCGCGGAGCGAGGCGGCGGTGGAAGCGGAGACCGAGTCGGTGACGAAGAAGACCGGGGCGGTTTCGGAGGCGAGCAGCGGGGCGTCGGGGGCGTGCGCGGTGAGTTTCACCGAGAAACGGCGCGAGTCGGGCAGCGCGCGGCGGAGGAAGTAGAACGGCTGGCGCGTGTCGTCGGGCTTCTCGGTGCCGAAGTAGAGCGCGTCGAGTTTCACCGGCGCGGGCGGGATCGCGTAGACGGTGTTGTCGAATGCATCGTCGTCGCCGGTGAGCACGACGCGGTCGGCGGCGCGGGTGGGCGCGGGCAAAGCGACGACGCGCGTCTGGCCGGGCGGGACGTAGAGATCGGACGGCGCGCCGATGAAGGCACCGGTGGCGTCGGCCCAGCCGACTTTGAACTGCTCACGGGTGGAATCGGGGGCGTTGACGACGCGGAAGCGCGTGGTCGGGTCGGCGGCGCGGTCGGTGTCGGCAGACTCGGCGAGCCACTGGAGGCCGGCGTTGGTGGTGGGCTTGCCGGCGATGGGCGCGAGCTCGACGGTGAGTTTCTTCGGCCACTCGTAGGCCTGCAACGCCGTGAGGCGGCTGCCCTCCTGCAGGTCGCTCACGACGACGAGGTGACGCGGGGAAATGGTCTGCTTGCCGTCGGCCTCGGCGAGCGCCTCGGAAGCAGCGATGAGCGCGTGCGCGAGGTCAGTGCCACCGAAGCCGGGCGAGACGGTGGTGAGCCGCGCAGTGGCCAGCGCGACGCGCTCAGAGGGAGCGGCGGCGTTCCACTCGGCGAAGGAAAAGATTACGCGCACCTCGCGGTCGAAGGTGAAGAGCTGCACCTGATCCTGTTCGCTCGCGCGCTGGAGGGCGGTCTCGGCGGCGTGGCGCGCGGCGTCCCAGAGACCGGCGCGACGCAGGCTCGCGCTCGTGTCGACGAGGATGGCGATGCGCTTCGGGGCGCTGGCGGGCGGGTCGATGATCGCGGTGTCTTTCAGGAACGGGCGCGAGAAACCGAGCGCGAGCAACGCGAGCGCGATGCAGCGGAGCAAGAGGAGCAGCCAGTGCTCCAGCGTGCTGCGCTTCGTGATGCGCGGCGGCGACGGCTGAAGGAACATCAACGAGCTGAACGCGGTGCGCTGGCGTGTCGTCCGCCGGATGAGGTGGAAGATGACCGGGCCCGCGATGGCGGCCGCGCCGACGAGGAAGAAGGGCGCGAGGAAGTTCATGACGCGAGGGCCGGCGCGGCGGAACGGGACGAGTGTGCGCGCGCGGTGCGATGGCGGCGCTGGCGCTGCTGGAGAAACTCAAACAGCGCGAGTTCCAGCGGCTGGTTGGTCGCGAGCCGGGTGTACGAGACGCCGTGCTTGTCGCAGAGGGCGCGGACGGCAGTGTTGTGCGCCTCGAAGCGCGCGAGGTACTCGCGGCGCGCGGCGGCGGGGTCGATGAAGAGATCGCGGTTGGATTCGAGATCCTCGAAACGCGCGGCGTGCTCGAAGTCGAAGGTGAGCTCGGCGGGATCGAGAATCTGGAAAACGCTCAGCTCGTGTCGCCCGGCGGCGAGCGCGGCGAGATTGGTTTCGAGACGGTCGAGCGGCGCGAGGAAATCGGAGACGAAGACGACGAGGCCGCGCTGGTGGACGAGCTCGGAGAGACGCGCGAGCGGAGCGGAGAGATTGGTGGCCTGTCCGGCAGACGGACGCTCCAGCGCGAGCATCAGGCGGCGCAGGTGGCCGGGGCGGTGGCGCGCGGGGAGATAGTCGCGCACGACCTCGTCGAAGGAGAACAGGCCCACGGCGTCGCCCTGGCCATCGAGGAAATGGGCGAGCGTGGCGGCGAGGGTGGCGGCGTATTGGGTTTTTGAATACCCGAGCGAGCCGAAGGTCATCGACCGGCTCTGGTCGACGAGCAGGTGGCAGCGGAGATTGGTCTCGTCCTCGAATTTCTTGATGAACGAGCGGTCCCGCCGCGCGAAGACGCGCCAGTCGAGATAGCGTGGATCGTCGCCGGGGACGTACGGGCGGTACTCGGTGAACTCGACGGAGAAGCCGTGGTACGGGCTGCGGTGCAGGCCGCTCATGAAGCCCTCGACGATCACGCGCGCGCGTAGTTCCAGATGGCGGATGCGCATCAGGGCGGCGGGATCGAGGAAGGAGGCGGGCATGTCGGGGTGGCTCGTGGTAGGGCGGGTTATCCTTAACCCGCCGTTGAGACGTCGCGGGATAGTTGAGCGGGGCCGGCCAGCGGGCAGAGTTGGTGCGGCGCGTTAGGGATAACGCGCCCTACCCTCGATCCGACGCGGCGGGGGCGCCGCGTCCCCATGGGACTGGTGGAGCGGAAACTCATTTCGCGACGGGGGCTTTTACGTGGGCTAGGAGGCGGGTGACGATGTCGCCGACGCGGACGCCTTCGGCTTCGGCGCGGTAGTTGAGGAGGATGCGGTGGCGGAGGACGGGGAGCGCGAGCGATTGGATGTCGTCGACGGTGACGTGCGCGCGGCCTTGCCAGAGCGCGCGGGCCTTGGCGCCGAGGACGAGGAACTGTGCGGCGCGGGTGCCGGCGCCCCAGTTGACGAGGTCGTTGACGAAGTCAGGCGTGCCGGGCTGCTGCGGGCGGGAGGCGGCGGCGAGCTGCACGGCGTAGCGGATGATCTCCTCGGCGATGGGCACGGAGCGCACGAGAGCGTGGAAGCCCAGCACGTCTTCGCCGGTGAAGATCGGCGCGATGGCCTCGGTCCGGCCGGCGGTGGTCTGCGCGATGACCTTCACCTCGTCGTCGATCGGGAGGTAATCGATCACGACGTTGAACATGAAGCGGTCGAGCTGCGCCTCGGGCAACGGGTACGTGCCCTCCATCTCGATGGGATTCTGCGTGGCGAGGACGAAGAACGGCTCGCTCAAGGTGTGGCGCACGCCGGCGGCGGTGACCTGATGCTCCTGCATCGCCTCGAGGAGGGCGGACTGCGTCTTCGGCGGCGTGCGGTTGATTTCGTCGGCAAGGATGACGTTGGCGAAGATCGGGCCGGGGACGAATGTCATGCGGCGGCCGCCCTCCCCTTCCTGCAAAATTTCCGTGCCGGTGATGTCGGCCGGCATGAGGTCGGGCGTGAACTGCACGCGGGAAAACTTCAGGTGGAAAATCTGCGCGAGCGATTTCACGAGCAGCGTCTTCGCGAGGCCGGGCGCGCCGGTGATGAGCACGTGGCCGCCGGAGAACAGCGCGAGCAGGATCTGCTCGATGACGGCGCGCTGGCCGACGATGACCTTGGCGAGCTCGGTCTCGATCTGCGCGCGGCCGGTGGCGAGTCGCGCGGCGGCGGCACGCTCGGCATTGAACGAGTCGATGATAGGCGGGGAAGAAGGGGCGGCGGAAGAGGCGAAGGACATGAAGGAAAGTTTCTTTTTTGGGCGGAGTCGGGGGTGGAAGCGGACGGGCGGGCCGCCCGTCCCTACCTCAAATGCGGAGTCGCTGGAGTTGCGGAGGGGACGGCCTCGCGGGAGCTCGGCCCTCCATGGCGTGAGGTTTTTCGGCGCATGGGGTCAGTGGGTCATCAGGTAGAAGACGATGTTAATGCCGAGAGGATAGGCGATTTTCTCGGAAAAGGTGTGGAAGTAGTCGTCGTTTTCGCCCTCGCGCTCCCAGCCATCGCTCACGTCGCTGTTGTGGATGGCGATGACCATGATGCGGCCCTTGTCGTCGAGCAGGGCGCGGATGTGCATGTCCTCGGAGCCGACGCCGCGCGGGACAGTATGCAGCGGCGACTCGCGGTCGTCGGGCGTGTGGGCGCGATTCCAGAGCTGCATGGTGGGGACCTGGAGACGATTCATCGGCCCCTTCAGTTCGAAGACACAATGAAAGATCGGATGATCCATCGTGAGGTCGACCCAGTTGCGCTCAGGCAGGACGCGCTTCATCTGCTCGGCGAAACCGTCCCAATCGGGGCTGCCCCAAAAATCGTTCACGAGCAAAGCGCCGCCGGCGACGAGGTATTTGCGGAAGGCCTTAATCTCGTCCTCCGACAGACGCATGTAGCCGCAGTGCTCCATGTAGATGAGCGGGTAGTCGAACAGCTCGGGCTCGGTGAGGCGCACGACGCGGCCATCGGGATCGGTGCGCGTGGAGGTGAGCTGCTGGAGGCGGTAAGAAAAATTGAGATCGGCGTCAGGGAAATCGACCCACCAGCCGAAGCGGCGGCCCCCACCCCAGCCGTTGCTCGTGCTGACATTGGTCTTGAACTGCACGCGGGCGAACGTGAACACATCTTTCGCGAAGGCGGACGGATTTTTCCACTCGGCGGTGCCGGTGCTGTGCGAGGCGATTTCGCGCGCGGAGCGAACGGTGTCCTCGTTGATCACGAGTCCGCCCTCGATGCGGACGTACGGGCCCGTCTCGTCGATCGGCGGGAAGCCGCGCGAGCGCATCGGCTGCGCGAGCGCGGTGGCCGCGCCGAGAAGCGCGACCAAGCCGACCAGAAGTTGTTTGCCGCGAGCGTCCATCAATGGGTCATCGCGTAGAAGATGATGTTAATGCCGAGCGGATAGGCAATTTTCTCGGAGAAGTGGTGGAAGAAATAATCGCTCTCGCCCTCGCGCTCCCAGCCGTCGCCGTTGTCGGTGTTGTGCGTCGCGATCACCATCATGCGGCCCTTGTCGTCGAGGATGGCCTTGTGATGCACCGTGCGAACATCGCCGTCGTGATTCGACTCCCACGTAACGCCGTCGAACTCACTGCGGATGCCCTGACGGATGTTGGGAATCTGCCCCTTGGCCTTGATGTCGAACACGCAGTGATACACCGGATGATCAAGTGGAAGCTCCGTGAAACTGCGCTCGGGCAGCACCTGCTTGAGCACGCGCTCGGCATTGGCCCACTCGCTGTCGCCCCAGAAATCGTCGAGCATGAGAAAGCCGCCGTTGAGCAGGTATTTTCGCAGTGCGGCGATCTCCTCCGGCGTGAGGAAGAGACTGCCAGGCTCCACCATGTAGATGAACGGGTAGCTCGAAAGATCCTTGTCGGTGAGATAGATGAAACGCCCATCGGGATTGGTTCGCAGCGACGTCATCTGCTGGAGCCGGAAGGAAAGATTGAGATCGCTGTCGGGCGTGTCGGTCGACCACGAGCCGCCGCGGCTGTAGGGCGCACGACCGCGACGGACCCGCGTGAAGGTGAACACGTCGTCGTAAAAGGCCTTTGGATTTTTCCACTCGGGCGTGCCCGTGCTGTGCGAAGGGACTTCGCGCGGGGTCTTCGTGCTGTCGTCGATATAACCGCCCTCGCCCCAGCCACCGTAGCCGCCACCGCCGCGGAAACGCTGGGCGGAGGCGGTGGAGAGGAGGGTGAGCGAAAGGAGGAGCGCGAAGAGGAGGCGGACGGAGTGAGCCGGCTGAAAGAAATGGGGCTGCGGTGCCCTCGCCGCGGGATCGCGATGTAGGGTGTGCTCTCCGCGGCGGGGGCACCGCGGCCCCATCAAACCAAGTGAATGCTGTGGCGCGCGGAGAGGCATGCGCTAGGGCTTGGCCGCGGAGGGAACAGCGGCGGGCGCTGCGGGCGGGGTGTTGAGCGCGAGAAGAAGCTTCAAGGCCTCGCGGTCACGCGGAGTGTCCTCGAGCGCTTGCAGGAGGTGGCGGCGCGCGGTGGGGTCACCCTTGTCGTGAAGGAGCTGGGCGAGGCGGAGATGGACCTCGGCGGGATTGGGCGGATCGAGCTTGAGGACGGTTTCCCAGGCGGTGATCGCAGAGGCGGGATCGCCGGTGGCGGTGCTGCCCTCGGCGAGAGCGCGCCATGGGGCGGGTACGAGGGGATTCACGGCGAGGTAGCGCTGGGCGTTGCGCGTGACAGAGGGCCAGTCCTTCGCCTCGGTCGCGATCTCGATGAGACGCAGGTAGGCATCGGCTGCGCCGTCGTCGAGCATGGCGAGACGCGCGAGGGCGTCGCGCTCGGCGGTGGTCTCGCCAAGCGCGCGGTGCGCGGAGGCGAGCAGACGCCACGCGCTGTCTTCGCCGCGCTGATTGGGGAAAAGGTCGGTGAGCTTGAGCAGCAGCTCCTTCGCCTCGGCCCACTGCTTCGCGGTGATGAGGCGGCGCGCTTCGGTGCGCATCGCGTAGTAATTATTCGGATGGAGCTTGGTCCAGTTGGCGAGTTCCAGCTCGGCCCCGGGGGCGAAGATCTCCGCGTCGGGCTTGGTCCAGTCGAGTTTCGGCGCGAGGTCGTTGGCGCGATCGTGCGCGTAGCCGGTGAACTCGCTTTCGAGCTTCGCGAGCGGGATGGTGTGGGCGGCGAGCGCGGCGTTGATCTCACTGCCGCGGCCGAGATCGGCGAGGACGCCGCGGAGCGCATCGATGCCGTAGCGCTCGACGATGAACTGCACGACGAGCGACGCCTCGTAGTACGCGAACTGCAGGTGCTCGCCATCCGCCGGCGAGAGAAACGCCGCGCTCAACTGGCCGACGGGCGTGAGGTCCTTACCGAGCATCAGCTCGCGGTAACGCACGCTGAGCTGCTCGCCCCACGAGGGATTGGACTGACGCTCCTCATAGACAGAGATGCCCTCACTCAGCCAGCGCGGCATCTTGTTGCGCGTGGCGGTGAGCGTGACGACGTGACAAAACTCGTGCCAGAGCGTGGCCTCCCAGTTGACGGATCGGCCCGCGCTCGAGGCGGGGCTGTTGGCGGTGACGACGCGGCCGAAGCACACGCCGAGGAAGCCCGCGACATCGGGCATGCCAAAGGTGCGCACGGCGAAATCCTTCGGGTCGGCGAAAATCTCCACGTACACGGGCTTCGGCAGCTCGACGCCGTACTTCTGCGTGAGCCGCTCCTTGGCGCGCGCGAGGAGCACCTGCACCCGCGGGCCGTAAACCTCGGCCTCGTGCGGGGCGATGCGGATGACAAAATCCTCATTGGTCAGCGTGACGTACTTCGCCATCGCATCGTGGAGCGAGACGAGGTTGTAGGCGGTGACATCGTAGGCGTCCTGCGCATTGACTTCGCGGACGAGGCGCCAGCCGTCGGCCTCTTCGCCGAGACGGAGGAGCGCGTTGGCCAGAGAGAGTTTCGCGAGCAGGTACTCGCCATCGAACTCAAGGGCCTGGCGCTGATGCTCGGCGGCCTCCGCGAAACGGTACTTCTGCGCGAGCTTGTCGCCGATGAGCCAGTCGACGCGCGGGTTTTTCTTCCAGTCGCGTAGGGCCTGATCGCGCGCGCGTTTCTCGGCGGCGGAGTCGTTGCGCAGGTGCGCGAGGACGGCGCGGTAAGCGAAAGCGTCGGGCTGCGCGGGATTGATCGCGAGGATCGCGTCGAGGACGTGGTCGGCGTCGGTGTACTGCTCGGAGTCGATCGCGGCCTCGGCCTGCATGAGCAGCGCAGGGACGTGCTTGGGATTGAGGCGCAAGGCGGATTCGAGGGCGGCGATGGACTGCTTGCGGTCGCCGTCCTCGTGCGCGCGGGCGATGCCATAGTAGACATCGGCGTCGTCGGGGAACTTGGCGAGGGCCTCGTCGAAGGTGGAGCCAGCGAGCGCGAAGTCGTGCTTGTCCAGCGCGAGATCGCCCTTGGCGAGGTAGACCTCGCGAGCGTTGGGGTCGATCTTGAGGGCGGCGGCGTAGATCTTGTCGAGGACGTCGCGCGGATCGCTGCCGAGCAGGAGCGCGACGCGGCCGAAGATGACGAAATTGGACGCATCGCGATAGGCGTAGGAACGCGTGCGGAGCATGAGACCGATACCATCGGTGAGGGCCTTGGCGCGGGTGGTCTGGCCATTGCGAAACGCGACCTCGCGGCCCAGCCACATCAGGCGGATGCTCTGCGGCTCGTACTTCAGCGCGATCTCAAGGGCGGAGTCGGCCTCGACGTAGCGGCCGAGCGTGAGCAGCGACTGGATGCGGAGGAGGTACCACTCCTCGTCGTTGGTGGCACCGTCGTGCAGGGCGGTGTCGGCGGCCTTCAGCGCGGCAGAATACTCACCGGTGCGAAACTGGAGCTGGGCGCCGGCGAGATCAGCGCGGGCGGTCGCCGGGCCCAAGGCTAAGGCGCAGGTGGCCAACGCGATCGCGAGCAGGAGTCGACGCAGCGCGGGCAGCGCTGGGGACCGGGGGAAACTCATGACGCGGAGCTTTGCGGCAAACAGGGGCATTTCAAGCGGACGCGTGCGAAAGACGCGGACCGGGTCATGAAGTTTCGGGAGCTTGACGCGGGACGAGGGGGATGGGGTCAGTCAGTCCGGGGGCAGGAACCGAAGGAAACACAGAGGTGGTTTAGTTTTTACAGAAGATAACGGAGGGAACGAAGGATCGAGGGTTGGCCGGGGATTTTGCGGCCTTTGGAGATGAGGGAGTACGAGAAGACCCAGGGTTTTTGTTTTTACTCGAAGGCCGCAAAGGTCGCGAAGAGGTTTAGGTGCTTTGCTATCTTTGCGGCCTCGGCATGAAACCGGTTGAGTGGCCGCAAAAAGGCGCAAGAAGAGCGGTGCGCGCCGGGGCTTTTGTTCAAAGCCGAGAAGGCTGAAGGTGCGCCGGTGAAGAGAGGATTCTTCGCTGACTTCGCGGTCTTCGGGTAAAACCGGTTTGGAAAGGGTCAGCGAGCAACGAGGGCTAGGCCGCTGGAGGTGGCGATGTGCTGGCGGAGGCGGGCGGCGTGGGTGCGGACGGCGACGAGCTCGGCGAGGGTCGGGCGCAAGGGGTCGACGGCGGCGGGCGGCGCGCCGAGGCGCTCAAGGGCGGCGGCGAGGGCGCGGGTGGCGTTGGCTTCGGAGAGCGGGCCGACGTCGATGAAGAGAGCGTCGGGGTTGGCCGTGACGGTGCCGCTCGCGGCGAGCTTGAGGACGGGGACGCCGCTCAAGGCGGCGACGCGGAGGGCACGCTCGGCCCCGGCTTGGAAGACGCCGTTGCGATCCCCTACTCCGACGATGCCGGCCAGCGGGCTCGTGCGCTGGAGTTCGGCGAGGCGCATGAGCAGCGAAAACTCCTCGGCACCGGCTCGGGCCTGGCCGTCGAACGACCACATCGTGCCGTGGATGATGGAGATCGTGGCTTTGGTCGGGGCCGCGGAGGTGGTGGCGGGCTCGGCGGTGGGGTTGGCGGCCCGGAGAGGAAGAGCGAGGGCGGCGGCGAGAAGAAGGGCGAGGACGGGAACCGAGATGCTAAAGGAAGCAGGGCTCGTCGTGCTCGGAGCGAAGCGCGCGCCAGAGCACGCGGTGAGGCGAGCAGGAGGACGAGAGATAGGCGCGCGGTGCACATGGTCGGTGAAGCACGGGATGTGCCGTCGGTCCCGCGATCACGCTGACAGAAGAGGAATTCAGGTGCGGCGTGGGCACTAAAAGCGCCGGGAGGTGAATTTTCTGCAATACAGTCAATGGAGTCCACCGATGGTTAGGTGAATGGCGGGCTCGGGTGTAGAATGGAGGGTGAGTTGGAGGGGTTCTTTGAAAATGTTTTTGGCCCACGAAACACACGAAAGGGGCACGAAAGAAAGCCCATTGGAGGCGGGTGTCCGGTGCGCTTCCCGACGATAGAGTCTGCGGGTAAAAGCGCGAATTTTCCGCTTTGCCCCGGCTAGTCCCGGGAATTCTCTCGTGTTCTCGCGGGCATCCAAACCGGGTTTACACGAAGGGCGCAAAGATAGCGAAGAGGTTTAGGTTCTTCGCGACGTTAGCGACCTTAGTGTAAAAGAAGTTTCTCCCTCTATTTACCGGCTACTACCGCGTACTGTCGGATGTTGTCGCGTGATCTCAGCGGGCGGAAACGAGGAAGGCCCGCTCGAGAGTGAGCGAGCCTTCCAGGAGGGTATGAGCCGTGGGGTGACAGCTCGGGTTGCTGGGGTGGCGAAAAGTCGGACGGTCGATCAGGCGCCGGGTTGGTGGGTGGCGGCGTAGTCGAGGGCGGTCTGGAGTTCGGTGCGGACCGAGCCGGACTGCTTGGCGAGCTGGGCACGGCAGATCTCGGCGACGCGCGGGTGCGCGGCGGCGGAACGGGCCAGCGCGTAGAGCGCGGCGGAGTCGAGGCCGGGGCGCTCGGAACCGACGGCTTGGAGGATGTTGACGATGTAGTGCTCGTCGCCGGTCGCGAGGAAGGCTCCCCACTGGAGATTCAGCGAGGAGACGGAGAGCACCGGCGTATCGAGGACGGGAATCGCGTCGGTTTGCGCGAGACGCGTGGGCTCGGTGGGGCTGGCGACATCGCGCGCGAGCGAGGCGATCGCGTTGGCGCCGGCGGGGTGGCCGGATTGCCAGAGGGCGGCGGCGACGAGGCGCTGGTGGCGCGCCGGGAGGCGGCTGAAGTCGGCCATCCAACCATCAACGCGGTCGGGATTGCTCGCAAAGACGGAGCTGATGAAGCCGATGGCGACGGGGACCGCGCCGGTCTTCTCGAAGTAGCCATCGCGGCTGAGGCGGATGACGAGCGAGGAGAACCCGGCGGGCGACGGATTGAGATAATAGCTTTCCAGCTGGGCCTGAGCGGAGACTTCCGCGCGGAGGCCGGAAAACGAGACGACGAAGAGAGCGGCGACGAGGGTCGCCTTCAGGGTTTTCATACGAGTAACTAACTGACGAACTGAACTGACAATGAGGGTTAAGTCCGGCCGCGGAGCGTGATGGGGGTAACTCCGCGAGCGAACGGGGCACACCGTACGACTGGACACCTCGGCGTCGAGCGCGGGGTGAATGAAATGAATTCATCGCAAAACCGAAAATGATTTTTCGGTTTCTAGGGAAGATCGCGGGAACGAGAGCGAGGATGGAACGAAACGCGGGCGGAGGTCTTTTGATTTTACACAAAGAGCGCAAAGGGCGCGAAGGCTCGCGGGTAGAATGGGGGTGAGTTTTTTTAACCGCGAATGGACGCTAATGGACGCGAATGAGGAGGGGTGAGAGGAGCGGGATGTGTGCTGCGGGGCGAGGTGGCAGGGCTGAGAATGTGGGGAGAAGTTGGCCACAAGAGGCACAGGAGGCACAAAAATGTGTGTAGTGGAGAATCGGATACGCTGGCGGTGGCTTTCGTTTTACATGGAGGCTGCGATGATAGCGAAGGGCGAGCGGTTCTTCGCGATCTTGGCGGTCTTCGTGTAAAAATGGATCGGGGGAAAACTTCGGGTTGGCGGCGGCGGTTATTTTTTGGGGCCGAGGAATTTTTCTCCGGAGATTTCGTAGAGGGAGGTGACGTAGCCGTTGTCGTATTTTTCCTCGATGTGGAGCGTGCCGACGAGGACGACGGGGACGTCCTGCGTGGCGGTGACGCCGTCGCCTTTCATCGTGGCGATGGCGTAGTCGTTCATGTTGGGCGTGGCGCCGTAGCAACAGGTGGTGATGTCGCGCATCATGATGAAGCGCTTCGCGAGGCCGCGCTCGACTTGCAGCGGGAGCATATAGCCGGTGAGCGCGACGCGCTTGCCCTCGTAGAAGCGGACCCACGCGGGGACCTGATCGCGCTTGCGGGCGGTGGATATCTCCTCGGGCGTGGCGCCGGTGCCGGCGTCGGTGATGGTGTAGGGAAAATTGGAGAGCGTGTCGAAGCCGAGGATGTAGGCGTCGGCGCCTTCGATTTTCTGGATGACCGGCACGGGCGGGCCGGCAGGCGCGGTGGCGGACACGGGAGCGAGCGCGGCGCACGCGAGCGCACCGAGGGCGGCAACACGCAGGAGGGAGCGGCGGGAGAGCGAGGGCATGGCGTGTATCAGGAAAGTGGTGACAAGCCGGCGGAGACGTCGGTGCGGTAGGCCTTGACCGCGGGGACGATGCCAACGAGCGCGGCGAGCGCGACGATGCCGGCGGGCGCGATGGCCATGATCGGGTGGAGCTTCAGCGGATCGATGATCACGCCCGTCTGCACACGGATGATGTTGGCCGCGACGACCACGATGGCGCCATAGATCACGAAGCCGATGGCCATGCCGATAGCACCGATGGCGGCGGCCTCGGCGACGATGGCACCGAAGACGACGCCGCGGCGGGCGCCGAGCGCGCGGAGGATGGCGATCTCGCGGCGACGCTCGTTCATCGAGTTGTAGATGCTCGCGAGGATCGACGCGGTGGCGACGACGACGACGAGGTACGAGATGAAGGCGAGCACGCGATCAAACCACGCGATCTTGTCGAAGAGCTTCGAGAGGATCGCGCCGATGGGCCACGCGAAGGTGAGTTTGTTGCCGCGCTTATTATAGAGCTGGTCGAGCTGGAAGCCGCTCATGGGACTCTCGGCCTTGAGCTTCACGAGAACGGCGGAGGCATCGGTCGCGGCGCGCGGATCGTGGCCGCTCATGCGCTGGAGACCGGCGAGCGGAATCCAGATCACGCGGTCAGTCGGCGTGCCGGTGGGCGTGAAGATGCCGGTGATGGTGTACGTGTCGGCGTGGGCTTTCGTCTCGTCGTAGATGAGGCCGTGGAACGGATGAAACGTGTCGCCGACTTTGAGGTGGAGCTGCTCGGCGACGAAGCTGCCGGCGACGGCCTCGTGCGCCTCGATATCGAATGGCTTCCCCGGCGGCACGAGCGCGTAGCGGCGGCCGGGGGCGAACTCGACCTTCTCGAAAAGATCGAGCGTGGTGCCGACGAGACGGTAGCCCTTGTAGTTGTCGCCAACGGCGATGGGGAGCGCGACCTCGACGTTGGGATTTCTCTGGATGATCTCGACGTCGGCGGCGGCGATGTTGCCCGGGCTGTCCTCAAGGTGGAAAATGGAGTTGAGGACCAGTTGGAGCTTGGAGCTGCGCGCGCCGAGCACGGCGTCGAAGCCGCCGGTGACGCCGGTGAACGCGAGATTCGACTCCTGCTTCACCACCCACACGGCCATCAGCAATCCGCCGGCGAGCGCGATCGCGAGCGCAGAGACCAGCGTGGAGACGACGTGCTGGCGGAGACTCTTGGCGACGATGAGGAGGATGGTCATGGGCTATGCCGAAATCATTTCCCCGCGCGGTTGAGGTCGCGGAAGTCTTCGACTCGCTCGAAGCGGGCGAGGACATCGCGGTCGTGGCTCACGAGGAGGAGCGCGGCGTTTTGCTCGGTGCAGGTTTCGCGGAGGAGCGCGAGGGTCTCAGCGGCCATGGTGGAGTCGAGGTTGCCGGTGGGCTCGTCGGCGAGGACGAGCTTGGGGCGATTAGCGAGCGCGCGGGCGACGGCGACACGTTGCTGCTGGCCGACGGAGAGCTGGCGCGGGTAGTAGCTGAGCCGGTGCGTGAGACCGACGCGGTCAAGGAGCGCGAGGGCGAAGGCCTTGTCGCGGCCGGCGCCGAACGACATCGCGAGCAGGACGTTTTCGAGCGCGGTGTAGCCTTGGAGGAGATTGAAGCTCTGGTAGACGCAGCCGAGCGTGGTCGCGCGGAGGCGGTCGCGATCGGACTCGGCGAGCTCGGTGACCTCGACGCCGTTGAGCAGGATGGAGCCGGCGTCGCCCTTGAGGATGCCGGCGATGAGATTGAGGAAGGTGGTCTTGCCACTGCCGCTGCCGCCGCGGAGTCCCATCTGCGCGCCGGCGGTGAGCGTGAAGCGGTCGACTGCGACGACGAGCTTCGTGTCGCCCTCGGGGGTGCGGAAGGACTTGCGGAGCTGGTTGACGTCGAGGACCAGCGACGGAGATTTTTGGCCGGCCGGTAACGGCGCGGCGGCGGACTCCAGCGTGGCGAATGGCCCGGGCAGATTCATGGTTCGGCGGACAACGACGATTGGCGCGAGAAGAGAAGCAGGCGCGATGCCGGGCGCAGCGTGTGGACGCGGTTTGTCGGCAATCGCCTCACGCGCCGACAAATGGGGAAGGTCGCCGGCAACTCCCACCGGCGACCCCGCCGGTGCAACTCCGGCGTTCACCCATTTGCCTTTGCAGCCGATCACCTCCCTCGGGGCGATGGGTGCGTTCGGATGCTTGGGGCAAAGTGACAAAGTCTCATGATGGGGCGCACACTCGGCTCACGACGGAGACGGCGCTGGCTCCGCGACGGGCACCGGAGCGACTTGCGTGGCCGAACGGGAGAAACGCTGCGTGAACTTCTCCATGTAGAGATAGAACACCGGCGTGATGTAGAGCGTAAGGAGTTGAGAGACGACGAGACCACCGACCACGGCGAGGCCGAGCGTGCGGCGCGCCTCGGCGCCGGCACCCCACCCCAGCGCGATCGGCATCGTGCCGGCGAGTGCGGCGAGCGTGGTCATCATGATCGGGCGGAAGCGGACAATGCAGGCTTCGTAGATCGCAGTCTCGGCGGATTGGCCACGCTGGCGCTTCGCATCGAGGGCGAAGTCGATCATCATGATCGCATTTTTCTTCACAATGCCGATGAGCATGATCAGGCCGACGTAGCCGTAGATGTTCAGCTCTTGACCGAAGATGAGCAGCGTCACCAGCGCGCCGAAACTTGCAGACGGCAGGCCCGAGAGAATCGTGATCGGGTGGATGAAGTCTTCGTAAAGCATCCCGAGCACGAGGTAGATCACCGTGACCGCGACGAGAAGGAGAAGGCCGAGGCCATTGAGCGAAGAGGTGAAAGCGGCGGCGGTGCCTTGAAATTTTCCGCTCACGGTGCTCGGCAGCGCGGTCGTGGCGAGTTTCTCGAT
Organism: Verrucomicrobiota bacterium; assembly: GCA_048498795.1. GTDB lineage: Bacteria > Verrucomicrobiota > Verrucomicrobiia > Opitutales > Opitutaceae > JBEHXH01. The sequence goes on from JBEHXH010000005.1 coordinate 411,644, forward strand.
GGCATCGGTCGCGGTGCTGAGCGAGACGCCGGGCGCGAGGTTGAAGGACAGCGTCACCGACGGGAGCTGGCCCATGTGGGTGACGGTGAGCGGGCCGACGGTGGAGCGCACGTGCGTGACGGCGTCGAGCGCGACGAGTTTGCCGGTGTTGTTGCGCAGGAAGATCAGCGAGAGCGAGCGCGGGTCGCGCTGAAATGCGTCGGCGAGCTTGAGGATGACGAAGTACTGGTTGGCCGGAGTGTAGATCGTCGACACTTGCCGCGAGCCGAAGGCGGTGTAGAGCACGTCCTCGATCTGCTGGGCGGTCACGCCGAGGCTCGCGGCGCGGTCGCGGTCGATATCGATCTGCAACTGCGGGCTCGTGATGAGCAGGTCGGACGAGACGTCCACGATGCCGGGGAGCTCGCGCATCTTGTCCTGCATCTCGGGAGCGACGCGGAAGAGTTCGTCGAGATTGGTGCCGTACAAGGTGTACTGATACACCGACGACGACTGGCGTCCCCCGAGACGAATACTTGGCGGCACCTGCGGAAACGCGCGGATGCCCGGCACGGTCGCGAGTGCGGTGCGGAGCTGGCCGGCGATGACCGTCGCGGAAGGACGAAGCGCGCGGTCGACGAGGCGAATCGTCATGCGGCCGGTGTTGTTCGCACCGCCACCGCCACTGCTCAGCGGGCCGATCGACGAAGTGAACGCTTCGATGTACGGATTCTGCTGCACGATGGCAGCAGCGGCGCGTTGGTAGCGGCTCATCGCCTCGAACGACACGTCCTGCGCCGCCTCGATGGAGCAGCTCAACATGCCGGTATCGTCGGTCGGGATAAAACCTTTGGGCACAATCGCGAGCAGGCCGACCGTGAGCACGAGCAGGAGTGCGGAGACGATCATCGTCGTCATCCGGAAACGCAGCGACCACTGCAGCGTGCGCTCGTAGGCGCGGAGCGACCACTGGAACACGCGCTCGGTGGCCTCATAGAATTTGCCGTGGGAAGCGCCGTGGGCGTTACTCCGCAGGAAGCGGCTGCAGAGCATCGGCGTGAGCGTCAGAGAGATGAAACCTGAGACGAGGATCGATGCGCTGATCGTGATCGCGAACTCGTGGAGCAGTCGCCCGAGCACGCCGCCCATGAAGAGCACGGGGATGAACACCGCGACGAGCGAGATGGTCATCGAGATAATCGTGAAGCCGATCTCGCGCGAGCCCTTGAGCGCAGCCTCCATCACCGGCGATCCGAGCTCGATATGGCGGATGATGTTTTCGAGCATCACGATCGCGTCATCGACGACGAAGCCCACCGAGAGCGTGAGCGCGAGCAGCGAAAGATTATCCACGCTGAAGCCGAAGAAGAACATCACGCCAAACGTGCCGACGATCGCGATGGGCATCGCGATGCTGGGGATGAGCGTCGCAGAAAGCGTGCGGAGGAAGAGGAAGATCACGAGCACCACGAGCACGATCGCGAGGATGAGCGTGAACTTCACATCAGCGACGGACTCGCGGATCGACTTGGAGCGGTCGGTCACGATCTCGAGATTGACCGACGCCGGGAGCTGCTCGCGAAACGATGGGAGCAGCTCCTTCACCGCGTCGATCACTTCGATCACGTTGGTGCCCGGCTGGCGCTTGATGGAGAGATTGATCGAGCGGACGCCGTTGAACCAGCCGGCCGACTTGTCGCTCTGCACGCTGTCGACGATCTCGCCCAGATCGCCGAGGCGCACGGGCGCGCCATTGCGATAGGTAACGACCACGCGGCGAAATGCGCCGGCACTCTTGAGCTGACCGGAGGCCATGAGCGTCGTGGCCTTGCTCGCGCCGTCGAGCGTGCCGGCGGGGAGATTGACGTTGCCGCTGTTGATCGCACTGCGGACTTCATCGAGGCCGATGCCACGCGCGGAGAGTTCGCGCGGGTCGAGCAACACGCGCACGGCATACTTCTGCGAGCCCATCACCTGCACCTGCGCGACGCCATTGACCGTGGAAATTTGCTGCGCGAGCAGCGTCTCGGCGTACTCGTCGACTTCGGAGAGCGGCAGCGTCGCCGAGCTGAGGGCGAGCTGGAGCACGGCGTCGTCGGCGGGGTTGGATTTTCGGAACGACGGCGGGCTCGGCATGTCCTGCGGCAGGCGGCGCTGCACCGCGGAGATCGCGGCCTGCACATCCTGCGCGGCGCCGTCGATCGAGCGGTCGAGATTGAACTGCAGCGCGATCTGCGTCGAGCCGAGCGAACTCGTCGAGGTCATCGAATCGATGCCTGCGATGGTGGAGAACTCTTGCTCGAGTGGCGTCGCCACCGACGAAGCCATCGTCTCGGGACTCGCGCCCGGGAGATTGGCCGTGACGGAGATGGTCGGAAAGTCGACGTTGGGGAGATCGTTCACCGGCAGCGAGCGATACGCCATCGCGCCGAAAATCGTGATGGCCGCAGTGACGAGCGTCGTCATCACGGGGCGCCGGATGAAGAACTCCGGGATGCTCATTGGGGCTTCTTTCCTTTTTTCTTAGCACCGGGAGCGGATGCGACGGTCACGGGCTCTTTCACATCAACGGGCTTGCCGGGCACGACGCGAATTTGTCCATCGGTGATCACGGTCTCGCCCTCGGTCACGCCGCGTGCGATCACGGCCTCGTTTTCATCGGAACGCTCAATGACAACGGCGCGCAGCTCGGCGGTCTTGTCGGCCTTCACGACGAACACGTGATGACCTTTCTGATCGGGCTGCACGGCAGCCGTGGGCAGCACGAGCACCTCGGGATTCGCTAGGGTGACGCGCGTCGCCACAAATTGTCCCGGCCAGAGATGCCGCGCAGTGTTGGGAAAAGTTGCTTTCAACTTCAGCGCGCCGCTCGCCGTATCGACGGCGTTGTCGATGAAAGTGAGCTCGCCCGTCTCGGAAATCTCCGGCGCGCCGGTCGGCGCGGCAGTCACGGTCACAGTGCCCAACTCGCTATAATGAGTGAGCGACGGCAGGTCGCGCTGCGGCAGGCCAAAGGTGACATAGATCGGACTCACCTGATTGATCGTGATGAGCGACGTCGTCGCGTCGTTCGCGCGGATGAGATCTCCGACGTGCACGCCGAGATTGCCCGTGCGTCCACCGATGGGCGCGCGGATCGAGCAGTACTCGAGTTGCAGGCGCGCGTTGGCGACGGCGTTGTCGGCGACGACAAGCTGCGCGGTGAGCACGCGCTCGGTGGCTTCGACGTTTTGATACTGCTCCTTCGAAATCATCGCGCTGTTGATCAGCGTGGCGTAACGCGCGAGCTGTACACGGGCGTTTTCGAGCTGCACGCGAATGCGCTGCTGATCGGCCTCCGCCGAGCCGAGCGCATTGCGAAACGGTCGCGGGTCGATCTCGAATAACACCGCACCTTCAACCACATCTTGTCCTTCGGCGAAGCCGAGTTTCAGCAGCGTGCCGGTCACCTGCGCACGCACCGAGGTTGTGTGGATCGGCTCTACTGCACCGACCGCGTCGATGGTGAGTGGCATCGGCTTTTTCTGCACGTGCGTGACGAGCACGGGCGCGACGCCTGCGAGTGTACGGCCACCAAGCTTGGCCTTTTCGGCGCAGCCGCTCTGGGCGAGGCCCAAGGCGAAAGTCACACCGATGAGGAATGGACGAAGAAAATGCGGCAGCACACGGCCACGCGCGGACGGGCGAATGAAATACACAGCGAGTCGCAACGGTTGCGGATTGCGGTTGAGATCGGACGATTGGCACGGCCCGCGGAGCACGTCAGGTGCCAGCGCCAAAATATCCTGACCGCATGAATGATTTTCGCGGAACTGTATCCACTTAGAAATGACACCCCCGGCAAACGGCTCATTTCATCAGCGCTAATCAAATAGTGTTTGCGTTATGACAATCGACCATGACGTTTTTCCGCGCCCGGGTGAGTTCATGGTTCGGTTGCAAGTCAGACGATTGGCGTTGTCCGACCCAGCACGCTAGAGGTCATGGCTCACTCGGGCACTTTATTTGCCGTGTAGCGGTAACGAGTGCGCTCCAGCAGTGACGACATGAGCGCGAGCAAACGCGTGGCACGCTTCAAGCTCGGCGCACGCGAACGCCAATCACTGCGTGTCATGGAAAATCCATGACCGCTCCACTCGTCTGACTCCGCCATGAATCCGCCCCGTCTGTTGCGGCGCTTTGCCGCAACTCGCTCCGCGTCGCCACTGCGCACGTCCCGCTCGGCCCTCGTGCCAGCGCTCGCCGCCCTGTCCTTGCTCGCTGCGTTGCCCGCAGTGCACGCGATGGATATTCCCTACGACTATCGCGTGCCATTCACACCGGAGAACGCGATTCTCGGTTATTTCTCTGCGACGAAGAAACCCGTCGTCACCGTGAAGTCCGGCGCTGTCGTGCGCATCGAGGGCGGCGGCGGTGCGCGTTGGCGCGACGGCGATCCCAACGCGTGGCTCAAAGAAAACGGCGTGCCCACCACCGTCGAGACGTGCCCCGCGCTGCAGGAGACGATCAAGGTCCTCGCCGAGACGACCAATCGTCTTCCACCCGCCGAGCCCGCACCCGGCACTCCTCCACCCACATCGGGCACGCCCGCGCGCGCCGCTGGCGGACACATGCTCGTTGGCCCGGTGTACGTCGAAGGCGCCGAGCCGGGCGATACGCTCGAAGTGCGCATCCTCGATGTGACGCCGCGCATTCCGTACGGCACCGTCAGCGCCAATCCCGGCAGTGGCGCGCTCGCGGATCTCGTCCCGCGGCCGTTTACCAAAGTCGTCGTGCTCGATCTCAAGCGCAACGCCGGCATCTTCGACGACAAGACCGAGGTGCCGCTCGGGCCCTTCAACGGCGTGATGGCCACGTGCCCCGCCGACTCCGAAGGCCCAAATCGTCGCTCCGGTCCGCCCGGACTTTTCGGCGGAAACCTCGATTGCAAAGAACTCGTCGCCGGCGCGACATTGTACCTCCCCGTATTTCAAAAAGGCGCGCTGTTCTATACGGGCGATTGCCACGCCGCGCAGGGCGACGGCGAGATCACGGTCAACGCGATCGAGACCGCGAATGTCGCGACGCTTCAGTTCATCTTGCACAAGGGCACGAAGCTCGCCGCGCCACGCGCCGAGTCGCCGACGCACTACATCACCTTTGGGCTCGATCCGGATTTGGACAAAGCGATGCGCATGGCGATGATCGAGACCGTCGAGTTTTTGAAGGAGAAGAAGAGCTTCGACTTCTTCCACGCCTACACGCTCGCAAGCATCAGCGTCGATTTTCGCGTGACCCAAGTCGTCGACAAGACGCTCGGCATCCACGGCATGATCCCGAAGAAGCTCTTCATCGCGGACAACAATCCATATTGGTACCGGCCGCATTGAGCGGACGGCGCTGCGTGCAGAATGCTTTTACCCGAAGACCGCCATGGTCGCGAAGAGCCCAGTGCTCTTCCTGACCCTGGTGGTTCTCTGCGATGGGCGCCGTTGCGACCCGATCAACTCACCACACCAGCAGCCCGCCTGCAAATGTCAGCCCCGCGCCGACGCTGCAGAAGATGATGCGGTCGCCCTCGCAGAAGATGCCTTCCTCGGCGGCCCAGCCCAGCGCCATTGAGACGCTCGCCGCGCTCGTGTTGCCGTACTTGCCGATGGTCATGACAAACTTGTCGTAGGGAATGCCCACGCGTTTGCTCACCGCGGTGAGGATGCGGGCGTTGGCCTGGTGCGGCACGACCCACGCGATGTCGTCGGCCTTCAGGTTTTCGCGAGCGAGAGTCTGCTCGATCTGCTCCGCGAAACCGATCACGGCGTGCTTGAAAACCGACGTGCCGTTCATCTGGAGATAGAAGTGCTCCATGTCGCCCGCCTCCGGCCAAGGCATGCGCGCGCCGCCGCCGGTGCGCTGGATCGCCTCGAACTGATCTGCGTCGCCGCTCAAGCCCATGCGATGCAATCGATGTCCGCCTTCACCCGCCGTGAGAATCGCCGCACCCGCACCGTCGCCAAAAAGAAACGCCGTCTCGTGGTCCTGCGGATTAGTAATGCGGGAAAGGAGCTCGGCGGTGACGACGATCACGTTCTTCGCCGTGCCCGCGAGGATGAAGGCCCGGCCCACCTCCAGCGCGTAGAGCCAGCCCGAGCAGGCAGCATTAAGATCAAAGGCCAACGCCCGCGGAATCCCCAGCCGTCGCGCCAGCGCACTCGCCATCGCGGGCACCGGCTGATCGGGAATGAGCGTCGCCATGATCACGCCATCGATCTGCTCGACCGACATGCCGGCCTGCCCGAGCGCGTGCTGTACGGCGATCGCCGCGAGGTCGGTCGCACTCTCGTCGTCGGCCGCGTGACGCCGTTCCTTGATGCCGGTCAGGCGGACGATTTCGTCCTCCGTGCGGTGAGGGAAGGCTTTGAGGATTTCACTGTTCGCGCGGATGGTCGAAGGGGCGGCGTGCCCCACTCCGGCGATGCAAACCGTGGCGACTGAGTTTTTCAAACGGCTCCGACTGAAACGCACGGGGCTCCCCGCCGCCAGCGTTTATTTTTTGCCGATCTTGACCAGGTAGCGCGCCACGTCGTCGCCCGACACGCGCCCGCCCGGGCCGGTCGCTTCGATGTCGGTGAGCTTCGCCGGATCGAGCCCGGCCTCCTGCGCGAGCTTGGTCGCACGCGGGGTCCACACGAGCGCTGCCGCCGGCTTCGCCGCCGCTGCAGCCGGAGCCGCGGGCGTCTTCGCTTCGAGATGCTTGAGGCTCGCGTCACTCGTCTCGACTTGGAGAAACACCGAGCCGGACGGCTTCACGTCGCCCGCTTTCGCCACGATCGCGCGCACCACGCCATCGCACGGCGCCTCGAACTCGAAGATCGACTTGTCGCTCTCCAGCTCGGCGATCTTTTGCCCTTTCGTGATGGTGGCGCCGGGGGCGATCTTGAGCGAGACGACCGTGAGTTCGTTCACGGTCGCGCCCATGGAGGGCATCGGTACGTCGATGAGAAAGGTTTCCATGCAGGAGGATTCGTTGGCGCGGAGTGTGAGAGCGACCGCGCGCGGGTCAAGTGGCGCGGACGGAACCCTCAGTCTGCTTCCCGGCCCAAGATGCGGAACTGTACTTCCCTGCCGCGACTATCCTTGAGCGTGAACTCGGTCGGCACGGTGGGCCCAACTTCAGTGAAAAGCGTCGAGTTTACGGCCATGAAACAAATCCTCCCCTGTTGCGCGCCCTTGAACTCGATTCCTCGCAAACCCACGTTGCCTTTTCGGTCGACGATCTCGACGCACAGCACCAGATCGGGGTGTACGATCATCTTGGTCGAAAACCAGCTCGTGCGCCGCGGCTCGGCCAGATGCTCCACCCACACCTCACCGAGCTGAAACCATTCATCGTTAAGTCTGAAATCGCGCGGCGCGACATCGAGCCGCGCTTCATAAACACCGAACATCTTCGAGTCTTTGATCCTCCCTGTGGGAAGATCGTTATTCAGACTCCACTGGCGCATGTCCGCCTCGGCCCACGCCAAGAATAGCCCCAGCGCGATCACTCCGCCCGTGATGAGTCGCCATCTCGCTCTCATCGCCGCGCACTCAGCTCCGCACCGCTTTCCACACCGCGATACACTGCGCGATCAGCGCCGGTAGTTCCGCCAGCGGAATCATATTGGGCCCATCGCTGATCGCGTGCGCCGGATCGGGATGCGTCTCGATGAAGAGCCCCTCGGCCCCCGCCGCGAGCGCAGCCTTGGCGAGCGGCGGGACAAACTCCCGCTGGCCGCTGCTCTTGCCGCCGCCGGCGCCGGGAAGCTGCACCGCATGCGTCGCGTCGAAGACTGTCGGAAAACCGTTCTGCCGCATGATCGAGAAGGACCGCATGTCCACCACGAGATTCTGGTAGCCAAAGGTCGTGCCGCGCTCCGTCTGCCAGATCTCGGCCGCGCGACCTTCGCGGAGCTTGCCCGTCACGTGCACCATTTCCTGCGGCGAGAGAAACTGGCCCTTCTTCACGTTGACGATGCGTCCGGTCTTCGCCGCCGCGAGGAGCAGGTCGGTCTGCCGGCAGAGAAATGCCGGGATCTGCAGTACGTCGCACACCTCCGCGACCACCGGCACCTGCGCGGTCTCGTGGATGTCCGTCAGCACGGGAAAACCGTAGTCCTTCTTCACCATCGCGAGCAGCGCGAGGCCTTCGCTGATCCCCGTGCCGCGATCACCCGCGAGCGAGGTGCGGTTGGCTTTGTCGAAGGAGCCCTTGAACACGATGTTCAGGTCGCGCTGTGAGCGGCGGAGAAACACAAGAGTCTCCGCCACCGCACGACACACGCCCTCGTTCTCGAGCGAGCAGGGACCGGCGATGAGGAGAAGTTTTTGCGGATCGAAGAGCACGCGCTAGGTGAAACCCAATCCCGCCCGAATGCAAAGGACGGAAATGCACCCACCCACTCGGCCAGTTCGGCCTCTCCCATGGTCAAAGAACAATCCTCTAGTGTCAGCTCGCACCCGCTTCCTTTCTCCATCGGCGGCTCTGTTTCCATTCGCCTCCTCCGCTCCGAGCTGACACGCTGCCTATTGTTCGCAGCCTCGCACCCGCCCCACTCCATGCGTTGCTCACTCTTTCCGTTCCGCTCGATCACTCGTCTTCCGCGCCTCTTCAGTCTCACACTCGTCGCTTTCCTCGTCGGTTCCACCTGCGCCGTCGCCTCGCCCGAAAGCGATCTCCGCGACGCCATCCAGTCCCTTGCCGACCAGCCCAGTTACTCTTGGGATGTCTACTCCCTCCCTCCGCCGCGCCCCGATGGACGCCCCATCTCGACCGGCACCGAGTTCCTCGTGCTCAAGGGTAAGCTCGAGCGCAACGGCTATACGCAGATCGATCTGTCCGCTCCGAGTTTCAAGCTCACCGCTTTTCGCAAAACCCCCAAGCCCTCGGTCGGCTTCGCCGAAACGACGAAGGGCTGGCTCTCCGCCGCCGACATCGATGCTGCCCTGAGCCGCACGACCGACGAGACCGTCTCCTTTCATGGTCGCCCGCAGAAAGAGAAGAACGTCCTCACCACCGCCAAAGGGGCCCTCGAGAAAGCCACCGCCACCGACGAGATGCTGAAGCTTCTCGACGATGTCGTCCACCTCCGCGCCAACGGCAACGACATCTCCGGCGAGCTCACCCTCGCCGCCGCCGAGGCGCGCTACAAAGTCCCCTCCACTGCGACCACCACCACGCGCGAGATCAGCGGCTCCGTCGTCTTTCATCTGCGCGATGGTCTCGTTCGCGGCTACGATATCACTGTCCTCGCCATCGACCCCTACAACCCCAAGAGTTGGGGCGGCAGCCTGCGGCAGACCACCATCCACTCGCTCGGCTCGACCGCCGCAGTGCCACCCCAAGAAGTCTTCGATAAACTTGAGCAGTAGCGGGATGAATCCGTCATGCGATTGGCATGACACGGATTTCTTGACGGAAACGTCACCTTTCTTACCTCTCGGCGGCTTGATCCACTCCAACTTGTTTCGAGCCACGTTGGTCGCGGTTTTGGTCGGCTTCGTCGCTTCGGCGCGCGCCCAGACCTTCCTCGGCAGCGACAACTTCAACGACAACTCCCTCACGGTTCAGGGCTCCAATCCGCAGGCTCCCGGCCAGTATCGCGGCTCGTTTCCCAACAGCACCGGCTCCAACACGACCGGCGCGTGGACCGAGATCAACCAGCGCCTCGAGTACACCAATAGCTCCACCACCGGCTTCAACGGTGGCACGCTCCTCTGGGTCTCCCCGAGCACGAGCAATAACGCCGTGGGCGGCGCCGGCCTCAGCACGGGCAATCCCTACCAGTCCAATTGGACCGCCACGATCACGGTGACCAATCTTCTCACCGCCCCGGCCTCCGGCAACACCTTCGCCGGTTTCGAGATCTACTCGCTGACGTCGGCCCCGGCCAGCAACGCGTTTTACGGCGTCTATCTCACCACCTACTCAGGCATCGGCGGCCGCATCGCGGCGCAGTGGGGCAAGTACAACAGCACCACGATGGACTTCGACCGTTTCACCACGTTCACCAACGTGGGCGACACCACCGATGTCACGCTAAAGATGGATTTCAACGCCTCCACCAAGGTCCTCACGACGAGCTACAGCTTCGACTCCGGCGCCAGCTACGCGGTCGCCGGCTCCTTCGATCTCGATGGCGCCGAGGTGGGTCTTCAAGCCCCGTTCAACAACGGCCTCGGCCTCGAGGTCATCGCCAACTCGTTCAATGCCGGGGCCATCGGTGCGGGCCAGATCTTCTTCGACAATCTCCAGGTGATCCCCGAGCCCTCGACCACCGCCGCTCTCGCGGGTGTCGCCGCCCTCGGTCTCGTCGCTTGGCGCCGTCGTCGCAAGGTCGCCTGATCAGTCTGTCCGTAACTCTCCGGCGGGGCGTTCGTCTAGCGAGCAACACTAGACCACTACCCCCGCTTGAATAAGTTAAAGAACGCCAGCCTCGCCCTGCTCCTCGTCACCACCGTCGCCGCCACCGCCATCGCGTGGCGCGAATACGTGGAGCTCATCCCTTTACGCGCCGCCGCTCTCGCCCCGAGCGAGCGCGTCACGCTCCTGAAGAAAGCCGCCTTCGCCGAGGAAAAAGCCGCGCAGGCTCAGGACGCCCTCCGCGCCATCCGCACCGAGCAAGCCGCGGGCACCAATGGCGTTACGCCTTTGCCTACCTCGGCCACAGGCTCGACCTCCGCCGTCGCCTCGTCCGACGCCGCAGCCGCTGCTGGTGGCGCTGCCGCTGGCGGCGACAATGGTCCCGCTGCCGCCGCAAAGAAACAGGAGCTCATGCTCGCGCTCCTCAACAATCCTTCCGGCCTGAAGCTTCTCAACGACCAGATCAAGAAGCAGGTCCAAAAGGACTACGGCGCGCTCCTCAAAAACCTCGCCCTCCCGCCGGAGATCAAGGCCCAGGTCGCCGACCTCCTCGCCCAGCGCCAGGGTGCCTTTGTCGATGTCGCGGGCGCCGCGCTCTCGCAGGGCATCAAGCCCAACCCCAACTCTCCCCTCATCAAAGACCTCGTCGCCGCCGCCCAAGCTGGCCTCGACACCCGCATCCAGAATCTCGTCGGCCCCGGCGTCTACAGCCAGTATCAGAACTACCAAAACACCCTGATGCTCCGCGAGACCGCCGCCGACATCTCCAAGGACCTCAATCAAGCCAGCGCCCCGCTCACGCCCGCTCAGCGCGCCCAGCTCACCAACAGCCTCGTGAACTCCGCGCAAAAGATCCTGAACCCCGCGCAGCTCCAAGCCCTCAGCCTCGCTCAGCAGCAGCAGGCCAGCAAAGACCAGATGCAGCAGATCTCCGAGATCGTGAAGCAGGCCCAAAAGCCCGCCAACAACAACACCTCCGGCAACACCGGCACCGTCGCCAAAAACAAACCCTCCGGCGGCTAAGCCCCGTCCGTTTCTCTTTCCCTAAAAGCCCGTCTCTTCCGAGACGGGCTTTTTCATGCGGGAGAGCGTTACGCCCCGACTCGCTCCGCCCGCCAGTTCCCCTGTCCCCCACTTTCAAAGAGCCCGCCCCATTTCGTGTCTTTCGTGTGTTTCGTGGTTTCTCCAAAAATCTACCCGCCACAACGCGGTAATAGCCGGTAAATAGAGGAGAAATTCCGCTCTAGCTCCCCTCGCTCGCTCTCCGAAATTCGCGTCCATTGGCATTCATTCGCGGTTCACTCCTACCCGATCGCACGCGGCACCACCTGAGAATAGCCGGGACAAAGCGGGACAAAAAACGCTCCACCTCCCGGCTTCCCATCCCCGCGCCGTCCTCCTTCGTGCCTTCGTGGTTTGAAAATCATCTTCGCCCTCATTTCCCGCTCTCTCCCTGGCCCTAGATCCCCGCCGCCCCAACCGCGCTTCGTTACCTCCGTTATCTTCTGTAAAAAATTTTGCCCCTCTAACCACCCATCATCGCACACCCCCTATCCCATCCGCAGTCCCACGTCCTTCGAATTGGTGTAAATAAATCCGCGTCTATCCGAGTTCATCCGCGGTTTCTCAAAACAAAAAGCGCGCCTCAATCTGAGGCGCGCCGCTGTTGGGAGCTTCCCTGGAGCGTGGTCCTTGGAGCTTGAAGTGTGTTTAAAAGCTTACCGCCAGTAGCCCTGCACGTACACGTACGAGCCGCCGCGGCGCTGCCAGTGCGGCTCCACGAACGAGCGATGCGCGTGCGGCGGGCGCTCCCAGTGACCCGGGACCCACGCGTAGCCATTGCCCGCGTACGTATAGTAGCCGCCCACCCACACGGTCTCCGGCGCGGGCTGCACCGTCACGACCTCCGTGCGCACCTGCGGCTGCGGGGGCGGTTCCTGCACGACCACGCGCGTGGTCGCGTCCGCCTCGGAAGTATAGATGGTGCCATTGGCGTGGTCTTGGGCATTGCCGAGCGCACCGCCGGCAAGGCCGCCCGCCACACCACCGATCGCCGCACCGGCGAGGGTGTTATGACTGCCGCTATTGTGACCGATCACCGCACCGGCGATCGCGCCGAGCGCCGCGCCACCCACGGCGCCGTTCTGCGTATTGGGGCCCGTGCCAACGCACCCCGTAAAGGTAAGGAGCGTCGCACCGACCAGCGAAGCCAAGAAAGTAGGATGTGTTTTCATGGTGAGCTCTTAGATTTCGCCTCCCTCGATTCAGTTCCGCCCTGAAAATGCCCGCCCGCGCGGAACCACCCCGGCAAAATACGGTCGCGCCCTCCCCCGCCCGCCGCCACGCTCCGCCGCGTGATCACCCCTCCCGACCGGAAACTGCGCTGGGGCGTCCTCGGCTACGCCCGCATCGCCTACGAGCACGTCATCCCCGCCATCGCCCGCACCCACGACTCGGTCTGCCACGCCGTCGCCTCGCGCGGCCCCGCCAAGCTGGCCGACGCACGCGCACGTTTCCCCGAGATCAAAAATCTGCACGCGTCCTACGAGGCGCTCCTCGCCGACCCCGAGGTCGACGCCGTATATATCCCGCTGCCCAATTCCGAGCACTGCGACTGGACCATCCGCGCCGCCGAGGCTGGCAAGCACGTCCTCTGCGAAAAGCCCCTCGCCCTCACCGCCGCCGAGTGCCGCCGCATGGTCGACGCCTGCGCCGCCCACCGCGTCGTGCTCATGGAGGCCGTGATGTATCGCTTCACGCACCGCACGCGCCAAGTGCTCGAGGTCCTCGCAAGTGGCGTGCTCGGCGAGATCAAGTTCGTCTCCGCCTCCTTCCGTTTCCTGCACAATCGCCCCGACTCCGTGAAACTCGTCCCCGCGCTCGGCGGCGGCGCGCTCTACGACATCGGCGTGTACCCGATCAATTTCTGCGGCATGGTCGCCGACGCCGCCGCGGGCGTCGCGCCCGGCACGCTCGTCCCCGATCATGTATCCGCGGAGTCGATACACGTCGGCGGCATCGACACCCGCTTCTCGGGTCTCCTCCGCTACCCCACCGGCCTCATCGGCGCGATCCACTGCGGCTTCGACGCCCACCGCCGCGTCGGCGCCGAGATCGTCGGCACGACGGGCGTCCTCACCGTCCCCGAGCCCTGGATGGACGCCCCCGGCACCCTCGGCCTCACCCGCGGCACCGAAGTCACGCAGATCCAAGTCCCCGCCAGCGACCGCTACCGCTACGAACTCGAAGACTTCTCCACCGCCGTCCGCACCGGCCGCCCCCCCGGCTACTCCCTCCCAGAATCCCTCCGCAACGCCGAGCTTCTCGACCGCCTCCTCGCCGCGAGCAAAAGCTGAGTGGCCCACGTACCGAGCGAAGCGACATCGGACAACACACGAAAGCACACGAAATAATTCGAGCCCCCGAGCTACTCAACTGTGGGAGGGGCTTTACCAGCCTGTCGGACTTAGAATTTTAAGGCCCGTATGGATCGATAAACGCCCTTCAATCCCAGTCTGATGGTCGAATACGGGGCTATACGCGCCTTCAGGAGCCTAAGTCCGACAGGCTGTTTACGCCCCGACGTTCACCTCTGCATATCAAGAAGCCTACCTAGGCCTCGACCCGCCGCCCACCCCGCACCGACGAGCACCGCGAGTTGACTCCCCATCCCCGCAAATGGGGACGCGGCGCCCCCGCCGCGTCTTTCAGCCTCTGAATTCGTGTAAACCGCCGCCGCAGCCCCACACTCCCCCAATTCGTGTCCATTCGTGGGCACCAAAAAATCTCAAGCTTCCCCCGCGCTCCCGCCGAAGCCAGCGTCCCTTCGCGTCACCTTCGCCATCTTAGCGTCTTCGCGCTTAACCACCCCTCTGCCCGCTTTTCCCCTCCTCCGCAGCCCCTCGCCCCGCGCTCCCCCCATTCGCGTTTATTCGCGTCCATTCGCGGTTAAAAATCCTCTCCGCCCCACCCCAAACCCCGCCGCAGCCCCACGCTCACCATTCGTGTCCATCCGTGGTTAACTAAGCTCCCGCTAAGGAATCCCCCAATTGTGCCGAAGTGAGGCTGCGCCCTCTTGCGCACCGTTCCCGCTGCCCCTTCGCCTTCGCCATGAACCCCTGTCTCGCCCCCACCCCGGGAGCCGGGCTCGCCCCCAGCGTGCCCGCCGCGGTAGCCGCCGTCGCCGCCGCCATGGGTGCGCCCACGGCGACCTCGACCGCCCAGGTGCTCTACGTGGAGGACAACCTGGTCGCGCAGATCGTGATGAAGAAGCTCCTGCGCAACGCCTGCCAGCTCACCGTCGTCCCTACCCTCGCCGCCGCCCGTACCATCGTCGCCCAGCAGCGCTTCGACCTCATCATCTCCGATTTCCTCTTTCCCGACGGCGACGCCGTGGAGTTCATCGTCGGCGTCCGCCGCCTCTATAGCAACATGGAGGTCCCGCTCCTCCTCGTCAGCGCCTCCCTCGACGCCCTCGTGCTCTCCCGCGTCCTCAAGGCCGGCGCCAACGACGCGATGGCCAAGCCCCTCAACCACGCCGTCATGCTCGACTGCGTGTCGCGCCTCCTCAGCACGCCCTACCAGCGCGCCCCCGACCCCGAGACCTGCGGCATCACCACCTTCCAATGGCTGGCCGACGGCCAGGCCCACGAGTACTGCCCCGAGCTCCAGCTCACCGTCTCCGCCCCCACCAAGGCCGAGGTTTCGAAGTTGATGTTAGAAGCCCTGCGGACCCACACCGCCGCCGGCCGCCGCCTCGGCTACACCGCCGGCGAAAAAGTCCTCACCCACCTCCTCCGCGCCTGAGCGGAGTCAGGCAGCGGCGAGCGCCAGCAAGCCGATCCGTATCCAACTCGATACGCGACGCCTCCAATGCGTTGACGTGTCCGTTGCAGGTTCGGACCTTTTTGGATCAAATACAAGGCGCTCGACATAGCTAACATTGACGGAAAGGCTGGCCACACAAATGCCCCCCACATTTAGCAATTGCCAGCCAAGAGACGCCGAGCTCCGCCATTAGTTTCATTCATAAAAATATAATAATACCCGAAAAAAATTAATCACCCCATCAACCATCCAGATCATTGATCAAATAAAAATCCGGCATGAAAATCAACGACGATCATCTATATCACGGCGCCGCCCTTACTCAAATCGCAGAGCACCCCTCCTTCAAAGCCATCAACGCCTATGGAAATAACGGCGCACTATCCCGCTCAGCATTTCTCATCAATACGGATGTCGGAATCTACCTCAAATACGCAAGCAAACCTCAAGGCGCATTCGATGAGTTCGTCTTCACATTTCACGGCCATCACCTTGATGAACTCTCCTCACTAAGTGATAAAACCGAGAAGGTATTTATATGCCTTGTCTGCATTTCTGAGCGAGAGATATGCAGCTTCTCCCTACAAACTTTACTATCGATGATCTCGGAAAGAAAGAACGATAAAGGCTCACCAGAAGACAGCTATACTGTTTTAGTCACACTCAAAAAAGGGCAGCGATTTCGCGCCTATCTGAATACTCCAGGCCGCAAAGGACGAAAGATGAGCGAGCAGATCATACCGCGCGACAATTTCCCAAGTTGTATTTTCTCCTAGCTCCGACGCGATCAAAAATCTCAGGTCTTGATTCTTGACTGAGCGCGGAGATTCCAAATTCAGCGCTCTGCCTCTTCAGCTCTCTCAAAATGAACCCCCTCCGCCTTTACCTCACCATCAGCGGCCTCATCATGCTCCTCGTCGGAGCCATGGTTTGGCCGAGCGGGCGCTTCGCCGAGATCATGTTTTTTGAAGAGGTTAGCTATCACGATGCGGCCGTCGCGTATTGGAAAGCGTACCCCAATTCCAGCAAACGCCAGGAGGAAGCTCATCAGCGCCACGTGAACCTTCTTTCC
The DNA here is from genome assembly GCA_048498795.1 of Verrucomicrobiota bacterium. GTDB lineage: Bacteria > Verrucomicrobiota > Verrucomicrobiia > Opitutales > Opitutaceae > JBEHXH01. The sequence continues at coordinate 427,900 of JBEHXH010000005.1, forward strand.
CACTCGGCGCACCTAGAGCGCGAGGCATCCCTCTTCTTGATTTTGTTTGGTCTCGCTCAATGTCTGGTCGCACTCCGCCCGCTTTCGTTCGCCAGCTTCGGCACCACCCAACCGACGCCCACTCCGCCCAAAGCCCCGGCCGCGCCCTAGCGCCTCTGACCCTTTTCCCGCCGATTTCATCGCCCCTTCACACTCGCTTCATCGGACTGCCCCATCCTCGCCCCATGAAAGCACCCGGTATGAAAAGCAGCTTAGCCCTGTTGGCCCAAGGGGTCATCGTCCTCGTGGGCTTCGCCATCCTCACCTTCATGTTGGTCGAGCCGCACCTCGAGGGCCGCAATGCGCACGCGACGACCTACCAGATCTACTTCAACGATCCGTTTCTCGCGTATGTGTACGTGGCCTCGATCCCGTTCTTCGTGGCGCTCTACCGGGGCTTCGGACTCTTCGGCCACGTGCGGCGCAGCGGCTCGTTCTCGCCCGATTCGGTGCGCGCCCTGCGCGCCATCACCTACTGCGCGCTGATCATCATCGGCTTCGTCGCCGGCGCCTTCGTCATCATCTTCCTCAATGGCGACCCCGACGACCGCCCCGCCGGTTTCTTCATGGGCATGCTCGTCGTCCTCGCCTGCACCACCGTCGCCACCACCGCCGCCTTCTTCGCCCGCAAACTACAAGGCGCGCTAAGCCAAGCCTCGGCCTAGCGAATCTTGATTCAACCGCGGGCCGTTTTAGGCTTTAGGCATGCCGATGAAATTCAAGCCGTGGCACCTCCTCCTGATCGGCCTCGTCGCCCTCGCCATCGGACGTATTACTCTGGGACTTCGCATCGTTCCCTACGAACCCGCCATCAAAGCGGGTTATCCCGCTGCGAAGCAGCTAACCTCCAATGGTCCAGTCCCGCTTCTCCTCATGTTCGGCGGAGTGATGGCCTGCTTGTTCGCGATCCTTTGGACCATCAGCTATTGGCTGCAAAACCGCCTCAATCCTCGCCAAGCAAGATGAAGCGCACGGCTATCGCTTTCGCTGCCACTCCCCTCCTGGGTCTCATCATCGGGCAAGCGCTCGGCCGGATAATGCATCCCGATCCGCATCCAGCCTTCATCCCACTATGGAGCTACGCCGGAGGACTCGGTTTGTTCGCCTACCCCGCAGTCTATCTGATCTCGGCATTCGGCTTCAGCGTGCTGTTCGGCAAAGCGGGCGACATAGCAAGTGAGCGCGATAAAACGAGGGCGATCGTTTCTCTTGTGATCGGTTTCATCGTCACTCTGTTTCTGATTTTTCTGCTCATGCTCATGGGCAGCAGATCAGCCTAGTCTGACACTCAAGCCGGGCCCGATTCCAAAGCGGATTGGAATTCGTCGCCGGCCTCTCGATCCCGCTCCTACCCTTCGCCCCGCCTCCTCTTCTTGCGCCTTCTGCGCCTTTTTGCGGCCAACTCCTAACTTCGATTCGCCGCCTCAATCCCGATCCGACCCCAGTCGCTTCGCCGCGCCCGTCGCCTCGTGTAGCGCCGTCAGCAACACGATCCAGTCCGCGGGATTCAAGCTGCGCGGGTCGATGCGCACGGCTCGTTGTTGAGTCCTATCCCGCGAGTTGGTCCCAATAACGCGCTCGGTCGGCAAGCCCATCGCCGCGCAAACGATCACTGACAGTTCCCGGGTCGAACAGATTGTCGTCGGATCGATTATAAAAAAGGGCGTCGCACGCACTTTTCCAATTCGGGAAACTCCGATCCTCGATTAGCTCAAGAAGGAGCGACTCAATTTTGGGTCGCTGTTTAAGATTTTGCAGAAACCCAAAAAGCAGCTCCTCACTGCGGCGCTCACGGGGCGCTAGGCTATCTTTTATCCAGCCCGAACTGATCCTATCTACGATCTCATCGGGATTCTCCAGGAGAGCGAAAAACAGGGCTTCGTCCGCCGTCGCCATGTACTGTCGCAAGTCCGTCAAAGAGGGTGTCGCCATGTGTTTCAGGAAAATCCACCCGCGCCCTCAATCCCGATCCGACCCCAGCCGTTTCGCCGCGCCCGTCGCTTCCGGCAGCGGCGTGGTCAGCGGCACGATCCAGTCTGCGGGTTTCAGGCTGCGCTCCACGCGAGCGAGGTCGACCTTGGGATCGATGAGCGGTTGCTCCGGGCGGCCGTTGAGCTGCGCGGTGGCGTCGATGCGCACCTCGGCGTTGGGCCGACCGGCGAGGCGTTCGTCCTCGGCGATCATGTGCGCGAGCTGCAGCAGCATGTCGGGGCGCGCGACCGCCTCGTTGAGCTGCCAGTTGGCCGCATACTGGTTGAGCTCGACCGGACGCGTGAAATGCGTCGCCGGGTCGGTCACAAGCACGGCCATCGAGCCCTCCTTGTTGCGGAGTTTCATGCGCCACGAGAAACGGTGCCCCTCCTCGGTCCACTGCACGTTGCCCGGGTAGAGCCACTGCCGCAGCGGCACGAGCACTTGAAACGCCACGTAGCCGCACAGGAGCGCGAGCGTCACGCGCTGCCCGGTGCGCAGCGGCGCGCGGCCCGGCTCCGCCTCGGGCGCGGCCGGGAAAAACGGCAGGCGCGGCAGGAAGAGCACCACGCTCGCGCCGAGCGCCAGCCACGGAAAGATGCCGATGGTGAAGAGGTACGCGTTGGTGAGATTGAAGATGACAGCGCCCGCAAACGCCACGTACCGCGTGCGCCGCCACCAGAGCATCGGCGCGATCAGCAGGTCGAAGGCGAGGCCCGCGTAGCTGAAGAAATACGGCGCCGCCGGGTGCGTGAAATATTGCCCCACCACCGGCGCGTCTGCGCTCGCCGCGAGCCACATGCGCATCGGCTCGCCGTGCAGCCAGTCGGCGTTGAGCTTCGCGATGCCGCCGAAGAAATACACCACGCAGAGCTGGAAGCGCAGCAGCCACACCGTCCACACCGGCACCGTCGCCGCCCGCACGCTCGGCCGCAGCCACGCATCGAACGACCCTGCGCGGTGCGCCGGTACGAAGATCATCAGAAACGACAGCAGGCAGACGAAGTAGAAGTGGTTCAGGTACCGCGCCTGATCGAGCAGGAACACATACGTGAACCCGAAGAAAAACAGCACCGTCGCGATCCGATATAAAAATCCCGCCGCGATGCAAAAGGCCAGCACCCCGAGCGCGAGGAAGTGGAGCTTCATCCCCTCGCCCGCCCAAGGATGCACCCACGAGAAACCGTAGTACGTGAAGTGATGCGTCGGCGCGATGAAGTACCGCTTGATCCAGTCGTGCTCAAAATACCGCCACACCTCCACCATCATGATCACGCCAAACAGCACGCGAAACCACACCAGCGGCCCGATGCTCACCGGCACGAGCGCCCGCCGCGCGAGTCGCGTCCAGATCGAGTCGGTTGAAGCGGAAGCCGTTTCGCTCATCGTGAGAACTACACCTGACGTCGCCCGCAGTCGTCAATTACCACCCCACTACGGAAAAACGCGCAGCGCCCAAGTAGATCCAATCTTGGTCAGGATAATGTGCCGGCCCAGTTGGGATCGAAGTCGCGACCGGAGCGGAGCAGGGCGATGAGGATGCGAAGCAGCTTGTGGG
>JBEHXH010000006.1:0-387271 GCA_048498795.1 Verrucomicrobiota bacterium
CATCGCTGTCGCTCGATCTACATTGACCAGTCGCTTCATCCTCCTTCCCCAGCACTTGCCGTGCTAAGTCCGACAGGCTGGTAAAGCCCCTCCCACAGTGCGCAGGCGGTGGACGTAGCCGTGCTTGATTTCCCTGCGATACGGTCAGCTACGGTGCGGCCAGAAACACTTACCACAGACACAGAGGCACGGAGAATTGAGGCGGAGTTTTCCTCCGTGCTCAGTGTCTCTGCGGTGAATTATTTAAACCGCGGGGCGAGGGCGGAGTGGATTTCGCGGACGACTTTTTCCGTGGTCGGCCAGTCGATGCAGGCGTCGGTGATGCTCACGCCGTAGCGGAGTTTATCGAGGGGCTGAGGGAAGGGCTGACTGCCCGCGCCGATATTGCTCTCGATCATGGCGCCCATGATGGACGTGTTGCCGGCGGCGATCTGCGCGAGGAGTTCGCGCATGACCTCGGGCTGGCGCTCGGGCTGCTTCGACGAGTTGTCGTGGGAGCAGTCGACGAGGATGGAGCGTGTGAGGTTGGCCTTGGCGAGGAGCTGCTCGGTCTGCGCGATGTGCGCGGGCGAGTAGTTGGGGCCGGTGCCACCGCCGCGGAGGACGACGTGGCAATTGGGATTGCCGCGCGTGACGATGGCGGAAGCGGAGCCATCAAGATTGATGCCGAGAAAGGTGTGCGGCTGGGCGGCGGCGCGGATGGCGTTGATCGCGGTGGTGATCGAGCCGTCGGTGCCGTTTTTGAAGCCGAGGGGCATCGAGAGGCCGCTGGCCATCTGGCGGTGCGTCTGCGACTCGGCGGTGCGGGCGCCGATGGCGGACCAGCAGATGAGGTCGGCGATGTACTGCGGCGTGATCGGATCGAGCAGCTCGGTGGCGGTGGGCAGGCCGAGGTCGAGGACGTCGCGGAGAAACGTGCGCGCGAGGCGGAGGCCGGCGGCGATGTCGTGCGAGCCGTCGAGGTGCGGGTCCATCACGAGGCCCTTCCAGCCGACGGTGGTGCGCGGTTTCTCGAAATACACACGCATGACGATCATCACGCGGTCGGAGACCTCCTTGGCGAGGGTGGCGAGGCGGCGGGCGTAGTCGCGGCCGGCGGCGAGGTCATGGATCGAGCACGGGCCGACGATCAGGAGGAAACGCTTGTCGTCGGTAAAGATGAGCCGGTGGATGTCCTCGCGGGCGCGGGCGACGAATTCCGCCTGCGGCTCGGTCTTGGGCAGCTCGGCCAGCAACGCGGCCGGGGAGGGCAGGGCACGCGTCTCGACGACATTGATGTCGGAAGTTTTCTGCATGAACGGCCAGCTTGGCCTGCGGGGCGAGCGGCGTGCAAGCCCGGGATGGGTCATCGGTATACGGGGAGGGAGAGCTTGACTCGATCCCGATGGGCAAAAAAGTGGCCGGCCGCTTACCCCTAAGCGGCCGGCCTTTGCTTTCTTAGTTACCCCAAAACTCCCGCTAGGCGGGAGAAGTGAGAAATTTGATGAGAGAAGGAGTACCTTGTTTTGGACTGCCGTCAAACTAATCTTTGCGTTTTCCGGGTTACGGCATTTCACAGCACTGCACGTAATGGCCTCAATTAGCGCTTATGTTTCGACGGCACCGGCTGCTTGGCTCCGAATCACGGGTCCGGACGCGGCGGTCTTTCTCCAAGGCCAGTTCACCAACGACTTGCGTAACATGGCGGTAGGTCAGGCAGTGTATGGTTTGTGGCTTAACCAGAAAGGAAAGGTCATCGCCGACAGCATGGTGGTGCGCGGCGCGGAGGTGGACGAATACTGGATTTGGAGCGCGTTTTGCCCCGCGGAGGTCATCCGGCAGCGGCTGGAAGACTACATCATCGCGGACGATGTGGTGGTAGAGGACCGGACGGCCGGGTGGATGGGCGTGACGCTCTTCGGGACGGACGTGGCCAAATGGACGCGCGCCGAAGGGGAGGGTGGTGTGGTTTTCCCCGGGCGGCGCGGGGCGGAGCCGAGTGTAGAGTGGATTTTTCCGCGGGCGGACGAGGCGGTGAGCCGTGTCATGCTAGAGCGGATACCGCAGCTCGGCGCCGATGAGCTCGCGCGCCGACGGATCGAGGCAGCTATTCCCGCCGTGCCCGCGGATATCGGCCTGGCTGATTTGCCCAACGAGGGTGGACTAGACCGCGATGCGATCTCGTTCACGAAAGGCTGCTACCTCGGGCAGGAGGTTATGGCGCGGCTCAAATCGATGGGCCAGGTGCGCCGGCGCGTGCTGCGTGTGCGCGGTGAAGGCGCAGTGCCGGCGCTGCCCGCTGCACTCTGGCAGGGCGAGAAACAGGTAGGGCAGCTCCGCTCAGCAGTGGCCGTGGACGACGGCTATATCGGGCTGGCGATGATCTCGCTAATCAATGTGCAGGCGGGGCAACCGCTGGCGCTGAGCGCAGGCGGAGCGGCGAGTGTGACGCTGATGGATGTGCCGGTGCCATGAGCGACAGCACGAACCCTCCGCTAAGCGAGATCGAGCAACTGGCGGCGCTCTGCGAGCGTCTCGGTGCGCCGCCAAGGCAGGCCGCGACCATGGCCGCGCAGCTCCTCAAACGCGCGGAGCAAATCGCCCGCGAGCGCGGGCAGACCCACGAGGCGGCGCTGCGGCGACTGCTCGAGTTGATGGTGCAGGGACGCGCGGGGGAAGTACCGGAGGAATTTAAGCCGCCGACGATATCACAGGAAAAGTCAGAGAAGGATGCGCAGGCGAAGAAGGAGCCAGAGGAGAAGCGGGGCGAAGGCTAAGCGCGAAGACGCTAAGATTCGCAAAGGAGCGCGAAGGCTTTTGTTTTTTACAGGAGGAAAGCCGAGGAAAGGCAGGAGGATTGTTTTTACACAAAGGCCGCCAAGGTCGCGAAGGATCGGGGGTATTCTTTGCGAAGCTTCGCGATCCTTTGCGTCTTCGCGCTTAATTCCGTCCTCCTGCCTTTCCTCCGTTTCCTCCTGTAAAAATATGTGAACCGCTCGCTGCCGGACGGCACGGCGGGGAATGCGTTTGACGGGAGTGGGGTGGTGGGCGTTCGCTGCGGAAATCGAACCCGGGGCAAAGATTTCTGTAGCGGAGCGGCGCTCGTGTCGTCGTTAAGGCACGGTGGAGCTGAACCATCGTGCTGTCGGTGAAAGAGCGACCCTGAACCAATCGTTTGATATAACCAAACCCTGATGAACAAGAGCGAGCTGGCGGATGAAGTGCAGAAGCAACTTGGTAACGATGTCTCTAAAGCAGCGGCGGAGCGCGCGATCGATGCGGTGCTCGCCGCGCTCAAGCGCGGACTGAAGAAGGACCGCGAGGTGCAGCTCGTGGGCTTCGGCACATTTTCACTCGTTACCCGTCCGGCGCGGCGCGGCTACAATCCGCACACGCGGCAGCCGATGAAAATCCCGGCGATCAAGACCGTGCGGTTCAAGGCGGGGAATGATCTGCGCGCGGGGGCGTGAGGCGTCGCAGGTTTGTGGGCGGACTAAAGCTTAAGCGCGAAGACGCGAAGGCGCTAAGGTTGACGCAAAGGTGGGGAGATTTTGTGAGAGCTGCGGCCTTTGGCAGTGAGGTGTGTGGGAGTATTTTTGGGGCATCGTCTTTGTGGGATGAGCGCTCTAGGCCCGCGTTTGGTGGTATGAGAGTGCATCCATTTGCGGTTAGGCTTTTTGACCAAGCGATTAGATGCGGCTGGACGCTGGGGGTGGGGCGGGTTTTGGCTGGAGAGGAATTTTCATGAAGGACCAGCTCGTCGGGAAATTTCAGTCCGTGTACGGCCGCGCGCCGGAGATCATCACGCGTGCACCGGGGCGGATCGAATTCATCGGCAACCACACCGACTATAACGGTGGCACCGTGCTCGGCGCGGCGATCGACCGCGGGGTGTGGGTGGGGCTGGCGCGGCGCGACGACGGTCAGCGGCGTTTCGCGAGTGATCAGCGCGAGGGCGTGGTGACGCTCGGGGCCGGCACACCGGAGAAGCAGACCGGCGACCGGAGCTGGGTGAACTATCCGCTCGGCGTGATCGCGGCGCTACCGGAGTTTCGTCTGCGGCCGCCGGCGGGCTTCGATTATTTTGCGATGTCGGATCTGCCGACGGGCGCGGGGTTGAGCAGCAGCGCGGCGATCGAGCTGGCGTCGGCGCTGGCGTTTCTCACGTCGACGAGCCAGCAGCCGCTGCGCGAGACGGTGGTGAAGATCGGCAAGCACGCGGAGAATAATTTCGTGGGCGTGCCGTGCGGCATCCTGGACCAAGGCGTGTCGGGCTTCGGGAAAAAGCATCAGCTCGTGTTCATCGATTGCCGAGGGCCGCGATTCACGACGGTGCCGATGCCGGCGGCGGCGCATTTCTGGATCTTTAACACGCACACGAAGCATGCGCTCGTGGACGGCCTCTACGCGGCGCGGCATCGGGAGTGCATGGAGGCGGCGAAAGGTCTCGGCGTGGCGCTGCTCGCGGATGTGTCGCCGTCGCAGCTCGCGGATTCACGCGCGGTGCTGTCGCCGGTGGCGGCGAAGCGGGCGCGTCACGTGGTGGAAGAAATCGCGCGCGTGGATGCGTGCGTGGTCGCGCTGCGCACGGGTGCGCTCGGTGGCGTGGGCCGGATGCTCACGGCGTCGCACCGCAGCTCGCAGACGCTTTTCGAGAACAGCACGCCCGAGCTGGATTTTCTCGTGGATACGCTGGAGCAGACCCCGCACGTCTTCGGCGCGCGCCTGACTGGCGGCGGCTTCGGCGGTGCGGTGATGGCGCTGACCGATCCGAGTTTCGGCCAGACACAGGCCGATGCCGTGGCGGAGGCCTATGCGAAACGCTTCGGCGCCAAACCCGATGTGCTGCACACGCAGACCGGCGATGGAGCGGAGATCGTGGGCTGATTAGAAATTAAAGCGTCTTGTTTCTTAGTGTTCATTCGTGGTTCGAGAAATCCCCTCATTTTTTGTGCCCTTTCGTGTGTTTCGTGGGCCAAAAAAAGAGCGCGGACCTTTCGGCCCGCGCTCTCGTATCCAAAATTAAACTACATCCTCACCAGATCAGCACCTGCTCGCCGCTTCCGCGGCGCATCGGTGAGCCCTCGGGGATGTTGAACGCCTTGTAGAACTCCGGCAGGTTCGACAGCGGGCCGTTCACGCGGAAGCGCGCCGGCGAGTGCGGGTCGGTCTTCACCTGCAGCGTGAGCGCCGCGTCGCGTTGGTTCTGGTGCCACACCGTCGCCCAGCTGATGAAGAAGCGCTGCTCGGGTGTGAAGCCGTCGATCGTCTTGCGCTCCTTGCCCGCGAGCGCCTTTTGCAGCGCCGCGTAGGCGATCTTCACGCCGCCGAGATCGGCGATGTTTTCGCCCTGCGTGAGCTCGCCGTTGATCTTGATGTCGTCGATGGCGGTGTAGCCGGCAAACTGCTTCACGATCGCGTTCGTGCGCTCCTTGAAGCGCTTCGCGCTCTCCTCGGTCCACCAGTTCTCGAGATTGCCCACTGCGTCGAACTGACTGCCCTGGTCGTCGAAGCCGTGCGTCATCTCGTGCCCGATCACCGAGCCGATGCCGCCGTAGTTGGTCGCGTCGTCCGCGTCCGCCGAGAAGAACGGCCCCTGCAGGATGCCCGCCGGGAAGACGATCTCGTTGCGCTGCGGATCGTAGTAGGCATTGACCGTCGGTGGCGACATGCCCCACTCGGTCGGGTCGACTGGCTTGCCGATCTTCGCGAGGTCGCGGGCCACATTGAACTCCGCGGCATTGAAAACGTTTTTCACGTACGAGCTGCGGTCGATCTTGAGCGAGGAGTAGTCGATCCACTTGTCGGGATAGCCGATCTTCACGCCAAACGCCTCGAGCTTCGCGAGCGCCTTCACGCGCGTGGGCTCATCCATCCACTCGAGCGTCTTGATGCGGTCACGCAGCGCGGAGCGGAGATTCTCGACGAGTTCGAGCATCCGGCGCTTCGACTCGGCGGGGAAATTTTCCTTCACGTAGAGCTGACCGAGCGCTTCACCCGCGCCGCGGTCCACCACTTCCAGCACGCGCTTCCAGCGATCGCGCAGCTCCGTCGCGCCGCGCAGCGTCGTATTGAAAAACGCGAAGTCCTGCGCGACGAACGGCTGGCTCAGGTACGGCGCCGCGCCGTTGAGCAACTGCCAGCGCAGATACGCGCGCCAGTCGCCGATCGGGGCCGACGCGATCTGCGCATCGAGCGCCTGCATGAACTCCGGCTGGCCCACGTCGATCACCTCGGGCACGGCCATCTGGTTGGCCTTGAAGTACGCCGTCCAGTCGAAGTGCGCGGTGAGCTTCTGCACGTCCGCCAGCGGCAGCTTGTGGAAATTCGCCACGGGGTCGCGCAGGTCCACATTGGTCTTCGAGCCCTTCGCGAGCGCGGTCTCGAGGCGCATCACGGCTTCCGCATCGGCCTTCGCCGCATCGGGCGCTTCACCGGCGAGCGTGAACATCTTCGTCACATGCTCGACGAACTGCACCCGCAGTTTCTTCGAGCGCTCGTCCTCGTTCACGTAGTAATCGCGCTCCGGCAGGCTGAGCCCGCCCTGACCCATGCCCGCGATCACGACCGTGCTGTTTTTCGGATCGGGCTCCGACGTGAAAACGAAACCTGCGCGGATCGCGTAGCGGTGCAGCTGCGTGATCGCCGCCTGCACATCGGCGGGATTGTTCACCGCGCCGAAGCGGTCGAGATCGGCCTGCAGCGGCGAGATGCCCGCCGCATTGACCGCGCCTTCATCCATGCCGCTCGCGTAGAAATCGCCGACCTGCTTCTGGATCGAGCCCGGCGTCTCCACCTTCGCCGCCTTCTCCAAGATGGCGTGGAGCGCCTTCTTGTTGAACTCGTCGACCTCGTTGAATGCGCCCCAGCGGCTGTACGCGGCCGGCACCGGATTGGCCTTCAGCCAGCCTCCGTTGGCGTATTGGAAAAAGTCGTCCTGTGGTTTGACCGACAGGTCGAAGTTCTTGGGGTCGATGTTGCCGTGCGCGGAGTAGGAGAGGGCAAGCGCGACAATGAACGGAATGAACGTGCGATTACGCATAGTGAGAAGATTTCCCAGTCACTCCGCCGCGCAAGGTCGAAGCGACGAACGGTGGTTAAGCAGGATAGACGGGTAGGAGCCTCAGATGGTGGTTTCCCGATCCATTTACACGAAGACCGCCAAGGCAGCGAAGGATCGAGGGTATTCTTTGCGAACCTTCGCCAACTTTGCGTCTTCGCGCTTAACTGCCTTTTCCGACCTCCTGCCTTTCCTCCGTTCCCTCCTGTAAAAACAAAAACTGAGAGCTACCAGATCGTCACGCGATCCACCGCCGCCCGGCGCATCGGCGCACCCTCCGGCACGTTGAACGCCTTCGCGAACTCATCGAGATTCGACAGCGGTCCGTTGCCGCGCAGCTCGCTGGGCGAGTGCGGGTCGCTGTTGACTTGCAGGCGTAGCGCCTCGGGGCGCATGTTGCGCCGCCACTTCGCGGCCCAGCTGATGAAGAAGCGCTGCTCGGGCGTGAAGCCGTCGATCTTCTCGCGCGACTGCCCCGCGAGCGCCTTCTGCAGGCCGGCGTAGGCGATCTTGAGTCCGCCGAGGTCCGCGATGTTTTCGCCCTGCGTGGCCTCGCCGTTGATGTGCAGGCCGTCGAGCACCGTGTAGTCGGAAAACTGTTTCACGATCACCGAGGCGCGGGTCTTGAACCGCTCCGTGCACTCGGGCGACCACCAGTCGACGAGGTTGCCGTCGCCGTCGTACTGACGGCCGGAGTCGTCGTAGCCGTGCGTCATCTCGTGGCCGATGCTCGTGCCGATGGCGCCGTAGTTCACCGCGTCGTCGGCCTTCGGGTCGAAGAAAGGGGGCTGTAGGTAGCCCGCGGGAAACACGATCTCGTTGGCCGTGCCGCGGAAATACGCGTTCACCGTCGGCGGCGTCATACCCCACTCGGTGCGGTCCACCGGCTGGCCGATCTTCTCCATCGCGCGCTGGTGGCCGAGCACGCGCAGTCTCAGGATATTGGAGACATACGGGCCTCGGTCGACCTTGGCCGCGTCGTAGTCCTTCCACTTGTCGGGATAACCGACCTTCACCGTAAACGCATCGAGCTTCGCCAGCGCCTTCGTGCGCGTGGCGTCGTCCATCCACTCCAGCGTCTGCAAGCGCTCGCGGAGTGCGGCGCGGAGATTCGCCACGAGCTGGATCATGCGCGCCTTCGATTCCGGCGGGAAAAACTCCTTCACGTAGAGCTGCCCGAGCGCTTCGCCGAGGTCGTCATCGACGAGCGCCACGACGCGCTCCCAGCGGTCGCGCTGCTTTTCCGTGCCGGTGAGTATGTGACCGCGAAATTCGAAATTTTGCTGCTCGATCGGCCGACTCAGATACGGCGCCACCGAGTTGAGCAGATGCCAGCGCAGGTACGCCTGCCAGTCGGCCACCGGCGTGCTCGTGAGCAGCCCGGCGAAGGCCTGGATGAAATCCGGCTGCGCGACGTTGAGGTCGTCGAACTTCGGCGCGCCCACCGCCGCGAAAAACGCCTTCCAATCCAGCGTCGGCGTCAGCTCGGCGAGTTGTGCCACCGTCATTTTGTGGTAGCGCGCATTGGGATCGCGGAGCTTCACGCGCGTCATCGACGCCTTCGCGAGCGCGGTCTCAAGCTGCATGATACCCGCCGCTTCCTGTGCCGCCACATCCGGCGCGCGGCCGAGGAGCGTGAGCATTTTGCCCACGTGCTCCACGTACTGCTCGCGGAGTTTCTGCGATTTCTCGTCCGTGCGTAGGTAGTACTCACGCTCCGGCAGACCGAGTCCGCCCTGGCCGAGCTGCGCGATCTGCTGCCGGCTGTTCTTCGCATCCGGCGCGCCGGAGAAAGTGAAGCCCGATCCGCCCACGCCCTCGGTGCGCAGGTGCGCCATTGTGAGAAAGAGGTCCGCCGGCGTCTTTGCCGCGTCGATGCGGTCGAGCTCGCCCTGCAGCGGTTTCACGCCCGCCGCATTGATCGCTTCGAGGTCCATGCCACTCGCGTAGAGATCGCCCACCTGCTGCTCCAGCGCCGAGCCGTTTGTGCCCTTGGCCGCGGAGCGCTCGCAGAGGGTGCGCAGCGCGTCGAGGTTGCGCTTGGTGAGTTCGGCGTGCGAACCCCACGAGCTGTACTCGGGCGGGATCGGCGTATTCTTGAGGTACGTGCCGTTGACGAACTGGTAGAAATTATCCTCCGGTTTGACCGAGAGATCGAAATTGCGCGGATCGACATCTGCGCGCGCCAGCGTGGCGATGACGAACAGGGGAAGGAGACGACGGAACATGAAAAGAAATTGGGCCGAGTCGTCGGCCGCAGGGCAGGGTAGGGGGGGAAAACAAGGGCGGCCGATGGAGCCGCCCTTGTTGAGTGTTTGATTTCGTTTACCAGATGGTCACGCGATCGGCCGCGGCGCGGCGCATGGGGGAGCCCTCGGGGATGTCGAAGGCCTGGGCAAACTCATCGAGATTCGAGAGCGGGCCATTGGCGCGGAATTCGCCGGGCGAGTGCGGGTCGGTGCGCACGCGGAGGCGCACTGCCTCGGGGCGGATGTTGTTGCGCCACACATTCGCGTAGCTGAGGAAGAAGCGCTGCTCGGGCGTGAAGCCATCGATCTTCTCGCGCGACTTGCCTTCGAGCGCCTTCTGCAGCGCGTAGTACGCGATCTTCACGCCGCCGAGGTCGGCGATGTTTTCGCCCTGCGTGAGCTCGCCGTTGACGTGGACGCCGGGGATCGGCTCGTAGCCGGAGAACTGCTTCACGATGACCGAGGTGCGGGCCTTGAAGTTTTTCGTGCTGTCGTCGGTCCACCAGTTCTCGAGGTTGCCCTTCGCGTCGAATTTCGCGCCTTGGTCGTCGAAGCCGTGCGTCATCTCGTGGCCGATCACCGCGCCGATGCCGCCGTAGTTCACCGCGTCGTCCGCGTTGAAGTCGAAGAACGGCGGGCGAAGGATGCCCGCGGGAAACACGATCTCGTTGCTCGTTGAGCGGTAGTAGGCGTTGACCGTCGGGGGCGTCATGCCCCACTCGGTCTTGTCGACCGGCTGGCCGATGCGCTTGAGACGGCGGGTGACTTCAAACGCATCCGCGCGCATCACGTTACCGAGGTAGCTGTCGCGCGAGACGGCGACGGAGCTGTAGTCGCGCCACGTGTCGGGATAGGCGATCTTCACGCCAAAGGACTTCAGCTTCTCCAGCGCGCGGGCGCGGGTCGGCTCGTCCATCCACGTGAGGGCCTTGATGCGGTCGCCGAGCGAGGCGCGCAGGTCCTCGACGAGCTTCGCCATGCGGGCCTTCGCCTCAGGCGAGAAATTCTGCTTCACGTAGATCTGGCCGAGGTCCTCGCCGATCTCGTTGTCGACGACGGCGACGACACGCTTCCAGCGGGCCTTCAGCTCGGTGAGGCCGGTGAGGGTCTTGTCGTTGAAATCGAAATTCTCCTGCACGAACGGGTCGCTCAGATACGGCGCCGCGTAGCGCACGAGGTGCCAGCGCAGGTAGGCCTGCCACACCGCCGCGGGCGTCTCGTTGAGTGCCGACTGGAAGCCCACGAAGAATTCCGGGTGCGCGAGATTGATCTCGTCGAAGGCCGGCGCGCCGCGCTCGGCGAAGAAGAGCTTGAAGTCGATGCCGGGGGTCTTCGCCGCGGCGTCGCTGAGCTTCATTTTATGATAGCTGCGATAGGGGTCGCGCAGCTCGACGCGCTTCAGTGAGTCGATCGCGAGGCGTGTCTCCAGCGCCATCACCGCTTGTGCATCGGCCTGCGCCGCTTCGTGCGGCTGGCCGAGCAGCTCAAACATGTGCACCATGTGCGCGAGGTACTGCTGGCGGATTTTCTGCGACTTCTCGTCGTCGTCGAAATAGTAGCCGCGCTCCGGCAGGCCGAGGCCGCCCTGCGCGAGATTCGCGATCTCCATGTCGCTCTGCTTGAGGTCGGGTGCGCTGCCGAAACGGAAGCCGCAACCCACGCCGAAGCTCTGCAGGTGCGCGATGGCCTTGAGCACATCGGCCGGAGTCTTGATCGCCATCAGGCGGTCGAGCTCGGGCTGGAGCGGGGTGGTGCCCGCGGCGTTGATCGCGCCGTCATCCATGCCGCTCGCGTAGAAATCGCCTACGCGGCGCTCGATCGAGCCCGCCGGCGCATCGCTCTTCGCCACGCGCTCGCAGATCGTCTGGAGGCTCTTCTGGTTGTCCTCGATCAGCTGGTTGAAGGCGCCCCAACGCGACTGGTCGGCGGGGATCGCCGTGTTCTTCAGCCACGTGCCATTGGCGTAGCGGTAAAAGTCGTCCTGCGGTTTTACCGACAGGTCGAAGTTCTTCGGATCGACCTCGGCACGCGCGCCGGTCGACAAGGCGAGGGCGGCCGCGACGGCCGCCAGGGTGAATGAACGCATGCCGAGACTTTGCGTGTCATAAATCCCCATGCAAGCGCGATGCGACGACTCCGTAAAACCACCCCTAAACGTATCCAAATCCCTCTTACAAAGGCTCTAGCTTAGATATTCCCGATCCAAAAAACAGTCGGAGGTTTCATTAAACGCAAAGATGCTAAGTCGCAAAGGTCACGCAAAGATGAGGCTGAGCATTGGCCCTCGATTTCCGCTAACAACCTTTGCGTAACCTTAAAATTCTTCGCGTCTTTGCGTTTAATGCCTTGGTCGCCCCGTCCGCGTACAGCTCTGACTATCGAGAAAAATCCGTACACGATAAACGCCCCGCCCATGAACGTCGGCAGGCTCAGCCCGCCCGGCCCCATGAAGTAAATGAACGCTGCGCCGGCCAAAATCGAGAACCCCGCCGACACCACCGCGCTATCCCGCGCTGACTTATCCAGCCGCTCCGCCAGCGCCGCCATACGCGCCTCGGCCTCACCCGGCGGCGGAATGCGCTGCACCGCCGCTTCGCAACGATTGCGGCACGCCAGCCCGCGTTCCAACTCCGCTGCGTGGTCCGGCGACAAACCGCGCCCACAAGCGAGACACACGCCCACCGCCTCGGCGCCGGAATAAAAGCATTTCACGGCGCCGACGCTGGACGTTTTCCCTTAGCGCTTCAACGGAATCAGCGCGCGTATCCGAGGATCGCGCAGGAAAAGCCCGCCCCAGATGAGCACGCCGAGCAATGGCTGCATGAAGGAGTCATCGCCGACGCGCATCGTCGTGGCTGTCGCGCCGCCGAGATAGCCCGTGAGCAGAATCGCGCCCAGCACGCTCGTCTGTGGGATCAAGTAGAGCAGGGTGCACGCGATTTGTATCACACCGAGCTTGTGTGCGAGTTCCATCGACCAGCCCAAATGCTCGAAGCCTTTGACCACGTCGGGGACGGTGGTGAACTTCATCGCTGCACTGAAGAACAGCATCAGCGACGGGAGAATCGTGAAGGCGAGGCCGGTCCATTTGGCCGCTTTGCCGACGGGAGGGATGGTGGTTTCCATAGGGTAGTTAGGTATGAAAAATCAAAACAGGGATTTCGCCTAGCCTTGAGTGGGAACGCGGCGCCCCCGCCGCGTGAACAACCATCCACCCAGCCAGCACTCCGGCAGCGCCAGCACGGGCAGCGCGATCGCATACCAGCGCGGGCCGAGATTGGCATTCCACGTTGCGACCACGCCCACGAGGCCGAGCAGCACGCCGAGCCAGCCGAGGATCATCACATGGCGCATCGGATTCTGCGGCGCGAGGCGCGCGGTGAGATACCCCGCCGCGATGGTGATCACGATCCGGTACGAACTGGCCAGCAGCGCGTGCGGGTTGTCCAGCGGCTCATTCATCGCGCCGTAGACCTGCGTCAGGTGCAGCACGATGTCGACCATGGTCGTCACGACGATGTTGGCGATGATGCCCGCCGCGACTGCGCCGATGGATTTCCAGACTGTGGATGGGGAACTCATGATCGGCAGGGGAGAACCGACTCAATGTTTCTCGATGAATCCCGAGAATTGTTCAAGCGTGCCGCCCCAGCCCTGTGCCATGCTGGTGCGACCCGCTTCGAAGGTCGCGATCTCCTCGGCCGTCGCATCGATCGGCACCCACAGGATGTGGACCGTCGTGCGGCCGGCGTTTTCGGTGAAGGTCACCTCGGTGAGCAACTGCAGCGGCCAAGGGTCCTTGCTGAAAGGATGCCGCGTGGTGCCGCCCTCCGCGTCGGAAAACGAATTGATCCACACCATCTTCGATGGCGGTACGATCTCGCGGAAGACAAACTTGCCCCACAGTGACACGCCGTTGGGCCCGCTCAGATTGTAGAGAAATATCCCGCCGCGCTTCAGCTCGAGCTTGGCCGTGGGCATGGTAAACCCCTTCGGGCCGAACCACTGCATCAGCTGCTCGCGCTCCGTCCACGCGCGCCACACGAGATCGCGCGGTGCAGCAAACTCGCGGCTGATCGTGAAGGGCTTCGTCAACGCCACCGCGAGGTGTTCGCTGAGGCGCTCGAGCGTCTGGCGGCCGCCTTCGATCGCGCCGAATTCCGTCACGACGAAGTCGCGCTGTTCCGGCGTCGCGAAGACCTGCCGCAGCGTGAGGCGCGTGTGCGTTGCGTCGATTTCCTCGAAAGTCCATGTGGCCGTGAAGCTCACGCCGGGTCCGCCCTCGCGCCCGCCGCCGTGCGAGTACACGATACGATCGGGGCGTATCACTTCTTTGAATACACTCTTGTTGGGATACTTCGCGCCATCGGGTCCGCGCATGGTGTGCTGCCATACGCCGCCGGGCCGTACGTCCATCGTCTCGATGGTGGTGCTGAAGCCGCGCGGGCCCCACCAGTTGACCACGTGCTCGGCCTTCGTCATCGCGTCCCACACGAGTGCGCGCGGCGCGTGAAACACCCGCGACACCACGATCTCGCGCTTCGTCACGTCGTCGACCAGCTCAGTGAGTTTTTCCAGGCTCTGGCCCATGCCCGCCTCGAAGCCGCCGATGTAGCGACCCGCGCCCGGCGTCGTGCGAACGACGCGCGACTGCAGCGTCATCTGCGTTTTCCCGTCGGTCTCGGTGAGGGTGAGCGTGTGGAGAAATTCGAAGAGCAGCGTCTTCTTCTCGTCCATCGCGCCGGTCGTGAAAACCATCCGCTCCGGCGGCACGATTTCGCGCACCTCGCCACCCATCGGATACTCCGAGCCATCCGGCGCGCGCATCACGACGTAGATTTGCCCGCCGACTTTCGCGGGCCACTCGCACACGGGATTGGTGAAGCCACGCGGGCCCCACCACTGTGCGAGCCGTGCGGGCTCGGTCCACGCGGCGAACACGAGGCGGCGCGGCGCGGCGAACTCGCGCTTGAAGATAAACTCTTGGCCGAGGCCGTCGGCGGTGATGGGGAGGGGAGAGGTCATGGGCGAGGTGAGTTAGATGGTTTTCGCGAGGTGCGCTTGGAGGCGGTCGAAATTCTGTTCGTTAGCCGGCGCGATGAAGCCGCGGAGGCGGTCTGCCTCCTCGGCCGTGGGAAAGGTCATGCGCCAGGTGAGCTGCGTGCGCGTGCCTGCATCGGCGAAATCCATCGCCATGAAAAACGTGTGGATCGGCTCGATGTGCTGATACACCACGCGCTCGGCCGGCTTTACTTCGGTGAAGCGCGATAGGTTGTCGTAGTTCGTGCCGTCGGCCGCGTGCATCACGATGCGCCACTCGCCGCCGACGCGGAGATCGAAGTGCTTCACCGTGTTCGTGAAGCCGTTCGGTCCCCACCACTGCGCCACGCGCGCCGGATCGGCGAAGGCCGCATAGACCTCCGCGCGCGGAGCATCGAACGAGCGGGTGGAGACGATGTCACGGTCGGAGGGCGGATCGATCTGCGTTTTCGCGGAGGGCATGACGGAGAAGAGTGGGGGAGTTAATTGATCAACGACCGAGGTCGCTCGGCACGGACAGGGGCCGATTATTTTTTTGCGGCCTTGGCCTCACGCGCCTGCAGCTCCTGCAGGTACACGTCCAGCCGGTCGAAGCTGTGTTCCCAGTGCTGCCGGTAGGCGGACACCCAGTCGGCCGCTGCCTTGAGCGGCTCCGCCTTGAGCTGGCACGGTCGTACCTGCGCCTCGCGCCCGCGCTCGATCAAGCCGGCGCGCGCGAGGACCTTCAGGTGTTTCGAGATCGCCGGCAGGCTGATATCGAACGGCGCCGCGAGTTCAGTCACCGCCATCTCGCGCGTCGTGAGCAGTTCGAGGATCGCCCGGCGCGTGGGGTCAGCGAGCGCGGAAAACGTAAGACTGAGCCGGTCGGGAGACATGGCGTTTAGTATTTAACCAAATGGTTAAATAAAACCGGAAAAGTCAAGCGAGGAGAACCAAAACCATGCGAAGAAACCGCAGATGAACGCGGATTTCATTCGTGTTTTTTCGTGTCCATTCGTGGTTAAAAATCCGGATTGAGAATCACGAATTCACCCGAATGACGGATCGGTTATCCGCGTCCATCTGCGTGCATCCGCGGTTGTGCCTTGGCTCGTCTCCGTCGTTCAGGCTTGGCGCGCACGCTTCGGGCTGAACACTCGCCGCATGGCTCACTCCGCTGCTGCTCCGTCTGCCCCGCGACGTTGGTACCACTTCAGCCTCACGCAGCAGATCGTCCTCGGCCTCATCGTCGGCGTCGGCCTCGGCTGGTGCATGGGGCATATGCCACCTGAGAGCGCCAAGGTGTGGGACGAGTGGCTCAAGGTCGTCCGCGACATCTTCCTCCATCTCATCAAGGCCATGATCGCGCCGCTGATCTTCGCGAGTGTGGTGCAGGGCTTCGCGGGCACCGGCGACATGAAGAAGGCCAGCCGCATCGGCTGGAAGGCGCTGCTCTATTTTGAAATCGTCACTACGATGGCTCTCGTGGTCGGCCTGTTCGTGGTGAATGTCTTCAAGCCCGGCGCTGGTGTCGCGATCACCGGCGAGGCGGTCAATCCCTCCACGCTCGCCAAGCCGCTTTCGCTGTCGGAAATCGTACTGCACATTTTCCCCACGAGCCTGATGGACTCGATGGCGCGCAATGACGTGCTGCAGATCGTCACGTTCGCCGTGATCTTCGCCGCCGCCGTGATCGCCGCGGGCGAAGCGGGCAAGCCGGTACTCGCGTTTTGCGGCAGCCTTACGCAGGTGATGTTCAAGTTCGCCGGCATCATCATGAAGGCCGCGCCGTTCGGCGTCGGCGCCGCGATCGCCGTGACCGTCGGCCACCAAGGCCTCGGCTCGCTCCTCACGCTTGTGAAGCTCGTGCTCACGCTCTACAGCGCACTCGCGATCTTCGTGGTGGGGGTGCTCGGCCTCGTGATCTGGATCGCGAAGGTGCCGCTCAAGCCCTTCATCCGCGCGATGCGCGAGCCCTTCACGCTCGCTTTCACCACGGCCAACAGCGAGGCGGCGCTGCCCAAGGCCTTCGACCTGATGGAACGCTTCGGAGTGCCGAAGAGTATCGTGGGTTTCGTGCTGCCCGCGGGCTACTCGTTTAATCTCGATGGCTCGACGCTGCACCTCGCCGTTGCCTCGGTCTTCGTCGCGCAGGTCGCCGAGACCGCCACGGGTATCCACTTCAGTGTCGGCCAGCAGATCACGATGATGCTCGTGCTAATGCTTACCTCGAAAGGGGTGGCTGCCGTGCCGCGCGCGTCGTTTGTCGTGCTCGTCGCGGCCGTTGAGCAGTTCCACCTGCCGCTGGCTGCCGCCGCTATGATCCTCGGTGTCGACGCCCTGCTCGACATGGCCCGCACCTCCGTGAATGTCCTCGGCAACTGCCTCGCGAGCGTCGTTGTCGCGCGCTGGGAGGGTGAGTTCGACGAGGCCAAGGCCTACGCGAACTTCGGCAGCGCCGCGAGCACGACCAAGGCCGAAGAAGCGAGCTGAGCATGGCCACGCCGTTTTCCGCCGTCGTCCTCGCCGGCGGCCGCTCCGTCCGCATGGGCCGCGAAAAAGCTCTGCTCGATCTCGACGGCCAGTCGATGTGGGCTCGCCAGCGCGATGTCCTGCGCGCGGCGGGAGCCGCGGAGATTTTTCTCTCGATCCGTGGTGACCAGCACTGGGCGCAGCACACCAAAGGTTTCTCCGCCCTCCTCACCGACAATCTCGAAATGGGCGGCCCGATGATCGGCCTCACCGCTGGCCTTGAGCGCGCCTCGCACGATCACCTCGCCGTGCTCGCGATCGACCTGCCGCGTCTGCCGCCTGAGTGGTTCACTGTGCTGCTTACAGACTGCACGCCGGGCGTCGGCGTCGTGGGCCGTCGCGGCGATTTCTTCGAGCCGCTCGCCGCGATCTACCCGAAAGCCCTCATGCTCGATGCCTGGGAGGCGCTCGTGAAGGCCGAGTTCTCACTGCAAAAATTTATCGCTGCCGCCGTGACGGCGGGCCGCCTGCGTGTGTGTGTGATTTCGCCCGACAAGATCGATTGGTTCGAAAACTGGAACGAGCCCACGCCGTTACGCTAGTTTCGACTGGCCTCACCGCGGCAGGGCGTCGTCAGATAGCGCTTCCATGCTGCAGTCTTCCCGCTTTCTGCATCGGTTTCCCTCGGCACTGCTGTGCTGCCTCGTTCTGCTCGGACTCACCAGCGCCCGAGCCCAGTACTCGATCTCGGTCACGAATTACGATTTCGAGACCGATGGCCTCGCCGATGGAGAATTTAGCAATAACCCCGGTGTCATCCCCACGGGGTGGACTGCGGTCACCTCCATCTCTGGCGCATACTACGGCTATTATAACCCGATAAACGCTGCGTACTCAGGTACCGACGACAGCGGCACCAACGGCACGATGAGCGGGCCGAACGCCTTCTACTTTGGCAGCGCGGTGAACAACGAGGGTATCCAGCAGACGGTCGGCGCTACCTTTGCGGCTAACATCGATTACTACCTTACGGTCGCGGTCGGCACACGATCCGGCAATCTCGCCAACACCGCGCAGCTCGGCATGCAGTTGCTCGCGGGCTCGACGGTCATCGCCTCGTCGACGGTGCGCAACACGACAGCCGATTCCTTCACCGATTTCACGCTGCACTACGATCCCGTGGTGGCGGGCTCGACCTACAGCTCGTTCTACGGCCAAGCCGTGACCATCCGGTTCGTCGAGATCGATACCAGTTTCAGCGGCGAGATGGACATCGATAATGTCCGTCTCACCTTCATCCCCGAGCCGTCCACCACCGCGCTGATCGCCGGTGCGGTCGGTCTCGTCGGCGCGGCGTTCTGGCGCCGCCGCCGTCGCGCGCCCGCTCAGGCGTAGCGGTCTTCGGTCCAGGGATCGGCACCGTTGGAGTAGCCGCGCACTTCCCAAAAGCCGAGTTTGTCCTCCGCGAGAAACGTGATCGCTTTCACGAACTTCGCGCCTTTCCACGCGTAGAGTTTCGGGATGATTACGCGTGCCGGCCCGCCGTGCTCCTTGCTCACGGGCGCGTGGTCAAATGCCGTCGCCACCAGCACGTCGTCATCGAGGCACGCCGCGAGCGGGACGTTCGTCGAGTAGCCATCGTAGCTCGTGAAGTACACGTACTTCGCCTCGGCCTTCGGCTGCACCATCTCGTAGAGCGTGGTAAACGCCACGCCGCCCCACGTGCAGTCGAACTTGCTCCACGTCGTCACGCAGTGGAAATCGCTCACGTCCTCCACCTGCGGCAGCGCGTTGAAATCCGCCCACGAGAGCGTCACCGGATTTTCCACGAGCCCATCGACCGCGATGGTCCATTCCGCGGCGGGGATCTCTGGTTGCACGCCGAGATCGAGCACGGGAAAGCCCGTGGTGAGTTTCTGCCCGGGCGGCAGGCGGTCGACGGAGCGCACCGCTCGCGCGGTCACGCCGCGGGCCTTCTGCTTCTCCGCCCACTTCTGCTTCGCCTCGATGTAACGATCCTTCGACATACCCCCACGCTACGCGGCCACCCTGCGCGGGCAAGCGCAGGCGAGCCACCATCACTCCTCGTCGTCCGGCTCTCGCGCCGGCTCCAGATCGAAGCCCGCCTCGGTCAGCGCCCGCGCGATCGGCTCGCGCCGACGGAAATAATAAATTGCGAGCCCGCCTTGGTAGCCGAGGCTCACCACCGACACCAGAAACAGCGCGAAGCGATAGAAGCTCAGGACAAATTGCTCCTGCGTCAGCCCGCTCTGGCTGAGCGCGAGGTCGAACTGCGCGCGGTCGACCGAAAACACTTTCGTGATCATCGAGATCGCCGCCGGCTCCGGATTCGCCGTGCGATAGCTCACGTAGCTCATGATCGCCATGAGGAGCAGCATCTGGCTGTTTACCAGCCAGCGCAGTCCGCTGAACTCGCCCCGGCGCAGCATCGTCGAGCCGTGCATCTCGATCACGCCCGCTCCCGCGACCGCGAGGCCCACAATCGTCCCTGCGACATCGTGCATCGTGGCCGAGACGAGCGAGAGCCCGCCGGCGACGATGAGAATGCTCAGCCCGTCGGTGCTGGCCACGCGGGTCACGCGGCGCAGGACTTCTTCAGGCAGGAGTGGCGGAGCTTTCGGCATTGCGTATGGGTTGGTGGCGAAGGTGAAAATCAACGCTTTGCTCTCGTGCCTGCTCCGTCAAACAACTCTTTCCCATTCCGCCTCGACTTCCCGCCCGGGTTGCCGATCAGCGCGCGCGCGGACGAGATCACTGCGGCGCTCGCTTCGCACCAGGTAGTGATCCTCGCCGGTGAGACCGGTTCGGGTAAAACCACGCAGATTCCCAAGATGTGCCTCGCCGCCGGTCGCGGCACGCAGGGGCGCATCGCTTGCACGCAGCCGCGGCGCGTCGCCGCGCTCTCGATCTCGCGGCGCGTGGCCGAGGAACTCGGGGTGGAGTGGGGACGGGAGGTCGGCTGCAAGATTCGTTTCAACGACCAGACGACGCCCGCCACGGTCGTGAAGTTTCTCACGGACGGCATGCTGCTCGCCGAGGCGCAGGGCGACCCGCTGCTCAGCGACTACGACACCATCATCATCGACGAGGCGCACGAGCGCTCGCTCAACATCGATTTCCTCCTCGGCCACCTGCGCCAGCTCCGTTTCCGCCGGCCCGAGCTGAAGATTGTCATCACCTCCGCCACGATCGACACCGAGGCCTTCAGCGCCGCGTTCGACGGTGCCCCCGTGATCAAGGTCGAGGGCCGCACCTATCCCGTCGAGGTCGTGTACGCGCCGCTCGACTCCTTCGGCTCGGATTACACCGAGAACGACGAGAACGAGGAGAAAGACGACGCCGCGGCCGTTGCTTCCGCCAAGGCCGAGGCGCTCCACTACGTCGACGGCGCAGTCGAGGCCGTCGAGCGCATCGTCGCCGAGAGCGGCCCGGGCGACATCCTCGTATTTCTTCCGAGCGAGCGCGACATCCGCGAGGTCCGCGATCTCTTGGAAGGCCGCCGCCTGCGCGATTGCGAATTGGTTCCGCTCTTCGGCCGCCTGTCCAACGCCGAGCAGCAGCGCGTCTTCGCGCCCACCCAGCGGCGCAAGGTCGTCCTCGCGACCAACATCGCCGAGACGTCGCTCACCATTCCCGGCATCCGTTTTGTCGTCGACACCGGTCTCGCGCGGCTCAGCCGCTACTCGCCGCAGGCCCGCACGCGCCGCTTGCCCATCGAGGAGGTCTCACAGTCGAGCGCCGACCAGCGCAAGGGCCGCTGCGGCCGCGTCGCCGACGGCGTCTGCATCCGCCTGTATTCGGAAAAGGACTACAACGAGCGCCCGCGCTTCACCCAGCCCGAGATCCAGCGCGCCAACCTCGCCGACGTCATCCTCCGCCTCAAAGCCTCCGGTCTCGGCGATGTCGAGCGTTTCCCCTTCATCAACCCGCCCGCGGGCAAGGCCATCCGCGCCGGCTACGCGCTGCTCGAAGAACTCGGCGCCGTGACGCCGAGCGAGCGCCGCGAAACGAAATCCGCTGCGCCCAAATTTTCCACGGCCACTTCCTCTGACTCCACCGCGCCCGAGTCGGCCTCTTCTTCCACTGAACCGCTCACCCCGCAGCTCACCCAACTCGGTCGCGAACTCGCCCGCCTGCCCGTTGATCCCACCGTCGGTCGCATGATCCTGCAGGCCCGCGCGGAAAAAGCCCTGCGCGAGGTGCTCGTGATTGCCGCCGGCCTTTCGATCCAGGACCCGCGCGAGCGTCCGCTCGACAAGCAGCAGCAGGCCGACGCCGCGCATCGCCGTTTCCGTCACCCCGACTCGGACTATCTCACGCTGCTCAACATCTGGGACGCGTGGCACGACGAGTTCGAGACGATGGCGCAGGGCAAGCTCCGCCGATTCTGCCGCGATCATTTCCTCAGCTACACGCGCCTCCGCGAGTGGCGCGACATTCACGTGCAGCTCGTCGAGACCCTGCGGGAGCGCGACGATTTCCGCATGACGTCGGTCTTCGACGGCGCGAAGCCCGACGCCGTGAAGCTCGACTGGGGCACGCCCGCCTACCGCGCCATTCATCGCGCTGTGCTCGCGGGTCTCCTCGGCAACATCGCCTGTTACGACGAAGACTCGCGCCTCTACAAGGCCACGCACGACCGCAAGGTTGCGCTCTTCCCCGGCTCCGTCCTCTTCCGCCGCGAGGAACCGAAGAAAAAATCCGACTCCGCTGACGGCAAATCCAAGCGCCCCGCGCTCGCGCGCTGGCTCATCACCGCCGAGATCATGGAGACCACGCGCGTCTACGCCCGCACCTGCGCGCGCCTCGATCCGCAGTGGGTGCTCGACCTCGCCGCGCACATCCTGCGGACGAGCCACAGCGAGCCCTTCTGGAATCCCGACGCCGGTCGCGTGCTCGTGAAGCAGCGCACGCGCCTTTACGGTCTCGAGCTGGAGACGCGAGCCGTCGGCTACGGCAAGATCGACCCGGAGGACGCCACCGAGATTTTCATCCGCGAGGGCCTCGTGAACGACACCATTACGTTCCCCCTCGACTGCCTCATCCATAACCGTGAGCTCCGCGAAAAAATCGAGAGCCAGCTCACCCGCGCGCGCGACGCCGGCTACCTCAATCTCGACGAGGCCGCCTACCGTTTCTACGCCGCAAATCTGGAGGGCGCCGGTTGCGTCTCCGCCGTCCCCGAGCTGGTTGACCTCGTCCGCGAGCGCCGCACGACCGATCCGGATTTCCTGCAAATGCACGCGGACAATCTCCGCGATCCCGCCACGCTCGCCATCGACGCTGAGGCGTTTCCCGAGGCGATTCCCCTGGTCAACAGCGCGCTCCCGCTCAACTACACCTACCGTCCCGGGCAGGCCGACGATGGCGTTACGCTCGACGTCAATCTCCGCGAGGCCGAAGCCCTCACGCCCGCCGCGCTCGATTGGGCCGTGCCTGGCCACCTCGAGCAAAAAGTGGAGCACTATCTCCGCTCGCTGCCGAAAGACCTGCGCCGCGGCTTCGTCCCGCTCGGCGAAAGTGTGAAGCGTTTCACCGCGTGGCTCGCCGAGCGCGACCGCCTCACTGCGCGCCGCGATACGCTCGTCGACGCCCTCGTCGCCGAGATGCGCGAGCGATTCAAACTCTCCGTTGACGCCTCGCTGTTCGCCGACAAGCCGCCACCCGATCACCTCCGCGTGCGCGTCCGCGTACTCGACGACGCGGGCCGCGAACTCGCCGCCTCGCGCGAACTCGCCGAGATTCGCACCGCACTCGACGCCCGCGCCCGAGGCGCGAGCGCCAGCATTGCTCGCGAAGAGCCCGCCGCTTGGCGCGCCGCCCGCGCGAAATGGGAGACCGTTGAAAAATCCGTGTGGGACTTCGGCGACATCCCCGAAAAAGTGCTCGTTGCCGAGCAGGCCGGTGTGCCGGTGCACGCGTTTCCCGCGCTCGCCCTCGTCGGCGCCGGTGTCGCGCTGCGTCTTTTCAAGACTCCCGAGGACGCTGCGAAAGCCACCGCCGCCGGACTCGCCAAGCTCCTCGAACTCCAGCTCAGCCGCGACCTCGTGTGGCTCGAGCGCGACCTCCGCGCCCTGCGCGAAGTCGGCCCGCTCGCGTCCACGCTCGTGCCGCTCGTCGACTTGCAGGCACACGCCTACGACTCGATCCGCCGCTGGCTGTGCGACCCGGCACGCGTATCCGCGCCCACGACCGCTGCGTTCACTGCCGCGCTCGAAAAATCCCGCGCCGATCTCCGCGGACTCGTGCCGCGCTTCACCGATCTGTTGCGCGAGATTCTCACGTTGCGCCAAAATCTCCTCGTCCACGCGCAGCCGTACCCCGGCCTCGATAAAGACCTTGCCGCGCTGCTCCCGCCCGACTTCGTGCGCGTGACGCCGTTCGCCCAGCTCGCGCAATTTCCTCGCTACCTGAAAGCGATGAAACTCCGCAGCGACCGCTGGCGGCAGAATCCCACGAAGGACGCCGAGCGCGCCAAGCAGTTCGCACCGTACGCCGCGGCGATTGGGAAAGCGCGCGCGCAGCTCGGCGGCGAAGCGTACCGCTGGCTCGTCGAAGAATTTCGCGTGAGCGTGTTCGCGCAGGAGCTGGGTACTGCGGAGCCCGTGTCGGCGGTTAAGCTCGACCGCGCGCTCGCGAGTCTCGGCACCGCTGTGCCGGTGCGCGCGCCGGAGACCCCTGCGCCGAAGCAAATAGTTTCCGCGCCCGTCGATATGAAGAAGTCTGCGCCCGTGAAGAGTTTGAGCGCGCTGGATAAGTTTTTCCCTCGGTAAGAGCAAGGAACGCGCATCCTTTCAGGTTGCCGTTTCGCCGGGTATGCGCATCGTGCCGCCTACCCCAGTTACCCTATGAATACACCGATCTCCGCTTTGTTGGAGCGCAAGGGCTCTGCCTTGCACGCGGTGACCCCGACGATGACGATCGCCGAGGCCGTCGCTGAAATGAACCGTCACCGCATTGGCTGCATCGTGGTCCTCGAGAGCAATCGCCTCGCCGGCATCTTCACCGAACGCGACGTCCTCAGTCGTGTCGTCGGCGCCGGTCTCGACGCCAAGATCATGCGCGTGGCGGATGTGATGTCGCGCAATGTGATGACGATCCCACCCGAGACGACCGTCGAAGAGACGATGGCCATCTTCACCGAGAAACGCTGCCGCCACCTCCCCGTGGTCGAGTCGGGCCGCATGATCGGCCTCATCTCCATCGGCGACATCTCGCGCTGGCTCTCCGATTCCCACCGCGCTGAAGCCGAGCACCTCAAAAACTACATCGCCGGCGGCTTCCCCTCCTAAGCGACACGAGGAGTTCCCCAACCCCCTCCAGCCGCGGCCCAAAACGCCGCGGCTTTTTTGTGCCGCAACATCTCTCCCATACCAGCCACAGATTACACAGATGGGCCCAGATGGGCCGATCCATCATCCGTGACCATCTGTGTAATCTGTGGCCAAAAAATCTCCCCCAAAAACTTTGCGACTCTTCGCCATCTTAGCGTCTTCGCGCTTAACCAACTCTCCGTCTAAAAACCTTTTGCCCGATTTGACCTCTCCGTCCCTTCGCTCACGCTGATCTCCACCATGAAAAAATCCCCTTTTCTCGCGGTCACTCTCGCCCTGTTTGCCTTCAGCGCTTCGCTGCAGGCCAAGATCGTCGGCAAGGCCGTCGCCTATGAGCACGCTGGCACCAAGCTCGAAGGCTGGCTCGCCTATGACGACACCAAGATCGGTGCGAAGTCGCCCGGCGTGCTCGTAATCCCCGAGTGGTGGGGCCTCAACGAGTACCCGAAGATGCGCGCGGAGAAGCTCGCCGAGCTCGGCTACGTTGCCTTCGCCGCCGACATGTACGGCGCAGGCGTGAACACGCTCGATCCGAAAAAGGCCACCGAGCTTTCCAGTCCCTTCTACGGCAAGCCCCTCATGGCCGAGCGCGCCAACGCGGGCCTAGAGACTCTTCTGAAAACCGGCTACGTCGATCCGCAGCGCGTCGCCGCCATCGGCTACTGTTTTGGCGGTTCGACTGTGCAGGCCCTCGCGTTCAGCGGCGCACCGCTCGCGGGCATCGTGAGTTTCCACGGCGCGCTCATCACGCCCACGCCGGAGATGACCGCCAAGACCAAGGCCAAGCTTCTCATCTGCCACGGCGCCGTTGACCCCTTCATCAAGCCCGAGGACATCGCCTCCTTCAAGAAGGCCATCGACGACGCGAAGCTCGACTACCAGTTCATCAGCTACGCGGGCGCGATCCACGCCTTCACGAATCCGAAAGCCACCGAAGTCGCCAAGGCCACCGGCCTCAGCGGCATCGGCTACAACGCCGCCGCCGACGCCCGCTCGTGGTCCCACATGAAGACCTTCTTCGAAGAAATCTTCGCGAAATAATTTTCGATCTCGGCGCAGAGTTCAAAAAAGAGGCCACGGAGAAATCTCTGTGGCCTTTCTGTTTTTATTGCCCGCACCTCATGTCCCGAAGTTTCGAAGGTATTCTTTGCGTTACCTTCGCCTCCTTTGCGTCTTCGCGTTTCAACTAGTCTCCGCTCCACCCGAAACCTCATTACCCCAGTCGCAGCACCTCCCCGCGCTGCACGAGTTTCAGCGGTGCGCCAAATGCCGCGGCGAGATTCTTCGAGTTGAGCGTTGTCTTGCGCGGACCCGACGCGATGGTTCGCCCGTCGCGTAAAAACAATGCGTGCGTGATCGCCGGCGTGATCTCCTCTACGTGATGCGTCACGAGCACGAGGCCCGGGCCGCCGCGGCGCCGCGCGACCTTGTCGATGAAGCTGAGAAATTCCGCGCGCGCCACCGGATCGAGCCCCGCGCAGGGTTCGTCGAGGATGAGCAGACGAGGGCGGGTCATCAGTGCGCGCGCGATGAGCACGCGCTGGCGCTCGCCCTGCGAGAGATAGATCCATTCGCGGTTGATGAGTTTCTCCGCGTGCACGAAACGCAGGAGTTTCTTCGCTTCCGCAAACTCGGCCGCCGTCGGCGATGCCCACAGATCGAGTTGCGCGTAGCGGCCGCTCACCACGGTTTCCAGTGCCACCTCCGCGGGCGGGATCGACGCCTGCAGCGCACTCGTTACGATGCCGATCTCGTAGCGCAGTTCGCGCCAGTCGGTTCGCCCGTACTGCCGACCGAGCAGCGCCATTTCCCCCGAGCTGGGCGAGAGGTAGCCGGTGAGGGCCTTGAGCAGCGAGGTTTTACCGCAGCCGTTGGGGCCGAGGATCACCCAGTGTTCTCCCCGCGCGACACGCCACGAGATATCGTGCAAAATGGCGGTTGAGCCACGGGTGACACGCAGGTGCTTGAGTTCGAGCAAGACGGACATCGCCCGACCTTCCCAAGCCGTCTGCCTGCCGTCAACGATGGCACGCGGCATGGGGTGGTCTCCCCGTGAACCCGTGTGCCGCTGGGGGTACTAATAAGGCGATCCTCATCCAACCTCTGACCTTTAATTCCATGAACGCTCCCCGTACTGGTTTCCAGGTCTCAGCTTCAACGCTCCTCGGCGCCTTTGCTGCGCTTGCCGTCACCTCTTCCGCGCTCTTTGCGCAGATCCAGCACACTGCCGTCCCGGCACTTGTCCCTGACACTGCCGTGTTCAACGCGCCGGTGGATGGTCCCCGGGACCAGCCGCGTGTTACGTCCAAGGTCGAGAGCCTTGGCATGTGGCAGGAACGCTCGGCTCAGGGCATCAAGCACGTCCCGCTCGGCGCCGTGAAAATCGGCAGCGTCAACGTGATCGACGACCCTGTCACTCTCCGCGAGCGCGATGAAGCGGCCGTGCCGCAGGTGCTCGTGACTTCCGGTGGCTCAGCGATGGTCGCTCTTGCCGGTGACCAGATGAGCGCTCGCATCCGCAATTCCTCGGGTGCTGACCGCGAGCAGGTGCTGCGCGAAATAGATGCGCGCCTGAATGCGAGCACCAACGCTCTCTCCACCATGCGCCGCAAGTACGTCGCCGAGGATGATCTCAAGACGGCTACCGACAATCTTGATGTCCACGCCAAGATGCTTCGCCGGAGTCTCAATGCCGCTCGTCAGTCTTCTCCCGCTGAATGGGAGTCCGTGCGCGGCTTCCTCGCCGAAGAATACGAGGCTTACGCCTCTTCCGTGATGGACGTGCAGCTTCTCGTGAAGCCCGACACCAACTAAGCCGCCCCAGCTTTTCCCTCGGTCGGCGGCATTTCAAGCCGCCGACTTTTTTGTCCCACAACCTCAACCCAAGGAGTCCCATGAAAACGATGTTTCCCAAACTGCTCTCGCTGGCCGCGCTCGGCACCGTCGCAGTGGTCGCTGCCCCGCCGGTTGCGCCCGTCGTAAATGGCACCGTCGGTGCTGCCGCGAATGTGACGGCTCCCGTGGTTCGCCCCGTCCTTCCGCCCCCACCCGCCGTCTCTGCTACGGCAAACAGCACAGTCACCGGCAACGTCAACGGTACGGTCAATGGCGCCGCGGGCACCGTAGGCACGGCTGGCTCTGCGGGCATTTCCACTGTCCCCGCAATTAATCCGGGCAGCGCTGCGACCTCCGCCGGCGCCTATGAAACCATCGGCATGCGCCAAGAGCGACTCCGCCTTCAGACTGAGGCCGCTGGAAATACCAGCGTAGCCGCCCCGGCTCTGACCGCGACCAGTCAATCCTCCGCCGCGGTCGTCCTCGATGCGACGCCGACTCTAAACCGTGTGCGCCACACCACGTATGCGACACGCTCGCAGGTTTCCAACGAACTCGAGGCGCGTGTCGATGCCAGCGCTGCGGCCCTCGCGCGTGCCAACGCTTCGGCGGTCGCCCTCGATGCGCAGGCCAAGGCGAGCTATGAGATCGCTGCGGACAATGCCCGCACCCGTGAAAAAGTGCTCCGCGCTAGCCTCGCCGCTGCGCGCAAAGCCGAGGAGAAGACCTGGGACAGCGCTCGTACCCGCGTCGCGATGGACTTCGAGCTCTACGCCGTAGCCGCCTCTGAGGCGGAGGCTCGCGCGCAGGTCGCGAAGCCGTAATCTATCGCCCAAGTTCACGCGCACGCTGCGCGTAGTTTCGTCCGACCCGGTGAGCTGCCACTCACCGGGTTTTCTTTTGCTCGCGGAGCTTCGGCGCATTTGAATCGGCGCGATGGTCGTCATCTACACCCTCGCGAATTGCAGCACGTGTCGCGCCGCCACGAAGTGGCTCGGCGCCCGAAAGATCGCTTTTGAGGAGCGCGCCATCCGCGAAACTCCGCCGACCGCCGCGGAGGTGACGAAGATGCTCCGCGCCCACGACGGCAATCTGCGCAAGGTCTTCAACACCGCCGGTCTCGAGTACCGCGCGCTCGGCCTCTCCGCCAAGCTCGACACGCTCAGCGAAGCCGATGCCGTGAAGCTCCTCTCATCCAACGGCAGCCTCGTGAAGCGCCCCTTCGTGCTCGGGCCCAGCGTCGCGCTTACCGGCTTCGCCGAAAAAGTCTGGTCCGCTGCGCGCTGGTCTTGACCGCGGCGAAAACCTGTAACTTTCCGCCTCGCCCCGGGTTTTGAGGGCAACACCACCATGAATCTTCCCCTTCGCACCCTCCTCGCGGTCGGCGTCCTCACCGTCGCCGCCCAGGCCAAGATCGAGCGCACCGTCGAAAAGTCTTTCACCGTCCAGCCCGGCGGCACGTTTCACGCCGAGTCCCAAGGCGGCGATATCCGCATCGTGCCTTCGTCCGAGTCCGTCGTGAAGGTCACCGCGCGCGAGACGATCAAGGCTGGCAGCGAAAGCGAAGCCGACGAGCTTCTCAAGAAGCTCACCCTCACCATCGAGCAGCAGGGCAACGATGTCACCGCGATCTCGAAGTACGAGAATCAGACCGGCTTGCACTGGGGCTCGTGGCCGCCCGTGCAGGTCGACTTTATCGTAAGTGTGCCCGCGAAATTTTCCGCTGACCTCAAGACCTCCGGTGGAGATATCAACATCGGCGACCTCGAGGGTCGGGTCCGCGCTCACACCTCCGGCGGCGACGTGAAGCTCGCGCACATCGGCGGCGAGGTCGACGGCGATACCTCCGGTGGCAACATGTCCCTCGTCGAAGGCCGCTCGAGCGTGACGCTCAAGACCTCCGGTGGCGACATTACCGTCGGCCACGCGGTCGGTGTCACCCTGCTCAAGACCTCCGGTGGCAACATCAAGCTCGATTCCGTCGACAACACTCTCGATGCCCGCACCTCCGGCGGCGACATCCGTGCTGCCATCGTCGGCCCGCTCAAGGGCGACTGCTTGCTCAGCACCTCTGGCGGCAAGGTCAAGGTCACGGTCGATTCCAGCGCCGCGTTTCACCTCGATGCCTCCACGAGCGGCGGCGACGTCGATGCGGCGGGTCTTACCATCACCATCGAGCGAGGCGGGCAGGGGAAGAGCAAGCTGTCTGGCGACGTCAACGGCGGGGGACCCAATCTCAAGGTCCACTCCAGCGGCGGCGACCTCGTCATCTCGACGGCGAAGAAATAACTCCCTCCAAGTTTCACTACGAAGGGCGGCTCTCCGAGCCGCCTTTTTTATTTCTGCAAAATATCGCGTAGTCGGCTCCGTGATTGCACCCCGTCGCCGCGCTCCGTAAGCAAGCCGCACCGTGCGGTTTCTCCTTCGCTTCCTCCCCGGCCTGCTCGCTCTCGCGCTCCTCGCGCGCGCGGACGACCCGCTGCCGTCGCGCGATTCTGCACCGAGCCCGTCCGACACCGCATCCGCCACCGAACCCGAAGCGCATCCCATCTCCACCACACTCGAACTCCAAGTCGAGTTGCACCGCCGCGGTTTCTCCTGCGGCGCGATCGATGGCGTGATGGGCGCGCAGACCGTCGCCGCACTGAAATCTTACCAGCGCGCCATCGGCCTGCCCGAGTCCGGCACGCTCGACGAGACCACGCGCACTGCACTTCCGCTCACCGCGCCCGCCGTCACGACGCACGAGTTTACCAAGGCCGAGCTTGATCAGATTCTCCCTGTCCCGCCCACGTGGCTCGCGAAATCGGAGTTGCCCGCGCTTGCCTACGGCACGCCGCTGGAATCCGCCGCTGAGCACCACCGCGCCAATCCCAAGCTGCTCCAGCAGCTCAATCCCGACACCGATTGGGACAACATCGTCGTCGGCACGCGCATCCAGGTCCCCGCCGTCGATCGCGTCGTGCTACCCAAAACCGCCGCTCGCATCCTCATCGGTCTCGAAGCCCGTGAACTCGAAATCATGGACGACGCGGGCAACATCCTCGCGCATTTCCCCGTGAGCATCGCGCGCATGGCCGAGAAACGTCCGGTCGGCGAGCTGCACGTGAAGGTCGTCATCCCCGATCCCAATTATACCTTCGACCCCGCCGTCTTCCCCGAGTCCGCCGAGGCCAAGGAACTCAACCGCAAGCTCATCCTCCCGCCCGGTCCCAATAATCCCGTCGGCGTCGCCTGGATCGGTCTCGACCGCACCGGCTACGGCATCCACGGCACGCCCGACCCCGAGAAAGTTGGCCGCACCGAATCGCACGGCTGCTTCCGCCTCGCCAACTGGGACGCGCTCACCCTCCTCAGCCTCGCCCGCGTCGGCCTCCCCGTGATCGTGATGCCGTGAGCGCGCACCTCGAGGGTAGGGCGCGTTATCCCTAACGCGCCGGTTCCGCTCCGCCCACTGGATAAGTTCATCTATCATTCAAATCTCCCTTCTGTCCGGTGGAGGGCCGAGCTCCCGCGAGGCCGTTTCATCCCGCGCTTGCCCACTGCCCCCGATTGCCCACGCTGCCCTTTCGCATGAGCGCCAAGAAAGCCAAGAAATCCGCGCCCCCCGCGTCTACCCCCGCACCCGTTTCCGCCCCAGCCTCGGTCGCTCCTGCTCCCGCCGCCGCTGCCTCATCGGCCCACGTCGCGTGGATTGATTCCGACGATCCGAAGAAGCGTCAGTGGGCCAAGATTCTCCTCGTCGTCGTTTGGCTCTACGTCGCCGCGCTCTTCTTGCTCGCGCTCGACCAGACCTTCAAGTGGGGCATCTTCGGCCCGTAGTTGGTTTGCGGATACGCCAGAGCGCGATCACTTCGCACTCGGTCCGACTTCCGCCGGCGTGAGCAGGTGACTCACCGTCGTCGCACCTGACGACTCATCTGCTCCGATGCTCAGCTTGGCCTTTGGCCGCGGCTGTCCGTCGAGATCCACCACGACAAACGGAAATTCTCCCTCCGCTGCACCGATCACCGGACTGCCGCCCTGCGGCCGCAGCAGTCCCGCCGCATCGCGCGCGAGCTTGGGGTCGGCCTTCGTAAATGCTTCGCCCGGCAGATCTCCCGCTTCGCCGGTCTGCCAGAGCAGATTGCCGCCGCCGTGCGCTCCGGGGTGGGGCCCCGCGAGATGTGCCACCACGCCGCCACCTTGGATGAGATTGTTCGCAAAGATCGTGTCGGTCGCCCCCATGCCGTCTTTGCGCGCGTCCATCTCATAGGTCGCCCGATTGTCGACCAGCGTATTGAAAACGATGATACAGTGGTCCGGCCGGTCGTGCGACGTGAGCTTGGCACCGTCGGCCACCTCGCCATCGCCGTTGCCGAGATTGATGCCACGGGTGTTCCCTTCGAGGTAGTTGCTGTAGATGTGGTGCCGGTCGCCGAAGACGCGCAGGCCATCAGTCCCACGAAAGATGTTTCCGTACACCACGCAGTCGTTGCCGTGGCGCAACGTCAGCTGCGCGCCGGGGCTGTCGAGCAGGGTGTTATAGCGATAGGTGTTCGCGCAGGATTTGTTGGAGATGAGTTCGTTCTCGCCACAGCAGCGCACGAAGAGGTTGTACTCCACGAGCCCTTCGCCACGCGACATGCTGAGCCCGCTCAACCCAAAGCGGATCGTCTCCGCGCCGTTGCCATGCGCATTCGCGAAATCGTGGAAATAATTGTGATGCACGTGGAGCCGGCGCGCCACCTGCGAGCCGGTGCCCGTCACCGAGATCATGTTGCCCAGCGTGGCCTTGTCGCGAAATTCGTTGTGATCCACCTCGGCATCGTCGCCCGTCACCGTGAGGTACACGCCCTTGCCGGCGCAGTGAAACGTGTTGCGCGTGAACCGTACATGGCTCGTGCCCCCGCCAATGAAATCGTGATCCGCTTCATGCGTGAGCGTGAACCCCGCGATCGTCACATACGCCGCCGGCTTCTCCACGGCAACGCCGCCCGCGCCCGCAATCTCCACACCGCCGACGGTCGCCGCGGTGATCGTGATCGGCTTCTCCGCCGTGCCTACACAGCGCACCACAAGCGGATGAGCCGTCGTGTACACGCCATCCTTCACCGTGATCGTGTCGCCAGGCTGCGCCGCATCGATGCTCTTCTGCAGCGCTGCGACCGAGTCGACCGTCACCGACGCGGCGAACAGCGCCGGCATGGTGACGAGCGCGAGAAGAGCGAGGCGAAAGGGGTATTTCGGCATATCCGTGCAATCAGTTCACTTGGTACGCGGTTCAAGTGGCCCGGAAGTTTTTTCGTTAAGCACGCTTGGACTCGCCGAGCTTCGCCCTCAACGTCCGCCTTGTCCGCATGAAAATCAAATCCGCCGTTTTCCACACCAGCGCGCCGACGCTTGCCCAATGCCCCGACACGGGCCTGCACGAGTTCGCGCTGATTGGCCGCTCCAACGTCGGCAAGTCCTCCTTGCTCAACCTCCTCGCCGAGCGGCGCGACCTCGCCCGCGTGTCGGCCACTCCGGGCAAGACGCAGCTCATCAATTTCTTCACGATGAACGACGAGTGGACCCTCGTCGACCTTCCCGGCTACGGCTACGCGAAGGTCTCGCAGGTCCAGCGTTCCGATTTCAGCGCCGCCGTCGCGGAGTTCATTCAAGAACGCAGCGCCCTCGCGTGCACCTTCGTGCTGATTGACTCGCGCCTCCCCCCGCAGCAGATCGACCTCGAGTTCATCGAGTGGCTGATCGGCAGCCATGTGCCGTTCGCGATCGTCTTCACGAAGACCGATAAGCAGTCCGCCTCCCGCACGCGCGAGGGCATCGCCGCCTTCAAGCGCGCCCTGCCGATCCTCCCCGGCGACACGGCGTTCTTCGCTACTTCCGCCGAAACGAAGTCCGGCCGCAGCGAGATGCTCGCGTTCATCGCGAAAAAACTCGGCCGTTCCTGACCGTCCGCGTCGCTGCGCATGGGAAGGAGCTTGTCAGCGCGGCCCCGCGAAACACCTTGGCCGCATGAACCGCTCACCCCTCGCGCGTCTCGTGATTTTCACCGGTGCCTTCGCACTGGCCTCGTCGTTGTCCGGCCAGACGGCCGCTCCCGCCGCGGCAGAAGCACCCGCGGGTCCGCCCGCGTCGACGGTGGCGAGCGATCAAAATTACCGCACGAAGGCCGGCTATCAGGTCTACTTCGACGACTACCTGAAGCTCCGTCAGGGCAAGCCCACCGATCTCATCTTCATTGGCGACTCGATCACCGAGGGCTGGCGCTGGGGCCTCGGCATCGACGTGTGGCGGAAACATTTCGAGGACCGTTCGCTCGATTTCGGCCTCGGCTCCGACAAGACCCAGCACGTCCTCTGGCGGCTCGAGCACTACGACCTCTCTGCGTGGAAACCGAAGGTCGCGATCATCCTTATCGGCGTGAACAATCAGGGCGACACGCCCGAGGACATCGCCGCCGGCGTGAAAGCCGTCGTCGCTTCCACGCGCGCGAAATTTCCTGGCATCAAAGTCATCGTGCAGAGCATTCTCCCCACCGCGCGGCAGACCGAGCGCATGGCCGCCGTGAATCCGCTGCTCAAGCCGCTCGCCGACGACAAAACGATTTTCTTCCTCGATCTCGGCGCGAAGTTCACGCCCGACGGCGACAATTGGAAAGGCCTCGGCCGCGACAAGCTTCACCTCACGCCCGAGGGCTACGAGATGTGGGCCGCCGAGCTGGAAGCCTTCCTCCCGCACGTGCTCGGTCACTGAGCCGCGGCCACTATATCGTTTTTATTTCCCTCCAATGAGGGAGGCGGAAATTTTCCGCCGCGCTAAAGTGGTCGCGTCATCATGCGTGCCATACCCCTCCGCGCGGCTCGGGCGATTTGGGCCGTCGTCGCTCTCCTGATCGCCATCACTGCGTCCGCCGCACTGCCGCCGCGCCCGCTCGTCGTCGCGTACGTACCCAACTGGGTCGACCTGCAAAAATTCTCCACCGAGATCGACTACGCAAAGGTCACGCATCTCAACCTCGCGTTCGAGAATCCCACCAACGATCTCGGTGACCTGAGCTTCGACGCGTCGGACAAATTCCTCATCGACGCGGCCCGCGTGCACGGCGTGAAGATACTCATCTCCATCGGTGGCGGTGCCGCGTCCAACGATCCTGTGCTGAAGCGCCGTTACTTCTCGCTCATCGGTGAGGAGCGTCGCGCCGCCTTCGTCAATCGCCTCGCCGACTACCTCGATGCGCACGCCTTCGACGGTCTCGACGTCGACCTCGAGGGCCCTTCGATCAACGCCGACTACGGTGCCTTCATCCACGCGCTCGCCTCCGTGCTCCACGCGCGCGGCAAGCTCCTCACCGCCGCGCTCTCGCAGGGCTACGGTGGCGACCACGTGCCCGCCGCCGCGCTCGGCGAGTTCGACCTCGTCAACATCATGGCCTACGACGGCGCCGGTTATTGGGACCCGAAATCTCCTGGCCAGCACTCTTCGCTGGAGTTCGCGCGCAGCAACGTCGCCTACTGGCTCGGTCGCGGCTTGCCGAAAGCGAAGGCCGTCCTCGGTGTGCCCTTCTACGGCTACGGTTTCGGTCCCGCGTTTCGCAAGCGCGACTACCCGTACAAGGACATCGTCGCGCAGTACCCCGGCGCCGAGCAGCGCGACGAGTCCGGCGACAAGATCTGGTACAACGGTCTCCCCACCATCCGCGCCAAGGCCAAGCTCGCCCGCGACGACGGCCTCGCCGGCGTGATGATCTGGTCCCTCGACAACGACGCCCCCGGCAAGCGCTCCCTCCTCCGCGCCCTCCACGAAACGCTCTCCGCCCCACTTGTTACCGCGAAAGAAGCAAAGGAGCGCTGACCGAGCCCGCATGCTCGGCATTTCCTGTAGCGGCGGTCTATGACCGCCGACTCACCTCAGCCTGCGTACCGACTCGATTCGGCTCTCATAGAGCGCCGCTACAGTTTCGATCACCCATCCGATTAGCGAAGATCAGCGCAGATTAGCGTTTCAAAAATCCTCACGCACTCGCCTGCCCGCTCGCGTCCGCCACATGCCGCAGCTTGTCCGGATTGCGCACGAGATAGAGCGTCGCGATCAGTCCCTCGCGAAACTCAAACGCGATCGTCTGCTTGATCCCCGCCGCATCGGTCATGAGCAGCCCCGGCATCCCGTTGATGCGCACGAGCGAAGTGTTGCGCGCCGGGCCGTGCTTGCGCGTGAGAATCGCAAACAACCGCGCCACGCGATCTCCGCCGAGGATGAGCCGCCGCGCCGCCCGCACGCGTCCACCGCTGTCGCTGTGCAGCGTCGCATCCGCGGTGAGCAGTTGCGTAAGCCCCGCGATATCGCCTGAGCCGACCGCGCGCTGAAAGGCTTCGATCAATTTATTCGCCTCGCCCGCCGGTACCGTGAAGCGCGGCCGCGTCGCGCGTAGATGCGTGCGGGCCCGCGCCGCGAGTTGCCGACACGCTGCGGGCGTGCGCTCCAGTACCACCGCGATCTCCTCGAAACTCTGGCCAAACGCATCGTGCAGCACAAAGGCGGCGCGCTCCAGCGGTGAGAGCCGTTCCAGCGCGAGCATGAGCGCGACCGAGATGTCGTCGGCGCGCTCGTGCTCGGCAGGCGTGGAAAAATCCGCGGCCTCCACGATTGGCTCGGGCAGCCACGGGCCGACGTAGCGCTCGCGTTGCGCGCGGGCGGATTTCAGGTGATCGAGGCAAAGCCGCGACGCGATCCGCGAGAGAAACGCCCGCGGCTCGCGCACGCTCGCGCGGTCCGCCGCCGCCCAGCGCAGGTAGGTTTCCTGCACGATGTCCTCGGCCTCGGTGACCGATCCGAGGAAGCGATACGCTACCGCCTGCAGGTGCTTGCGGTGCGGCTCGAAGCCCGCGGCGGAGTCGCCCGGAGCGGGGAGGGCGGAGCGCGCGGCGTTCATGGTCAGGCTTGCTTCGGCAAGGGATGGACCGCGCGAAACGAGATGGCGATCCGGTTCCACGTGTTGATCACGCCGATGGCGAGCGTGAGCTTCACCAGCTCCGCCTCGGAAAACTGCGCGCGGGCCGCCGCATAGACATCATCCGGCACGCGCGAAGACGCGACGAGCGTCACCGCCTCCGTCCACGCGAGCGCCGCGCGTTCGCGGTCGGTGTAGAGTGGCGACTCCGCCCACGCGGCGAGGAGATGCAAGCGCGGCTCGGTCTCACCCGCAGCGCGAGCCTCGCGCGTGTGCATCTCGAGGCAAAAGGCGCAGCCGTTGAGCTGCGACGCGCGGATTTTCACCAGCTCCAGCAGCGAGTGCTCGAGGCCGCAGTCGCGCGTGTAGTTGGACAGCGCGAGCTGGGCTTGGACGGCTTCGGGAGCGGCACGGTAGTAATCGAAACGAGGTTTCATGGGATTGAGCGGCATTGGGGCCGCACCCTCTTGGACGAGATAGCCCGCGCGAATGTGACATGTCCGCGAAAGGCGGTTGAAAAGCCGCGTTTCTTGGGCCTCATGCCCGCATGTCTTTGGGTGTAGTCGGTCAACGATGCATGAGTGAGCGCGAGCCTGAGCTCGGGCTGGGGATCGTCGCGAGCGTGGATGCCGCGGCGCGCCGGATCGGCGTGGCGTTTCCCGCCACCAAGGAGAAACGGCTCTACGCCCTCGGCACCGCCGTGCTGAAGCGCGTGCAGTTCCGCGCCGGCGAAACCGTCACCACCCGCGACGGCGGCTCCTTTGTCGTCGAGGCCGTGACCGAGGACGCCGGTCTGCTGGTGTATGCCGGTGGCGGCAAGCAAGTGCGCGAGGATGTCCTCTCCGACGTCACGAGCGTCACTTCGCCTGCGGAGCGCCTGCTCGCGGCGCAGGTCGACGAGGGCGAGGTCTTCGACCTCCGCTACCGCTCGCTCCAGATGCAGACGCGCCTGCGCCAGTCTGAGGTCCGCGGCTTTCTCGGTGGACGGCTTGAGCTCATCCCGCACCAGTTTTACATCCTGCACGAGGTTGCGCATCGCCAGATACCACGCGTGCTGCTCGCCGACGAGGTCGGCCTCGGCAAGACCATTGAGGCCTGCCTCATCCTCCAGCGCCTGCTCGCCGTGGGGAAGGTGAAG
This sequence comes from Verrucomicrobiota bacterium, assembly GCA_048498795.1. Lineage (GTDB taxonomy): Bacteria > Verrucomicrobiota > Verrucomicrobiia > Opitutales > Opitutaceae > JBEHXH01. The sequence continues at coordinate 37,040 of JBEHXH010000006.1, forward strand.
CGCGCCCTGATCCTCGTGCCCGAGTCGCTCACGCACCAGTGGTTCGTCGAGCTGCTGCGCCGCTTCAATCTCTGGTTCACCATCTACGACGAGGCCCGCTGCGCCGAGGTCGAGCGCACCGACCCCGAGAAAAATCCCTTCATGGCCGCGCAGCTCGCGCTCGCCAGCGTTACGTTTCTCTCCGGCAGCGAGACGCGCTGCGCGCAGGTCATCGCCGCCGACTGGGACCTCGTCGTGGTCGACGAGGCGCACCACCTCGGCTGGACGCCCGATAAGCCGAGCCCGGAGTACCTGCTCGTCGAGCAGCTCGCCGCCCGCAGCCCTGGCCTGCTGTTGCTCACCGCCACGCCGACGCAGCTCGGCCTCGCGGGCCACTTCGCGCGCCTGCGCCTGCTCGATCCCGCGCGCTATCATGACTACGACGCATTTCTCGCCGAGGCCGAGGGCTTCGGCGTGGTCGCAGGCGTCGCGGAAAAAATCGTCGAGAAGAAAACTCTCACGACCAAGGACCACACGACCCTGCGGAAAATTTTCACCAAGGACCCCGCGCGCCTCGACGAACTCCTCGACAATCTCAAGGCCGGCCAGCCCGGCGCGCGCGAAGCGCTGCTGCGCACGCTGCTCGATCAGCACGGCACGGGCCGTGTCGTGTTTCGCAATACCCGCGCCGCGATGAGCGGTTTCCCGCCGCGCAAATTCTGCCCCGCGCCCGTCGAATCGGGCAACAACCTCACGCTTCTCGCTCGCGTCGCGCGCGAACTCCGCGCCGAGGAGAGCGGCACGGCCGACACGATTCGTTACTCCTTCAAGGAAGACCCGCGCACCGACTGGCTCGTGGCGTTTCTCCAGCGCGAAGCGCCCGCGAAAGTGCTCCTCATCTGCAAATCCCAGCGCAAGGTCGCCGCACTCGCCGCCGCGCTGCAAGAACGTACCGCGATCAAGACCGGCCAGTTTCACGAGGGCCTGCCACTCGTGCAGCGCGACCGTCAGGCTGCGTGGTTCGCCGAGCCCGATGGCGCGCAGCTCCTGCTTTGCTCCGAGATCGGCAGTGAGGGACGCAACTTTCAGTTCGCGCACCACCTCGTGCTCTTCGACCTGCCGCTCAATCCCGGCCTCGTCGAGCAGCGCATCGGCCGTCTCGATCGCATCGGCCAGACGCAGACGATCCGCGTCCACGTGCCCTACCTGAAGGGCAGCGCCGAGGAGTTCATCCTCGATTGGTACCACCGCGGCATCGACGCATTGGAAACTCCTCTCCACGGCGGCAACGACTACCACGATGCCTTCAAGGAGCGTCTCCTCGCGCTCGCTCTGGCCTACGGCGAGGGCGACACTAAGGTCGGCCGCGCCGAGCTCGACGCCTTCATCGCCGAGACCGCGAAATTTCGCACCGCCCTCGAAGCCAAGATGAAAAAGGGCCGCGACCGCCTGCTGGAGCTCAATTCTTTCAACCGCGAGGTCGCGGACCGTGTCATCGCGCAGGTACGCGCCGCCGATGCTGACATCACCCTGCGAGCTTTCCTTGTCGCGCTGCTCGATCACTTCGGCGTTCGCATCAAGGACCACGAGGAGGGCGACCTCTTCCTCGATCCGAGCCACGCCTACATCGAGGGTTTCCCGTCGATCCCACGCGACGGCATGCTCGCGACCTTTACCCGCAAGCGCGCCATCGCCCGCGAGGACATCCGTTTCCTCTCCGCCGACCACGCGCTGGTGCAGGACGCTATCGACCTCCTCATCGACTCGCCCAAGGGCACGACCGCCTTCGGCACCGTCATCGCCGACGAGCCCAACCTGCTCCTCGAAGTGATCTTCGTCCTCGAAACGGTCGCCGACTCGCGCTGGCACGTGGACCAGTTTCTCGCGCCCACGCCGGTCCGCACTGTCGTCGATGTCCGCCAAAACGACCTCACCGACGACCGCCCGGCTGCCGCGCTTGCCGCCGAGTTTGAGGACAGCGACATCCACCGTTTCCTCGAGCAACCCCGCTTCAACGCCGCCGCGCTCAAGCGCATGATCGAGGCCGCCGAGGAACTCGCCGCCGCCCGCAGCGAAACTCTCAAGCGCGACGCCGAAGCGAGCGCAGCCGCCGCCCTAGGCGCCGACCTCCAGCGTCTCGTCGACCTCCGCAAGCTCAACGACCACGTCCGCCCCGAGGAAATCGCCCTCGCTCAAGCCCAGCTCGACGCCACGAGCCAAGCCATCCGCCAAGCTCGCCTCCGCCTCGACTCCATCCGCCTGATCCTCGAAGCTCCGCGCGACTAGCTTGGCGTCATACTGGCCACGGAGACCACGGAGAGCCGAACCGAGAGATTACAGAGCGCCCAACCGCTCCTCTGTGATCTCGCCTGCTCTCTCTGTGCCCTCTGTGTCCCATTGAATTGGGATCTCCCACTGTCCGGCCCAATCCTGATTTGCCGCGGGCGATCCGGGCCGGAAATTACTGCACCGATTTGTCCTCGGCGGCGTCATGCCTTGCACTGGCTGAACCCCCTCCACCCCTGTGCGCCTTTTTCTTGCTGCGGTTGCCTTGCTGAACCTCCTCCCGCTGCGCGGTCAGACCCCTGCCGCCGCTGCCCCGTCCGTCGATAAGGAGGAATCCTCTGGCCCGCGCTATCGCCTCGAGGTCACCGCTGATCATGCCGACTGGGTCTACACTCCCGGTGAAACGCCGAAGTTTTCCATTTGTCTCACCGCCGCAGACGGCAAGGTCGTCGCGGGTGCGCACGTAACTTACTCTATCGGTCCGGAGATGCAGAAGGCCGAGCAGAAGACGGTCACATTGCCCGAGTCCGGCCAGATCGTCGTTGAGGGCGGCACGATGGAGCAGCCGGGATTTTTGCGCTGCATCGCCACGAGCGATCACGCGGGGCGCAATCTCCGCGGGCTCGCCACCGCGGGTTTCTCGCCGGAGAAAATCAAACCCACGCAGACCGAGCCGGCGGATTTCGATGCGTTTTGGGCCAAGGCGAAGGAGGAACTCGCGAAGCTCCCCATCGACGCGAAGGTCACGCCGCTGCCCGAGGAGAGCACAGACAAGATCGAGGTCTTCCAAGTGGCGCTGCAGAACATCGTGGCCCCCGGCCGCACGAGCCGCTTCTACGGTGTTGTGTGCGTGCCGCGCGGCGAGGGGCCGTTTCCCGCGATGATGATTCCGCCCGGCGCGGGCATCCGCAAGCTCCACGGCCAAAAGCAGTGGGCTGAGCGCGGCTTCATCACCATCGAGGTCGGCGTGCACGGCATCCCGGTGACGCTGCCCGCGGAGTTGTACGGTGCGCTCGGCGGCGCTCTCGGTGATTACCCGCGCATCAGTCTCGACGACAAAGACCGCTATTATTTCCGCCGCGTGATCATGGGCTGCCTGCGCGCCAACGACTACCTCGTGGCGCACCCGAAGTGGGACCATAAAAACCTGATCGATTTCGGCGGCAGCCAGGGCGGCTACCTCAGCATCGCCACGGCCGCGCTCGATCCGCGCGTGACGGCGCTCGTCGCGGCGTTTCCCGCGTACTGCGATGAGACCGGCTATCTCCACGGCCGCGCCGGCGGCTGGCCGGGCCTTCGCTTCGACGATCCCAATGAGCCGGGCCGCGACGCGAAGATCGCCACGACCGCGTACTACGACGGCGTGAACTTCGCCCGCCGCCTCAAAGTCCCCGGTCACTACGGCTGGGGTTTCAACGACGAGACTTGCCCGCCCACGTCGACCTTCTCCGCATACAACGTCATCAGCGCGCCCAAGACGCTCGATATCTTCAAAGAGATGGGCCATCCGCGTGTCCCCGAGCTCACCACGCGTGAGGTCGACTGGGTGATGCACGTCGGCCTGCGCCCATAGCCGAATCCGCGGCGAACCTTTCCTCCGTTTCCCCATGTCACCCCTCCGTTCTCTGCTCGCCGCGAGTCTCGTCGGTGCCGCTGCGTTTGCGCAGTCGACCGATCCACTCGTCGAGAATTTCAAAAATCCGCCCGCCGCCGCACGCCCGCGCACGTGGTGGCACTGGACGATGAGCAACGTCACGAAGGACGGCATCACGAAGGACCTCGAGTGGATGAAGCGCGTCGGCATCGGCGGCTTCATGCTGGCTGACGTCGGCGCGGGTGGGGGACAGAACGTCGAGCCGAAGATCCCCTTCGGCACGCCCGAGTGGTACGACGCAGTGCGCCACGCTGCCGCCGAGGCCGACCGGCTCGGCTTGGAGATGGCGATTTTCAGCTCGCCCGGCTGGAGCGAGACCGGCGGCCCGTGGGTGAAGCCCGAGCAGGCGATGAAGAAGTATGTGTGGAGCGAGACGAGCGTCACCGGCCCGGCGAAATTTTCCGGCAAGCTCGCCGCGCTGCCCAACAACATCGGCCAGATCCGCAACACCGGCGCGAGCTACTACGCGAGCGATTCCAAGGAGCCGCCCTTCTACGCCGACAGCGCCGTGATTGCCTACCGCACGCCCGCTGGCGAGGGCGAGTCCGCCGCCGCGAAACCGATCGTCACCACCAACAACGGCCCGGTCGACGGCACGCCGCTGCTCGACGATCAGCTCGGCACGCTGCTCACGATTCCTGCCTCGAAGGACGACGGCTCGGCGTGGGTGCAGTACGAGTTTCCGCAGCCGTTTTTTTCCCGCGCGATCACGCTCGGCGGACGCGGCGGCAGCGGCGCGGGCATCCCGGTCGGTCGCGTGCTCGCGAGCGACGATGGCCAGACGTGGCGCACGCTTGTCACGCTGCCCGGCACGCAGCTCTACCGTCAGGGCATGGTGCGCACCTATGTGTTTCCGGCGACGACTGCGAAGTTCTATCGCATCGAGATGACCGGCGCACCCATCGGTCCTGCGCCGACGATGAGCCAGATCAAGCCCACGCCGCCATCCGGCCCCGGCGGCGCGCAATACGTCCTCAGCGAGGCTGTGCTGCACAGCGGCGCTCGCGTGCAGCGCTGGGAGGAGAAGGCCGGTTTCAGTTTCCTCTTCGAGTACGACAGCGTGCCGACGCCCGATACGCCCGCGGACGCGACCGTGCCCTCGCGCGACGTCGTCGACCTCACGGCGAAGATGAAAGCAGACGGCTCGCTCGACTGGGATGCGCCCGCGGGCAACTGGACGATTCTACGGATGGGTTATTCGCTTACGGGTGCGAAGAATCGCCCCGTCACGCCGCAGGGCTCCGGCTACGAAGCCGACAAGCTCAGCCGGAAAAACATGGAGGCATACGTGCACGGCTACTTCGATCCGCTCGCGGAGAAGCTCGGCCCGCTCTTCGGAAAATCGCTTCGCTACGTGATGATGGATAGCTGGGAGGCCGGTACCAACAACTGGACCGACGAGATCGCCGCCGAGTTCAAGCGGCGCCGCGGCTACGATCCCACGCCGTATCTGCCCGCGCTCACCGGCCGCGTCGTCGACAATGCCGACGTGAGCGACCGCTTCCTCTGGGATTTCCGCCGCACGCTCGCCGATCTCTGGGCCGATGCGCACTACGGCACGATGGCCGAAAAGCTCCGCGAGCGCGGCATCGGCATCTACGCCGAGGCCGCCGGTGTGTCGCTCGAGATGCCCGAGGACACCCTGCTCAACAAGAGCAAGGTCGAGATCCCCATGGGCGAGTTCTGGGTCCGCGACCTGCATCCGCGTCTCATGTACCTGCAGGATGTGCGCGGCGCGGCTTCCGCTGCCCACGTCTATGGCAAGCCACTCGTTGCGACCGAGTCGTTCACCGGCGGCGGCTACGAGTCGCCGTACACGTTGAAAAAAGTCGCCGACTACTGGCTCGCGCAGGGAGTCAACCGCCTCGTGTTTCACACCTCCGCCCACCAGCCGCTCGATACCAAGCCGGGCAACACGATGGTCGGCACGCACCTCAATCGCAACATCACCTGGGCCGAGCAGGCCACGCCGTTCTTCACCTATCTCGCGCGCGAGTGCCAGATGCTCCAGCAAGGCCAGTTCGTCGCCGATCTCGCGTACCTGCTCAACGAGGGCGCGCCCTCCACGCCGCCGATCTGGGCCGCCGGCACCGTGCCCACGCCGCCCGAGGGCTTCGACTACGATTTCATCAATGCCGACGTGCTGCTCAATCGCATGAGCGTCGCCGACGATGGCCGCCTCGTGCTGCCCGATGGCATGAGCTACCGCGCGCTCGTGCTGCCCGAGACCGACCGCATGCGCCCTGAGCTGTTGAAAAAAATCCGCGAGCTCGTCCGCGGCGGCGCGATCCTCATCGGCCCCAAGCCGACGCGCTCGCCGAGCCTCGCCAACTATCCCGCGGCCGACACCGAGGTCGCCGCACTCGCCGCCGACATCTGGGGCGATCTCGATGGCGCGAGTCGCACCATCCGCTACGTGGGCAAGGGCCGCGTCGTCTGGGGCTGGTCGCCCGCCGATGCACTCGCCGCCGCAAAAGTGACGAAGGATTTCGAGTACGCCCGTGGTCTCGACGCCGAGGTCGCATGGCTGCATCGTCGCACGCCCGACGCCGACATCTACTACGTCGCCAACACCACCGACACCGCGCGCGATTTCGACGCGCGCTTCCGCGTCGCCGGCCGCTCTGTTGAGCTCTTCCACCCCGACACCGGCTTGGCAGAGCCCGCTGACTACGCGATCACCGGCGATCGCACGGTTGTCCCGCTGCACCTCGCCGAGCGTGAAGCCGTCTTCGTCGTCTTTCGTGGCAACGCCTCTGCGCCGACCCGTACTACCGCGCACGCGACTGAGACGACCGTCGCGACAATCGACGGCGCGTGGACCGTATCGTTCCCCGAAAAACTCGGCGCGCCCGCCAGCGTGCAGCTCGCGTCGCTCGAATCCCTCACGGCCAATGCCGACGCGGGCGTGAAATATTTCTCCGGCACCGCCACCTATACGCGCACGCTCAACGCCCCCGCCGCGTGGTTCCAGCCCGGTGCCGCTACGCTGCTCGACCTCGGTCGCGTCGGCGACATCGCCGAAGTGACGATCAACGGCCGCGCCCTCGGCCAGCTGTGGAAAGCACCGTACCGCCTCGACGTCTCGTCGGTGCTGAAGCCCGGCGACAACCAGATCGAGATCAAGGTCACCAACGAGTGGACCAACCGCATCGCGGGTGACCGCGCCGCGCCCGCCGACAAGAAAATTCTCGCCGAGCTGCCTCAGGCGCGCGGCTTTGGCGGCCCGCCCCCCCCACTCCCTGAGTCGGGTCTCATCGGCCCCATCACGATTTTGACGAAGCACTGATCACCCCATGAAACACGCCCCCCATATTTTCCTCGCGGCCACGCTGCTCGCGACCGCGGCACGCGCCCAGATCGTCGACTCCGAGTCCGGCGTCGTTGCCAACATCCCGGCCAACTACACCGAGGCCAAGACCGGCAGCTACACGCTCCCCGATCCGCTGACCTGCCTCGATGGCACGAAGGTCACCGATGCGAAGACGTGGCGCGAGAAGCGCCGCCCGGAGATTTTCAAGATGATCGAGGAAGGCCAGTACGGCCGTGTGCCCGCGCGTCCCGCCGCGATGACCTTCGATGTCTTCGACAAGGGCACGCCCGCGCTCGACGGCAAAGCGATCCGCAAGCAGGTCACGATCTATCTCACCGAGAGCAAAACGGAGAATTACTTCGACGTCGCGATCTACCTGCCCGCCGACGCGAAAGCCCCGGTGCCCGTGCTGCTCGAGTTCGGCTGGGTGCCGAACAACATCTCCACTGGCGACGCTAGCGTGAAGATCGGCCGCCGCTGGAGCCCACAGGAGAAGAAGCGCGTGCCCGCCACGCCGGAAACGGCACCCGCGCGCGGCGGAGGATTTGGCAAACTCGCGCACATCCCGCAGGTGATTGAGCGCGGCTACGGCTTCGCGGTCTTCAATTACAACGACGTCGATCCTGATGCGGCCGGCGTCACAGAGCAGGGCATCCGCCCGATCACGCTGAAGCCCGGCCAGACCGAGCGCTCGCCTGAGGACTGGGGTTCCGTCGCCGCGTGGGGCTGGGCCGCGAGCCGCGTGGTCGATTATTTCGAGACCGATCCGCAGATCGACGCGAAGAAGATCGCGCTCACCGGCGCCTCGCGCCTCGGCAAGACCACGCTCTGGGCCGGCGCGCGCGACGAGCGTTTTGCCTGCGTGATCGCGAGCGTGTCAGGCGAGGGCGGTGCGGCGCTGAGCCGTCGCGACTACGGCGAGACCATCGCGCACCTCGTCGCGCCCGGTCGCTACCCGTATCAATTCGCCGCCAACTACGCCAAGTACGCCGGTAAGGCCAACGAGATGCCGTGGGACGCGCACATGATCATCGCACTCGTCGCGCCGCGCCCGCTGCTCCTCCAGACCGGCAGCACCGACAAGTGGTCCGACCCCTATGGCGAATTCCTCGCCGCGAAGGCTGCGACGCCTGTCTACACGCTGCTCGGCAAGAAGGGCATCGAGCCGTACTCGCTTCCCGCTACCGGCAAGCCGCTCATGACCACGCTCGGCTACCTCATGCACGATGGCCCGCACGGCGTGCTGCCTGCCGACCGCGCCGTGTTTCTCGATTTCATGGATGCGCATTTGAAGTGAGCGCGTTTCGCCCTCATGCTTTCATCATGAACTGGCGGTACCTTCTGATCTTCGTCGCACTCGTGTCTGTGCTTTTTGGTGCGGACTCGCCCGCTACGTCTAACGACATGGGCCGGCTCCTGCAGGCGTTGGCGCCCAAGTTCGTTGCCTTCGAGCACGACACCCACGCCAAGATCGCGATTCACACGCAGCTCAAATCGCCCACCGAAGAGGAGGACAGCGTCCCCGGCGCTTACATGCACGCACTCGCCACCAAGCGAGGTCTCTCGGAAAAGGGCGTGCTGATCGGCTACTTTGCCGACGAGGGTGACTGGCGCGTGTGGATCGGTGATGAACTCGTCGAGCGCTTCACGGGCAAGAAGGGCACGGTCAAAGAACTCACGGATAACAAAGCGATTCACGACGTGAAGGACGCCCTACTCGAAACTGCCGAAGCTGACGGCGATGCGCTGGCGAAGAAAGCTGCTGGCGAGCGTGAGCCGACCAAGGCCGAGCGCGCGCAAGCCCAAGGCGAGGCACTGGTCGAAGCATTGCGCATGAGACTGACCCTACCTGCGGCGAAGAAATGATTTGTTCCTCAGGGTAACAATCCCTCCAGCCCCACTGCGCTGAAGCGATGTTTCAGCTCGGCCACTTGGCGGCGGCTTGCAGGAATCGCGGGCAGTGGCGGTGTGAGTTCGAATTGTACCTCATCTTCGCCGACGCGTGCGATGCGCCGTACGTGGGCGAGATTGACGATGGCCTGCCGGTGCACGCGCACGAAGGTCGCCTCGGGTAGCGTTTCGTCCCACGATTTCAGCGAGCGCAGCACGAGCAGTTTTTCACCGCTCTCGGCGAGGAGCACCTCGGTGTAGTTTTCGCAGGAGCGGATCGCGGCGATGGCTGAGACGTTGATGAAGCGCGTCGATGTGCCGGTGCGCACAAAGACCCGGTCGTCGCTCGCGAAGCGTGGGCTCGGAGTCGATGGTGCGGCGATTGGCTCGGCCGCGCGACCGAGCGATGCGGCGAGCCGCGCGGCGGTGACGGGTTTCAGGAGGTAGTCGAGTGCGTTGACCTCAAAGGCGCGCACCGCGTACCGGTCGTACGCGGTCACAAACACCAGCTGCACCCCAGGCGTGATCGCATCGAGCAGATCGAAGCCGTTGCCCCCGCGGAGCTGCACATCGAGAAACACGAGGTCGTAGCCGGGGCGCGTTAGTAGCGCGCGCGCCTCGTTGACCGTGGCGGCCTCGCCGACGATCTGCACGTGCGGGTGCGCCTGAAGCAGCCGGCGCAGTTCGAGGCGCGCGAGCGGCTCGTCGTCGATCAGGAGGGCATGGCGGGGCGCAGGCGTCATGAAAATCAGGATACAGTCGGCGCCGGGGCGACGAGCCCGCGGCGGAGGCGGAGCTGCACGGTCACCCAGCCGATGTCGCGCAGGATTTCGAAGGTGAAGTTCGCGCCATAGTGCCGCGCGAGGCGCTGGCGGAGATTTTCGAGACCGATGTGCGTGGAGGTGGGCGAGGGCTTCGCCTCGGGCTCGATCCAGTGGCCCGTGTTGGCCACGGCGCACACGAGATTGTCGCTATCCGCGCTGATCGTCACCCGCACGCGCAGCGTGGCCGGGCTGGTGCGTCCGCCGTACTTGATGGCATTTTCGATCAGCGGCAGGAGAAGAAATTGAGGCAGGCGCTCGCTGCGCACGGCGTCGTCAACTTCGAGTGCGGTGATGAGCGCGTCCTGCCAGCGGACTTTTTCGATGTCGAGATAAGTGCGGACCATCTCAGCTTCCTCGGCGACAGTGGTCGTCTCGTCGCTGCCACGCGTGAGCGTCCAGCGGCAAAACTCCGCGAGCCGCGTCACCATCTCGCCCGCCGCATCGGGATTGGCGAAGACGAGGGCGCGAATCGAGTTGAGCGAGTTGAACAGGAAGTGCGGATTGAGCTGGTAGCGCAGCATCTCGAGGCGCGTCTTTTCCTCGGCGAGCCGCGCGGCGAGTTTCTCATCGTGCTCGAGGCGGGCGAGGCGCTCGAGCTCGCGGTTCTTCTCGGCGAGCTCGGCGGTGCGCGCGGTGATCACGCTTTCCAGTCGCAGACGCTCGCGTTCCAACAGCAGGGTGCGCCGCCGCACGATAGCCCAGACCGCGAGTCCGAGGAGGATCGCGTAGCCCGTCCACGCCCACGACGTCTCCCACCACGGCGCGAGCACGGTGAAGGCGAAGGTCGCGGGCAAACTCCAGTGCGCATCGGCGGTGCGACCGCGCACTTCGAAAGTGTAGTGTCCCGCGGGCAGATTGGTAAACGTGCGCTCGCCGGTCGCGGCGACGACTTCGCCGTCATCGCCGAAGCCGCGGAGCCGGGTGGCGTGCAGCACCTCGGGCTCACCGGCGAGGCCCGGTGTGGCGAAGGTAAAGCGCAGGGTGTTGTCGCGCGCGGCGATGATCGGACGGCTGCCGGTGGCGGGGTCGTAGGGGTGGCTGCCCGCGAGCACCTCGCGCAGCAGCGTCTGCGGTGTGGCAGGCTTCGGCTGCTCGCGCCAACGCGTGAGGTCCACGCGTAGCAGCGCGTACTGCCCACCGATCCAGAGGTACTCCGAGCCGGCGTGAGTTTCGTCGGCGAGGTAGTTGAGCGTGCCGATCTCCTCGACGTTGGGCAGTGGAAGCTGCTCCGCTTGCCCATCCTTGACGTGAAAGATTCTCAACTGCGCGATATTGTCGGGCTCCGTGGAGAACCACTGGCCGCCGTGGCTATCGTCGGCGAGGATACGCACGGCGCGGCGCCCATCGGCGAACTCGGGGCCGTAGCGAGTCTCGCGCTTGAAACGTTGTGTCGCGGCGTCGAAGCGGAAGAACCCGTTCGCCGAGTGAAACAGCGGCGCGCTGTCGACGTCGGAGATCCACATGCGCGCGCGTGCGATGGGCAGGCCGGCGCTCTCCGCAAACGGTTCGATACTGAGCGGATTCGCGAGATTTTCCGGCACGCGCAGACGAAGGACGCCCCGCGTAGGAGTGGTGACCCATAGGGCGCCGTCGGTGTCCTGATTGAGGGAGCGGATTTCGTCGTGTGGTTCGAGCCAGGGCGGCGCGAGCTTCCAGCCGGTGCCGATGCGCTCGAGTGCGCGAAGGCCGTTGAGATTGACGACGTAGTACACGCCGGGCCGTCCCCGCGCTGGCGCGATCTCGCGCACACCGGAAAGCGGACCTTCCTCGCCGAGTATGGGATCGGACTTGCCGTCGTGCATCCACTGCAAGCCGCCGATGCCGCCGGCGAGAACGCCGTCGGGGAGTTGCAGGAAATCGTTGAAGCGATCCACGAGCACGTGCTCGGCCTCGACATGGGGCCGGCCGAGGGGATCGGTCCGCGGCACGAGCGTGAGCATCCCGCGCGCGCCACCGATCACGATGCGCTCGCCGATGCGGTGAATGGTTTCCGCGCCATTGGCTCCGAGTCCATGCGACCGGCCGTAGACTTGCACGGGTGACGTGATGTCGACTCGGCACGCGCCACGGTCGGTGCCGAGCCAAAGCGCGCCAAATCGATCCTGAAACGCATCGATCACCGTGTCACCGAGCAGGCCGGAGGCTTCGTTGAGCTGGAATTCACACCGCAGGTCCGGCCGCAGCACGACGGCACCGCCTTGCAATGAGCACACGACAATGCGCCCGTCCGCGAGCCGGCGGGCCTTGTAGGGTTTTTGGGTTTTGAACCACTCGTCGATCTCGGTCGTGACGGGTGTGAGCTGTGTGCCGTCGAAATGCTGCAAGCCCTGCGCGGGAGTACCGATGAGCCAGCCGCCCGCGAGATCAGGAATCACGAAACGCGGGAGGATTTTTCCCAGCTCGGGTGCGCCGATGGGGTCCCATTTTCCGCCGGGTAGCGGCGACGCCCAGCCGCCGGGGCGCGCGACGAAGAGGCGATTGCCGAGCGGGTAGGAGAGCACCGTGCGCACCTCGTTCATCGGCCACGCCTCAAATTGTTTTCCGTCCCACCGCAGCACCGCGCGGTTGCTCTGAAACCACACGCCGTCGGGCCGCGCGTGCACGCACCAGATCGAGCCGAGGTCGCCGAGTTCGTCCGGCACTTTTGCTCGTAGCGACGTGAAAGCGAGCAGGCCATCGGGTCCGCGGCGGAGAAAGCCCAGTTCATTGACGCCCGCGGCCCACACCGTGCCGTCCTCCGCCGTGGTGAGAGCGCGGATGAACGACGCGCCGGGCACGGGGATATTTCGCCAGCGGAGCCCGTCGTATTCGCAGATTTGCGCGAGATTGCCGTAGAGTAGCGTGCCGTCGGGTCCGGACGTGGCGGCCCACATCTGGTTGTGCGCGTGGTACGCGCGCTCGCTGAAGGTGCGAATCGGCGGCAAGCCCGCCTCGGGATCGGGCGGCGCGGCGTACATGGCCACGCCGAGCAGGGCGGCGCAGACGACGCGGCGAAGCACAGGAATCACGGCAGGCACGGACCACAGGCAAACGCCTGCGGGGGCCGACGGCGAGTGCGGGATGCGCGCGGGGAGAAACGCATTCACGCCGACGGAGTGAGCACGAAGCCGCGCGGTCGCCCCTCGATGGAGCCGACGCCGACGATCGCGCCGTGGGCGTTGACGCCAAGCGCCTCATGCAGCGCCCACCCCACGGGCAGATCGGCGAGCGTCGCGAGCAACGTGAGTCCGTGCACTGGGCACCAGCGAAACGCGTGGCGCGTCGCCTGCGCATCGACCACGCGACCGACGACGATGCGGTCGTCGTTGAGCGCGAGCGCCTGGCTCATGCAGTCCTCCGGCGCACCGAGGTCGAGCATCCGCCCCTCGTGCCAGAGAAACGCATGGCTGCCCCGCTCCTCGGTGAGCGAGTGGCCCGCCACCGCGCCGCAGGGCGCAATCGCATGCGCCCAGGTGCGCGCGCCGCCGAGGCTGCCGAGATGAATGTAGGCGTCGTGCCGATACACCCACGCACTCGTCTGGCCCGGCTCGCCCGAGAGCGGCGCGGAGTTGAGCACGACATCGCCTGCGTCGTTGAGCCCGGTCGCGATGGTGGTTCCGCCGAGCGGCGGCGTGAGCAGGCGCACGGGCCCTGCGCCATCGAAGAGAAACGCCCGACTGAGCGCACCCTCCGGCGAATCGAAGCGGACATTGCCGGCGAGGTGCCCGTGGACATTGATCCCGCGCGCCACGCTCGGACTGCCCGGCCAGCGCCGGTCGCCAAACGTGCCAAGATGCGACGACCACGCCCGCAGCGCGAGCGGCGCGGTGCCCGATGCGCCCGCCATCAGGCCATTGCCGCTCAGGCACGTCACCGGCGCATGGTCAAACGCCGTGCCAGCTGGCACGCGCAACTGCCCACTGAGGCAAAACCCGCGGATGAGCGTGGCGGGGTGGTGGCTCTGCGCCGTGACGCAGACGTCGCCCGCGTCGTTGATGGCAACGGGCAGCAACGGCGCGCCATCGAGATAGGCGCCCAGATCGGTCAACTGGTAGCGTGAAGGCGCGGAGCGCGAGACAAACGGCGAGGCAGACTGGGTTACGGCGATGGAGGTCATGGGCGCGCGAAGACGCTCCCAAGATCGACTCCAGCGCACGCGCCGCGACGGGCGATTGACGAGCGGCGCCCGAAAATTGACGAACGGCGGCGCCTCAGCGCACCGCGGGTGCGACGCCCTTGGCCTTGTCGTTGAACCACCCGGCGACCGGGTTTTCCGGCAGCGCCTTGAGGCAGGAAACGACGACCTCGGCGTTGATCACCGCGCCGTCCCAGCCGGGGTGCACACTCTCGCCCTTGGGCTTCTCGGGCGTGGGATTGGGCACATAGAGCGTATCCACTTTTTCCTTACCGAGCGCATCGAGCCGGCGCGCGATGAATTCGTTGAGGTCGATGAAGCCGACCTTCTCCGCCGCCGCGACCTGCGAAGCCCAGCCGCCATGCGAAGCGCTCGCGCGATTGATGTGACCCTGCTCGTCCCAGCTCTTGCGCGGAATCAGCGAGCAGACGAGCGGCGTCGCGCCCTTGGCACGCGTCTCGGCGATGATCTGCCGCAAGTACCAGCCAAAGGTGTGCACCGTCTCCTTGGTGCCGTCGCGCTTGGTGATCTCCTCCGTCTCCTCGCTGATGCCCTTGAGGTCGCCGACGCTGGAGGCGGGATTGCCGCCGTCGTTGGTGCCGAACTGCATGATGACCACGTCGCCCTTCTGGACGAGGCCGACCATATTTTTCCAGTTGTTGTTGTAGAAACTGCGCGCGCTCGTGCCGCCAAGGGCGCGGTTGACCACGTTGACCTTCTGCGGGTCGAAGTAAAACGTGAGCGGCGCGCCCCAGCCCCATTGGTTCAGATTGGTGCCATCGCCCGCGGAGCCGTTGCGCACGGTGGAGTCGCCGATGAGCCAGAAATTCGGCAGCTTCGCATCGACCGGCACCGGCGGCGAATACCGCGGCCCCGGCGGCCCCGCCTGCGTACGCATGTCGACGCCGTGAGTGTCGGGTGCCGGCTTCGGCGCGGCAGTCGGAGTCGACGCGATTGCTGGAGCGGGAGTGTCCTTTGGCGCAGCATCCTGCGCGTACAATGCGGTGCAGATGAGAAGAAGCAGGGAAAGCGATTTTTTCATGGCGGGTAGCGATGCCGAGCAAGACGCTACCACTCGTCCGATGATGCGGCAGATATCGAGGAGATTTTATCGGACAGTCGCTTGTGTCACGTGCTGTCCGATAGGGTCATCCGGAGCTTGCGCAGAGAATTCGATTGGCTACCGCAGCTTGAATTTCAGCCTCGGTCATCGACGGATTGCGCATGCGAAATCCCAGTGCCAATAAGTCGCGCATCATTCGATTCATCCTCAAGGCCTGCTGCAGGCGCTGTTGAGGTGTCATGGCCCGATAGATAGCCACTTGATATGCACGGGCGGCACACTCGTGATCGGATTCAGCGGCGAACATGGTTGGACGTTGTACGATCGATGTTTCCAGAGCAAGGAGGCGGGGATTGGCAGATGCTTCGCTCGACTGCCGAGTGTTATCGCATGATGATGACGCCTCGAATTAAATGGCATGTCGACCAAGCGAAAGATCGTTGTCCTGACCGGCGCGGGAATGAGTGCGGAAAGCGGCATCGCGACGTTTCGCGGGGTCGATGGCTTGTGGGAGAACCACCGCATTGAGGATGTCGCGAGTCTGCCGGGGTGGCAGCAGGAATCGTGAACTCGTGCTGCGTTTTTATAATGAACGCCGCAAGCGGATGTGGGAATGCGAGCCGAATGCTGGGCATCGTGGCCTCGCAGCCTTGGAGTCGATGTACGATGTCGCGATTGTCACCCAAAACGTCGATAATCTTCACGAGCGTGCGGGCAGTTCAAACATCCTGCATCTACACGGCGAATTGACCAAGGCGCGAAGCACGCGCGATCCTTCGCTGGTCTACGAGATTGATGGCTGGGAATTGAAGACGGGTGATCGCTGTGCCCGCGGCTCCCAGCTCCGGCCGCACATCGCTTGGTTCGGCGAGTCGGTGCCGCTTTTGGATGACGCGATTCGAATGGTCGAGGAGGCCCAAGACCTCGTGATCATCGGTACCTCGCTACAGGTCTACCCGGCAGCATCGCTGATTAATTATGCTCCGCGGAACGCACGGATTTTTTATGTCGACCCTCAACCTGCGGCGGTCGATGCGCGAGTGCAGGTGATTCAGACCGGGGCGAGCGAGGGAGTCGCGCGGTTGACGGACCTATTGGCGAAGGTTTGAGCCGCGTTTCGCGCGAGCAGGCGACTGCTAGGGTGAGATTGCTTTTCAACTGAGCTGAGCTGTGAATCCGCCCATGAGGCTTTCCTTGGTTGCTGCTTTGCTGGTGACGGGCGTGTCTTTGTTCGCGGCTGATGCGCCGACGCCGCCAAGTGCGCCGAAGCCCGCGGCGATCCGCTCGTTTCCCACCGATACGTTGGCGCAACTGGGGCGGGACATCTATCGCCACGAGCAACTCGCGTCGTCGGCCACGGATGAGTTGTACGCGAAGGTGAAGCCGGATGACTTGGTTAAGGACGGCGCGCGCGGCTGGATCGTCGAGGCGAACGGAGCGAAACCTTATGTGCGGTTTTTACGGGAGCGAAATGGGTTTCTGGAGGCGAGCTACGATGTCGTGGTGCCCGACAGTGGCGCGCCGGTGGTCTCTGTGCCGACCTCGCGGTCGCTGACGCCGATTCAGGAGGCTGAGGCGCGCGCGCTTGAGACCGCGCGGAAAGCGATTGCCGATGGCAAGCATCCGTGGTGCGGCGGTCGGGCCAACACGGTCGTCTTGCCCGACCCGAGCGGCGATGGGTTTCTCGTGTATCTTCTCCGGTCAAAACCATCTGCGGCGGAGGTGCCGATCGGCGGACACTATCGCATCACAGTTTCGGCCAATGGGCGCAGCGTGATGCAGATCGATCAGTTGTTCGCGTCGTGCCTCACGCTGAGCAAGTCCGACATCCCCGCCGGCTCGAAGGTCGAGGCGATGACGATGTCGAGCATCGTCTCCGACACGCCGCTGGAGACGCACGTGTGGCTCTCGCTGCAGGAGAAGATGACGTTCTACGTCGGGACCGCGGGCGGGAAAAACTGGCGGGTCGATCAGGGACGCATCGTCCCCTTCGACCCGAAGCCTGCGAAGTAAGGCGCCGCGCTCAGCCGACCCACGCGCGCGCGTTGTAGAAGAGCTGCATCCACGGGCTGTCCTCGCCCCAAGTCTTGGGCGCCCAGCTCATGCACGCGCTGCGGAAAACGCGCTCCGGGTGCGGCATCATGATCGTGACGCGGCCGGTGGTCGTTGTCAGCGCGGTCATACCGAGCGGCGAGCCATTGGGATTGAGCGGATAGTGCTCGGTGGGTTGGTGGTGATTGTCGACGAAGCGCGCCGCCACGAGGCCGGAGGCGTTGCACGCCTGCATCGCGGCGGCGTCCTTGAACTCCGTGTAGCCCTCGCCGTGCGCGACGGCGATCGGGAGCACGCTGCCCTCCATGCCGGCGAAGAGCACGCTCGGGCTCTTTTCGATTTTTACGGACACGAAGCGGCCCTCGTAGCGCTCGCTCTGGTTTTGCACGAAGCGCGGCCAGTGGCCGGAGCCGGGGATGATGCTGTGGAGATTGCTCATCATCTGGCAGCCGTTGCACACGCCGAGGCCAAACGTGTCCTCGCGCGCGAAGAACGCGGCGAACTCGCCCCGCGCGCGCTCGTTGAACAACGCGCTCTTGGCCCAGCCTTCGCCGGCACCGAGCACGTCGCCGTAGCTGAAGCCACCGCACGCCGCGAGGCCGCGGAAATCCTTGAGCGAGATGCGCCCGCTGAGAATGTCGGTCATGTGCACATCGACCGCACGGAAACCGGCGCGCGTGAACGCAGCGGCCATCTCGACTTCGCCGTTCACGCCCTGCTCGCGCAGGATCGCGACGGAGGGACGAGAGCTGGCGGATGACGATTTACTGACGGTGGGACCGACGTTGAAAGTCGTGACGGGACGAATGCCCGGGTTCTTCGCGTCGAGCTTGAGCTGGTATTCCTGTTCGGCGCACTGCGGGTTGTCGCGCAGGGCGGCGATGCGGCGGGTCGGGTCAGACCAAATCGCGCGCAGCGCGGGCAAGGTTTCGCGGTAAAGCTCCTGGCCGGCGCGGCGGATGCGTAGGGCGAAGTCTGTATTCAGAGTTCCGATACGCGTGGTGCAGGCCTTGAAGCCGTGTTCGCGGAGCGCGAGGTACACGCGGTCGAGATCGGACTGGCGTACTTGGAGCACGGCACCGAGTTCCTCGCTGAAGAGCACGGCAAAGGCGTTGAGCCCGGCGGGGATTTCGAGGTCCACGCCGACGTGACCGGCGAAGGCCATCTCGACGACGGTGGCGAGCAGGCCGCCGTCGGAGCGGTCGTGATAGGCGAGGAGTTTCTGCTCGCGACCCAGTTTCTGGATGACGTTCCAGAAATTCTTCAGGTCGGTAGCGTTATCGACGTCAGGCGTGGCTTCGCCCATCTGCGAGACGGTCTGCGCGAGGATCGAGCCGCCGAGGCGGTTCTTACCGCGGCCGAGGTCGATCAGCAGCAGCACGCTGTCGGCCTCTTGCTGGAGTTGCGGAGTGAGCGTGAGGCGGATGTCGCTGACCGGCGAGAAGGCGGAGATGATGAGCGAGATCGGTGCGGTGACGCGCTGTTGCTGGCCGTCTTTTTGCCAGACGGTGCTCATGCTCATCGAGTCCTTGCCGACCGGGATCGTGATGCCGAGGGCGGGACAAAGTTCGATGCCCACGGCGCGGACGGCGGCGTAGAGATCGGCAGCGTCGCCGGGCACAGCGGGTGCGGCCATCCAGTTGGCGGAGAGATTGACTTGGCCGATGTCGCCGACCTGTGCGGCGGCGAGATTGGTGAGCGCCTCGCCGACGGCGAGACGCGCGGACGCGGCGGCGTCGTTGACCGCGACGGGCGTGCGCTCGCCCATGGCCATCGCTTCGCCGGTGTAGACGTCGAAGGCGGCAGCGGTCACCGCGCAGTCCGCCACGGGCACCTGCCACGGGCCGACCATCTGGTCGCGCGCGATCAGGCCGCCGAGCGTGCGGTCGCCGATGGAGATGAGGAACGTCTTGTCCGCCACCGCGGGGTGCGAGAGTACGCGCTTCACGGCCTCGGCGAGCGTGAGACTGCCGAGCGCGAGCGGCACCTGGGGACGGCGCAGCGATGTCTCCTTGCAGTGCATGCGCGGCGGCTTGCCGAGCAGCACTTCGAGCGGGAGATCGATTGGGGTGTTTTTGAAATGCGGATCTTCGAGCGTGAGACTCTTCGCTTCAGTCGCTTCGCCGACGACGGCGAAGGGCGCGCGCTCGCGGGCGCAGAGCGCGGCAAACGTGTCGATCCGCGCCGCTGGCACGGCGAGCACGTAGCGCTCCTGCGATTCGTTGCACCAGATCTCGAGCGGCGACATGCCGGGCTCGTCGTTGGGCAGCTTGCGCAGGTCGAATTTGCCGCCGCGACCGCCGTCGTTGACGAGCTCGGGCAGGGCGTTGGACACGCCGCCGGCGCCGACATCGTGGATGAACGAGATCGGATTTTCATCACCGAGTGCCCAGCAGCGGTCGATCACTTCCTGGCAGCGCCGCTCCATCTCGGCGTTATCGCGCTGCACGCTCGCAAAATCGAGGTCTTCGCTGCCGTGACCGCTCGCCATCGAGCTGGCCGCGCCGCCGCCGAGGCCGATGAGCATCGCGGGTCCGCCGAGTACGACGAGCTTGTCGCCGGGGTTGATCTTTCCCTTCTGCACGTGGTCGGCGCGGATGTTGCCGAGACCACCCGCGAGCATGATCGGTTTATGATAACCACGCAGCTCGGTCGCCGAGGCGACCGAGAGTTGAGAGTTGAAAGTTGAAGGTTGAAAGTCCGAGCCGCCCTTGGCGGAGCCTTGGCTTTCAACTTTCAACTTCTGACTTTCAACTGCCGAAGGCGCCGGCACTTCCTGCTCGAAAGTGCGAAAATACCCGTTGATCGCCGGGCGGCCAAATTCGTTGTTAAACGCCGCGCCGCCGAGCGGGCCTTCGATCATGATGTCGAGGGCGGAGACGATGCGGCCGGGCTTGCCGTGGTCCTTTTCCCAGGGCTGGATCGCGCCCGGTATCCGAAGATTGGATACACTGAACCCCACGAGGCCGACCTTGGGCTTGGAGCCGCGGCCGGTCGCGCCCTCATCGCGGATCTCGCCGCCGGAGCCGGTGGCGGCGCCGGAGTAGGGGGAGATGGCGGTGGGGTGGTTGTGCGTCTCTACCTTGCAGAGGATGTGGATGTCTTCCTCGTGCGCAGCGTACTCGTTGGTCCGCGGGTCGGCGAAGAAGCGCCCGCCTCGCGTGCCGGTGAGGACGGACGCGTTGTCCTTGTACGCCGACAGAATACCCTCCGAGTGGAGCTGGTAGGTATTCTTGATCATCTGGAAGAGCGACTTGTCCTGCGCGACGCCGTCGATCTCCCAGGTGGCGTTGAAAATCTTGTGGCGGCAGTGCTCGGAGTTGGCCTGCGCAAACATCATCAGCTCGATGTCGTTGGGGTCGCGATTGAGCTTGATGAAGGCGGCGACGAGGTAGTCGATCTCGTCCTCGGCGAGCGCGAGGCCGAGCGTGCGGTTGGCGGCGACGAGTGCGGCGCGGCCCTGCGCGAGCACCGGCACGGAAGTCATCGGCCGCGGCGTCTCGTGGTGGAAAAGCGTGGCGCACGTCTCGAGGTCGGGGAAGACCACCTGCGTCATGCGGTCGTGCAGGCGGGCCGAGAGTGCGGGATACTGGCCGGCGTGGAGGGGATTGGCCGGATCGAAAGCGACGGTGTATGCGATCACGCGCTCGATGCGCGCGACGGCATCGAGCCCGCAGATGTGTGCGATATCGGTGGCCTTGGAGGACCACGGGGAAATCGTGCCCGGGCGCGGGGCGACCACTTGTAACATGCCATGGATCGGCGCAGCGGCACGGCTCGGGCCGTAGGTGAGGAGCTTTTCGAGGACGGCCAGTTGCGCGGCGGACAGATCGTGCTCAACATGCGCGATGTGGACAAATTCAGCTGTCACCGCCGTCGCGGGCACGCCGGAGGCGACGAGATCCGAGAGGAGTTTTTGCAGGCGAAATTGCGAGAGGGCCGGTGAGCCGCGGAGGATCAGCATGGTCGGAAGGGCCAAGGATTCAGCACATCGCGGGGCCGGTCAAGGAGCGGGCGGGTCATTCATTTTTTCGTTAAGACGCTGTGCTGGCAGAAAGCCGTTGACCCCGCGCGCCAGCCCGCCGAGATGAACGCCTTTTACGCGCCGTGACTACCCGTCCCATCCTCGCTTCCGTGGCCACGACCGCCGGTTCGCCGGCCCGCTTCGCATGAGCGAACGCATCACTCACGAGTGCGGCGTGGCGCTGGTGCGCCTGCTCAAGCCGCTCAGCTACTACGAGCAGAAGTACGGCTCCCCGCTGTGGGGCTTCACCAAGCTCTTCCTGCTCATGGAAAAGCAGCACAACCGCGGCCAGGACGGCGCGGGTGTGGCCTGCGTGAAGCTCGATATGCCCGCGGGCGAGCCGTTCATGTTCCGCGAGCGTAACGTCAAGGCCAACCCCCTCGACAAGATTTTCCGCGCGCTCCTTGAGCAGTACAACTCGAACGTGAAGGCCGGGACGATCCACCCGGAGTTCACCGACACGGTGAAGAAGCACTTCGACTTCGGCGGCGAGCTGCTGATGGGTCACCTCCGCTACGGCACGAGCGGCGGCTACAACATTTCCTCCTGCCACCCGTATTTCAGGCGCAGCCCGTGGCCGACGCGCAATCTCGCGCTCTGCGGCAACTTCAATCTCACCAACACCGCCGATCTCAACCGCTCACTGATCGCGATGGGCCAGCACCCGATCTTCGCGACGGATACGCAGGCGATCCTCGAGAAAATCGGCTTCTTCCTCGATGAGGAGCACGAGGACATCTACCGCTTCCTCCGCAAGCGCGATCTCGCGGGCGCCGAGCTCTCCGCCCGCATCAGCGAGGAGCTCGATGTCACGCGCGTCATCACTCGCGCTGCGCAGAAGTGGGACGGCGGCTACACGCTCGCCGGCCTGATCGGCAATGGAGACGCCTTCGTCGCGCGCGATCCCTCGGGCATCCGCCCGTGTTTCTATTTCCAAAACGACGAAGTCGTCGCCTTCGCCAGCGAGCGCGCGCCGCTCATGACGGTGTTCGACCTCGCCCGCGAGGACGTGAAGGAAGTCGCCCCCGGCCATGTGGTCGTCATCAAGCGTCGCGGCACGATCACCGAGCTGCCGTTCACGGCGCCGATGCCGCGCGCGAGCTGCTCCTTCGAGCGCATCTATTTCTCCCGCGGCAACGACGAGGATATCTACCGCGAGCGTCAGGCGCTCGGCGGTCAGCTCGCCGAGCCCGTGCTCAAGGCGATCAACTACGAGTGGGGCAACACCGTTTTCAGTTTCGTCCCCAACACCGCCGAGGTCGCCTTCTACGGCCTCATGTCCGCGCTGCGCACGAAGCGCCGCGACGAGGTGAAGGCCGCGATTCTCAAGGCCAGCAAGGACGGCTCGCTCAACGAGGATATGCTCGACGATCTCATCCTGCGCAACTGGCCGCGCGGCGAGAAGGTCGTGTCGAAGGACATCAAGATCCGCACCTTCATCGGGCAGGAAAACCTGCGCAACCAGCTCGCGAGCCATGTCTACGACATCACCTACGGCGCGGTGCGCCCCGGCGTGGATAATCTCGTGTGCGTCGATGACTCGATCGTCCGCGGCACCACGCTGAAGAAGTCGATCCTGCGCATCCTCTCGCGGCTCAATCCGAAGAAGATCGTGATCGTCTCGACGGCGCCGCAGGTGCGCTATCCGGATTGCTACGGCATCGACATGTCGGAGCTGGGCAAGTTCATCGCCTTCGAGGCCGCCGTGTCGCTCATCAAGGAGCGCGGTCAAAGCCAGCTCCTCGACGAGGTGTACGAACTCTGCCGCGCCGAGGTGGAGAAGGGCACGGGCGTCAACCACGTGCGCCGCATCTACGATCCGTTCTCCCCGGAAGAGATATCCGCGCGCATCGTGCAGCTCGTGAGCCCGACGAAGATTCCGTGGCAGGGCCCCATCGACATCATCTTCCAAAACATCGAGAGCCTTCACGCGGCCGTCCCGCATCACCGTGGCGACTGGTACTTCACCGGCAAGTATCCCACGCCCGGTGGCTACCGCGTGGTCAATCAGGCCTACGTGAACTACTACGAAAACTCGACGGGTCGGAGCTACTGAGCGATGGCACTTTCCTACGAATCCTCCGGCGTCCGTTACGATCAGCTCGATGCGTTCAAGCGCGCGTGCCAGAAGGCCGCGCGCGAGACGGCGGGTGCGCTTGCGCCGCACGGCTATGCCGAGCCGGCGACGACGCGCGGCGAGAGTGCGTACTTGATCGAGGCGAGCGACCACTACCTCGCGCACGTCGAGGAAGGCCTCGGCACCAAGAACCTCGTAGCCGACGCCGTGCACGCTGCGACGGGCAAAACTTTTTACCGCGAAATCGCGATCGATACGGTCGCGACCATCGTCAACGATCTCATTACCTGCGGTGCGCTGCCGATCTCGGTCGCGATGCACGCGGCCGTGGGCGACTCGGGCTGGTTCGCAGAACCGGAGCGGATGAAGGCGCTCGTCGACGGCTGGGCCGAGGGTTGCCGTCTGGCTGGTGCGGTCTGGGGCGGCGGCGAGACACCCACGCTCGGCGGAGTGGTGGAGCGCGACGCGATTGTGCTCGCGGGCTCGGCCATCGGAAAAATTTCCCCGAAGAATCTCCGCATCGTCGGCGATGTGCACGCGGGCGATGGGATCATTTTCCTCGCGAGTTCCGGCGTGCAGACCAACGGCCTGAGCCTCTGCCGCCTCATCGCGAGCCGCCTGCCGCAGGGCTATCTCACGCCCATCGGCGACGGCCGCACCTACGGCGAAGCACTCCTCGCGCCCTCGGTGATCTACGTGGCCTTCGTGCGCGAGTGCCAGCGCCGCGGCATCAAGCTCAACTACGTGGCCCACGTGACCGGCCACGGTTGGCGCAAGCTCATGCGCCTCGACGAGCCCTTCGTGTACGAGATCAACGCGCCGCGCCCGCCTGGCGCGCTCTTCGATTTTCTCATGCGCGCCGGCCCGATCGAGCGCCGCGAAGCCTACGCGACCTTCAACATGGGCGTCGGCTTCGCCGCCTACGTCTCGCCGGACAACATCGATGCCGTCCTCGCCGTGGCCAAGGCCACCGGCTACGACGCATGGCTCGCGGGCACCGTGAAGCGCGAAGGCGACCGCAAAGCCGTCACCGTCCCATCGCTCGACCTCACCTTCGAGGGCAACACGCTTCAGGTGCGCTGAGGGTAGGGCGCGTTTTCCGTAACGCGCCGGTTGCGCTCTGCCCGTTTGTACGCCGAGCCTAAGCGGCGGACTAAGGATAGTCCGCCCTACCTCCCCACCCACGCTCGAAACTCCGCCGCCGATTCCTGGCTCACGACCACTTCCTCGGTGGGGCGAGGATGGAGTTGCACGGCGAGGCGGCCTTTGCGGAGGGAGGAGAAGCTTCGCACGGCGGTTGCGTGCGCGAGGATGGTGCGGTTGAGGCGGAAAAACTGTGCGGGATCGAGCTCGTCGGCGAGGGCGGTGAGGGGCGCGTTGACGAGGCAGCGCTCGCCGGTGCGCGTGACGAGAAAGGTGAGTTTGTGCTCGGAGAAAAAGTACGCGACGTCCGCGAGCGCGATCGGTTGATACGTGGTGCCGCGCTGCGCAAGGATGCGGTGGCGGCGGGGCATGGACGCAGTGGTGTTCGAGGGCACTGGCGCGGCCAACGAGGCGGCGAGTGCAGCGAGATTCGCGGCGTAGTGGCGGCCGAGGCTTTGATATTTGGCGAGCGCGGCAGCGAGGTCGGCGGGCTTCACCGGTTTCAGCAGGTAAGCGATGCCGTGCGTAGCGAACGCCTCCATCAGGTAGTCGTCGTGCGCGGTCGCGAAGATCACCGGGCACGGCGGTGGCGTGGCGCGGAAGAGATCGAGCGAGAGGCCGTCGCCGAGCTGGATGTCGGCGAAAATCACATCGGGGGCAGCATTGTTGCGCAGCCAGACACTTGCGGAGGCGACGCTGTCGGCGGTGCCGACGACGGTGCAGGGCGGCGTGCTCGCCGCGAGCAGGCTGGTGAGGCGGTCGCGGGCCGGCGCCTCGTCTTCGAGGAAAAACACGCGCAGCATGATCACGAGCCGATGAGCGGTAGGCGCACGCGAAACACTTCCGGTCCCGGTGTCACGGCGAGTTCGCCGCCGCTGAGCAGCGCGACGCGCTCGCGGAGATTGGCGAGACCGGTGCCGGTGTTGGCCGCGGGACGCAGCGTGGATTTTGGACGGACGGGATTTTTCACGACGATTGCATTGGCTTCGACGAGCACTTCGACCGTGAGCGGTTCGGCGGCGGAGAGGCGGTTGTGCTTGAGCGCGTTTTCGAGGAGGAGCTGGAGCGATGCGGGTGGGACGCGACGCGAATCAGCGGAGTCGGGTACGGGAAGCGAGAGGCGCAGGCTGTCGGGGAAACGCAGCTCCATCAGGCGCGCGTAGGAGCGGAGAAACGTCAGCTCCTCGGCGAGCGGCACGAGGTCGCGTTTGTTTTGCGCGAGCAGGTAGCGCGAGACATCTGCGAGGTGCGCGTTGAACTCGGCGGCGACGATGGGATCGCGCTCGATGAGGGCGGCGAGGGTGTTGAGGCAGTTGAAGAGGAAGTGCGGCGCGAGCTGGCCCTTCATTGTTTCCAGTTCGGCGCGGAGCCGGGCGCGCTCGAGTTGTTCGAGCCGGTGGCGGTCGCCGTGACGCTCGCGGATGAGGAAAAGCGTTTCGTACGCGTGCAGGAGAAAGAGCACGGTGACCGTGTTGTCCGTCACGATGGTGCGGATCGTCGCGAGCCAGTCGAAGGCCGGGTAGGGCGAGTGGATGTGGCGGAGCCAGAGCCACACCGCGACGATGGTCAGCGGGACGGTGCAGGCGAGATTGGCGGCGGCGAGGATGACGACTTTCCACGAGGCGTGGCGCATCCAGTCGAGGTGCGCGCGCAAGCGGAGGGCGAGGGCGCGATTGCTCTCCCAGATCGCGATGGCCGTGAGGAGAAACCAGCCGGTCGCGAGCCAGTAGTCGGGGTCGCGGCACACGAGCTTGTCGAAGAGCAGCGCGAGCCGCGGGATCACCACGCCGAGGAGCCCGTAGCCGAGGGCGCGCATCCAGCGGTCGTGCTCGGAGGGACGCGGATCGGCCTTCGGCGGCGGAGAATCCGGCTTCGGAGCGGAAATCTCCCAGTTCAGTCGTTGGCCGGTTGAGCGCATCGCAGGACGCGGCCACTACACGCGCCGGTAAATTTCACCGCAACCCGATTTCTCCCATGCCCGACCAAGCCTCCTTCAACTACCTCGCCATCCTCGTCGCCACCGTGAGCACATTTCTGCTCGGCGGTCTCTGGTATTCGCCGGTGCTCTTCGGCAACGTCTGGAAGAGCGAGCTGGGCTTCACCGACGAAAGCCTCAAAGCCAAAGGCGGCGCGGGCCGCATTATGGGCATCTCTTTCGTGCTGGAGCTGATCATGGCCTTCAATCTCGCGGCCTTCATCGGCGCGAAGGGCACGCTGGCCTTCGGCGTGTTTGCGGGTGCCGCGGCGGGCTTTGGCTGGGTGGCGCTCGCAATGGGCGTCACGTATCTCTTCGAGCACAAATCCCTCCGGCTCTTCGCGATCAACGCCGGCTACCACGGGGTTGCCTTCACGCTCATGGGCGCAATCCTCGGCGCGTGGCATTGAACCCCTGTCCTGCGCCTGCCACCCGGAAACGCTTCTCCTCCCAACTATGAAACTCCTGCTCAAAATTCTCGCTGGTATCGCGGTGCTGCTGTTGCTGCTGGTCGTCGTGGCGTTCTTCCTGCCGCGGCAGTACCACATCGAGCGCTCGCTCACCTTCAAGGCCAAGCCCGAGGTCGTGTATGCTCAGCTCACGGACTTGAAGTCGTGGAAAAACTGGGGTGCCTGGCAGGAGCGCGACCCCGGTATGAAGATGGCCTATTCGGAGCCCGCGACTGGCGTCGGCGCGTGGTCGTCGTGGGAGAGCAAGAAAGAGGGCAACGGCAAAATGACCATCACGACGCAGTCGCTGCAGAAGGTCGTCTACAATCTCGAGTTCCCCGACATGGGCATGACCTCGATCGGCGTGATGACCCTAGAGCCAACCAATGGCGGCGTGCGCGTCGTGTGGTCCGACGAAGGCGATCTCGGCATGAATCCGATGGGGCGCTGGTTCGGCCTCTTCCTCGATAAAATGATCGGGCCGGATTTCGAGCGCGGCCTCTCGAATCTCCAGAAGATCGTCGAGAAGTGAGCGACACGTTTTCGCGCCGGTCGCTCGCTCAGCGCGCGGCCGGCGTCGCCGTGATGCGCCGGCCCCACGCGATGGCGGGCTGCTCGATCCAGCGGTAGATCGCCGCGGCAGCGAACAGACTCGCGCCAAGCGCCACGCCATCGCAAGCGAGGCGCAGGAGAAAGTTTCCACTGCGCCACCCGTGCGCATCGGTGAAGCGCAGGATCACCCACACGCCGATGGGCACGTGGATGAGATACAGCCCGTAGGAAATCTCGCCGAGCTTCGCGAGCGGGGCGATGGCTCGACCGCCGAGCGCTTCGAGTTTGGGCGAGAAAAGAATCAGGCCAGCCGTCGCGATTGCCACCAAGCCCTCGCGTTGGAGATGCTGGTGAAACGAGAGCACCACGCCGAACAAAGCCAGCACGAGCGCGGATCGTTTCTCGCCGCGTGCATAGAACGCCAATGCCACGCCGAGCACGAAGAAGCCCCATTGCCCGAGGAAAAACACGGCGCGCTGCGCCGGCGGGAAAAACGCCGCGACGCTCAGCGCCAGCGGCACCGCGAAGCGCGCGCGGGGCCACGCGAGGCCGATGGCGAGTACGAGGTAGAATGAGACTTCGTAGCTCAGCGACCAGTAGACCCAGTTGATGGTCGGGTGATCGGTCACCGGCGTCGTGGTGAGAGTGAGCGTCGCGAGCCAGCCGCCGACCGATGTGGGCAGGGTGATGAAGTCGTTGAGGCCCGACGTGTATTTGCGCGCGACGCAGAAGAGCACCACCGCCACCACGCTGAAGAGATACGCCGGATAGAGACGCGCGAAGCGTCTTAGCAGGAAAACGCGTGGCGTGTGCTCGCGGTCGGCGGCGGTCTGCACGCAGTAGCCGCTCAGCACGAAAAACACCGCCACGCCCAGCCAGCCCCATGCATTGGCGCGGTCGTAGAGCGACCCGTCGCGGACGCGGATCTGGTTGAAGTGAAAGACCGCCACCGCCACCGCCGCCAAGCCGCGCAACGTATCGATGATGTGGATACGGCCGGACGTCATGGCCGCGTCAAACGATCGTCGGGGCGGCCAAGTCCAGCGCGGCGATCCGCGCCATGATGCGCTCGGCGGCGCGCTGGTAGCGCTCCTTGCCGTCGGCCGGCCGGTCGTAGTCGGCGGGCGCGATCGGTTCACCGAAGACCACCGACACGGGCGTGCCGAGTTTGGGGAACTTCGTGTTGCGGCCAAACGCTTCGAAGGAGCCAAAGATGCGCGTCGGCACCACTGGCACCTGCGTGCGGCAGGCGATGAGGCCCACGCCGGCCTTGGCCGACTGCAGTTTGCCATCAGGCGAGCGCGTGCCCTCGGGAAAGAGGATCAGGCCCTTGCCGTTTTCCAGCGTCCGCAGCACACGCTTGATCGCAGAGACGTCCTGCCCGCCATCGCGGTCGACCGGGATGGTGCCGACCGTGTCGAGCCACCACGAGGCGAAGCCGGGTTTCCAGAGGGTCTTGCGCGCAAAGTACGCAAGCTGGCGCGGGACATTGCTGCCGATGAACGGCGGGTCGATGAAGCTCGCGTGATTAGCCGCGATGAGAAATCCGCCCTTGGTCGGGACATTTTCGAGGCCGACGACTTCGCCGCGGAAAAACGCCGCGTAAGACCGCGCGAGCAGCGCGTGGCTGAAACCATAGACCGGCTCCATGCCGGTTTGCGACAGCACGCGGCTCATGCGAGAGCGTCGGCGATGGGCTTCGCCATGCACTCGACGACTGCCGCCGGCGAGAGGTGAGTGGTGTCGATACTGGTCGCGCCGACGGGGCAGGAGAGCGGCGCGGTCTTGCGCGAGGAGTCGATGCGGTCGCGCTCGGTCACGGAGTCGTGCTGGCCCTCGCTCGCGCGGCGCCGCGCCCGCTCCGCCGGATCGGCGTGGAGGAAG
The DNA here is from genome assembly GCA_048498795.1 of Verrucomicrobiota bacterium. GTDB lineage: Bacteria > Verrucomicrobiota > Verrucomicrobiia > Opitutales > Opitutaceae > JBEHXH01. The sequence continues at coordinate 66,319 of JBEHXH010000006.1, forward strand.
AAGCGGAAATCCGCATTGGGAAAAATCACCGAGCCGATGTCGCGACCCTCCATCACGATCCCACGAAAACCTTTCGCGCGGCCGACCTCGGCGAGCCCACGTTGGTAGTCGAGCAGCGCCGCGCGCAGCTCGGGGACGGCGGCGAAGTGCGAGACCGCTTCGTTGACCGAGCGGCTGCGGATTTCCGCATCGGGCACGACGCGTCCGCCGATCTCCATCTGCGCCGAGCGGCCGACCACGTTGGTGCTGAGCTGGAGGCGAGCGAGCGAGGTCTTCACGACTTCGTGATCATCCCAGCCAATGCCGAGACGGCGCAGCTCGGCCGTGACGGCGCGGTAAAACGAGCCGGTGTCGACGTGCATGAGGTCGAAGCGCTCACTGAGCGTGCGCGACGACGTCGATTTGCCGGAGGCGGCGCCGCCATCGATGGCGACAATGAGAAATGGCCGGGGAGCGGTCACGATGCCGACGATTTTTCGCGGATGGATTCCAGCAACTCAAAAAAGTTGGGGAAAGTCTTGGCGCAGCATGCCGGGTTCTTGATCGCGAGCCAAGGGCGGCCGTCGACGCGGAGGTCGTGGCAGCCGAGCACGCCGAAGCTCATCGCAAAGCGATGGTCGCCGTACGTCTCGATTTCGGTGATCCCGGCAGAGTGGAGCGGACGCGGATGGATTTCGAGCGAGTCCTCCTGCTCGATCACGTGCTGGCCGAGCTTGATCAGTTCGCGCGCCATGCCGGCGACACGGTCGGTCTCCTGCTTGCGCGTGTGCGCGATGCCGCTGATCAGCGTCGGACCATCGAGCAACGGCGCGAGCGCGGCGAGCGTGAGAAAGGTGTCCGAGATCGGCTTGAAATTCCGCGTGTGACCGACACGCAGACCGCCACGCGCAAACGCCACGTCAAGACCCTGCGCCCGTGCCATCACAGTGCCGCCGACGGCGCGCACGACATCGGCAAACTCCGTGTCGCCCTGTAGGCCCTGCTTCGAGTCCTGCGCGCCGAGCAGCGAAATGCTCCCGCCGGTAACAAGGGGCAGCGCCAAAAAGTAGCTCGCGGCCGAAGCATCGGGCTCGATCGCGTAGCTCGACTCGCGCAGTGCGTACGGCGTCTTCACCGCGCTCACCACAAACGTCCCTGTGCCTTCTTCACGGATCAGCGAGCGTTTCTCGGGATGAAACGCCTGCATCATGCGCGCGGTCATCTCGACATAGGAGCGACGGACCGGACCGCGGAGCGTCACGCGCACATCGGCCCGCGCGAGCGGAGCGACGGCGAGGAGCGCGGAGAGGAGCTGGCTGCTCTCGCTCGCATCGATCTCGACGGCGCCGCCGGAGAGGCCGCGGGCGTGGATTTCGAGTGGGAAAAACCCTTCCTGACCCGGGCAACGTATATCCGCCCCGAGCGCACGGAGCGCATCGAGCAGCGGTTTCATGGGGCGCTTCCGCATCTGCGGCACGCCATCGAGGCGGTACACACCACGCTTCGCTGCGGCACACAGCGCCGTCAAAAACCGCGCCGCGGTGCCCGCGAGGCCGACGAATAGATCGGCCTCCAGCGCAGGAATTTCGCCACCGCAGCCATCGACCACGATCTCGCCTCGCTCAGCGTCGGCTTGGATCGTGAAGCCGAGTTTCTGCAGCGCCTCGGCCATCAGGTGCGTGTCTTCGCTGAAGAGCGCGCCGGTGAGCTTCACGGCCTTGCGGTCGCACAACGCCGCGAGCATCAACGCGCGATTGGTGATGCTCTTCGAGCCGGGCAGGGCCACTTCGCCGCGCACAGGCGTGGTGAAGGGCGTGATCGGAAGTACGGCGGGCAAGGACACGGAAGGGCGAGCGTCACCGACCGGGCGACATCCGCCAAGGGGAATTTTTGCGGCTGACCGAGCCCAACGTCGGGGCGTAAAGCCCCTCCCACTTACGGCGCGGGCCGAAACTGGCTGCGGTACGCCCGGCCGCGCTCGATGCGAGCGCTGACCTCGGCATAGTCGCGATTGGCGAGCGCGATCTGCATCGCGTGCAGTTCGTCTTCGAAGGCGCGCAGGGCGCGCAGCACTTCGTCGCGGTTCTGCTCGAGGATGGTGCGCCAGAGCTGCGGGTCGCTGCCGGCGATACGCGTGGTGTCGCGCAGGCCGCCGCCGGCGAAGTTGCGCCACGCGGGATTCTTGGTCGCGAGAAATGCGCAGAGGCTCGACGCGACGACCTGCGGCAGGTGGCTGATGTGCGCGACGATCTCGTCGTGCTGATCAGGCGTGACCGTCGCGGGTTCGCTGCCGAGGTCGTGCCAGAATTTCACGACTGCCGCCGCGGCCGCTGGATCGGACTCGGCCAGTGGAGTGACGAAGCAGGTGCGCTTTTCGAAGAGCGTGTCGGTGGCGTGCTCCCAGCCGGTTTTCTCAGAGCCCGCCATCGGGTGCGAACCGATGAAATGAATCCGCTCGCCGCACGCCGCGTGGCCGAGCCGTGAGATCTCGGCCTTCACACTGCCGACGTCGGTGACGATGGTGCCGGCCGTGAGATGCGGCGCGATTTCCTCGGTGAGCGGCACGATGCGGTCGACCGGCGAGGCGATGATCACGAGCGACGCATCGCGCGCGGCCTCGATGGCCGTTTCGCCGACCGCATCGCACCACGGTTGCTCGCGGAGCTTGAGCCGGGCTTCGGGGCGTCGGGCCCACAGCACGATGCGCTGCGCCACGCCACGGGCGCGGGCGGCGCGGGCCACGGAGCCGCCGAGGAGGCCGGGAGCGAGAATCGTGAGTTGGGAGAGCACGCGCCGCGAGCGACGCAAAAACGGCCCGCCCTGTCGAGTCGCGTTGCAATCGGCCTGCAATGTGATTGCGATGACCGGTCCATGCCCGATTTCGGCAAAGTTGATCCTGACTACGTGGACGAAGATGACGAGATGTCGCCCGCTTTGAAGCGGACGATCATCCTCGTCGTCGTGCTCTTCGTGGCGGGCGGCGGTTGGTGGGGCTACCGGCACATCCGCGCGACCAATCGCCGCGAGACCCGCATGGCACGCACCGCCGAGCAGGCTAAACTCACGACCGAGCTGGCCGCGCTACAAGACGAGTATCGCGAAAAGTCCGCCCGCTCCGCTCCGCCCGCGGAAATGGTTTCCGTCTTGGAAAAACTTGCCTCGCGCCAGCAGGCGTGGGTGCAGCTTGCAGATCGAGCGGTGCCCGCCGAGCAGGCGCAACTCGAGGAGTGGGAAAAGCAACGCGACAATCTCCGCAGTCAGATCATGGAGCCCCGCATCACGCAGCTAGTCAGCGAAGGCGATGACGAGCGTGCCGCCGGCCACCTCGCGATGGCGGCCGACAAGTACCGCCAAGCCCTCGCCTTTCAGCGGCAGATCAACAACAGCCGCGCCATCGATCAGGCCAAGAATCTCCAGCGCGCTGCGCGTCTCGAGGCCGCACTCGGTGGAGTCGCGGTAGAGCCCTTGCAGGCGGACCTCGCGGGGACGCTCGATCGCGCCAAGGATGCATTGAAGGCTGAGCGCTGGGAACGCGCCCTTGAGATGTACACCAACGCCCGCGGCCTGCAGGTCCGCCTCGACCAGATGTATCCGGGGCAGGTCGATCCCGCCGCCTTGAAGCGCATCGATGCGTCCATCGCTTCGCTCCGCGGCGCGTCACTGCTCGCGGAGAGCAAAACCTTCGAGCAACGCGGTGACTCCTCCAATTCTGTCGGCGACCACGATGGCGCTGCACAAAACTACCAGCTCGCGGCCGACCGCCAGCGCGAGATCAACACCAGTTTCCCTGGCTCACGCTTCGTTTCCGCGCAGCGGCTCGATGACCTCGAGGTCCGCCGCCAAACGGTGCTCTCGGCCGACACCAGTGCGCGCCTGCTGATGCTCGACTACGAGATCACCGGGCTGCTTCGCACCGACAAGATTGCCGACGCCACACCGAAGCTCGACACGGCCTTCACCGAACTCGATCGGGCCGCGAAGAAATATCCCCGCAGTGCGGCGCTCGCGGGCGCGCTGAAACAAAAGATCGCCTTTCTCCATGAGCACCGCGCTCAGCTCAAGGCCTGGCAGGCTGTCGTCCGCGCCCATCTCATGGCGGTGCCGGACGCTCCCGGGGTGGCCCTGCTGGCGAGTCCGGTTTCGCAGGAACTGTACTCCGCCATGACGGGTGCCAATCCCAGTCAGCATCGGGGAGCGGCTCTTCCCGTTGATTCGGTCACGTGGGAGGAGGCTCGCGATTTCTGCCTTCGGGTTGGCTGGATCTTGGGCGTCGATGCCCGCCTGCCCACTGCCCGCGAACTCAGCTCTGTCTCGACCGCAGGCGGCCCGGCCGAATGGCTCGATGCTGGCGCAGCCGAATCCGAGGCTCAGGTGACAAGTGTCGGCTCAGCCGACACGAAAGACAAAGCCCCCGAGCGCCGCGCCAAAACCAGCGCCAGCGCTGAGGTGAGCTTCCGCGCCGCACTACAGACCACATCGAAGTAGCCCGAAGTAACCGCCGTGGTCAGCTGGCTGGCTGTGCTGCTCTCTCGGCGCGCCGCCAGCTCCTCTTGCCTCAGCTTACTTCGCCAGTGCGAGGATCCGCTCAAACTCTTCCGGGCGGACCGGTACGACAGACAGACGATTGAGCCGGAGCATCTCCATCTTCGCCAGCAAGGGATCGGCCTTGATCTGTGCGAGGGTGATCGGCTTGGCCAACGGGCTCACGGCCTTGAGGCCGACCGCCACCCAGCCGGGTTCTTCGGCGGTCTTGTCGGGAAAGGCGGTTTGCACGACCTCGGCGATGCCGACGACGGCCTTGGTCGTCATGCTTTCGTAGACGAGCACGCGATCCCGTACACTCATGGCATTAAGGTGGATACGTGCCGTGTAGTTGCGCACCCCGGTCCAATCGGTGCGCCCATCCTTCACGAACTGGTCCCACGAATAGGAGTCGGGTTCGGTCTTCACGAGCCAGTGTTGCGTTTTCATGGGGGGAGCGATTAGGTGGGAAGGAAATGGAGATGGATGCCGCTGAAAAGGCAAAAGGCCGTCGCATGCAGCGCCTCATCTACTGGTTGATGGCGGGGTTCATCCTTGCGCCGCTGGTCCTGTGGGTCTTGCTCCGAGTAATCTCACGATGAACCGCACCCTGTTGCCGATCCGCTTGGTCTTCGTCGCGTTGTGCGCGGCGGCGGGATGGCTCGTGCAAATTACAGTCCTCGCGGGCGACCATTATCAGCTTTTACCGACCGCCGTTGGCTTCGGCATCGGGGTGCTGGTCGTGCTAGTCGACGTGATGCTGAAGGGCTTCTCGCTGCGCGCCCTGTCGGCGGTCACGTTCGGCATCGCGATCGGTTTGCTCGTGGCGCACATGGTCGGCGTCTCACCGCTGCTGGAAATGAATCCGCAGCGCGGCGACGCGATGGACCCTTCGACGATTTACCTGATTCGTCTCGGGCTGTTTGTCATTTGTCCCTACCTCGCTGCGGTCATCGCGCTGCGCGGCAAGGATGAGTTCAATCTCTTGATCCCCTACGTGCGCTTCGTGCCACATGAGGTCGAGGTGCCGCTGATCGTGGTCGACACGAGCGTGCTGATCGATGGCCGCATCGCGCGCGTGTGCGAGACAGGTTTCCTTAGCGCCGCGCTCGTGATTCCCAAGTTCGTCCTGACCGAACTCCAATCCATCGCCGATTCCACCGACCCGCTGCGGCAGGCCCGTGGTCGCCGTGGTCTCGAGGTGCTCGCCGAGCTGCGCCGCATCAAGGGCCTCGATATCCGCATCCCCGAGAGCGAAGTGGCGAAGCGCGAGGACGTGGACGCCAAGCTCGTCTTCCTCGCGCAGTCGATGAAGGCCAAGATTCTCACGACCGACTACAATCTCGCGAAGCTCGCCGAGTTTCACGGCGTGGGCTGGCTCAATCTCAACCAACTCGCCAAGTCCCTCCAGCCCGAGCTGATGATCGGCGACACGCTTGAGGTGGAGCTCGTGAAACAGGGCAAGGAGGACGGCCAGGCTGTCGGCTATCTCGCCGACGGTTCGATGGTGGTCGTCGGTGCCGCGCGCAACCACATGGGGCGCCGAGTGCAGGCCGAGATCGTGAGCGTACTCCCGACGGCTGGCGGCAAGTTGGTCTTCGCCCGGCTCGCGAGTGAGGCGGCGTAAGGCCCAGATTTTAGCCACCAATTACACAGATGGGCACAGATGATGGATCGGCCTATCTGGTTCGATCTGTGTAATCTGTGGCCAAAAATCCGTCTCCGATGTTTGAAGTGGATCGATCTGTGGCCTTTGCCCGGCCGTAAAATTCCGCGAAGATTGGTGTGGACTTGCCGGGCCGGTTTTTTCAAAACCTCCCTTCCCACCCGGGCCAGTAGCTCAGTTGATAGAGCGCGTCGTTCGCAACGACGAGGTCGTCGGTTTGATCCCGATCTGGTCCACCAATTTTCCCCGTGCGCGGGGAAATGTTCCGGGCGGTAACAATCGAGCAGCTATCGCAGATCGTTTCCTGCTGAAATCTCGGACCAAACTTTGTGATCCTTGACGAATCTTCGCGCCTTCGCGCTTAAGGCTTCGCGCTGCCGCCAGCCGCGGATGTCGCCGGCGCTGAAGTCGACGTTGTCGGGGCCGTAGTGGTCTTCTCTCCCGGCTCAGTCTTTTCCGCCTTCATGTCCTTCGATGCTTTCACGCGCTGCAATTTCTCCGCAGGCAGGGCTTCCGGCGTGAAACGCACTTCGCGAATCGCACCCTTGAACCAAGCGACTTTGTTCTGCCGCACGCCGAGCGAGGTCTGGCCTTTGCCCATCACGCCGAAGGTCGCGGGGGCTTCCATTTCCTTCTCACCGTTCACGAAGTCGGTCATCGTCGTGCCGTCGAACCGCACCGCGGCCCAGTACCATTGGTCGGTGGGGTGAGTTTTCTGCGGATCGATCAGCGGCGTGCCGGCGCGGTCGCGGCCGAGATAGGTATCGAGCCACCAGTGGCCTTGGCCATCGAGGCGGGTCTCGATCATCACGCGCCAGTTGGTGACGGTGTCCTGGATGTGGACGAAGCGTTGCTCTTTTGGGCCGCCCTCGGCTGGAGCAAAAAGGATTTCAACCGTGAACGCCTTCGCGTCGGCGATAGGATTGAGCGGAAGAAACAGTCCGTCGTGTTCGCCGTCGAAAACCACGGACTTCACACCCGCGTCGTCCTTCACTTTCGGCGCGCCGAGGACTTCTACCTTGAGCTCGCCGATGGTGTCGGTGCGGTCGACCTTCCAGACGGTGGTGGCGGTTGGCTCGGCGGCGCGGAGGGTCGACGCGACGAGGACGAGCCAGAGCGCGCGTTTCATTTGCCGAGGAAGTCGTCGCGCCGCGGATTGAACATGTCGATCAGGAGGCTGTTGGCCTCGAGCGCCTTCACGCCGTGCACCGCCGGATGCGCGGCGACAAACGAGTCGCCCACGCGCAACACACGGGTCTCCGTGCCGACTTGCACCTCGAACGCCCCCGCGGCCACGTACGAGATTTGATCGTGCACCTCGTGGCTGTGCGGAGTGCCGATGGCCCCCTTGTCGAAGTGCACGGCCACGCCCATCAGGCCCGGCGTGTGGCCGATGATTTTGCGGCGCATGCCGCCGCCGAGTTCGAGCCAGGGGTTGTCCTTGTCGTGCAGGAAGGGTTGCATTGGGTTTCTGGATACATCCCGACGGCAAAACGCCCGCGAAGCAATCGCGTTCCGGGCTCGCGCCGCTGCAATTCACGATCGGTCGCAAAGTGCCACCAGCCTGCAACGCCCCGCATGACCCACTTGCGCCTTGCCCGCGGCAGGGTGGGGAGGCAGCGTCGCCCGTCTGTGAAAATCGGTTTCCTCGGCGGCAGCTTCGACCCCGTCCACTTCGGCCACCTTATGGCCGCGCAGGATGCGTACGAGCAGCACCGGCTCGATCGCCTGATCCTCGTGCCCGCCGCGCAGGCTCCGATGAAGCCCACCGACGTCCAGTCCACCTCCGAGGACCGGCTCGCGATGATCCGCGCCTCGATCGAATGGGACCGGCGCTTCGAGGTTTCCGACTACGAGCTGCGCAAGGGCGGCATCAGCTACACGATCGATTCCGTGCGGCACTTCCGCCAGCTCTACCCCGACGACCAGCTCTACTGGATCATCGGCGGCGACCAGCTGCCGAAGCTCCATCTTTGGAAAGACATTGAGGAGCTCGCGCGGCTGGTGGAGTTCATCTTCCTCGAGCGCCCCGGCTACCCGGTGAAGGCGCAGCCCTCGATCCCCGGCCTGCGGCTGCACCGTTGCGATGGCCATTTGCTCGCCATCAACTCGACTGAGCTGCGCGACCGCACGCGCCGCTCCCTCTCGCTCGATTACTTCGTCCCGCATAAGGCGATTGTCTATATCCGAGAAAAGCATCTGTATCGCGAAAAAGCATGAAACAACCGAAAAGCGCCTCCCTCGAGCTCGTCACTGCGCTCTGCAAAGTCCTCGACGACAAAAAGGCGTCCGACCTCCGTGTACTCGATGTGAGCGCGCAGTCCTCGATTACCGACTACCTCGTCCTCGCCACCGGCACCTCCGAGCCGCATCTGCGCGCGCTGCGCATCGAGCTGGAGCGCATCATCGACGACTCCAAGACCCGCCTCGTTGGCATGGAAGCGCGACAGGAGTCGGGCTGGATCGTGATCGATGCGTTCGACGTGATGATCCACCTCTTCGCGACCGAGAAGCGCGAGCAGTACGCGCTGGAAAGCCTTTGGAAAGACGCGACCGAGGTCGACGTCGCCGGGCTCATCAACCCAGCCGCAGCCAAGCCCGCCAAGGCTCCCAAAGCGGTCAAAACTTCCAAGCCGAAGGCCGCAAAAGCGAAGGCACCCAAGGCAAAAGCAGCCGCCCCGAAGAAAAAGGCATCCGCTAAGACCCGTAAAACGAAGTGAAGTGGCCAAAACTACTCACTTCCGGGCTGGCTTTTACAGGACTTTGACCTTGTAGGGCTCGCTCAGATGCGATTCGTTAACACAAACGCCGTTCGGCGTCGTTTATCATACAACATCATCATCACATGAAAGTCAGCGCCAATAAATCCACCAAGGGCTTCACCCTCGTCGAAATCATGATCGTCGTCGTCATCATCGGCCTCCTCGCCGCGATGGCTATCCCCGCGTTCCAGAAGGTCCGCCAGTCCTCCCAGGACAAGACGGTCCTCAACAACGCTCGTCAGCTCGCCGCCGCGGCGGACCAGTACTTCCTCGAGAACGGTGTTTCCTCCGTTACCCAGAGCGCCCTGGTCGGCCCGACGAACTACGTCAAGGCCCTCAACCTCGTGGCCAACGAAACCTATCCCGGCGGCTTCACGCAGGGTCAGGCCGTCACGGTTCTCGGCGTTGCCGGTCAGCGCACGATCACGTACGCCCCGTAAAGGGTTTTCGATCCTTTCACCCCAAAGGCCGCCCGATGTCGGGCGGCCTTTTTTGTGTCCCGATTTTGTCACAAGATTTTGGATACGTCGTTTTTCTGAGGGGAAACTCCTAGGTTAGGCGCGGTTTTGATACGGCATTTACAACGGCGTCCTCGTATTGCGGAACGCACGGAATAAAGATGGGCGGCGTCAGTTCAACCTCTCCATCTCCATGAAAACCGCCGCTCGCTCCTCCAGCTCCCGAGGCTTCACCCTCGTCGAAATCATGATCGTCGTCGTCATCATCGGCCTCCTCGCCGCGATGGCCATCCCGGCATTCCAAAAAGTCCGCCAGTCCTCGCAGGACAAGACGGTCCTCAACAATGCCCGCCAGCTCGCCTCGGCCGCCGACCAGTACTTCCTCGAAAACGGCGTGTCCTCGGTGACCCAGAGCGCGCTCGTCGGCCCGACGAATTACGTCAAGGCCCTCAATCTCGTGGCCAACGAAACCTATCCCGGCGGCTTCACCCAGGGCGAGGCGGTCACGGTCCTCGGTGTCGCCGGCCAGCGCACGATCACTTACGCGCCGTAAGCGGAAAACGCTTCGGCTGGCTGAGCCGCCCGGTTTCACGGGCGGCTTTTTCTTGCGCGCGCGGGCCGCTGTCGGCGGTCGGTGCGCTTGAAGATTGCCGGCTAGCCCGATGCGCGCCCAACTACTTTCCATGTCCGGGCTTACCCTCGACCGTCGTGTCTGGCTGCTGCTGCTCGCGAGTGCGCTCGCGGTGGTCCTCGGGTTCTTCGCGCTCCCGGATTTCGCGGCCATCGTCTTCGTCTCGCGCGCCGGCTACTGGTTCGTGTTGGTGGCGTTCGTGCTGTTCTTGTGCGCGCTCTGGCAGACGTTTCGCGCGGAGATTCTCGCGATCCGGCCGTGCACGATCGATTGGCTCACGGTCGGCATCATCGGGGCAGCCGGCACTGTGCTGCTCGTGCACGAGACGTGCGGCTTCAAGATCGTGATGGATGAGATCATGCTCCTCGGCACGTCGATGAGTATGCACTTCGACCGCACGGTGCTCGTGCCGGTCCGCGGCAATGACGTGCAGGGCGCCTTCGTGATCATGGACGGCATGATGGACAAGCGTCCGCTGTTCTTTCCGTTTCTCTGCTCTCTGTTGCACGACGTCACCGGCTACCGCCCGGCCAATGCCTTCGTGCTCAATGGCGCGCTGACCTTCGTCTTTCTCGGTCTCGTGCACACCCTCGGCCGTCTGCTCGCGGGTCGCATCGCTGGCTGGCTCGGCGTGGTGCTGTTCGCGGGCCTGCCGCTCCTCGGACAGAACGCGACCGGCGGCGGCTTCGAGCTGCTCAACCTCGTGATGATCCTCGCGACGCTGCTGCTCGCCGCGCGCTACGTGGAGAAGCGCGACGACGCATCGCTGACGGCTCTCGTCTTTTCCGCGCTGCTGCTCGCCCAGGTGCGCTACGAGTCGGTGATCTTTTTGCTGCCCGTGGTCGCAGTGATTCTGTGGATGTGGAAGCGCGAGGGGCGCCTGCCGCTCTCGTGGCCGGTGATCGTCGCGCCGCTGCTGATGATCCACTATCCGCTCCAGCACCGGATCTTCGACCTGCGCACCTCGGCGTGGGAACTCGCGGGTAAGCCCGGCTCGAGCACGGTCTTCTCGCTCTCGTACCTGCCCAAAAATCTTGAAGGAGCGCTTGGCTACTTCTTCGGCTCGTCCGCTAATCAACCTAACTCTCTGCTGCTCTCGGCGCTCGGCGTGATCGCGGCGTTTTTCTTCCTGCTGCTCGTATTGAAGCGCGTGCGCACGCTCGCGACCGAAACGCCGATCGCCGCGGCGACGACCATCTTCGCCTTCGGCTTCGCGGCGCAGTTCGCGCTGATGATGGTTTATTTCTGGGGCCGCTTCGACGAGGTGGTGATATGTCGCCTCAGCCTGCCGACGCAGCTTGGCATGGTGCTCGCGATTCTCGCCGTGCTCCCGCAGTTCGCCCACGCGGCGGTCGCTCGCACGCTGCTCTTGGTCGCGGTCGTTGCCGTGATCGTGCAGGGCGTGCCGTCGATGGCCGCGCATGCCTATTCGCAGGACTATCTCCCGGGCCGCGAGACCGCGTGGCGGCGGCAATTCATCGCCGAGCAGCCGCGTCACGACTACCTGATGATCGACAACGACTCGATTCTCTGGATCGCGCACGAGATCTCCTCCACGCCGATCCTGCAGGCCAAGGGCCCACGCAAAAAGGACCTCGAGTTCCTCATGCGCAACCGCGTGTTCTCCGACGTCTTCGTTTTCCAGCGCCTCACGGTTCCCGATCCGTCGACCGGCAAGATGGTATTCCGCGACGGCGACGACCTCGGGCCGGACTTCGTGCTGGAGACCGTGCGCGAAGAGCGTCTGCAACAGCTCACGCTCTCGCGCATCAGCCGCGTGAAGGAAATCCGTGAGGGCAGCGTCGTCGCGACCGCGCCCGATCCCGGCACGCGCGAGGTGCCAAAGACTCGCGCGGAGATCGAGAAACTCCGCCGCGAGTACTTGGAAAACTTCGTGAAGAAGCTCCCCTGAGCTTTGCGGAGCCCGCCGCCGTGATTCGCTCTCTGCTCCAACTCCTGCGCGAGCCCGCACTGCGGACGCGCTGGTTGCTCTTGGCCCTCGCCGGAGCGTTGGCTTTTGGCGTGGGTTTTGTACTGGTGTCGCCGCGCACCGCCGAGCCGCTGATCGTGGCAGGCGGCTACTACTACATCATGGCGGTGTTCGGAGCGTTCGTGTATTTCTTCGGTCGCGTGCTCGCGGCACGGGCTTCCGTGTGGCGCGGTTGGTTACGTCGACCCGGCTGGGTGGGATTCGCGCTGGTGGTGGCGACGGCTGTCACGCTCTGGATTGATCCTTTCAAGCACAAGGTGCTCTTCGACGAGTATGTGCTGCAGGGCACGGCGCGGCACATGCATGCCACAAAGGAAATCGGCACGGTGATCCGCGCCTACGAGCTCGCGGGCACGTGGGTGCCGATCGACACCTTCCTCGACAAGCGGCCGTACTTTTTCACGTTTCTCGTTTCGCTGGTGCACGACCTCACCGGCTATCGCGTGGCGAACATCTTCCTCGTCAACGCCGCGCTCACGCCCGTGTTTCTCGGGCTGGTCTATTGGCTCGGCTGGACGCTTACCGGCCGCCGCGGTCCGGCGCTGCTCGCCATCGCGTTGCTCGCGACCATGCCGCTGCTCGCTCAGCAAGCGAGCGGCGCGGGCATGGAGCTGCACAATCTCACGATGCTCGTGCTCGTGATGGCGCTCGCGACGCTCTATCTCCGCGCGCCCGATCCCGACCGCCTCGCCGCGCTCGTGCTGGGCGCGATTCTGCTTTCGCAGAGCCGCTACGAATCGGTGATCTTCGTCGCGCCGACCGCGCTCGTAATTGTGCTCGGCTGGCAGCGCCTGCAGCGCGACGGCAATGTATCCGTAAATTCGATACTCCCGTGGCCCGTGCTGATCGCGCCGCTGCTGCTCATCCCGTACGCGTGGCACAATCGCATTCTCTCGGCCACGCCACTGCTCTGGCAGTTGCACGAGGGGCAAACGTCGCGCTTCGCGCTCAGTTATCTCCCGGGCAACCTCGAGGGCGCGTGGAGCTTCTTCTTCAACCTCGGCCCGGCGCTCGCCAACTCCTGGATTCTTTCCGCTCTCGGTGTGCTGGGCTTCGGCTGGTTCCTTGGCCGCGCTTGGCGCTGGTCACGCGCGCCTCAGCTGGTGTCGCCCATCGTGACGGTAATGCTGGCCTTCGGCCTCTTCATCGCGGGCAACCTCGCGATGCTGATGTTCTACTACTGGAGCCGGCTCGACGATGTGATCGCCTCGCGCTTCGCCCTGCCGATGTGCGTGCTCCTCGCCCTGCTCGCTGCCGCGCTCGTGCGCGATCTCGATGCACCGCCGTCCCGTCTTGGCCGTTGGCTCGCGCAGCATCGGGTGAGTTTTCTCGGACTCGCCGGCACAGCGGCGGCGGCTTGGTTTCTCGTTTTCGCGGCGCCCGCGATTTCCCGCAAGCTCTACACCAACCAAAACCTCGTGATGCAGGAGCTGGATTGGGAGCATGAGATGATTCTTTCTCGTCCGGGGCCGGTGCTCTTGCTCTCCAACAAGTCCAGCATCCCTTTTGTGCTCTGGCAGATTCCGACGCTCATCAATGGCGTGGGCCGCCAGCGCGGCGAGCAGATCGCGTATCATCTGCACGAGGGGACATTCAAGGAAGTGATCGTCGCCCAGGCGCTGCGTCCGACGTCCAAGGACGGCGAGATGGGCATCGATCCCGAAGACCTCATGCCCCCGGGCTTTCACCTCGAACCCATCGCGCAAAAACGCTTCGGCGGCCGCTGGGCGCGCCTGAGCCGATTAGTCTCCATCGATCCGCCGAAATCCGTGGCGCAGGGTGCGTCCTCCACAAATGGGGACGCGGCGCCCCCGCCGCGTATTCAAGAAGAGAATACGCCGGCAGGGTTCGTCGGTGAAGCCGAAAGCACCTCGCTCGCCCCATGAACGACGTGCGCCGTCGGCAGCTTTTCCTCGGCCTTATCATAGGCGTCTACATCGCGAGCATGGCGGTGTTTCCCGGGTTGTTTCGCGTCGTGGGCATCAGTCACTTCGGCGTGTGGTTTCTCGACTCGTTCGCCCTGCTCGCCTCGAACGATGCGATCACGCGCGGCCTCGATCCCTATGCGGTCAACCCGCTCGATTATTTTCACCGCCCGCACGTGTACTCGCCGTGGTGGCTGCACCTGCGCGACCTTGGTCTGACTCGCGCGCAGAACTTCGGCTTCGGCCTCACGGTTGTAATCGCATTTCTTTCCGCTGCAGTGGTCCGGCTGCGCCCAAAATCAGGGCGGGAACTCGGCTGGTACGTCGCCATTCTCCTTTCCTCGCCGGTGCTGCTCGCGATCAATCGCGCCAACAACGACCTGATCGTCTTTGTCGTGCTGGCGCCGGTGGTGCCATGCCTGCTTTCGCCGCAGCGGGCGTGGCACTGGGTCGCGGTCGGACTCATTGCCGTCGCGGCGGGGCTGAAATATTATCCCGCCATCGCCGGGGTGGTGCTGCTCTTCGGCGAGGATCGAAAGGAAGTGCGCGTGCGTCTTGCTTTCGCTGTAGTGCTGCTTGCGCTCGTGGCCCTGAGCGTCGCACCGGACTTTTCTCGCGTGGCACCGCTATTGCCGAAGGCGGATGGCTTGATGACCTTTGCCGCGTGCAAGATTTTCGAGTCGGTGGGAATGAAAGCCTCGACCGCCAAGCTTGTCGGCCTGCTTTCCGGCGTCGTGATTGCGCTCCTGTCCCTCGGGTCGAAGACGTTTGTCGGCTGGCAGGTGAAGCGCGAAGAGCGGGGCGATTGGCTGAGCTTCTTGCTCGGGGCGGCGCTGCTCGCGGGCTGTTTCTTCACGGGCACGAATTTCGCCTATCGCTGGGTGTACGCGCTGTGGCTCGCGCCGCTGTTGTGGAGCGTGGCGCGCGACGCAGCAGCGCCGCAGGCTGTGCGGCGTTTCACCAAACTCACGGGTGTGCTCCTACTGCTCGGCCTCTGGCTCGATCCGCTGGTGAGCTCGGCGCTCACTTTGCTGCAGACACATTTCGGCGTCCAATCGGTGGAGCGTTGGGCGGCGATATTCTCCCTCTTCGAGCAGCCCCTGCTATGGGCGCTCTTCGCGTGCCTGCTGGCCTACCTCGCGCATTTCGTGCGCGAGGTCGTGCCGCCTCTATTGGTCTTTCGCCGCGATGGTCCGCTCGATCAACGCCTGCCAGTCGGCAATTGAGCCCTCGGTGGCGGCGCGAATTTCCTCGGCGGTCAATCGGTAGATGAAAATCGAGTAGCCCACGTGGGCGTCGATTGGGCGCACGCGCAGATAGTAGCACAGCCGCGCGAAGCGCAGCAGGTCGTAGCGCGTCGCGGCTGCCTGCCATTTTTGCGCGGGGGCGGCGGCTTCGAGTTCGGCGCGTTGGGCCGGATTGTGCGTATACGCAATGAGCTGCGGCTCGAGCGACCGCGCCGCGAGAAACTCCTTCTCCAGCTCGATCGTCCACGGGCCGCGGATCGGACTGTAAACATGCGCGAGCATCGTCGCGCTAACGCAGTAGACGCCGGGCTCCAGTTTTTCGAGCGGCGGCGAGGGTAGCTTGAAGCCGTTCATGAACGGCAGTCGCCGCGCCTGGATGTGATAGTAGTCCGGCTCGCCCGTGCCGAAGTAGGAGAGGTAGGCCGGCGCGCTGTGAGCGTTGGCCTCGAGCCATTTTTTCAGGCCGGGCAAATCCTGCCCCCAGTCGAGCGAGCTGTCGACGAGGTGCTCGTGGCCGTCGATCGGGCCGCCGCCGAGTTCATTGAAGTACGCGAGAAAGTGCGGGGCCACGCGCACACACTCGCCGACATGCCAGCCCGCGAGCGCGATCACCGCGAGCCACGCGCGTTTGGTGATGAACCAAGCGCCGAGGGCGCCGCACAAAATGTAGAGCACCGGGTAAGTCGGCATGATGTGCCGTTGCCCGATGTTGAGATGACTCGTGAGCGAGTACGCCCAGTAGATGCCGAGCAGAGCGAGTAACGGTGCCAGCCGATAAGCCCCACGCTTGATGGCGAGCCACGCGCCGAGCGCGCTCGCGATCATCAGCGGTATCGTAGTTTTCAGCACAAACGCCCACAGGAAGAACGTCGGCCAGCCTGTGATGCTGAACTCGCCATTGAGAAACGCGGACCGCACCTGCGCGGTCTCCAGCACATACGCGAGGCCGTAGAGGTAGCCCTCGGGTAACAAATGCGCCGAGGCGATGGCGCGGATGACCTTTCCCTGCACGCCAAGGTTAGCGTCGAGCCATTCCCAAGGCCGGATGAAGTGCTCCGCCGCCGGCAGCGCCGGATTGAAGGCGGAATAGCGGAAGCCGAAAAACGCCCAGATCACCACCGCCGCCACAAGCCCATGACCGAGTGCCGAAAGCGCCGCCGCGCCGAAGCGTTCGAGTCGCGTCGTCCATGGCCGCCCGAGCAGCATCATCGGCTCGGGCCGCCAGGCGCGCACCGCGGCGATCACCACGAACATCGGTAGCAGGAGCGGCGCAGAGTATTTCGCGACGCACGCGAGCCCGAAGACCACCGCGCTCAGCCACCACCATTTGGCATGAGCATCATGGAGGTGCCGCCACCACGCACCGATTGATGCCAGCATGAAAAACGTCATGCACGCATCGCTCGTCGCGAGCGCACCGTGCGCGAGAAATGTCGGACTGAAAGCGAAGAACACGAGCGATACTAGCGCTCCCGCTGTTCCGAAGAGCACGCGCGACCACGCAAACACGAGCAACCCGGTGCCGACGCTGAAGAGTGCGATCAGTGCGCGCCCCGCCATCAGCCGCGGAAAATGATCTTCGCCCGTTTCGTAGAAAAACTGGTGCCCCATCACCCACGCATCGCTCGTGGTCCAATAGACTTGGTCGAGCGAGGGATACTTCGCACCCGCGAGCACGGCAGGGAGAGCTGCGACGCGCTGTGGCAGCACGCCGTTTTCCGGATGCAGCCGGTAGTCGTTGAAATGATCGAACGTGAACCCACCCGTCAGATGCACGATCTCGTCTGAGGTCGTGCTCTCGGTAAACTTGCTGCCGACCGCGAGCGCGTAGTGCACGGCGAGAATCAGGGCGACCGCGAGGGTCACGAGCCAAGGGCGGCGTTCGAGGGCGTTCACGATTTAGGAGAGAAGGGAAACGACGCGTTGAGAAAGGTGCGCACATCGTCGTCCGTCAGCCGGAAAATCAGAATCGAGTAGCCAATCTCGACATCCGGCTCCCGCGCATGCAGCCAAGCGCAAAGCCGGCCGAAGCGCAGGTGTTCCAATTCTATCCGCGGCGAGGTTTCGTTCGCTGGGGCTGACAGCACCGTGGCGATCAGCGCGCGATAGCGCGCTTCCAGTTCCGGTGTCCACCCATGACGATTGAGCGTGTAAGACTGCTGATACATCGTCGCACTGATGCAGTAGATGCCTCCGCGCATTTCCGGCAGCAATTCGCGCGCTCTTAGATCGAAGAACCCGTCGGCCAGCCTCGTCGCCTTGATGCCGTAGTACGCTGGATGCCCCGAGCCGAAGTAGGAGAGATAGACCTTTTCACTTGTTGCATTGGCCGTGAGCCATCGTGCCAGCCCCGGCAGATCCTGTCCCCAATCGAGCGAGCTATCGACGAGGTAGCGGTACGCGTTCTTAGGTCCGCCGAGCAGCGGGGTGAAATACGCGAGATAGTGCGGCCGGATCGCGAATGACTCGACGCTCAGTGTACCCAGCAGCACCGCCGTCACTGCCGTCGCCCAGCGGCGGGTAAAAAGCCGCGCCGCCGCTCCGCAGAAGATCGCGAGCACGGGATACGTGATGAGCACATGGCGCAGTCCAATGTTAAGATGACTCGTCACCGCAAACACCCAGTACACCCCGAGCAGCACCGCCAAGGGGGCGAGCCGATAGCCGAGCCGTGAGCATCGCATCCCAATCGCTGCAAGCACCATCAATGCGAACACCGACAGTGGCGTCTTCAGCAAAAACGCCACGGGGAAAAACTCTGGCCACCCCGTCGAGCGATACTCGCCGAGAAAAAACGCCGGCCGCCCGTCCGCGAAGTGCAGTGTATGCGCGAGTCCATAGAGATACGGTTCGGGCAACGCGTGGACATCAAGCGCCACTCGCACCACTCGCAGCGGCAGGCTCGGCGCATGATCCGCCGGATAGAACAGCGACCACGGTTGATTGTACGGCAGAGTCTCGCCGAAGCGAAATCCATACGCCGCCCAGATCACGCCGATCGCTAGTGTCGCCGCAGCTCCATGGGCGAGAACTAGAGCGACCCACGCACTCGGCCCGCGCCAGCGTACCCGCCACGATCCAAGGTAGATCGGCAGCGCTGTTTTGCGCAAGGCTCGCACGACGAGCATCGCGATGAGCATCGGCGCGAAGAGCACGGCAGAGAATTTCGCCAGCGCCAACAGCCCGAGCGCGCCGCCCGCGGCCAGCACGCGCCCGACCGTGATACGATGCAGCAGTCGCCAACACGCGACCGTCGCCAACAGGAAACCCATGCACGCTGCGATGTCCGACGTAGCGAGCCCCGCGTGGGCGAGCAGATTGGGCTCGAACGCAAAGATCGCCACCGACACCAGCGCACCCGCTGTACCGAACAGCGAGCGCGACCACGCGAAGACCAGCGCACCCAGCGCGACGCCAAGCAGGGCGATCATCGCCCGGCTGGTGCGGAGGATTTTCGCGAGATCGTTGCCCTGCTCGTAGAAGAATCGAAACCCAATCTCCGCCGCATCCGCGTTGCGCCACGCAGGATCGCTCGAAGCAGCCGATGTGATAGGGTAGTGGATATTCGACTGCGCGAGCAGTGGCAGCGTCGCCCAGCGCTGCGGGAAGTAGCCATTTTCTGGATGCAGCCGATGGTCGCCGAGTTTGCCGTAAGCATAGCCAGCCGTGACGTGAAAAATCTCATCCGCCGTCGTGCTGTGCTCGTCGGAAACGCTGACGGCCTGCCACCAGAACAACGCGAGCAGCGCACCCGCCGCGAGGATCGCGAAGCGGCGCATGGGTTACCCGCGACGGCGCGGCGGCTTCACCAGATACACGGGTCGTTGCTTGGCTTCGTCGTAGATGCGGCCGAGATATTCGCCGAGCACGCCGATGCCGATGAGTTGCACGCCACCGAGAAACAGCACGAGCGCGGCGAGCGTCGTGAAGCCCATCTGAGCCTGCTCGATGCCGACGATGCGCTTCACCACATAGTAGAGGCCGAGGGCAAACCCGAGCCCGCCGATCACGATGCCGGTGTAGGTAAGTAGGCGCAGCGGGAGATTGGAGAAACTGAAAAGACCATCGAGCGCGTAGCGCACGAGTCGGCGAAACGTTTGCTGCGGTTTGCCTCCGGCACGTTCCTGTCGGTCGTAGGGCACGCTTGCCGTCGTGAAACCGATCCACGCACGCAGGCCGGGGAAAAAACGGTGCCGCTCGGGTAGACGGTGAAACGCTTCGACCGCCGGCTTGCCGAGCAGACCGAAAGTCCCGCTGTTGGGCTCGATGGGAAAATCGCTCAGCCGCCCAAAGATCGCATGAAATGCATCGAAGCCCAGCCGGCGCAGCCCCGTTTCCTGACGCGAGCGTCGCACCGCGCGGACGACCTCCGCGCCCTCGCGCCATGCGGCGACGAGTTGCGGGATGAGTTCGGGCGGGTCCTGCAAATCGGCGTCCATCGTCACGACCGCATCGGCTTGCGCCGCTTGCACGAGCCCGGCGGAAAGCGCGCTCTGAAAACCGAAATTGCGCGTGAGTTCCACGAGTTCCCAGCGTGGGTCGCGCTCGGCTTGCGCAGCGATGAGCGCCGCCGAGCGATCATGGCTGCCATCGTCGACCAGCACCGCGCGCCAGTGGCAGTCGCGCGCGACATCGAACATCGCGGTGAGCCGGGCGATCAATTCGGGCAGGACCGCCTCCTCATTGAAGACGGGGATGACGACGGCGATGGTCGGTGACTCGGCCATGGTTTGCTAGGGAGCGGGAGCGCGGAGAGCCCGCTGGGCGCGGGCGACGACCAGCATGAGCATCGCCGCGAGCAGGGCGAGCACAAGCACGCGCGGCGCCGTGAAAACGTCGCTAAAGAACGCGAGATGATTGAGCACCTTGCCGCGGAGATTCATCACCGCAGGTCCGCTCGAAATGGCGACCACATCGGCCGGGTGATCGCTCGCGCCGAACCATGCATCGAGCGCATAGCTCTGCACCGCGAAGTGGAGCACGATGCCCAAGCAGAAATCTACCGTGCCGCCGAGCATGAGCGCGATACGCCAACCGCGCGGCAACCCGGCCCACCGCGCAGCGAGAAACGCGAGCCCGAGCAGCACCAGCGCCTGCAGGCAGATGTGTGCCAGCCCCCAATGGTCGCGCTCGCCGTGTGCCGCGACACCGAGCATGAAGCAGACGCCGATAAACCAAAGCCAGAAACGGCGCACCCCCGACGCCGCGCTGCGTCCCGCGATCCACGTTTCACGCAGCACCGCGAGCCAGCCGACGCTGCCGAGCACTAGCGGCACATTGAGCTGGTAGCACTGGAAAAACACATCGCGCCACCAACCCCATGGGCTCTGCTGCGCAATCAGGCTGGTATCCAGTGACCGCAGGAAATGGGGCACCAGGGTATCGCGAAGATTGAGCGCGATTTTGAGCAGTTGATTGCCCTGCCGCGCATCGAGCGTGGTGACCGAGCTGTTCGATAGGAAAGTGCCCCCCATGCCGAAGTGAGCGAGCGCCCAGCCGAACCACGTGACCAGCAGTGCTGCGCCGAGCAGGGCTGCAAAAAGTGTCCGCTGACGCCAGCTCGAATCGGTTAGCCGCTTTAGCCCGATGACCACCCACGCGACACCCAACGCGACCGCGTACGGTCCGGCGGAAAAATGCGTGAGCAGCGCCGCCGCGAGCGCGAGGGCGAAGAGCGATGCCGCGCTCGCCGGAGCCTCGCGATCGTGCGCGCGAAGGAAGAAATAAAGCGCGATCAGCGTGAAGGCTGCCGCTGGCAGCTTGGTCCACGCGAAAGTCGCGTTTTGCAGAAAGAGCGGATTCGCCAGGACAAGCACCGCGGAGATCGCAATCGGCACGCGTCCGCCGACACCGGCGAAGCGTCGTGCGAGCAGTGCGACGGGCAAAAATGCGAACGACGCGAGCAGCGCGCTCACCACTTGGTAGTGCGCGAAGTCCACGAACGTGAGCCGCAAAAACGCCCCGGTCACGACGTTCTCCAGCGGAGGCCGCGCGGTCAGAGGGTAGATGACAATGAACTTCTGATCGAGCGGTCCGTGCTCGAGAAAAAAGCGCGTGCGCTCCCAGTGCTCGAACCAGTCGCCGGCCCAGCCACCACCCGAGTAGCTCACGATAAAATCCAGCGCTCCCACGCACACGCCGCTCACGAGCAGTTGCGCGATGAGAACTGCGCGCGCATCGGGATCGCTGAGTGTTGCTTTGAGTTCGGTGCGCCCGAAGAATAATCCCACCACCGTGGTGACCGGTATCAGCGCGAAGCACATGACCGGCAGTGGAAACACATAGATCGCCCAGCCCACCAGCCACACGCCGATCAACGACAGCGCGAAGGACGCCACGAGCTTCTCGATCGGGTCGAGTTTGAGGCGTGCGGCCAGTGGCCAGGCGAGACCTAGCGAGATGCCGCCGACGACGAGCAGGCCGCGCAGGAGATCGAGCGGGGCCATGCGGGAGCGCGGGCGCGCTTACTTGAAAACGTTGTACTTCACGATCGCCCAGAGGGCGCGGAAGCCGTCACGCCAACCGATCTTTTTGCCCTCGGCGTAGGTGCGGCCATAGTAGCTGATGCCGACCTCGTAGATGACGACGTCGAGCTTCGAGACCTTGGCGGTGATCTCGGGTTCGAAGCCGAAGCGGTTTTCCTCGATCGTGATCTTCTGGATGACCTCGCGGCGGAACGCCTTGTAGCAGGTCTCCATGTCCGTGAGATTGATGTTCGTGAACATGTTCGAGAGCAGTGTCAGGAACTTGTTGCCGACCATGTGCCAGAAATAGACCACGCGGTGCGCGTCGCCCCCGGAGAAGCGCGAGCCGAAGACGACGTCCGCTTTGCCCTCGGCGATGGGCTTCAGGAGCTTCGGATACTCGTTGGGATCATACTCGAGGTCGGCGTCCTGGATGATGACGACGTCGCCCGTCGCTGCGGCGAAGCCCGTGCGCAGCGCGGCGCCTTTGCCCTGATTGACCTCGTGATAGATGATCTTGTCGACGAGCGGGGCGATCTGCGTGCGGAGGAGATCGCGCGTGCCGTCCCGGGAGCAATCATCGACGATGATGATTTCCTTGTCCGCCACCGGGGCCGCCCGCACGCGGTCCACGATGCTGCGGATGGTCTTGGTCTCGTTGTAGCACGGGATGACGATCGACAACTTCATGCAGTAAAGTCGGCAGGTTGGAAGAGAGCCGCACGGAACGGAAGCTTTTCCCTCGCACTACGTACCCTCCGCTTGGCCGATTGAATCAATCGATGTAACCGAGCTTTTTCAGGGTCGGGCCGGCTTCGGCGAGGAAGAGCGCGAGCGCATCGGGCGGAAACTCGTCGCGGAAACTGCCCACCGCACCGCGGCGGACGAATGATTTGTCCTTTGGCCACTTGGGATCTTCCCAGCCTTGGCGGGCTTCGCGCTGTTTCTGCTGTTCGAAACCGGCGCCCGCTACCGCCCGGGCGAGCTGTGTATCGTCGGTCTGAATACGCGCGAACTCCGCGATGCGGCGCAGTTGGCCGACTGGGTCGTGCTTCATGTCTTCGTAGCGTACCGTGAGAATCTCGGCACCGTGGGGATTGGCGAGCCACGCTTCGACGTGCTCATGCCAGCGCGCTTCGAGGTGCGGAGCGGTGCGAATGAGCGTGGAAAAATCCACCGGGGGAAACATCGCGTTGTGATGGTGAAACCACGAGACCATCGCATCGCGGCCATCGCGCAGCAGATAGATCACGCGACGGTAGTCGGGCGGGGGAGTCGGGACGTGAGATTTGAAAAAGACCGGCGATGTATAGCGGCGATAGGCGTGCCGCGCATGGATGTCGGGGATGAGATCCTGCACGAGCGCATCGGGACAGCGCGCGGCATCGACCCCGCCGACGAGGCCCGCGAGCTGGTACTGCAGCCACGTATGCCCTGACTTCGGGAAACCCACGATGAACACGTCATCGGGCTCGTGCTGCTCGATCGGCTGGAGTCCGGTCGCAGGCGCGGACAGGCGCACCGCGGCGCGGGCCAGAGCGAGGCGAAGACGGGCGAGCATTGGCCGAAGTCGCTAGCGGCGGGGGCGTGATGCGACAAGGGCGAACGTGATCGGCGCTCATTTTCGCGGGGTGATTACGAGCGAGGGACTTGCCGCGGGTGCGCCGCTCGGAGAGCGTCGCGGTGTGGCGCGCTTTTCGCCCAGATCCCTTGCCAAGCTGCTCGTGCCCGCGGGTGCGCGGCGCTGGCTGCGGCTGACCCTCGGCTGGCGCTGGTTGCGCGGCGACTACGCGACATGGGCGCAGGCGCGGGCGCAGTCAGCGGGATACGACGCCCCGGTAGAGTTGGAGCGCTACACCGCTGCGGCCCGTACGGTTGAGCAGGGACGAGCGGCGTGGGAGCGGGACGCGATGGTGTTTGCGGAGCCGGCGGTGAATGCGCCGCTGCTTGCGGCACTGCGCGCGAGTACGACAGACGGCCGACTGGAGGTAGTCGATTTCGGCGGAGCGCTTGGCAGCACCTGGCGGCAACACCGGCAGGTACTCTCGGATATGAGCGTGCGCTGGAGGATTGTGGAGCAGCCGGCGTGGGTGGAGGCGGGGCAGCGCGAATTTGCCAGCGAGACGCTGGGCTTTCATCGCACGCTGGTCGAGGCCGCGACCGAGCCTTCGCGTCAGGTGCTGTTGCTCTCCAGTGTGCTGCAGTATCTGGAGAATCCCGCCGCGGTGATCGACGAGGCGGTGGCACTCGGGTTCGGCCATGTGATCGTGGATCGCGTTCTTCTATGGCGGGGTGGCCGTGATCGGCTCACCGTCCAGCATACGCCGGTCGAGTATGGCGGCGGGAGCTATCCGTGCTGGGTCTTCGACGAGGAGAAACTTCGCGCGCGGCTCGGGCGTACTGGGCGACTGGTCGAGGAGTGGGATGGACTCGACGATCTCGCGGCGTGGGTGCACTGCCGCGGATGGCATTTCGCGAAAGCGTGATTGTTACCCGCGCGTGAACACCGCGCGCCAGCCGAGGGACCAGCCGGGACGCGTGCGGGCGGAGAGCGCGGGGAAGACCGCCATGTTGAGCGCGAGCGCACCGACGGCGGCGAGCGCGGCGCCATTGACGCCGAGGCGCGGCACGAGGACGAGATTCAGCGCGACGTTGGCCGCGGCACCGGCGAGCGCGAGCCACAGGCCGTCGATCTGGCGGTTTTCAAGGAGGAGCCACTGGCTGCGCGCGATGCCATGCGCAATGAAGACCGCGGTCCACGCGTGGATCGCGAGCGGCACAGCCGCAGCGGCAAAGGCAGACCCGAGCAGCCCGCGCGCAAGCCACGGGGCGGCGAGGGTCAGTCCGCCCGCGAATGCCGCCCCGGCCCACGTCACGCGGCGAAAGAAGTCGCCGAGCGCCACACGGTAGGCCACTGGGTCCTCGGCGTGCAGGCGGGTGAGCTGGGGAAACCCGACATTGAGCAGCACCATCGGCGCGAGATAGCCGATCTCGGAGAGACGCACGGCCGCGGCGTAGACTCCAGCCGCGCGCGTATCGAGCAGGCGTGTGACGAGCACCACATCGATGCGACGGTACACCGTGATTGCGAGCGTGGTGAGCAGCAGCGGAAATGCTCCACGCAGTAATGTGCGCGCGAGATCAGCATTGAAACTCCATCGACGTGGAGCGGCGGTGCTCGCGAAGAGGGCGAGCACTAGCCCGGTACCGATGACGAGTGTCTCGAGTCCGGCGGCCGCCGCGAAGGCCGCGACACCTGCACCGGCGATGGCCAGCGTGAGTCGCAGGAGAGCGCTCGCCAGATAGCCCGCGCCTGAGGCGGCTACGCTCGCGGGCACGCGGCCTGTTGCGAGCAGCCACGCATCGGGCGTTTGGGCGAGTGGCAGCGCGACGGTGACGGCCAGCCAGCCGACGAGCATCGGTGAGGCGCCCGGTTGCGCATGTGCGATGCAGATGAAAACCGCGAGACCCGGTAGCAACGCGATCAAGCGTAGCGCGGTGGCGGTGCCGAGCAGCTGGCCCGCTCGCTCGGGTGTGCGCACCAACTCACGGCGCAGCACGGAATCTAGTCCGAGCTCGGCGACCACCGCGACGAGCGCGGCGAGCGCGAGTCCGTTTTGGAGGATGCCGTTGCCCTCCGGACCGAGGTGGCGGATGACGATGAGCTGGACGACAAAACTGATGCCGAGCCGGATGATGCGGTCCACGGCGAGCCAGCGCGCGCTGTTGGCCGGAGCGGCGGGGGTGGCGGCGATTTGCTTGATGCGGTCCGCGACGGGAAGCACGATGCGCGGGAACTTGAGCGATGAAACCAGCCGCGGCGAGCCTCGTCGCCCCGAATCTACCCCGGTGGTGAAGCACTTCTGCACCACCTTCGATTCGCGCTATGCGGCGCAGGGCCTCGCGCTTGGGCTCTCGCTGCAACGACACGATCCGACGGCGGTGCTTTGGATGCTCTGTCTCGATCAAGCGGCGGAAAACGCGGTGCGAACGCTCGGTGAACCGAATTGGCGGGCGGTTGCGCTGAGCGAACTCGAGACCGCGGATCCGGCGCTGCTTGCGGCGAAGAAGAATCGCTCGTGGATAGAGTACATCTTCACGTTGTCTCCTTGTTGGCCGCGGTACCTTTTGGCGCAGCATCCGGAGATCGAGGCGATCACTTACGTCGATGCAGACACCGCGTTTTTCAGCGACCCCGGGGCCGTGCTCGCCGAGCTGAGCGTGGGCGATGTGCTCGTGACGGCGCATCGGTTTCCGCAGTGGCTGAGACATCTGGAAGAGCGCGGGCGCTTCAATGTCGGCGTGGAGTGCTTTCGCAACAATACGAACGGTCGCGCGTGTCTCGATGATTGGCGCGAGCGTTGCCTCGCGTGGTGTCATGACCGCGTTGAGCCCGGCCGCTATGCCGACCAGAAGTATCTCGATACGTGGCCGACGGCTTTCAGTGGCGTGGTCGAGTGCGCGCATCCCGGCGTGAATCTCGCGCCGTGGAACTGGGTCAACCATGAGTACGCGTTCGACGGCGACACCGTGCTTGTCGATGGACGTCCGCTGGTGGTGTACCATTTTGCACGCTTCAAGTGGGACGGGGGGCGCTGGGCTGATTCGGGTCAGCTCGAATACGGTGTGATGCCACTGGTGCTGCGGTCATGGATTTATGGATACTACGCTGAGCTGCTCACCGCGGCCCGCACGCAACTGGCGACGGTGGCGCCGGAATTGGTCAAACCGGTGAGCGTTGCGCGAGGAACGCGGGCCGCTTGGAAGACACGGGTGCTGGAGGTGTTGTTTGGCCCGCACTGGTTGCGCGTGGGACGGTGGTGGGTCTCGGGGCGATTGGGTCTCGGACAATACTCGGGACGAGTACTTGTGTGGTTCCGGGCGAAAACGAGAAAGGACGCGGCATGAAACTCCGCATTGTCATGGCCACGCGGGGAGAGTCGCCGTACTTGGCAGACGCGGTTACGTCGGTGCGCAGCGCCGCACCGGCAGCGGAGTTGGTGATCGTTGCCCCGGCGGCAAAAGCCGCAGAACTAAAACGCGCGGCTGATCGCGCGCGGGTGATTTCCGAGAGCGGCAGCGGACTTTACTCGGCGCTGAATCAAGGCGCACGCGCCGAGGGCGAATGGGATACGCTGACATGGCTCAATGACGACGATTTGTTGCGTGCACCGGGCTTCGGGACGCTGCTGCCGAAGGGAGTGACGGGCATTTCGTTTGGGCGCGTCGAGTTGATCGATGGACGCGGCGGACGCGTCGGAGAGATACCGGTGGCGCGGCGCGGCGAAGACATCGGGCCTCTGATCGCGAGCGGGATTATGCCGTTGGCACAACCAGGCACCGTGATTGCGCGCGAGGCGTGGGAGCGTTGTGGCGGGATCGACGACAGCTATCGACTAGCAGGCGATTTGGACTTTTTCGCGCGCGCCGTGCGAGCCGGAGTGGCGTTTACCTATGTATCGGCGACGGTCGCGGCGTTTCGCTTGCGCGCGGGGCAGCTCTCGAAGCGCAGTACGGAAATGGCGGAGGAGACGGTGCGCGCGCGCGGGCGACTGGGCGGAGTGATGCCGTCGCGGGCGGCGCGCTGGCGGTTTCGCTGGGGAAATCTCGGCGTGTATTTTGAGCGCGTGCGGCGGCAGGGATTTGTCTCGATGCAGCAATTGACGGATCAGACCGAATGAACGCGACGCCCAGACCGACCACGCTGGTCATCGCGAACATCGCTTGGGATTTCGTGTGGCAGCGGCATCAGACGCTGGCGTCGCTCTTCGCGCGGGATAGCGACGTCGTGTTTTGCGAAATCCCCGGAGTGCGTCGCTTGGGACTCCGCGATGCCGCCCGCGTGTGGGCTCGGCTACGGACGCTGCGGGAAAAGTCGGCGAAAGCGGATTCCTCGCCGGTACGAGTGGTACGGCCGTTCGTGGTGCCGGCGACGAATTCATTTTTTCACGCGCTGAATCGTCGACTGATCCGCAGATTTCTCGCAAAGGAATCGGCGCTCACAGCGGGGGTGGACACAATCCTGAACTACTCGGCGGCACGCTCGGCGTTGGAGTTGATCGCGCGCGTGCCGCATCGGCGGCTCGTCTACGATTGCACGGACGACTTGCTCGCGGTGCGCGGAGTACCAACGTGCCTCGCGGGCGACGAGCGGCTGCTCATGCAACGGGCTGACCTCACACTTGTGCCGAGTCGGCGGTTGGAAGAGTTGAAGCGACCGCATGCGCGGCGATTGAGGCGCCTGCCGCACGGCGCGCTGGTCGAGCGATTCTTGCTGCCGCCGAAAACTCGTGCCGCAGACGAACGCGTGACGGTGCTCTACTATGGCCACTTGCATGCGCAGCATCTCGATTTTGCAGCCATTGAAACGCTGGCGAAAGTGCGGCCGGCATGGCGGTTGGTGCTCGTGGGGCCGGTGAAGACACCGTATGCGTTTCCGGCGAATGTCGAACTGCCGGGGCAGATGGCGCATGAGCGGCTCCGGGAGCAGATCGAAAAAGCCGACGTGCTCCTGCTGCCGTATGCGCTCAACGATTACACGCGCTCGGTCATGCCGGCGAAGACTTACGAGTGTCTCGCGACGGGACGGCCGATTGTCGCCGCGCCGTTGCCCGAGCTGACGGTGGATTTTTCGACTCATATGCGCTTCGCGAGCGACGGTGCGGGTTTTGTGCGCGAGATCGAGGGGGCATTAGCCCAGGACACGAACGAGAAACGGGCGCAGCGCGTGGCGCTGGTACAGGCCAATACGTGGGAGACACGCTACGCACAGTTGCGCGTGTGGTTGGCGGAAGGCGGAGCTTAGTGACGACGAAACGGTCGCGTTAATTTGCCGAAAGCCCAGCCGGCGACCGAGCCGATGTCCCACGGCAGGCAGCGGCCGAAACTGAAATAGCGGTGACGCACGCGCATCTCCTCGCGGTACATGCGCCAACGGCGATCATGGACCGAGCCGTGCACGCCGCAGGCAGCAATGCGGAGCGGCAAGGGCTTGAAGCGCACGCGGTGTTTCCAGAGGCGCACGTGAAACTCGTAGTCGGCGAGCGCGCCGAAGCTCGGATCGAAGCCGTCGTTCTCGGCGAAAAGCGTGCGGCGGTAGAAGGCCGAGGCGCGCGGCACGAAATCGCGCGCGAGCGGATTGGGCCGCGAGCGCAGGCGCACGAGGCGGCCGTCGTCGAAGGCTGCTTCACCGGCGGCGATACCGGCTTCGGTCTTCTTCATCCAATTGAGCGCCTCGCTGAGCACCATGTCGCCGACGAGGCGGTCATCGGCGCCGAGAAAGATCACCCAGTCGCCGGTGGCGCGGGCGACGCCTTTGTTGAGCGCCTCGTACACGCTTGTGTCGGATTCGGAGATGAGGCACGCGATCCGTTCGCGCTGCGCCTCGAGCCACTCGCGGGAACCGTCGCTCGAAGCGCCATCGATCACGATCAACTCGGGCTGCACCCAGCGCTGCTCCCACACGCTGCCGAGCGCGGCGTGCAGACGCGGGCCTGGATTCTTGCAGGCGACGATGACGCTGATGGTGGGCGAGGACATGACGGGCGCGAGACGCAGGACGCTGGAGAGAGATGCGGCAACTTTGAACTCCGAAGCGGAAAATATTTTTCCGAGCGCGATTGCGCGACGGTGCGCAGCCGGGTATCGCGAAAGGATGGATCACCCGCTGCTCTCGATCGTGATCGTCGCGTACAAATCGCGCGACGAGATCGGCGCGTGTCTGGGATCGATCCCGCGTGAGCTCACGCTCGAAGGCGGCACGCACGGTGCGGTCGAAGTGGTGGTCGTGGACAACTCCCCGGGCGAAGGCACGGGCGAGATCGTGCGCAGACAATTTCCCTGGGTCGATTACGTGGCGGCCGAGAAAAATCTTGGTTTCGGGCGCGCGAACAATTTCGGCTACGCGCGGACGCACGGCGAGTACGTGCTGTTTCTCAATCCCGATACGATCTGCAATGCTCCGGCGCTCGCGCATTGTGTGCGGCGTTTGGAGGAAGATCCCGAGATTGGGCTCATCTCGCCGAAGCTCGTGCAGGTCGATGGCTCGATGGACTTCGCGTGTCGTCGCGCGATTCCGACGGTGTGGGATGGGTTTTGCCGGGCGAGCGGACTGGCGGCGAAGTTTCCGCAGAGCCGCTGGTTCGCGGGGTACAATCTCACGTTTCTGCCGGAGGACGGCACGTACGACGTGGGCGCGATCAACGGCGCTTTCATGCTGACCGCGCGGTGGGTGCTGACCGATGAAGTCGCGCCCGATGGGAAAGTTTTCGACGAGGCGTTTTTCATGTACGGCGACGACCTCGATGTTTGCGCGCGTATGGGGCTCGCGGATTTTCGGATCGTGTATGATGGCCGGGTGCAGATCACGCATTTGAAGGGCACGAGCGTGGCGAAAGATTACGGTGCGATGTCGACGGCGATCTTCGATGCGAACCGCGATGTGTGGCTAAAGCACTTCGTGCCGCATGGCACGTGGCGTGCGCCGTTCGTGACGGCGAAGTTTCGCGCGATGTTTTGGCTGTGGAAACGCGTGGCGCTACTGCGAGCAAAACTGCGCGGGTCGCGGCGCGTGCGTCCGGTTTAGGCTCAGTCGACGCTGCGATCGCGCCAGCGGACGAAGGTCAGCAGCACGATCTGCACGTCGAGCCAGATGCTCCAGTTCTCGATGTAGTAGATGTCGTGCTGCACGCGGGCGGCGAGGTCGGTTTCGCCGCGGAGGCCATTGACCTGCGCCCAGCCGGTCATGCCGGGCTTGGCGAGATGGCGCGGCAGATAGTGGGGAATCGCGTCGGCGAGCACGGCAACGTGGTGCGGACGCTCGGGGCGCGGCCCGACGAGGCTCATGTCGCCGCACAGGACGTTCCAGAACTGCGGCAGTTCGTCGAGATTCCACCGGCGGAGGAAAGCGCCGATGCGGAGCAGGCGGGGGTCGTTGCGCGAAGTGCTCTGGTGTGTGTCGTCGGAGGCCGCAGCGGTGGGCGTCATGCTGCGGAGCTTGTAGAGGGTAAATTCGCGATGGCCGGTGCCGACACGACGCTGGCGAAATAGAACCGGTGCACCGGGGGACTCACGACGTATCAGAAAAGCCAATACGAGCACGAGCGGAGCGCTCAGAACGAGACCGATGAGCGACCCGACAAGGTCGAAGGTGCGTTTGAGCGCGCGGTAGAAAAGGCGGTTGATCGCGAGCTCCTCGACGCCGAGCACGGGTACGCGGCCGATCGTCTGGAGGCGTAAGCCACTGAGGAAAATGTCGAAGGCACCGGGCACGACCTTCCACTCGACGTAGGCGCGCTCGCAGGTCTCGACGATGCGACGCAGCTCGGCGCGCGGCAGTTCGAGGCGGGTGGCGATGACGAGGTCGGCGTGCTCGGTGGCGAGGATGGCTTCGAGTTCGTCGACGGAGCCGAGCCAGCGAAGTGAGTCACCGGGCGCAGGCGGAAACGGCGAGGCGGTGCCGGGAAAAGTGACGATGCCGGCGAGCGCGAGTGGGTGGGCTGGGTCGCGCAATATCTCGTTGGCGAGGGCTCGGGCGTCGTCGCCCCAGCCAAGCAGGATTGCGCGCCGCCGTAGGCGAACGAGCAAGGGGCTGCGCACGAGAAATGCGTAGGCGAGCGTGCGCCACAAATAGAGCAACGCGACGACGCATCCGAAGGCGATGACGGCGAACAGTCGGGAGATCGGCGGATCGAATTTCAGCGCGAGCGAGACGCCGAGGTAGGCAGCGAGCCAGAAGGCGGCGCCTTTGAGGATGGCGTTGAGACTCTGGTAGCGGCGCAGAACGAGGCGCGAATCGTAGAGGCCGAATTGCGCGAACGCGGCGATCAACAGCGCGACGCCGACGAGCAACAGCCGCAGGTACTGCGCGAAAGTGGCATCCGGCACGTCGATGCCGTAGCGGCGGAGTGGCGAGGCGTAGCGTAGCCACCAACCGAGCGCGAGCGCAGCAAAAGTCGCGATCGTGTCGCCGCCGAGGAGTGCGAGCGGCACGATCGTTTCGCGGAGTGAACTGGAAGTGGCGCGGGACAAGCGGAGGAAATCGCTAGCTGATCAACGCTGCCGAGGGAAGCCGCGGTGTGGAGTGCCCGCGATCATCGCGGAGCAGCGTCGAGTTGGCCGATCAGCAGCGGTGCGGGCAGCCAGCCTTTTTTGGGCAGAGGAGCGGTTGGCGGCGCAATAGGCTCGCGTACATCGAAGACGTCCGTGGGCGCGGGCAAGTCGAGGTTGCGCATGAGCACCGGGTAGCCGGTGCGCTCGCGGCGATAGATGCGCTCGGTGTTGGCGGTGAGTAACGGCGCCTGCGCGAAAGCGAGGACACCCGTGAGAGCGGCGGAGACGGGGATGCGAGTGGCGATGGCGGAAAGTTCGGCGATGGTCGCGGTCCGCTGAGATGCGATGCTCGGTTCGCTCCACCAGGGCGAGGCGAGGAAGGCGGGATCGTTGAGACACTCGAGGGCGAGGGCGCGGACAGGCGAGTGGCCTTGGTTGAGACGCGCGAGGGCGAGGCCGAAGTAGACGCCGCCCTTGTCGGGCACGAGATGCGCCGCGGCGAGGAAATGAGTTTCGGCAACGGCGGGATCACGGACGACGAGGAGCCAGCCGAGATTGAAGTGGGCGATCTCCTGAGCGGGATTCAACGCGAGCGATTGGCGTAGGAGAGCGATGGCTTCGTCGGCGTGGGCGGGATCGCGCGCGAGGGCGAGCGCGCGAATATTAAGTGCGGGAGCGGGGTCACGTTGACCGAACGTGGCGATGAGCGCGATCGCGGCGGCGAGCGAGAGAGAGAGGGGGAGGAGAGACGAACGTGGTGCGGGCGTGGTTTTTGCCATTGAGAGCAAGGCGGCGAACGCCGCGACCGCGAAGGCAAAGACCGGCACATCGAGCTGCCAGTCGGTGAGGGCAAACGCCGCGTAGCCGACCAAGGCCGCTGCTGCGGTGGGATGCTGCACGCGGGCTCGCCAGAGGAGCACGAGGCAAGCGCCTGCGCAGAGGAGGCCGGCCGCGCCGTATTCGGCGAAAAGCTGGATCGGGGTGTTGTGGAGTTGGAGAACGTTTTCTGCGCCGCCGTTGAGAAATTGGCGAACGCGTGGATAGGCTAGCGGCGTGGTATTGGGGCCCCAGCCGAGTGCGGGGCGGTCGCGGCCGAGTAATGTGCCAGCGCGGAGCATCGCGGCACGCTGGATGTCGGACTCGGTGGCCGGAGTGGAGCCGCGTTGGAGCAACAGCGCGCGAGTACGGGGAAGCGTGAACGCGATCGCGATCAGAGCAAACGCGCCACAGCCGAGCAACGCGAGTCGTGTACGCTTCGAGCCGGGGTGTGTGAGAATCAGCCACAGCCCGAGCGCGCCGAGACCGAGCAGACCGCCGCGGGAGCCGCTGATCAAGAGAAGGGCGAGCGCGAGCGCAGTGGCTAGGCTCCAGCTGAGGCGAGCGCGGCCCGTTGCTTGCAAGGCGGCATGAGCGAGCCACGGGAGCGCGAGCAGCAACAGGCCGGCGGTGTAGTTGGAATGGCCGAGCGGGTGCGGATTGCGCAGGACGGCGATGACGTGGAAGACGTTTTCCGCCGGGAGGAAGCGGGCGATGTCGGCGAGCCATAGCGCGGTGCTCACAAGGCAAAACGCCAATGCGGCCCACGCGGCGGCGCGGGCGAAGCGTTCGGGATGTGCGGCTGGATTTGCGGCGAGCCAATCGTGCGCGAGGAGAAAAACGAGCAGCGCCGCGAGAGGCGTGGCTGCACCGAGCACGGCGGTGCCGCGGTACGGACTCGCGAGCGCGGAGGCGATGACGACGAGCGCGCTCGCGCCAGTGACGAACAGCCAAGGGCGCGCGGGTAGATTGAGTGGTCGGTCGCGATCGAGCAGACGCGCGAGAAACGCTCCTGCCGCCGCGGCGTGCATCACCCAGAATCCCGCCGACCATGGCCAAGCGTACATCCGCGTGGCTCCGTTGGGCGCGAGGGTGAGAGCCGCGAGCGTGGCGAGACCGAGCAGGGTGCAGATGCGCGTCAGGGAAGCGGAGGAGGCGAGGCGCGACATTGCCGTGATGAGAGCGAGCGCAGGCGGGGCGGGCAAGTCGCACGCGGGATAATTGGGGAATTGGCGATTTCTTGACGGTGGCGAGCGGGCGCGGGCAGGCTGGGGGCGATGTCTGGCTCCACTCTTCCGTCTGAAAAGAAAAAGCTGCCGATCGCGAAGCTTGCGATCGGGGCCGGCATTTTGTTGCTCGTCCTCGCGGTGGTGCTGCAGATCGTGGGCTGGCGGAATGCGTGGGACGCGGGCCTCCGAGTGGCGAAGCAGGGCATGGATCTGGTCACGAGCGCGGGGCCCGGCGTGTTCTTCACGGCCATGGCGTTGCTGCCGGCGCTGGGCATGCCGATGCTCGCCTTTTCGCTGACGGCTGGGCCGCTGTTTGGCGGCACGCTGGGGTTTGGCTGGGTGATTTTTTGGGGCATGCTCGCGCTGGTCGCCAATCTGACCTTCACGTACCTGCTCGCGCGTCGCTGGCTGCGCCCATGGCTGACGAAGCTGGTGCAGCGCCTCGGCTACAAAATGCCCGAGGTGCCGGAAGGCGACGCGACCGGTCTCATCGTGCTGCTCCGCGTGACACCGGGCGTGCCGTTTTTCGTGCAGAACTATCTGCTCGGGTTAGCTGACGTGCCCTTCGGGAAATACATGGCGATTTCCTGCGGTATCCAGTGCGTGCAGAACACGGGTTTTATCTTGTTCGGTGATGCGCTGGCGAAGGGCAAGGGCAAGATGGCCCTGACCGCGATCGGGCTGCTGGCGGCGGCAGCCGCAGCGACCAATCTTATCCGCCGCCACTACGGGAAGAAAAACCAGGCGGCGTGAAAACGCGGGACGAAACGCTTTTCGGCGAGGCGGATGACCGCGTGGAGTCGGTCACGGTCTTCACGCGACGAGTCAAAACCCTGCTCGAGACTGGGCTCGGCCCGGCGTGGGTGCGTGGCGAGGTGTCGAATGTCCGCGCGCAGGCGAGCGGGCATGTATATTTTTCGCTGAAGGACGCAGGTGCGCAGCTTGCGGCGGTCCTGTTTCGCGGTGACGCTGCGCGGCAGTCGGTGGAGCTCCGCGACGGGATGCAGGTGGTGGCGTACGGTGCGGTGAATGTTTATGAAGCGCGTGGGCAATATCAGCTGATCGTTCGCGTGGTGATCGAGGACGGCGTGGGCAAGTTGCAGCGCGAGTTTGAGGCGCTGAAGCGGCGGCTCGATGCCGAAGGGCTTTTCGCGGCGGAGAAGAAGCGCGCGATTCCCGAGCTGCCCGCGACGGTGGGTTTCGTGACCTCGCCGACGGGCGCGGCCGTGCAGGACTTTTTGCGCATTCTCAAGCGCCGTGGTTGGCGTGGCCGCGTGGTGGTGTTGCCAGCGAAAGTGCAAGGCGAAGGCGCGGCGCTGGAGATGGCGGAGATGCTCGCGCTGGCGCAGGAGACGGGGATTTTCGATCTGCTCGTGATCGGACGCGGGGGCGGGAGTCTCGAAGACCTCTGGGCGTTCAACGAAGAGGTGCTGGTGCGCGCGGTGGCGGCCTGCCAGGTGCCGATCATCTCGGCCGTGGGGCACGAGATTGATTTTACGCTCTGCGATTTTGCGGCGGATGTGCGCGCGGAGACACCGAGTGCGGCGGCGGAGTTGATTTCGAGTCATTTCATCGCGTCGGTCGAGCGGGCGAGGCAGGCAGAGGAAGCGATGACTGCAATTCTCGAGGCAGCGGTGAGCACCGCGCGTGAACGGCTCGATCACGCGCGCTCGAGGCTGCGATTGCTCACGCCCGCTGCGCGGATCGAGCAGGGATTTTTGCGGCTCGACGATCTCGGTAATCGACTCGGCGCGGCGTTGCAGCACGGCGCGCGCGAGCGCCGGCACAAGCTCGCGCTCGCTGCGGCGCGGCTCGACAAGGCCTCGCCGGAAACGCGCGTGCAGTTTGAGTCGCACCGACTGCTCGCGCTGTGGAAGCGCCTGCAAGCCGCGAGTCCCACGGCGACGATGAAGCGCGGTTTTGCCATCGTACGCGACGAGCAGGGCAAGCCGATCGCGCGGCGCACGGGATTGGCAGCGGGGCAGCGGGCGACGATCGAGTTTGCCGACGGCACGGCGCCGATTCGCGCAGAAGAGCGCTGAGGCGCGAAGTCCGCCTTCGATTAAGCGTGGCTTGCGCCGTTTTTTTAGTCCTTCGAGGCCGAGCCGATACGAACTGGACTGGAATAATCGTCGGTTTTGGGTACTCTCACTCACCGCATGAAACTCCGTGTGTCCGCTCTTCTCCTTGCGTCGGCCGTGGTGGTCGGCGCGGTCGTTGCCGCTGAAATGAAATCTACGAAACCTGCTCCCGCGAAAGATGCCCTCCAGTGCAAGCCCGGCGAAATCTCCGCCTGCGGCCTGCCTTCCAATGTCGTGATCGACATGAGCAAGACCGCGGTCACGCACACCGACACGGAGTGGAAGAAGCTCCTCACGCCGACGCAGTTTCGCGTCGCGCGCCAGCAGGGCACCGAGCCGCCGTTTCAAAACGAGTACTACGACAACCACGCCGACGGCGTGTACTTTTCGGTGTGCAGCAACACCCCGCTCTTCGATTCACGCGACAAGTTCGAGAGCGGCACGGGCTGGCCGAGCTTCACCAAGCCGATCGAGAAGGCTTTCGTCGGCGAGACCCGCGACACGAGTTACGGCATGGTCCGCGTGGAAGTGCACTGCAATGTCGACGGCGGGCACCTCGGCCACGTCTTCGAGGACGGCCCGGAGCCGACCGGATTGCGCTACTGTATCAACAGCGCCTCGCTGAAATTCATGCCGCGAAAAGAATACGAGGCGTGGGTGGCGAAGAACCAGCCGGCCGCGAAGAAAGAGTAAATCGACCGTCCGTCCGAGCCGCCCGGCGCTCGCCAGGGCGGGGACGGTCCGACCATCCCCTTTGCGGGGAAGCGTTTAGGGCGGGGGAGGGGTGACGCGGAATTGCATGACAATTGATTGCAATCTCCTTGTCTCCGGCGCGGCGTTAGGAGAGAGAAAGGGTGCTTAGCCCATGGATACCCAACGCCTCGCTATTCGGCGGCGCTTGTTTGCGCTCGTGGCCTTGGTGTCGCTAGTGGTTGCGGCCCGGGCGCAGTTTCTTGGACCGGGGCCGGGGCCGTACGATTACAACAACCCGAGTAACTGGACCGGTGGGGTGATCAACGGTGTGTTCACGCAGAACACGAGCTTCGCTTCCCAGAAGATTACGTTTGGGACGAACACCACGCTTACGACGGGGCTCACGCTCGCCCCGACCGCCGAAACACCGGTGCAGCTCAATTTCACCAGCACGGGATCCGGCCCGGTGACGATCACGCTCGGTGGCGATATCCTCGCCAATGCGGGCGTCACTACGACGAGTTCCTTCGGCAGCCTGACGCCGTCATCGGCCCTGTTGGTCGATCTCGGCGGCAACCGCACCTTCAATATCAATACGGGCAGCACGGTCGTTTTCACGAACACGTTGTCCGGCCTAGGCAGCACGCTCACTAAGGCGGGCACGGGCATCCTCAATATCGCCGGCGATGCGACCTACACCGGCGGCACGATTGTCACGGGTGGTTTACTCGTCGTCGGTGATAACAGCACGCACGGATCGATCGCGGGCGACATCAACGTCCAGAGCGGTGCAGTGGTTTTTAATCGCAATGACTCGACGTCCTACTCGGGCGTGATCACGGGCGGCGGCTATCTGCAGTTTTTCGGCGGTGGCACGACGTTCACTCCCTCGGGTTCGCTGACCCTCAATGCCCAGAATGACTACTCGGGTGGCACCTACATCGGGTACGGTACGCTCGTCATCGGCACGGCCAATGCCCTGCCGACTTATGGCGACCTCTCGCTGAACTACGCGACTCTCAGCGTCGCGAACAATCAGGTCGTCGGCTCGCTGAGCGGTTACGATAATTTTTCGGCGGTCACGATTGCGCCGGGCAAGATTTTCACCATCTCGCCTTCGGAGTCGCAGATGAGCAGCGGCAACTTTGCCGGCTCGATCACCAATGCCGGCACGCTGCGGATCAGCGGCGAGACGCCGGCACCGTTTACCTTCACAGGTACCTATAGCAGCACGCTGGGCGGTTCGGTACTGATCGATCCGGGAGCCAAGCTGCAGATCGGCTTCGGTGGCACCTCGGGTGATGTCTCGGGCAATGTCACCAACAACGGACTGCTACTCGTGTATCGCACCGACACGACCGCGTATGGCGGCGTTATTTCCGGCGCGGGCAATCTCGCGCTCGGCGTGCCGGACTCCGGTAAGGGGGGCCTCACGCCCGCGGGCACGCTGCTGCTGACCAACCAGAACACCTACACCGGCGAGACCTCGATCAATTCCGGCACGCTCGCCGTGGGTGTCACCAACGCCCTGCCCGTTGCGACCAGGGTGATCACGACCGACAGCGGCACGCTCTACGTTGGGGCCAATCAGACGATTGCGGGCCTCAATGGCGATAGTGGCGGAGTGTTCATCGACACCGGGATCAACCTGACGATCAACACGGCCTCGCCTTCTTACTATGGCGGCGTGATCGATGGTGCGGGATCGCTCACGAAGAGCGGCAGCGATACGCTGGTGCTGGTCAACAGCAATGCCTACACCGGTGGCACGACGATCAATGCAGGCCGACTCAAGCTGGGCGATGGCGACTTCAGCGGCTCGATCCTTGGCGATGTCGTCAACAACGGCGTCCTCGAATTCAACAGCCCCAATTACGGCGACACGATCGGCAATGTCGTTTCTGGGACCGGATCGGTCGTGTACGCTGGCAGCGGTGGCTACACGGTGACTGCGGCCAACACTTACTCAGGCGGCACGACGGTGAGCAGTTCGCTCTTTGCGCAAAATACTTCGGGCTCCGCGACCGGCACCGGGAAAGTCACTGTCGATCCGGACGCGTATCTCGTGACGGGCTACGGAACGACGGGGGCGATCTCCGGCGATATTTCCAACGAGGGCCAAGTTTACTTCTCGCGCGACGACAACACCACTTATGCCGGGGCCATTGCCGGCAGCGGTTACGTCTTCAAACACGGCGAGGGCACCCTCACATTTACCGGGCAGAGCACTTACACGGGCTCGACTGGCATCCTCTCCGGCACGCTGGCGGATGGTGCGGCCAATGCGTTTTCGGCGGGGAGCGCTTTCGTGGTCGAGAGCAGCGCCACGCTCCAGGTGAATTTCAATGAATCGATCGGAGGAATCAGCGACGGCGAGGGCGGTGGCACGGTCGTGATCGGCACGGGCGCCGCGTTGACGCTCACGGCCTCCGCGCCGACCGTTGGCTACTTTAGCGGCGATATCACCGGGGCTGGCGCTCTCGTGGTGGGCGGACAGTTGCAGCAGATCCTCCTCGGCAACATCACGCACACGGGCGGTACGACGATTCGCACGGGTGGATTGCTGGCGATCGGCGACGGCGAGTCGCGCGGCAGCTTCGATAGCAACGTGACGGTCGACGCGGGCGGCATCTTCCAGATTTATCCGAGCGGATCGTCTACTTACAGCAGTGTCGTCAGCGGCGGCGGTGATTTCGAGGTGCGTGGATTTGGCACCCTCAACCTGCTCAATCAAAACACCTACACCGGCTCGACCTTTATCCACGAAGCGACGCTCAATATCGGCGTGGCTAACGCCCTGCCGACCACGGGTACGGTGAGCATTTTTAGTGGCGGCACGCTAAACGTGTTGAACAGCCAGCGCGTGGGCGTGCTGCAGAATTTCAACAGCGAGTCCACGATCAACATCGCTGCCGGCCAGACGCTCACGCAGGGTGGTTTGGCGAGCGGTGGCGGCGCCGGCGCGTTTCGCGACATCATCACCGGCAGCGGCAGCTTGGCCCTCGATGGCAACAGCAGCTTGTACCTCACCGGTGACAATACTTACTCGGGTGGCACCGTGGTGGCCAATGGCACCCTGATCGCGGCCAACGAAAGCGGTTCGGCCACCGGCACGGGGGCCGTCTCGATCTCGCCCAGCGGTACGCTGCAGCTCGGTGACCTATCGGGTGCGACGGGCAGCGTCTCCGGCTCGATTGTGGACAACGGCGCGGTCCGGATCAATCAGTTGGACACCTACACTTTGAGCACGGCGATAAGCGGCAGCGGGTCTCTCGTGCAGGCCGGGCCGGGGAGCACGGTACTGACGGGCAACAACACTTTTACCGGTAACACTTTCATCGCCCAAGGACAGCTGGTCGTCGGCAACGGCTCCACGTCCGGTTCGCTTTTGGGCAATGTGATCTTTCAGAGTTCGTTTTTCAACGGCTCGAACTTGGCCTTCAATCGGGCCGATCCGATCAGTTTCGCGGGCTTCATCACGGGCACAGGCAGCGTGACGCTCAGCGGCAGCAGCACGGTGACGCTGAGCGGCGCGAACAGCTATCTCGGCGACACTCTCATCACCGGCGGCACGCTGGCCGATGGCGCGCCCAACTCTTTTTCGCCTTACAGCGTGCTGCGCATCGCGCCCGGTGCCGCGGTCAACGTCAACTTCTCCGAACTCACCGCGCTGAACGACTACGCCACCGGCACGAGCGGCAACGTGGTGCTGCAAAACGGGGCGCATCTCTCGCTCTCCAACAGTTATCTCCAGACATTCTCCGGTGTGATCTCGGGCGCGGGCGATCTGAGCTACAATAATCAATCGACGGGATTCTATCTCACCAACGCCAACACCTTCACCGGGGGCACGACGATTTCGGCCGGTACGGTAGTCGCGCTCAACGCGACTGGCTCTGCCCTCGGCACGGGAGCCGTCAAGATCAACGGGACCTCGGCTTTCCTCGTGCTCGGCAATGGAGGCACGATCGGCTCCGTGTCGGGTGACCTGATCAACAACGGCACGGTGACCTTCAATCGATCGGACAACATCACGTACTCGGGTGCGATTTCCGGTGCGGGCGTATTGGTGCAAAGCGGACCGGGCGTGCTCGCCCTCAATAACTCGGGCAGCACGTTTACCGGCAGCACCTTTGTCAGCGGAGGTACGCTGCAGCTGGCTGCGACCAATGCTATTTCGACGCTTTCCGCCACCACCGTTTACTCGGGTGGTACGCTGGATGTGGCGGCCAACCAGACATTGGCCAATCTTAACAGCTATACGGGTAGCTCCGTGTTGCTCGAGGCCGGCAAGCAGCTGACGCTGAGTTCGAGCAACGTGCTCGACTTGGCCGGTAATGTTCAAGGCGCAGGCTCCCTCGCTTTCACAGGCACGGGCGCGGTTTTGCTCGAGGGTAACAACACCTACACCGGTGGCACGATTATCCAGTCGGGTACCGTGCAAGTCGGCACCGGGGGGACGACGGGCTCGCTCGTCGGACCAGTCAGCTTGGCGGCGGGCTCGGGGCTCACGTTTTTCCGCGCGGACGATCTTACGTTTTCCGGATCCATCACCGGCACGGGCGCGGTCAATCAGGTCGGTG
Source organism: Verrucomicrobiota bacterium (assembly GCA_048498795.1). Classification (GTDB taxonomy): domain Bacteria; phylum Verrucomicrobiota; class Verrucomicrobiia; order Opitutales; family Opitutaceae; genus JBEHXH01. The sequence continues at coordinate 107,414 of JBEHXH010000006.1, forward strand.
GTGGCACGCTCTATCTGACGAATACGAACAGTTTTGTCGGCTCGCTGTTTATCGCCAGCGGCTTGGTGTCGGCCGGGATCGACAACGCCCTCTCGCCTTTCGCCTCCGTCGACTTCGGCAGCAACACCGCATTCCTGCTCGTCAACGGCAACGAGACGGTGGCCGGGCTGGGCGGCAACGGCACGGCGGCGATCGCAGTGGGCAAGACTCTCACCGTGGCGACGACCAATGCGTTTTCGTCCTTCGGTGGTTCGATCGCTGGCGCGGGCTCGCTGGTAAAGACGGGATCGAACATCCTATCGCTCGGCGGCAGCAGCACCTTTTCCGGCAGCACCACGATTTTGGACGGAAAGATCATTGCCAATAACACTACCGGGTCGGCGCTCGGTTCCGGGCCGATCAGTATTTCCAGCGGTGCCACCCTGCAGTTGGGCAGCGCCAACACTCAGGGCGCAGTGGGCGGCAGCATCGTCGATAACGGCACGGTGATCGTAAACCGCACCGACAGTGTCAGCACGCCGTTCCTCTTTACCAACACGATCTCGGGCACGGGAGCCTTCGTGAAGACCGGCAGCGGTTATCTCTTGGTCGCGAGCGGCAACAGCTTCAGCGGCGGCACCACCGTCAATGACGGCCGCCTCATCCTCACCAATACCACCGGCTCGGCACTCGGCAGTGGGATTGTGGCGGTCAATGGTCCCGGTGTCCTCCAGATCGGCACGGGCACGACCAGCGGTTCGCTCACCGGCAACATCGTGGACAATGGCTCGGTCGTCGTGTCGCGCAGCGATGCGTTCCTCATGAGCAACTTCATCACGGGCACTGGCTCGCTGGTGCAGACGGGCAGCGGCACGCTGGTCCTCAGCGCCAACAACACTTACACCGGCGGCACGACGATTGGGCAGGGCTACCTGATCTTGGGCACGAACAGCACGTCGGGCTCCATCCTCGGCAACGTCCTCTTCACGGGCACAACGAGCATCGGCGGCGGCGAACTCCAGTTCAATCGCGCCGATACGATCACCTTCGCAGGCAACATTGCCGGCGACGGACGCGTGAGCAACATCGGCTCCGGCACGGCGGTGCTCACGGGTACCAATAGCTACACGGGCAATACGTTTATCACCAGCGGCACCCTGGCCGACGGCGCGGCTTTCGCGTTCTCGCCCAACTCCGTGCTGCGCATCAACACCGGCGCATCCACCATCGTGAACTTCAACGAGGTGGTGGCCGGTCTCAACGACTACAACGTCGGGCTCGCAGGCAGTTTGGTCCTCGCGTCGGGCGGTTCGCTCACGATCAACGGCCTTGGCCAGATGACGTACAGCGGCGTGATCTCGGGTGGAGGCAGCTTGATCAAGAACAGCACGAGTTCGCTTCTCTTGTTCGGCGCCAATACCTACACCGGCGGCACGACGGTCCTTGGTGGCACGCTTCGTCTCGAGGTCGACAATGCGTTGTCCGCGTTGACCAATGTAACGCTCAGTGGCAGCCCGGGCTTCACGGCTTTCTTGGGCGTCGATGGCAATCAGTCGATCGCTTCGCTGACGGGCAACGGCAGCTCCACATTGAATATCGCGAACGGCAAGACGCTGACCGTCGGCGGCAACAATGCCTCCACCACGTACGGCGGCGCGATCGGCGGCGCGGGCAATTTCACGAAGACCGGCACGGGCACGCTGGTGCTGACGGGCTCCAACAGCAACTCGCTCACCGGCTCCACGCTCGTCGCGCTGGGCACCCTGCGACTCGGTGCCGACAACGCGTGGTCCCCGCTCTCGACGCTCACCGTCGCCAACGGCGCGACCCTTGATATTGCGGGCAACCAGACCATCCGTGATCTCAACAGCACGGGCAGCGTCACCATCGCGACGGGCAAGACGCTCACCGTCAGTACCGATACGATCAGCCGTATCAGCGGCGTGATCTCCGGTGGCGGTGGCTTGGTGAAGGACGGTGCCCTCAACCTCGTGCTCTTCGGCGACAACACCTATACGGGCGGCACGACGGTGGCCGGCGGGCAGCTCCAGATCGGTTCGTCGCTCACCTCGAGCGGCAGCATTCTCGGCAATGTGGCCCTGACGAGTCTGACGTCGTCGATCACGTTTGCGCGCGACGACAATCTCACTTTCAGCGGCGCGATCTCCGGCGTGGGCGGCTTCCTCAAGGCCGGTGTCGGCACGCTCACCCTTACCGGCAACAGCACCTACACGGGTGGCACGACTCTGAGCACCGGTACTCTCGTGCTCGGGGCGGACAATGCCCTTTCCAGCGGAACGGTCGTCACGATCACCAGCGGCACGCTGCAGGTGAACGGCAACCAGACGCTGGCGCAGGTCGGAGGCGGCGGTGGCGGCGCGATCAACATCGCGGCGGGCAAGGCCCTCACGATCGCGGGCACGCCGGGCACGCTTTTCACCGGCGCGGTGACGGTGGGATCGGGGAGCACACTGCAAATTGGCACGGGCGGCCCGGCCGGATCGATCGCCAGCAACATCGCCAACTCCGGTTCGGTCATTTTCAATCGCAGCGACTCGCTCGCTTCGCCCTACATCTATAGCAACGTGATTTCTGGCTCGGGCAATGTCACCAAATCCGGCAGCGGAGTTGTCTCCCTCACGGGCAACAACACTTACACGGGCGTTACGTTTGTCGCCGGCGGCGGCCTGCTTGAGATCGGCAATGGCGGCACAACCGGCTTCATCGCGGGCAACATCACGCTCTCGAACAGCCCGGTCGAGTTCTTCCGCTCCGACACCATTACCTATGGCGGCCTCATCTCCGGCACCGGCAATCTTTTCCAGTTCGGTACCGGCACCACCTACCTGACCGGTGCCAGCACCTATTCCGGTTCGACCACGATCAATAACGGTGCATTGGTCGTTGCGACGCCGAATGCGCTTCCGGCCGCCACCAGCGTCACCGTGCAGGCCGGCGCCACGCTGAGCATCGCGGCAAATCAGTCGATTCAGAATCTCAATGCAACCGGTACCACCAGCGCGATCGCCTTGGGTACGGGCACGACCCTCTCGGTCAGCACCAACACGCAGTCTTTTGTTTCCGGCAATATCACCGGTGGCGGTGCGATTACTAAGACGGGCAACAACACCCTTGTGCTCGCGGGTAACAACACGTTCACCGGTGGTCTCTCGGTCATCGGCGGTTCCGTTCAGATCGGCAACGTCGGCGGATCGGGTAATCTCGCGAGCAACGTTACTCTCGCGGCGAGCACGAGCCTGCTCTTCCCCGGCACGACGACCTATAGCGGTGTCATCTCCGGCGCGGGTGCCGTCCAAAAAGGCACCACGGGTCTGCTTACTCTGCTCAACAACAACACCTATACGGGTGGCACCAATGTGCTGGGCGGTTTCCTCTCCATCGGTGTGACCAATGCCCTCTCGGCGCTCGGCAACCTGAACGTGGGTAGTTCGACCTCGGGTTCCGGCGTGGTGCTGATCGACAATGATCAGACCGTGAGCGGCCTCACCGGCAACTCGCTCGGTCTGGTCACAATCGCTTCGGGCAAGAACTTCACGGTCAGTACTTCGGGCACCACGACCTATGGCGGCAGCATCGATGGTGCCGGCACTTTCGTGAAGAATGGATCGGGCACGTTGGTCGTGCTCGGTGATGCGGATTACACCGGCGGCACCGTGATCAACGGCGGCATGCTCCAGTTTGGCAATGGTACCTCGGGTGGCGGTCCCGGCACCGGCTCGATCGTCAACAACGGCGTTTTGATGGTCACCGGAGATGGTGGGATGGGTTCGATCAATCCCTCTCAAGTGATTTCCGGCACAGGCAGCCTGGTCCTCAGCGGCTCGTTCACTTTCAATCTCTCCAACGCCAACACCTATGCGGGCGGTACTACGATCAACAGTGGAAAGCTGCTGATCAACAATACCACCGGCTCGGCTCTCGGTACGGGCGCCGTCGTGCTCAATGGCGGTGCGACTCTCGGCGGCAACGGCAGCGTCTCCGGTGCAGTCACGGTGGGCAACGGTGCGACTCTCAGCCCGGGCAACAGCCCCGGTGCGATCACCCTCGGGCCGACGACGCTCGCGGCTGGCTCGGTTTTCAACTTCGAGATCAACGACGCCAAGGGCACCGCGGGCACCAACTGGGACGTGGTCAACGTCAACGGCCAGCTCGTGCTCACCTCGACCAGCGGCTCGCCGTTCAACATCTCACTGGTCTCGCTCACCTCGACGAACAGCAACGGTCTGCTCGCCAACTTCAACGATACGCAATCGTACTCCTGGCAGTTCGCCACCGCCAGCGGCGGCATCACGGGCCTCACGAGCAACAACGTCGCGTTCCAGTTCTACAACTTCCAGAATCCGTTCACCGGTAATTTCAACGTGGCGCAGCAGGGCAACAGCCTCCTGCTCAACTTCACGCCCGTGCCTGAGCCCTCCACGTGGATCTCGCTGATCGCCGGCACCGCGATGCTCGCCTTCTGGTGGCGCCGCCGCCGCTGATTCCTTTGGTGCGTCGGCGGCTCGTCGTCTGCGGTTACACCGTCGTTTCATCGCTTTCGGGCGGATGCGTAATCACACGGAGGGCCGGGCGCTTGAGGGCCGCGCTTGAGCGGAGCATGGTGGGGCCTACGACATGCGCACCCTCGTCTTCTTTCTCGGCCTCGTGGCGTTGGCTCTACCCGCCAGCGCTTTCGAAAAATATGCGCGCAAGACCTATGCCGTGAAGCCGGACTGCACGCTAAAGATCGACACCTACCGCGGCAGCATCGAGGTGGAGGAGAGCGAGGAGCCGGAGATCCGCATCAACATCCGCATCGGCGTCGCCAACGCCAAGGATCAAGCCGAGGCCGACCGCATCCTCGAGGCGTTGCACCTCGAATCCAAGCAGGAGGGCAACGTCGTCATGATCACCGCGACCAATCCCTCCGAGACTCGCGTGCGCTTCACGTGGAACGACAAGAACCTGATCGATCTCGCCTACTCGATCTCCGTGCCGAAGCAGTGCAACGTCGATCTCATCAGCCGCGATGGCAGCGTCACGGTCGCCAATCTCGACGGCAAGCACACGGCCCGCACCACGAAGGGCACGATCTATTTTCGCCGCACCGAGGGCTCCGTGACGGCGATCGCGCAGGAGGGCGACATCATCGTCTCTCGCTGCAGCGGGGACTTGATGGCCACGACCACCCGCGGTGTTGTTCGTATCGGTTGGGTGGGCGGCAAGGCCAAGCTCCGCAACTCCAGCGGCGACGTCGAAATCCAAAACGCCGTCGGCGGACTCGACGCTCATTGCGAAGCGGGCGACGCCACCGTGGGCTTCCCCAAGGAAATCACCGGCGATGCGAAGGTCTCGACCAACGGCGGCTCGATCTTTGCGCGCATCGATCCCGATGCGCACTGCGCTGTGGATGCGAGTTCGTCTCCGCTGGGCCACGTCGACTGCACGCTGCCGATGACCGTCGAGAGCTCCAGCCGCACCGGCCTGAGCGCCAAGCTCAACGGCGGCGGAGCCAAGATCTCGCTCAGCGCCAGCGGTGGCCATGTGAAGATCGACTCCGCCGCGGTCGCGATCGAGTAGGGGCGGGCGGGGTCTTGGTTAAACGCGAAGACGCAAAGCGCGCGAAGGTGACGCAAAGGGACTGAGCCTTCGCGAACTTCGCGGCCTTCGTGTAAAAGAAAATCTTACCTGCGGTGGAGTAAGTCGGCTGACTCCTTGCCAGCCGCTGCGGGACCTCTGACTGTGCGGGAATGAATTTGCCCGATACACTCATCGACCTCACCCAGCGCCTGCGCCGTGCGCATACCCTCGGCAGCGTCGTCGAGCTTCTCGGCTGGGATGAGCAGGTGATGCTGCCCGATGGCGCGGCTGCCATGCGTGCCGAGCAGCGCGCGGCGCTCGCCGAAGTGGAGCACTCCGCCGCGAGCGATCCGCGGTTGGGCGAATTGATCGCGAGCTTGGAATCCCGCTCGGGCGAGCTCAGCGGCGATCAGCGCACGATCGTACAGCAAGCGCGCAAGGACTTCGACCGCGCCACCAAGCTTCCCGCGGAGTTCGTCCGCGAAAAAGCCGCGCAGGGCAGCGCCGGCTACCACGCGTGGGCCAAGGCGAAGAAGGCCGACGATTTCGCGAGCTACGTGCCGGTGCTCGCAAAGAATCTCGAACTCGCCAAGCGCGAGGCCGCCTATCTCGGCTGGGCCGGTCGCGAGTACGACTACATGATCGACCGTCACGACCCCGGCATGACCGCCGCGGACGTGACGCGCCTCTTCACCGCGCTGCGCCAGGAACTCGTACCGCTCGGTCGCGCGATCACTTCGTCGCCGGTCGCCGAGCAGGCGCGCGTCGCTTCCGAAAAACTTCGCGGCTTCTCTATCAGCGGCCAGCAGCAGTTCTTGAAGGAAGTCACGGGCCGCCTCGGTTTCGACTACGCCCGCGGTCGCATCGACGTGTCGCTGCATCCCTTTTGCTCGGGCACGGGCGACGACGTGCGCATGACGACGCGCTTCAAGGAAGACGAGCCGCTCGATTCGCTCTTCAGTTCGATCCACGAGACCGGCCACGGTCTCTACGAGCAGGGCCTCGTGGCCGAGCATCGCGGCAACGCCCTCGGCATGAACGCCGGCATGGCCGTGCACGAGTCGCAGAGCCGCCTCTGGGAAAACCAGGTCGCGCGCAGCCGCGGTTTCTGGCGCTGCTTCGAGCCGCGCCTGCGCGAGCTTTTCCCCGCGCAATCGGTCGGGGTGTCGAGCGACGAGCTCTACCTCGCGATCAACGCCGTCGCACCCACGCTCATCCGCGTCGATGCCGACGAAGTCACCTACAATCTCCACATCATCCTCCGCTTTGAGATCGAGCAGCGCCTCTTCTCGGGTGCACTCGCCGTGCGCGATCTGCCCGCCGCATGGCGCGAAGCCTCGCGCGACATTGTGGGCCTCGTCCCGCCCAATGACCGCCAAGGCGTGCTGCAGGATGTGCACTGGAGCGACGGCGCCTTCGGCTACTTCCCAAGCTACTGCCTCGGCAACATGATCGCCGCCCAGCTCTGGGACCGCGTCCGTCGCGAGCGCCCGACGATCGAGGACGAATTCGCCCGCGGCGAATTCGCGTGGCTGCTCACGTGGCTCCGCGAAAAAATCCACACCCAAGGTCGCCGCCAAAACGCGCTCGAACTCACGAAGCAAGTCACCGGCGAGGAACTCTCCCCGCGCGCCCTCGTGGCCTACCTGCGCGAGCGCTATGGAAAGCTGTATGGAGTTTGAAATTTCTTTGGCGTTTGGACCTTTGAAGTTTGGGATTTTTCTCTGATGTTGATCGACACCCACACCCACCTCGAAAGCTTCGCCAAGCGCGGCGAACTGCCAGCGATCTTCGAGCGTGCCCGCGCCGCCAATGTGGGCGCGATGATTACCATCGGCACCTCGCCCGACGACTGGGCGATGTACCGCGACATCGCGACCGCGCAGCCCGGCTTCGTGTACTACACGGTCGGTCTGCATCCGTGCTCGGTCGAAGCCGACTGGGCTCAGGCCGTTGCGCAGATCGAAGCCTTTTGGTCGGGCTTAAACGTGCGCCCGGTGGGGCTAGGGGAGTGCGGACTCGATCGCTTCCACCTGCCGAAAGACGACGTTGCGCGCGCCGACCAAATCTTCGCGTGGCAACAGGCTGCCTTCGCCGCGCAGCTCGCGATCGCGCGCCGCCTCGATTGCCCGCTCGTGGTGCACTCGCGTGGCGCCTTCAAGGAGTGCGTCGATCTCATCGACGTGAGCGGCGTCGATTGGCGAAAAGTCGTGTTCCATTGTTTCACCGAGGGCCCCCCCGAAATCGCCGAACTCAACCGTCGCGGCGGCGTCGGCTCCTTCACCGGCATCCTCACCTACAAGACCGCCGGCACGATCCGTGACGCTGCCAAGGCCCAAGGCCTCTCGCACTTCATGCTGGAAACCGACGCGCCGTACCTCACTCCCATGCCGCACCGCGGTAAACCCAACGAGGTCTCCTACGTCCGCCACACCGCCGAATTCGCCGCCAAGGAAGTCTTCGCCATCTCCTCCGCCGACCTCGCCGCCACCAGCACCGCCAACGCGAAACGGTTTTTCAACCTGAGTTAACCACGAAACACACGAAGCACACGAAAGCCTAAAAAAAGCAGAAGGCCGGCTTTTTAGCCGGCCTCATCTTTTCGTGTCTTTCGTGTATTTCGTGGTGACCTGATCGAGGTCTTACGCCTCGTCGAACTTTCGCGCAAAGAGCGCCTCAAGTTCGGCCAGCATCGCGGCCGCGTCGTCGCCGGTGGCGATGAACTTGACCTTCGTACCCTTGCCCGCGGCCAGCATCATGAGGCCCATGATGCTCTTGCCGTTGACCTGCTCCTCGTCCTTTTCGACGAAGACATCGGCGCGGAACTTGTTGGTGATACGCACCACCATCGCCGCCGGCCGGGCGTGGATACCCATCTTGTTCTGCACGACCAGCTCCTTCGAAAGGGGCTGGTTTGCGGGAGCAGGTTCGGGCTTGTTGGCGGGCATGGCGATAAAATGGACCGGCAAAAATCAGGAAGCAGGCGGTGGCTTGCAACCGAAAAACCAGCCGCCAGCATGCCAAACGTGTCACGAGTTGCCATAATTGTTCCCTGTCGGCTCGAATCTACCCGCTTCCCCCGCAAGCTCTTACACGAGATCAAGGGCAAGCCGCTGCTCCTTTGGGTGGCCGAACGGATTGCCCGCGAGGCGCCCGAGCTGCCCGCGTGGTTCGCCGTCGACAACGAGCTACTAGCCAATCATTTGCGTCAGGCGGGCTTCAAGACGATTATGACGCGCGTCGATCACGCGAGCGGCACCGACCGCCTCGCCGAGGCCAACCGCACCGTTCAGGCCGACCACATTATCAACGTCCAAGCCGACGAACCGCTTGTCTCTGGTAAGCAACTGCGTGCGCTGGCTGCCTTGATCGCGGGCCCCGCCGACATGGCCACGCTCGCCACGCCCTTCACGACCGCCGCCGATTTCGCCAACCCCAATCAGGTCAAAGTCGTGATCGCGCCCGCGACTAACCGCGCACTCTACTTTTCCCGCTCCCCGATGCCCTTCGCCCGCGAGCGCGCCGGTGCAGTCGACGATGCTTGGGTGCGCGCCAACCCCTGCTACCGCCACCTCGGTCTCTACGCCTACAAGACCGCTCTGCTGGAGAAATTCGCCACGCTCCCGCCCGGTCGCTACGAGCAGATCGAGAGACTAGAACAGCTCCGCGTCTTGGAAAACGGCTACGAAATCTCCTGCGGCCTCACCGAGGACCCGACCATCGGCGTCGACGTGCCTGAGGATGCGGTGAAGTTCGAGCGCTGGTTGGGCTGAGCGCCCGCTGGCAATACGGAGTGACGGCGAAATGACTTCACGATGAAAATGACACGATGGCTCGGGGCGATCTTGGGGCTCGGCTGGGCATTTGCCGCGCACGCGGCAGAGCAGCCTGCGCGCGAGTACCGCGAGGTGAGCGGCTGGAGCATCGGCTACGCTCCGGACGACAGCGCCGCCGCCGATGCCGTCGCAAAACAAGTCGAGGCCTTCGGTCAGAGGCTCGCCCAAGTCGAAGCGATCCAGCACGAGCTCGGCGCCGAGCAGGTTGAGGCGCGCCTCGATGAGCTCGCAAAGAAGACCGCGCAGATCTGCGGTCTGCCCGCGCGCGAGGCGGATTTTCGCCGCGAATATGCCCGTGCCGTGACGAGTGCCCGCGAGTGGCGGAACGTGGTTCACCAAGTCGTTGCGCGAAAGAAGATCGAGATCTGGCGCGGCGATGAAATCTACCGCCGGCTCGGCGCGGGCGAGACCATCGAGGGCTTCGCGTGGGATGCCGCGACGAAGCAGGCCAGCGTGAATTTCCGCGTCAATTGGGTAGTCAGTCCCGATACTTACAAACTCACCACCGACATCGCGATGCCGGCCGCGTACCCGCTGAAGCTCGAAGGCACGACCTCTGCCGAGTCTCAGCTCCCGAAGCTCACCAAGGACCTCGACAACTGGGCCAACATCATCACGCAGGTCTTCGGCAACACCGAGCCGCTCGCGGTGCGTGCCGCGCTAAGTGTGGCGATGCGGAAAGTGCTCAAGACGGAATGCCCCGACAACCCCGCGTCCAACTGGATCGACGATGGCTTGATCGGCTGGACTTGGCGTGAGCTGATCCTGCAGGTGGTTCCGCGCAAAGCCGCCAGCAAGTACACCGACGTCGTCGCGCAACTCCCCGTGCCGAAGGCCGGCGACGCTCCCTACAATCTCGAAGTCTGGCCCGAGCACGAACAAGGCGCGTACCCGCTGATCGCCCGCCAGGTTTTCATCAACATCGCCGAGAGCGACGGCCCCGACGCGATGCCGCATCTGCTCGCGGCCTTCTGGAAACTGCCCGTGGAAAAGCGCACGACCGCTGGCCTGAAAACCGTCTACCGCGAGCAAACGAAAAACGCCCTCGAAACCCGCGCCCCCCTGCGGAGCTTGGGCAAACCCCCGGAGTAGGCGTGCTCGATGGTAGGGCGGGTTATCCCTAACCCGCCGCGGCGATTCGGCCTACTGGTACGTCACGCACAACCGGTGCGTTGCGGAAAACGCGCCCTACCTCCAAGCCGCCATCCGCGCGCAACCCACGCTTTCTCCGCTGCAAATGGGGACGCGGCGCCCTCGCCGCGTTGTTCGACCCTACGATGTCGACGCGCCGTCTCGCGTCACCACCGCCTGATCCCGCTCCGGATGCGCCGCCTTGCCGGCGAGTGTGGCGTGTTCGACCGCGGTCGATTTTTCGATCTCGAGCGCGTGCGTGAAATAGTCCGGGACATTTTTTCCCCACACGACGCTGCACTCGCGGAAGTTCACGCGGTCGGCGTGGCGCACGCTGATCGCGGGCGTGGAGTGCGGCTCGAGGTCTTTCATCGCCGACGTCGGGCGATTGTCCCAAACGGCGCCGGGATATTTCGTCCAGCGGTCGAAGGTGAGATCGACGTGCTCGAAGCTCACATCGCGGATGCGGCTCTGCGGCGAGCCGCTCACGCGCACGCTGTTCTCGGCGCGGCCCGAAACTTTCGCCACGCGCACATCGCTGATCGTGCCGACCTTCGTGTCGGGAGTGCGCGGGATTGCGGTGAACGAGATCGCTTCGCCGCGGCCCCACCACGGCGGCGAGAAGTAGCGCGAGGTAAACGTGATCTCGCGAAAATCGATGTTGGACACGTTGCCCTCGTCGCGGAGCTGGATGCAGAGGCCGCGGCAGCCCTGCTTGATGTCGAGCCGCTCGAAGCGCACATCGGTGATGTCGCTCACGGTCTCGGTGCCGATCTTCACGCCGGAGTCTTGTGTTTCCAGCACGCAGTCGCTCACGCGGATTTTCGAAGAGCCGCCGTAAGCCGCGCCTTGGCGCGTGGCCTTGATCACGATGGCGTCGTCGCCACAGACGATGTGGCAGTGCTTGATCTCGACGTCGCGGCAGTGATCGGGATCGATGCCGTCGCAGTTGGGCACGTCGAGCTGGTTGCGGATTTGCACGCCGTCCACGAGCACGTGTTCGCAGCCGAGCATGTGGAGCGTCCAGCTCGGCGCATCGCGAAACGTGATGTCGCGCACCGTGAGATCCTTGCAGCCGGTGAGCAGCATGAGCCGCGGACGAAACGCTTTCGGCCGCCACCACTCGTCGACCGCATCGAAATGATCCATGAACTCCGGCGAGCGTCCGTTGATCGTGCCTGTGCCGCTGATGGTGAGGCCGTGCGCATCGAGCGCGGTGAAGGCCGCGTGATTTGCGAAATGCGCCGGGTCGGCGCTCACGAGCACTTCGGCGTCGTCGGCAAGGTGAAAGTCGATGCCCGGCTTCAGCTCGAGCGCGCCGATCAAGTAGCGCTTGCCGCCGCGAAGCAGTACGCGGCCTGCGCCCGCGGCCGATGCCTCATCGATCGCGCGCTGGATGGCAGCGGTGTCGAGCGTCGTGCCGTCACCGACGGCACCATAGTTGCGGACATCAAAAATGCGGCGGGAGGTGGACATGCAGGAAACGGAAAACGTGCCGAGCGCCGCAGTCACCGCGAGCTTAGCGGTGTCGGACAGAAAGGCGCGACGAGACTTCATGCGGGCGAGGGCGGGGTAGGGCGGAAATGAAAACTAAGCGCTAAGACGCAAAGAGCGCGAAGGAGGCGCGAAGAATTTTTTAGGGCGCGGAGTGCGGCCCTGTTTTTCAAATCAGGTCGTGATGCCGAGTTCTCCGCGGGTGAGTTGAAAATCGACAAAGCCGGCAGCCTGCGCCCGGGGTGCCGTACTCCGCGACGCGACTGCGGCAATCAACTGCGCGAGCGTGAGCGTGTCGGCTGCGGACGAATCGGTGAGGACCGCATCGATATCGCTGCTGGTGAGATTGGCCGCAGCGGAAGGCTCGGCGACCTGTAGCACGGGAATCAGCGGATGACCTTGCTGCGGGTGCGCGCCGACGATGCCGAGCGCAAGATGCGCACCGTTGCCGCCGAAGCCGGTGATGTTTTCGACCCAGTGATCCGTCTCGCTCGCGATCACGTGTAAGCCCGCGTGCGGGATCGGCTGGCCATAGGTGAGCGTGGCATGCGGCGGGGTCGCGCCGAGCAGCGCGGTGCGAAACACGGTGTTGGCCAAGAGCGGATCACTCTCCGCCAACAACACGGAGCCACCTGATGAAACCAGCGCGCGCACGAGCTGCGCGAGCGTGGTGGCGGTCGCGTCCGAAACCGGCGCGGCGCTGAGCAGGCCGACGCTGAGTGCGCCGAGACTGGCGGGCAGGAGCGGAGCCGGCGGAAGCGCGGCAAGCTTTTGGGCGAACCACGCGGAGACTTGGGCGATCGATTTCTCAATGCCGCCATCGAGCTGCACGCTGGCCCAGCCAAAGCGGTCGAGGGCCACACCCGCGGCGTCGAGCTGACGGCGCATCACGTCATTTGGGACTTTCTCGCAACCGTGTTCGAGGAGGAGCGCGGCGGCGACGTTGGGATGTGTGAGGTAGCCGCGATAAGTGCGATGCAGCAGATGGTACATCGTTTCGCCGCCGAAGCCACAGCCCTCGGTGTGCGTGAGCGTGACGAAGCGCGACAAACCATGCGTCGCGGCGAGGCCACTTGCATTGAGTCGCTCGGTCGCGAGCCGCGCGATCTGCGTGGAGCACAAGCTCGTCGGCAGCACGAGGCCGACGCGTTCCGTGGCGTGGTGACCATCGGCGAGGGCGTAGGCTTCGAGCGGGGCGTTGAGCGCCGGAGGAACAGCCGGGGTGAGTAAGAGCGCCTTGCCGTCGGGCACGGCGCGCGCTCGGAGCTGCGGAAGCCGCGAGTCGTCGGTCTGCCGCCAGTTGTGCCAGATGGAAACCTGCGAGTGGCCCGCGTGCTCGCCCTTCGTCTTCTGGCCCGACGCCGTGGCGAGCGCGACCTCGAATGCTTCCGCCGCGACCTGCTCGAACGGTTCGCCGTCGAGATAGCGTCCCGCATTGATATCCATCTCGTGGATCAGGTGCTGGTGCCGCCGCGTGGTCGTGGTGACCTTGAGCGTGGGGACGAAGGGGAAGTTGGTAATCGAGCCGTTGCCTGTGACGAAGAGAAAGAGATTGCACCCTGCGGCGACCTGACCGGCGATGCCTTCGAGGTCATTGCCCGGGCCGTTCATGAAATAGAAACCCGGTGCGCCGAGCGGATCGGCGTAGTCGCAGACGAAGTCGAGCCGCGTGCGCGGGTCCTTCTTGTGCACAGCGCCGAGTGACTTGATCGCGATGTTGTAAAGCCCGCGGAAGCGATTGCCCGCCGACGGATTGCTCTCGGGGGTGACACCGTGCCAGCGCAGCTTTTCGCGGAACGAGTCGATCTTGCCGAGAAACGCGCGCGCCGTCGGGAGATCGCGGACGTTTTTCAGCATGTAGTGCTCCGCGCCGACGGATTCGTCCGTCTCGGTGAGCACGCCGGTACCACCGTGCCGGATGGCCTCGTGCACAATCGCACCCGCGAGCGGATTGCCGCTCACGCCAGAAAACGCATCGGACCCGCCGCACTGCAGCGCAATGCGCAGCGCCGAGATCGGCTCGTCGGTGCGTTTCTGGGCCGAGACCTCGGGCAGCCAGCCGCGCACGATGGATTCACCCTCGGCGAGTCCCGCGGCGAGCCCATGGTCGAGCGTGAGAAAACGATGCGGCACGTCGCCCAGCGCATAGTCCTTTTCGGTCATGAACGCCTGCAACCGGGCGCCGTGGATTGGCTCGACGCCGTAGTCGACGGCGAGGACCGCGCCGACATTCGGGTGCACCATGAAACCCGCGAGCGCGCGCAGCACCTCGGGGACATTATTCGGCTCGCTCGCGCCGCCGCCCTCAGTATGCGCGATGGCCACGATGCCATCGAGCGACGGATGGACGCGCGCGAGTGCTTGCAGCCGCGCCGCGAGCTGGCGCGCGAAACTCCCCGTGCGCGATGACACGCCGAGGATGACAATGAAATTGCGCGTGCCTACGCCGCGCTTCCCCGGGCGGCGATAGCCCGAAAAGGTGCGCGGCTTTTCGACCAGCGCCACCGGCGGTGCGGGGCGAAAAGTCGCCTCGTCGAAAGCAAATGGCCGGAGATTGTCCGCGAAATTGGGCGCGGCGAGGAGCGTGGCTTTTTCGATGCGGCGCTGCGCGAGTGCGTCGACCATCGACTGATTACTGACCACCTCGCCGGGCGCGATCGGCAGCAGCGCGACGCCAAACGGCAGACCCCACGAAAGCAGCAATTCACCCTCGGCAATCGGCTGCACCGCGAAGCGATGGCCCTCGAGGACGGTGTGCCGCAGCACGCACGGCGTGCCATTCAGCATAATCGTTTCAGCAACTTCGAGGCGGCGGATCGCGATGGCACAGTTGTCCCCCGGCGCGGGCAGGCGGCCGACAGACTGAAAGGGAAGGGGTGACATCGCCGCCAGCGAAACGTGATTGGTTCGCGGAGTCGAGCGCGTCGACTAGCGCAACCGCAGCGTATGCTTCTCGCCCGCTGCGATGCCAAGGTCGAGATGCCACGTGCGTGCCGGGAGCCAGCCGTCGATTTTTTCGGGCCACTCGACCGCGAGGCACCACGGACTCGTGAGAAACTCCTCCAGCAGCAATGCCTCGACGTGCGCCGGCGATTCGAGGCGGTACGCATCGAGATGCACGAGCGTGCGCTCGGGCGAGCGGTGAACGGTGTAGATATTGAAAGTCGGACTCGTCACCGACTCCGTCACGCCGAAGCCGTGCGCGAGGCCTTGCACGAAGGTTGTCTTGCCCACGCCGAGATTCCCGTGAAGTGCGAGCGTGAGGTCGGCGGGCAACTCGCGCGCGAACGCCGCGGCGAGCGTACGCGTCTCCTCGGCCGAAGCGGTGATCACGCCGGCGCGAAGTTGGTCGAGGAGCGGGGAAGACATTTGAGCTGGGCGGAGCGAAAGGTAGGGCGCGTTATCCTTAACGCGCCGGGTTCGTACGGGCGGCGGGTGAGCTGAGTCGCTGCGGCGGGTTAGGGATAACCCGCCCTACCTTGAGGTGCTCATAGCCGCGGTAGTCGGCAAGGTTGAGCGCGCCGGTAGGAAGCTTTTTTGCGAAATGGCCGATGCGGGTGAGGCGTGTTCGCGGGAAGGCGCGCTGCCATGCTTTCGTCAGAGCGACGTGATCGGCGCGTGCGGATACGGCGAAGACGAGTTCGTAGTCCTCGCCGTCGCTGAGCGCGGCGCGCGTATCGCAGCCGGCGCGACGGGGCAGGGATGATTCGTCGAGCGCGGGCATAGTGCCATCGGGCGCGAGCGCGAAGAGATCTTTTGCGAGGCCGTCGCTGAGGTCCATCATGGCGCGCACTTCGGGCCGGCGCGCGAGCCAGGCGCCTTCGGCGAGGCGGGGCGTGAAGCGATGGTGATGGCCGCTGGCGAGGCTGCCGCCGAGCACGCCGGTGACGTAGATCGCATCGCCGGGACGGGCGCCGTCACGAGTGAGCACCCGTGGGCCAGTGGCCGAACCGAGCAGAGTGAGGCTGGCCGCGACGATGCCGTCGGCCTGAGCGACATCTCCGCCGACCACCGGCACGCGGTAGCGGCGCGCGCAGGCGGCGAGGCCGCGGTAGAATTTTTCCAACCACTTGAGACTCGTGCGCGCATCGAGCGTGAGCGCGAGCACGGCGGCGGTGGGGGTGCCGCCCATCGCGGCGAGATCGGATAGGTTGCGCTTAAGCAACTTTGCGCCGACGGCGGCGGGTGGGACGAGATCGTTGAAATGCCGCGGGTAGATCACCGGATCGACCGTGATCAACTGCCGGCCGCGCGCGGGTGGGAGGACGGCGCAATCGTCGCCGATGCCAAACGGCGTACGCGGCGACACATCGCCGAGCCAGCGACGGAGGGCGGCGATGAGCTTTTCCTCGCCGAGCCGGGCGACCTCGTCCGCGGGTGTTTTGGCAAATGGATGCACGGCTCAGGGTGTGGTCACGCCCGCGAGGAGAAGCATGGCGGAGTTGAGATTGAAGAGCGCGTGCGCGGTGATCGTCGTGCCGATGCGACCGGTGCGCTCGTAGGCGATCGCGAAGAGCGCGCCGAGGACCACGAGCGGAACGAAGAAAGAGAAACTACCATGCAGTGCGCTGAACAGGCTCGCAGAAAATAGGATGGCGAGCGGACGCGAGACTCGCGTGCGCATCCAGCGAAAGATGCCGGCGCGAAACACCATCTCCTCCGAGATCGGTGCGATGCCTGCGGCGACCGCGACAAAGAGCACGCGCATCGCGGGCGACTGGGTGTGCAGCAGGACATTGACGGCGTCCTGCGGCTCGACCGGATAGTCGCACTTCTGGAGCAGAGCCTGCCATCCGAGGCTGACTGCGGTGACCAGCGGCTGTGCGATGAGAAACGTGACGACGCCGCTCAGCACCGCGCCGACTGGCCCCGGTTTCGTCGGTTGAAAGGGATGACGAAGGCCGTAGTGAAACAGCGCGATGCCGCCCAGCATGCCGAGGTGAAACATCGCTGTGGCGACGATCAGATAGAGATTCTGGTCGAGCGTGCCATGTCGGTTCAGCAGCGAAACGCTGGCCTGACCGATGAAGGCACCGCCCAGAATCAGCCAGATCAGAATCATGAACTCGCTGAGTGGAGCGGGCCAGTGATCGAGCCTCTGCGGAGCCGGCGTCGCGCGCGCCCGAGGGCTCAGCCCGAACCGCCACAGAAAAACGAGGCCCAAGACCATGAAGACGCCTTCGGCGGTGGCAGCGAGCGTGGTGACGTTGACGGACATGGGCCCCTAGTGCGGCGGAAGAGGGAGAGGGGATCAAGATCGTCCGCAGGGACGGATCGAGGATTTTCGAGCAGCCGGGGCAGGTGAGAGCGGGCTTTGCCTAGGGAAATTAACCGCGAGCCGACTGGCGGCGAAATTGCCGCGAACAGAGACCGGGGAATAATGGCCCGGCCGTCAGGCGGGTGCTTCGACGGGAACGGGGTTGGAGACGGCCGCGGCTGGTTGTATTGAAGATTGGGATACGGCAGGTCGATTGGGCTTGAGCTCGAGGAAGGCGGCGAGGGCCTGGGTGTCGGTTTCGAGGTGGGCGGCCATCTCGTGAAGGCCGGCGGTGAACTGGGCGCCGCGCACGGCCTGCTCGGAGGTGGCGTGGGTGCCGCGCTGCAGCTCCTGCAGGGCGGCGGACATGGTGCGCAGCTCCTCGCTCTGGCTGCCGGAGCCGGCGGCGGCGGCGCGGAGGAGCTCGCGGATTTTCTCCACGTCGGCGCGGATGGCGGTGAAGTCGCGCGAGACATGTTCGGCGGCGGCGACGCCGCGCTTGGTCGTGGCCTGAGAGCGCACGACGACCTCGGCGGTCTCGCGCGCGGTGGTGGCGCTGCGCTGGGCGAGACGGCGCACCTCGTCGGCGACGACGGCGAAGCCACGGCCCGCCTCGCCGGCGCGGGCGGCCTCGATGGAGGCATTGAGCGCGAGGACGTTGGTCTGGAAGGCGATCTCGTCGATCGCGCCGACGGCCTGCTGCACTTGCTGGCTCGTGGCGGCGATGGCGCGCATGGCCTCGCCGAGATCGGCGACGCTGGCAGAGCCGTGCTGGGCGCTTTCGCCCGCGCTTTCGGCGCGCTTCGCGGCGGATTGGAGATGGGTGAGATTGGATTTAGCGGCGGAAGCGACGTGCGCCGCGCCGTCGGTCAGACGTGCAATGGCGGTGGCATGCTCCTCGGCTGTCGTGGCGAGAGCGCTGGCATCGGTATCGGCTCGGCCGGCACCCTCGGCGGTTTTGCTCGCGGAGCGACCGAGCCGCTCGACGACGGGAGCGAGACGACGCGTGACGCGCCGCACGAGACCGCGACCCGCGAGCAGGCCGATGAGCGGGACAGCAGCGGCAGCGATGGCGAGGCCGACGAGGGTCTGGTCGAGGCGCGTCTGCGCGGCGCTGGAAGCGCGGCTGGCCTCGGTCATCACTTGGCGGCCGACCGGATCGAGCAGATCGAGCGCGGCGGTGCCTGCGTTGCTGAGTTTTTCCTGTGTGGCGTTGCGATCGATGAGGCCTTGGCGGAAATTGGCGAGCTCATCGCCGAGGTCCTTCACCTTGTTGCGCACTTCCTCGAGGAAGTCGCGGAGGTCGGAGGGTGCGGTGGCTTGGTAGAGGGCGTTGACGGAGGCGAGCAGCTTGGCGTGGCGCGTGACGGCACGGTCCATCTGCGCGGGATCGAGCAGGGAGCTGGCGAAGAGCACGGCATTTTGAATTTCACCGATGCCGCCGAGGGCGGCGTCCATCGTGCGCGCGTGATCGGGCGCGCGCGGGCCGGGGATGACTTTGCCGTCGTCGCTCGCGAGCTGGACGAAGAGCGTGGTGAGCAGCGACGTCTGCGAGGCGATGCCGCGCGTGGAGCGCTCGGTCTGCAGGCAGACCTTGGCGGTGTCGTCGAAGGCCTGCCGCCACGCGGCGAGCCGCGGCAGGGCCTCGCGGACGAGTGTGGCGGAAGCGGTGCCGTCTTCACGCGCGGCCATCGCGACACGCACGCGACCAAACTCGCGGGTGGCGCTCGCGAACTCCGCAACGGCGGTCTGTCGCTCGGGCTCGGCGCGCGTGCGATTGTAGCGGGCGACGCGGAGCGCGACACCATTGACCACGCGCACGAGTTCCGAAGCCGGAGCGGCGCGCGTGTCGACATCGATCGCGAGCTGGCGCACGCGACTCTCGACGCGAGCGAGCACGAACACGGCGAGACCGCAGAGGCCGAGGCAGATCGCGGCGCCGATGAGCAACGGAGCCTGCAAAAGGCGGTGAAGACTCTGAACCTTCCGACGGCGTGGTGAGACCATGGCGCGCAGGGATACGGAGCGAAGTCCGCCTGAGTTTAGCCCGCACACGATTTTGTCACCGAGCCGTAGCGATCATCATCGTTTGTAACGGGCGGATGTTTGCCGGGCTAATAACACCCGCCGTGACGGGGATGTCACTGGACGCAATGCGCGCGGACTTTTCGCGACTCAACTCGCCGTGAGTACGGCCTGCACATCAAGCCGGGCGGCGCGGCGGGCGGGGACGAAACTGGCGAGCTGGGTGATGACGAGGACGAGAGCGGTGACGGCGAGGTAGGGCCAGAGCGGTTTCGCGTCGAAACCCGGGAGCGTGGCGGCGGCGGCGTGCGCGGCGAACCACGCGCCGATGAGGCCGAGCAGCGCGCCGGTGGCAGCGAGACGAGCGTTGTGCCACAGCACGAGGCCGAGGACACCACCAGCGGAAGCGCCGAGGGCGGTGCGGATGGCCATTTCCTTCTGCCGATTGGCGACGAGCTGGCTCATCACGCCGTAGCTGCCGAGCGCGGCGATGCCGACGGCGATCAACGCGAAGACGCCGAGCAACGCGACTTGGAGACGCGGCAGGGCGTTGGCCTGCCACGCGAGCTTGGTGAGCGGCGCGGCGTCGTAGCCCGCGATGTCGGCCGTGGTGACGCGCAACGCGTGGCGGCCGGAGGCGAGCGTTTCCTCCACGGTGCCGCGGCCGTGCAGCACGATCCAACCGCGCCGCAGCGAGACCTGATCGAACGGCACGTAGACCGTCTCGCCCGAGGGCACGCCGGCGCCGGCGTCGTAGACATTGCCCACGACGCCGACGATCTCGACCGCGCTGTCCTTGGGCACGAGGCGGCGCAGCTTGCGCCCGATGGCGCTCTGGCCGGGCCAGTATTTTTCGGCGAGCGCGCGACTTACGACGGCGACGGGCGGGCGGTCGTTGGTGTCGCGCTCGTCAAGCAAGCGACCCTCGACGAGCGGGATGCCCATCGTGGAAAGATAGCCGGGCGTGACGCGCCGATAGTGGAAGACCGACGGGTCCTTCAAGAATTCGCCGTTGGGCAACTGCGGGAAAAATCCGCCGCCCCACTGTGTGTCGCCGACGGGAATCGTGGTGCTGAGCCCGCTCGCGAGCAGGGCGGGCTCGGCGGCGAGATTGTGCTCGAGTGCGTGGGCAAACGCGACGCGCTGCTCGTGCGTGGCGTACGCGGGCTCGGGAAACTGGAAGCGAAACGCCACGCGATTCTCGGCGGCGAAACCGAGGTCGACGCGCGTGAGATTCGCAAAACCCAGCGCGGCGAGGCCCGCGCCGCAGAGAATCAGCACGGAGATCGCGGCCTGTAGCACGACCATGAGCTGCTGGCCGCGCAGCGCACCACGGCCCGCACTGGCACCGCGCGACTCGCTGCGCAACGCTTCGTCGAGCGAGGTGGACCGCGCCTGCCACGCGGGAAACAAACCTGCGAGCAAACCCGCGCCGACCACGAGCGCGGCGGCGAAGAGCAATGCGCTGCGATCGAGCTCGAGATGGTCGAGCAGGAGCGAGAGCTGCGGATTGGGATTGAGCCGCTGCAACGCGGGCAGCGTGAGCGACGCGAGGAGCACGCCCGCGATGCCACCGAGCGCGACGAGCGTGAGGCTCTGCACGAGAAACATCCGCGCGAGTCGCCAGCCGCTCGCGCCGAGGGCGAGACGCACGGCGGTTTCGCGCCGCCGCTCGGCGGCCCACGCGAGCAGGAGCGAGGCGAGATTGGTGATGGCGAGGATGAGCAGCACCGCGGCACCCGCTTGGACGAAGACGAGAGTCTTGTCCGCGCCCGCGAGCAGGTTTTCGCGGAGCGGTTGCACGCGCCAGCTCCAGTCCTTGTTGGCGGCGTCCATCTCGCGGGCGCGCGGGGTGAAGGCGCGCAGCTCGCGGTCGGCGGCGGCAGTCGTGATGCCGGGAGCGAGCCGGGCGTAGACGAGGAACTGCCGCCCACCGTTGATCGCGGTCCACTGCTCGGGCGACAGGTCGAACGGCAGCCACACTTCGGTGCCCTGCGGCTGGCTGAAGCCGGGCGGGAGCACGCCGATGATCGTGTGCGGCGCACCGTTGAGCCGCAGAGTGCGGCCGACGACGTCGGGCGCACCGGCAAAGGCGCTGCGCCACAACGCGTGGCTGATCATCGCGACGGGTGCGGCCTTCGGACCCTGCTCCTGCTCGGTGAACGTGCGACCGAGCACGGGCGAGACGCGCATGACGCTGAAGAAATCGCCGGTGACGCGCGCGCCCTGCAGGCGGCGCGTGTCGGCGTCTTGCTGCCAGTTGACGTCGGTGAAACTCACGCACGCGGCCTTTTCCCAGAAGTGCGTGGTCTCGCGCAGCAGCTTGTAGTTGGGATACGCGTCGTTGAAGTCGACGTTGCCGCGGCCGGGGAGCGCGCGCACGGTCCAGACGAAGGCGACGCGGTCCGACTCGGGCACGGCGAGGTTGGCGAACAGGAAGGCTTTCAGGACGGAGAACACGGCGGTGTTGGCCCCGATGGCCAGCGCCATCGTGGCGACAATCACGGCGAACGCCGCGCGCCGCCGGGCGAAAAAGCGGAGCGCGGTGGAGAAATCGAGCAGCAGTGAGTGCATGGCGCACCGAGTGTACGCCCGCGCGCGGAAAAGCGTGCGACACAGTCGCGGGCCAATCTGTAGATACGACGGTACAGATAGCGCGGTGAGGGGCGGGCACAGCGCACCGGTGGGGGCGCAAAACGCAAACGCGGGCTACACTCGTCGAGCGCTGGACGCGCTGCGGGGAAAGGCGGATCTGCGCTTAGTCGCGATGAGCGGGGACTTTTTCGCGAACCGGCGGGCGGCGGACAGAGGAGGGGCGAGCAGCGGGCGGCGGAGCAACGGGTGACGGAGCTGTCGGCTCTTGCGCGCGGGCTTGGCCGAGGAGGGTGTCCATGCGGGCGACGCTGGCTTCGAGGCTGTCGACTTGGGCTTCCATCGAGCGGGCGGTGACGGCGGCTTCGCCAGCGGCGTTGACCATGTTTTGCGCGATGGTGCGCTGGTCGGCGACGGAGCGGTTGAGGTCGCCGATGCTGGCGGCTTGCTGCGAGAAATTGGTGCTCATCGCGGCGACGATCTCGTGGACCTCGTGGATGGTGCGGGAGACGTCCTTGAAGCGCTTCGCGAGGTCGTCGGATTTCGCGATGGCGGTGCCGGTGTCCTTGGTCGACTCGCCGATGAGCTCGGCCGTCTCGCGCGCGGCCTCGGCGCAGCGGCCGGCGAGACGGCGGACCTCGTCGGCGACGACGGCGAAACCGGCGCCGGCCTCGCCCGCGCGGGCGGCCTCGACGGCGGCGTTGAGCGCGAGGAGGTTGGTTTGAAACGAGAGGTCGTTGATGCGCGCGATGACCTGATTGATTTTTTGTCCGGAGCCGCGCGCGGAAGTCATCGCGGCGTCGAGCTGGCTGATGGTGCTGAGACCAGCGTCGACGGAGTTGCTCGCGCCCTGCGTGGTGGCGGCGGCTTTGGCGGCGTGGCCTTTGTTTGTGTCGGCGGAGGTGGCGACGTGGCCGAGGCTCGTGCCGATCTGGTCGATGGCTTCGGCGTAGCGCGCGGCGTCGGCGGACATGCGGTCGCCGGCAGCGGTGAGTTGCGACGAGGCGGATTTTACTTCGTCGGCGTCCGTGTCGAGGTTGTTGGCGACAGAGGCGAGGCTGCGACGCGTGCTGCGCGTGATGGCGAGATTGACGGCGAGGCTGAACGCGATGCCCGCGAGCAGCGCTGCGCCGATGAGCAGCGCGTGACGGCGACGCTCGTGCTCGGCGTCGGCGAGCGTCTTAGCGGCGAAGTTGAAAGCGTAGCGGTAGGCCTCGGTGTACGCGGCGAAATGCGTGGCGATGAACTCGGGGAGCGGGCGGCCCTTGGGCTTGAACTCGGGGAACGGTGTGCGCTCAGGCTGCACGCCGGAGAGATCGCTGAGGTAGCTGTAGAAGGCCGTGTCGTCGTCGGTCTTGCGCGTAGTTGATTTGAAGTACGCGCGCAGCTCGGGCTGGAATTTCAGCAAGTAGTACTCGTTTTCCGTAGAGATGAAGTACTGGCGGCGGAGCAGGGCGAGCTCCTCGCGCGGGAGGCCGCCGGACTGGAGACCTTGCAGCGCGAGATTGTGGGCGACGCTTTCCTGGATGTGGATCTTCTGCATCGCGAAGATCGCATCGAAGAGGTTGAAGCCCTGCGGGGTCTGCATGATCGGCCGCATCGACTCGCTGATACCGAGCGAGCTGTAGGCGATCTTCATGTAGATGTAGAAGACGTCGCCGGATTTTTTCTTGGCCTCGAGGGTGGCAGTGCGCGCGTCGGCGAGCTGGGCGTCGATGAATGAGCGGATCGACTGGTTTTTGTCGGCGAAGAGCTTGGCCTGCGGTGAGGCCAGGAGCGCATCGAGCCGCGCGTAGAGGTCGGCGACGGCGCGATCGGTGGCGGCGAAGGTGGCGCGGTAGGCGGCGAGGGTTTGCTCGTTGCGCTGGGCGAAGACCCGCTCGGAGGTGGCGCGCTCGGCGGTGAACTGATCGGTGCCCGCGGTGAAGGCGTCGATCTCGCGGTGATAGGCGGCGATGGCCTCGGCGTCGGAGAGGAGGGCCTTGTGCTCCAGATAGAGCGTGCGAAACGACAGGCTAGCCAGCGCGACGAGGCCGACGATGGGAATGATCGTCAGGAGGAGCAGCCGGCGAGGGATGCTCAGGGAAAATCGACGCGGTCGGGGCATGGCGCGGCAAGCCATAGAATCGGCCCACCGCCGCGCGATTTTAGGCGAAAACCGGTGCGCGGAGGGCGGTCAGTCCGCGCACCGGCGGGCTATTCGCCGATGAGCTTGACGAGCACGCGCTTGCGGCGGAGGCCGTCAAACTCGCCGTAAAAAATTTGCTCCCACGGACCGAAGTCGAGCTTGCCCGTGGTGACGGCGACGACGACCTCGCGGCCCATGATGGTGCGCTTGAGATGGGCGTCGGCATTGTCCTCGCCGGAGTTGTGCGCGTACTGCGAATGCGGCTTTTCGGGTGCGAGTTTCTCCAGCCACTTCTCGAAATCGGCGTGCAGGCCGGACTCGTCGTCGTTGATGAAGACGCTGGCGGAGATGTGCATGGCGTTGACGAGGCAGAGGCCCTCACGGATGCCGCTGGCGCGCAGGCACTGCTCGACCTGCGGCGTGATGTTGATGAACGCGCGGCGCGACGGCGCTTCGAACCACAGCTCCTGCCGGTGGGATTTCATGGGCGGAGCTTCACTGAGCCGGAGCGGCGGCGCAATGCGCGGGAACTATTTTGGCGCGGGCGGCGGGGCGTTGAGGTCGGCTTTGGTTTCAGGTTGGAATCTGGGGCATAAGAATTATGCACTACTTAATAATGCAGCTCTTGCGGGAAATCCATGCTCTGAACTTCTGCCTATTTTTGATCGCTGGATGCGGGCTGTTTACGGGCTGCGCCACGCAAGAGCTAAGAATATCGGGAGAATGCTACGATGGGAATCGTAAGCCAAAATCGGGTATTGTGATAAAGGAAATGGAGATAGGGAGGACTTTCCCATTTCTGCCATTTCTACCTTCGGTTTTGCCTAAAGTCACAGCCACGTCTGATAAGGACGGAAAGTTTTCTCTACTCATTCGAACTCGCAAGGAATGGTTGATCCAAGTCGAGGATCCGTTGTGGGGAGGTGTGTATGGCGGTCGTGCGCGTTTCACAATACCGGAGTCGTTGAGCAAGAGCGATGCGCTCGTTTTGAACCTCACCGTTGAGCAAGGATTGATTACGCCTGAAATTAACAAGAGCGAACCTCATGAGCTAGCCAAGGCACGTTGAAAACTGGCAGATCCGATAAAGTATATGATTTGATGGACTGAGCTTTGCCGCACGTTGCCGGCGGTGCAAAGCGCGGAAACTATTTTGGCGCGGGTGGCGGGGCGTTGAGCGCGGCTTGGAGGGCGGCTTTGGTTTCGGGCTGGAGGTCGGGGGTGCGGGTGAGGGTGAGCAGGTAGTGACGGACGAGGTCGTGCTGGTGGGCGTTGCTGCCGAGGGACCACATCGCGGTGCCGAGGAGGATGTCTTTCATCGCGTCGGGTGGCGGAGTTTTCGGGCGGTCGGGTTGTTTCTTGTAGGCGTCGAGCTGACCGCGGTAGGGGAGGAAATTTTGGACGACGAGGGCGAGGTCGCGGATGGAGTCGTAGTGACCGCTGGCGAAGAAGCGGCCCCAGTTGAGATCGAGCTGGCCGCCCGTGGTCGGCGCGGGCGAGGGGCGCGGGAAGCCGAGGCGCAGCGCGGTCGTGTAGGCGTCGACGGCGGGTTTCGGGAGATCGCGCGCGAAGGCGGGGTTGTCGCGGTGCGCATAGGCGAGTACAAGGGCGAAGATGCGGCGCTCGGTGGCGTCGGTGGTTTGGATGAGGTGCTCGCGGAAGGACGGGACGAGCCACGGGTTGTCGGCGAGGAGCTGGCCGTAGAAGCCGAGCAGCGCGCCTTGGCCGTCGGGGGTGCGCTGCGCGAAGGGCGTGTGGCTGAGGGCGACGAGGACATTCAGTGCGAGACGCGGGCGTGGGCGCTGAAAGTAGTCGGTCATGAACGTGAGCGGATCGACGTCGGTGGGGAGCGGCAGCGGGGCGTTGGAGTCGGTGACGCGGATCTTTGCGGTGTTGGTGACCTTCGCGCCGCTCACGTGGTCGGTGAGCGTGAACTCGAAAACGTATTCGCCAGAGGGCTCACCGGGGGCGGTCTGGAACGTCGCGATCTCGCGTGGGAAGGCGAGGGTGCGCGGGTCGAGTTTGGCCTTCGCGATGACGGTGACCGGCTTCGGCGCAGGGTGGTCCTTGCCGTCGGGGTAGCGCGTGGTGAATTCGTACGAGAGATCGGCGCGGCCCTCGGCGTCGACGGCGAAACCCTTGGCGAGCACGACGAGATCGAGCCGCTGGCCGGGCGCGATTTCGGTGGCGCGGGCGAGACGCGGTGGAAACTCCGACGGTGTGCGGTAGAAAATGTCCGCGTGCGCGTATTGCACCGTGGTCAGGACGTCGAAGTCGAGCGAGGCGGCGGGAGATTTGTCGGCGGCGAACGCGAACGTGGGCAGCACGAGCGCGGCGAGAAGGAGAAAGGGGCGGAGGGTCACGCGCTCAGTTTAGCACGAGACGGCGGGTGGGCGTGAATCGAAACGACTGATTGCGGCTATCGGTTGGGTCGATGGTGGGGTGATGAGCCGGGATTAAACGCGAAGACGCAAAGGGGCGAAGGTCGGAGCAAAGAGGGATTTTTTAGCTGGAGGCACAAGAGGTGCAGGAATGTGGGGCGGACGTAGCAGCGGTCCGCTTGGATTTTTGCGGTGCGCGAGATGGCGCAAGCGGGGCTACGGCGCTACTGGTTGTGCTCTAGGGCGCACTGTGGCGCGTGGCGTGGCGGTGGAGTTGCCAGGAGTTCCAGAGGTTGTGCCAGAGGACGTAGAAGGTCGGGCCGAGGGCGATGAGCGGGCTGGCGTAGGTCATCGCGAGCCAGATGGTGAACGTGGTGTTTTTCTGGCCGAGGGACTGGCTGGCTTCTCTAGGGAAATCGCGGCGGCCGATGAGGCGGCCGAGGGCGAAATTGAGCGCGCAGACGAGCAGCGAGCCGGCGGCGATCTCGGCAACGAGGCTGCGCGGGAGGTGGGCTTGCTCGCGAAGGAAGTGCGACGCGTGCGCGGTGATGATGAAAATCGCGACGACCCATGCGCCGAAGGAGACGTTGCTCAGTTTCGCGGGCCAGCGGGTGGCGTCGGGGTGCACGGCGCGGACGAGCCACGCGAGCAGCATCGGGGCGAAGACGATCAGGCCGATACTGCCGCTGATCTGCGCGAAGAGCGCGGGCGTGGCGTGGCCGAGCACGAGCGGCAATAGTATGGGCAGAAGCGCGGCGATGACGATGTTGGTGAGGAGGAACGCCGCGACGACGTAGTCGACCGCGCCGCCGAGGAAGCTGACGATCACGGGCGCGGCGGTGGCGGTGGGCGTGATGCCGCAGAAGAACACGGCGAGCGCGACATCGGGGCCCGCGAAGGTGCCGATGCCCCACGCGAAAAAACCGACAGCGAAGTTGGCCGCGAGCAGCACGAGATGACTGCGGCGCAGCGAGGCGCGCGAGAAGCGTGTCTGGAGGAAAACGAGAAACAGCATCCCCATCACAAGCCAGCGGATCGCACCCGTGAGCGCATCCGCTTGCGGCAGGAAGGTGCCGAAGAGGAAGGCGGTGAGGATGGCGGCGGTGCGGGCGAAGCCGGGTTTCACGGAAGAGAAGAGGGAGAAGCGTGGACGCTAGACTACAAAGCTACAGAGTAGTGGGAGAAACGAGAGCGGATGGTGAGGGTTGGCCACAGAAGGCACAGGAGGCGCAAGAATGGGAGGAGGATTGAAGGGGGGATTTTGGGGGGGGCGGAGCGTGGGGTTGGAAAACGCGGCGGGGGCGCCGCGTCCCCATTTTCGGAGGTTCGCGAGCGCCGAGTCGCTGGTGGGATTGTTGGGGCGTAAAGCCCCTCCCACAGTGGACGATCCGGGCGACCGGGGGCGGTCGCGCTCCCACGCAGGCGTGGAATCAGGGGCTTAGGGTGCGGATGGCGGTGAAGAAGGCGGCGAGTTTTGACGCGTCGAGGTTGTCGTCGGTGCGGACGCCGCTGCAGATGTCGAGGCCGTAGGGCTGCACTTGGCCGTAGGCGGCGGCGACGTTATGGGCGCGGAGGCCGCCGGCGAGGAAGACGGGGACGCCGCTCTCGGCGACGATGCGGCGGGAGAGCGACCAGTCGTGCACGCGGCCGGTGCCGCCGAGTTCTTTGACGGCGAGCTTGGGATTGCCGGAGTCGAGCAGCAGGCCGTCGACGTGCGGGGCGGCGGTGAGCGCTTCTTTGACGGAGTCTTCGTCGACGACGTGGATCACCTGCACGATGCGGATCCCGGGCAACGCGCGACGTAGCTCGGCGTGCGTGCCGCGCGTGAGAGCGTCGACGAGCTGGATCGTGCTCGTGCGCGCTTCGCGGTGCTGCGCGACGATGGCGTCGACCTCTGTGCGCGACGTGAGCAGGAAACTCGCGACCGTCGGCGGGATGCTCGCGGCGATGGCGGGGATGAGAGCTTCGTCGGGGATGATGCCCGCGCCGCTCGGCATCGCGGAGACGAGCCCGATGGCGTCGGCCCCGTGCGCGACGGCGAGGCGGGCTTCGGCGACGGACTTGATGCAGCAGATTTTTACACGCGGACGCATGGCGGGAGCATCGAGGGTTGGGTGAGGCGGAGCAATCATGGGGTGAGCCTCGGTGATATACAGCGCTGTGTGGGAAAAGTGGTGACAGCGCGGGGGCTTGCGGGCGCGGGCGCGGCGGATGAGTATAGCGAATCCCCAGCATGAGCTCTGAGTTCGATCCGCCGATCAGCCGCCTCGCCGAGAAACTGCGCGCCGTGAAAGCGCGCCACGAAGAACGCCATGCGCCGAGCGGCTTCGGCATCGTGCTCGCGGACCGCGTGGACTATCTCGACCCCGTGCGCTGGGATGCGCTGGCGACGCCGGCGAGTTTCTTCCTGCGCCGCGATGTGCTGCGCACCATCGAGCAACACGGGCCGGATAACATCGCGCCGCGCTACGCGATGATCTTTCGCGGCGATCGCGCGGTGGCGCTCGTGGCGGCGCAACTCGTGACGGTGACCGGCGACCGCGTGGGCGGATCGGGCGAGAAGAGTTTGCTCCGCCGCGTGCTCTCGCCGGCGATGCGCAAGGCGCGGGCGCGCATCCGCGAGCGGATGCTCGTGGCGGGAAATCTGATGGCGTGGGGCTTTCACGGCGTGGCGTTTGCGCCCGAGGAAAATCCCGCGGACGTGTGGCCCGGCGTGGCGGAGGCGCTGTACCGGATGCGCCGCGCGGAGCGGCTGTCGGGCCAGACGGACCTCGTGATGCTGAAGGATTTCACGACGCGCCAAGGCGGCACGGAGTCGCTGCGCCGCTTCAGCTACCGGCCGATGGAGACGGAGCCCAACATGGTGCTAGAGCTCGATCCCGCGTGGCGCAGCTACGAGGACTATCTCGGTGCGCTCGACGCGAAGTACCGGCGCAAGGTGAAGGACCAGCAGAAGAAACTCGCGGCGGGCGGCTGCACCCTCGAGGCGCTGGCGGATTTTTCCGCGCATGGTCCGCGCCTGCACGAGCTGTATCTCTCGGTGCTCGGCAATGCGGCGGTGGCGCTCGTGAAACTGCCCGCGACCTATCTGCCGATGCTGGCGCAGGCGGGCGGGCAGGATTTTCGCGCGACGGGCATCCGGCGCGGCGGCGAACTGGTCGGCTTCGTGACGAGTATCCGCGATGGCGATACAGCGATCGGATACTACATCGGCTTCGACCGCGAGGTGGCGGCGGCCGGGCAACCGCTTTACCTCGCGCTGCTGCACGCGACGATCCGCGATGCGATCGAGTGGCGCTGCCGCCGGCTCTCGCTCGGGCGCACTGCACTCGAGCCGAAGGCCGGACTCGGCGCGAAGCCCGAGCAGATGAGCGTGTGGCTGCGGCACCGCGTGCCGGCGCTGAACTATCTGCTGCGCGGGATGCTCGGCGTGGTGCCTCACGCGGAGGCGCCGGAGAGGAATCCTTTCAAGGCGGGAGCCGCGGGTGCTGCGGAGTGAAAAAGATAGGTCCTATAGGACGCATGGGACCTATAGGACCTATGGGCGCGGGCTGAAGCACCGCGCTACTTTGCCGAGGGCGGTGTGAAGTGAGCGGAAGGTACGTGCGCTTCCTGCATGATCTGGCGGGCGCGGGCGACTTCGGTGGGGTGGGTGGCGGCGAGGTCGTGGGACTCGGCGAGGTCGGTGGAGAGATCGTAGAGCTCGACGGGGCCGGTGAGCATGGGGGAGCGGATGGCTTTCCAGTTGCCGAAGCGGGTGGATTGCCACGTGGCGCCCTCGTAAAACTCGAAGTAGAGGTAGTCGTGCTTCGGCTGTTGGTCGGCGTGGCCGAGGAGCGCGGGGGCGAAGCTCAGGCTGTCGCGCCCGGCGGGCACGGCGACGTGCGCGAGATCGGCGGCGGTGGCGAGGAAGTCGCCGAAGTACGCGACGTGCTCTGAGGTCGCGCCGGAGGGAACGTGGCCGGGCCACCGCGCGATGAACGGCACGCGCGTGCCGCCCTCGTAGGCGTCGCGCTTGATGCCGCGGAGGGGGCCGCGCGAATGGAAGAAGTCGGGATCGTGGCCGCCCTCGCGGTGCGGGCCGTTGTCGGAGGCGAAGATGACGAGCGTGTTTTCGTCGAGGTGGAGCGCGTGGAGTTTTTCCATGAGGCGCGCGACGTCGCGGTCGAGGCGGCCCATCATGCCGGCGAAACCCTTCTCGGGTGCGGGCCAGTTTTCCTTTTCGAACGGCGTGCGGTCGCCGGGGGCGGTGTCCATGCCGTCGGGTTTGCCCTCGTTGTTGGCGTGCGGGAGCGTGAAGGCGCAGTAGAGAAAGAACGGCTGCTTCGCGTCGCGCTGCTTGTCTAGAAACGCGAGCGCATCGTCGGCGATGAGCGCGGCGCTGTAGTCGACGCGCGTGGTGGCGACGCCCTGGCCGTAGGGACCCTCGTCGGGGACGACGTTGTGCAGCGGCATGCGCTGGTCCTCGCGCACGAGGAAGCTCGGGTAGTAATTGTGCGCGTGCGTCTGGTCGACGTACCCGAAGAAATGATCGAAGCCCTTCTTCGTCGGCGCGCCGGGTCCGCCCTCGGCGCCGAGGCCCCACTTGCCGTCGAGCGCGGTGGTGTAGCCGGCGGACTTGAGGAGCTGCGCGACGGTGGTGTCGGCGGGAGTGAGATCGACCTTGGCGTTGCCGCGGATGGTGGCGTGGCCGTTGTGCTGGCCGGTCATGAGGGCGTTGCGCGAGGGGGCGCAGACGGCGGAGCCGGCGTAGAACTGCGTGAACCGCGTGCCCTCGCGCGCGAGTTTATCGATGGCCGGCGTGGCGAGACGCGTCTGGCCATAGCAGCCGAGATCGCCGTAGCCGAGGTCGTCGGCGAGGATGAAAAGGATGTTGGGCGCTGCCGGGGCGGACGCGGGCGCGGGCGCGGCGTGAGCGGCGGCGCTGCCGAGGAAGCTGAGCGCGGCCAGCGGCACGAAGGAGGAGGGCTTGGGGAACATCGGGAAAACCGTGAAAAGAAAATCGGCCGGAGCAAACGACGCGCGCGGCGGAGCGTCAGAGTGCGAGGTGCGCGGCGAGTTCGGCGCGAAGGAGTGCGATCAACTCGGGGTCCATGAACTCGAAGTCGTCGGGGATGCCGAGGACGATGAGTTGTTTTTCGGCGAGGGCGTCGGGGAAACGCTGACGGAGGATGTCGGCGTGTTTTTTCTCCATGCAGAAGATGAGGTCGGCCCACTCGACGTGACAGACGGTGACCTTGATGCGGGCGGAGTCAGCGGTGCCGGCGGAGCGCGCGGTGTAGTGCGGGTGCGAGCGGAAGAGGGACTCGGCGGTGGGGCTGCGCCAGTGGTTGCGCGAGCAGAGGAAGAGGAGGCGGGTCTGGGACAAGCGAAGGGAGCGAGAGCGGGGCGGATTTTTTACAGGAGGAAACGGAGAGAACGGAGGACGGAAAGCGGAGGGGAAGTTAAGCGCGAAGACGCTAAGAGGGCGAAGGTTCGCGAAGGATTCTTCGAAGGGGCGAAAAAAAAGGCGCAATACAGTCCATGGTGTCAATGGACGGTTAGGTGCGGGAGAAAGAGTGTGGTAGGATGGAGGGTACGATGAAGATTGAAACCGCGGATGAACACGGATGGACGCGGATTTTTTGTGGGCGGGGTGTTGGAGTGAGATGGGGAAGAGGAGGAGGTGACCGCGAACGGACGCGAATGGTGAGGGAGAGGTGGAGGATTTCTCCTCTATTTCCCGGATATTCCCGGGTGTTTTCGGGTGTTTGTTTTGGCCCACGAAACACACGAAGGGGCACGAAAAGGGGAGTCGGAGGTAGGTGGTTGGCAGAGGTTGGGTTCTTTGAAAGGAGGATGCGGGGGAGTGGGAAGGATGGGGCGAGGTAACCGCGGATGAACGGTGATGGACGCGGATGAGGTGAGGACGAGGTGGTAAAATTCTCTCTATGTCCCGGCTATTCTCGGATATTGTCGCTTGTTGTTGGGTAGTGGTAGATGGCCGCAAGAAGGCGCAAAAGGCGCAGAAGGGTTGGAGACGGGGTCAGGTTTTGCGACGGGATTGAGGGTGGAAATGTCGGGGCGTGAAGCCCCGTCCACAAAAAGAAGAAGGCCGCCCTTTTGGGGGCGGCCTTCGATGAGGAGGAGAGGCGGGTTAGTTGCCGGTTTGGGCTTTCCAGTATTTCAGGAGAGTACGGAGGGCTTCGGGTTTGTTGGTGGGGACCGGGTGGTTGGCTTGGTCGGTCGTGTTGATGCCGTGGCAGCTCGTGCAGGAGCGGATCTCGCCGGGCTGGAAGGTCAGCCAGTAGCGCTCGCGGACGACGGGGGCGCCGGCGGTGTCGGTGAGCTGCCAGGTGGTGGCGCGGCGGGCGGGGAGGAACGCGGCCATCGAGCCGTCGGTGCCGAGCTGCACGCTACCGGCGGGGCCTCCGGGGGCGGCGGGATTGGCGGCGAGGGCGGCATCGTCGTGCAGCGGCTGGGCGAGGACGCGGCGGCCACCACTCGGGGTGCTTGTGCCGCTGCGCAGGCCGAAGCCACGGATCTGGTCGCCTTGGAAGAACTGAAGGAAGCCGACGTCGTAGAGCGTGCCGCCGGTGCCGACGGTTTTTGTATTCGTTCCGGCGATACGCAGGTTGTACGGCTGCTGCTTCTCGGCGTGGTCGCGGGTGGTGACGTTGCGGCTGACGACGACGGCGAGGTTGTTGGCGCGGAGGTAACTTTGGAACGTCGCGACGTTGACGCCTTCTTCGTCGAAGACCTGCTGCTCCTGCGTGGCGAGCGGCGCGGCGGCGGCCTGCGGGATCGGGCGGGCGCGGACCTCGACGGGGTTCAACTCCCAGAGCGGGCCGGAGTAGGTGAACGGCGTGCTGCCGCCCAGGTAGAAGCTCACGGTCTTGGTGAAGCCGGGGGTGAGGGTCTGGTAGGCTTCCCAGTAGGTGCCGTTTTGCCAGAGGGTCTTCAGGCGGAAGTCGTAGTCGGAGCCGATGCTGCGCTTCGATTCATCGGTGGTGACGGCGGTGTGGACGGCGACGAGGGTGCCGTTGCTCAGCGGGAGCGGATCGCGGAAGTGGCCGGTGTGCGCGGACGACGTGCTGCTCGTCTTGCCGATCGGGTCGGTGATGTAGGCGAGCTGGATGTGGTCGGCGTCGAGACCAGCGGGCGCGGTGATCGAGAGCAACTGGCCGGACGCGTGGGTGGAAAACTCCGGGCCATCGGTGCCGAGGTAGCGGCCGGGGACGAGCGGGTCCTCGCGGAGCTGGATGAAGTTATTGAGGTACGTCGCGAAGTTGAAACGCGGCGTGGCGCCGAGGCTGAACGTGCCGATGCTGTTGTCGCCGATGATCGAGCCGGGGATGTAGCCGGCGAGCTCGTGGCGGCCGATGTGGTTGATCGTCTCTTCGCCGGTGCCGTTTTCGGCGATCATCCAGGGGAAGAAGAAATTGAAGATGTGGCCGGTGGTGTTGCCTGTCGCGGCGCGGGGCTCGGGGAAGACCTCGGTGCGGACGCCGGCGAGGACGGACGCGGACGAGGACTCGTCGGAGTAGTTGAACGTGCCGTAGGTGGGCGCGCGGCCCGCAGCGAGGTCACCATTGTCGATGTCGGCCTCCTGGTCGCGCTGCAGGTGATCCCAGCGGACGAAGACGACGCGGCCGAAGCTATCGACGCTCGGGGAGAACGCACCGGACGGCGTGTGATCGAGATTGAAGAGATCGCCGCTGACGGGATCGAGGCTCCAGAGACCGGTGGTGGTCGGCGCGAGCTCGTACTCGTCGAGCTGCGGATAGAGATGCGACTGACCGTTGCGCGGGCGATCGCTGGAGAAGATGATGCGGCCATCGGTGCCGTAGCACGGGGCGACGTTGTTGTAGGCGGGCTGATTGGCGACCTTGGTGATCGTGGCGGTCTGGCCCTGCGCGAGACCGGTCACTTCGTAGAGCTGCCACATGGAGGTGTTCGAGGCGTTGGCGGTGGCGGGCGCACCGACGACCATGCTGAAGACGGCCTTCTGGCCATTCCAGTGGACGCTCGGCTCGCGGACGGCGATGGAGTTGGCGCCTTGGAAAACGGTGGTCGAGCCGAAGCCGGCCTCAGCGGTGAGATTGCGCAGCGAGCCATCCGGGTAACGAATGTAGAGGTCGCCACCGCGTGCGGCGGAGTCGACGCCGGGACGGTGATTGCTGAACACGGAGCCGACGGTGGAGAAGTCCATGCCGACGGGTACCTGCGTGACGAACAGGATGGGATTGGTCGGCGCAGCGGGCGGCGTGGGCGGCGGAGGCGGCAACGCGACGAAGGTGGCGGTGACCGTGGAGTTGGACGCGACGGTGGTGACTGTGGTCGTGGCGGAGGTGGCGTTGGCGACGGCGGAGCCAGTCCACTGCGAGAACGTCTGGCCAGCGGGCGCGGCGGTCGCGGTGATGGTCACGACGGTGCCGGGCAAGTACGAGCCAGAGCCGGAGCCGTTGACGACGCTGAGACCATAGGTGGCGTTGGACGGCGGAGTGACCGGAGGTGTCGTGGGGGGAGTGGTTGTGGGCGGAGGAGTGGTAGGCGGCGGAGTCGTGGGCGTGCTACTCGGTGCGACGACGGGGGTGGCGATGGTGGCGTAGGCCTTGGTGCCCTTCGCGTCCTTCACGTACACGTAGATGTTAAACGGGTAAGTGTAGACCCAGCTCGAGGTGGACGGCGTGCCGCTGATTACGCCGGTGGCCGACGTGAGCGTGAGGCCCGGCGGGAGTCCGCCGGACTGGACCGTCCACGTGTACGGCGACGTGCCGCCGGTGGCAGTGAGCGTGGTCGAGTAGGCGACACCGCCGATGGCGGTAGGCACCGTGGTGCTGGTGATCGTGAGCGGGGCGGCGAGCGCGGCCGTGGCGTGAAGGCCGACGGCGAGCAACAAGGCAGACGACAGGAATCGTTTCATAGCGAGCGAGGGCGATGGGTAGCAGTTGTGCACCGGGAAAAATCCCCGGTATCGGTAATTACCGGAAACCGGTGGGGTCTATTACAGATGAGTTGCGTTTTTCTTCATGGGGTTGGGAACGCGGAAAAACCGCGGCGGGTTGAAGCCGAGGAAAAGCGGGAAAGAAAAAAGGGCCGCTCCGAGAGCGGCCCCGAGCTGCAGGGATTATTTCACGGTGACCGTGACGGGTGTGGAGAACGTGCGGTTCTCGAGGTTGTCGGTGGCCTTCGCGACGATGTGGTAGGTGCCGGGGGCGACGTTGGACCACGTGAACGTGTACGGCGCGGTGGTCTTGCTACCGATGATCGTGGAGCCGGCGAAGAAATCGACGCGCTTGATGCCGTCGGCGTCGCTCGCGGTGGCGGAGATCGTGAGCGAGGCCGGCGCGCCGAGGACGGTGTTGACCGCGGGGCTGGTGAGCGCGACGGACGGCGGGGTGGAGCCGGCGTCGTTGAAGGCGATGAAGACGTACGCGGTCGGCGAGTTTTGCTGGCCGTCGTTGGCGACGAAACTCAGGCCGACCGTGCCACCGCCGGTGACGGGCGTGTAGGTGAGATTGGGCGCGGCGCCGGCGATCGTGCCGCGGGCGGGGAGGCCGGTGACGCTGTACGTGAGCGGATCGCCGTCGACGTCGCTCGCGGCGAGGGCGAACGAGACGGGCGCGGGCCCGATGAGATTGAGCGACTGGGCGTAGGCGAAGGGTGCGTGATTGATCGCAGGCGGCACGTACTGCGCGGACGTCTCGAACGCGCCGAGATCGGAGTTGGCGCCGAGCACGGGACGTGCAGCGAAGCTCTGCGGCGAGACGTACTGCTGGTCGACCGTGAGGCCCTTCGCGAGCGCAGCGGCGGAGAGCGGACCGGCGAGATCGATCGCGTCGGAGCCGGTGGTGAGATTGTAATCGAGCGCGGCGGGAGCGGCGAAGGCCGGATTGTTTTTTCCGAGGTAATCTCCGACGACGAGATTGGCCCAGCCGTTGACGATGAGATTGGGCGAGTGGTTGATCCAGCCGGCCTGCGTGAGCGGGCTGACCCAGTTGAGGCCGAGATTGATCGTAGCGGCGGCGTTGGTGACGCCGAAGTGAAACGCCTGGTAGATGTTGTTCTGAATCGCGGTGTCAGAGTAGAAGATGTTGTTGCGCGCATCCACCTGCTCGAAGATCGGCGACGCGCCGGTGTACGCGGTGTCGGTGAGGAAAAATGCGCCGGTGGTCGGCTGGTGGTTCACTACGGTGTTGTGGTAGAAGTGGAGCGTGCCGCGGTGCTGCGTGGGGTAGGACGAGGCGCCGTTGCACGCGGCGAACCACACGATGTTGGCTCCGCCGAAGCCGGCGCTCTGCAGCGTGATGACGTTGCCGTACACGAAGGCATCGCGGTAGTCGGTTTGTTGGTCGATGTAGCCCGAGCCGCCCTGCGGATCGAGGATGGCGAACATTTCGGAGGCCTCGGTGCTGACGACCTCGTTGTAGCGGATGATGCAGCCGGACGAGCGGTCCTTGATCATGCAGCCGTGGCACGCGGCGCGGAGCGGCCCGAAGCGATTGTACTGGTAGACGGCGCCGACTGACTCGATGTAGATGTTGTGCTCGTGATAGCCGTTGGTGAGCCCGGCGATGCTGGGCTGGCCGTTGTCATGGATGTAGTTCTTCTCAATGAGCAGATCGGAAGAAGACTGGGCGGGACCGTTCTTGGAGTTGGCGAAGATGCCGTTGCCGTTGAAACTGATCTCGCAGCCGCGCACGGTGAGGTGCTGCGCAAACTCGATGTAGATGCCGCACGCGAAGGTGTCGTAGATGCGCGTCGCGCCATGCTGGTCGGTGAAGTGGCGCGCGCCGGTGGCGTCGTAGAGGGCGTTGCGAATATCGAGCGACTCGAGGGTGATGTAGGCGGGAAACGTTTTGCCGTAGATGTAGCCCTTGGTGCGCGGCGTGACGATGATGACGCCGAAGTTTTCGAACACGGGATTTCGGAAATCGACATGCGGGTCCATCACGGCGCCATCGCCGTCGATGACGGGCAGAGTGCCATTGGCATCGGGGATGCCGCGGATGAGGATCGGCGCGGCGGCGGTGCCGGCGGCGGAGACTTGGATGATCTCATGGTAGCCGCCGGGCTTGGGGTGGATGTTGACGGTGTCGCCGGGCTGGAGCGTGCCCCACGGGACATTGGACAGATTGGGCATCTGGCCGACGGCGAGACCGACTTCGTAGGTGACGGCGTGCGCGGCGACGGTGGTGAGCAGGGCGAGGGCGAGGGTGCGGAGCGAAGGCGTGATCATGGAGGGAGCGCCGAGCCCCGGAGGTCCGGGAAATCTTCGGCGCAGAGGATCAGCGGAAAGGCGCGGCGAAATTACACGCGGCGCGGAGAAATCTTTACGCAGACCGACTAGGGCGTGCCGGTCTTCGCGCGCCACGCGGCGGCGTCATTGGTGCGGCCGAGCGCGGTGTAGACGGTGACGAGTTGCTCGGCGTAAAGCGCTGGGAGTTTTTTGCGGATGGCCGGCAGCTCGGCCTGACGTGCGAGCAGGACGGTATATCCCTCGCGCAACAACGGCTCGGCTTCGGCGGGACGATTGAGCAGTGCGAGCGTGCGACCGAGCTGGCCTCGGCCGAAAGCGAGTTTCCAGCTGTCGGGTTGGGTGCGCGCGAAGCCGGCGACGTAGGCGCGCCAGAGCGGTTCGGAATCGGCGAGGCGGCCACTGAGCCCAAGGGCACTGGCGTAGACTTCGGTGTCGGCGAGTGTGGCTGGGTCGTCGGGCCCGAGGGTGTCGAGCGAGGCGAGGTAGGCGGTCCGCGCGGGCGGCAGCGCGTCGTCGAAGCGGCGCGCGGTGAGCGACATCGCGGCGATGGTGCGCAAGGCGACCAGCGTATTGGCGTGTGTGGGACCGAGGACGCGAGCGTTGGTGTCGGCGATTTCGCGCATGAGCGTGATGGCCTCGTCGAGATGGCCATTGCGCCCGCGGGCGATCGCGAGGCTCTTCATCGTGACCAACGTGATCGGATGCTCGGGGCCGAGCACACGGCGACGCGTGGCGACGAGCTCGGTGAAAACGGTGTCGGCCTCGGCGGCCTTTTCGCTGCGCGAGAGGACGGTGCCGAGATTGCTGAGGGCGCGCAGGGTCTCGGGATGATCGGCGCCGAGCTGTTGAACCAACATCGCATGGAGCTGGCGCAGCGAAGCCTCGGCTTCGGTGGAGCGGCCGAGCTGCCCATCGAGCGCGGCGAGGCTCACGCGCGTGCCGAGCGTCTGAGGATGATGGGCGCCGAGCGCGTGCTCGGAAAGCGTGACGAGCTCGCGCATGAGTGGCAGCGCTTCGGCGGGCTTGCCCTGCGACTCAAGTAGCGTGGTGAGATTGACGAGGGCGTTGCGCGTCAACTCGTGCTCATCGCCGAGCGCGTGGCGCGCGATGGCGAGAACTTCGCGAGCCATCATTTCAGCGGAGGACGCGTGGCCGAGGGAGCGCTCGATCTCGGTCTCAATCTCGCGGGCGTTGATGGTGTCGGGCGCGGTCTCGCCGAGCTGGCGGGCAAGACCGGCGATGGCTGGGTGAACGAGCGCGGAGGCCTCGCTAAGCTTGCCGCGACTGTTGAGCGTGTTGGCGAGCTCGATGGCGGCGCGGAGCGTCTCGGGATTTTCCTCACCAAGCAGCGTGCGGCGCACCTCCCGAGCGCGGCGGAGATGGCCCTCGGCTTGCTCGTATTCGCCGAGCGAAAAGTAGGTCGTGCCGAGCGTGAAGCGCAGGTCAGCCTCGGCGAGCGGCGCCGAGGCGAAGCGCGCGGGGATTTTTTCCGCGGCGCGGTCGAGCACAGTGCGAAGACGCAACTCGCGGTCGGGCTCGCCGGAGGGCGAGGCTTGTTCAAGTAGGTCCTTTCTAAGAAACTCGGCGAGGACTTTGCTCGTGGCCGCGGCGCGGTCGGCGCGCTGGCGCTCACGTTCGATCCACACGGCAGCAGTGAGTGATGCGCCCGCGAGGAGAAACGACAACGTCCACGCGGCGGCGAGTGCGGGGCGGCGACGAGCCCAGCGGAGGAGCTGGCTTACGGCGGAGATCGGCCGCGCGCGAATCGGTTCGCCGGCGAGAAAGCGTCGCAGATCCTCCGCGAGATCGGCGGCAGTGGCGTAGCGGTGCGAGGGATCGAACTCGAGGCACTTGGTGCAGATCGTGGCGAGGTCGCGCGGGACCTGCGGTGCGAGCAGGTGGAGCGCGGGGGCTTCGCGGCGCAGCAACAAGCCCGGCAGCTCAGCGGGCGACGCGCCTGCGAAGGGCGTGCGGCCGGTGAGCATTTCGTGAAGGATCACACCGAGCGCGTAGATGTCGGCCGCGGCGGCCTGCGCCTCCGGGCCGCGACTCAGCGCCTCGGGTGAGAGGTAGTGCGGCGTGCCGAGTACGGCGCTGCGCGCGGTGAGGCCAGAGTCGCCATCGAGCTCGGCGGCGAGACCGAAGTCCGCGATGTGCGGCGTGCCGCCGACGAGGAGGATATTGGACGGCTTGAGATCGCGATGCAGTATGCCTGCGGCGTGGCTGAACGCGATCGCCTCGGCGACGGACCGTATCAGCTCGGCCGCTTCGCGTGGCGAAAACGGCTGCGCGCGCAGACGGCGCGCGAGATCGCCGTCCTCGAAATAGTCCATCGCGAAGTACGCGTGCCCTTGGTCGCGGCCTGCGTCGTGTACCGCGACGATATGCGGATGATTGAGCCGCGCGGCGGTGCGCGCCTCGCGCAGGAAACGCATTTCGAGATCCGACGTGGCGCTGGCCGCGCAGGGGATGACCTTCAGCGCGATGGTGCGACCGAGCTGGATGTGCTGCGCGAGATAGACGACGCCCATGCCGCCGCGCCCGATCTCCCCGATGATCGTGTACGGGCCGATCTGCGCGGGGCCGGAGGCATTTTCGTCGGCAGCAAATGGAGGCACGGAGCCCGGCTGGCCGCTCACCGTGAGC
This sequence comes from Verrucomicrobiota bacterium, assembly GCA_048498795.1. Lineage (GTDB taxonomy): Bacteria > Verrucomicrobiota > Verrucomicrobiia > Opitutales > Opitutaceae > JBEHXH01. The sequence continues at coordinate 147,705 of JBEHXH010000006.1, forward strand.
GCGAAAATGCCTGCGCCGGCGCAGCGCGTGCACACGCCTGTGGCGTCGAACACGCGATCCGAGACACGCCCGCAGCGCGGGCAGGGCGTGGCGAAGGGCGGAGAGGATATGCTCATGGTGAAGCCCTCAGCGACGGAAAACCTGCAGCAAGTGCCTCAGCTCCTGCTCGGCATCGGTGGGATTATCGAGTGTGGAGGCGACCTCGAGTTTCACGACCTCCGCTAGTCGATGCGTGAGCCGGTGCAGCCAGACCGCGACCGTGGCGCGCGACGTGTGCAGTATTTCCGCGACACGCTGATAGTCGCCAGCCGACGGTGGGGTGTGGAGAAACGGCTTGAGCGCGGCGAACACTGCCCCGCGCCCCGCAGCGAGTTGCTCCGACTCGACGCGGCGCATGGCGTGGCCGAGCACAGTGAAAGCCCACGAGAGTTCGTACGCTTGGCTCGGGTCGAGGTCAGGATGCGCGACGGCGGTGAACTCGCTGTCAGGCTCGAACTCGTCGAGAGCGACGAACTCGATGCGGCCGCCGCGCTTTACCGCGGACATGTGCTCGTGCTGATGCGCGACGAATTGCCGCAGCGCGCCGACGAGGTAGCCGCGGAAACGCCCGCGCGCCGGATCGGGCCGCGAGAGAAAATCTCCACTCAGCAGGTGCGCGAAAAACGCCTGCGTCGTGTCCGCCGCATCCGCGGGAGATTTGCCGCGCCGGCGGAGATAGCTGTACACCGGAGGCCAGTAGGTGCGACAGAGCTGTTCGAGGGCGTCGCGCCGCCGGGTTTCGTGGTCTCGGGCGTCGAGGACGACGCGCCATTGGGTGGAGGCGAAGGGGCTGTGAGACGTAGCGCCCGAGAGGGAAGAGCCGTGACTGACCATACCGCCTTTATGCGGCGGACGCGAACTTCGGACAAATGAAAATTCGGTAAATACCGGGGCCTAAAGCCACCCGAATAAGGCCCTAGCACACTAGGGCCGAACGGGGTATTTGTCCTCTGAGAAACCGCGAATTTCGTCCACGATCTGCGCACGACGAATTCAACGTATCGTCGAAGGGACACCGATCGCACCGGGCTACTATTTTGCCCCCGGGTCGACGTTGAATTTTGCTCGATCGCTCTCGAGCATCTGCTCGAAGGCCTCGATATGCTGGCGGGCATTCGCGAGATAGGCGTCATCGTCCTCCCAGAACTGCGCGAGTTCGTGGACTGAACGGTCGTCGTGCTCTTTGAACATGCGCGCGGCGCGCTCGGCTTGGACGCGGTCGCGGCCGAGCGTCACGAGCACATCGATGCCGAGGTCGAGCGACGTGCCGACGGTTTCGCGGTAGAACGACTGGATGCCGCGTTTTTGATATTCGTAGGCGTGCACGCGGCCGCTCGCGCGAGCGAAAATCTGCAGGTGCGGGAAATGTTTTTGCACGGTCTCGGCTAGGGCCACGGATTTCTTTTCATCGTCGATGGCGATGACGATGAGCTTGGCGCGCGCTGCGCCCGCGGCGTGGAGCAGGTCGACGCGCGTGGCGTCGCCGTAGAAGACCTTGATGCCGAGCCGGCGCACGATCGACACCTGCTCGGCGTCGAGGTCGAGCACGGTGGTGCCCACGCCATTGGCGCGGAGCAGGCGGCCGACGATGTGGCCGAAGCGGCCGAAGCCGGCGATGATGACGGGATTGTCCTGTGAGGCGGCGTCGATGGCGTCCGGTTCGCGTTCCGGCGCGCGTGGGCGAGCGAAGCGCGGCTGCACGAGTTTTTCGTTGATGACGAAGAGCAGCGGCGTGATCGCCATCGAGAGCGCGACGACTGCCGTGAGCGGCGAAGCCTGCGTCGACGTGAGCACATGGTGATCTACGACGAACGATAGCAGCACGAACGCAAACTCGCCGCCCTGTGCGAGCGCGAAGCTGAAGAGCAGGCCCTCGGGCGTCTCGAGCTTGAAAATCCGCGAGAGCACGAAGAGTACGAGGAACTTCACGACGAGCAGCGCCGCCACGAGGCCGACGATGAGACCGGGCTGCGCGCGCAGGAGGCCGAAGTCGAGATTGGCGCCGACGGTGATAAAGAAGAGGCCGAGCAGCAGACCCTTGAACGGCTCGATGTCGGCCTCCAGTTCGTGGCGATACTCGCTGTTCGCCAGCACCACGCCGGCGACAAACGTACCGAGCGCCGCGGAGAGTCCCACCGCTTGCATGATGAGCGAAATGCCGACGACGAGGAGCAACGCTGCCGCAGTGAAGAGCTCGCGAATCTCGGTCCGTGCGACGACGCGAAAAATGGGATTCACGATGTGCCGCCCGGCGAAGATGACTGCGCCGACGCCGAGGATGACGAGCGATGCCTGTTGCCAACCGGGGAGCGCGGCGATGCCGGTGGCGGCGGCGCCCGCGGCGGGTTTTTCGAGCGCGAGCAATGGCAGCAGCGCGAGGATGGGGATGACGGCAATGTCCTGAAACAGCAGCACGGCAAACGACGCCTCGCCCGCGGCCGTCTTCAGTTGGCCGCGCTCCTGCAGCGACTGCAGCACGATCGCCGTGGACGACATCGCGAGGATGAGCCCGGCCGCGAATGGCATGCGCACGCCGAGACCGACCGCCGCGCCGATGCCGGCGATGACCGCGGCAGTCCCGAAGACCTGCAGACCACCGAGGCCGAAGAGTTGCGCGCGCATCTGCCACAGACGCGTGGGCTGGAGCTCGAGCCCGACGAGGAAGAGCATCATCACCACGCCAAATTCCGCGAAGTGCATCACGTGACCCGCGTGATCGCCGACGACATTGAGCACGTGCGGCCCGATGAGCACGCCGGCGAGCAGGTAGCCGAGGACGGAGCCGAGCCCGAAGCGCTTGGCCAGTGGCACAGCGATCACGGCAGCGAGAAGATAGACGAAGGCGTCGAGCAGGAAGGAATCCATCGCGCGAGACAGCTAGATGGAATTGGACGAAGCGCAAACCTTCGAACCGCCAAACCACTAAGCGCGAAGACGCAAAGATTGCGAAGGATCGCGAAGAATTTGGAGGGGGATTTTTTTGCCGCGAATGAACGCCAATGGGCGCAAATTTCAGAGGGTGTTCATTCGCGTGAATTCGCGTCCATTTGCGGTTAAAAGGATCGGAGCGGTTGGGTAACAAATTCGAGCACGCGGCAGGTTTCGCTTCGCGTGGGGCGGGAAAGTTGTTTTCTTGGCCCGCATGAATCTACGAATCGGATTCGGCGTTGTGCTGATGTGCGCGCTGGCCGCGAAAGCGGGTGCGTGGGGTTACGACGGGCACCGGATGGTGACGGAGCTCGCGTTGAAATCGCTGCCGGAGGATTTTCCGGCGTGGGTGCAGCAGCAGCCGGAAAATGCCGAGCGCGTGCGCTTCCTCGCCAACGTGCCGGACCGCTGGCGCAACGTCGACCCGTACCTGAACCAGTCGGGCGGGAGCTGGTGCGATCACTTTCTCGACCTCGAGCAGCTCTCTTGGGCGGGGCTTGATGCAAAGACAGTGTCGTCGTTTCGCTACGATTTTATCGCGGCGTTTGCGGCCGGGCGGGCGGCGCACATGGACAAGTTTTCGCCGATCGATCCGACGAAAAACGCGGATCACACGAAGGAGTGGCCGGGCTTTGCGCCGTGGGCCATCGTCGAGTACTACGCGAAGCTGAAGGCGGCATTTTCTTATCTGAAGACTTATCAGGAGTCGGGCGGCACCCCGGAGGAAATCGCCAACGCCAAGGCCGATGCGCTCTACGCGATGGGCATCCTGGCTCATTACACCGGCGACTGCGCGCAGCCGCTGCACACCACGGTGCATCATGATGGTTGGGTCGGGGCCAATCCCAACGGCTACACCAAGCAGCGCGGCTTCCACACGCTGATCGACAGTGGGCTCATTACGCGCGTGGGGATCAAGGCGGACGATATTGCGGGACAGGTAACGCCGGCCCAGCCGATCGCGGTCACGCCGCGCGCCGATGGCCGCGAGCCGATCTTCGCTGCGGCGATGGACTACGTCTTGGCCAGCAATGAACAGGTCGAGCCGCTCTATGCGCTGGAGAAGGCGGGCAAGTTCAACATGAACGAGACCACGCTCCCGAGCACCGAGGCGCAGGACTTCATCAAGGGACGACTGCTCGTCGGCGGTGAAATGCTGGGCTCACTCTGGCTGACCGCGTGGCGGCAGGCTGGACCCGATACTTATCTCCGCGGGGTGCTGGTCGAGCGGGGCGCGGTCGCGGCGAAAAACTCATCGTCGTCGCGTCCGTCCTGGCCGCCGCCTCCGCGCGAACCGGCCAACGCCGAGAAAAAGTAAGACGCGAAAGCAAACCTCAGCGCACCCCGCCGGTGACTCCACCGGCGAGGACTTGCGCGAGCTGTTTGAAATCGAGGGGCTTCGCGAGCATGCCATCCATGCCTGCTTCGCGGCAGCGCTCGCGCTCCTCGGGCATCACGTTGGCCGTGAGCGCAAAGATGCGCGGCTGCGGACCGCCATGGAGGTGCTCGCGAATCGCGCGGGTCGCGGCATAGCCGTCGGCCTCCGGCATCAACAGGTCCATGAGGATGAGATCGTAGGCTTTCCGATGCACGGCCTCTATCGCGAGACGGCCGTTTTCGACGAGATCAGCGCGATAGCCGCGCGACGTGAGGTAGCTCGCGATCAACTGGCGGTTCTGCGGTTGGTCCTCAGCGACGAGAATGCGCAGCGACGAGGTCGGCGCGCCGAGTTTTGCCGCGCTGGAAAGGTGCAGGTCCTTCGGCAGGACCGCGAGCGGTGCGCGGATGGTGAAGAAAAACGTGGAGCCTCGCCCCGGCTCGCTCTCGACGCCGATGTCGCCGCCGAGCAGATGTGCGAGCCGGTGGCTGATCGCGAGACCGAGTCCGGTGCCGCCGTAGTGACGCGTTGTTGAAGAATCGACCTGGCTGAAGGGTTTGAAAAGCCGGTCGCGTCGATCGACCGGGATGCCGATGCCGGTGTCGGTGACCGCGAAGCGCAGGATGATCGGATCGCTCTCCGTCGGGATTCGTTGGACGGAAAGCAAAATGGACCCGCGCGAGGTGAACTTCACCGCATTGCCCACGAGATTGACGAGGATCTGTTGAAGCCGGTGCTGGTCCGTGGTGACGAAGTCCGGTGTGTCTGGCGCGAGCATCGCCGAGAGCGTGAGGCCCTTGGCCGCGGCCCGCGGGCGGAAGAGCGACACGACACCATCGACGAGTGAGCCGAGCGCGACGGGCTCGTAGTGCAGCGCGAGCTGGCCCGCCTCGATCTTGGAGAAGTCGAGGATGTCGTCGATGAGCGCGAGTAGCGACGTGCCGGCCGAGCACACGGTGTCGACCCACGAGCGCTGTTCGGCATCGAGCTTGGATTCCTTGAGCAGCTCGGAGAAACCGAGCACGGCGTTGAGCGGCGAGCGGATCTCGTGGCTCATCACCGCGAGGAATTCGCTCTTGGCGCGGTCGGCGGCCTCGGCGCGCTCCTTGGCGGACCGGAGTTCCCGCTCGGCGTCCTTCAGCGCGGTGATCTCGATGCAAGAGGCGATGATCTCGCGTACCGCGCCGCCCTCGTAGCGCGGACGCATCAGCGCGAAGAGTTCGATGCCATCGGCGTTGGTGAAGCTTAGTGAAACGGGCTCGCCGGTCCACGCGCGCTCATAAGCCGCGGTGAGCACGTCGGTTTGATTAGGGCCAGCGACATCGCGGATGAGCTTGCCCTCGATATCGGCGGGCTTGAGCCCGAGACGCTGCAGAAGCTGACCGCGGCACAGCGTGTGGCGAAATCCCTCCGCCGTGCGATGCACGCAGAGGATCATGCCCTGCTGCAGTTCGAGGGTCTGCTCGTAGTACCGGCTGAGCGAAGCGAGCCGCAGGTCAGCTTCGCGGCGCAGCTTCTCATTGGCCTCCGTGAGTTCTTCCGAAGTGACCTCGAGCGTATGCTCGAGGAACGCGCGGTCCTGCTGAAGCTCGCCATACGCGCTGTCGACCGCGCCGAAAAAGCCTGCCCAAGCCGGGTCCGTGGGATCTAGCTGCGGGAGATGTTTGCGGAGCTGGCGGGCGAGCAGGGGATTCAAGTGAGAGACTAGGAAGCTTCGGCGAAGAGCGTGAGGGTCATCGTTTGGTTATGCAAATCACAGCTGTGCACCAGTCCGCTCGGGCAAATCTCACCATAAGAATAGAATCCCGCGGCCGGCGTGCCCGCGCCGATCTGAGTGAGCACCGTTTCGACCTCTTCCTCGATGCGTTGACCGAGCACGAGCTTGCGGCCGACGCAGCTCACGAGCAAGGCAAAGCCGGCCGCGTCGGATGTGCCCGCATGGCGCGCGGCTGCCTGCGCGCCGTCGACGAGCGCGTCGCTGCTCGCCTTCATCAGGCGGACGTAAGAGCCCTCGGGAATATCGCCGGCAAACGTGAGCGATTGGTGCGCTTCATCCACGGCGAGGATTGTCCGCACGAGGCCTCGATCAGCTTCGCGACTCGAGAGCAGGTTGAGGGGGAAGAGCAGTCCGGTCGCAGGCAGTCCGCTGGCGCGCTCGCCGAGGTAGCGCTTGTAGAGGGTAAGGGCGGGCTGGCCGTCGAGCTCGTAGAGGACATTGCCGGTTGCGCGCGTGACCAGCCGGCGCGGGCCAAAAGCCTCCCATCCACCGGCAGAGCCGTAGGCGATACGAAGTTGCGCGCCATAAAAACCGATCGCTACCACCCGATGCGGGCCGACATCGTCGCCAAGACCGACGAGCGTCCGCTTGAAGGCCGCGCCATCGCCCGCGAGGCCGCCGGTGACCGACACGCCGTCGGGCAGGGCGGAGCGGAAACCGTTGGTGAGCGTCGTGCCGTTGACCGCGAGACCGTCGCTGAGCACGAGCACGTGGCGGAGATCGGGGGCGTCGAGTCGTCGACCGAGCTCAGCGGCGACGGCAAAGCTCTCGGTCGCGTCACCGACCGCGATGGTTTCCGCGCGGACGATTGTGGTGGAAAACTGGATACACAGCACGGCGAGCGAGTCGTCGCGCACGGTGCCACCGAGGATCTCGCCCGCGGTGCTGCAGCCGGCGCAGATGGCGTCGGGAAACCGGGCTCGCAGCTCCGCGAGCGGCGCCGAGCCGGATTCGAGCAATGCCGTGGCGCCGAAATAAAGCACTAGGTCGGCGCGGGCCGGCCATTGCCCGAGCGGAGGTTGCCAGCCGGAGACAGGCGTCCAACCGAGGGGGTTCGTCCTCATTGGTTTAGTTTCGGCACATTGGGCCGCTTCTGAATGGCCGACGAGCTTAACCTAGCGCGTAGAACTACTCTTAAGGGTGACGCTAGTCGAATGCTTGCCGCGAGTTGGTCTGCAGGTAGGTGGCGATTTCGCTGGCGAAAACCTCGCCGAACTCGGCGCGCTTCTTTTCGCCCATCCCAGGGATGGTTTCTATCTGCTCAAGCGTCTCGGGATAGTAGTGCGCCATCGCGCGCAACGTAGTGTCACCGAAGATGATGTAAGCGGGGACGCGACGCTCGTCGGCGAGTTTCTTGCGCAGCGTACGGAGGCGGGAGAAGAGGATTTCGTCGCACGCGATGTCGCCGGCGCGCTGGACGACGGCGCGGCGAGCCTTGGGCGTTTCCATCGGCTTGGTGAGCGTGATCGGCGTGCGCGCGACGAGCACGGCGCGGCCCTCGGGCGTGAGCTCCAGCGTGGCGTACTCGCCCTCGGCGACGCCGACGTAGCCGAGCCGCATCAGCTCGCGACCGATAGCGGCCCACTGCGGGCGCGCGAGCTCCTTGCCGATGCCGTAGGTCGTGAGGCGGTCGTGGCCCCAGCGGCGGATCTTGTCGGTGTCGGCACCGGTGAGGACCTCGGTGAGGTGGTTCATGCCGACGTTGAACTGGCTCACCTGCGCGATGCGGTAGAGGCAGGAGAGGAATTTCTGCGCGACGATGGTGCCGTCGAAACTCTCACGTGGCTCGAGGCAGTTGTCGCATGCGCCGCAGTTATCGAGCGGGAATTTTTCCGCGAAATAATCCAGCAGCTCGGCGCGACGGCACGCGGCGCTTTCGGCGTAGTGGACGATCTGGCGGAGCTGGGCGCGCGCGATTTTCTGCTCCTGGGGATTGGTGATCTCGTCGAGAAAATGGGTCTGTTTCGCGATGTCGCCGGGGCTGAAAAGCAGCAGGCAATCGCCGGGCAGGCCGTCGCGCCCCGCGCGCCCCGTCTCCTGATAGTAGCCCTCGATGTTTTTCGGCAGGTCGTGGTGGATGACCCAGCGGACGTTGGGCTTGTTGATGCCCATGCCGAAGGCGATCGTGGCGCAGATGATGCGCGTGTCGTCGCGGAGAAACTGCTCCTGGTTGCGCGCGCGCTCCTCGGCATCGAGTCCCGCGTGGTAGGCGCGCGCGAGAAAACCGCGACCTGCGAGCGACTCGGCGACGCGCTCGGCGGTCGCGCGGCTGGCGCAGTAGATGATGCCGCTCTCCGTCTCGCGCTTGCGGACGAAGTCGATGATCTGCTTCAGCGGCTGATCCTTCGGCAGCACGCGGTAGGTGAGATTGGGCCGGTTGAAACTCGCGACGAACACCTCGGGCTCGCGGAGCTTCAGGTGCGCGACGATGTCGGCCCGCACGCGCTCGGTCGCGGTGGCGGTGAGCGCCATGAGCGGTACGTTGGGCAGAGCGACGCGGAGCTTGGCGAGCTGGCGATACTCGGGCCGGAAATCGTGGCCCCACTCGGAGACGCAGTGCGCCTCGTCGATGGCGATGCACACGACGTTCCATGCCTTCAGGTTTTCCTGCCAGCTATCGAGCATGAGCCGCTCGGGCGCTACATAGAGGAGCTTGAATTCGCCGCGGTGCAGCCCGCGTAGGCGCGCGCGCGACTCGTCGGCCCCGAGCGTAGAGTTGAGAAAGGTCGCCGCGACACCGCTCGCGTGGAGCTGGTCGACTTGGTCCTTCATCAATGCGATCAACGGCGAAACGACGACCGTGAGCCCGGGCCGCGCGAGCGCAGGGAGCTGGAAGCAGAGCGACTTGCCGCCGCCCGTCGGCAAAAGGGCGAATACATCCTTGTTCGCGAGCGTAGCCGCGATGATCTCGCGCTGGAGTGGGCGAAAGGTCGAGTAGCCAAAGGTGGCTTTCAGCAGTTGGGCGAGAGCGGGCACGGGCGGGCGATTAGAGAAGATGCACCGCGGAGCGCACGGCAAATATTTGCGTCTTTTGCGGACCGAAGCGGAATGTTAACACGAAAGGCTTGAGCAACGGAAAACTCTATCTCGGCTGCCCCGTGTGGGCGCATGCGCCGTGGCGGGGCAAATTCTTCACGAGCGATGCGCGGCGAGAGGATTTTCTGCCGCAGTACGCCAGCGTGTTCGACACGACGGAGGGCAATGCGACCTTCTACGGCCTGCCCGCGGCGGACACGGTAGCGCGCTGGGCGGCGGAGGCACCGAAGACGTTTCGCTTCTGCCTGAAATTTCCACGGACCATCACGCACGACCTGCAGCTCGTCGGCGCGCAGGCGGCGACGGCGGAGTTTCTCGGGCGCGTGGTGCCGCTCGGCGAAAAGCTCGGACCGTTTTTTCTGCAACTCCACCAGAGCTACGATGCGCGACGCCTGCCGGAGCTGGCGGCATATCTGCGGACGCTGCCGAAGGAGTTCACGTACGCGATCGAGGTGCGCAGTCTCGATTTCTTCGATGGCGGGCGGCGCGAAGCGGCGTTCGATGCGCTGCTTGGCGAGTGCGGAATGGAGCGGGTGATCTTTGACACGCGCGGACTTTTCGCGGCCAAGGCCACCGATGAGCCGACACTCGATGCGCAGCGCCGCAAGCCCCGCGTGCCGGTGCGCTTCACGGCGATCGGGAAGCAGCCCTTCGTGCGCTTCGTGGGCGCCCCCCAGATTGAGCGCAACGACGCGGTGCTCCGCGAATGGGCTGCGGTCGTGGCGCGCTGGATCGGGGAGGGAAGGACGCCGTTTTTCTTTACGCATCATCCGGACGACGCGTATGCGCCGGAGCTGGGGCGGCGGTTTCAGCGATTGGTGCAGGCAATTTGCCCGACCGTGCCGGCCCCGGCGGAATGGCCGGTGGAACGCGAAAACTCCATCGGGCAGATGGGGTTACTATGACAGGGCCGACTTAGGGGGCATGAGGTTTCACTTGAAGCCTGAGCCGGTCGCGCCGATGAAGTAGGGAATGTCCCGGCGTTGCCTCAACTGGTTTTGCTGCGGCGTGTGCTTTGCACTCGCCTCGGTGGCGTTTGCCGCGGCACCGGCCAAGCCCGTCGTGGGACCCGGCGCGACCAAGGATCAGGTAATCGACGCCTACGGCTGGCCGAACGGCAGCTCGCAGATGGGTACCAAGGAAGTGCTCAACTACTCGCAGGGCCGCGTGACGCTCGAAAACGGCAAGGTCGAGCGCGTGGACTTCTCGCCCGATGTGCCGTGGCAGACGCCGAAGCCGCGCCCCGGTACCATCGTGGTGCCGACCAAGGCGGACACGCCGGTTGATTTCTGGATGACCGACTATGAGGCCGCGCGACGCGAAGCCGATGCGCGCAAGGCCCGCATCCTCGCGCTTTTCACGGGCTCCGACTGGTCACCGGCGAGCCGCAAGTTTCAAAACGAAGTCGCGCTCAACGAGGACTTCGCCAACGCGTTCATCGGGCAATTTGTTTTCCTGAAACTGGATTTTCCCACGCGCATCGCGCAGTCCGATGCCGAGAAAGCGCAGAACGCCGCGCTTCGCGAACGCTATCACGTGACGACCTATCCCTCGCTGCTCGTGCTTTCGCCGGACGGTTTCGAAGTGGGCCGCGTAGACCTCGCGAAGGTGCAGGACGGCGACGCGTATCGCCCGCAGATCATGAGCGCGATCGCGACCGTGCAGGAGTTCGCGAAACGCGCTGTGCCGGGTACGGCTCCGGTGGTTGTGGACCCCTCGCCGGCGGCGGGTGGCAATGGCTCTTCGGTCGGTACCGACGCGGCTCCGGGTACGGCGGCCGAAGCCGCGGGTGGCTCCGCGGCGGCTCAGGCTGCGGCGAGCGTGGCGGTGCCGACGAGTCGCTTTCGCGCAATGGTCACAGCCGTGACGCCGTCGACCGTTTCGCCCATGTGGGTGATCTTGCTCGGCGGCCTCGCCGGCATCGGCATCGCGGGGTTCCTCGTGTGGCTGCTCTGGCTGCACAAGCCAAAGGTCGCGATGGCGAGCCCCAAGGCACTCCTCGCTACTCCTACGAGCCGCAAGGGTGGGCGTGTCGTGCCGCCGTCACTCGTGACCGTGGCCCACTGGCCATTTCCGCGGGTGAAGGCGGTGGCTGCGGCGCTCTTCGAGGCCGAGGGCTACACCGTCGAGCAGCGCGGCAGCGGCGAGGTCGCGCTGGCGCTGACGAAGCGCGGGCAGACTACGCCGATCCTCGTGAGCTGCCGCCCGGCGCTCGGTGGTCTCGCGCCGGCCCGCGTGGTGCGTGAGCTCTTCGGCACCGTGACGGTCGAGGGCGCGGAGGCGGGCTGGTTTGTGTCGCTGAGCGGGTTTTCCGGTGAAGCGTCGGAGTTCGCACGTGAGCACGGTCTGGTGCTGATCGACGCGCAGGAGTTCATCGCCCGCATCGGGGCGCTGCCGCCGGACAAGATGTCCAACGTCAACGCCCACGGCGAGGCGCTGGCGTAGTTGGTTTTCGGATACGCGCCTCAGCGCCGCAGGCCGAGGAAGGCCGCAAGCGATGCGAGCGCCGGGACGACCTTGTGCCCGCGCTGCACGCGGCGAGAAACGACGCGGAGTCGGCGGGCATCGCGATCGGCTTTGGGATCGACGTGACCGACGAGAGCGTGGCCGCTGAGGATTGGCAGCGCGTAGTAACCGCGCACGCGTTTCGCCGCGGGCGTGTAGGCTTCCCACGTGTAGTCAAAGCCCCAGAGCGCGGCGGTGACGCGCCGGTCGTAGAGTAAGGGGTCGAGTGGGCCGAGGAGGAGCGGAGCGGAGGAGGCTGAAAGTTGAAGTTTGAAAGTTGAAAGATCGGAGGCGGCGGCTTCAAGGAGTGGGACGTCTTCGTGGAGAAGGTAGAGGGGCGGGCAGTCTTCGATGGCGATGGGCTGCACAGCGTCGGCAACGAGGGGGAGTTCTTGGCGCGTCAGCGTGACGAGGCGCCGCTGGCGGAGCTTGAGCAGCACCCGCCAACGCGCGGTGTCGGTGGCGGTGGGTTCGGGCAGCGCGAGCGTGGCGGTAGGGAGCACGCGCTCGGGCAGATCGTAGAGTCGGCGGTTACTCTCGCGGCGCGCGATGAGGAGGCGGCCGTGGAAGAAAAGTTTTTGCAGCGTCGATTTCGCGAGCGTGGTTGCGCCCCAAGCGCGTTTGCCTTGGCGGCCATCGTGCAGTTCCTCTGAGCCCAGTGGACCGCGCGTGGCGATTTCGGCGAGCAGGCGCGGAGCGAGTTCGCGTTCGCGCGGGGTGAGCCGGCCTGACCACGCGCTGGCGATTTTCGTGCGGGCGCGCATGGCGGCGAGCAGGTGCGGCCACGCGTCGAGCGGGAAAGCGACGAGGATGCTGCTCGTGTCGGGCATGTGGTGCTCGAAGGCCCCACGCTGCTCTGGCGCGAGCGGAGTATCGTCGCCGTGGAGATGCCGCATGAGGTCGCCCTCGCGGTAGCCCGTGACCCGATGCCGCAGGATGTGATCGTGCATTCGCCCAGCGATGTTGATCGGGTCGATTTGGATGTAGCCGTGATGGGCGAGGGCGGTCGCGAGGTCGGGCGCCGGTGTATCGAGGAGGAGGATACGCCGGAGAAAACGACGGGCGGCAAGGGGCGAGACGCGGAGAGCGGGCGGCACGGGAGAGGTCGGACTTTCGTTGCGGGCGATGCGGTTGACAAGACGCCCCGTGCGAAAACCGTAGCGCGGGCTCGACAGCGGTCGCATCGGATTGCCATCACAGGGCGTGGCCCAAGTTACCCTGCAAGATGTCGCCGACCGCGCCGCTGTGCACCGCTCGACCGTCGCGCTCGCGCTGCGCGACCATCCGCGCATCCCCGTAGCCACGCGGCAGCGCATCCAGGCGCTCGCGAAGAAATTGGGCTACCGGCAGAATCCGCTGGTGCGCGCGCTCATGCAGTCGCGCCGCAGCGGGCACGCGGTGAAGCACGTGACCATCGCGTTCGTCACCAATTACCCGACACGCTACGGCTGGCGGCCCGAGCATCACGACCGGCCGGACTTTTTCCCAGGAGCGGTGGCGCGCGCGAAGGACTTTGGCTACAAGTTCGAGCACTTCTGGCTCGGCGAGCCGGACATGACACCGGCGCGTTTCGGCGAGATGCTGCGCGCGCGCGGCATCCACGGCATGGTGATCGGTCGCTTGCCGCCGGGCCAGCACTCGCTCGACCTCGCGTGGGAAAATTTCTCGTGTGTCGCGCTCGGCATGACGCTCCGCAGCCCTCGCCTGCACCACGTGACGGAGAACCACTACGATACCGCCTTCCAAGGCATGCAGCGCTGCCTCGAGCGCGGGTATCGCCGGGTGGGTTTCGTTTTCTCCGAGGCCAACGACAGCCCGCGCGTGGGCGACCGCTGGCTCGGCGCGTACCTGACGCAGCAGTTGAAATTCCCCGTGGAAGACCGGCTGACGATCTGTCCGGGATCGCCCGCCGATCAGGCGACGTTCACGAAATGGTTTCGCCGCGAGCGACCCGATGCGCTGCTCGTCAATCACAGCGGGCCGGCCATCTCGTGGCTTCGCGCGCTCGGCAAGCGCGTGCCGGAGGACGTGGGCTTGATCGAACTCGAGGATCATCCCGAACTTGGCAGCACCGGCGTGTACTACGATCCGGCGAAGATCGGCGCGCTCGCGGTGGAGATGCTGATCGGCCTGATGCACCGCAACGAGACCGGCGTGCCGGAGGACCCGCACGAAATCCTGCTCAGCGGCGAGTGGCGCGAGGGCAAGACTTTGCCTCTGCGTAGTTGACCGTCGAGCCGTCGACAATGCGCGCGGCGGCTCCGTTGCGATGGACGCGGGGCGCGGGGTGAGCTTGAGTGAACTGGCTCGAAAACCCCCGTCATGAGCAAATCCCTTGTCGTTCGCCGACGCCTCGCTGCGTCGCTGGTCCTGAGCGTTGTATGTCTTTGTGCCGCCGCACTGCGTGCGGCGGACCGCGTCGAGCGAGACCTCTCGGGTCCGGGCTGGTCGCTGTGGCTCGATCGCGAGGCGACGTGGAAGAACGACAAGCTCTTCTTCCCCGTGCCCGCGCTCAGCGAGCTGCCGGTGAATCCGCCGACGGGCGGCTGGGATGCGCTCGTGCCGGCGAAAACCGTCCCGGTCGCCGTGCCCGGCACGGTCGAAGAGTATCTGCAAACGAAGCCCGGCCCTGAGGGCGATCTCACCGGCGTGAGCTGGTGGTTCCGCACGATCGAGCTGCCGGCGTGGACGGGCGCGCGGCGCGTGTACCTGCGCTTCGAGTCGATGCGGCTGCGCGCGGAAGTCTTCGTGAACCGCAAGCTCGTCGGCTACGACGTGGTGGGCAACTCGCCGGTCGAAGTGGACATCACGTCGGCGGTCGAGGCGGGCCGCGCCTGCGAGATCGCGGTGCGCATCACGGACCCGGCGGGCAATTTCGATTGGCGCGACTCCTCGGCGATGCGCTGGGGCGAGTACTCGCTGCCGATGAGCCACGGCTTTGGCGGCATCACGGGCCGCGTGCGCCTCGTGATGTGCAGCGCGGTGAACATTGCGGACCTCAGCGTACAAAACTCCCCGGCGATCACCGAAGCCCGTGCGCTGGTGGCGTTGCGCAACACCACGGGTGTGCCTATGCGCCGCACGATCGATGTGCGCGTCGTGGAGAAAAGCGACCCGGCGCATGAAGTCGCACGCGCGACCTCGGGCGAGGTCGACATCCCGGCGGATGGAGCGGAAGTGCCAGTGAAAATTTCTGCGCCGGACGCGAAAAAGTGGGATGTGGAGAATCCGAATCTCTATGTCTGCGAGGCGACGCTGCGGGATAAAGACGCGGTGACGGATACGGAGAAGCGGACGTTTGGATTTCGCTGGTTCGCGCCGGATGGCATCGGCACCGATGCGATGCTGCGGCTCAACGGCCATCGCATCGTGTTGCGCACGGCGATCAGCTGGGGCTTCTGGCCGACGAATGGCATTTTCCCCACGGAGGCGCTCGCGGAGAAGCAGGTGCGCGTGGCGAAAGAGATGGGGCTCAACATGCTCAATTTCCACCGCGCGATCGGCAGCCCGGTCGTCTTCGAGAAAGCGGACGAACTCGGCTTGCTCTATTTCGAGGAGCCCGGTGCCTACAAGTCGGCGGACCGCGATCCCTTCGGCCACGCGCTCTCGCGCGAGAAGTGGCTTCGCATGGTGCACCGCGACCGCAGCCATCCGTCGCTCGCGATCTACAATCTGATCAACGAATGGGACTCGCGGAATCCGAATCCGGACCCGGTCGAGATCGCGCGGCACCGCGACGACATGCAGGCGGCGCACGCGATCGATCCGAGCCGCTTGATCCTGCACACGTCGGCGTGGGCGCGGGGCAAGGACATCGACGATCCGGCGAAGCTGCACTTCCGGCCCTTCGACGACACGGCGCATTTGAGTGGTTGGTACGACGTGCATCACGCGGGTGGACCCGCGACTTGGAACGAGGGCATGTACCGCAGCCCGACCGATTACTACGGCGTCACTGACGACACGCGTGAAGTGGTGTTTTGGGGTGAAGAAGGCGCGCTCTCGACGCCGCCGCGCTTGGAAAAGATCGTCGCGGACCTCGACAAGCTGCCGCACCAAGGCTGGGACGGCGATGCGTACCGCGCGTGGTATCGGACCTTCGACGAGTTTCTGACGAAGAAAAATCTCCGAGGTGCGTTCAAGTCGGTCGACGCGTTTTCGTCGACGATGGGCAACATCTCGATGTACCATCAGGGCCGCCGCATCGAAAACATGCGCCTCGGCAACGTGGCCGATGGCTACGCGATCAACGGCTGGGAGGCCGAGGTAATCGAGAATCACTCGGGCGTGGTGGATTGCTTCCGCAATCCCAAGGGCGACCCGGCGATCATGGCGTACTACAATAAGCCGCTCTACGTAGCGGTGAAACTGCGCAACACGGTCGTGACCGCGCAAGCGACGGTGACGGCGGATTTTTTTGCGATCAACGAGCGCAATCTCCACGGAGCCTACACGCTGCGCATCGCGCTCCAAGATGCAGGCTGGCACAAGCTCGTGACGCTGGAGAAAGCTGTGACGCTCAAGGGCGGCGACGTTTATGGCGAACTGCTCGCGGCCGGAGTGGCGATCGACCTGCCGGCGGGCTTGGCGGGATCAGCGAGTGTCGATGTAGTGCTCGTCGATACGGGTGGAAATATTCAGGCGACCGGCCACGACGCACTCTGGATTGTCGAGCCCGGTGAAGTGCCGGCGAGCAAGGGCGCGGTATGGGAGAGCGGCACGCAGCTCGCGAAGTATTTTGGCAAGGACAAGGCGCACGCCGTGCCGGCGTACACGCGCGATCTCAGTCGGCTCGACTGGCTGGTGGCGGCGCGCGCGCCGCTCGAAGGCGAGCCGGGGGCAATGCCGGCGGAAGTACTACAGCAGGCCGATGGCGCGGCGGGACTGAAGGCGACGTTTTTTTCCGACCAGCGCTTCACGAAGACGGTGCACGAGCGCGTCGATGCCGTCGTGCGTTTTTCCGTGGACGATGGCGCAGCGCCAGACCCGGCGCTCGGTGTGATGACGAACTATGCGGTGCGCTGGGAGGGCAGGGTGGTGCCGCCGCAGGATGGCACGTACACGTTTGCGGTACGGACCAATGGGCGGGTGCGCCTCGTTGTCGGCGAGACCACGGTGATCGAGCCGGCGAATCCCCGCTCGCAACCGACTAATCGCGGCACGATTGCGCTGCGCGCGGGCGTGGCGGTGCCGATCCGGCTGGAGTATTTTGCGGGCACCGGCGCCGCGCAGTGCTCGCTCGAGTGGGTTGTGCCCGATGCGGATGCGACCGTGGCGGTGCAGCTCATCGAGCGCGTGAAGCGAGACGGCATGAATCTCGTGGTGCTCGAGCGCGCGGATGCGTGGATGGCGCTGCTGGCGAAAGAGCCCGGCGCGACGTTCAAGTACGAGGGCTCCTTTAAGGTCGGAAAGACGTGGCTCGGCGGCGTGCACTTTGTGCGCGATCATCCGCTTTTCCGTGGCCTGCCCGTGAACGCCGCGATGGATTGGGCGTATCAGAGCGTCGTGCGCAACGGCGATGAGCGCGTCGGTCTCGTGCTCGACGGCGAGGAACTCGCGGCGGGTTGCTATCACAGTTTCCCCATGCAGCTCGGCACGGCGGTCGGCGTGGTGCCGCTCGGCAAGGGTCACGTGATTTTCTCGACGCTCGATATCGTGGGAAATCTCAACTCGGCCGATGGCCCCGCGGCCGTGGCGCGGAAGCTCTTGAGCAATTATCTCCTCTATACGGGCCAATGACCGCCGGCCGTGGCCCGGGTAGGGTGCCGGATGACAATTTCGTGTAGTTTAGTCTACAATGCGCGCATCGACGAACTCGCGGGCAAACGAGTGGGAGACTTCCCTCGGTATCTCCCCACACGAACCCCATATTTTGTCCCGCATCCACGGGACAAGACACTGCGGGTTTTCTCCCGTACGCTTCCTCCGATAACGTTTTTTTGCTTTCCTGCGGTGTTTTCGCATCCGCGCTTTCCCTATCCTCGCAACCACTTTCTTCTCTCGGGCCAGCCCGAGGGGGAGCACCCTAGTGCCCGCCGAGCGGCCCTTTTTCGCGGAGGGAAGCGGACTTTTCTTCGAGACCAAGCCAGCCGCCTGATCTCACCATGTTCCCGGTTCTGAGCTCTCCGTTGAGCCGATGACCAGCTCCTTTGCATTTCGCCAGTTTCTCTGACAACAACCATGAACCTACCCCGTAAAATAAACCGACGGCTTCTTCCGCTACTGGGAGCGCCCGCCTGCCTGCTCGCCCTCTTCGTTCCCGGTGCTAGCGCCCAGCTCGCCGCGTCTCCGAATGTGGACGCAGCGACGCTTGCGAAATACGACAAGAACAAGGACGGAAAACTCGACGCCAGTGAGTTGGCCGCGATGGAAGCGGCGAAAAAGCCGGCGCCGACTGTCGAGGAATCGGCCCCGAAATCCGGCGATGAGGTCATCGCCTTGTCTCCCTTCGAAGTGGTCTCCGACAACAAGGGCTACTTCTCCGCGAACAGCATGTCGGGCACGCGCATGAATTCGAAGATCGAGGACCTGGGTCAGTCCATCACCGTGATGACCAAGGAGCAGATGTCCGACTTCGCGATGCTCGATATCAACGACGTGTTCGACTACATGGCGAGCACCGAGGGCACCGGATCCTACTCGCAGTTCGATACCGACCGCACGGGCGCGATCGTCGACCAAGTGAGCCTCAATCCGAACAGCGCCAACCGCGTGCGCGGCATCGGAAGCGCCAACATTGCGTTCAACAACATCGCGACCACCGGTCGCGTGCCGGTCGATCCGCTCTGGATGGACTCGCTCGAAGTGAGTCGTGGCGCCAACGCCAACATCTTCGGCCTCGGCGCCGCCTCCGGCACCGTCAATCAGGTGCCCGCGACCGCCAACGTGACGCGCGATTTCTCCAAGGTGGAAATCCGCGGCGACAGCTACGATGGCTGGCGCGCGTCGTTGGACGTGAATCGCACCATTTGGAAAGACAAGCTGGCGGTGCGCGGCAGCTACGCGAACCAGCACACCGGCTTCGTCCGCAAGCCCGCCGAAGAGAACGCCCGCCGTCTCAGCTTCCAAGTGAAGTACCGTCCGTTCAAGGACACCACGCTGTCGGCCTCCTGGTTTGGTTACAAAAACGGCTCCGTGCGGCCCAACTACACGACGCCGCGTGACTACTACACCGATTGGCTCCGTTTCGGAAAGCCGGGTTGGAATCCGGTCACGGGCCTCGTCACCCTCGCCAACGGCCAAGTTTACGGCAACGGCAATGTCGCCGGCTCGACCACGCCGTACACGGCCACTCCGGCCAGCTTCTTCGCCGGCCCGGATACGCGTTCACTCTTCTTCGTCGGTGCTCCCGGTGAGGCCTCCTACTGGGCGGCCCCGCGTTACACCACCGGTGCTTTGGCTTCCACCGATCCGATCGGTGCAGGCGTCGGCGGCGTCGGCCTCTTGAATTCAGGTGCGGCCCAAGTTTATACCGCCGCGCAGCAGCCTCTCTACAACTCGCTGACCCGTCCGCTGAACAACAAAGGCCTGTACGACTGGACCGACATCAATCTGTCGGCCAACGGCAAGGCTTATGACGACGTCGATACCTATCTCGTCCAGCTCGATCAGATCTTGCTGAACACCCCCAAGCAGACCTTGGCGGCGCAGGCTACCTTCATGCGTGAGGATGCGAAGCGTCTGGAAAACCAGCCCTTCGGCCCTGCGAGCGTGAACAGCAATGTCGGCCAGCTCCAAGTCGACGTGAATCAGACCAATCTGGATGGCTCGGTGAATCCGTATTTCGGCCGGCCCTTCTTGAAGACCAGCGAACCCTACCTCCGCGACAAGCCGTGGCTGTGGGACACTACCCGCGTTCAGGCGGTGTATCGTCTCGATTTCACGCAGGACAAGGGTTGGAGCAAGTGGCTCGGCACCCAGCAGGTCGTCGGCTACTATGAGTATCACGATCAGCAGAATCGCCAGTACACCTACCGCCACTCCGCGCTGGGTCTCGACAAGGCTTGGGAGCAGAAGTACGCCGCCCTCAACACCCCGCTCGGCAACCGCGTTCAGCAGGTGCCCTCGGACCCGCGCTATCCGATCGCTCCGGGCAACTTGGCCCGTAGCAGCGAACTCTACTATGTCGGCAGCACGCCCGGTGGCGGCATCCAATACGCCCCGAGCCTCTTCCCAGAGGGTTCCAGTGTAGCCTATGTGTGGGGCCCCTCGGCCGGTGCCATGATCAAGGACGTGTCGGCAGTCGGTTATACCCCGAGCCCCGACGGCGGTGGCGGCCTGAGCAGCCTCCATGAAATCATCAAGACCAAGGGTGGCGTGCTCCAGAGCACCTTCCTCGAAAACCGTCTGGTCGCCACGTACGGCCTGCGCGAAGACCAAGTATATGACCAGAATGCCGTGCTCGCGACGCTCACCCCGGACCTCCGCAACTATGACCGCACTGCGTCCGACAAGTGGTTGCCTGGCTTCCGTCTCGCCGAAGGCAAAACGACGTCCTTCTCGCTCGTGGGCCGCCCGTTCAAGGGGATCAAGGCCGTCGAGTCTCGTGTCAGCTCTGGCACCGGCATCACCAAGTTCGTTGCCGAAGCGATCAGCAGCCTCAGCCTGACCTTCAACAAGTCGGATAACTTCAAGGCGCAGGGCCCGGCCTACGATCTGTTCCTGACCAAGCTGCCGAATCAAACCGGCACCACGAAGGACATGGGTCTCTGGATGACCCTGCTCGATGGCCGCCTGTCGATTCGCTATAATCACTTCGACACCAACGAACTCGACGTGCGCAACGGCGACATCAGCACCATGGCCCAGCGCATCTTGCGCTACGAGGGCTTCGTCTCGAGCGATGCCTACAACCTGCGCACGCAGACCACGGCTTGGCTGAACGGCCTCGGCACCGGTGGCACCGCCACTAACGACCAGATCGCCGCGGCCATCAAGATGCCCGTCGCGCAGTACAACGGTCTGCAGACCATCGCGGCCGCCAGCACCTATGCCGCGGTCAATGACACGGAGTCCAAGGGCCACGAGTTGGAAATCAACTTCAACCCCAGCCGCTATTGGACGGTCAGCGCTTCGGTCACCAAGACCGTTGCGATCAACACGGCGGCCGGTTCCGCGGTGGACGATTTCATCGCCGCCCGCCTGCCAGTTTGGACGACCCTCGAGGATCCGCGCTTCACGCAGACCTCGATGACGATCAACGGCGTGACCACGAACTATGCGACCCCCGTCACGCTCCCCGTCGGCGCCACCGGTCACTTGCTCTGGTGGAATATCGTGGGTGCGCAGTTCAACACCGCTGCCGGCTACAGCGCCAGTCAGTCGGCTGCCCAGAACTTCCTCGTGAACGTCGATGCGCCGATGGCCGTGTTCCGCGCATTGATCGGCCGCCCGAAGCCGCAGATCCGCGAGTACGCGACCAAGTTCAACACGAAGTACGATCTCGCCGGCATCACGGACATGAAGGTTCTTCGCAGCATGAGCGTCGGCGGCTCGGTCCGCTGGTCCTCCCGTGGCGCCATCGGCTTCTACGGCCTCGGTTATGCTCCGAACAAGGATCTCACGCTCCCGGAGAACAAGATTGTGCAGCTCGACGCGAACCGGCCGATCTACTCGCCCGCTGAAGCGAACGTCGACCTGTTCCTGAACTACCGCACGAAGATGTTCGCCGACCGAGTCCGCGCGAACTTCCAGCTCAACGTGAAGAACGTGCAGGAAAACGGCGGCGGCTTGCAGAAGGTGAGCGCCTTCCTCGACGGCAGCGCCTCGGCCTACCGCATCGTCGATCCGCGGCAGTTCATCCTGTCGGCCTCGTTCGATCTGTAATAAGGAACTGAATTCGATGTCACACGCCGTCGTGTGATCATCTCGCAATCGCCGTCACTCACCCGAGTGACGGCGATTTTTTTGTCAGAAGAGAAATACCGTTTGCCCTGCTGGTCCTCGCGCTGGGAGATCAAGGGGCTTGCCCGGCGGCGAGACGAATCGTTCGCTATCCACGACGATGAAGCAATCGAAGCACTCCGCTGCGTCACACGCGAAGCCCGTGGTCGCACCGACGTCGGTCCGCTGGCCGCTCAGTGCGGTGTTTGCGCTCATCGCGGGCGTGACGCTCGTCGCCTACTGGCCGGCGCTGAACGGCGATTTTCTGTGGGACGACGCGGGGCACGTCACGAGCTCGGCTCTGCAATCGTGGTCGGGACTCTGGCGCATCTGGTTCGAGGTCGGTGCGACCCAGCAGTATTATCCCCTGCTGCATACGGTGTTTTGGATCGAGCACGGTATCTGGGGCGATTCGACGATCGGCTATCACGTGATCAATGTGCTCGAGCACGCGGCGGCGGCGACGCTGCTCGTCGCGCTGCTCCGGCGCCTGGAAATTCCCGGCGCGGTGCTGGCCGCGCTCGTCTTCGCGTTGCATCCGGTCGGCGTCGAGTCGGTCGCTTGGATCTCCGAGCAGAAGAACACGCTCTCCACCGTGTTCTATCTGGCGGCGGCGCTCGCTTGGCTGCGGTTTGAAGATGAGCGACGACCGGCGCAGTATGTCGTCGCCACGCTCTGGTTTCTGGCGGCGCTGCTGACGAAGACCGTGACCGCGACGCTGCCAGCTGCGCTCCTTGTGGTGGCGTGGTGGCGGCGTGGAGAGGTCTCGTGGCGCAGGGATGTGGTGCCGCTGCTTCCTTGGCTCGTGCTCGGTGTGGCGGCGGGCTTGGGCACGGCGTGGATCGAGTCCACGCAGATCGGGGCGGGTAGCGATGGGCTGACCTTGGGAGTAGTCGAGCGTGGGTTGGTCGCTGGCCGCGTGGTCTGGTTCTATCTCGGCAAACTCCTCTGGCCAGTGAGGCTGGCGTTTTTTTATCCCCATTGGACCATCGACGCCTTGGTCACGTGGCAGTGGTTGTTTCCCTTGGCCACATTGCTGGTGCTCGGTGGCCTGTGGTCGTGGAGACGGCGTGATCGCGCCCCGCTGGCGGCGGCGCTGTTGTTCGGAGGTGCACTGTTTCCGGTGCTCGGTTTCGTGAATGTGTATCCGTTCATCTTTTCGTACGTGGCGGATCACTTCCAGTATCTCGCGAGCTTGGGCATGATCGCATTTCTCACCGCGGCGGCGATCCGCGGCCACGCACTCCTGCCGTGGCCGAAATGGAGCGGCCCCGCGATCGCGGCGGGCGTGTGCCTCGTCCTCGGCGGGCTCACGTGGCGGCAGGCCGGAACCTATCGCGACCTACTCACGCTCTACCAAGGGACGCTCGAGCGAAATCCGGAGAGCTGGGTCGCCCATCTCAATCTCGGCACGGTCTTGGCCGAGGGCGGCCAGCCGGAGCAGAGTCTGCCTCATCTCCAACGCGCGTTAGAATTGAAACCGGATTCGCCGGAAACGCTCAACAGCCTCGCGGATGTGTTGAACCAACTGGGGCGTTCTACGGAAGCGGTGCCGCTGCTGGAGCGAGCGCTGCAGCGTCAGCCACGTTTCGCCGAGGCGCACAATACGCTAGGCGTGGCGTTGATGGCGACGGGGCGTGCGCAGGAGGGCGTCACAGAGTTCAAGCGAGCAATGGAGATTTCTCCGCAGTTGGTACTCGCACGGGTGAATCTCGGCTGGGCGCTGGCCAATCGGGGACAGGTGACGGAGGCGCTCGCGCTATTCGAGCAGGCGCAGCGCCTGCGCCCCGACTTGGCGGACATCGAGTACAAGTGGGGGCACGCGCTCGGTCTCGCCGGCCGGATCGGCGAAGCGATCCCGCATTTTCAGCGAGCGGTCGAGTTGGCGCAGGGCGATGTCACCATGCGGTATGTTTTGGGGCGAACGCTGCTGGCCGTCGGGCGGACGGCCGAGGCGATCGCGCAATTGCAGGAGACGCTTCGGATCGATCCGAATCACGCGGGCGCGCGAGAAACCCTCGCGGGCCTCCGCCGCGCCGGGATGACCGTGCCGTGAGGGGCCGATAGTCGACGATGCGCGCAGCGGGGCGGTTGAAGCCGCGCGGTCCTCGGATGCGATAGCTTTTCGTCGTCGTACGGTGGCATCCCCCTGCAATTTCGCCCTGTACGATACGTTACACTGCTCTGCGGCATTCTCATGAAGCATACCCCGTTTACTCGCTCGATTCCCGGCACCGCTTTTGGCGGGGCGCGCTCGTCTTCGGCACTTCGTTCACTCTTTGGAATTAAGGGGTCGTTTTGACTTGGTTGGTTGATCGTCCCCTTTGCGAAAACTGGAGCCCGGCTTCACGGCCGGGCTCCTTTCACTCTCTCGGGTCGGCGCTCGCCGCCGGCTCAGGTTCACCTAAGACTTTACCTTCATGAAACCCCTCTGCCTCGGCGCACTCCTTGCGCTGGCGACCGCTTTCTCCATGCAGGCCGCCACGGGGCGGGCCTTGTTCAATGTGCGCGACTACGGTGCGATGGGCGACGGCAAGACCCTCGACACGACAGCGCTCAACCACGCGATCGACGCGTGCACGCAGGCCGGCGGTGGCACCGTGTATCTGCCGCCGGGAAATTATCTCACCGGCACCGTCGTGCTGAAGAGTCACGTGACCCTCGATCTAGACTCGGGCGCAACGATCCTCGGCAGTGAAAATCCCGAGGATTATCCCGCGACCAAGAGCGTCTGGGGCGACACGCGCGAGATGATGGCGCCGCTAATCTACGCGGCCGACGCGGAGAACATCACCGTCACCGGTCGCGGCACGATCGACGGCCAAGGCGACATTTGGTGGAAGCGCGTGCGGCTCAATGAGCCGAAGAAGTTTCCGCCCGGCCCGCAGAACGACGCGGAGCGCGCGGAGGCGGCGAAGCTCTCGCGGGGGCGCCCGCATCTGTTTCGCCCGGTGCGCTGCAAGGACGTGGTGCTCGAGCACGTCAACATCCGCAACTCCGCCGAGTGGAACGTTCACCCCATGCTTTGCGAAAATGTGCGCATCGACGGCATCAGCATCAGCGCGCCCGCGACGATGGCGCACAACACCGACGGCATCAACCCGGAGTCGTGCCGCAACGTGCAAATCCTCAACTGCCGCATCAACACCGGCGACGACTGCGTGACGCTCAAGTCCGGCATCAATGAACTCGGTCGCAAGATGGGCCGGCCCGATGAGAACATCACTATCGCCAACTGCGTGATGATGCACGGCCACGGCGGCGTCACTATCGGCAGCGAGATGTCGGGCGGCGTGCGCAATGTCGTCGTGACGAACTGCGTGTTCGAAGGCACTGACAGCGGCATCCGCATCAAATCGCAGCGCGGCCGCGGCGGCGTGGTCGAGGGCCTGAGCGTGTCGAACGTGGTGATGGTCGATGTGCCGTCGCCCTTCACGATCACGACCTTTTACACCGGCAGTGACAAGCCGACCGACGTGCATCCGGTCGACGAGGGCACCCCGCGGTATCGCGATTTTCTTTTCTCCAATATCACCGCGCGCGGCGCGAAGAGCGCGGGCGGCATCACGGGCCTGCGCGAAATGCCGATCGAGAATCTCACCTTCAGCAACGTGCACCTCGACGCCGAGACGGGCTTTACGTGCACGAATGCGAAAGGCGTCACGTTTCTTGACTGCGTGATCAACACAGCGAAGGGCTCGGCGCTGATCGTGAAGGACTCGACCGCGATCGATACCACCCGGCTGAGAACCACGGCACCGCATGACGGTGTGGTGCTGGTGCAGACGGAGGGGACGAAATGAGCGGTGAGGCGGAAAATACACCGCGGCCGACGCCGGCCAAGGTCGGCTCGTTTCGCTGGTCGATCTGCGGTCTGCTCTTCTTTTCGGTCGCGCTCAATTATATCGACCGAAACATCATCGGCATCCTGAAAGGGCCGCTCAGTAAGGAGCTCGGTTGGGGCGAAACGGATTACGCACACGTCGCCTCGGCGTTTCAGTTCGCGTACGCGTTTGGCTACCTTTTCGGCGGGCGGTTGATGGACTGGATCGGCGTGAAGCGCGGGCTTCCCCTCGCGGTCACGGTGTGGAGCGTCGCCGCGGCGGCCCATGGTT
Source organism: Verrucomicrobiota bacterium (assembly GCA_048498795.1). GTDB lineage: Bacteria > Verrucomicrobiota > Verrucomicrobiia > Opitutales > Opitutaceae > JBEHXH01. The sequence goes on from JBEHXH010000006.1 coordinate 173,365, forward strand.
TGTGCTCGCTGCTCCCGTCGAACCGAACCGTGAGCATCTCGCTGGAGTGGCTGTCGCTCGGCGTGTTTGCCGTGCCGGTGACGGTATTTGGTTTCATGAGTGCGCGCGTCGTGCTCGGCCTCGCCGAAGGCGGAAATTTTCCCGGGGCGATCAAGACGGTGTCGGAGTGGTTTCCGGTGAAAGAGCGCGCGCTCGCCACGGGACTGTTCAACGCGGGCACAAACGTAGGCGCGATCGTCTGTCCCTTCGCGGTGCCGCGCATGTACGCCGCGTGGGGCTGGCCCGTCACGTTCTATGCTACGGGTGCGCTAGGGGTCGTGTGGCTCGTGGCGTGGTGGTTGCTCTACGAAAATCCCGACGAGCAGCCGCGTCTCTCGGCCGCCGAGCGCGCCTATATCCGGGCCGATCAGCCGCAGGTGGTGGAGGCGAAGGAGAAAATCGCCTGGCTCTCCTTGCTTAGCTACCGCGCGACGTGGGCGTATATCGCGATGAGCATTCTCGCGGGCCCGGTGTGGACGATCTACATGTTTTTCCTGCCGGACTTTTTGCAGAAGCGGTATCACCTCGATCTCGTGGCAGTGGGCGATTGGACCGCGGTGTTTTATTTCATCGCCTCGTTTGGTGGCATTGCCGGCGGGTGGCTCGCGGGCTACCTGCTCGGCCGCGGCTGGACGGTAAATCGCGCGCGCAAAATCGCGATGCTGTGCTGCGCGGTGGCGGTCCTGCCCATCTATCTCGCGCCCCACGTGCCCGCGATCTGGCTGACGGTGCTGATCGTGGGCCTCGCCGGCTCGGCGCATCAGGGCTGGTCGGCGAACCAGTTCAGCTTCGCCTCCGACACGATGCCGAAGCACGCAGTAAGTTCGCTGGTGGGACTCGGCGGCTTCATCGCCTATTTCACCGGCGGCTTCATGGCCGAGATGATCGGCCTCATTTTGAAGAAAACCGGAAGCTATGCCTCGATCTTCGCCACGGCCTCGCTGATGTACCTGGCCGCGCTGGCGGTGGCGCACGTGCTCGTGCCCCGCATCAAACCCGTGACGATGGAGTAAATCGCGATGTACGCTCCAGACACACTCCGCTCTGCAGCCAGCGCCACCCCTTGGCGCGCCGATGTGGGCGACGGCACCTATCGCAATCCGATCCTTTACGCGGATTACTCGGACCCCGATGTGATTCGGGTCGGCGAGGACTACTGGCTCACCTCGTCCAGCTTCTGTCACGTGCCCGGCCTGCCGATCCTGCACTCGCGCGACCTCGTCAACTGGACACTGGTCAACCACGCGCTTCCCCGGCTCGTGCCGGAGGATCACTATGCGACGCCGCAGCACGGCGGCGGCGTATGGGCGCCCTCACTGCGCTATCACGCGGGCAAGTACTGGATTTTCTATCCCGACCCGGACTTTGGTCTCTACGCGATCACGGCAAGCGATCCTCGCGAGGCGTGGTCGGCGCCCATCCTCGTGAAGCGTGGCAAGGGCCTGATCGATCCATGTCCCATTTGGGATGAGGACGGCACGGGCTACCTCGTGCATGGCTGGGCCAAGAGCCGTGCCGGCGTTTCCAACCGGATCACCCTGCACCGGCTCACCGCCAACAGCCTTGGCGTAGCCGATGAAGGACGCGTGATCATCGAAGGTGCCGCTTTGCCCGGCTGGCATACCATCGAGGGCCCGAAGCTGTATCGGAGAAATGGATACACCTATATCTTTGCTCCTGCGGGCGGCGTCGCCGAGGGCTATCAGGCGGTGTTTCGCGCGCAGAACATCGACGGCCCTTACGAGCACCGTGTGGTCCTTGCGCAGGGCTCCACTCCGATCAACGGTCCGCATCAAGGCGCGTGGGTCGATACCCCGACCGGCGAGCACTGGTTTTTTCATTTTCAGGAACAGCCCGCCTACGGCCGGGTGGTGCATCTCCAGCCCATGCAGTGGGGCAAGGACGACTGGCCCACGATGGGCGAGGGCGGTGAGCCGGTGCTGACCTCGCGCAAACCCCGTTCATCTAGCCGCACGGCATTGCTGACGGTGCCGCCCTCCGGGCTCGCACTGGACTGGCAGTGGCAGGCGAACCCACGTGCGGAATGGTTGAAGGGGACGACCGTCGACTCCATCCGGCTCACTTGCAACCCGCTCGCGGGCGTCGCACCGCTGTGGAGCGCGAGCCACCTGCTCATGCAGAAGTTTCCCGCGCCGCAGTTCACGGTATCGGTCGAGCTACGGTTCGCGCCGGAGGCCGAGGGCGATCGCGCGGGACTCGTCGTCTTCGGTTACGACTACGCTTGGCTTGGGCTGCGCCGCGTCGCGGAAGGTGTCCAACTCGTGTGGACGACGTGCGCTAGCGCCCATCAAGGCGGCGAGGAGCGCGACACCGTGGTGCGTGCTTGGCCGGCGAACACTCCGGTGCAACTCCACGTGCGGGTCACCGCGGGTGGTTTGTGCCAATTCGGAGTCGTTGATGCGGCCGGTCGTGTCGAGCCGGTCGGTATTCCCTGGCGCGCGCGGTCGAGCAAATGGGTCGGGGCGAAAGTGGGCGTGTTCGCCGGAGCTGTCGCGGCTGCGAGCACCGGCTGGGCGGATTTTGTGCAGTTCCTGATCGGCGGATAGCAGCGGTGAGAGTGGCCCTGCGCATTACTATTGAGGTGCGCCCTGCCGCCACGGTGAAAACGCGACAGGGCGTCTCGCGAGGAGACGCCCTGGGTTGCGGCTAGGGTTGGGAGGGTCGCTTGGGTCAGGCCGCGATCGGCGAGAGCAGACCGCCGCCACGGGCGGGCTCGAACCACTCCGACGGATCGGTATCGGGCGCGAACTCCGGGCACATCTCGGCGAGACGGGAGCGAAGCTGATCTCGGGCGCGAGCGATGCGGCTCTTCACGGTGCCGACGTTGAGGCCGAGTTTCTCGGCAATCTCTTCGTAGGAGTGATTGAGTACATTGCGGAGCGTAAGGATCTCGCGGTGACGCTCATCGAGCTGCTTCATGCACTCCTCGACGAGATTGGCGAATTCTGTGCGCGTGTTTTCCTGCGCGGGATCGGCGTCCTCGGCCGCGATGAGGTCGGAAAAGGTCGCGTCGTTCTGCTCATCGAGCGCGCAGTTAAGTGACAGCGTGGCGTGCCGCTTGCGGCGGAAGAAGTACCAGTAGCGATTGCGCGCGAGGTTGACCGCGATGCGGTGCAGCCAAGTCGCGAGTGAAGAATCGCCACGGAAGCGGGCGAGACCGCGGTGGGCGCGCACGAAAGTGTCCTGCGCGATCTCCTCGGCATCGGCGTGATTATGGAGGAGGCCGAGCGCGACGGTGAAAATCTTGGCCTGATAGCGCTGCATGATCTCGACGAAGGCGGACTCATCACCGTGGTTGAAACGTTGCACGAGCTGAGTGTCCGGAGCGGTTTCGCTGGTCATGGAAGCGGCGGAAGAGGTTGTTTTCATGGCGGGCGAGGTTGAGTTTTGCGTATGGCTGATGGTTACGCCCTGCATGTACCTTGAACCGTGCCGTGAGCGGCTTTCACTTATGGAAAATGCTGTGGGTTAAGTTGATAAAAACTCCGACCAAAACGCAGAGTATGCCGAACGGCGTTTTTCCCGTGCAACTTGCGCCCCTTTTGATCGGCCGATCATGCGCCTTGCATGATTGATCAACCCGTCCGGTGGCTGGTGCGGCTTGTGCTACGATTGGGAAAACCCGGATTCCGGCTTGGGCTCAGGGCTTGACTGCCATTTCCGGCCGGTCTTGCGTCACCCCTAAGCTGCCGACAACCACGCCGACACTGAAGTAAAACCGCAGTCTCACGAACCTATGCAACAACTGAAGATAGTAAGGATCATGACGGGAGTTTGTGCTCTCGTCTTCGCCCTCGCCTCGACCGCGTTTGGTCAAGGCGTCACGACTGCCGCCGTCAGCGGCTTCGTGACTGACAAAGATGGTAAAGGAGTGGCCGGTGCCACTGTCACTCTCGTGCACGAGCCGACCGGCACGAAAGCTTCCACCACTACCAATGCGGCCGGCGGCTACAATCTCCCCGGCCTGCGCGTCGGTGGCCCGTACACCGCGACCGTTAGCGGTAACGGCTTCCAGACGGTCACGCAGAACGAGATCGATCTCGGCGCCGGCGTCACGCAAGACCTGCCCTTCAAGGTGTCCAGCGACGTCGTAAAGCTCGAGGCCTTCAACGTCAGCGAGGCTCGCGATCTTACCTTTAGCTCCGAGAAGACCGGCAACGCCACGGTCCTCACTGCGACGCAGATCGAGGTCGTGCCTGTCGTCCGCCAGGACGTGCAGGAACTCGCGAATCTCGATCCCCGTATCAACATCGTGCAGAACACGAGCACGGGTGAATTCCAGATGAGCGCCCAAGGTCAGAATTTCCGCTACAATTCGTTCCTGATCGACGGCCTCGAGTCCAACGACCCGTTCGGCCTCAACGGCAACGGCTTCTCCTCGCAGCGCAGCCCCGTGCCGCTGCAGGCGCTGGAGAACTTCTCCGTCAACTTCTCCCCGTACGACACGCGTTTTTCCGGTTTCACCGGCGCGCTGATCAACGCCGTCACCAAGAGCGGCACGAACAGCTTCCACGGTTCGGCTGACTATCGCTACAGCGACCAGCGCTTCCGCGGCAAGAACCCGATCACCGATGCGCGTGAGGCCTTCCGCGATCGCAGCTACACGCTCACCGCCACTGGCCCGATCGTGAAGGACAAGCTCTTCTTCTCGCTCGTGTATGATGACTATCGCCGCGTCGCTGCGCCGCCGAATCAGATCTTCCAGCCGACGGACGCCGCGCAGATCGCCTCGATCGTCGCCAAGCTGAAGACCTTCGGTTATGACCCGGGCAATTTCACCGCGGTCAACACCTCCTACCAGAAGACCTACCTCGCCAAGCTCGACTGGAACATCAGCGACAAGCACCACGCGAAGGTCTCCTTCCGCCGCACGGACAGCTCCGTGCCCCAGTTCGCGAACTACAATCTCACGTTCACGACCTCCTTCAGCAATTACTGGTATCAAGCGCCGCGTCTGACGGACAACTACGTCGCGCAGCTGGACAGCCAGTGGACCCCGAACCTCCACACCGAGGCCACGGTCGCGTACATCAAGTATGACGGCTCGCCGGTCAACAACGGCACGCCCTTTCCGGAAGTGAACGTCGGTGGCATCACCGGTTTCAAGACCGATACCGGCGCCACGATCACCAGCGGTGCGGTGCTTTTCGGCACCGAGTTCTCCCGCCAGCTGAACTTCATCACCACGAAGGACAAGCTCGCCAAGTTCTACGCTGACTACACCTGGGGCAACCACGTGTTCCTCGTCGGTGTCGACGGTGACAAGCTCGAGTACAACAATCAGTTCGTGCAGGCCTACAACGGCACCTACACCTTCAGCAACGTCGCCAACTTCCTCGCGGGCACGCCGGCCTCGTCCTACCAAGATGCAAAGCTTTTCCCGGGCTACACGCTCGATTCCGCGTTCGCCGCTTGGACCGCCGATAACTACGGCGCCATCATCCAAGACACGTTCCGCCCGAATCCGCGCCTGACCCTGATGGGTGGCATTCGCCTCACGTACCCGCACGTCCCGACCCCGCCGATCGCCGCCGCCGGTTTCTCGACGGCCAACTTCGGCTACAACGGCCGTGCGATCCGTGACAACACGACGACCAACAACGGCAACTACACGGTCGCGCCGCGCTTCAGCTTCAACTACGACATCCCGGCCGAGCGCAAGACGGCGGTCCGCGGTGGCTTCGGCCTCTTCTCCGGCACCAACCCGGCGGTTTGGCTCTCCAACGCCTACTCCAACGCGGGCGCCATCGGCCGCGTCTCGAATGCGACCGGCATCGTCTTCTCCGCCGATCCGCGCAACCAGCCGATCCCTGCGGGCAGCCCGCCGGCGCCGGTCATCAACGTGACCGACCCGAAGTTCAAGCCGCCGACCTACTGGAAGGCCAACATCGGCTTCGATCACCAGCTGCCCTTCCTCGGCCTGATCTTCACCTTCGAGGCCAGCTACAACCGCGTCGAGAAGGCGCCCTTCGTCGCCTCGATCAACCTCAAGCCCAACGCCTCCACCGGCGGCCCGGCGACGATGCCCGACGGCCGTATCCGCTATGCGGGTAACATCTATCCCGGCTACAATACCGGCGTCGCAGGTGTTCCCACCGGCTTCACCACCTCGGGCTCCGCTGCCCTCGTGAACAACACCGCGTTCAACAACGTGCTGTACCTCACGGACACCAACAAGGGTGAAGGCCGGGACGTCACGGCGAGCTTCCGCCGCCCGATGCGCAATGGCTGGTCCGCCGAGCTCTCGTGGACCCACCTCCATGCGACCGAAGTCAGCCCGTTCACGTCGTCCGTCGCCGCCTCGAACTTCAGCGGCCGTGCTTACGCGAACCCGAACGAGGAAGTTGCCTCGACCGCCAACTATGACCTGCCGGACAAGGTTGTTCTGCGCGTCACGCGTCAGTTCGACTTCTTCAAGAACAAGAACGCCCGCACCAACATCGGCCTCACCTATCGTGCGCAGACCGGCCACCCCTACAGCTACGTCTTCCGCGGTGACGCGAACGGCGACGGCCTCACGGGCAATGACCTCTTCTACATGCCTTCCGGCCCGAGCGATCCGCTCGTCGCGTGGAACAGCACGACCGAGCGTGATAACTTCTTCGCGTTCGCCGCGGGCACGGGCCTGACCAAGTACGCTGGGCAGATCGTCCCGCGCAACATTGAGTACAGCGCTTGGCAGAAGACTCTCGACCTGCACTTCTCGCAGGAGATTCCGGTCTACGGTAATGCCAAGTTCGAGATCTTTGCCGACTGCACCAACTTCGGCAACCTGCTCTCGAAGAGCCTCGGCATCGTGGAAGGCATCGACTTCCCGTACTCCCGCCGCATCGTCGGCAACTCGGTCAATGCCTCCGGCCAGTACCTGTACTTCTTCAATTCGAGCACGCTCGATGCGGTTCCGAAGTTCCAGGACCTGTCCCGCTGGCAGCTCCAGATCGGTGGCCGTCTCCGGTTCTAATCGATCGACCAGTTGATACTTTCAAGGCGGCCCTCCGGGGCCGCCTTTTTTTGGGCAGTGTGATCGGTGGGCACAGATTTGCTTGGTGCCGCGCGGGAGCGGCGGTCACAATGCCTGCATGCCTCACGCCGACAAACGAGATCACGATATGCGCGGTACGCCGCGTCCTGCGCCGACCCCGGCAAGCGGTGGTGCGTTTGTCGCGCCCAGTGGTTACGTGCGCCCGCGCGGTTCTTCAGATGGTCCAAGGGAGCGGGAGCAGTATGCTCCGCGCCCCGCGCCGAATGAGTCCTCGCCGCTGCCAGGCTCGCGCAGCCGGCCGGCCGTCGATGAGCTGAAAATCTGCGGGCTCGCCGCGGTGCGCGCGCGCTTCGCCCGCGACCCGAGCTCGATCATCCGGCTCTTTTTCGACGCGGCCACAGGTAAGCAGGTCGGCGTGATCTGCAAGGTGCTCGCGCAGGGCAAAAAGATTTATCGTCAGATCGAGCCCGCCGAGCTCGAGCGTGTCGCCGGCTCGATTCACCACGGCGGCATCGTCGCGATCTGCGCACCGACGCCGCTGCGGCCGGTGACCGCCGAGGACATCGCGAAATGGGCCAAGCGCGGCGAGGCGGCGCTGGTACTCGATCGCATCGGCAATGTGCACAATCTCGGCGCGATCGCGCGCACCGCCGCCTTCTTCGGCGTGACGCGCCTGATCCTCCTCGACGATCCCGCCGCCGCCAAACCCTCAGATGCCGCGCACCGCGTGGCCGAGGGCGGCTTCGAGCATCTCGAAGTGTGGCAAGCGAAAGACCTCGTCGTCCTTGCCCGTGATCTCGCGACGGCGGGCTTCGATGTTGTCGGTGCGGCGACGCGCGGCGGCCGGCCCGATGCGGCGCCGAAGCCCGGCGACGAGCGCAAGCCCCTCGCTCTTTTCCTCGGCAATGAAGAGCACGGCCTCGCGCCCAATCTCGCCGCGGCGTGCAGCCGGCTCGTGACAATCCCCGGCGCGGGGAAGGTCGAGTCGCTCAACGTGTCCGTCGCCGCCGCCGTGCTGCTGTGGGAATTGTTCGCAAAACGCGGACGGTGAACCGCTGATGAATGTTCGCGGGCGCACTCGGAGATCTCATTTCCGCGTTGCACCCGCGGCGCGGAAGCGATTGCTGGCGGCGCGATGATGCTCGCGGGCTCCAGTTTGCTCCTGCTTGAAGACGAGGCGCTGCTGCGTCGCCGAATCGCGGCGCACCTTACCCACCTCGGCGCGGAAGTGACTGCGGTCAGCACGCTCGCCGAGGCGCGCGCGGCGCTCGGAGGAATGGGATTCGATTTTGCGCTGCTCGATGTGCACCTGCCCGATGGACGCAGCCTCACCTTGCTCGAGGAAAAAATCGTACTCGCGAATGTCGTCACAATCGTTATGACCGCCGAGGGTGGAGTGACCGGAGCGGTGCAAGCGATGCGCCTTGGTGCGGCGGACTACCTCGCGAAACCTTTCGACCTCGACGAACTCGGCGTGCGCTTTGCGCGCGCGCGACGCGAGCGGCAGCAGCGCCGTGGTGAGCAGCACCGCCAGCAGGCCGAGGCGGTCGCGGACGAAGCGTTCTTTTTCGGCGCGGCGCTCGGCGGCGTGAAAGCGCAACTGGAGAAAATCCTCGCGGCCGACCGTCGCGTACAAGGCGTGCCGCCGCCGGTGCTGATCGAGGGCGAGACTGGCACGGGCAAGACCACGCTCGCGCGCTGGATTCATCAGCGCGGCCCGCGGGCCGACGCGCCGTTGATCGAGGTAAACTGCTCGGCACTGCCCGATACCCTCGCCGAGTCGGAACTCTTCGGTCACGAGCGCGGCGCGTTCACCGACGCCAAGGAAGCGCGCATCGGTCTGCTCGAAGCGGCGGAGGGCGGCACCCTGTTTCTTGATGAGCTGCCGAGTCTCTCGCTTGCGACGCAGGCCAAGCTGCTGAAGGCCATCGAGGATCGCACGATCCGCCGCGTTGGTGGCAATCGCACGATCTCAATCGACGCCCGCCTCGTGGCCGCGACCAACGCCGATCTCCGTGTACTCGTGACGGCGGGCAAGTTTCGCGAGGACCTGCTGCACCGGCTCGATCTTTTCCGCCTGCGCATCCCGCCGCTCCGTGAGCGTGGCGACGACATCGTAGCACTCGCCGAGTCATTGGCTGTCCGCATCGCGCGCAACTATGGCCAGCCACCGCGCGCGATTCCCGCCGCCGGCGCAGCGCGGCTCTGTGCCCACCGCTGGCCGGGCAACGTCCGCGAACTCGCGCACGAGATCGAGCGCTCGCTCGTATTCGAAGACGATCAGCTCACGTTTTCTAGTCTCGTGGCGACGCAGGGTGGAACCGGAGCCGCCGATGCGTGGCTTAATCCGCAGTTCCGGTTTCCTGCGACAGGGTTCTCGCTCGAAGCGGCGACCGATGCGCTGATCCAGCGCGCACTCGCGCAGGCCGACGGCAATGTCTCCGCTGCGGCCCGACTACTCGGCGTGCCGCGTGACACGATTCGATACCGGCTTAAAAGCGACAAAGTTGCTGAGCCCGAAACCGGGAAATAGCACCCAGTAAGTTGGCCTGAATTGGGAAATATTTCCCAATTTGATGGCCCGAGTGAATTGAGGGGTGATCATGTAACTATTTTATCTGTAATGGGTAAAATCGGTTTTGGCCAATTGGCATATTCGCTGCAGAGATAGGGATGCTTTTCTATGAAAAACGCCCTTCGACTCTTCCTCGCCTCGGCCGGCTTAACCCTTTCGGCCACGGGGCTGTTTGCGCAAGCGTCCACGGTCGCTACGGTCAGTAGCACGCTCACCAATTCCCGCGTCGTCACTACCAGCACGGGCGCGGTGGTGTTTCTCGCCACGACTGCGACTGCGACGGCGCCTGCTGTGGGTGCATCTACCGCGCCAGTGACTCCTATCAACGGTACGGTGCCACCGACGGTGGTCAGTACGATTGTAGCGGTGGTCAACGCGGCAGGGGGGGCAGGTACGGGTCAGGTTCCGATCGTGTCGCCGGGTAGTGGCAGCACTGTCACCGTTCCTGTCGTGCCTCCGGTCCGCGTCACGCCCGGCAGCAGTGCCACCACGCCGGCGGCTACCGATCTCCTCCAGGATTTCCAAAACGCCGCGCAAACTGCGGTGGCCGCGCGCCAAGACTGCATCGAAAAACTCAAGACCGCGACCGGGGCCGATCGCGCCAAGCTCCTCGAGCAGCTCCGCCAGCAGGAGCAAAACCTGACGGATCAGCAGCGCGCGACTGCGCGCCAGATCCGCGAGCAACTCAAACTGCTGCGCGACCAAGTTAAGAGCGGTGGTTGATCCCGCGCAGCGCCTCCGGCGCGCGAATGTTTTCTGCAGGGCGAGGCGCACCGCGCCCGCCCTGCTTTGTCGTTTATGGATGGGGCGCATCGCGCTCGGGTGTGTCGTGCTCTGCGTGAGCGGAATCACCCGCGCGCAACCGCTTGCACCTGCCGCGACGCCCGTGCCGGCTCCACTTCCGACGTGGCTGCCGAGCGGCTCGATCCGCGGCGAACTCGGCTACCGCGACAATGTCCTGCTCTCCACCTACGCGCCGCTCGGGCGTACGTTTGCCCGTACGGAGGCCGAAGCCATGCTGGCGCGTTTACCGGAGCATGGCTGGGAGTTTCTGGCGTTTCTCAATGCCGATGTGCTCCGCTACCTTTCGCCGCCCAAGGAAACGAAGGGCGAGCAACAGTGGTTCCTGCACACCGCGGCGCACTGGCAGCCCTCGGACCGCTGGCACTTCGGCCTGACGGCGCAGGGCTATTATCAGGATCTCGTCGTGGACCTCTCCGAGACCGAGGCCGTGCGCGTTGTCGCGCCCACGCGCGTGCAGGGTGGTATCGGGACTTTGGATACAACCGTGAAATTGCCCGGTGGCTTCACGTTGGAGCCCTCGGTGCGCTTTCAACGCTGCGATTACAAGACGTATGTCGGCGATTTCGATGAGACGCGCGCCGGCGGCCGACTCACCTGGAGCCGCAGCCCGCATTTCACGGCGGAGGTCGCGTGGTACGATTGGCGCCGGCCCTTCGCAGACCGCACGCAGTTCACCGCGGGCGGGCGACCGCGCGCGGGTACGCACCTGACCCTGCGGCAGCGCGAGACGGAAGCGAAAGTATCAACCACATGGGAAGGCGGCGGGCAGTGGACCGCTGCGGCGACGGTCGGCGGCTCGACCAGTCGCGACGGCTCGTCGGGCTATTTCGACTACAATGAGGAGCGCGCTCGGCTCGAGCTCGGGTGGTCACTCGCCAAGTGGAAACTTTCCATCGACGGTCGCGCGAAGCGCCTCGATTACCTCGGGCAAACGGTGGGGATCGGGATCGCGCCGCCACCGCGCCTCGAAGACCAGTTTGAGGCACGCGCGCGGGTGGAACACCAGCTCGGCGGCGACTGGATGGTGTTTGTGGAGCACACGTGGGAGCGCACGCGCTGCAATGAGCCGACGTTTGACCACCGGGCCAAGACCACTCTCGCCGGAATCGAAAAATCGTTCTAGAGCTTCTGTTCATGGCCGTGAAGACCTCCCGCCCTTGGCGCCTCGCGTCGGCGGTCACGCTGGCAACCCTCGCGGTTTTCGGCGTGCTCGTTGGCAGCCTGACGTTGCGCCTGCGCGGCGAGCTGCAGGTGCAGGTGCTGCGACGTGAAGCGGAATCGATCCACGCTGTCGCGCTGATGCAGCTCGGGGCGCAGAAGGTGAAACTCTCGGACCTCGGTGCCGGCGATCCCGCACAAGACTGGTTCGCGGCGGTGCTGGAGTCGGCGCGCCTGCGCGGCGTGTACTCGGTGCAGCTCTACGACCCGCTCGGAAAATTTCTCTCGGCCCTCCCAGCGACCGGCGATGCCAACGCCGCGGGCGCATGGTGGGAGGCCGCCACCCAGCACGGCGAGCCGGCGGCACGTTTCATCCGCGATGGCACGCTGGAGCTCGCCTATGGCCTCGCGCCGGAGGCGGGCCAGACGCCACCGCGCACGCCGCTGCTGGAGGTGGCCGTGCCGCTGCACGACGCCGCGGGCAAGTGGCTCGGCGTAGCGCGCTATTGGATGGATGGCGCGGCGGTGGAAAACGAATTTGCTCGACTCGACCGCGGGCTGGCGTGGCAGGCGGGTACGGCGTTTGCCGGTGGCGCGCTCGTGGTCGGGCTGGTGCTTGTGTGGGCATTTGCTCGCCTCGCTCAGGCGCAGCGCCGACTCGAAGCGCAGAGCGCGGACCTCGCGCGCGCCAATCAGGAGTTGCTCTTCACCGCGAAGACCGACGCGGTCGGCGCGATCAGTGCACATCTCATCCACGGTCTGAAAAACCCATTGCTTGGTCTCGACGGTTTCGTCGCCGATCACGCCGACGCGGAGAGCGCCGGTGAACGCGGCGAAGCATGGCGGGCTGCGGCCGACACCACGCGGCGTCTCCGCAGTCTCGTCAACGAGGTGGCCGCGGTGCTGCGCGACGAAGAGGGCGGGGCGGAGTTCGACGTGAGCGCGGAGGAGGTTGCCACGGCCGCGAAGACGAAGACTTCGAATGCCGCCTCGACCGCGGGAGTGGCTCTCGAATTGAAAGGCGCAGGCGACATCGACTTGAGCGCGCGCACGGCCAATCTCGCCGGTCTCGTGCTCGCCAACCTGCTCACTAACGCCATCGAGGCTTCACCGCGTGGAGCGACCGTTGCACTGGAGTGGCGCGATGTCGGTGGCACGGCGGAATTTCTTGTGCGCGATGCGGGCACGGGCGTGCCGGAGGCGCAGCGCGCGGCGCTATTTCGCCCGGTCGCCAGCACGAAGCCCGGCGGCGGTGGCATCGGGCTCGCGATCAGCCAGCAGCTCGCCCGGCACGCCGGCGGCCGGCTGGAACTGGTGCAGACTGGGAGCAACGGCTCGGTTTTCCGGCTCGCGGTGCCGGTGATGAAAGCCGTTGGGCGCAGCTCGGATATGCTGCGGCGGACGATTTGAGCCATGCGTTTCCTGCGCGCCATTTTTCGTGGAGGTGCGGTTCTGCTTGGGCTCGCAGCGGCGGGGCGCGCGCAAACGGACGGTTCACAGCGTTGGGCCTTCAGTACGTTGTCCACGTCTGCGGCGGGGAATATTGTTTCGTCACCCTCGATCGCATCGGATGGCACCGTGTACATCGGTGTAGAGGTCGGAGCAACGGGCAGCGTCACCATCGCGGGGCGAGTGTTTGCGATCAATCCCAACGGCTCGTCGAAGTGGACCTTCGCCACTCCGGACTGGGTCGACTCGGCACCGGCGGTCGGTTCGGACGGCACGGTGTATTTCGGGTGCTGGGATGGGAAGCTCTACGCCGTGACGGCCACGGGCTCGCGGAAGTGGACGTATTCAACCAATGGATACATCGTCTCCTCGCCCGCCATCGGCAGCGACGGCACGATCTACATCGGCTCGGGTGACGGCAATCTCCACGCGGTCAACCCCGACGGCACCGGCAAGTGGAAATTCCCCACGGGTGACTGGGTCGACTCATCGCCAGCCATCGGGCCTGACGGCACGATCTATGTCGGCTCATGGGACGACAAACTTTACGCGATCACGCCCGATGGCACCGAAAAATGGAGCTACCAGACTGGGGGCGACATCGTCGGTTCACCGGCGATCGCGGCCGACGGCACGGTGTACATCGGCAGCCGCGATGGCGCGCTGTATGCCTTCGACAGCGCAGGCGTGCCGAAATGGCGGCTACTTACGGGCTTCCTCATCGATTCGTCACCTACGCTTGCGAGTGACGGCACCATTTACGTGACGACTACGGGCGGCCGCGTGCTCGCGACCAATCCTGATGGTTCGGAGCGCTGGATTTATCCGCGGCTCGGGCAGACTGCGCTGCAACCGATGTACTCGTCGGCGGCGGTGCGCAGCGACGGCTCGATCGTGGTGGGCACGAGCAACAATCTGCTCCTCGCCCTGAAGTCGGACGGCACGCTTCTCTGGCAGCGCACGCTCGGCGACTACGCCGACTCGTCGCCGGCCGTTGGCCCCGACGGCTCCATCTACGTCGGCTGCTACGACAAAAAACTCTACGCCTTCAACGGCAACTCGCCGGCGCCGCTGACCGACTGGCCGCAGTTTCACCGCGACGCGGTCCGCGACGGCCAGCAATTTTTCGGCCGCGTGAGCGGCGCGACCGGCCGACTCGTCAATCTTTCGGTGCGCACGCAGGTGACGGCGGGTGCCGATCCGTTGATCGTTGGCTACTTCGTCGCCGGTGCCGGCTCACGCAGTCTGCTCGTGCGCGGCGTTGGGCCAACGCTGCAGAATTACGGCGTGAATACCTTTCTCGCGGCGCCGAAGTTGCGAGTGTTTTCCAATGGCAGCGTGATCGCGGAGAACTCCGCCTGGGGCGCCGACAACCCCACGCAGATCGGCGCGACAGCGGCCTCGGTCGGGGCGTTTCCACTGCAAGTGGGAAGTGCGGACTGCGCCATAGTGCGGGATTTCCCGGCAGGATTTTCTGCGGCGGCACACCTTTTGCCGGGGAGCATGTCAGGTATCGGTCTCGTGGAAGTGTACGACGCGGGCGGCGCAGCTGACGCGCGCCTGATCAATCTCTCAGCGCGCAGCTTCACCGGCACGGGCGCGGATGTACTGATCGTCGGTTTCGCGATCGATGGCGGACCGCGCACCGTGCTCGTGCGTGGCATCGGCCCGAAGCTCGCGGAGTACGGCGTGAGCGGAGTGTTAGGCGATCCGTTTTTACGACTCTACCGCGGCGACGGCACGGCCATCGCGGAGAACAACGACTGGGGCACCTCGAGCAATCCGGCGGTGCTGACGGAAGCGGGCACCAGTGTGGCGGCGTTTCCTCTCGGCAGCAGTACGAAGGACTCAATCCTGCTCATGACGTTGCCGGCGGGTTCTTACTCGGCCCAGATCTCCGGTGTGGGCGCGACGACCGGCGCGGCACTGGTTGAGGTTTACGAGATCAAGTAACCTCAGGCGGACTGCGTCAGTCCGTGTTCATGAAGAACGTCTGCCATGCCAGACGCGTGGTGAAAAAAATCAGGCCGGCGCCGACAGAGACAAAGATCAGGGCGGTCCCCACATTGACGCCTTGGCGGGTCATCCAGATGACGAAAGCGACGCCGGGGACATCGACGAGGCCCACAAACCACCAGAATCGCCTTACGCGTTTCTGGTGATTGGAGCGGTAGTGCGGATCGATTTTTACTTCGTTGAGACCTGCGGCGTTGGCCGAGGCGACGTTGTGCTCCATCATCGCATGGACCTGATTGGGGCGATTCACGGGGCCATTGTTGCCGAAGAAAGGAGCGATGGTCGCGGCTTGCTGGACCATTTCTTTCACGTGGATCTCTTCGCCGGGCTTTGCGGGGTTGTTGATCTTCTCGAACTCCGCGGTCTTGAAACCGTAGACCTTGCGCGGTGGTTCGGGCTCCTGAGGCATAAGTGAGATGTTGCTGCAATCAGACAGACGATGCGACGTTTTCCTTGGACGTAGCGGAAATTGTGAGCAAAATGTGACCATGTCAGCCCCGACCGTGTTCCCGCCGAGCCCCGCCGTTTTCGACTGGCCACTATGTTACGACGCAGAGCGATTGGCGGGCGGATTGATCGAATCGTTCCTGCTGCGGCACAGTTTTGCGCGGAAACTCGCGGAGCGGATGCGCGACGAGACGGGCACGGATTTCTTCGAATGGGTCGATCACGTGGTGGTCGGGCCCGAGCAAACGGCGGCGCTGCGCGCAGCGGGATTTGTCGAAGAGTCGGTCGATGCGCCGGTGGGCACGACGGTTTACTGGCATCCGAAGGCGATGATGCCGCGTGTGCTGGTGAGCGCAGGCGCGGGTGCGCCATCGGTGCTCGCGATCAAGCCGGAGGTGCTGGCGGATTTTCTTTCCGCGCACGATCTCGCGGTCGAGATCGAGGGCGCGTGGGGCGCGCGGTATCGGCGCGCGAAGATCGGCGAAGAAAATGGCGTGACGCTCTATGCCGTCGAGCGGCTCGGCGCGCGGGGCTTCGTGGTGCGCGAGCCGGCGGAGAAATTTGTCGCGGGCGTGCTTCGTGCGCAGGAGCTGTGGCGGACGCGCAAGCGAGACTTCGCCGACGACGCCGACGGCGTGAAGCACGCGCACGCGCGGCTCGATCAAGTGCTCGCGCTCGTGGACCGCGATGCCGTGTGCGAACTGTTCTTCGCGGAGGAGCGGCGTTTTTGGCAGGCGAAGAATCGCGCGGCGCGCGTGCAGAAGCGCCGGCAGGACACGCTCGGCCTCGGCTGGGGTAATCACGACCATCACACTTTCCGTTGCTCGCGCGCGCACTTCGCGGACCTGACGGAGTTTTTGCTGCGGCTCGGTTTTCAAAAACGCGAACGCTACTACGCTGGCGCGGAAGCGGGGTGGGGCGCGCAGATTTCGGAGCAGCCGGTGGCGGGCATCGTGGTGTTTGCCGATGTGGACCTGATGCCGGAGGAGACGCAGATCGATTTCTCGTCGCAGCGGCTGCCGCCCGCGCCGGCGCTGCGCACGGTGGGGCTCTGGTGCGGGCTGCACGGCGACAGTTTTCTGCAGGCCGGGATGCACCATCTCGAGGCCCGCTTCGACTTTGCGCGCCTGCGCGATCAGCTCGCGGGCGAGGGCGTGGGCACGATGAAACCGTTTTCGGATTTTGAGTTTCTGCGTCAGGCCTTTACCGAGGGCGAACGCTGGAGCGTGCGGCCCGTGCGCGTGGAGCGGCTGCGCGCAGCGGGGCTCATCACCGATGGGCAGGCGGCAGGTTTCCTCCACGATGGGGCGATCGGGAGTCACTTGGAAAACCTGCAGCGCAAGGGTGGCTTCAAGGGCTTTAACCAGAAATCCGTCAGTGCGATCATCGCCGCGACCGACCCGCGCAAGGTGCAGTCAGCGCACTGAGCGGGAACCCGCCGAGACTCTCCCGTGTCCCGACCGGCCGTGTCCGATCCAGCCACCGAGCTTTCCCGGGAAACCGAGGCCGACCTCCTACGCCGTGCGCAAGGCGGCGACGAGGAAGCCTTTGGCGAGCTGATGCGAGCGCATCACGACCGGGTGTTTCGGACGGTAGTCGGAGTTTTACGTGACGAACACGAGGCCCGCGACGTCTCGCAGGAGGTATGGATCACGGTGTGGAAGAACCTCGGCACGTTTCGCGGCGACGCGAAGTTTTCGACGTGGGTGCATCCCATCGCGGTGCGGCGCGCGATCGACAGCCTGCGCAAGCGCAAGAAGTGGCTGCACCGTTTCCTGCCGTTTCTCGCGGACGAGGAGGACGGCGTGGAGGCCGCGCCGGAGCCGGTGGCGCTGGATGGCGACCCGCGCGACGAAAACGAGAAATCGGAGCGAGCGGAACGCTTCGAGGCGGCGCTCGCGCTGCTGCCGGAAAAGCATCGGACGGTGCTTGTGCTCCGCGAGGTCGAGGGACTTTCTTACGAAGAGATCGCCCGCAGCCTGGGTTGCCGCCCGGGCACGGTGATGTCGCGACTGTTCAACGCGCGCCGGCAGCTGGCGCAAAAACTGGGAACTCCACCATGAAACTCCTCCGCACCCTGATCTGCGCCGCCCTCTGCCTGGCGGCGATGGCCCCGGCGTTTGCCGCCGGCGGTGGTGGCAGCGCGCACGTGCGTGCACTCCTGATCGTGGCGTCCAACGAGCGCGGTGAATCGGACCGCGAGCTCGCGCCGTACGTCGAGAACCTGAAGCGCATCCTGCGCTTCGAGAGCTTTCACCTCGTGGCCGAGGGCTCGGCCAGTGTGGCGCCCGGCGCCGAAGCGGCCATCGATCTCGCCCGGGGCAACCGCATCGAACTCGCCAACGACGGCGGCGTGGTCCGCGCGACGTGGATGAGCGGCGGCCGCAAGGTCGCGAGCGTCGCCCGCGAACGCGGAAAACTGTCAGTGATGGGCGGTCCGGCGTCCGGCAAGCAGGGCGAAGTGAGCGCGGTAATCATTGTCTCCGAGTGATTTGGGAATCAGCAACGGCGAAATGAATAAACATGTCCCGGGCTTCGTCTCAGAGAGCGAAACCCATTTAGGAGGACATATGAAAACCAACAAAATCGCCCTTGCTTCACTTCTCGCCGCCATCGGCGGCTTCGCGGCCCTCGCCACCCCGGCGTCGGCTAGCCCGGAGTTCGCGGTGAAGGTCGGCTTCGCCGCCCCCGCCGTGTGCCCGCCCGCACCTGTGGTCGTGGAGCGGTATCATCGTCCCGAAGGCTACTGGAAGGAAATCTCCGTGAAGGTCTGGGTGCCCGCTTCGTGGACCACGAGCTGCGACCGTTTCGGCCGCACGGTGAAAGTGT
The DNA here is from genome assembly GCA_048498795.1 of Verrucomicrobiota bacterium. Taxonomy (GTDB): domain Bacteria; phylum Verrucomicrobiota; class Verrucomicrobiia; order Opitutales; family Opitutaceae; genus JBEHXH01. The sequence goes on from JBEHXH010000006.1 coordinate 191,685, forward strand.
ATCATCCCGGGTACTACACCTACCGGCCCGACCGGGTCTGGGTCGTCACCCGCCGCTAAGCCTCACGGAGCGTAGTCCATGAACTGCCAGGCTGCCCAACGACTCCTCTCCGCCGAAAGAGACGGCGCACTCGGAAACCCCGAGCGCGCCGCGCTCGCGTCGCATGTGGACAGTTGCGCGGATTGCCGGCAGATGCAAGGGACGCTAACCGAGGCCGCAGAGGCGTGGCGCGCGAACACGGCCGCGGTGAAAGTACCCGACGCGCAGATGGAGTGGCAGCGCGTGCGCCGCCGACTGCACGAAGCGCCAGCGGCACGCACCTCGAAGGCAAAAATTTTTTGGTGGTCCGCGCCACTCGTCGCGGCGGCGGCCGCCGTCGCGATCGTCGTCGGAGTAAATTTCGGCGATGATCCAGCGCCGCGGACGCATGTGCGCACTCAAGTCGCGCGCGCGGACTCAGTCGAAGTCGGCGGCGACGCCTCGGCCGCGATGGTGTACGTCGATGCGAAGAGCGACTGGCTCGTGGTCTGGGCCCCGAGCGATAAGGATAAGGGATAAGCTTTTTGGGCCACAGATTACACAGATGGGCACAGATGCCCGGACGCTTTTATCTGTGCCCATCTGTGTAATCTGTGGCGAAAAATGAGATCGTGAGCTGAGAGCAGCAGGCATTGCTCTCGGCGCAGTAGAGCGGCAGAATTGCCGCATGAAAATCGGCATCATCGGCACGGGCAAGGTGGGTGCTACAATCGCGACGTTGCTGGAGTCGTGCGCGTTTTGCGACGCGGCGCTGCTCGGGGACGCTCGCCGGGACCTCAAACTCAAGGGCCTCAAAAAAGCGGAAGCGCGGCAACTCGACGTGACGAAGTCGGCGCGGTTGCTGGCGTTTGTGAAACAGTGCGACGCAGTCGTCAGCGCGGCGCCGTACTATCTCAACCGCGGGATCGCGGAGGCGTGCGCGCGGGCGCGCGTGGCGTACTTCGATCTCACGGAGGACGTCGCGACGACGAACTTCATCCGCGGCCTCGCGCGGAAGACGAAGGGCGTGACCTTCATGCCGCAGTGCGGGCTCGCGCCGGGTGCGATCAACATCGTCGGCGGCAGCCTCACGCGCTCGCTACGCACCGTGCGCTCGGTCGAGATGCGCGTGGGCGCGCTGCCGCAGTTCGCGGGCAACCAGATGAAATACTACCTGAGCTGGAGCACCGCGGGACTCATCAACGAGTACTGCCAGCCCGGCGAGGCGCTGCACGCGGGCAAGCGCATCACGACGCTCCCGCTCGACGGCGTGGAGCGGCTCACCATCGATGGCGTGGAGTACGAGGCATTCAACACATCGGGCGGCGTGGCGACGATGTGCGAGACTTTCGCGGGGAAAGTCGGCGAACTCAGCTACAAGACGATGCGCTATCCGGGTCACCGCGACCTGATGAAGTTTCTTCTGCAGGACTTGAACCTCGGCGAGCAGCAGGAACTGCTCACGCAGATCTTCGATCAGGAAGTGCCGCTGACGGATCACGATGTGGTGGTGTTCTACGTGAGTGCAGTGGGGCGCAACGCCGATGGACTCGTGCAGCGCAGCTTCGTGAAGAAGATGCACGGCGATACCGTGCAGGGGCGTCGCCTCTCGGCGATCCAGCTCACGACGGCGGCGGGCGTGGTCGGCGTGATCGAGCTCTTCGCGAGCGGAGAGCTGCCGGCAGGCTTTGTGAAACAGGAATCGATCACGCTCGAGCGCTTCCTCGGCACGCAGTGGGGCGGCAAAGTCTACGGTGGCGGCACGGCCTGAGCGGTGCATGATGCAGCCATGAAGAAACCGACGAATCCCCACGCGGTGAAGGCGGTCGCGGCGGCGATCTTCCCGCGCCTCGGCCTCAAGGCGGTGAATCGCGGCGTGTTTGCCGGCGACTGGTTCGGCGAAGGCGCGACGATCGAAAAACACTCGCCCATCGACGGCAGCGTGCTCGCACGCGTGGCGACCGCCGCGCACGCCGACTACGACCGTGCGACAGGCGCGGCGCAGCGGGCGTTTCTCGCTTGGCGCGAGGTGCCGGCGCCGAAGCGCGGCGAAGTGGTGCGACGGCTCGGCGAGGTGCTGCGTGCGCACAAGGCCGACCTCGGCCAACTCGTGACGCTCGAGACGGGAAAAATCCGTGCGGAAGGCGAAGGCGAAGTGCAGGAGATGATCGACATCTGCGATTTCGCGACGGGCCTCTCGCGGCAGCTCTACGGGCTCACGATCGCGAGCGAGCGTCCCGGTCACCGCATGATGGAGCAGTGGCACCCGCTCGGCGTGGTGGGCGTGATCTCGGCCTTCAATTTTCCCGTGGCCGTGTGGTCGTGGAACGCGGCGCTCGCGGGCGTGTGCGGCGATGCGGTGCTGTGGAAACCTTCCGAGAAAACGCCGCTCACTGCCATCGCGTGCACGAAGCTCGCGGAAAAAGTGTGCCGCGAGTGCGGCGTCGATCCGGCGATCTTTTCGCTCGTGTGCGGCGACGGTGCAAATGCGGGCGCATGGCTCGCGGCGGACCGACGCGTGCCGCTCGTGTCGGCGACGGGCTCGACGCGGATGGGCCGAGCGGTGGCCGAAGTGGTCGGCAAACGCCTCGGCCGCTCGCTCCTCGAACTTGGCGGCAACAACGCAATCATCGTGACGCATTCGGCGGACCTGAAGCTTGCGCTGCGCGCGATCCTCTTCGGTGCGGTGGGCACGGCGGGCCAGCGCTGCACGAGCACGCGGCGGCTGATCGTGCACGAGTCGGTTTACACGAAGCTCACGCAGGCGCTCGTGTCCGCGTACAAGCAAGTGCGCATCGGCAATCCGCTCGATCCGGCGACGCTGATGGGGCCGCTGATCGACCTCGGCGCGGTGCAGAGTTTCACCGAGGCCATCGCCGCGGCGAAGCAACACGGCGGGCGGGTGCTCTGCGGCGGGAAAAAGCTGAGTGGGGCGGGCTTCGAAAACGGGCTCTACGTGACGCCCGCCATCGTCGAGGCGGAGAATCGCTGGGACGTGGTGCAGCACGAGACCTTCGCGCCGATCCTGTACGTGATGAGTTATCACGATTTCAGCGAAGCGCTCGCGCTGCACAACGCGGTGCCGCAAGGGCTGAGCTCGGCGATCTTCACCAACGACGTGCGCGAGGCGGAAGCGTTTGTGTCGGGCCGCGGAAGCGACTGCGGCATCGCGAATGTGAACCTCGGCACGAGCGGCGCGGAGATCGGCGGGGCGTTTGGCGGCGAAAAGGACACCGGCGGCGGCCGCGAGAGCGGCAGCGATGCGTGGAAAGCCTACATGCGCCGACAGACGAACACGGTGAATTACTCGAAGGAATTGCCGCTGGCGCAGGGGATCGAGTTTGGGAAGGGGTGAAAGCGGTCGGGTGATTTGGGTTCGGATTGGGACACAGAGGACACCGAGAGAGGAGGAGAGGGCACAGAGAAGACGGATGGGTTCTCTGTGAGCTCTCCGGGCTTTCTCAGTGATCTCTGTGTCGAAGATCGGGAATCATCGCGCGCCGAGGCGGAGGAAGCCGACGTGGAAGGAGACGGCGGTGACGATCGTGAAGAGGACGACGAGGAAGGCGGTCTTGGTGACGGCGATCCAATAACGGCCCGGGGCCTCAGCGCGGTGGATCAGGAATTTTTTCCCGCGGCGGTCGCGCTGCACGATGGCGCGCTCCTCAAGTCCACTGCGGAGCCGCACGCTGTACCAGAACGCGAGCGCGAAGAAGGCGATGCCAATGATGGATTCAGGATGGAACACGCGCGGCGATATTGGAGAAGCGGAAGTGCAGGAGCGATGGATGTGAAGTTAAACGCGAAGACGCAAAGACGCGAAGGTAGGGCGCAAAGGGATTTGAGAAACCACGAAATACACGAAGGGCGCGAAAGAGGCGGAGTGAGGACGTGGGTTGGCTTTTAACCACGAATGGACACGAAGGCACACGAATGGGGGAGGTGAGATACGGGAAGATTTTTTAACCGCGGATGAACACGGATGGACGCGGATGGGGAATAAAAAATCGGAAGGCTTGGGGCCTTCCGATCGAACTTCGCCGCTCGGCGTCTTTGCGTTTAACTCGGCGTCGTCACGGGGTGGCGGTGAGGGTGATGGATTCGCCGGCCGTCGTGGGGATGTCGTAGGTGTATTCGATGGGGGCGGTGAAGGTGGACGGCTTCGCCTTGGGGGAGATGAGTTGGGCGGGGGCGGGTGGGGTGAAGAAGAGCGGGTTGGGGTTTTCGCCGGTGGCGGGGGTGAGCTTCGCGTTGGCGCGGGTGAGGGCGATGCGGGAGCGGATGCGGAGGAGGCCGCCGGTTTTTGACGTGATCGAGGCCTTGCTGAGTTTCCCGGAAGTCCATTCGAGATTCGTGAGCTCGAAGCCGCCGCGAGCGCGGAGGCCGTTGATGTGGCCGGTGGGCCAGGTGTCGGGAAGCGCGGGGAGGAGGTCGACGGCGCCGTCGTGGCTCTGTACGAACATCTCGGAGAGGCCGGCGGTGCAGCCGAAGTTGCCGTCGATCTGGAAGGGCGGGTGAGCGTCGAAGAGATTGGGGTACGTGCCGCCGCCGTTGGTCATGTTGGTGGCGAGGTCGCCGGTGGGGCGGAGCTGGTCGTTGAGGAGCTTGTAGGCGCGGTTGCCGTCGAGGAAGCGGGCCCACGTGGCGACCTTCCAGCCCATCGACCAGCCGGTGGCGATGTCGCCGCGGTACTCGAGCGACTGACGTGCGGCGGCGAGGAGCGCGGGCGTGCGGCGCGGGGAAATTTCCACGCCGGGGTACACGGCGTAGAGGTGCGAGAAATGGCGGTGCTTGTCGGTCGGGTCATCCCAGTCCTCGATCCATTCCTGAAGCTGGCTGTGCTGGCCGATCTGGAGCGGCGGGAGGCGGTCGCGCGCAGCGAGGAATTGTTTCTGCAGGTCGGCGTCGAGGCCGAGGACTTGCGCCGCGCGGGCGGTGTTGGTCAGCAGCTCGAAGACGATCTCGGTGTCCATCGAGGTGCCGAAGGACATCGGATTTTTGCCGCTCTTGCCGGGGACGGGGTGGGAATTTTCCGGCGAGACGGACGGCGTGACGACGAGCCAGTGATGCGTGGGTTCTTCAGCGAGCGTGTCCAAAAAGAACAGCGCGGCGTCGCGCATGATCGGGTAGCTCTCGCGGAGAAACGCGGCGTCACCGCTGTAGAGGTAGTGATTGAACAGATGCTGGCACATCCACGCGCCGCCCGTGGGCCAGAGGCCGGACTGGGCGCGGTCGACGGGCCCGGCGATGCGCCAGAGATCGGTGTTGTGATGGAGCACCCAGCCGCGCGCGCCATAAAGATCCTTGGCGGTCTTCGCGCCGGTGACGGAGAGATCGCGGATCATCGCGAAGAGCGGCTCCGTGAGCTCCGGGAGATTGGCGGGCTCAGCGGGCCAGTAGTTCATCTGCGCGTTGATGTTGGTCGTATATTTCGAGTCCCACGGCGGCGCGACGAGGTCGTTCCACACGCCCTGCAACGTCGGCGGCTGGCAGCCGGGCTGCGACGAGCTGATGAGGAGGTAACGACCGAACTGGAAATAGAGCGCGGCGAGCGCGGGGTCGGGCTTCTCCTGATTGCGACGCAGACGCTCGTCGGTCGGGAGCGCGGCGGCGGCGGTGGTGCCGAGTTCGAGCGAGACGCGCTCGAACTGCGGACGATAGAGCGCGACGTGCGCAGCGTGGAGCGCGGCAAAATCTTTTTTCGCGGCGGCATCGAGCACCTCGCGATTGCGCGCGGCGGGATCGGCGGAGACGTCGTGGTAGTTGACGTAGTTGGACGCGATCGAGACGAGCAGCACGATCTCGGAGGCGCGCTTGATCGAGAGGCTGCCGCCGATGAACGCCACCGTGCCGTCGGTGCGCAGCACGCGCAGGTGCGACTCGAACTTGATCGCGCTCGGGATGGACTCCTGCTCGGGCGTGGTGCCCGCGAGCACGAGCGTGTCGCCATCGCGCCGCACGGAGTGAAGCTGCGGGCTGGCCCACTCGACGCCGAGGTTGAGGCTGGTGGGCTTGCTAGCGGCGAGGCGGATGACGATCACCTGATCGGCGAGCGAGGCGAAGATTTCGCGCGTGAAGTGAGTGCCGCCGGAGTCGTAACTCACGCGCGCGGTGGCGTCGTCGAGGCTCAGCTCGCGGCGGTAATTTTCAAAACGCTCATGGCCGGCGAAGCGCAGGCGCAGATCGCCGACGGGTTGGTAGGACATGCCGTTGGGCTTGCCCGGGCCGGGCTGGACCTTGGCATCGGCGAGCGCCATCGCGCCCGCGTAGTCGCCGGCGAAAAGCAGGCGGCGCACCTCGGGCAACGCCTCGCGTGCGGTGGGCTGATTGTTGTCGTGCGGGCCGCCGGCCCACACGGTGTCCTCGTTGAGGCAGATGCGCTCGTCGGCGGGCGAGCCGAAGACCATCGCGCCGAGGCGGCCGCTACCGATGGGGAGCGCCTCGACCCACTGCTGGGCGGGGTGGTCGTACCACAGGGTGTTGGCGGCGAGCGCGAAGACGGGATGCAGGAGCGCGACGAGCAGGGCCGCGACGAGGAGGCGCGAGGATTTCATGGGGGCGCGAAGAGGGTCATGGAAAATGCGGGACGGGCAAGGACAGGATTGGTCGCATGGTGGAGTAGTGCGGAATCAAAGGTGCTGCGACGGGGTGGCTGGACACAGAGGGCACAGAGGGAGGGAGAGCGGGCACAGAGGAAGGATGAGGGCAGTGCTGGTTACTACGGCAGAGAGACGGAGATGGGCGGGCGAGGGTGCGGTTGCTCGCATTGTTAAACTGAACTGGAGGTCGAACGACGCGGCGAGGGCGCCGCGTCCCTAGTGGAGAGTTTTCGAGGAAATTTCTCTCTGTGCTCTCCGGTTCGAATCTCTGTGACCTCTGTGTCCCAAGCAGCCCGCTAAACAGAAGGAGCGGCGGAGCGGCGGCGGAGTTGGCCGCAGGCGGCGTCGATGTCGGGGCCGCGAGAGCGGCGGAAGTGGGCGACGACTTTGTGGGCGCGGAGTTCGGCGACGAAGGATTCGGCGGTGTCTTCGGGCGTGGGCTCGTAGGCGATGCCGCGGAGGCTGAGGCCGGTGGGATTGTAGCGTAGGAGATTCACGTGCATGCGGCGCTCGCCGAGGAGGGCGGCGAGGGTGCGCGCGTGGTCGAGCGAATCGTTCACGCCGCGGAGCAGGCAGTACTGGATCGTGACGGGGCGGCCGCGCGCGGCTTGGAAACGGTCGGCGGCGGCGAGGATGCCGGCGATGGGGAAACGTTTGCCCATCGGGAGCAGTTGCGCGCGGGTGGCGTCGTCGGGCGCGTGGAGCGAGACGGCGAGATGAAAGTTGAGATTGGTGGCGGTGAGCGCGTCGATGCCCGGGACGATGCCGACAGTCGACACGGTGACCTGACGCCAGCCGAGTGCGCCGTGGTGTGGATCGGCGAGGCGGTGCACAGCGGTGAGCACGGCGTCGAGATTGAGCAGCGGCTCGCCCATGCCCATGAAGACGATCGTCTGGAGCTTGCGGCCGACGGCGCGCGCCTCGCGTCGCAGCGCGAGAAATTGCTCCACGATCTCGCCCGCGGTGAGATTGCGCTCGAAGCCGGTCTTGGTCGTTGCGCAAAAATCACAGCCCATCGCGCAGCCGACCTGCGACGAGATGCAGCCGGCGGCGCGGTCGGGGCGGAAGTCGGGCATCAGCACCGACTCGACGGTGCGACCATCGCGGAGGCGCAGGAGAATCTTCGTCGTGCCGTCGGCCGCGACTTGGCGCGCGGCGAGCGTGGGCGCGTCGGATGCGGGCTCGGCGGCGAGACGCTCGGGGAGGCCGCGCGGGAGACGCAGCGGCGCGTACCAATTTGGTGCGCCGTCGGCCGCGTAGAACGCCCGCATCAGCCGTGGGGCGTGGCTGCGCTTGCAGCCCCAGGCCTCGAGGCGTTGCTTGAGGTCGGTGAGACTGAGATGGGCGAGGGCGGTGGACACGATGGCGGAGGGAGAATCAATCACGGCGTACAGAGAGACTGACGCAAGCGTGGGATGGAGGGCTGGGAGAGGGCGGAGGTGAGGTTAAGCGCGAAGACGCTAAGGTGGCGAAGGATCGCGAAGAGACTGAGGCTGCGGCGGAGCCTTAGGTGGGCGGTGGGGATTTTGTTTTTACAGGGAACGGAGAAAAGGCAGGAGAGTTTTTAACCACGAATGGACACTAAGGCGCATGAATGGGGAGCGGAATGGTGGAGGCAGTGGAGAGTTTTTCTTAACCGCGGATGGACGAGAATTCACGCGAAGGGAGGAGGGCATGAAAAAGCCCGCTTCGGGGGAGAAGCGGGCTTGGAGAGCGTTTTGGGGTGGGCAGAGGTGCGGCGGCGGGTTAGGGATAACCCGCCCTACCATTAGTATTGCGTGGCGTCCTCCAGGCCGCGGCGGACTAGGAGGGGCTTCAGGTCGGGAGCGCCGCCGGTGAAGTTTTTGAAGAGGGTGAGCGCATCTTCGCTGCCGCCGCGGGAGAGGAGGGTTTCGCGGAAGTGGTCGCCGTTTTCGCGCTTCAGGCCGCCGTGGGCTTTCATCCATTCGACGCTGTCGGCGTCGAGGACTTCGCTCCAGATGTACGAGTAGTAGCCGGCGGAGTAGCCGCCGGAGAACGTGTGCGAGAAGTACGTGCTGCGGTAGCGCGGCGGGACGGGCGCGAAGTCGACGCCGTATTTTTTCAGCGCGTCGGCCTCGAAGGCGAGGGCGCCATCGGCGGAGGGCACGGCGCTGGCGGGGATCTGGTGCCAGGCTTGGTCGAGCAGCGTGGCGGCGAGGTACTCGGTGGTCTTGTAGCCTTGGTTGAACTTCGAGGCGGCCTGGACCTTGGCGAGGAGTTCGGCGGGGAGCGGTTCACCGGTCTGGTAGTGCTTCGCGTAGTGCTGGAGCACCTCGGGCCATGTGGCCCACATCTCATTCACCTGCGAGGGGTACTCGACGAAATCGCGCGGGACGGCGGTGCCGGCGAAGCGCGGGTACGTGACATTCGAGAACATGCCGTGCAGCGCGTGGCCGAACTCGTGGAAGGCGGTGTTGACCAGATCGTGCGTGAGCAGCGTGGGCTGACCCTCGGGCGGTTTCGGGATGTTGAGGTGATTCGCGATGACGGGATGCGTGCCGAGGAGTTTGCTCTGGGAAACGTACGCGTTCATCCACGCGCCGCCGTTTTTGTTGGGGCGCGCGTAGTAGTCGCCGATGAAGATCGCGAGTTGCTGGCCATCGCGGTCGAAGACGTCGAACACGCGCACGCTCGGCTCGTAGACGGGGAGATCGTGGCGCTCCTTGAACGTGAGGCCGTAGAGACGGTTGGCGGCGTAGAACACGCCGTCGAGGATTACGTGGTTGAGCTCATAGTAGGGCTTGAGCTGGTTTTCGTCGAAATCGTACCGGTCCTTGCGGACCTTCTCGGTGTAAAGGTCCCAATCCCACGCGGCGATCTGGAAGCCGCCGTGCTCAGCGTCGACGATGGCCTGCATGTCGGCGGCCTCCTTGCGGGCGTTGTTGACGGCGGGCGGGGCGAGCTGGGCGAGGAGCTTGTTGAGCGTGTCGACATCGCCGACGGTCTGCTCCTCGAGTTGGTAGGCGGCGTGATTCGGATACCCGAGCAGCGCGGCGCGCTCGGCGCGTTTCTGCGCGATGGCGGTGATGGTGGCGCGAACATCGAACTCGCCGCCGTGGCTGCCGCGCGCGAGCGAGGCTTCCATGAGACGCTGACGCGAGGCGCGGTTGGTGAGATTGGCGAGCGGCGGCTGGCCGGTCGTGTTCTCCAGCTTGACGAGGTACTTGCCCTCCTTGCCGGCGGTCTTGGCGTCCGCGGCAGCGGTGGCGATCTCGTCGTTGGTGAGGCCGGCGATTTCTTCCTTGGTGTCGAACACCACGGACGAGGCGCTGCGCTCGCCGAGGACGGCCTGCGTGAACGTGGTGCCGAGCGTGGCGAGGTCGGAGTTGAGTGTGCGGAGCTTGGCCTTGTCGGCGTCGGAGAGTTTCGCGCCGGCGCGCACGTAGTCGCGATTATAGCGCCAGAGGAGGCGCTTCGACTCGGGGTCGAGGCCGAGGGTGTCGCTCTTTTCATAGAGCGCGGCAATGCGGGCGAAAAGCGCGGCGTTGAGCCGGATGGCGTCGGAGTGCGCGGCGCGCAGCGGGGCAAACGTGCGCTGGATCTGCTTCAGGTCGGGATTGGTGTTGGTGCTGGCGAGATTGGAGAAGATCGTCTCGGCGCGATCGAGCAGCTTGCCGGATTTCTCGAGGGCGACGATCGTGTTGTCGAAAGTAGGATCGGCGGGATTGTTGGCGATGGCGTCGATCTCCTTCAGCTGCTCGGCCATGCCGGCCTGCAGGGCGGGGAGGAAGTGCTCGTTCTTGATCAGATCGAAGCGCGGGTAATTGAACGGCAACGTGCTCTCGGTGAGCAGGGGATTTTCGGCCATGTCGGCAGCTTTTGAGGAGGCGCCTGCCGTGAGCACGGCAGCGGCCAGGAGTACGCTAAACGATGTTCGCATGAGGCGCAGAGTGCCGCGGGCGGGCGGCTTTGCAAGGCCGTGGCCGAGCGGATCAGGGCTTGGTGCTGTCGACGAAGCGGATGAGCGTATTCATATTTCGGATATACGCGGACGTGGTGATGCCCATGACGCGGTCGGGATTGTTGTACGGTGACGTGTCGGTGTCGTCGCCTACCTGTGTGCGCGAGAAGTCGCCGGGCGTGACCTCCTTCGCGCCGTCGTGCGTGTAAGGGTGACTCGTGCTGCGCAGCAGCGCGGGCCAGTAGCCCTCGGCATTGAGATCGCCGATGACGCGAGCGGCGGCATCGGTGGGGCCGCCGTTTTCGGCGAAGAAGCCGCCGGCGCGCATCGTGAAATATTTCGGGAGCGGCGTGCGGCCGGCGCCGGGACGCAGCGGGGAGTCCTTGATCGCCTCGGCGGACGGGGTAGCCTTGGCCTTCTCGTAGCGCGCGCGGAGTTCGGCGACATTGACGCCGCGGAAGGACGAGTAGTGCGCGATGGTGTTGTGCGGGTCGTTGTCGACGTAGTAGTGGCCGTTGACGACGTTGGAGCCGCGACGGTGGACGTAGAGCGGCTTGCCGGTGCCGACCTCGATGAAGGTGGGATACGGCATGCTCGCGCCACCGCGGCCGAGCTGCAGCTCGGGCGGGAGTTTCACGGAGTCGAGCCACGCGAGGGCGGACGGGATGGGCGCGAGGAATTTCGCGTCGCCGGTGAGATCGTAGTACTGGAGGAGCTGGTCGATGGCGTTCCCTGTGGTGTGGGTGACGATGGCCTTCGGCTCGTAGCTGCGTGCGCCCGCGGGTTTCAGATCGGGCGTGTACTGGAGCGCCCAGCCGGGCTGAGGGGCGGGCTGCTGCGCGGTGATGTAGACGTCCATACCGCGATGAATCGGCGCGAGGAGTTTCTCGTCCCCGAGGACTTGGTAGCAGAGGATGAGAAAGTCGATGTTGGCGTCGGTGACTGCGTCGTTGAACGTGAGAAAGCTCGTGTAGTCGGGCAGGCCGTCCTTGGAAAACTCGCCCGCAGGCGGGAAGCGCTGCGGCCACGCGCCGGTGGCGTGTTGGCTCGCGAGCACGAAGCCGATGGCGCGGTCAAGCGCAGGGCGATACTTCGGGTCGTGCTTCTCGACGAAGACGCGCAGGAGAAACTTGGCGGCCTCGGAGCTGGTGGAGTCGTCGAAGGTGGCGTTGCCGTAGTAGTGCTGGAACTCCTCGAGCCGCCAGCCATTGCGGCCGACGGTGTCGTACCACTTCTTGAGCGAGGCCTCGCCGGCGAAATCAATGACGTAGTTCCAGCCACCCGAGGGATGCTGGCCCGCGATGAGCGCGTCGGCGACCTGCAGCGCGGCGGTGTAGTAATACTCGTCGTGCGTGGCGTGGTAGGCGTCGAGAAACAGGTGGCCCATGCTCACGGTGCCGGGCGACTGAATCCAGATCATCGACGGGTACGCCTCCATTTCGCCCCAGCGCCGCGAGAAGTCGGGCAGGTAAGACCAGAGGTAGCCGCCCTTCGTGCTGACCTTCTCCACCATGAAGGTGGTGGCGCGTTTCATCGTGGCGAGCGCGGCCTCGCGCGACGGAGCGGATGCAGAGGGGGAAGGGGAGACCGCGGCGGGCGCGGGCGGAGAGGAAGGAGCAGAGTCAGCGGCGGGGAGCGCGGCGGAGAAAAGAAGCGTGAAGGCGGAGGCGATGATGCTGAAGCGGAAGGAGGACGCGGGGGTGCGCATGGATGGGGGAATGGGTAGCAAGGGGCTAGACGCGGGCGAAGCGGAAAGGGGGCGGGGATTTTTCGCAGACGGGAACGGAGAGATGAAATAGAAATGAAATAGTGGGGAGGCTTGTATTCAAAAAATGAATACGCAGGAGAGCTGGAGCGATGAACGATGGGCGGAAGTGGACGGAAAGGGAGAAGCGGAGGTGTTGTTAAGCGCGAAGACGCAAAGGTGGCGAAGGATCGCGAAGATCTCGGAAATGCTCGGAGAGGTAACGAAGAGGTAAAAACGGGGCTTTATGACAGACACGCACTAGGAGGCCGGACGATTGGTATTTTTCTAATATCGGGCGCGGTCGCGCACGAGAACTAACGGCGAGAGGGGCGAAGGCGTTGCGATGAATGAGGCGATTTCTGCGCCGAACTGCTTTTAATTAGCGCCGAACTGATGGACGAGGGGAGGTCGTGAAATTGGCACGATCAGGCGGGGCGTGCGACGGGCCGACGCCGAGTCGCGCCCAAGCGCGGGTGCGGCGCGGTTGATGGCAGTTTTGACCTTGATCCGAGAGGTGGGGGGAGTATCCCGCGTGCGTCGGTTTGATTGGTAGTAGGTCGCGATTTTCCCATGCCCAATCCAAGCTCAACGTCGCCGGAGTCGCTCAGCTCGAAGGACGCAATGATCCTCGGCTTGGCGCTGCTCAGCGTGGGACTCGGCGTGGTGGCGTGGCGACAGCGCCTCGAACTCGAGCGCATGGCGGTCAACGACTCGGCGGCGACGATCGCGATCCGGTCGGGCAGCGCGCGGATGGTGGCGCTCAAGCCGATGAATGGTGCGAACACAAACGTCGCCGATGAGAAGGTGGCTGAGCCGCGTGCGAAAGAAACGCTCGCGAATGCACCGGCCCCGGCGCGGACGGCGAATGCCCGACGCGCGTCGGCACTCGCGCGGCTGGCGGAGAGCATGGATTTCCGTCGCGCGCTGGAATTGCAGCGACAGGCGGCGATCGACTCGCGCTTTGCGGAGCTGTTTCGCCGGATCAATCTCGAGCCCGAGGAGCTCGCGAATTTCAAACGTCTACTCGTGGAAAAGGAAAACGTGGCGCTCGATGTCGTGGCCGTGAGCGAGACGCTGCCCGGCGATCCGCTCTCACGCGAAGCGCTGAATGCGGGCGTGAGCGCAGCGCGCGCGCAAGTGGACGACGCGATCCGCACGACACTCGGCGGTGAACGATATCAGATTTATCGCGACTACGAACACACGCTGCCGGTGCGCGTGACGGTGGCGCAGCTCGCACAGCGCTTGAGCTATTCGAATGCGCCGCTCGCGCCCGCGCAGAGCGAAGCGCTGGTGCAGGCGATGGCGCAGCACATGCCGGCGTCGATCGAGACGGAGGTAACACCGGCGGTGTCGGTCGTAGTGGGCACGAGCGCGCCCGCGGCGGTGCCGGTGCTGCAGGCGAATGTGGGCGCGGGGCGGCTGAGTGACGCGGTCGTAGCGGCGGCGCGGCCGCTGCTGTCGCCGATGCAGATGACCGCGCTGCAACAACTGCAAGTGGAGCAGCGGGCGGCCGAGCAGGCGTTTGCGCTGATTCAGGATTCGGTGGGCGGGAGCGAGGGGCCGTTGCTGCTGTCGACGCCGATGCTGCAGTAGGCGAGAGCGAGGGGGAGAGATTTTTAACCGCGAATGGACGCGAATTCACGCGAATGAAGAAAGCGGAGAAGGTGAGGAGGCGGAAGGTGTCACCACGAAACACACGAAGGGCACGAAAAGGGAGGATGCTTTCGGGTTGGTTCTGGGGAGCGACCGAGGCAGAGTGAGGGGATGAAATGCTCGGTGATGCTTTTGCTGGTCGTGGTAGGAGTGGCGAGGTGCAAGAAGGAGGAGCCGGTGGCTGCGGCGCCAGTGGCGGTGAAGGATACGGCGAAGGAGGAGCGCGAGGCGCTGTTTGGAGAGGCGGCGAGTACGCCGGGGATCGAGTGGCGGTCGAGTGGGCTCGGGGTGCGGATTATTAAACCGGGCGAGGGGACGGCGCCGAAGATGTCGGATACGGTGCGCGTGCACTACACGGGGCACACGAAAGACGGAATGGTCTTCGACGATTCGCGGGCGCGTGGAAAGCCGGAGGATTTTGTCGTGAGCCGGTTGCTGCGCGGCTGGGCGGCGGGGATGACGGCGCTGAAGCCGGGTGGGCACGCGGAGTTTTTCATCCCGCCGAGTCTCGGCTACGGTAACATGAAGGTGGCGGGGATCCCGCCGCAGTCGGGGCTGATCTTCGATGTGGAGTTGGTGGCGGTAAATCCGGAGGGAAACTGAGCGCGTAGCAGAGTAGGCGGAGGGGAAGTTAAACGCAAAGGCGCGAAGATGCGAAGGTCGGACGCAAAGGTTGAGAAAGGCAGGGTGGGCCGCGAATGGACGCGAATGAAACCGGATAGGGTCCGCCGATCCTCGCTGATCCAATCCTCACCACAAAGACACGGAGGCACGGAGAAGCCTGGTCGCAGGGCTAGATCCTTCGTTTTCTCTGTTTCTTTTGTAAGAAATCTTCCGGGTAAACTTCATCGCCCAGCACTCGTATTCTCATTCGCGTGCATTGGCGTTCATTCGCGGTTTAAAATGGGTTTTCCTCTGTGTCTTTGTGTCCCCGTGGTGAACTGTCTTGAATGGGGCGGCGCAGATTTACGTTTTCTTTCGGGGGACAATGGTGCGGGGTGAGGGGATGTCGCGGAGCGTCGTGCTTGGAAACACACCGCGGTGCGAGCAGTGTAAGTTCGCGCCGCGCTGGTGCATTTGCGCGGGGGCGCAGACGATCGCTTGTCCGCTGGAGATCGACGTGCTCATCCATCATCGCGAGTACTGGCGGCCGACGAGCACGGGGCGATTGATCGCTCGGGTGATCCCGGCGACGAGGACTCATGTGTATCGCGCTGACATGCCGCTCAACGAAGCGACACTGCGGCAGCCGGGGCGCGAGCTGTGGATTTTGCATCCGCTCGGCGAGGCGTTGCCGGCGCCGCCGACGGTCGCGCCGCAGGTGCTGCTGCTCGATGGGAGTTGGCGCGAGGCAGCGCGGATGATGCACCGCGTCGAGCGGTGGGGGCGGCTGGTCAATCTACCGATGACGGGACCAAGCCGTTATCGGCTGCGCGATCAGCAGGGCGCGGGCAACTACTCCACCGCGGAGGCGCTGCTATTTCTCATGAAGGCGCTCGGGATGAACGAGGAGCACGAAGTGCTGCGCGTGCAGTTCGAGCTGCATGTGTACGCGGGGCTGCGGGCGCGCGGAGAGAAGGCGGCGGCAGAGGAGTTTTTGATGGAGTCGCCGGTGGGTGCGGTGCTGCCGGAGCTTATCGCGGAGATGAATCGGAAGCGGCCGAGGGAATGAGACGGGACGTTGGCGGAGGTTTGAGGCTAAGCGCGAAGACGCAAAGAAGCGCGAAGATTCGCAAAGGGTTTGGTTTTTCCAAGGGAGTCGAGCAATGGCAGGAGGGACGGCACTAAACGGAATTTAACCGCGAATAGACGCGAATGGGCGGAGGTCTCACGAAGCACACGAAGGGGCACGAGATAGGGCGGGGGTAGGGCGCGGCCGGCTTGTGTTCCGCAGTGTGCAAGGACGATCCGAGGAGCGTCGAAGTATCGCGAGGGTGCGCAGGGGCACCTTTCCCTTAGTGTAACAGAAAACTGGATACGCGACGCTTTACTCCACGGGCGGGAGTTTGCGGCGGACGAGTTTCTTGCGCGGCGGAGACGGGGCGTCGGGATTGGCGGAGGCCGCAGGCTCGGTGGGAGTGACGGCGGCGGGGGCTTCGGTGAGGTTGGTGGCGGGCGCGGGATCGAGAGGGGGCCACTCGAAGGGTTTCTTGGCGTACTCGGCGAGCGGGTCGGCGGGGGCCGGGGTTTTACTCCAAGAGGCACGAGGCGGGGTGAGTGGCTCTTGTAGGTCTGGAGTGGATACGGGTGCGAGCGGGATCAGCGGCTCTTCGTGGTCGATGGGGAGCGGCGCGGATTTTTTCGCGACGACGGGAATGAGCGGTTCCTCGGGTGCGGGCGGAATGAGGGGCTCGGGAACCGGGATGAAAGGTTCGGGGGCTGAGCGCGGTGGTGTGGTGCGAGCGGCCGGCACGAGCGGCTCGAAGGCGGGGCGAGGCGGGGCGGGGGCGCGGGGCGTAGGTGCGAACGGAGCTGACGCGGGAATCAGGGGCTCCGCGACCGGCGATGCGGGGAATGAGGTGGGCGCACGCGCGGGCGCGACCATGGGCTCTGCGGCCGGAGTGCGCGCGGCGGGGACGAGGGGCTCGGGGGCGGCAGCGGGAGTGGGCGTGTGGGCGAGGGCGGAGACGGGGATCGCGGGGACGGCGGAGTCGGGAGTGGGGGGCTCGTTGTCCTCGAGGGGCTCGGGTTTCGAGTAGTCGCGGCTGATGCGGTTTTCGCCGGGGTGGAGGATTTCCGAGATGCGCCACATGAGGTGGCGCGGGTTGACGGGCTTGCGGATGATCTCGGCGTAGCTCTGGCCGTCGGCCTCGACTTGCTGGGCGTCGGCGTCGGAGTTGGCGAGGAAGACGGCGGGGATGTCGCTGCGGACCTGGCGGGCTTCGCGGAGAACTTCGAGGCCGTTGGAGCCGGGGAGCGTCTGGTTGAGGACGAGGACGCTGAACTGGATCGAGGTGACGGCGGCGTGGGCCTTGGGGCCGTCGTCGCAGTTGATGACGGCGAAGCCGGCGTTCTTGAGCAGGAGGGAGAGAATCTCGCCGTCGACCGCGGCAGGCTCGGCAAGGAGAATGATCGGGATGCCGGGGGCGGTGTCGGCGGCCTTGCGCTTGAGGTCGTTGACGACGGCGGCAGGGACGGGCTTCACCTTTTTGCCGAACGGCGCGGCCGTGGGAATCGGCGGACGCGTACGGCCAGTGGGCGCGAGCGGAGTGGGAACGGCAACAGGCGGCGGCGCAGCCACCGCGGTCACGGGAGTGGCGGTCGCGAAGGGTATGCCGGTGCGGATGCGTGCCGGCACAGCAGCGGGCGTAGGCTCGGGCTCGGCGACGGTCATCGCGGCGGCGACGAGCGACTCGGGCGGCGGTTCCTCATAAGAGTCGTCGTTGAGCGCAACGTCGCGGCGGCGGAGGAAAACGGAGACGGCGAGGCCGAGTGAGAACAGGAAACCGCCGACGGCGGCGAGGCGGATGATGTGGTAGCGGGTCTCGGCCTCGGCGAGGGCGGCGCTGACGTGATCGGCATCGGCGCGCTCGACGGCGACGAGCGTGGCGAGGGCGGGCGCGAGGTCGTCGGTGATGAGCGGAAGGAGTTTTCGGCCGGCGAGCTCCTGCGACTCGGTGGTGACGCCGGAGCCGAGTTTCTCGAAGTCGGCCCAGCCGGCGGCGAGCGCGGTGCTCGCGACACGGGCGCGGGCGGCACCCTCGGCGAGCGTGGGCAGGGGCGCGACCGGCCACGCGTCGGTGGGCTCGGTGCTGGAAATGTTTTCCCGTAGGCGGACGATGGAGTCGCGGAAAGCGGTCTGCTGGCGGCGCCAGTCGTCGTAGCTCTTGGTGACGCCGAGGCCCCACTGGGCCTCCGTGAGCTGGCCCTTGAGGGCGGTGAGGCGTGCGGCGGCGTCGTCGAGGGCGGTGCGGCGCGCCTGATGGGCGCGGGTGAAGTCGGCGGTGGCCGCATCGAGCAGGCCGACCTGTTTATGGCTCCACACGGCGGCAACGCCGCCCACGAGGACGCCGATCACCGCACCGAAGAGGACGATTTGACGGGAACGCTTCACTTAGTCGACGCCCCGAGCATTTTCGGGGCCGGTGGCGCGTGGCAATAGGCAAAACAGGCCGGAGGCTAAGCGCGAAGATGCGAAGGAGGCGAAGATTCGCGAAGGTTTTGGTATTTTACAGGGGAGAAGGGAGGGACGGCAGGAGGGATATTACAGAAGATAACGAAGAGAACGAAGGCCGAAGGGAGCGGCGAAATCGTGGGGCGTTTTTAACCGCGCATGGACGCGAATTCAGGCGAATGGGGGAGTTGGTGAGGAAGGAGAGAACGCTGATCTGCGCTAATTGATGCGGATGTTTTGCGACTGGCTTAGACGGTTTTTTGGGCCACCCTACGGGGACGTTGTAGGGTGGGGGCGGATTTTTGGGAAATTGCTTCGACGACGGCGAAGTCGAGTGTCAATTCCGCCGGGCATGCCTCGCACGTGCGTCTTTGACGTCGAGAAAGGAGCCATTTTTGTCGAGGCCACTGGCGTCTTTACCGACAGCGAGTTTCGGCAGGGAGCGGTGGCGACGGTGAGCGATCCGCGGTTTCGCGCGGATATGCGGACGCTGACGGATTTCACCAAGGTGACGCACTTCAAGGTGTCGGCGCAGTCGCTGGATGAGTTCGTGCGGGGGCGGCACTTCAATGCGCAGGCGCGGCGGGCGTTTGTGGTGGCGCCGGGCTTCGGGGGGACGTTTGTGGCGTTTGGCGTCGCGTGTGGGGCTCTCGAGCAGACGAAAACCTTTCTGTCGCGCGAGGACGCGATCGCGTGGCTCAACGAAGGCGTGCCCGCGGACAAACATCTCATCTAGAGGCGTGGCGAGCGACGTGCAGATCCGGCGGGCGGTGGCGAGCGAGGCGGAGACGCTCACAGCCATCGCATTGGCGGCGAAACGGCACTGGGGCTATCCCGAGGCGTGGATGCGGCAGTGGGTGGGCGCGCTCACGATCACGGCGGAATATGTGTGGGTGAACGCGGTGTTCGTGGCAGAAGCGGAGGGGAAGATTCTCGGCTGGGGCGCGGTACGGATGGACGGGCCGAGCGATGCTTGGCTCGATCACATCTGGGTGCGGCCGGAGGCGATGGGGCGGGGCGTGGGCTGGAAGCTCTTTGCGGCGGGCGAAACCGCGGCACGCGAGGCGGGGGCGCGACGACTGTGCATCGAAGCCGATCCGCACGCGGAGGTCTTTTACCTGCGGATGGGTGCGCGTACGATCGGGCGCACGCCGGCATTCATGGATGGGCAGGAGCGGTATTTGCCGCGGATGGAGAAACGGCTGACGGAGTAGAGCCGATGGGTGGTCCGCGCATACTTCTTGATGGAGCGTAGGGTAGGAACGGCCTCGCGGGAGCTCGGCCCTCCAATGTCTAAAGTTTACTGCGGGGCCCGGTGCTTGAGGACGGTGGTAGCGGCTTGGGCGCTGAGGCCGAGGAAGGCGGCGAGGCCGAGGAGCCACGGCCACGGTGATGAACTCGCAGCGCCACCGCAGAGCTCGGGCGACACGAGACGGAAGCCGAAGAGCGTGCCGAGACCCGCGTAGGCGAGCAGGCAGAACGCGCACTTCGGCACGAGCGCGAGGCCGGCGATCGGCGCCAGCCAGCGCGCGCCGCCGAGGAGGCGGCGCGCGAAGGAATCAGGTCGAGGCGACGGCATGGTCGTAGCGGTCGTGGTGGCGGATCCAGCTCATGGGCATCTCGGGATCTTCGTCGCGGCCGAGCGGGACGAGGTCGATGAAACTGTACGCGCCGATCAGCGACTCGAGGCCGCGCGAGTATGTGGAGTAGGTGCGGTACACGTTGCCGTCGGTGCCGCGGGCAAAGACGGAGACGCCGGGCATCTCGTCGATCTTGGGCGTGGTCTGGCCGAAATTATACACGGCCTCGCCGCCCTCGACCTCGGCATCGGTGAACGTGACGCCGAAGTCGCGATTGAAGTCGGTCCCGTGCGACGACACCCAGTCGAAATGCCAGCCCATGCGGGCCTTGAAGCGCTGGATCTCATCGAGCGGCGCACGCGACACGGCGGTGAAGGCGATGTTGCGCGCCTGGATGTGCGGCAGCGCGCCGTCGACGTGATCGGAGACAAACGAGCAGCCGCGGCAGCCCTCTTCCCAACCCGGCGCGAGCATGAAGTGATACACGATCAACTGGCGCTGCTCGCCGAAGAGCTCGGCGAGCGTCATCGGGCCGGTGGGCGTGGTGAAGACGTAGTTCTTCGTGACCTTGGTCCACGGCAGCGCGCGACGCTGGGCGGCGAGCTTGGTGCGGGCGCGGGTGAGTTCTTTTTCCTGCTTCTGGAGTTCGAGGCGGGCGGCGAGCCATTTCTCGGGGGAGACGGCGACGGGATTTTCAAACGACGGCGATTTCATGACGAGGTGACGGACGGTTGTTATGTTGACGAATGAGACGGACGGTTTCGGACAAAGCAGTGGCTGGAGGGGCACCAGGTGGCGCCCCGCAAAGACGATCAGGCGGTCAGCGGAGAGGGATTAATTGCCGCTCTCGGCGCGGAGCTTTTCGTACACTTCCTTGAGGCGCGAATGCGTGGCCCAGAAAGGCGGCGGCGGCGTGTCGCTGAGGAGCGCGTCGAGGATGTCGAAATGCGTGTGCCAGCCGCTCGCGTAGCCGGTGAGGAACGGCAGGTCTTCGCCGCGGCTGCGGTGCGTGAGCACGAGCACGACCTCGCGGCCCTGCGGCGTGAGCTCGAACGTGACGTCGGAGTCCTCGTCGAAGGTGTAGCTCAGCACATTCGGCGGCTCCCAGCGGAGGACGGTGCCCGGCATCTTGAAGCCCGGGTCCTGCACCTGTTTCATGTTTTCCGGCGGGACCTCGTCGGGCGCGATGTTCTTGTGGTGGAAGAAGAGCTCCATCTTGCCGCCCTTTTTTGGCTCCATCGGGCCGCCGGCGAACCAGCGCGAGCGCTTTTCGGGGTCGACAAGATAGGCCCACACGCGGTCGATGGGGCCGGGCAACGTGCGCACGAGACGCACTTCACCGGGAGCGGGAAACTGGCCGTATTGTTCGTTGGCTTTCATGAATGGGAGAGGGATGGAGTGAGTGAGGGTGACGGAGAGACGCGGGCAGTGGGAGGGGGAGAGTAGGGACGAAAAACGGACTTGCTCAGACGAGCGCGTGGTCGAGGGCGGTGAGCATTTTCTGCCAGGCACCGGCGGCTTTCTCGGCGTAGGCGGCCCAGTCGGGGGCCATGACGTGCGTGAGCTTCAGCTCGCAGCCGGCACCGCGCGGCGTCAGCTCGACGATCACGCGGCTCATCGCGGGCAGGGAGTCGCGCGTGGCCCACGTGAAGACGAGCAACCGCGGGGCGTCGATCGCGAGGTACTCGCCGACGTGGTCGACCTCGGTGCCTTGGCGGTCGACGACGAACGAAAACTTGCCGCCGACGCGCGCGTCGAGATTGAGCCGCACGATGCGCTCATCGCGCACGGCGGGGCCAAACATCCAGCGGCCCAACCATGCGGCATCGAGCCACGCGGCAAAGACGCGCTCGGGCGAGGCGGAGAACTGGCGGACGACCGTGGCTTGGGCGGACGGGTCGGTGGGCGGGGAAGAGCTCATGACCTTTTTTTCCGTTGGGTGGTGGGCGCGGACTTGGCGGCTTGGACCTGGGCGGCGCGGTCGCGTTCGTCCTCGGCGCGGAGCTCGCGTTCGAGGGCGTCGAGACGGCGGCTCCAAAACAACCGCGTGCGCTGGAGCCACGCCTCAAGTTCGTCGAAGCCGGTGGGATTGAGCGACTGGATGCGGCTCTGACCGACGGCACGCGTGGCGACGAGACCGGCCTCGCGCAGGACATTGAGGTGCTGCGAAATCGCGGGCGCGCTGAGATCGAACTCCTGCACGAGCTCACCCGCGGTGTAGTCGCGCTCGGCGAGCAGCTCGACGATGCGGCGGCGGGTGGGATCGGCGATGGCGGCGAGGCTCTGCATGGGAAAAATAGTTAATTAAAAACTTAATTAAGCAATAACTAAAATAAAAAGGCGCGAATCCGGTAGAGGCGGGAATTGGGGGTAAGCGCAAAGACGCGACGAACGCAAAGGCGACACAAAGAAGACCTGCGGCTCTTCGTGAGCGTTGCTTTCTTCGGGTAACATCCCTTCTGCCTTCCTCCGTTCCCTTGTAAAAATGCGTGCGTAAACGTCGCGCACCAAACCGCGCTGCTTCAATCCAGCTCCAGCGTCGAAAAGGTGTAGCGGAAATTCGCGTCGACGCTCTCGCGCCGCCACGTCTCGCGCCACGGGAGGTGCCGCCACTCGGGCATCAGCGTGTCGCCCTCGACCTCGGCGTGCACGAGTGTGAGATGTAGTCGCAGCGGCCGGCGCCCTGCGAGCGCGAGCGCCTCGGCATAGATACGCGCGCCGCCGCACACGTGGATTTCCTGCCCAGTGGTCGTCGCGAGCGCATCGGCGGTTGCGAGTGCTGACGTAAAATCCACTGCGGCGTGCACGGGCCCCGCACCCGCTGGACGCGGCAGCTCCGCCTGAGGTTTACGCGTGATCACGATCGGCACGCGGCCATCGAGTGTCACGCGCGTCCAAGTCTCGAAGCACACGCGCCCGATGATCAGGATTTTTCCCGCGGTCTCCTTTTCGAAAAAGGCGAAATCCTCCGGGATGCGCCACGGGAGCCGGCCATTGCGCCCGATCACGCGGTTTTCCGCAGCGGCGACGAAGAGGTGCAGGGGTGGCATTGCAGATTTGCTTCGGAGCCCGAGAGTTCAGAACATCCCACGCATGACAAGCAACCTTCGGTTCCGGACGGCGTGGACGATTGGTTTGATGGTGGTCGCAGCGCTGATCGCGCGAGCCGATGACTACGATGCGCGCTACGACGCGGTGGTCGCAGCCAAAGGCAAAGTCCCCGATGCCGAGCGTCTCGCCGACTTGTTCCGCGTCGACTGGGCCTACGGCCTCTCGGTGTCGCCGGAGACGGCGACCTACGTCGGCGTATCGGACTACGATACGAAGTGGACCGACCTTTCGCCCGCCGCCATCGCCGAGCGCAAGCGCCTCGCCTCCCGCCCGCTCAAGGTTCTCGCGTCCATCGACCGCACGCAGCTCACGCCCGCGGACCGCACGAGCTACGATCTCTTCAAGCGCGTCGTCGAGGAAGCCGTCGAGGGCACCCGCTTTCCCCGCGAATTGATCGCGCTCACGCAGCTCGATGGACTGCAGCAGGAGGCAGCGCAACTCTTTGGGATGATGCCGGCGCAAAACGCCGCCCAGCTCGAAAACCAAGTCGCGCGCCTCAAATCCCTGCCGGCCCACATCGATCAGACCATCGCGCTCCTCGAGGAGGGGCTGCGCCGCGGCATCACGCCGCCGCAGATCACGCTGCGCGACGTGCCCGCGCAGGTCGCTAGCCAGATGCCCGAGGAGGCGTTGAAGAGCCCGCTGCTCCGTCCGTTCACCGAGCTTCCCGCGACCCTGCCCGGCGAGGATGGCAAGCGACTCACCGCCGACGCCGTGAAAACGTACAACGAAGCGGTGCGTCCCGCGCTCCAGCGCCTGCACGCGTTTCTCACCGATAAATATCTCCCCGGCGCGCGCACGACTACCGCCGCAAGCGCGCTGCCCGACGGCGCAGCGTGGTACGCTTGGCGGGTGAAGACCGAGACCTCCACTGATCTCACGCCGCAGCAGATCCACGAGATCGGCCTCGGCGAGGTGAAGCGCATCCGCGCCGAGATGGAGCGCGTGAAAGAGTCCACCGGTTTCAAGGGTACGATGCCCGAGTTCTTCACCTACCTCCGCACCGACCCGAAATTTTACTTCACCGATAAGGAGCAGCTGCTCAGCGCCTACCGCGACATCGCAAAGCGCGTCGACCCGCAGCTCATGAAGCTCTTCAAGACCCTCCCTCGCGCCACCTACGGCGTGCAGGCCGTGCCCGCCTACTCGGAGAAATCGCAGACGACCGCCTACTATTATCCCGGTTCACCCGAGGCGGGTCGCCCCGGCTATTTCTTTGCCAACACCTACGCGCTCAACACGCGCCCGAAATGGGAAATGGAATCGCTCACGCTGCACGAGTCGGTCCCGGGTCACCACCTCCAGATCTCGCTCGCGCAGGAAATGGGCGCGCTGCCGGATTTTCGTCGCTGGGGCGGCTACACGGCGTTTGTCGAGGGCTGGGGCCTCTACTCGGAGAGCCTCGGCACCGAGATGGGGTTCTACACCGACCCGTATTCGAAGTTCGGTCAGCTCACCTACGAGATGTGGCGCGCGGTGCGCCTCGTGGTCGATACCGGCATGCACTCGATGGGCTGGTCGCGCGATCAGGCGATCGCCTTCTTCAAGGAAAACGCCAGCAAGACCGACAACGACATCGTCGTCGAAATCGATCGCTACCTCGTCTGGCCCGGCCAGGCGCTCGCCTACAAACTAGGTGAGTTGAAGATCAAAGAGCTCCGTGCCTACGCGACGAAAGAACTCGGCGCGAAGTTCGACATCCGCCTCTTCCACGACGAAGTCCTCCGCAACGGCGCCGTCCCCCTCAGCGTGCTCGACGCCCACATCCACGAGTGGGTCGCGACGCAGAAGAGGGGATGATATGAGTCTTGCTTTCGCTGTAGCGAGTTGGCCTCGCACTTGACCGCCATGAGAAGTGGATCAATCTGCTCCCCTGTGAGCGTCCTCGAAATCAAGCAAGGCTTGTCCCGGCTTTCCGCTCGGGAGCTGCGCGAGGTGCAGATTTATCTGCACCAATTGAAGCGCACCACACCGGCTTGGAAAAAGGCCACCGCCAAGAAAATCGACCAAGTGCGGGCGGGTAAATTCACGACCATCGAAGCCCTCGAAGCTCGTCTGCGTCGTGGCTAAGGTGCCGGCCTATCAAGCGGTGTTCAATGCCGCGGCCGTGGAGTTTCTCACCCGGCAAAGTCGTCGCCGCCAATACAAGCTCTTGGACCGAGTGCATCAGTTGGCAGCCGATCCATTTTTGATGCCCGACTTTCAAATGCGCGACGCGAACGGGCGCGAGACCAGTCACCTGTTGATCGATGGCTTCATTATCGACTACTGGGTCGATCACGCCGTGCGACAGGTGGTGATAGTGGATATCGAGCCGGTCGACTGATCCTTGCTTCGCCCTTAGGGGACATCGTGGGGACAATCGCACGCCGACGCGTAGGATGCTTTATGTCTAGCTGTCGATCTTGGCGATTTTCACCGCGGCCCGTTCGAAATCCTCCGCTGCGAGCAGCGGCTCCGGGCGCATGCGCACGAGGCCGGCGACCCAGCGGTCGGGGACTCGCTCGAGGCGCGTCGCGAAGTGCGTGGCGATGTCGTTGTAGTAGGTTCGCGCGAGGGCGATGCGTTGCTCGGTATCGACAAGTTCGCGGTGCAGTTTGGCGAAGGCTTCCTGCGTCACCAGTTGCGGATAGGCTTCGACGACGACCCGGAGAGTAGCGCTCACTCCGGCGAAATCGGGGCCGCTTACGCCGGGTGCGGTGGCTTGGGCTTGAGTGCGCAGCGCGGCCACGGCGGCCTGCACTTCTTTTTCATGCGTGCCGAGGGCGGACACGACGCTCGTGAGCTGCGGGATGAGATCGTGGCGGCGTTTGAGTTGGATATCGATGAGCGACCAGCCTTGGCGGACGCGCTGACGGAGACCGACGACGCTGTTAAACACCATCCACGTCCAACCGAAGGCCCAGAATGCGAGATAGAGCAGGGGCAGCGCGCCGTACCAGAGGTCGCGATCGAAGCCGAGGTCGGGAAACTGAATTTGGCTGCCCGCCACTCCGGCCGCGATCAGGCCGATGAGCCAACAAAACCACGACCCGACCGAGTGGCTGGATTGCACGCGTTCCTCGCTCCGCGTGCTGATCAAAAACATTGGCGCGTCGCGATCAGCGGCGATTTCTGGTGCGACGACATCCGCGCGTTCGCGTGCCTGGCCAACTATAAACAGCGGCGTGTCGATCGGTATGCCGTGTTCGGTGAAACGGCGCACGCCGTCGGAGTCGGACACCGAGCCACCGAGTCCTTTGCCGTAGTACCACGGGTGGCCTTGCGATACGGTTTCATCGACGAGGCGCAGCGTCTCCAGCGTGGCGCCCTTGGGCCGCACGAGCACCACGCCGGTGTCGTCGCGAAGGAAAAAGTTCTGCTGCTCACCTCCGTTGAGGACGGTGGTCCAGCCGCTTTCGTGGCGCGTGCGTGTCTGAGTTTTTCCGTCCTTGTCGGTGTAGGTTTCCACGACGATCCGCGACCAGCGCTCTTCCACGGTGTAGGAGTAGTGTACGCAGGAACTTTCGCTGAGATACGCGATGAGCGGATCGGCGGATTGCGCGGTGCCCTTAAGCTCGACGAGTCCGATGAACACGCCGCTGGTCTTCGACGTAGGCAGATCGCTCAACAACCGCTGACTGCGCCGCAGGTAGAGGCTGATCGGCAGCATGATCACCGCCAGCGCGACACAGCACCAAACGAGAACAGGCACATCGGACATCGCGCACGACGGTGGGCCTCCGAGACAGGTTTTCCAAGTCCACGATCACCGTACTATCAATATGCCGCTTGTCGCTTGTGTCATAAAGTGCGGCGTGGCAGGCTCGGCCCATGCAAATCGGAGTTCCGAAAGAAATCAAAATTGGCGAGACGCGCGTCTCGATGACGCCGAGTCTTTGCCGCCGCTGCGTGTCGCTCGGCGCGAAGGTCCTCGTCCAAAAATCTGCCGGCATCACCGCCGGCTTCACCGACGCGGAGTACACCGCGGCCGGCGCCACCCTTACGGGCGACGCGGCCAAGGTCTGGCGCACGTCGGACCTCATCTTGAAAGTGAAGGAGCCGCTCCCCGCGGAGTACCCGCTGATGCAGGAGGGCCAGACGATCTTCACTTACCTCCACCTCGCGGCCGGCCCGGAGCTGGCCAAGGTGCTGCTGAAGAAAAAAATCCTCGGCATCGCGTACGAGACGGTCGAGGGCAGCGATGGCAGCTTCCCGCTGCTCAAGCCCATGTCGCAGATCGCGGGCCGCCTCTCGATCCAGATCGGCGCGTATTTCCTCCAGTCGCAGCACGGCGGCTCCGGCGTGCTGCTCGGCGGCATCCCCGGCACGATGCCCGGTCACGTGGTCGTGGTCGGCGCGGGCAACTCCGGCGCGCACGCCGTGCAGATGGCCGCGGGCATGGGCGCACGCGTGACGGTGCTCGACCTCGACACCCGCCGCCTCGAGGCACTCGACAACGAGTATCGCGGCCGTGTGGTCACGCTCGTGTCCAATCCCGCCAACATCGAAAGCGAAGTGGCCGATGCCGATCTCCTGATCGGTGCGGTGCTGATCCCGGCGGCCAAGGCCCCGACGGTCGTCACGAAGAAAATGGTTTCCCGCATGCGACCTGGCAGCGTTATTGTCGACATCGCGATCGACCAAGGCGGCTGCGTTGAGAGCATCCGCCCGACCTCACACAAGGAGCCCGTTTACGAGCAGCACGGCGTGATTCACTACGCGGTGCCCAATATGCCCGCGCTCGTCGGTCGCACCTCCACCCTCGGCCTCACGCAGGCGACGGAGCCCTTCGTGGCGATGCTCGTGCAGAAGGGCGTCGAACGCGCGCTCAAGGAGCACGCCGGCCTGGCCAAGGGTATCAACACCCGCGATGGCCACATCGTCTACGCCGCTGTGGCGCAGGCGCTGGGCTTCGCGAGCTGATTCGAAAGCGCTAGATTTTTGGAACGCTAATTTTCGCTAATCACCGCTAATAAGATTAGCGCCGATTGGCGTTCCGTCTTCCGGCGAGTGCGGCGCGGCCCTGCGTGATTTTACCTGCGATTTCGGTGCGAACGGAGTTGGCGTCGAGCGGGCAGGGAGTTTTTGTTTTGGCGTGTCCTGCTGGCTTCACGTTCGCTCGGGTCTCTGCGCGCTTGCTTGTCTCGTGCTTGCGCTCGCCGCGCTGCGGGCGGCCGAGCCGGCGCCATGGCAGCGACTGAGCGGCGGGCCGCTCACGGTGTATTCGGATGCGCCGCTCGCGAAGGCCCGCCAATGGACGCGAGAGCTGGAGCACTTCCGTTGCGCATTGCCGGCGGTGGTGCCGCTGCCCGCCCATGCGTGGGAGCCGCTCACGGTGTTTCTCTACGAAAGCGACGCGCAGCTGCGCGCGGTGCTGCCGCCGCAGACCAACGGCGAGGCGCAAAAAATCCGCGCCTTCACGGCGAGCCTCGCCGGGCGTCATGTGCTGGCGCTGAGTATCGAGGGCGCGCCTGAGATCGTGCGGTCGACGCTCTATCACGAGGTCACGCATTGGTATCTCCGTGGCAGCAAGACGCCGCTCCCGCTCTGGCTCGACGAGGGGCTCGCGGTCACACTGCAGACATTTGTCTTCGATGGCGCCAATGGCCGCGTGGGCGAACCGTTGCCCGGCTTGCAGCAGATGATCCGCGGCGCGACGCCGCTGCCCATGGCGCAGGTCGTCGGGCAGCGTGGACTCGACTACACCGATGCGGGCATGCGCCACGGGCAAACGGATCTCTATTACGCCGAGGCGTGGGCGCTCACAATCTGGGAACTCTGCGGCCAGCGGGACGGAGGGGTGGCGAAGATCAGTGATTATTTGCGCGCACTCGACGCGGGCGCGACGGGTGAGGAAGCGTTTCGCCGCGGCTTTGGTGAGCCGCTGGCCGATGCGGAGAAGCGCGCGCTCGATGCCGCGCGCTCGGCCGTGAAGTTCAAGCCGCTCAGGCTGCTACTCAGCGCCGCGCAGAAGGAGCCGCCGTTCGTCGAGACGGTTGCCGAGCGGGCGGAGCTGGATCGCGCGCGAGGTTTCTTGCTCTGTGCGGTCGGCCGCTTCGACGAAGCACGCGACGTCACGCGCGCCGCGGCCGACGAGCAACCGAGCACCGCGGACGCATGGGCGCTTGCAGCTTTTGCGGCGGTGGCGGCTAACAGGCCCGCCGACGCGAAGCCATTACTCACCACGGCCGAGGCACTCGGCTGCAACGACGCCCGGCTCTACTGCGCCATCGGCCAAGCCTACACGCTCAATGTTAAAACCGTCGCGGTCACACGTGGTGGGCCGAGCGGCGACAATGGAGCGACGACCGGCGCAGCGATGTACCGGCGTGCGTGTCAGCTACAGCAGGATTTGCAGGCAGCGTACGAGGGCCTCGCCTTTCTCTCGGTGCAGTCCGACGCGATGAATGACGACGACCGCAAGCTGCTCACCGGCGCCGCGACGCGCTTCCCCCGCAGCGGCGTGGTGCATATGGCGCTCGCGATGGACGACATCCGTGCCAATCGCCGCGCCGAAGCGAAGGAGCGGATCAATCGAGTGAAACCCACCGCCACCTTCCGCTCGGAAACCGAGCGCCGTCTGTTCGAGTTTCTCAGCCTCACCTTGATGATGTGAGCGTCGCCGCGATAGTGATAATTTTGTGACTTAGGGCGGCAGGAATCTGCGAAGTGCACGAAATTGGGCCATGAATGGGTGCACTCTGATAGAAGTGGCGCGATATTGGGCCATTCGCCTGTTCGACCCCTGCAGACGATGTCCTCAAATGTGTGCGGCTGCACCGTTTCGGCTGTAAGGAGAAAAGCACTACACTGGAGGTCGTCCTACGTAACTTTCACGTGAATTCGCATTGCACTACGGGCGTGGAATACGATTTTTTGAAGACTCCACCTTCAGCATTTTCAGTTTTGAATAAGCCTCTGCAAACCCCTCGAGCGGCGCACTTGTGCCGTCTTTCTGCCGTCCGCGGCGACTTCTGATTGTCATGAGCGCCGCCGCCAAGACCTCCGAACCGCGCACGCTCATGATGCGCGCGAAGCTGTTGATGAACGCCTTGTGGCTGCCCGTGCTGGTCGCAGCGGTGTTCGTGGTCGCGAGCATCTATCAGCAGGCCATCATCGTGCGTCTGAGCATCGTGACGGCCGAGCAGGTGAAGCGGTATTTCCCGCTCGTGATGGGGATGGGCATCTGGATTTCGTCGGCGTACCTCTTCAATCGGTTCCTCGGTGTCGCGGTGTGGGATCCGCTCAACCGCCGTGTTCCGATCCCGCGATTGCTGCGCGATGTCGCGGCGGTCGTCGTCTATGCGCTCGCGGTCACGGGCATCGTCGGCGCGGTTTTCGACAAGCCTGTCGGTCCCTTCTGGGCGGCGACGGGTGCAGGTGCGATCGTCATCGGCCTCGCGCTGCGCAATCTCATCGTCGACATCTTCATGGGCCTCGCGATCAACTTCGATCGCCCCTTCGAGATTGGTGATTTCATCCAGGCTGCGACCGGCCCTGCTGGCGGTCCCGCGGGTCGCGTGATCGAGCTCAACTGGCGCACGACGCGCCTCCTCACCGGCGAGGGCAACATGATCGTGATCCCCAACGGCCGCCTGGGCGACATGGTCGTGACCAATTTCTCGAAGCCGGAAACGACCAGCGAATTCGAACTCTCCGTCTTTCTCGATTTCGATGTGTCGAGCGATCGCGCGCTGCGCGTGCTCAATGCCGCAGTCCGCAGCGTCTCGGGCACGACGGGCATTCTAGATGAGCCGCCACCGAAGGCGCGTATCCGCGGCATCGCGCTGCAGGGCGTCGAGTACAAGATCAAGTACTTCCTCGATCCGAAGAAGGCCGGCCCGGGCAAGGCCCGTCACGAAGTCTGGCGCGCGGTGCTCGATCAGCTTCATCGCGCCGGTCTCCAGCCTGCGACGCCGAAGCAGGATATTTTCCACGCGCCCCGTCCGCAGCGTCAGCTCGATTCGCGGTCGACCGAGGATCGCGTGGCGCTGCTCTCTCGCGTCGAGCTCTTCGCGGGCCTGCGCCCCGACGAGCGTTCCCAGCTTTCCGCGCGGATGCGCGAGCGTCTCTTCAAGGAGGGCGCGACTGTCATCAAGCGCGGCGACGCCGGCGAATCGATGTTCATCCTCTGCGAGGGCCTGCTCAACGTCATGATCTCGCTCAAGGAAGGCCAGCCCGAGACGCGCGTGGCGCGTCTGCAAGCCGGCATGTTTTTCGGCGAAATGAGTGCACTGACCGGCGAACCGCGTAGCGCGACCATCGTCGCGGCGACGGATGTGTTCGCCTTCGAAATTACCAAGGACGATATCGCCGACCTGATCGCGAGCCGCCCCGAGCTGGCCGAGGTCATCGGCAGTGCGGTCACGGCCCGCAAGCTGCGCAACTCCGAGGCCGCCGCCAAGGCCGGCACACAGGATCGCGCGGCCGAAGAGAAGTCGATGACGGCCCAGCTGGTTGGCAAGATGCTCTCGTTCTTCGGTGTGAAATCGAAGCCCGCGATGACCGCCAAGCAGCTCGAAGAGACTTCGTCGCTCTCGCCGTTTAGTTGACGCTGAGTGGCGAGTGAGAAGGGACAAGTTCATTGCGACTCTTCCTGTAGCGGCGCTCTGTGAGCGCCGATGCGACGCAGTAAGTACGAAGGACGTCATTCGGCGGTCATAGACCGCTGCTACAGGACCTCTGACTTCTGGCCTCTGCTCTCTACTCTGCGCGCAGAGCCACGATCGGATCGACCTTCGCCGCGCGGCGGGCGGGCACGAGCGTGGCGGCGGCGCACGCGAGCGTCATCACGAGACCGGCCGCGGCGTACACGAGGAAGTCCACTGTGGGGACATTATAGAGCAGGCTGGCCATAAAGAGACTCGCGACAAAAGCGAACAGGGCACCAAACACGAGGCCCGCGACCGTGAGCCGCAGGCTGTCGCCCAGCACGAGGCGGAGCAGGTCGCCGCCCGTCGCGCCGAGTGCGGCGCGGATGCCGAATTCGTTGATGCGGCGCGCAACGAAGAACGAGTTGACCGCATAGATGCCCGCGAGCGAGAGCGCCACGGCGAGCAGCGCAAACACGACCACAAGTCGCATCACAAAGGTCACCTGCCAGCGGCTCTGCTCATAGATCACGCTCGCCGACTGGTGGGCGAAGAGCTGCATGGAGGGATCGACCTGCTCGAGCGTGCGCTGCAGCACCTGCGCCAGCGGCGGGCTGCCACTGTAGCGCAGGATGTAGCCCATGCCGAGGCCGGCGGGCGTCCACTGCGCGATGGAAATGTAGAACGTGTCGACGACCTGCGGCTGCGGGCCGTTGCCGAGCGTGTCGTTCACCACGCCGACGACCTCGGCCCAGTCGCCTGAGCGCGAGCCTTCGAGCTTCACGCGCTTGCCGAGCGGCGACTGGCCCGGCCAGTATTTTGCGGCGAGCGAGGCGCTGATGACGGCGACGGGCGGGTGTGTGACATCGTCGGTCTCGGTTAAAAAGCGCCCCTCGACGAGGCGGAAGCCGAGGGCGTTGAAAGTCTGCGGCAGCACATTGCACTGCAGCGCGCGTTTCGGTGTCTCGGTGAGCTGCAGGCCATCGCCCTCTTGCACGAAGGCTTGATACGCGAAGGGCGGGCGGGTGAAGAGCAGCGACGCCACGCCGACATCGCGTACGCCGGGCACGGTCAACAGCTGCTCGCGCAGCCGCTGGAAGAACAGCACGCGCCGCGCGGGATCGCGATAAGCCTCGCCGCGCAAGCCGACGCGGAACTGGTCGAGCTCGTTGATCGGCAGGCCGACGTCGATGCTCTGCAGCGTCGACTGGCTGCGCACGAGCAGCGCGCCACAGATGAGCAGCATGAGCGCGACCGCGATCTGTCCCCCAGCGAGGAAACGCGCCGCGCGCGCCGCACCGGGCGAGCCGGCGGAGCGTCCGCCCTCGCGCAGCGTGGTCTCGAGATTGAGCCGGCGCGTCTGGAAGAGCGGCACGGCGCTGAAGGCAGCGGCGATCGCGACCGCCGCGGCGCACACGCTCGCGAGCACGGTGCCGTCGATCTCCGGCTTGGGCAGAGCGCCGACCGGCGGCAACAGCGCGACGCCGAAGGGCAGGGCGGCCACCGCGAGTCCACACGCGAGCGCCGCGGCGGGCACGGCGAGCCAGAGCGACTCGGCGAAGAGCTGCGCAAGCAAATGGCGTGCACCCGCGCCGAGGGCGAGCCGCACGGCAAACTCCCGCTGGCGCTGAATGGCGCGCGCGATCAGGAGGCACAGGCTGTTGAAACACGCGACGACGAGCACGAGCAGCACCGCGCCCTGCAGCAGGTAGAGCTGCTGGCCGAAATCGCCGAGCAGGTCTTCCCGGAGCGACGTGAGGCGGAAACTGCGTCCGGCGTTTTCTTTGGGATACTCCGTGCGCAGCGTCGCGGCGAGCGCATCGAGCTCGGCCTGCGCCGACGCACGGCTGCGGCCGGGCGCGAGCTCACCCCAGAAATGATGACGGCGCTGCGTGCGCTCGTCGGGCACGTAGTCGCTGCGGAGTAGCGCGCCCCAGGCTTGGGGATTGTCGTCGCCGGAAGGGACGACGAAATCCGCCGGCATCACGCCCACCACTTGAAACGGCGTCGTGTCGAGCTGGATGACCTTGCCGAGGATCTTCGGATCAGCGCCGTAGCGGCGTCGCCACAGTGCGTCGGACAACACGATGGTACGCACACCGCCGATCTGCTCGTTGGCCGGAGTGATGACTTCGCCGAGCGCGGCGTGCGCGCCCATCATCGGGAAAATGTTGGCCGTGACGCGTTGCAAGAACGCCGTCTCGGTGGAGTCTTGCGCGTGAAACGTCGCCGACTCGTTGCGGAAAATACCGGTGCGCGCAAACGCCGTCGTGCGATCCTGCAGCGCGACCACCGTGCCGTACGAGACACGCGAGAAGTTTTCCTTCCCGCCGACCATCGAGTACTCGTATGTCACCATCAGCCGTGACGCGTCGCCATAGGGCAGCGGGCGGAAGATGAACGAATTGAGGAACGTGAAGACGATCACCGACGCACCGAGCGCGATGCCGAGCGTGGCGATGATCGTGAGCGCGAGCAGCGGCGAGCGCCGAAGCGAGACGTATCCGTGGCGAAGGAGCGAGATCACGGGTGGGGACGATTGGGAGTGGCGATGAAGAGCCCGTCAGCGCAAGCGCACGCTGACGGAGCCGATTATATAGCAACGCCTATGCCGAAGGACCCTGTCGAAATTAAGTCGCTGATTTCCAAGTGATAGCGCTTGGAGGGGTAATTGACGAGAAGTGAGGCCTTTTCAGTAGTGGAATTTCTCCTTCCCGAAAGCGGGACAAAGATCACCCAATTCTTGGCCACAGATTACACAGATGGGCACAGATGAACGAAGGGTTGATCTGTGCCCATCGGTGTAATCAGTGGCTAAAAATCACTTCGTGCGCTGCAGCTCGTAGACTTCGCTCACGGTCTGGCCTTTGACGTCGCCCGTCAGCGTGATGCGCAGACGATCGGGCGCGGTGAGTTCGTAGGTAAACGATTTCGGGAAATCATGCGCGCGATTTTCAAACGTCGCGCGCTTTGCCGCGCCATCGAATTTTGTCAGCGGAAACACATCTGCGCTGCGCTTGCCGCTCGGGTGAGGAATGAGCGTGAGCACGCCGTCCTTCTCCATGAAGACGACGAGATCGAAGAACACGCAGCGCCCGTCGCGAAACTCACGGCCCGCACTCAGCAGCACGCCGCCCTCGCTGGAGGTGACGACCTCTTCGGCGGTGTTGCCGCTGGTCGACGTCCCGCGCCACGTGCCGGTGAGATAGGCGAGTTGCGCGACGGTCGTCTTCTCCTGTGCGATGAGTGGAGTAAACGCCAAGACGAACGTGAGCAGACCAACTGCAGCTTTCATTGGAGAGCGGAAGACTACGGATTTTTTTTGCCCGCCGCGTCGTTCAGCTTCTTCAGCGAATCGATGGCGGACTTGAGCGCCGGATCGAGCTTCAGGGCGGCTTCGTAAGCCGTTCGCGCGCCAGCGAGGTCGTTCTTCTTTTCGAGGACGTTGCCGATGCGCCACTGGACGTTGGCGTGGCTAGGTGCGCCTTGGAGTTGCTCGAGTTCGAGGCAGCGCTGTAGCGATTTGAGTCCGCGGTCGATGTACTGGCCGCTGATGGCGGCGAGGCGGCCGACTTGATAGAGTGCGACGTAGTTGTCCGGTTCGGTCTTCAACACTTCGTCGAACTGGGCGAGCGCGAGGTCGTATTTCTTCTGGCCGATGTAGAGCGCAGCGTAAGCTTGGCGGCCGCGGAGGGAATCGAGCTGTTTGATCTTTGCGGCCTCAGCTTCGGCGCGATCGGTGCCACCACCGACGATCGAGGGCGCTTGCCGGCAATACTCGAAAACCGAGTAGTGGTAGTCGACGTTCGTGGGCTCGAGTTCAACCGCGCGATCGTACTCGGCCTTACATTTCTTCGCGAGGCCCATCTGGCTGAAGACACTGGCCTTCTGCGCCGCCGAACCATACACGTCGCCGAGCGAGGCGTGATACTTCGCATTATTCGGGGCGAGTTCCGTGGCCTTCAGATCGTAGGCGATAGCTCGGTCAGTGTCGCCGCGATTGAGCGCGATGCCGCCGAGATAGAACTGCACCTCGGCATTTTTGGGATCGGCAGCCGCGAGCTTCTCAAAAGCCGCTTGCGCCTCCGACAGCTTGCGCGCCTTGAAGAGCGCGACGGCCGCATCGAACGGCGTCGGGTCTGCGGCGAGCGCAGGAAGAGAAGCGAGCAGCAGGGCAGCAGCGAAACGGAGGCGGGGGTGCATCACGTGGATGGGACGAAGGAACGCGGCGATTTGTTCATTTTATCTTCGCGGGGGGCAAGACGTGGTGGACCCTATCTACAGAGCAACATGTAGGGTGTGGCCGCACAGCGCAGAGCGATATGCGGAGAAGCGAATCGCGGTCGAAGCTCACTCCGTCCGCAGCGCGACCATCGGGTCGACGCGCGTGGCGCGGCGGGCAGGGATGAGAGTCGAGATCGCGGCGACGACGGTGAGCAGCGCGGCGACCACGGCATACGTGACCGGATCGGTCGGGCTGATTTGGAAGAGCGCGTTGCTGATGCCCGAGCCACCGAGCTTCGCGATGAGGACAGCGAGACCGAGACCGATGGCCAGACCGAGGACCAACTGGAACGCACCTTGGCGTAGGACCAGTTGCAGGATGCGTGAGCGATCTGCACCGAGCGCCATGCGAATGCCAAACTCCTGCGTGCGCTGATTGACCGAGAAACTCATCACGCCGTAGAGGCCGACCGCGGAGAGGAAGATCGCGATGGCGCCGAAGATCGTGAACATCACTGCGACGATGCGGTTCTGCGCGAGGAAACCGTCGAGTGCGGTCTTCGGCGTCGAGACGAAGTAGAGCGGGAGATTCGGGTCGACCTTGCTGACGACCTGTTGGACTGCCGTGGCGAGCGCCTCGGGGCGTTGGCCGCCACGCGGGCGGACAATCACGGTGCCGAACTGCTGCGCGAGCGGCTCTTTCGAGGCCGGGCCAAAGGCATTGGCGAAGAACGGCACGTAGAAGCCCGCGCCGTCTGCCTGATTATTGAACGGACCCTGCATGCGCACCGTGGTGACGACACCCACAATCTTGCGCCAGTCGCTCGGTGTGCCGCCGTTGGGTTGCGCGGTGCGGAAGCGGCGACCGATGGCGCCTTCGTTGCCGAAGTGTTTCTTCGCGAAGGCGGCGTTGACGATCGCGACGGGCTCGCGCTGATCGGAATCGAGATCGGTGAAATCGCGACCTTCGAGCATCTTCACGCCGAGCACATCGAAGAAGTTGGGCGTGATGTTTTCAAACTGGGCGTTGGTGCGGTCGGTGTCCTTGGCATAGGTCTTGCCCTCAATCTCGACCGGGCCGCCGCCGGAAAAGACCATGCGGAAACGATTGGTGAACGCGACCGCCTCGAACTGCGGCGACGCGCGCATCTCGCGCAGCAAGCGCTCGTAGAAAAGCTGGCGTTTTTCGGAGGTCGGATAGTCGCCCTCCATCAGGCCCATGCGCGAGCCGAGGATCGCACTGGTGTCGTAGCCGTAGTCGACCGTCTGCTGGCGGATGATCGACTGCGTCTGCAGCAGCGCGCCGACGAGGAGGACCGCCGTGAAGAAAATCTGGATAACGACCAGGATTTTGGTAAGCAGGCCCACGAGCGTACCGGTATTGCCGCGGCCGCCGTCCTTCATCACCTCGACGGTGCTAGCGCGGGAAGAAATCCACGCGGGCACGAGACCCGAGACGAGCGCGGACATGCCGGTGATGGCAACGACGACGAGCAGCACGACGCCATCGATCTTGAACGTCATCCACGAGGGGATCGGATTCGGCAAATTGCGCACCAAGTCATCGAGATAGTTGGTCGCGAGGTACGCGCCACCGACGCCGATGACGGCACCGAGACCCGCGACGAGCAGACTCTCTGTGAGCATCTGCCGGATCAAGCGACCGCGCGTGGCGCCGAGCGACGAGCGGACGGCAAACTCCTTCGCGCGCAGCGTGGCGCGGGCGAACTGCATGTTCATCACATTGACGCACGCGATGAGCAGCACCGCGACGCAGCAGATCAGCATGAAATACAGAATGCCCGGGAGCGGTCCGCCGGTGAACGCGAGGATCAGCGGACGGACATAGCCCTTGGTGAACTGCTTGTTGGTATCGGGAAACGCCACCGCGTAGGCCTTCGCGAGCGTGCCGACTTCGAGTTCCGCTTGCTCGAGCGAGACACCGGGCTTCAGGCGCGCGATGATCGCGATAAAATTGATGCCGCGGTCATTGCGCGGCTTCACGGGAAACTCGGCGTTGACGGGGATCCAGAGCTGCTCGTTGGTCGGGAAACTGAACTTCGGCGGCATCACACCGACGATGGTCCCGGCACGGCCATTGACGCGGACGGGCTTACCGATGACTGCGGGATCGGCCCCGAAGTCCGAGCGCCAAAGCGCGTCGCTGATGATGACGGCCTTGTCGACGCCGGGGCGGTCCTCCTCGGCGAGGAAATCGCGGCCGAGCACCGGCGAGACGCCGAGCGCGCGGAAAAAGTCGAAAGTGATGTAGCCGCCCTGCAGGCGCTTCGGGATGCCGTTATAGGTGAGATTGACGGTCGAGCCGTTCAGGTAACCGACGAACTCGGAAAACGATTTCTGCTGCTCGCGCAGATCGGCGAAGTCTGCGGTGGAGATGCGCGAGTTGAAATTCGTCGGAGAAAAATTGGTCGGATCGACGAGTTGCACGTCGACCAGCCGGTCCGCATCGCGAAACGTGAACGCGTGGAGCAGCACGCCGTTGATGATCGAGTACTGGGTGGTGACGGCGCAGATGCCGACCGCGAGCACGCCGACGGCGATGGCGCAGAAGCCCTTTTCCTTGATGAGCACGCGGAGGCCGATGCGAAGGTCTTGGACGAAGGTTTCGAGAAACATGGGAGCAGCAGTGGGTGAAGGGTCAGGAAAGGGAGGCGAAGCCGCAGCACGGCCCGCGCGGAGAGATTGCAGAGCCGATGCCCGCAGGAGCGGGTGCTGTGTTAAATGATGAAATACAGCGGGTTAAAATATTCCCGCGATTGGGACATGCGGACCCGCCGCAATGAAGAAACACGAAAGCGAAACCCGCGTGTCCCACAGATGGGACGAAAGGCGAAACGGCGCTGAAAAGACCTGCGGTGGGCAGCGTCAAATCAGCGCCGAATCATATTAGAAATGAGCTGAGCTGCGGAAGCGAATCAGCGCTTCGCGATCTTGATCCCGCCGTTGACCGTGCTGGCGCGCACGGAGGCGGAGCCGGTGCCGATGTCGCCGCGCAGGGAGTGGCGGCTGCCGCGTTCGAGCGTGATCGGAAACTCGCAGCTCGTGCTGCCGTTGACCGAGGAGAGTTCGATGTGCGCGCCGACGTCGGCGGGAAGTTTGACCTCGCACGAGCCATTGACCGAGGCGATCGAGATATGCTGACCGGAGGTCACGGTCTCGAACTGCGCACGGACGGAGCCGTTGACGGTGTCGAGCTTCGCGTCGGACGAGAGATCGCTGGCGCGGATGCTGCCGTTGACGGTCGCGAGATTCACGGCGCCGTGCACGCCGGAGATGGTGAGGCCGGAGTTGACCGACGCGATTCGCTCGAGCGTGGCGCCCGCGGGGACCTTGATGTGGTAGCGGACCTCGCCGCGGACATCGCTTTTGAAGAAGCCGGTCTTGTCGTGCACCGACTTGATTGCGATGGAGTCGGCCTTGGGCTCGATCTCGATGTGGATGCGGGCGAGATCTTCGGTGGATTGGGCCAGCTTCTCGGCTTCCACGAGCACCTCGTTCTTGTCCCACGCGGTGATATCGACGGCGCCGTTGATATTGGAGAGGCGGAGCGCGCCGTTGGCCGTGATCGGGTAGGACTGGGAGAACTTTTCCGATTCCGAATAGCCGGCAAACGCAGTGGCCGCGAGCGCGGCAAAAGCGGTGGAGAACAGGGCGAGGCGAAGTGTTTTCATAGGGGAGGCTGATTCGAGAACACGGCTCGCGGCGAAAAGTTACAGCGTCCTGCTCATTCTGCGCGCAGGGCGACGATCGGGTTGATACGCGTCGCGCGGCGAGCGGGCAGCCAGCTCGCGATAAACGCGGTGGCCGCTAGCACGACGGGCGCGACGGTGAACGCCACCGGGTCGAGCGCGCTTACTTTGTAGAGCAGCCCGCTGACGATCTTGCCCGTGCCGAGGGAGAGCAGGAAACCGATAACCACGCCGCTCGTGAGCATCCACACGCCTTCGACGAGGATGAGCCGCAGCACCGCGCCCGGCGCGGCACCCAGCGCCATGCGGATGCCGATCTCCCGCGTGCGACGAGCGACCGCGTAGCTCTTCACGCCATAGACGCCGACCACGGCAAGCCCCAGCGCGAGCCCGCCAAAGACCGAGAACAACGCAGCGCCCGCGCGCACGAGCCAGAGCTGAAGGTTGCTGTCGATGTGCTGGGCAAATGTCCGCAGCGACAGGATCGGGAGCGCGGGATCGACCTCGCGCACCGTGCGGCGGAGTTGATCGGCGACCGCGCTCTCGCTGCCGGTGGGGAGCGCGGCGAACTTCACGTGGAAAAAGACATTGTTCTGAAAGCCCCGCGCAAACGGCAGATAGATCGCCGTGCCAATCTCGTGCTCGAAGAGTCCCTGGGGCGTGGACGGCACGATGCCGACGATCTCGATCGGTGTGCCCGGTGCGATGTCGCCGGTGATGTCCTCGGATATTCTCACACCGCGGTCGCCACCGCCCTTGGCGACGGGCGCATTGGGTTGGGCAAACTGGATCTGCTGACCCAGTGCATCGCCGTCGGGCCAGAGCTTGCGCGCGAGCGCCTCGTCGATGAGAGCCACGGTCGGTCCGCCAGCCTGCGTGGTCTCGGCCACGGTGAAGGCGCGCCCTTGCAGCAGCGGCAGGCTCACGGTCTTGAAATAATCGACGCCGACACTGTTCCAATGCGCACTATAGGCGAGGCCTTCGGCGGCGGTGGCGGGCTTGGCCTCGGGCCCGAGGTGCAGACCTGCGCGCTGCACGGGCTTGCTCAGCGAGATCATGCCAAAAGGCACGACCGACGAGACGGCGGAACTCTCGACTCCGGGCAAAACAGCGAGGCGTTGATCGAGCGCGCGGTAAAGTTCGCGGGCATGCTGGGCATCGCGGCCACCGAGGCTGGCATCGAGTTCGACGAGAAACACGCGGTCGGTCTTCAGTCCTGTTTCGACATTTGCCGCGTGACCTGCGCCGCGAATGAAGAGCGCCGCCGCGGTGAGCAGCGCAAGCGAGAGCGCGATCTGCGCGACGACCAGCGGGTGGCGCGGGAGAAAACGCCAGCGGCGTGGCGTGGTGTCTTCGCCGGCGTGCTCCTTGAGATCGGTCAGCACGTCGCCTCGAGAAAGGCGGATCGCCGGCCCTAGCGCGAAGCAGAGCGTGCCGAGCAGGCAGAAGCCAAACGTGGCCGCGAGCAGGATGGGACTCGGGCCGCTCGACCACGCCAGATCGAGCGGCAGCAGCCGGCCGAGCGACGCGATGAGCAGGTCGGACGACCACAGTGCGAGCACGAGACCGACCACGCCGCCGGCCACCGCGAGCACGAAGCCCTCGACGAGCAACTGGCGCACGATGCGCGCTCGTCCGCCACCGAGTGCGAGGCGAATGGCGATTTCCTTGCGCCGTGCGGTGCCGCGCGCGAGCAGCATGTTGGCGAGATTGAGACAGGCGACGAGCAGCACGACGCCCGCCATGCCCATGAGCAGCGTGCCGAGCATGCCGACCTCGTTTTCCTCGGAAGGCGCGGTGCTCGTGGCGAAACGAGCGAGTGGACGCGTGACGAAAGTCTGGTCCTTCTGCTCGGCCGGATAGGCCTGCTCGAGCTGGGCGGCCAGCGTGGCGAGCATCGGTGCGGCGGACTCGGCCGTGAGGCCCGGTTTCAGGCGCCCGATGACGAGGAGCTGCGTGCCGGTGCGCTCGGCGAGCGTGGTGTGCGTTTCCGATTGGAAGTCGTTGGCCACCTCGTCGTACATGCCCAGCGGCAGGAAGACCTCCGGGGCGAAGAGTTGCATCGTGCCACTGAAGCCCTCGGGCATGATACCCACGATGGTGTAGGCGCGGCTGTTGATCGTGAGCGTGGAGCCGACGAGCGCGGGATCGAGGCCGCGCTTTTTCCAGTAGTTATAGCTCACAATCGCGACGGGCGTGGCGCGACCGGGAGTCTCTTCCTCGGTGAGAAACGTGCGCCCCTGCAGCGGGCTGACGCCGAGCACGGAGAAATAATTGGAGCTGACCGTGGCCGCAAACGCGCGCCGCGTGGCGTCCTTCTCGCCGATGCCGACCATCGCGAGGTTGTGCGCGAGCACATCGGTGAACACCGTGTTCTTCTCGCGGATATCGCGATACGTCGGATACGAGAAGCCGCGGAAAGACTTGGGGTTCTTCTTGTCCTGTGAAAACACCTGCGCGATCTCCGCCGGGTGGGTGTACGAGGGCGGCGCGAAGAGCAGGGTGTTGACGAGACTGAAGACGGCGCTGTTGGCTCCGATGCCAAGTGCGAGGACGATGACGGCGGCAACGGTGAACCCAGGGGACTTGGCCAGCGTGCGGCCGGCGAATTTGAAATCAGCGAGGATCGAACTCATGGGGCAGTAACGGGCAAACACTCAGTGCAGAAAAATGAGGAAATCAGCGGTGGTTGACGGGCCTAACTACTCTGACCGCAGCGCAATCACCGGCGGGACGAGCGTCGCGCGACGCGACGGGAGCCAGCAGGCGGCGAGGGCGACGGCGGCGAGCAGTAGCGGCACGGCGGCGAAGGTGGGCGGGTCGTGCGGGCTCACGCCGTAGAGGAGCGAGGCGAGCGACTGCGCGGCGATCCACGCGCCGATGAACCCGAGCACGAGGCCGATCACGACGAGACGCAGACCCTGGCGCAGCATCATGCTCACGACGGCGCTGGGCTCAGCGCCGAGCGCCATGCGCACGCCGATCTCCTGGGTGCGCTGCGCGACCGAGTAGGACATCACGCCGTAGATGCCGAGGGAGGCGAGGAAGAGTGCGATGCAGGCGAAGCTCACGAAGAGCCCGCCGAAAAAGCGCTGTGACCACATCGAGTCGCTGGCGACCTTGGTCAGTGGAAACGGATAGTAGATCGGGATGTCGCTGCGGGCGGCG
This sequence comes from Verrucomicrobiota bacterium, assembly GCA_048498795.1. GTDB lineage: Bacteria > Verrucomicrobiota > Verrucomicrobiia > Opitutales > Opitutaceae > JBEHXH01. Next base: position 234,107 of record JBEHXH010000006.1, read on the forward strand.
ATCACGGCGTCCTGCGCGGCGCGCTGATAGCCCGCGGGGTCGCCCTCGACGCGCATGACGCCGTTCATGAAATTGTCCGGTACCTGGGCCATCGCGCACCACATCGACGGATCGTGCCGGCGTGCCGAGGGCTCCTGCAGGATGTCGCCGACGACGCCGACGATGGTGAACCATTTGCGCTTCTCGCCCTCTTCAGGGTCGCTGTACGTGATGCGGCGACCGATCACGTCCTCGTCCGGGAAAAACTGCCGCGCAAAGGTCTCGTCGACGAGTGCGACCCGCGGCGTATCGGCGCGGTCGCGTGCATCGAAGAGCCGGCCGCGACGCAGCGGGATCTTCAGCGTGGGAAACACCCCCGGCGACGCCGCTCGGCCGGTCGCGTGGAGCCGGTTGGCCGGGATCGGATCGGGACGGCCCTCGATGAAGAAAGTGCTGCTATTGTTGTTATTGTTGAGCGGTAGGTAGCTGATGAAACCCGCGCTCTGCACTCCGGGGATTTCGCGCAGACGATCCTCGGCGGCCTCGAAGAATTTCAGGGCGACTTTCTCGTCCTTCTCGATGGTCGGCGGGATGCCGGTGCGGAACGTGAAGACACCGCGCGGATCGAGGCCGGGGTCGATGTTTTGCAGGTGGAGAAAACTGCGCGTCATCAGACCGGCGACGACGAGCAGCACGAGCGTGAGCGCGAGCTGCACGACGACGAGTGCACTGCGCACGCGCCCAGATCGGCCCGAGCCGGTGCCGCCGCGCGCGCCGTCTTTCAACTCGTGCGTGAGATCAGGCCGCGAAGCCTGCAGCGCGGGAAACAGGCCGAAGAACACGCTCGAGCCGATCGTCGCCGCGAGCGCGAACGCGAAGACATGCCAGTCGGTGTCGAATTGAATCCAGAACGGGATGTCGACCGGGATGAAGCTCAGCACGAGGTCCTTTTCCCAGAACATCAGGACGAGGCCGAAGAAGCCGCCAAGCCCGCCGAGTAACAGGCTCTCGGTGAGTACTTGGCGGATGATGCGACCGCGACCGGCGCCGAGCGCCGCGCGCACCGCGATTTCGCGCGAGCGCGAGGCGGCACGGGCGAGGAGGAGATTGGCGACATTGCCGCAGGCGATGAGCAGCACGGCGATGACTGCGCCCATCATGAGCTGCAGCGAAAGTTTCTCGTGCCGCGTGGCCTCGTCGCGCACGAGCAGTGCGCGGAAGCGGAGTCCGGTGTTCGTGTTGGGATGATCGTGCTCGAGGCGATTGCCGAGGGTGTCGAGTTCGGCCTGGAGTTGCCCGAGCGTGGCGCCCGGCTTCAAGCGGCCGAATACCGGCCAGCCATGCGAGCCGCGCTCGTCCTCGCTGCTCTGCAGATTCTCGGGAAACGGCTGCCAGAGCTGGCAGATTTCGGGAAACGCAAAACCCTCCGGCGCGATGCCGACAACCGTGACGGACTCGTTGTTGAGTTTGACCTGAGTGTTGAGGATGTCCGGGTTGCCACCAAACGACTTCTGCCAGAGCCCATAGCTCAGGATGACGACTTGGGGCGCTCCGGGCTTGCCCTCGTCGGGGCGAAACACGCGCCCCATGATGACCTTCACGCCGAGGGTCTGAAACGCATCGGCGGTGATCCACGCGCCGAGCGCGCGCTCCGGACGTTCGGTGCCGGAGAGGATGTAGGTGCGATTCCAGAGCGTGAGCGCGTTGGCGAGCGAGGGTGCTGATGCGCGGATGTCTTTGAAATCGGGGACCGAGTCGTCGAAATCGCCCTCGGGCGTCTTGACCGAGTAGGTGCGAATGCGGACCAGCGAGTCCTCATCGGCCAGAAACGGAATCGGGCGGACGAGCAGCGCGTTGTAGAAAGTGAAATTCGTCGTCGCGGTCGCGACGCCCAGCGCCAGCGCGAGCACGGCGACAAACGTGAAGCCCGGCGCCTTGGCGAGCTGGCGAAACGCGAAACGCAGATCGGCGAACATGCAGTGAGTCTAAGGGGAACGTTTATGTTGAAGCGAGGAAGCGAGCGGACGCTGTCGTCTTGAACTTAAACTTCCCCCTTAAACTCGCATGGGCGCGCGTGGCGCGCTCAGTGCGTCGGATCGCTCTCGACCTGTTCCTGCACCACGCGGCCGTCGAAGATGTGGATCGTGCGCTGGGCGTTGCGGGCGAAGCGGGCGTCGTGCGTGACCATCACGATGGTGGCGCCGCCCTTGTGGAGATCGGCGAGGAGGGTCATGACGGAGTCGCCGTTCTTCGAATCGAGGTTACCGGTCGGCTCGTCGGCGAGGAGCACGGCGGGCTTGCCGGCGAGAGCACGGGCGACGGCGACGCGCTGCTGTTGACCGCCGGAGAGTTGGGACGGGAGATGCTTCGCGCGGTGGCCCATGCCAACCTTTTCGAGCGCTTCCTGCACGGCGGCCTTGCGCTCGGCGGCGGGCATGCCGCGGTAGGTGAGGGGCAGCTCGACGTTTTCGTAAACGGTGAGATCGCCGATGAGGTTAAACGACTGGAAGATGAAACCGATCTCGCGATTGCGGATGCGCGCGCGCTCGGGGAGGGTGAGGCCCTGCACGGGGCGGCCGTTGAGGACATACGAGCCATCGGTTGGCGAATCGAGGAGGCCGAGGATGGAGAGCAGCGTGGACTTGCCGCAGCCCGACGGGCCGGCGATCGAGACGTACTCGCCCTTGCGGATGTCCATGTGGATGCCGGACAGCGCGTGGGTTTCGACTTCGTCGGTGAGGAAGACCTTGGTGACGCCGTCGAGTTTGATCAGGGATTCGGTGGACATGAGTTTAGTTGGGTAAGCGATTTCTTGGGGTGAGGAAAAATCAGCGCGTGGAATCAGGCGTGTCCGTGGCCACGAGGGCGACGAGCAGGGAGACAATGGCAGCGGCGGCGAGCATGGTGGGCGACGGTGTGCGACAATAACACGGCGAACGGCGGTTTAGTTACGCTGAATCTGCGGTTGGCTCAGTTGAGCTTGATGCGCTCGTTGGCGTCGTACTGCGACATGTCGTTGAGGATGACGCGGTCGCCGGGGGCGAGGCCGCTGATGATCTCGATGGTATTGACCGAGCTGCGGCCGAGCTTCACCTGCGTGCGGTTGGCGTAAACGCCGTCCTGATCGAGTTTGAACATACTGACCGGCGAACCCTCCTGGCCATACGCGGGACGGCCGACGAAAGTGACCTCCGGGATGCGCTCGAGCTCGATCACGCCGTCGACCGAGAGATCGGGACGCGCGCCGCGGGGCAATTCGCCCGTGAGCGTGACGTCGACGGTGACCGTGCCGTTTTGCACCGAAGGATCGATACGCACCACATGGCCGTCGACGACGCCGTTGCGCGTGTCGATCGAGGCGACTTGGCCGATCTGGATGTCCTTGGCCTGCGTTTCCGCGATGCGGACCTCGGCCTTGAGCTTGGTGGGATTGGCGACGCGGGCGAGATTGGTGCCGGGCTGAACCTGCTGGCCGACGTCAACCGGGAGGAGCTGGAGCACGCCCTTCATCGAGGCGTGGACACTGAGAGCGTCGAGTTCGTCGTGCTTGAGCTTGGTCTGCGCGCGGAGGCGATCGACCTCGGCGGCCTTCACGGCGAGCTGCGGGGAGACGGAGTCCTTGGTAAAAGCGTAGCGCTTCTGCTCGATGTTGTAACGCGTCTCGGCCTGCTCGGCGGTGACCTTTTGCAAGCGGCGGTCGAGATCGGAGACGAGGCCGTCCTTGAAGAGCTCGGTGTTTACCTCGGCGCGGAGCTTGGACTGCTCGTAGTCGGCCTTGGCGTTGGCGGCGGAAGACTCGGCGGCGAGCACGCCGCTCTCGAGCTGGACCTTGAGATTGGCGAACTCGGCCTCGGAGGCTTTGAGCTGCGAGTCGGCGTTGGCCGCGGCCTGCTCGACGTCGGGATTCGCGAGGACGAGGATGACGCTGTCGAGATCGACCTGCGCGCCCGGGCGGAGGATGATTTTGTCGACGCGGCCCTGCGTGCGGGCGGCGACCCAGCGGATTTCCTCCGGGGTGAGCGTGCCGAGACCGCGGACCTGCCGGACCATCGGGCCGCGCTTCACGGTATCGACCCACACGAGGTTCTTCTCGACGGTGGGTGCGGCGGGCTTGAGCTTCGCGAGCACCACGGTGATGGCGACGAGCGCGACGACCGTCACGGCGACGTAGATGATGCGCTTCTTGCGTTTGGCTTTCGATTGGTCGGGGCGGGCGATGTCCATTGCGATGGCGTCCCTCTTTGCAACGCCTGTGCCAGCGGCTATGACAATGCGTAAGTGGCTAATCTGTAAGGTTTAGAATTTTTCCGAGGAAAACGTCTACCGAGAGCGGGTGGCGGAGGTGGGATTGGGTCGTCCCAGAAATGGGATGGAGTGCGGAGGTGGAGAAAACGGTTGGCTTGGTGTTTTTATGCGGCCGTGCGCCAGCGGAGCGTGGTGTGACGCTCAGGCGTTAGATTTCTTGTAGCCAATTTCCGCCGCTTGCGGGATACCGATTTACTCATGCAACCCAACGAGGGCGTCATCCTGCTCGATCCGCATCCGCGCAAAATTGAGCGCATCTTCGACGAGGCGACGAAGCGCCGGCTGGAGCGACTCGGGCGGGTGGTGTGGCACGATGGCTCGGCCGCGAGCGCAGAGCACATCGATCGCTTTCTGCCGCAGACGATCGCGTTGATCGGGCAGTCGCCGCTCGACAAGGCCCGACTCGACCGCGCGCCGCACTTGCGCGCGATCTTCAACGTCGAGAGCAATTTCCTCCCCAATCTCGACTATGCCGAGTGTCATCGCCGCGGCATCCCGGTGCTCTCGACCGCGCCCGTGTACGCGCGGCCGGTCGCCGAGATGGTGCTCGCGATGTCGATCTCGCTCGCGCGCCGCATGCACGAGGCGGACGCCGCGGTGCGCGTGGGCAAGGAGTTCAAGGGCGACAATCACGACTCGTTTCTCCTCCACAGCAAGCCCCTCGCGATCGTCGGCCTCGGCAACACTGGTCGCGCGTTGCTGCCGCTGCTGCGGCCTTTTTCACGCGAGATCCTAGTGTGCGATCCGTGGATTCATCCGTCGGTGCTGCGCGAGATGGACGTGACCCCGGCGACCCTCGACGAGTGTTTCGCGCGTGGGCGCGTGGTGTTTCTCCTCGCCGCGGTGACGAGCGAAAACGCCGGCCAGATCGGCGCGCGGCACTTCGCGAGCATGGCGCGCGGCAGCGTAGTGATCCTCGCGAGCCGCGCCGCGCTGGTGAATTTCCCCGAGATGCTCGACGCCGCGCGCAGCGGGCAAATCCGTGCGGGCATCGACGTCTGGCCCGAGGAGCCGATCCCGGTCAACGAGCCGGGCCGCAACGTCCCCAATACCTTAGTGCAGGCACACCGCTGCGGCAGCGTGCCGGAGATTCAAACGCTCATCGGCCAGCTTGTCGTGGACGATCTGGAAAACATCCTCGCTGGCGCGCCACCGCAGCGTTGCCAGCGCGCGACACTGGAAACAGTCGGACGCCTTCGCAGCATCCCGGTGGGCGCGTGGTCGCTGAGCGACACGAGACCGAAGCCGGATGCGTGAGTGAGGCCGGTCGCAGTTGAAAGTTGAAGGTTGAAAGCTGAAAGATCGGAAGCGCCCCGGTTGCATATTCGTCGCTGCATTTCATTCCGCGTCTTTCAACTTTCACCTTTCAACCTTCAACTCACGTTTTCATGAAAATCCTCTTCATCGGCGGCTCGGGCATCATCAGTCGCGCGGCTACGCAGCAGGCGATCACGGCAGGGCACGAAGTGTGGCTGCTCAATCGCGGCAAACGCGCCCCGATCGCCGGCGCGCAGTCCATCGTGACCGACATCGCCGATGTGCCCGCCACCCGCACGGCGCTGAGCGGACACACGTGGGATGCCGTGGTGCAGTTCATCGCGTTTACCGCTGCGGATATTCGCCGCGACGTGGAGCTGTTTCGCGACAGCGCGCGGCATTACGTCTTCATCAGCTCGGCCAGTGCGTACCAGAAACCGCCCGCGAATTATCTCATCACCGAGGCGACGCCGCTGGTGAATCCGTACTGGGAATACTCGCGACAGAAAATCGCCGCGGAGGAAGAACTGGCTGCGGCGCGCCGCGCGCACGGATTTCCGGGCACCGTCGTGCGCCCCTCGCTCACCTATGGCGAGGATCAGGTACCGCTCGTGCTCAACGCGTGGAATCAGAGCTGGACCACCATCGATCGCATGCGCCGCGGTGCGCCAGTGATCATCCCGGGCGACGGCAACTCCCTCTGGACGATCACGCACAACGCCGATTTTGCCGCGGGTCTGCTCGGGCTCCTCGGCAATCCTGTGACGCACGGTGAGGCGTTTCACATCACCTCCGACGAAGTGCTCACGTGGAATCAAATCTTCGCCGCCGCCGCCGAAGCGGCCGGTGTGACGTCGCCGCGCTTCGTGCATATCCCGTCGGACTTCATCATCTCGTGCGTGCCTGCCGTCGAGGGCACGCTCCTCGGCGACAAGGCGGTCTCGGCCGTCTTCGATAACTCAAAGCTCAAACGCTTCGTGCCCGGCTTCGCAGCAAAGACCCGCTTCGCCGACGGCATTCGCAAAACCATCGCCTGGTTCGACGCCGACCCCGCGCGCAAGATCATCGACCCTGCTACCAATCAGCGTTGGGACAAACTGGTGGCTGCCTACGAGGGTGCGACCGCGCAGGCACGCGCGGCGTTTTTGGCGGTATGAGTGAGTAGCGTGAAGAACTCGCCATACTCATAGGTCCCATAGGTCATATCAGTCCTATAGGACCTATAGGTCGGAGGAAAAAGCACTGCTGCTCACACCGGCAACCGCAGCGTCGCCACGCAGCCAGGCGCGTCGGTGCGGTTTTCGAGGATGAGCGAGCCGCCGTGATTTTCCGCGATCTGGCGACAGAGCACGAGGCCGATGCCGGAGCCCTCGGGCTTCGTGGTGAAGAAGGGCACGAAGAGATTGGTCGCCTGCGCGATGCCGGGGCCGTCGTCCTCGATGCGCACTTCGAGAAAATTTCCCGCGCGTTGCCACGCGAGGCGCACGCCCGCGTCGGCGCGACCGGCGTGTCGCTGCTCGAGCGCGGCCTCGACGGCGTTTTTCAGGAGGTTGATGACGAGCTGTTCGATCTGCGCCGCGTCGCACGCGATGGTGAGTTCTTCGCCGGGTGTGACCGCCACCGGCAGGCGCTGTTCGAGACCGACCACGCGGCGCACGAGCGAGGCAAACTCGCACGGCACGCGCGTCGGCGCGGGCAGGCGGGCGAGGCGCGCGTAGGCGGCCATGAAGCGCGCGAGGCCCTCGGCGCGCGACGCGATGATGTCGAGGCCCGAGCGCATGTCCTCTTCCCAATCGGGCGCACGCTTCTCCTTTTTCAGCATCGCACCGAGCGAGCCGGCGATGGATTTGATCGGCGCGAGCGAGTTGTTGAGCTCGTGCCCGAGCACGCGCACGAGACGTTGCCACGCTTGCAGCTCCTCGGCGCGCAGCGGCTGGCTGAGGTCGCCGATCACGACGAGTTGGTGGGGCAAACCGCCCTCGCGAAACTGGGTGCGCCGCAGACCCCAGCGGCCGGTGCCGCCGGGAAACGACTGCGTCTTGAGCAAGCGCCGCGGTTCAGCTTCCAGCGCCTCGGCAAGACCGATGGCATCGGCCGAGCGGCCGAGCAGGCGCTCGGCAGGCTGGCCGAGGAGTTTTTGTCCCGCGCGATTCACGAGGCGCAGCGCGCGTGTGCTGTCGAAGGCGAAGATCGCGACCTCGATCTCCTCCATCACGGTGCGCAGCAGCGCAGTCGCCTCCATCGCGCCGAGGCGCTGGGTCTGGAGCACGGAGCCGAGGAGATTGATTTCCGTCATCACATCGCCGAGCGGTTCGTCGCGCTTCGCGCCGCGCGCACGGATGGAGAAGTCGTCCTCGCGCAGCGCGGAGAGCAGGTTGGCCATCGTCTGCAATGGCCGCACGACGCGATTGCGCACCGCCGCGCCGAAGCCGAGCCAGAAGCCGACGATCAGCAGCGTGAGCGTCCACTGCACCTTCGGCGTATTGTCGCCGAACCAAAGAAAACACAGCGACACCACCACCGCCGGAAATCCCGCCAGCAAACACTGGAGGAAAACGGCGGCATCGTGAGAAAGTCGTCTGTTAGCTTTAGGCATTTGGGATGGCCGCAAAAAGGCGCAAAAGGCGCAGAAAGTTCAGGCTTCGGAGAGAGCGTATTTTCGGAACTCGATTTTGGGCGACCCAAAGTTGATCAACATGCCATGCTCGTGACGGGCGGCGCGTAGATAACCGAGCATTTGTGCTACGTGATCGTCAGTCAACGCGCGCACGGCCTTCAGCTCGATAACGAGCTTTTGATTTACCAAGAGATCCGCGAAGTACTCGCCGAGCACTGCACCGTCCTCATCGAGCACATGAAGGGGATGCTGACGCTGGACCTGAAGTCCTTGCTTGGTGAGCCGATGAGCGAGACCATTTTCGTACACCTTTTCCAGATGGCCATGGCGCAAGTAGCGATGCAGCGCGAAGCTGGTTTCACGCACCTGATCGCAAAGCTGGAAGATGGGATCTTTCATGCAGTCTTAATTGCCGCAAAAAGGCGCAAAAAATACCACGCGATCACGGGCATGAAGGCATGTGTTGCGAGCCGCACAATCAAGAATGTCGAAGCAGGGTATTTTTTTGCGCCTTCTGCGCCTTTTTGCGGCTAAACAAAATTGCAGCCGCGATATCGTTCACAATCCATACTTCTCCAATCTCCGGTAAAATGCGCTGCGGCTTAGGCCGAGTTCCTCGGCGGCGCGGCGGGCGTTGCCGTCGCAGCGGGCGAGGGTCTTCTTGATGAGGAACGCCTCGACTTCCTCGATGCTCATTTCCTCGAGGCGCGGGGCGGCCTGGCCGGCGTTGAGTCCGAGGTCGCCGGCGCGGATCACTTTGCCCTGCGCCATGAGCACGCCGCGCTCGACGGCGTGGTCGAGCTCGCGGACATTGCCCGGCCACGCGTAGGCGCGCATCGCCTGCAGTGCGGCGTCCTCGAAGCCGGTGATGGCTTTGCCATAGCGAGTGACGTGCGCCTTGAGAAAATGCTGCGCGAGCAGCTCGATGTCGTCGCGGCGTTCACGCAGCGGCGGCAGGTGGATCTGGATCGTGTTGAGACGGAAGAGGAGGTCCTGGCGAAATTTTCCCGAAGCGACTTCGGCCGTGAGATCGGCGTTGGTCGCGGAGATGAGACGGACATTGGCGCGAAAGGTCTTCGACGAGCCCACGCGCTCGTACTCGCCGGTTTCGAGTGTGCGGAGAATTTTCGCCTGTTGGCCGAGCGGGATGTTGCCGATCTCGTCCATGAAGAGCGTGCCGCCGTCGGCCAGCTCGAAGCGGCCCGCGCGGTCGGCCTTCGCGTCGGTAAACGCGCCGCGCACGTGGCCGAAGAGTTCGCTCTCGAACACGCCTTCGGGGAGTCCGCCCATGTTGACGGACACGAAAGATTTTCCGGCGCGCACGGAGACGGCGTGCAGCGCCTGAGCGACGACGCCCTTGCCCGTGCCGTTTTCGCCGGTGATGAGGACGTTGGCGTCCGAGGGGCCGACGCGCGCGATGATCTCGAGCACGGGGCGCATCGCGGCGGACTGCGCGATCAGCGTGGGGCCGCCTTTGCCGGTGCCGCGGAGAAGCTGGTTTTCCTGTTCGAGCCGCTTGTAGGCGCGCACGGCGCTGCCAAGCTCGATCTGGTTTTTGACGATGGCGAGGAGGCGCGGGTTGTCCCACGGCTTGGTGACGAAGTCGCGCGCTCCGCGGCGCATCGCCTCGACGGCGATATCGACGGTGGCCCACGCGGTCATCACGACGACCGGCATCGCGGAGTCGAGCGCCTGCACCTTGTTGAGCAGATCGAGGCCTTCCTGTCCGCTCGTGGTGTCACGCGCGTAGTTGAGATCCATCAGCAGCAGCGCGTAGTCGCGCGCCTCGACGGCCTTGAGCACCGCCGCGGGGGACTTTACCGCCTCGGTCTGATAGCCTTCGCCTTTCAGCAGGAGCCGGAGTGCTTCGAGCACGTCGGGCTGGTCGTCGGCAATCAGGATGCGGGGCGCGGCTTCGGACATGATACGAGTGACGGGTGCGGAAAGAGGGCTGTCAAGCGACCGGCTCAGGCGGCGAGGCGGCGCGACTCATTGGCCGAGCCCGCGAGCGCGAGCAGCGCGGCGGACGACGGTGCGAGCGCGAGGCGACGCTGCGGCTTGAGATAGTCGGAGAGCGTGATGACCGCGACGCCGAAGGCGGCGTAGCTCGAGACGAGCGCCTCGGTGGAGAAGAGGCCCGAGAGGGCGGCAACGACGGCGCTGGCGGCCGTGGCGGAAAGAACGATGACTTTGGAGGAAGTGTTCATGTGATTGGGAAGATGGCACCTCCTTTTGCAACGCGCGTGCCAGCGCGCGTGGAAAATCGTAAAGTCTTTATCTGCAATGGAGATAAACTTTCACGATGGAAAATGAGCTCCTGCGCTCACACGAAATTGTACGCACAGCGGGAAAGACGATTCCCATATCTGGGACAAAACTGGGAAGTTTTGAAACAACCGCGAATGAACGCCAATGGACGCGAATCATTCGCGTGAATTGGCGTTCATTCGCAGTTTAAAAACTCACGAGATGGACGATGCGCGGATCGTGATCGGGACGGACTTCGACGTCGGCGTGTGGCTGCCCTCGGCGATGCTGGCGATGGGAACGAGGGCGTTGGCCTCGGGGAAATAGGCGGCGGCGCAGTATCGAGGAATTGGATACGGAGCGACCATGAAGCGCTCGACGTGGCGCTCCACGCCGGCGAAGTGGCTCGTGAGGTCGACGTGCTGGCCGGCCATCAGTTTTAGCTCGGCGATGTCGGTCTCATTGAGGAAGACGACGCGTCGGCCGTTGAAGACGCCACGGTAGCGATCGTCGAGGCCGTAGATGGACGTGTTGAACTGATCGTGGCTGCGGATCGTCGTGAGCAGGAAATGCCCCGGCGGGCGCGCGATGCGGCGGAGCGGATGCGCGAGGAAGTTGGCCTTGCCGTTGGGCGTGGCAAAGGTGCGCGAGTCGCGCGGGCCGTTCGGCAGATAGAAGGGGCCGGTGCGGATGCGGGCGTTGAAATCCTTGAAGCCCGGCACCACGCGCTCGATACGCGCGCGGATGAGATCGTAATTGCCGGTGCACGCGGCCCAGTCGAGTGGGCGCGTGGGGCCGAGCACGGCGGCGGCGAGACCGGCGACGATCGCGGTCTCGCTGAGCAAATGCGGCGACGCGGGTGGGAGATTGCCGCGCGTGGCGCTGATCACGCCCATGCTGTCCTCGACGGTCTGGAACTGTTCGCCGCCCGCTTGCGTATCGACCTCGGAACGGCCGAGGCATGGGAGGATCAGTGCGGTGCGGCCGGTGATGAGGTGCGAGCGGTTGAGCTTGATCGAGACGTGGGCGGTGAGGCGGCAGTGGCGCAGGCCCTCCGCGGTGAACTCGGGATCGGCGAGGGCGGAGAGATAGTTGCCGCCCATCGCGAAGAAGACTTTCACGCGTCCCTCGTGCATCGCTTTCGCGGCCTCGACGGCGTCGAAGCCGGGTGCGCGCGGTGACGCGAAGCCAAACTCGGCGTCGAGCCGGTCGAGGAAATCGGCGCGCGGGCGATCGGCGATGCCCATGGTGCGGTCGCCTTGGACGTTGGAGTGTCCGCGTACGGGGCACGGGCCCGCGCCGGGGCGACCGATGTTGCCGCGCAGCAGGAGAAAGTTCACCACGTCCTGAATCGTCACGACGGCGTTCTCGTGCTGCGTGAGACCCATGCACCAGCAGACGATGATACTCTTGGCGCCGAGCGCGATTTCGGCGGCTGAGCGGATCTGCTCTCGGGTGAGACCGGAGTCAGCGACGATGGTATCCCACGACACGGTGCGGAGCTGCGCGAGCAGCGCGTCGATCCCGGTCGTGTGCTCGCGAATGAACGCGTGATCGAAGACTTCGCCCGGGCGGCGCGCTTCCGCTTCGAGCAACTCCTTCATGAGCCCCTGCAGTAACGCCATGTCGCCGTTGATCGTGACGGGTAGCCAGAGGTCCGAGAGCTGGGTGCCCTGACCGAACATGAAGCGCGACAGCCGCAGCGGGTGCAGCAGGTCCTGCGGATTTTTGAAACGAAACGCGCCGGCTTCGGGCAGCGGGTTGACGAAGACGATCTTCGCACCGCGCTCCTTGGCCCGCTGGAGCGCGGTGAGCATGCGCGGATGATTCGTGCCGGGATTCTGCCCGAGGATGAAGATCGCCTCGGTGCGATCGAAGTCCTCGAGCTTTACGCAGCCCTTGCCGATGCCGATCATCGGCGGGAGGGCGACGCTGCTCGACTCGTGACAGAGATTGGAACAGTCGGGCAGATTGTTCGTGCCAAATGCACGCACGAAGAGCTGATAGAGAAACGCTGTCTCGTTGCTCGTACGTCCCGAGGTGTAGAACGCCGCCTCGTGCGGCGAGGCGAGCGCCTTGAGTTCGTCGGCGATGAGCTGAAACGCCTCCGGCCACGCAATCGGCGCGTAGTGCGTCGCGCCTGGGCGCAGCACCATCGGCTCGGTGAGGCGGCCCTGTTCGCCGTGCCAGTAGTCGGACTGCGCGGCGAGTTCGGCGACGGAGTGCTGTTGGAAAAAATCGGCGGTGATGCGCTTCGTGTCAGCTTCGTAGGCGACGGCCTTGAAACCGTTTTCGCAAAATTCGGCGACGCTGCGATGGTCGTCGGGGCTGGGCCACGCGCAGCTCTGGCAATCGAAGCCGTTGACCTGATTCAACGCGGTCGCGGTGCGGAGCGTGCGCATGAGACCGGCGTGCTGCAGGCCCTGCATCGTGCTTTTGACGACGGCCGTGAGGCCGGCCGCGGCGCGGGCCGGAGGATGCAGCCTTACGCCCTCCGTCTCGATGGGCGGTTGCGCGGCGGGCAGCGCGGAGTCGGTCGAGGCGGAAGAGGACATGAGCGATCAGGCGGCGGAGGCTTTCACCTGTGCGGGATGCAGGCCGCGCAGGCGCTGGGCGCCGGTGTATACGTTGAAACGCGCTTCGCGCACAAAGCCGAGCAGCGTGAGGCCGCACTCGCGCGCGAGATCGACGGCGAGCGTCGAGGGCGCGCCGACGGCCGCGAGCACGGGAATGCCGGCGGCGGCGGTTTTCTGCACCAGCTCGAAACTCGCGCGACCGCTCACTACAAGCGCGTGCGAGGAAAGCGGAGTGCGCCTGGCGAGGAAGGCGTGGCCGATAACCTTGTCCACGGCGTTGTGTCGGCCGACATCTTCGCGGGAGAGGAGGAGTTGGCCCGTAGTGCCGAAAAGTCCCGCTGCGTGGAGTCCGCCAGTCGCAGCGAAGACGGTCTGCGCGCGGCGCAGGGCGTCAGGCAGGGTAGGGACGAGCGTAGCGTCGAGGACGGGCGCATCCGGATCGAGCGGCGGACAGCGATCGAGCGCGAGGGCGGCGATAGAGCGCTTGCCGCATACGCCGCAGCTCGAGGCGGCATAGAAGTGTCGCTCGATGCGCTTCAGATCGACGGAGACACCATCATGGAGCGAGACGCGCAGTGTATTCACCAAAGCACTACCATCCGCCGTGCACGGCGTGGTGATTTCTGCGATCTGCGTCGGGCTGGCGATTATTTGCTCGGTGAAAAGAAATCCCGCGGCCAGCTCGGTGTCGTGACCCGGCGTGCGCATCGTGACGGAGATGCTTTTGTGCACGCGGGTGCCGCGGCGGGTGTAGGAGAGCTGGATTTCCAACGGTTCCTCGACGGCGAGGGCATCGGCCGCGGCGGTCGTGCCCTGTGCGGTCACGCGCAGGATTGGCACGGTGGCGCTGGCGGCGGAGCGGGCGGGGGAACGCGGCATGAGTCGGTGGAGGGACTGTCGTGTTTTCTCCGGCCTTAGCAAGCAGCGGGCAGGAGCTAAATTTAGCTCGGCGTAGGTCGGTGGGCGATGCTTGTTTCGAGCGCGATGAAACGGCTCTGGCGCTGCACTCTCGGGCTCGCGCTTCTCGCGGGCGCGGGGCAGACCTTTGGTCGCGCCGCAGAAGCATCCCCGATGATTCAGAAGCTCACGCTCGATTACACCACGCCCGTCGACGCTGCACTCCAACGCGACGTCGAGAAGATCGACGCGCAACTGCGCACGAAGCATGGCATTGACGAGGGATTGACCGCGGTGGGTGTACTCGATCTGACTGCCGGTCGACTCGCGCTTGTGCGGCCCGATGCGATCGAGTACGCGGCGAGCGTGCCGAAGATCGGCATCCTCCTCGCGTGGTTTCAGCTCCATCCGGATTTCGCGACGCGGCTCGATGCGACGACGCGGCACGAACTCGGGCTGATGATCAAAGTCTCGGACAATGCGATGGCCGCGAAGTATTCTCAGCAGCTCGGCCTCAAGCCCATCCGCGGCGTGCTCGACTCCTACGGCTTCTACGACGCAAAGCACGGCGGCGGACTCTGGGTGGGCAAGCACTACGGCCAAGGCACCGAGCGCTACCTCGATCCGGTCGGCCAGCACTCGCATGCCGCGACAGTGCGACAGCTGATGCGCTACTATCTACTGCTGGAGCAGGGCAAACTCGTCTCGCCCGAGGCTTCGCGCGCAATGGCGGAAATCTTCGCCTCACCCGATATCGCGCCGCTGCAGGACAAATTCGTGCAAGGCCTCGCCGGCCGCGACCGCACGATCCTGCGCAAGTCGGGCTGGTGGGAAGACTGGATTCACGACACCGCGCTCGTGAGCGGAGCGGGTCGCCACTACATCCTCGTGGCGCTCACGCACCACGCCAAAGGCGAAGCGTACCTCGTGGATTTCGCGGCGGCCGTAGACGATCTGCTCGCGCCGAAGTCGGGCAAGCACGCGGAGTGACTTGAATGTCTACTTGGTCGGCGACGGCGGAATGATCACTGGCGGAGACGGCGTGTACCGTTGAGATTGAAGAAGCGAGGTGATTTTTTCGACGGCCGGAGCTGTGACGAGGGTACCGTCGCGAAGGAACTTGTACTGATTGATCCCGCCGGTGGGCTCGCGCATCAACAGAGCCAATTCGCCGTCCCGCTCTTCGAGAGTGAGGTCGGTCAGCCCTGCGGGTAGTGTGATTTCCTCGCGCTTGGGCCAGGCGCCGGTCGCTCGGTGCTGAGCCTCGACGTGATTGAGCACTTCCAGTTCGGCTGGCGAGATTCGTATCTGCCATAGCTTAGCCGCGGTGGAACCCTCCTGTTGAGCGCCCGTCGCCATAAGAAACATGCCCATCGTAGCGAGTGCGTCAGCTGGATCCGTGCGCGGAGGTGGCGGCGGCGAAGACATGCAGCCAGCAAATAGGGAGCAGATGGCGACGAGCAGGAGCGTGCGCATGATGCGGAGATGGGACCCGAGTGGGTGCATTTTGTTTGGATGTGCGCAAGGGCCGAGCGATTTATGACGATGCATAGAGCCGAGCAGGGGACGCGAGTCGGGCCGTTTTCCGGGATTGCGCGGGCGGGAGCGGCGGCGGACAGTGGGCGCATGGTCACCATCAAGGGCGATTACCACGGAGATTTTCACTGCACGGCGGTCCACGGGCCGTCAGGCAACCAGCTCGATACGGATGCGCCGAAGGACAATCAGGGGCGCGGCGCGGCGTTTTCGCCCACCGATCTCGTCGCGACCGGATATGCGACGTGCATCGCGACCACGATGGCGATCGTGGCACGCAAGCATGGCGTGGAGCTCAATGGTCTCCGCTACGACGTGACCAAGGAGATGTCGGCGGATGCCCCGCGGCGCATCGCGCGCTTGAACGCGCAGTTCTGGATGCCGGCCGTCGCGAAGCAACTGCCCCCGGGCCTGATGGAGAAGACCGCTGAAAACTGTCCCGTGCACCACAGCCTCGCACCGTCGGTCGTGAAGGGCATCACGCTGCACTGGCCGGCTTGATGGGCTGTATCCAGTTCGTGGAGACAAAAAGGGACGCACTTTCGTGCGTCCCTTGGTTTTTAGATTCTGCTAAGCGGGCTCAGGGCACTTCGAAGATTTCGATGAGGCCTTCGCCGGTGGCCTGGCCGGTGCCGGGGCGCATGACGATCGAGTAGCTGCCGGGATCGAGGAGCGCGAGGGTGGAGGCGTCGAGCGAACCGCCGGTAAACTCCACCGCGGCGACGAATTGGCGGGCCTGTTCCATCTCGGTGACGAAGCTCGCGGAGCCCCAGTCGTTGTTCGAGAGGACGATACGGCTGTTGCCGTCGTAGATGTCGATGGCGGGGTCGGCGATGACCGGGCTGACCCCGTACTCGGCGAGCTTCTGGCCCCAGCCGCGGGTGAGCAGGAGGCGCTTGCCGTTGCCGTCGATGTAGAAGCCGAGGATCAGCGTGCTGTCGCCTTCGCCAGTCGGAGCGCGGAGGGAGACGTTGGTGAACTTGCTGCCGCCGGTGATGTTGCCCGCATCGTAGACCTCGAAGAGGACCACGCCGCCTTGGCCGTTGTTGCTGAAGATGTGGACCGAGTACGCGCTATTGGCATCAAGATCGAAGAAGCCCGCCGCGTCCTTGCTGCCTGGTGCGAGCGCAAACGCGCCGACGGCCGCCATGCTGCCGGCGATGCTGGAGCTGTAGTCGTTGTTTTCGCCAATCTTGGTGCCGTCTTTGTAAACTTCGAACTTCGGGTCGGGCATGGCGGTGGAAATGCCAAACGAGCTGGACAGCGTGGGACCGACGGCGCGGATGAGCACGCGCTTCTTACCCGTGCCATTGACGAAGAAGCCCGGAATGATGCGGGCCGTGCCGCTGATGGCGATGCGGCCGGACACGTTGGAGAGACGCGAGGCATTGGCGTCGAGCGAGACCACGGCGGTCGAACTCGTGACGGAGCCAGCCGTGTTGGTGACGCGCACCGTGTAGTTGCCGGCATCGCCGGAGTTGGCGTTGTTACGCAGGATGATCGGGCCGGTCTCGCCGGAGAGCGCGGTGCCGTTGCGGAACCACTGGTAGGTGAGGCCATCGCCGACTGCCGAGGTGCCAAGGGCAAACGTGCCGCCGGGCGAGACGACTTTGTTGTACGGCTGGAAGACGATCTGTGGCGCGGTGGAGGAGTTCACTGTGACCGAGCCCGCGCTGAGGGTGGTGGCGCCACCGGCATTGGCGACGCGGACGGTGTAGGCGCCGGAGGCGGCACCGGTCACGGTCTCGAGCGTGTAGGGATTGCTCGTGGCGCCGTTGATCGCGACACCGTTGAGGAACCACTGGTAGGTGAAGGGACCGACGCCCGAGACGGAGATTGGAATCACGAGGCGACCGCCGAGGTTCACGGTAGGATTGGTGACGGTGTAAGTCGGGGAAATCACCGGAGCGGTCGTTGCGACCGTGCCGATGGTGACGCTGCTCGCTCCGGCGAAAGAGTAGCTGCCACCCCATGAACCCCACGAGGAGGTGGAGATGCCGTTGCGCTTGCTGGCGGTATAGCTCGACTGGCCGGCGAGGATGTTGACCGTGATGGTCTTCGTCTCACCGACCGAGATGACGCCAGCGTGAACCGCAGCGGCCGCGACCGTGCTGTCGTCGGTGTAGATGTCGGTGCCCCAGACGCCGCCGGAGCTGCTGCCCGTGACGGAGAGCTGGAAGGACTGGCCGACGCGATTGCGATAAGCGGTGAGATTGACGGGAGCGGCGATGACATCGGCGGTGATCGCGCCCGAGGTATTGGCCGTGGGGACGGCAGTGCCGACCGAGCCGCCGTTGGCGAGCGTGGCGATCTCGGTGGCGGTCAGCGCGCGGCCGTACATGCGCAGTTCGTCGAGCGCGCCTTGGAAGAGATCGAGGCCATTGTCCGAGCCGGCGACCATCATAACCGCGCTGGAGAAGGAGGTGAGCGACTTGCCGGTGTTGATGGTGTTGTCGAGCTGGCCGTTGAGGTAGAACTTCAAGACACCGCCGGAGAACGTGATGGCGACGTGGCCCCAGTCGCCGGTGCCGACCTTCTTGATCGAGCTTTGCGGCGTGTTGATATCGTTGTGCGCGAAGAACTGCAGGCGGCGCGAAGAGCCCGTGCCCTCTAGAAACATACCGTAGTAGTGGGCCGAGCTGCCGGGGAAACAGATGCCGAAGAGGCGCGGGTTGTAGTTGCCCGGGCCGTCGGGGCGGACGTAGCCGGCGAGCGTCATTTCACTGTAGCTGAAGCTGCTGTTGACCAGCGCGCGGAGGCGCGTGCCATTGGTGAGCAGCGCGCCGCCGACGCGGCCGGTCGTCTGGGAAACGGTGCCATTTACCGGGCTGAGCGTGGTGCCGCGCCCCGAGTCGTCCTTGAGGAGATTGGAGGCATCGTTGAACGAGTAGTACGCGAGGAGGTCGGCCGTAGCACCGGTGCCGCCGCCGGAACCACCACCGGAGCCGCCACCCGAGCCCGTGCTCACCGCAGTGAAGGTGCCGCTGGCGTTGAGCTTGTACTGCGTGGTGCCGTTGCCGACAACGCCGCCGTAGTTGGAACTGAGTTGATTGCTGGCGATCGTGGCTGAGGTGATCGCGAGCGTGGAGAGCGAAGTGCCGCCGGTGAAGGTGACGACGCCATTGGCGTTGACCGTGCCGGTCAGAGAGCCGCCGCTCACGTCGATCGCGCCGGTGGAGGTCACCGTGGCGATGTAGCCGCCGATGGCGCTCTCGATGCCGAAGCCGGCGGCGTTGACCTTGGTATTGATGGTGCCGATGTACGTGCCGGCGAAAGCGGCCTGCGCGTGCAGCGCGGCGGAGGGGAGGAGCAGCAGCGCGGGGAGCGCGGCGAGGCGAAGGAGACGGACGAGTAGTTTCATGGTCGAGGGGCCGTGGGAGGCAGGTGCAAGTGTAACCAAGATGCAGGTGGCTCACGATACGCATCCATGCGTACCGCGGCGCACGACGCTAATGCGGCGAATCCACGTCAAAACGAGATTGACTGTACTATCCGTACTAGTATCACTAGTACAGTCATGCTGCCCTTCTCCATCGAGCTAAAGCCGGGCCTGCCCATTGCGGAGCAGATCCTGTTTGCGGTGAAGCGGGCGGTGGTGACGGGGCAGTTGAAGCCCGGCGAGCCGTTTCCCTCGGTTCGCGGGCTGAGTCAGGAGCTGCGCATCAACCCCAATACGGCGCACAAGGTCATTGCGGCGCTGGTGAGCGAGGGCGTGCTCGTGACGACCCCGGCGGTCGGCAGCATCGTGGCGCCGCGCGAGGGCGGAGACCGCCAGGAAAAGGCCGAACTGCTCGGCGCAGAGTTGGAGCGGCTGGTCGTCGAGGCGAAGAAACTCGGCCTCACGCTCGGCGAAGTGCAGGCGGGCGTGGCGGCGCAGTGGCGCAAGCTCGGCGGAAAATAGCGCGTAGAATTTATCCCATGAATGTCATCGAAACCCACCAGTTGACCCGGCGCTTCGGCCGCACGGAGGCGGTGCACGGCCTCGATCTCGCAGTGCCGGCGGGCAGCGTCTGCGCGCTCCTCGGGGCGAATGGCGCCGGCAAGACCACCACGCTCAAGCTCCTCATGAACCTCCTCTGGCCGACGGCGGGCGAGGCGCGCGTGCTCGGCGTCGACTCGCGCAAGCTCGGCGAGCGTGAGATGGCGCAGATCGGCTACGTATCGGAAAATCAGCCGCAGCCGCTGTGGATGACCGTGCGGCAACTGTTGGATTATTGCCGGCCGTTTTACCCGACGTGGGACGTCGCGCTGGAGCGCACACTGCTGCGGCAGTTCGACCTGCCTGAGGATCGGAAGCTGAAACAACTCTCGCGCGGCATGCTGATGAAGGCGTCGCTCATCTCTTCGCTCGCCTACCGGCCAAAGCTGCTCGTGCTCGACGAACCCTTCAGCGGGCTCGATCCGGTGATGCGCGAGGATTTTACGAGCGGCCTGATCGAGGTGGCCGCGGCGGGCGAGTGGACGGTGCTGGTGTCGTCGCACGACATCGAGGAAGTCGAGCGCCTCTGCGACCGCGTGGCGCTGCTGGAAAGCGGCCACCTGCGGCTCAACGAGCCGAGCGAGGCGTTGCTCGCGCGCTTCCGCCGCATCGAGGTCGATTTGCAAGGCGGTGTGGCGCGAATCGAAAACCCGCCCGCGAGCTGGAGCGCGATCGAGCGCGCGGGTGACCGCGTGCGCTTCGTCGAGAGCGAATTCACGCCGGTCGCAACCGAGGCGGCTTGCCGCGAGCGTTTCCCCGAGGCCGCCGTGAAGGCGCAACCGATGACGCTGCGGGAAATCTTCGTGGCCATGGCACGGGCGAAGCGGGCGGCAGTATGAGTTTAACCTGGCACATTATCCGCAAAGACTTCCGCGCCCACTGGGCGGCGGTGGTGGGGTGCTGGGCGGCGCACGGCGTGTATCTGGGATTTGGCGCACTGCTGTGGGTCAGAAGCGATATCGGGGCCGATGCGATGGTGAGCGTTTACCAACTGCTTTGGCTGCTGGCTGAGGTAGCGCTGATCGCGGCAACGATGGCGCTGATCAACGAAGATGGAGCGGCGGGAGCGTCATGGTGGAAGACGCGACCGATGTCGGGGAGCCGCGTGGTCGCGGCGAAGCTTGGTGCCTTCGCTCTTTGGCTATGGCTGCCGCTCGTCGGGCTCACCGTGCTGTGGTGGTGGTATGCGGGGCTCACGATGACGCAGGTGGGCTGGGCGCTCGCCGCTCTGATCGCACGGCTGCTTCTGGCCACGTTTCTGTCCGCGGCGATGACGGCACTGACGGGAGCGCTTTGGCGATCGCTGCTGGTGGCGGGCGGCACGGTGCTTTTCGTCCTTTGGTTCGTGTTCATGAACCCGATGCCGACGGACATGGAGCATGATTTTGGGGAGAGGTTGGCTTTCACCGATGTAGTCACATGGCTGGAGTTCGCGGGAGCGAGCGGTGCGGTCGTCGCCTTGGTCGCACGCTATCGGACGCGTCTCGCGTTTCGATCAGCCGGCTTCGGCGTGGCGGTGGCATTGGTGGCGCTGGCGCTGGTGGAGGTGGCGGCCTTTACGCGCTTCGAGGAGTGGCGGCTCACGTGGTGGCCGCCGACGACCGGCACGGTGCCCCCGACAGGGCATCTCGAGCTGCAAGCCTCACGCGCGCGCTTATGGCCGCATCTTTCGAGCAACGCTCTCACCACCGTGGAACTATTGGGCCGGCAATCCACCCCGGGCGACTTCAGGCTCCGGGTGCTGAGGCAGACGTGGGCTTGGCCGGATGGTTTTACGATCACACAGCCGGGCTACGGACAAACGGGGAGCGAGTCATGGGGAGGTGTGGCGCTAAACGAGAAGGAGAACGCTGCATCGAGCCACTTTTTCAGCGGGCTGCCGGAAGCCGTGGTCGAAAAATGGCGTCACGTGCCCGCGCGGTGGACGGCCGATTGCCTCGTGGCTGAACCGGTGATGGAAAAGAAATGGGAACTGCCCCTGCGTGAGAGTGCGACCGGCCCGGCTGGTCGGATCGTTGCCGTGCAGGTGGGAGAGTCTGTGCGAGGTTCAAGTGCCGTAGCGCTCGTGCATGAAGTGAGCGAGCATACCAGCTTCTTTGCTCCGATAGACGAATATGAAGACTGGCTCATCATAAAGAACCCTCGAGGCACAGTCTGGCGGAATTCCCAGTGGCGAGCGCCGTCCGTAGAAATCGAAGGCATCGTTTTCACGCGTTTGTCCCTGCCGGAGTCGCTCAACCTCATCTTCACGGGCACTCCGGAGATTGAGCGAGAGGCATGGCGCGCTGACGCCGTGGTGGAGAAATGGCGCCGGCAGCGCACGCGGCTTTACGCGTTCACGTACAAGCATGCGGCGCTGCCACTTGAGGTGGTGGGCAAGTAGCGGACATCTGGAACGACGATTTCCCCATGAAACTCCTCTGGCACATCGTAAAAAAGGATCTTCGGTACTTCTGGCTGGGCGTAGGGCTGATCTGGATACTGGCCGGGACGCGGATGTGGATCGCCTTTGCGATGGCGCGCGTGGAGCCCAGCAATGGGTGGCATCTCGATGAGCTGGACTGGGCGCAGATGGCGCTGGATTGGTTGATCTCGGCGTTGGAGGTGGGGCTCGTGGTCTTGCTCGTGAAGGAGGATGGGGCGGCGCGAAGCGCCTGGTGGTGGACGCGGCCTCTGCGGGGCCGGGTGGTGGCAGCGGCGAAGCTCGCGGAAATTGTCATGCTTTTCTGGATACCGTTGATTCTAGCCGAGGTGCCGTGGTGGCGGGCCACGGGTTTTGACGCTTCATTGTTGGTCCGAGCAATCGAGAGCGAGCTGGCGTGGCAGATGATCGTGACGCTCCTGCCTGCGGCGCTGGCGGTGACTGTGCCGACCTGGCGGTCGTTCTTGGTGACGCTGGGAGTGGTCATCGGAGTCGTTGGCTGGTGCGGGATCATGTTGGGCGGTATTCTGCCGAATGGCGCGGAATGGGCGGTACGTGAGATCGATTCGAGCGAACTCGTGGTGTGGCTGGTGCTGATGGTCGGAATCGGAGCGGGGGTGAGCGCTCTGCTGAAGTACACGACGCGCCGCACCCTGCTCTCGGTGAGTGTGGGCCTGCTGGTCGTGGAGTTGTTGATCGGCGGTGGATTTGTCTGCGCGGTATTGCTCCATTTGGGGCGGTTGCCGCCGGATACCGGGGCGCTGATACCCGCGACACAGAAAATCGAGATTACTCGGGTTTCGGCCGACGTACCGGCGCCCAGACGCGGTGAGACTGGTGGAGCGCGACTCGATCTGCGGCTAACCGGATTGACCACGGCGCTACGCGTGAGACCGCAGAGGCTGGAGGAGAAGTGGCAGTGGGACGATGGTATGAAATTCCAGCCAGCGCGAATGTTCTGGAGCACAGAGTACTTGATGCCGGACAAAGATCTAAAGGAGCCGTCCATTCGAGTCGCGCTGGGATTCGATGAGCCCAAGCCCGCGGCGTTCGAATGGGTTAGCCGAACGCCGATCAGGCCTACGCTGATTCGAAAGTGGCAGCAGAAAACACCCACTTGGCGGGGCGATCAGTTTTTCGAAACCAGTCGGCCAGTGGTCGATTGGGAAATACCCCTGAAGGTGGGCAGCACGCTCCAGGACAAGGGCTGGCATTTTAGGGTCGCGGAGATCAACTGCGTCGCGGAGCGCGCAGAGGTGAATTTCGCTTTGGCGGTCCGACGAGCTGATCTCCCACAAAGGTCGTGGCAAGACCGTGATTTTCGTCAGGGATCGTTCTATTTGGATGTGACCTACGCGATCGTCCATCGGGCGCGGCACGAGTTTATGATTCTCTCCGGTTTCCCGGGCCAAAACGACGGTTTGGAGATGGACGGTGTTCGGATGCAGTGGTGGCGAGATGCGGTCACCTTGGCGGATGGCCGGCCCGAGCTGGCTCGCGAATGGCTGGCCGGTGCCGCGCTCGTAAAACTCCATTTCGAGCTGGTGCAGCAATACCATGCGGCAATGCCCGAGCGGCGTTTGACTATCGATAGGTCCGAAAAAGCGGACCCGGGGAAATGGTCGAATGCGTGGTGGTGGTGATCGCTTCCATCGACCTCGCAATAAATCGCGCGCCGCTTTCCAATGAGACTTCTCTGGCACATCGTTAAAAAAGATTTCCGCCACCTCTGGTTGGGCGTGGTGATGGTGTGGGTGCTGGCGACGGCGCGGATTTGGATTGGCTTTGCGATGACCCGGGGCGACGGGAGCGATGCGTGGCATCGCGTGGAATTGGAATGGGCGCGGACGACACTGACGTACCTGATGTGGCTGCTCGAGGCGACGATCGCCGTGTGGCTCGTTTTAGAGGACGGCGCGGCGCGCGCGGGATGGTGGTGGACGCGGCCGGTGCGGAGCGGCCAGATGGTTACGGCGAAGCTCACGGCACTTGTAGGGTTTTTCTGGATACCGATTACCCTCGTGTCCGTACCTTGGTGGCGGGCGAGTGCCTTCGACGCTGGGATGTATTTTGGGGCGATTGAGAACCTGCTGGCGGTTCAGCTACTCCTGACGCTGGTGCCGGCCGCAGTCATCGCGTGCTTTCCGGGCTGGAAATCTCTCCTCGGGCTGGGCGCAGTTGCGGTAGGCTTGATGATTTTCGGCGGTATTCGGATCGCTGATGTGGCGATGGAAGACGTGGAGCAGCCGAACGGGCTCTGGGTCCTGGATACGTTACCGGTGCTGACGATACTACGGGTGGCAATCGGTGCGAGTGTGGTGCTCGCGCTTTTGGTCAAGTACCTGACGCGCCGCTCGGTGCTGGCGATTGCAGTGGGGATTCTCGTCATGGAAATGACTTTGGGTGGGATCGAATGGGAAATTCTTTCGTGGCATGTGCTGCCGCGGGATCCGCAGGCGAAGCGCGCCGTGTTCAAGGAAGTCCCGCTGGAGATCACCAAGGTGATTGGTTATCCTGGGAATAATCCGAAGATACTCAGAGGATTACTATTCAGAGGATCGGTGGAGTTGGATCTGAAGCTGAAGATTTCGTCCGAGTATAAAGTCGTGCCGGGTGTCCTGCGCTACACGTGCCATTGGCCGGACGGAGCCGATCTCGGCGTGCTCCATGCCAGCTCGAGCGCCGCCTTTGCAGGTGAGCTGTCGACCAGCGATGTGGAGCCTTCCATCAGGGTCGCGCTGGGTCTCGATCAGGCGCGACCAGCGGCGGTGACGTGGGACGTAACTCATTTTTATTCGATTTTCGTATTTAACAAATGGCTGCACGAAGCGCCCGCTTGGAGCGGCGTCCTGTACTGGTCGACCGCGAAGCCGGTGCTCGAGTGGGAACTGCCCTTGCGGACGGAGGCTGTGATGGAAGAGCTGGGGCGACATTTTCGCGTGGCCAAAGTCGGCTTCGACGAAAAAGACGCGGCGGCAAAATTCACGCTCGCCATGCAGATCGGTGGCAGTCGGGAAAAGTACCTGTACTCTTTTCCCGCGACGGGGCCGACTTGCTACGCGATCATCAACCGGGCGACGCGCGACCTGACCTTGATCACCGATCCCGCACAATTTGACGAAGTGGCCTCAATCGATGGGGTAGATGTGAAGTGGTTCCCTTACACCGTGCCGATGCCGGAAGGTTTACGGGGACAGAAACCCGCGGCGTGGCAGGCCTGGCTCGATGGCGCGTCGCTGGTGAAACTCCATTTCGAGCAGGTGGAGCGCTTTCAATCGAGCTGGCCGGAGCGGAAACTGCCGATCGATGAGGTAAAGAAACGCGAGTGAGGGCGGGGCGCACGGAGTCTCGCGCGTCCGGGGAGGGACGATCTCACCGTAACTCGTACAATTCGACTAAGGCGACGCCGGTGGTGAGGTTGGTGCCCGAGACCAAGGCGGAATAGCGACCGGGTGGGAGAGTGGCGACGAGGGCGGCGT
Source organism: Verrucomicrobiota bacterium (assembly GCA_048498795.1). Classification (GTDB taxonomy): domain Bacteria; phylum Verrucomicrobiota; class Verrucomicrobiia; order Opitutales; family Opitutaceae; genus JBEHXH01. The sequence continues at coordinate 259,401 of JBEHXH010000006.1, forward strand.
CCTTGCTGCCGGGGGCAAAGGCGAAGGCTTGGGTTTTCGCGATCGCGTCGGCGACTTCGGCGGGGTTGCTGCCCGATTGCCAGTCGTCGTTGATCGCGACGTCGTTGCCGTTGGCGTCGACGAGGCGAACGATCGGATCGGCGAGCGAATTGCTGATGCCGTAGTTCGCGAGCGCGGGCCCCGCGCCGCGGATGAGGACTTTTCGCGTCGTGCCGGGGCCGACGACGAAGCCGGGGATTACGACCGAGGCGCCGGTGGAGACGAAGGCGCGGGCAGAGAGATTGACGAGACGGCTGGTCAAGTTGTCGTTCTCGTAAATCTCGACCATGCCGACGCCGGTGGCACCATTGGTGCCTGAGACTTTGGCAGAGTAGAGGCCGGGCCGGAGCGTGACGAGCATGGCGGCATCACGGCCGTCGCCGATGCTGAACGCGCCGGTATTGCGACGAGCCACTTCGAGATCGTTGATTTGGCCGGCATCGGTCGGCTGATCGCGGGCGATGTTCAGCACTTTGCCAGCGCTGTCGTAGAGGGTGAGTTCGGGGTCGGGGAGATTGACCCCGGAGAGGCCGTACTGTGGCAAGCCGAGCGTGGCACCGATGCCGCGGATCAGGAGGCGCTTGTTGTCGTTGCCGTCGATGACGAAGCCGGCGATCAGGACATTGTCTCCAGTTTGGATGTTGGCGCGGGTGGAGAGGTTGACGAGCGTGCCGCCGGTATCGACGGTGATGGTGATGGGCGGGCTCGAAGTCTGGCCGACGGCATTAGTCACGACGAGCACGTAGGTGCCGGAGACGAGGTTGGTGCCCGAGAAATTAATGGGTGACGTCGTGGCTCCAGCGATGGGATTGCCATCGCGAAACCACTGCATAGTAAAGGGACCCTTCGCGGTAATGATCGGGCCGAGCGCCAGCGAGCGGGAAGACGAGACGGCGATGTTGGTCGAGAATCCGTTCGGCAGAGTGATCCGGGGCGCGACCGCGACCGACACGCCCTTGATGGCGGAGCCGAGAACGGTGCCACCGGGGCCGGTGACCGTCAGGTACAGCGAGCGGTCACCGTCGAGCGTGAAAGGCTGTCCCGAGGCGCTGGAATAGATCAGCGAATCCGTCGCCGTGTCGCGCCAGGTATAGGTGTAGGGACCGTTGCCGACGACGAGCGGGGTAATCTGAGTTGTATCACCAAAGTTGATACGCGTGACGTCCGGCCCGGGGCTCAGGATCGTCGGAACCAGCGGACCCGTGGCATTGGCGTAGATGCGGGCGAGCTTGCGCTGGGCGGTGCCGCCGACGGTGGTGAAGCTGCCTGCGACGAGAAGCTTACCATCGGCCTGCAGGGCGACGGCGCTGAGGTCGGACTTGTCGAAGCCGCCATTCGGCGGATTGAAGGTGAGATCGAGCGAGCCGTCGGAGTTGAGCCGACAGAGGCCGGTGCGAAGAACACCGTTGGTGTTGTACGAGGCAGCGACCCAGATGCGGGCGTCGCTATTGACGACGGCACAGGCGACCGTGCTGGCCGTGAGGAGCAGCGCTGGCGCTTTCGAAAAGGCCGGATCGGCCGCGAAGCTTTCCGGGACGATACGTGTGATGGATAGGGCTGAAGCGGCCTGAGAGAAGATGAGGATCTTTCCGTCGGCCTGGATCACCGGATAGCTGACGCCAGCGTTGTTGGCGAAAACCGTATAGGGAGGAATCGAGGTATCGGGTGTGCCGTCACTGAGCAGGCGATAAACGCCACGCGTGTCGCCCGCGACGATTCGACCCGAAGCGTCGAGAGCGATCGTGCGCGGATAGATCGGCGTGCTGGAGGGCGGGAGCACGCGCGAGCTCGAGTTCTGGACAAAGGTGGAGTCGGCCGCGCCCGAGAGGGGCAGCAGGCGCACGAGCGGCTTGAAGGTGGTGGCGACGAGAATCTTGCCGTCGGGCTGGAGCAGGATCTGCGTGACGCCCGTGGAGTCGCCCGCAAGGGAGACATCAGTGGCCGATGGCGCGAATGAAGCGTCGAGCGAGCCGTCGGCGAAGAGCCGCGCGAGATTCGCGATCGGCGTGCCATTGTAGGAACTGAACTTGCCCGCGATCAGGATGCGGCCGTCCGTCTGTACCGCGATGCTGTTGATCGTGCCGGCGCCGTCCAAGCCGGTGGTGACGCGGAACGAGGAATCGAATGAACCGTCGGGATTGAGTCGCGCGAGGCCAAGGATAGGTGTGCCGCCGATGAGGTACGTGAAGTTGCCACCGATGAGAATCTTTCCATCCGACAGCGGCACCATCGTGCGCGGCGCGAGCGTGGGCTCGGGCGAGGCGACGAAACTGGTGTCGAGAATCGATGACCCGTTGGCCGATACCTCGAGGGTCGCAGAAGCAGAGGCGGAGCCGGCGGGGTTGGTCGCGACGACCGTGTAGGTGCCGCTCGCGGCGAGCGTGACGTTGCTGAGAAAGAGGGTGTCGGTGGTGGCCTCGGGGAGGTCGACCCCGTTGACGCTCCAGCGATAGGTGAGCCCGTCGCCGGTGAAGCCGGCGCGCAGGGCGGCATTGTCGCCGACGGTCGCCGTCTGATTGGTCGGCGCAGTGAGGACGGTGGGGGCATTGATCGCGACCGGGGAGCGCAGGATGGTGCCGCCGAAGCCGACGCTGACGAAGCACGTGGCATCGGAGGCGAGGGCGTTGATGACCTGGCTGGTGGGCTTCGCCACGCGGCGCCAGCCAGTGCTGCCATCCGGCGTCACATAGAGGCTGCCGTCCGAGGCTCCGACCACGAACGTATTGTGCGCATACGTGACTGCACGCAGATCGACCGTCGTGCCGGTGGACTGGATCGTCCACGCCGGCGGGATAGTATTCGGGCCACCGACAAAGGCGCGCGTGGTGACGGCCTGGCCGCCGCCGCCGACGGCGAGAAACGTCTCGCGGCCAAAAGCGATGCTCTCGAAGTCCGTTTTCGGGCCGGCCGGTTGATAACGCAGATTGGTGCCATCGACTGAGTACGGCACACTGCCCCCCTTGCCAGAGGCGCGCCATGTGCCGCGGGCAAAGACGAGACCGTGCAGCCAGTTGCTCAATGGAAAGGTCCCATCGGACGGCACCGAAACGCCCGGGGCATAGCTGATGCCGCCTGTGACCCAGTTCGCGCCATCGACCGAGGTACGCACCGTGCCGCTTTCGCCGACGGCGACGAAGCGGTCCACGGCGTAGAGCACGCCATTGAGCCGGGCGCCGGTGCTGGAGCGAAGGGTCCACGTGATAGCGTCGGGCGACGAGAGGATCGTGCCGGCGTCGCCGACCGCGACGTAGAGCTTGAGGTCGGGCGAGTAGGTGACGCTGAGGAGCCAGCGGATAGTGGTGGAGTTCTGGGCGGTCCACGCGCGACCGTCGACCGAGGTCATGATGTTGCCGTTTTCGCCGACGGCGACGAACTTGCCGCCGCCTTGGCAAACGCCCCAGAGATTCTGGTTCGTGGAGGAGAAAACTTGTTCCCAGACCTCTTGGGCGCGGAGTCCGGCACAGAGGGCAAAGGCGGCGAAAATGGCGAGCAGGCGGAGGGTGAGCGTTTTCACGAGAGGGCGATGCCACCTGTGACCACCAAGCCGGATCAACCCGCTATCGCTGCGCGGAAATAATCAACATAGACGTGGGTCTCGCGAGAGCGGACGGACGGCCCGGGCACGCACAGGCCGGAAGCCTCGTCCCGAGGCTGGACCGGGCAGATAGCAATATTACTTCACCTCGTAGACCTCGACGAGCGCGACTCCCGTACCACCATTTGCGCCTTCGACGAGCGCGGAGTAGCGGCCAGACGGGAGGGTCACGACGAGGGCGGCGTCCTTACTGCCGGGGGCAAAGGCGAAGGCCTGCGTCTTCGCGATCGCGTCGGAGACTTCGGCGGGATTGTTGCCCGACTGCCAGTCGTCGTTGCTGGCGACCGTGTTGCCGTCTGCATCGACGAGGCGGATGCGCGGATCGGCGAGGACACCGCTCACGCCATAGGTGGTCAGGGCGGGACCCGCGCCGCGGATCAGCAGCTTGCGCGAGGTGCCCGGGCCGACGACGAGGCCTGGAATCATGACGGACGCGCCGGTGGAGACGCGGGCGCGGGCGGAGAGATTCACGAGCCGGGAGATGTTTTTGTCGTCCTCATAGATCTCGGCCAAGCCGACGCCGGACGTGCCGCCGGCGCCGGAAACTTTCACGGAGTAAAGACCAGCCGGCAGCGTGACGAGCATGGCGGCATCGCGCGTGTCGCCCAGGCCGAATGCGCCGGTGTCGCGGCTGGCTTTATCGAGGACCGAACCGAGATTGGGGTCGGTGGGCAAATCTAGGACGGTGTTGATGCTCTTGCCGGCGCTGTCGTAGAGCGTGATTTCCGGATTGGCGAGATTGACGCCCGCGAGACCGTACTGGGGCTGCGCGAGAGTGCCGCCGACGCCGCGGATGAGGAGCTGTTTGCTGTCGGGGCCATCGATCACGAAGCCGACGATCAGGACATTGTCGCCGGTTTCGATTCCGGCGCGTGTGGAGAGGTTGATGAGCCGGCCGGCCGGATCGATCGTCACCACCGTGCCGCTGGTCGTCACCGTGCCCGCGGGATTGGTGGCCACGAGCGTGTAGTTGCCGGGCAGCGCATCTCGGGCTCCGAGCGTGAGCGTGACTTCCGTCATCCGCGGGATCGCGACACCATCACGGTACCACTGAAAGGTCACCGGGAGCGAAGCGTTCACCGCGGGATAGAGAAACAGAGTGTGGTCGGGTTGCAGGGCGACGCTGGCCGGAGGCGACGTGACAATTTGCGGAGCGACGGGATTGACCGCGACGGCCACCGCGGAGCTCTTCGCCGTGCCGCCCGGACCTGAGACGGTGAGATAAAAGTAGTTCGAGTACGGGCCGTAGATTCCCGCCTGCGTGGTCAGAATGTTTGTCGTGGATGACAGAGTCCGATCGGCGGAAACCTCGCGCCACGTGTAGGTGAAAGGACCGGTGCCCACCACTTGGGCGGTGACCGTGAACGGATTGTTGTACGTGGCGCGCTGCAGGTCCGGGCCGGGACTGACGATCGTGGGCGGGACGACTGTTGTCGCGGTGGCGCTCACCGTGAGAGTTGCGGACGCCGAAGCGCTTCCGGCGCTGTTGGTGGCGGTGAGGGTGTAGGTGCCGGCCGACGCGTTTGACACTGCGGCGACGAACAATGTGTCGGAGGTCGCTCCGGAAATGGGCGTGCCATTCAAGGACCACTGATAGGACAAGGCGTCACCGCTGAACGCGGCGCGCAGCACGGCGTTGTCTCCTGCGGTCACCGTTTGATTGAGCGGCGCGGTCAGGATCGCCGGCGCACGCACGATGACACTGGAGCGAAGGATGGTGCCACCGAAGCCGACGCAGACAAACTGGGTATCGTCGGCTGCGAGCCCATTGAGCACCTGCGTCGTGGGCGTGGTATAGCGCTGCCAGCCGGCGACGCCATCGGGAGTCAGGTAGATCGTGCCGTCTGCGGCGGCGACGATGAAGGTGTTGTGCGAATAAATGACGGAGCGGAGATTGGCGGTCGTGCCGGTCGCGCGCTGCGCTCGTGAACTGGGATCGCCGCGTTTGCCGCCGATGGTCGGGCCCCGCGTTTCGGCTCGGCCGGTAGCGCCCACTGCGAGGAAAGTTTCCCGACCAAACGCCACGCTTTCAAAATCGATGACGGAGGAGAGGTCGCTGACGGTGAAGGCCGTGCCATCGACCGAGTACGGACCGGCTCCCGATTGGCCGGTGGCGAGCCAGGTGCCACGGGCAAAGGCCAGACCGCGCAACCAGCGGCCTAGCGGCGCGGGCCCGTAGACGCCAATGAGCTCGGGATCCAAGTACGCCAACGATATAGAGGTCCAATTAGTGCCATTGAAGGAACCGCGGATCGTGCCGCTCTCGCCGACAGCGATGAAGCGGTCCACGGCGTAGATGACACCATTGAGCCGCTGACCGGTGTTGGCGCGGGTGGTCCAAGTCACTCCATCAGGCGACGTCAGGATCAGGCCTTGATCACCGACCGCGGCGTAGAGTTTCAAATCGGCCGAGTAGGCGACGCCGAGGAGCCAGAGCGTGGTGGTGGAGTTTTGTTTGGTCCACGTGGTACCATTGGGGGAAGTGAGGATCGTGCCGCCATCACCGACGGCGACGAACTGGCCGCCGCCATAGCAGATGCCCCAGAGGCTCTGGGTCGTGGGCGAGGGGACGCTCTGCCAAACCTCCTGCGCGCGGAGGCCCGCACCGAGGACGAGTAGGGTGAAGACGGCGAGCAGACGGAAGGGATATGTTTTCACAGTTGGGCGCGTAAGCTGTGACCAACAAGTCTGATAAATCCTCTACTGGTGCCCGTAAATAGGCAACATAGGCTCGGCTTGATCGCACCTGAGGAGCCCGAAGACCGTCGGCCGGAGCAGGGCGCAGTGTCCGCGGTGTTGGCTCGCGGCTGGAGCGTTTCAGCCAACCTTACTGCAACTGGTACACCTCGACGAGAGCGACGCCCGTGCCACCGTTGGCACCCTCGACGAGCGCGGAGTAGCGGCCGGGCGGCAAAGTGGCCACGAGGGCTGCGTCCTTGCTGCCGGGGTCGAAGGCGAAGGCCTGGGCTCGAATGATGGAGGCAGCGACGTCGCCCGCGTTGGGTCCTGTGCCCCAGTCGTCGTTGCTGGCGACAGTGTTGCCGTCGGCATCAACGAGGCGGATACGCGGGTCGGCCAGAACGCCACTTACACCGTAGTTGGCGAGTGCCGGGCCCGCCCCGCGGATGAGAACCTTGCGCGACTGACCCGGACCAACCACAAATCCCGGAATGGTCACTGCTGCCCCCGTCCCGACGAAGGCACGGGCGGAGAGGTTGACGAGACGGCTGGCGTTTTTGTCGACCTCATAGATTTCGGCCAAGCCGATGCCAGTCGGACCAGGCAGGCCATTTTTGCTCTGGGGAGAAATCTTGACGGAATACGCCCCCGCCGGGAGGTCGGCGATGATCGCCGAATCGGTGGCGGCCGTGAGCGCAAACGCCCCGACTTGAGTGGCCGTAGTGGCCTCCGTGCCGCCGGCGGGGAGGTCCGCTTGGTAGCGGAGAATTTTTCCGGAAGAATCGTAGAGCGTGAGCTCGGGATCATCGAGGTTGAGTCCGCTTAGACCATAGACGGGTTGAGCGAGTGTACCGCCGACGCCGCGGATGAGCAAACGTTTGGTTCCCGGACCATCGATCACGAAGCCGGCGATCAGCACATTGTCGCCCGTCATCACGCTGGCACGCGTGGAGAGATTGATGAGGAGGCTGCGGGATTCGACGGTGACGTGGGTCGGGTTGCTGACGGCTACGCCGTAGGCATTGCGCGCGACGAGCGTGTAGGAACCCTGCACGATGCCGCCGCCGTACATGGTGTAGGTGCTCGCCGTTGCACCCGAAATGGGATTGTTATTTAAGAACCACTGGTAGGTGATGGGACTCGCTCCCGTTATATCAGTCGTGAGGGTGAGATTCCGGTCGGAGGGGGCTATGATCGAGGCCGGGGTGGTCGTGGCAAAGCGGGGCGGCGAAGGCAGAATACCTAGATACACGGGCTGGCTTGAGCCCACGAAGAGGATAGCTGGAGCGAAAACACTGACGTAGTAGGCACCGACATCCGAGGCCCGCACATAGCTGAACGTCACTTGATTGGTGCTCCCATAGCTGCTGCCGGTGGATCCGGCGCGGAACCAACTGGCACTGGGACTGGAGCCGACGATCTTGGCCGTGAATTGAGCCTGATCACCCTCCTGCACTCGAACGAGGTCGGAATCGAAACCCACGACGCAGGGCTCGCCCAAACTGAAAGAATTCGGATTGAGACGAGTAACATAGCGGCGGCTCTGGGCCGCGAAATAAGTCATGGTCCCGACGACGATCGGCTTGCCATCAGGCTGGACCACGACCGAGTTCAAGACCCCGTTGGAGTCCGGGCCTCCCGCCGGGCGGTACGTGGCGTCGATGGTGCCATCCGCATTAAAGCGCGCGAAGCAGTAGCGAGGCAGGCCGCCGGCGCGAGTGAAGGAGCCGGCGACCCAGATCTTGCCGTCCGCGGCCACGGCGAAGGGCGGCGCGGCGGTCGAGGAACTCGGGGCGGTGAAATTCAAATCGGCATGGAAGCTGGGATCGACCGCGAGTGCGCTCGTGAGGCGGACGAGGCCCTCGCTGCTATAGGTGGGATTGGCGACGAGGATAGTGCCATCGGCTTGGCAGGCGGCATAGCATCCGGCGGGCGCCGCCGCAGCGTAGCGCGGCACCGTGGAATCACAGAGACCGTTGGCGAGTATGCGGAAGACGCCGGCGGTATCGCAGGCGACGATGCGTCCGATCGGGTCGAGCGTGAGGAAGCGGGGGAAAACATCCGCCGCAGTGCCAGCAGGAGACTGCAGCGACGCCACTTGATTGAAACCAGTATCCGCCGCGCCCGTTTCGGGCAGCAGCCGCACGAGCGGCTTGAAAGCGGTTACGACAAGAATCTTCCCATCGGACTGCACCACGAGCTGCAGGACACCGCGCACATCGGTGCCGCTCGAGATGTCGATGGCCGCGGGCGTGAATGATCGGTCGAGTGAGCCATCGGTATTGAGCCGGATGAGATTGTTGGCCGCGACCCCGTTGAACGTGCTGAACTTTCCGCCGACGAGCAGTTTTCCGTCCGCCTGCTGGGCGATGGTATTAACCGCACCGTTGACACCCGAGCCCACATCAAAAGTCGGATCGATCGAGCCGTTGGAATTGAGGCGGATCAAACCGAGCACAGGCTGTGAATTGATCAAAAGGGTGAAGTCGCCGCCGAGGAGAACTTTGCCGTCAGACAGGGGATAGACCACCCTCGGCACGGTCGACGGCACCGGGCTAAGCGCGAAACCAAGGTCGACCGGATCGGTCTTGGTGACGACGGTGAGGACGGCGTTGGCGGTAAGTGAGCCCGCCGAATTGGTCGCAGTCACCGAGTAGGTACCGGCTTGGTCTGCGGTGACGGCTTTCATAAAAAGCACGTCCGTGGTTTCGCCTGCAATCGGTACACCGTTGAAAGCCCACTGATACTGGAGTCCAGCTCCGGAGAATACCGCGCGCAGCATCACGTTGTCCCGGGCCAAGGCGGGTTGAGTGATGGGTGGCGTGATGAGTGTGGGGGCTAGGACGGCGACGGGAGCGCGCGTCAACGTGCCGCCAAAGCCCACGCAGACAAACGCACTGTCGCTCGCGGCGACGCTGTTGAGCACTTGCGTGGTGGATGTCGCGATTTTTCTCCACGATGCGACCCCGTCCGGCGTGAGGTAGACTGCGCCGTCGGCCGCGGCAGCGACGAAACCGTTGTGCGCATAAATGACGGCGCGAAGATCGGCGGCCGTGCCGGTGTTGCGCGTGATCCAGGGGAGCGCCGTGGCGTTGCCGGACGGCGATGTGGTCGAGGCGGCCTTGCCCGCCCCGCCGACGGCAAGAAATACCCCGCGTCCATACGCCACGCTCTCGAAGTCGGAGGTCACAGGGATCGCGGAGAGCGCGAAACTCGCACCGCTCATCGAATAGACTCCCGTGGAAGATTTGCCCGATGCGAGCCAGACACTGGAGCCAAAGGCGATGCCGTGCAGGTAATTGCTCGTGGGGCGGAAGAGTAAACTCCAGACGGAGCCGTCGATCGAGGTGCGAATCGCACCTGCTTCGCCGACAGCCACAAAGCGGTCGGCACAATAGCTCACGCCGTTGAGCCGATCGCCGGAGGAGCTGCGCACCGTCCAAGTGATGGCGTCGGGTGAGGTCAGGATCGTGCCTTGATCGCCGACGGCGGCATAGAGTCCGAGGTCGTTCGACCAGGCGACTCCGACCAGCCAGCGAGTGGTACCGGAGTTCTGCGCTTTCCAAGTGGTGCCATCGGACGACGTGAGGATCGTGCCGCCTTCACCCACCGCGACGAACTGGCCGTTGCCGTAGCAGACGGACCAGAGGTTCTGGGCCGTAGGCGAGGTCGCCGTTTGCCACGATTCTTGAGCGCGGAGGCCGCTCGCGAGGGCGAGGGCGAGGACGGCGATGAGCAGGCAGCGATTGCGGATATGCACGGGAGTTGGCGTACGTTAAGACCAGCAAGCCAGCCTGATCCGCTACTGACTAGGCCGAATATTTATCCGCACCTCTTTCCCGCCGGGCGCGCGCAATCGCGTGAACCCAGCCCCAAAAGAGACCCGCTTGCGCGCCAGCTAGGGCAGCTCGTAGATCTCGACCAAGGCGACGCCGGTGGTGTTGTTCACGCCACTGACTTTCGCGGAGTAGGTGCCCGGAGGGAGCGTGACGACCATGGCCGAATCGAGACTGTCGGTGCTCGCGAAGGGGAAGGCGGCGACACTGGTAAACGCCGTCGTGAGCGCGGTGGTGCCAGCCCAGTCATCGTTGCTCTGCAACAGGGCGGAGCCGCGGTAGAGATCGAGGCGGGGATTGGCGAGGAAGCCGGTGATGCCGTATTTGCCGAGGCTGGGCCCGGCGGCACGGATGAGGAGGCGCTTGGCGATGTTGCCGGAGATGCCGAAGCCCGTGATGAGGACGTCGTCGCCGGTGCCGACTTGGGTGCGGGCCGAAATGTTGACCAGGCGAGCCTGGGCCGTGCTGGCCGAGTCGGCGTCGTAGAGTTCGGCGAGGGCGATGCCGGTCGTGCCGCCGACGCCGCTGATCTGGGCGGAATAGAGGCCGCTGGGCAGCGCGCGCAGGAGCGCGGCATCGCGCGAGTTGTTATCGAGGGCGAAGGCGCCCGTGTTGGCGAAGGCGGAGCGCAGGGTGTCGCCGCCACCCCAATCGTCGTTACCCTGCAGCAACACGGGACTGTTGTTGTCGTAAAGCGCGAGCTGGGGGTTGGTGATGTATCCAGAAACCGAATACGCGGCGAGGGTCGGCCCGATGGCGCGGATGAGGATGGGCTTGGCCGTGCCGTGGTCGACGGCGAAGCCCACGATGAGCGTGCGGTCGCCGGTGCCCGCGCCGGTGCGGACGGAAAGGTTGATGAGATGGCCGGGATTGGCCGCCGAAACGGTCACCTTCGCGACGTCGCTCTGCAGGGAGGTCGCAGCACTGGTGATGGCGACCGAATAGCTGCCGGCGTCGGAGGCGGTAATGCTCGCGACGGAGTAGGTCGCGCTGGTGGCTCCGGCGATGGAGATGCCGTCCTTGTACCATTGATAGGATAGGCCGGTGGTGCCGCTGGTGCCGACATTGAGCACGAGCGGGCTCCCGATACCGAGGTCCTGAGCAAGCGGTTGCGTAGTCAGCTGAAAATCGACGGTCGGCGCGCGGCCGGTGCGCCGGGCGTTGAAACGCTGCATTGGCCAAGGGGCGCTGGCGCTGGTGGTCGCGAGGTCGAAGGCGTAGACGCGATGATCGTTGCTGCCGATGTAGAGGCGATTGCCGGCGATGACCGGGGAGGATCGGATCTGGTCGCTGGTGGCGTAGGTGCGCTTGATCGTGCCGTCGGGATTCACGGCGTACACGAGCTTGGCGTAGGTGCCGATGTAGATGGTGCCGGCGGAGTCGATCGCGGGCGAAGAAGCGCGCATCTGATCGGCAAACGCGGCGGTCCATTTCAGCGAGCCATCGGTGGTGTTGATCGCGTAGAGATTTTTGTCGTAGCAGCCGAAGTAGAGCACGCCGCCATTGCCGAGGGCGGGCGACGACGAGATGCCGTTGGCGGCGGTGTAGAGCCACTGCTGCTGCCCGGCGGAGTTGAGCTTGTAGACTTGGCCGCCGAGTGTGGCGAAGTAGAGATTGCCGGAGCTGTCGATGGCGGGCGCAGTGTAGATTTGATCCGCCGCGGTGAAGGTCCACTTCGTCGCGCCCGCGGGAGTGAGGGCGTAGAGCAAGTTGTTGTCTGCGCCGATGTAGATCGTGCCGTCGGAGCCGATAGTCGGCGGCGCGTAGGAGGCACCGGGGACCGCGGCGGTCCACTTGAGCGTGCCGGTGGAGCTGATCGCGTAGAATTTATCGTCGCTGCCCTTGAGGTAGATCGTGCCGTCGCTGGCGATCACGGGTGCGCTGGCGATATAATAACCGCTCGTGGTGGTGTAAGTCCATTTCAGCGTGCCCGTGCTTGTAAAGGCGTAGACGAGGCCATCGTTGGAGCCGAGGACGACGGTGCCATCGTCGGCAATGGCGGCGCCACTGGTGTCGAGCTCGCCGCCGGTGGGGTAGCTCCAACGCAAAGTACCGTTGGGATTGAGGGCGTAGACGGAGTTATCGTTGCTGGCGGCGATGACGGTGCCGTCGCTCGCGACCGCCGGCGCGGAAGTGAACGCGTCGCTCGACGCATACTGCCACGCGGCGTCGACGAGCGAGAGGGTGAACGCACCGCTGCTCGCCGAGGTTACGCCGTTGCTCGTCGAGCTTTCGCTATCGAGTGCGATGGCATAGGCAGTGCCCTCGGTTGCGGTGAAGGTCACTGTGGCGTAGGCCGATTTGGTGTAGGATCCACCGATGTTGCCGCCGCGCGCGGAGCCGACGAGGGTCAGGGAGGAAAGCGAGCTGCCCGTGTAGACACCGACTAGCGGATTGAACGCGGTGGAGTAGCTCGAGACCTGAAATGTGCCGCTCTTCGGCGCGGTCCACGAGTACCAGAGCGAGTGGCCGCCCGCCGACCCGGCGATGAACGGCTCGCTGGTCTGACGCGAGGCATTGAGGTTCTGATCCTCGATGAGCACGCTCGGGCCGCTGATCACGGTCGGTGTGGCAAACGAGTCGTTGGCCGGCGAGAGATTCAGGTTGAGAAGCGTGAGGCCGCTCGCGCTGTTTTTGCCCTCGACCTCGAACTCGTAGGTCGTGCCGGCCTGCGCGGTGAAGGTGAGGCGGCTCGTCGCGAGCGAGCCGTTGTTGTCGTTGCTGGCGACGACGGTGAGCGCGCCGAGCGCGGTGCCGGTGTGTACGCTGAGCAAGGTGTCGTAGGCGCTGCCGGAGGTGTCGAGTGTCACGGTGCCGCTCACCGGAGCGGTCCATTCCCACCAGAGCGACGTGCCGCCGTTGGAGAACACTGTGGGGTCGTTGCTCTCGCGCGATGCGCCGACGTTATTGGAGCGGACGGCGATGGAGCCGCCGACGAGCGTGGCGCGGTCGGCGAAGTCGTCGTTGAGGGGGCGATTGTCCGTGGACGTCACGGCCGCGGCAAGATTCAGGCGGCCACCGGATTGGGCCTTGCCGTTGAAGGCGGCCTTGCGATCCACGGAGCGAAGCAGTCGGTTGATAAGCTGGCGGTAGCTGTCGGAGGGAAACCGGGCCTTCAGCAACGCGAGCGCGCCCGAGACCATCGGCGTCGACATCGACGTGCCGCTCTTGGTGGTCGTGCCGGTGTTGCTGGAGTAAGAGAGGGAGAGAATGTTCTCGCCGGGAGCAAACAGGTCGACCGAGCCGGAGCCATAGTCGCTGTAACTGGAAATTTCGTCGCGATTGTTGGAGGAGCCGACGGAGACGATGTTGTCGAGTGGGTAGTTGGCCGGATAGCTGCCCGAGTAATCGTTGTTGAGGCTGTCGTTGCCCGCGGCGGCGACCACGATGATGCCGGCGTTGCGCGCGGCGGTGAGCATGGAGAGCTCGGTGCTGTTGGTGCCAGCGTCACCGAAACTGCAGTTCAGGATGCTCGCACCCTTCTTGATGGCAAAATCCACACAGATCACCTCTTGGGAGGCTTTCCCGTGACCGGAGGCATCAAGAAACTTCAGCGACATGATCTGCGCGCGCCATGCGACTCCGGTGACGTTGACGCCGTTGTTGCCGACGGCACCGATGATGCCGGCGACGTGAGTGCCGTGGCCTTCGTCGTCGGTGGGGTTGCCGTTGGTCGAGACGGCATTGATACCGTAGGTGGCATTGGTATAGCCAGGATATGAATTTGGTGCCGGGTTTACCCACAAGTTTGCCACGAGGTCTGAGTGGGTAAGCCGAGTGCCGGTATCGATCACACCGACGATCACGGACGGCGCATCGTGAATCGTGTCCCACGCGGCGGTGGCGTGAATGTCGGCGCCGACAACGCCAAAGTTGCTGCCGGTGTTGTTGTACTGGTACTGGCTGGAAAACGAAGGATCGTTGGGCGTGACGTTGACATGGCGGATGGCGTCACGCTCGACGAATTCGTAGCGACCCGTCGCCTGCAGCCGGGCGATGAACGCATCGGGAGTCTCGCCCGCGGGCACTTCGAGCGCACGGAGGTCGCGAATGCGGTCGAACTTGTGCCGAGCGCGCACGCCATCACGGGTTTCCTCCTCGTCGATGGTCGCGCGGCGATCGGTACGCGGCATCGCCATCACGAGCGTGTCGCCATAGCCTTGGGCCAGCTCCTTGGGTGTGATGCGCTCCTCGCCGTTGGGGGCGGTGGCAGCATGGATGGTGCAGGCGAGCAGCAAGCCGGCGACGAAGCGAAGACGGTCAGGGAGGATTTTCACGGACAAGGGTAAGACTAGCGTAATGTGCCGGTGGGACAAGCGCGGCGTGGGCGAGTGCCGGGAAAGTGGGATGAAGCGCCACCGGAACGGGACGAAGCGGAGCCTGATATTGCACGAAGCTGCAAAGCGCCCGAAGCGAACGACGGCGCGTCAACGACTTGGCACGACTCCGGGAAACAGCGCCGCCTGGGCCCAGACGAGCATGCCCATCAAGATCGCGAGCGCGAGGCTATGCCAGAAGACAGCGCGTAGGATCGAGCCGGCGTCGGTGCCGCTCGCGCTGCTCCCGGTGGCGGCGCCGGCGACGACGATGCTCTGGGCGTCGATCATCTTGCCCATCACGCCGCCGGAGCTATTGGCCGCGGCGGTGAGCACGGGCGGCAAGCCGAGGGCACGAGCGGTGACCTGTTGGAGATTGCCGAAGAGGATGTTGGAGGATGTGTCGCTGCCGGTGAGTGCGACGCCGAGCCAGCCGAGCAGCGGCGAGAAAAACGGAAACAGCAGCCCAGTCGCGGCGAAGGCGAGGCCCATCGTGGTGTCAGTGCCACTGTAGCGCGTCGTGTAGCCGAGCGCGACCATCAGCGCGATCGTGAGGACAGAGACGCGCGCGCGCCACCACGTGCGGCCGTAGAGCCGGAGTAATTTGCCTGGGCCGAGGCCGAGCGACAGCCCGGCGGCGATACCCGCGAGCAGGAGCGCCGTGCCGGCGGCAGAGAAAAGATTGAGCGTGAACACTGCGTCTTCCGGCGTCGGTTGCGCGACGATGGGGGCCACGCGCAACACGCCACGGTGCAGTGAGGGCACGGGGAACTTTGGCGCGCCGAGGCCATTCAGGAAATTCTTCACCTCGGGCAGGCCCCAGGCAAACACCACCACGGACAGCAGCACCCACGGGAGCCAGGCGCGCCAAGGCGCGGCTATCTGTATCGATTTATTGGATACGTTAGCGGAAGCTGATGCTGCGTCACGCGGCTGCCAGAAGCGGAGCAGGACGACCAGTGCGAGCATTGACGCAAGCGAGCTGGCGAGGTCGACGAGCCACGGTCCGTGGAAATTGCTCACGAGAAACTGCACGACGGCGAACGTGCCACCGCAGACCAAACACGCCGGCCAGACCGCGAGCATTCCTCGCCAGCCCGCGTGGGCTGCGATCAGCCAGAAGGGAACGAGCAGCGAGAACGGCGGCAATTGCCGCCCGACCATCGCGCTGAGGGCGCCAAGGTCGAGTCCGGTGACGCTTGCGAGCGTGACGAGCGGGATGCCGAGCGAGCCGAAGGCGACGGGCGCGGTGTTGCCGATCAAGGCGAGCTTGGCCGCCTCCAGCGGGGCGAAACCGAGGCCGATCAAGAGAGCGCCGGTGGTCGCGATGGGCGCACCGAAGCCCGCGGCGCCCTCGATGAACGCGCCGAAACTGAACGCGATGAGCAGCGCCTGAATGCGCCGATCGGCAGACAAGCCCGAGACCTGATTTTGCAGCACCGCGAAGCCGCCGGTCTCGACGGAGATCGTGTAGATGAAGAGCGCATGCACTACGATCCAGCTGATCGGAAAGAGACCGAAGGCGGCACCATACCCCGCCGCCGCGACCGCGAGTTTCAGCGGAAAATGAAACACTCCGATAGCGACCGCCGCGGCGCAGGCCAGCGCCGCCAATGCCGCGACCCACGCACGCACATGCCAGAACGCCAGCAGGGCGAGCAGCAACGCGACGGGCAGAGAAGCGATGAGCGCGGAGGTGCCGACGCCGCCGAGCGGCGCGTAGTTTTGGGGCCAAGGCACGCGGCGATGTTCGCGGCAGCCCCGCTACCGACGCAAGGGGCAAGTGGCGCGGATCAATGGCGCGCCGCTTCCTGCAAGGTCCAAGCGGTGATGCCGGAGCCGATTATTCCGAAGTAGACGAAAGCCCAATACTGCAGCGGGATAAAATAGATTGTATTGGGCGCACCCATGACCTGCTTGCCCCCAATCCCCGGGCGCATGACCTGGGTGCGGTTGCTGCGGCAACCAATCCAGAAAATGAGGGCGGAGAATCCGGCGAGCAACGACCAGCGAACAAGCGCGATTTCCTTTGGCTGCAGCCAAGGTCGGAACAGGTAAACTTCATTGATCACCATTCCGGAGAAGCACGCCCCGAGCAACACGTAGAATGAAGTGCGACCCGTGTGGAAGACGTGAATATACACGGCGAAAAACGCGCCTGCTCCAATCGGACGCCGACCTTACTTCGCCGCGGCCTTCTTCGCGTCCTCGGCTTCCTTTTGCTTTCGCTCGTACTCCTTGCGCTGAATCATGCCGATCTCGAGAAGATCGGTGACCATCATGCGAGCCTCGGTTTCCTTGGCGATGGTCTCGGGAGACTTACCGGCGTCGGCGGGATTGGGAACAGGATTGGCAGGAGCCGTCGTGACCGGGGTGGGCGTTGCCGGCATCGGTGCGACGGGACTGGGCATCGCCGCCACGTTGTTCGCGGGGGCCGGAGCAAAATTGTAGTTCACGCCGGTCGCGGGCGGAGCAGCGATGGGGCCGGTGATCACGGTGGATTTGCGGAGCACCAGCGTTTTTTGCACTCCGCCGACGGTGATCTTGGCGACGTCGTGCATGGCGTCGTAGTCGTCGACGCGGATACCGTCGGATGAACTGTGCACGGCGATCCAGAGCGTGCGCTTGGAGGCGCGGTCGGCGAGGCCGACGAGCGTGTCCTTGGTGTTGGTCATTACACCGATGAGCTGGATCGAATCGTCGGTCGAAGCCACCGGAGCGGCGGCGGCGGGTGTGGCGGAAAAAGGAGAACGCGCGGGCTGCGTGTCGATGGCGCGGGCGGACAGCGCGCACAGGCTGGCGAAAACGAAACAAGCTGAACGCGCGGGAAATGTCATGGGGCTATAGACCATGCCGGAAGGTGATAGATTCGTCAACTGACTGAAAATGACGAACTGCCGCAGTGCCGGTTACTCAGGCACTTCGTACAATTCTACCAAGCCGATCCCAGTCGTGTCGTCGAAGCCGCGCACCACGGCGGAGTAGCTGCCCGGGGCGAGCGTGACGAGCATGGCGCATTCCTGGCGATCTTTCAGCGGAAAGGCGCCGACGGAGTCGAAGGTGGTGCGGAGCAATGGCTGGATCGCGGCGGGCGAGTCCCAGTCGTCCTGCTCGCGGATGAGCGTTGGTCCGCGGTAGAGACGCAGATAGCAATCATCGAGCGTGTTGGTCACGCCGTACTGGATGAGCGAGTCACCGGCGACGCGGATGAGGTAGGTCTTGGGCGCGCTGCCGGAAACGTAGAAGCCAGCGATCAACGCATTGTCGAAGCGGCCGACTAGGCCACGCGTGGACAGGTTGGTGAGCTTGGCGGTGCTCGTGCCTGGCAGGTCGGCGTCGTAGGCCTCGACCAGCGCCACGCCGGCATTGCCCGTGAGGCTGCTCACGACGGCGGAGTAGACGCCGGGCGCGAGGCGCAGGAGCACGGCCGAGTCCTTCGCCCCCGCGGCGAGCGGAAAGGCGCCGACCCGTGCGGACGTGGTGCGGATATTGTCGGCCGTGACGTCGCCGGTCTGCTGCTCCCAATCATCGTTGGTCGCGATCACGGCGTTGTTGTTGCTCTTGTTTTGGACCGTGAGGATCGGGTTATCGAGCGCACCCGTGACGCCGTAGTCGCTGCCCAGCGTGGGACCGACGGCGCGCATGAGGACCGTCTTCATGCCGGTGCCGGTGATGGCGAAACCGACGATGAGCGCGCTGTTGCCCGTGCCGGCGGTGCCGCGCGTGGAGAGATTGGTGAGACGGGCGGTGGGGTCGATGGCGACGGCGTTGACCGTGAGCGAGACGGTGGCCGAGGTCGTGTCGCCGTCGGGGGTGATGACTTTCAGGAAGTATTCGCCGCTATCGATCGTCTGCGCGGTGCCGAAGGAAAGCTGCGGCGTCGACACGGTGAAGAGCGATTCGAACTTGGTCGCGCCCGGCGCGCGGAAATACCAGCGGTAAGTGTGCACCGGATCGGTGGCCGTGGGGACGGTGCCGTTGAGTCCCACGGAGAGCACGGTCGAGTCACCGACATTCACGTTGCGGTTGACCGGTTGGGTGGTAACGACGGGCACGACGATCGGATCGCGGTAGAGCGAGGAGAGACCATTGCGGTCGTCGGTGGTGGGCGTCTCGGAAATATTATCGATGGTGCTATTCATCACCGAGCTGACGACCTGAGGGAAACTGCCTTGGTCGGGATGATCGAGGCCAAGCACATGGCCGAACTCGTGCAGCAGTGCGCGCCGCAAATCGTAGGGACCGAAGAGCCGCCCGCCGCGAAACGAGTCCCAACTGATGGCGAGATTGACGATGACGTCGGACTCCTTGTTGCGCGCGGCGGGAAAGCCGTCGGGGTCATTGCTGTCCGTGAGCGTGACGGCGAGCGTGCGGCTGTCGAAGGACACGCCGTAGACGTCGGTGCGAAAGACGACGTTGTTGGTGCCGTTGGGGTAGTCGGTCGCCGTCGTGGGTGCGGTGCTCACGACACTCGTGAACTGGGAGCGACCGCCGAAAGAGCTGAGCGTGCTGTTCCAATCAGCGAGCGCCGCCTGCGCGACCGAGGCCCACGAGCGTGAGCCATCGGTGAGCGGAAAGGTGGAGTTGGCGGGCTGTGTGATGTCGAGCTGGAGAGTCAGCGGGATAGCGCCGGAAGGCCACGAGCCGCCGATGAGGCGATACGCGCGAGCGGACGGCGCAACTAACGCGGCGACAACCAAGACGCACAGATAGAGGCGCGCGCGCATGACTAGCGAGCCGAGCCGGCCGGAGCTCCGGCAGCCGCGGTGATGCGAGACTCGAAGTCGCCGAGACCGAGCGCGGTGGCGGTGCGCGTGGGATCGACGGGCGCTTCGAGTGACTGGCGCACCTCGGCGGTGGAGGTGAGCGGCGCGCCATTGTCGCGGAGCACGAAGTCGCGGCCCGAGGCCTCATCGTGCTTCACGTGATAGCGCCCGTGGCCGGCGGCGATGAGCGGGCAGACCGTGGTGCCATTGTGCGCGTAGAACACGATCTGCCGGTCGCCGACATGAAACTCTGGCAGACCCTCGATGTGGATGCGGCGCGAGCCGACCTTGCCGCCGAGAATGTAGATGGTGACCGACTCGCCCGGAGCGCCCTTCAGCGCGCGCTCGACGCGCAGCGTGACCAGCGTGCGAATCGCCGTGCCGGTGGGCGTGGTGAACGCCTCGGCGTGGACGTCCGTGACGGTGCCGCGGACGACATACTCGGACTCGGCGACAAGCTCCTCAAACGACGGCGCGATGACGGACATCGCGCGCGCGGGGACGGCGAGCGCGAGCAGCGTGAGACAAAGAGCGGAGACTAACCACAAGCCTACACGGCGGGGGCACCGCGTCCCCATCGAGCGGCGATTGGCGAAGGCGGCGATGGGGTGGGTCGTCATGCGGTGCGTCCGGGTTGGACGCCCGGAATCAGGACTTGTTGCGCGTTTTCCAAGCCTCGACGATCTGGCGGATCGTCTCCTCCAGCGACTGCGTGATGTCCCACGCGGGGAAGTGCGCGCGCATCTTGCGGAGGTCGGAATAGTAGCAGATGTGGTCGCCCGCGCGGTTCTGGTCGACGTAGGTGTAGACCTGCGCCTTGCCGGTGAACTTCTCCGCGATCTTGAAGGCCTCGAGGATGGACGTGCTGTTGGCCTTGCCGCCGCCGAGATTATAGACCTCGCCGGAGCGCGGGGCGCTGACGAACGCCGCCATGAAGCGCGCGACGTCGAGCGAGTGGATGTTATCGCGCACCTGCTTGCCCTTGTATCCGAAAACCCGATACTCCTTGCCCTCGAGGTTGCACTTCACGAGGTAGCTGAGGAAGCCGTGGAGCTCAACGCCGCTGTGGTTGGGACCGGTGAGGCAGCCGCCGCGCAGCGCGCAGGTGGGCATGTTGAAGTAGCGGCCGTACTCCTGCACGATCACGTCGGCGGCGACCTTGGAAGCGCCGAAGAGCGAGTGCTTCGACTGGTCGATGGTGAAGGTCTCGGCGATGCCGTGGGCGTAGGCGGGATCGGCGTAGTCCCAGCGCGTGGCGAGCTCGGCGAGCGCGATGTTGTTGGGCGCGTCGCCGTAGACCTTGTTCGTGCTCATGTGCACGAACGGCGATTCGGGGCAGGCCTGGCGGGCGGCTTCGAGGAGGTTGAGCGTGCCGACAGCGTTGGTGTCGAAGTCGTCGAACGGGATGGCCGCGGCGCGATCGTGGCTCGGCTGCGCGGCGGTGTGGACGATCACCGACGGCTTGAGCTGCTTGACCAGCGCGAGCACACCCGCGCGGTCGCGGATGTCGAGTTCGTGGTGCTGGAAGCCCGGGAGGTCGGCGGCGAGCCGCTGCTGATTCCAACGCGTGTCACCCTGCGGGCCGAAAAAGACGGCGCGCTGATTGTTGTCCACACCGTGGATGGTGTAGCCAAGCTCGCGGGAGAAATACGTGCAGACCTCGGAGCCGATCAGGCCCGAGGAGCCGGTGACGAGAAGTGTTTTGGCCATCGAAAGAGTCCGGCAGACTGGAAAACGCGGCCGACCTTGTCGAAGATTTTTCTAGCGACCGCGACGGCCAGCGGAAGCGATCAGCTCGCGGGAAAAGGCACGTTGGACTCGCTCACGCGCTCGCGGATGATCTGGGGCGCGAGCAGGTGTTTGTCGGCCTGCTTTTCGTCGAGGTAGACCGGCTTGCCGAAGCCGAGACGGCTCAGGCGGTAGGACGCGCTGACGCCGAGCACGCCGAAACCGTACTTCACGCTGCGGCTGAAATTGATCGAGGACGCCTCCGGGAAGTACTTGGTCGGGCAGGAGATCTCGGAGATCTTGAAGCCCCACTGGTGGGCCTGCACGAGCATCTGGTTGTCGAAGACGAAGTCGTCGGAGTTGGCGGCGAGGGGGAGGGTCTCGAGAACCTTGCGCGAAAACGCACGGTAGCCGGTGTGGTACTCGGAGAGCTTCTGGCCGATGAGCACGTTCTGCGAAAACGTGAGCATGCGGTTGAAGATGTATTTGTACACCGGCATGCCGCCCTGCAGCGCGCCACGGCCGAGGATGCGCGACGCGATCGCGACATCGTACACGCCGGACGCGACCATGTGCGCCATGGCCGGGAGGAGCAGCGGCTCGTACTGGTAATCCGGGTGGAGCATGATGACCACGTCGGCGCCCGTCATGAGCGCGAGAGTGTAGCACGTCTTCTGGTTGCCGCCGTAGCCGTGGTTGTTGCGGTGAAAGGCATAGCGCAGGCCGAGCTTACGGGTGAGCTCGCGCGTGGCGTCAGTGCTGCCGTCGTCGACCAGGATGATCTCATCGATGACCGAGCGGTCGATATGGTCGAGGGTACGCTGGAGCGTCAGCGCGGCGTTGTAAGCCGGCAAGACGGCGCAAATTTTCTTGTTTCCGATCATACTGAAAGAGGGACGTGGACGGCACCAAGGCAGGTGCGCAAAGGATATAGCCTCCCGGCGAAGCCCCCGGCGTCAACGGCGAATTCCCCGGGCGTCGCCGGCCCTAGTCAGTGCAAACCGTACTGCTTGGTCAGCTCTTTCGCGCGCTGCGTGCTCATCGAGGGCACGCCGGGAATCGCACCCGTGGCGGGCGGATTCGGATCTTGGAAAACGGTGTAGCGACCCTGCTTGCCGCGCCACTCGGCCCACGAGGCGGCGGTGGGCCGCCAGTCCTTCACGGCCAGCCAAACTGCGCCGCCGATCAGGGCGACACCGATCGCGGTGCGAAGCGCGGCGGCGGGGATGCGATCGAGGAGAGCCTGCACGCAGACGCCGATGAAGGGCAGCGTCGCGATGAAAGCGGGGTATTGATAGCGCGAGCTCGTGCTCGTGAGCAGGCCCGTGTGATAGCGGCCGATGCCGAGCAGCACGGCGTAGGCGACCTCGATCACGAGGAGAAACCAGAGGACTTGGCGCATCTTGCCGCGGGCGAGGAGCAGGCCGCCGACGATCGCGGCGCCTTTGACGAGGCCGAGGACGAGCGTGGTGCTCGGACCCCACGCGGAGATGCCAAGCCAGTTGTGGAGCGGGCTGAGCGAGAAGTACCACGTGCCATACTGCACCATCTCGGCACCGTGGCCGCCGAGGTGACGCTGGTTGCCCTGCGCGAAGAGCGCGATGACCGCGGTCGAGAGGATCGAGCCGATGATGCAGACGAAGGCCACGAGGAAGCGACGCAACCAACTCACGTCAGCACGCAGGCCCGGCAGCAGGCATACCGCCGCGAGACCCGCGCCGCTCACGACCCCGCGCGGAAAAGAAAACGCGCTCGCCGTCAGCAGCAGTACAAGGGTGCCGTGCACGCGCCAGCTCCACGGTGCGGCGACCACATCGGTGCGCCAAAACCACCACGCCGACGCGCCCATGAACATCGTGCCGAGCAGCGAACACCACTGCGTGGACCAGCCGAGCGTCTCGATGTGCGCACTCGCGAGGCCAAACACACTCGCGCATAGCACCACCGTGAACCAGCGCGCCCCGGCAAGCCGAAGGAGTTGACCATAGAACAAAACCATCAGCGCGTGTGTGAGCCAGAGCACCACGATCATCGCCATATGGCTGCCGTGAAACGTCGTCACGACGGCGGCCCAGCCGAGCTTGAAGACCGGCTCGAAGTTTTCGCCGAAAGGACGCCAGGCCCACAGCCAGGCGTTTTGCCGCGACATCTCGTCGATGAGATCCCAGTCGTCGCCGAACCAGAAGAGCGCGGAGAAATCCTTCCAGCACACGAGCAGCGGCACGAGGGCGGCGACCGCGCAGAGCCACGGATAGTTACGCCCGAGCCAGGAATTGCTCTGAGTGCTGGAAGAGGAAGCGGGCGAACTCATGAAGACAGAGGTGGAGAAAGACGGCGGCGCGGGCCGGTGACAAGTGCGGGGTGTGTCGCGGGTTGGGCTCAGTGCAGGTGGTATTTCGCAACCAGCTCCTTTGCACGCGCGGTCGACATGGCGGGGATGCCCGGGACGGCTTCTTTTTCAGGTGGGTGCGAATCGACAAAGAGGAGCGTGCGGGTCGTGCGGCCAAGATCGGTGCTCCACTGACGAGCATTGGTCGGCCAGTGGCGGGCGGCGATCCATGCGCCGATGACGATGGCGGCGATCGCTGCAGCTCGGCGGAGCGAATCGAAGTCGGGCAGGTAGTCGAGTAGAGCCTCCAGCGCGCAGGCGAGAAACGGCATCGTGCAGATCAGCGACGAATATTGATAGCGCGAGCTGATCGTGGCCTCGATCTCGGTGTGAAAGCGGCCGAGGCCGAGCAGCACGGCATTGCCGAGCTCGACGAGCAGCAGCAGCGCGAGCAGTTCGCGGCGCGTCCCACGCGTGCGCGCGAAGGCGAAAACGATGAGCGCGACTTTCGCGCAGCCGAGCAGTGCCGTCGTGCGCCAGCCCCACGAATCGATGTCGGCCCAGCGATGCAGCGGACTGAGGGCGAAGTACCACGAGCCGAAGCGGAAAATCTCCGCCGTGTGTCCCGCGAAGCGCCCGCTGTGCAGATGGGAGAAGACCGCGATGACGAGGGTGACGATCAGCGCGGGCCCGAGGCAGAGCGCCGCGAGTCGCCACTGCGGACGGCGTGATGCGCCGCCGATCCAGCCGCTGAATATCGCGACTGCGCCGAGAGCAATCCCTGCGAGCACGCCGCGCGAAAACGAAAGCGCGCTCGCGACCACGAGCGCGGCGAGAGCGAGCTGGCGTGGCCAGGTCCATGAA
Organism: Verrucomicrobiota bacterium; assembly: GCA_048498795.1. GTDB lineage: Bacteria > Verrucomicrobiota > Verrucomicrobiia > Opitutales > Opitutaceae > JBEHXH01. The sequence goes on from JBEHXH010000006.1 coordinate 283,553, forward strand.
GCCGTTTGAAAGTAAACGAGCGCGGCGCCGACGAGGAAGAGCGTCGCGAGTCCCGCGGACCACTGCGTGGACCACACGAGCATTTCGACTTGAATCGCGGCGAGACCGAACGCGGCGCAACTGAAGAGCGTGACGAACCAACTGAAGCCGGCGGCGCGAAGCAGCTTCGCCACGAGCGCGACGGTGAGCGCGTGCGTGAGCCACATGGCGGCGAGCATCAGCGCGTAGCTGCCACCTCCGCCAAAGAGCACGCCGCCCCACGCGAGCTTGAAAAGCGGCTCGTAGTTTTCCGCGAAAGGACGAGCGACCCAGCTCCAGAAACCGTAGTGATCGATCTGGTCGATGAGGTCCCAGTCGTCGCCGAACCAGAACAGTTCGCGCAGATCGTGCCAGCAGGCGAACAACGGCAGCAGGCTCATCGCGCCGATGAGCCACGGCAGCCAGCGGTCGCGTGGATCGGTCGGCTGCGCGGGCACGCTCATGGCGCGAAGCGAAGCTGGCTCCAGTAGGTCCAGTCCCAATCGGTGTTATTATTCGGGCCGGGCAACGTGCGCAGAATCACGCGGACGGTGTCCTTGGGCAGGCGGGCAGTGAAGGATTGTTCGCCGCGATCGGCGGGGTTGGCGATGGGGTCGAGGCGCTTGCGCCACGCTTCTGATTTCGTGCCGTCGGAAGCGATCGCCTCGAGCACGAACTCGGCGCCGTCGGTTTTGTTGCCGTTGGTGTAGGCGCCCTCCGCCAAGCCGAAGGAGCCGGTCACCGTGCGGTCGTCACCCGCGTCGAATTCCAGCTCACCACGCGCGTGCACGAGAAACGCCTCGTGATCGCCGAGGGTGAAAAAGAGTTTATTCACGTCGGAGTGCACCGAGCGCGGCTGGCGATTGGCAATGCCACTCGAGAGTACCCGCACGAGAGGATCGGCGGGATGCAAGGGTAGGTCCGGCAGGGCAGAGACGCGCACCGTGACACCTTTCCAGAATTCGTTTTCGTCGGGCGTTTCGGCGACGAAGCGGACCTGCTTCAGCCATTTCTGACCCTCGCCGCGGACGAAGGCGGCGTAGTCGCGCGCGGTTTCGAGGAAAGGTTGGATGAGAAAACCCTCGGCGGTGACAGGGAGCACGAGGCGATGACGCGTCTCGCGGCCGGACTCCTCCGTGGCGATCATATAGAGGATCGGCGGGCGGTAGGCGGCGGAGCGAAGTTTGCCGAGAAGAGTCGGGTGGACTGCCAGATCGATCCACAGGGCCTGCGTGTGCGCCGTGGGCAAGGCGACGGGTTGGTCGAGCGCCGCTTCGACGAGCAGGACTTTTTCACGGCGAAGATCGGGCGCGAGTTCGCCGACGGATTTTTTCTTCAGCAGCACGTAGTCGTCGGTTTCGGACGCGATGCTGTAGCGGCGCGGCAGCTCGGCGAGCACGAGCGCGTCGTCGAGGGTAGGGTAGCGCGCATCGATGCTCTGGATTTTCGTGACGACGAAGTCCGGCGCGCGCGGCGACTGGAAGAAGCGCAGATTCTTCGCCATCAGTGCCGGCGTGTAGGCGACGTAGCTCTGGAAAATCGGGCGCGGCTGGTAGTTAAGCCCCTCGAGGAGCAGCAGGCCTTGCTCGTAGTTAATTAGATCGACGCTTGCCGAGCCGACGGCGGCTTTGACGGCGGTCAGCGGATGCGCGGCATGCTCGCGCTGCACCGCGGCCTCGAAGCGCGCGGGAAATGTGCTGAGGCTGGCGAGCTCCTGCGGATTGCGCACGAGATGGTCGCGCGCGATGGCGGGGCTGAGTTTTAGCAGATTGGCATCGGTCATGCCCATGCCGACGAGGCACAGCGGCAGGCTGATGTCGTACCAGTGCCAGCGGCGCGAGCCGGCGAGGAGCGTCGGAAGAGCGATGCCGATCAGCAGGCACGCGAGGAAGAAGCCGAGCACGTGGCCGTCGGCGCGCGTGAAGCCCTGCTTCCACGCGAGGAACCAGATCGCGGCGACAAACAACGCGAGCGGCCAGTTGCGCGCACGGTCTTCGGGCCGACGCAGCACACTAATAAATAAGACACCGTTGAGCACGGCGACGAGCAGGCCGACGATCCAGATCGGACCTTCTTCGCTGAGCGCCATCGCGGGCGCGTAGCCGCGGCTGATCTCGCCGCAGTAGCGCAGGTAGTCGATCAGGCGCACGGGGTTTTGCCCGGCGGCGACCCAGAGCACGAGAAACACACCGCCGAAAACCACTAGCGACTCCGCGCCGCGCCGCCAGTGACCGCGCCATGCGTGAGCCGCTCCGGCCAGCGCGATGCCCGCGCCGCAGGCGACCGTATTGGTGAACTTCACGTGTGCGAAGAACGCCATCGTCCCGAGTGTGGACCACAGCAGCCAGCGCGGCGTCTCGCGCTCCATCACCCACATCAGCGTGGCGAGGGCGAGCGCGAGATTGAGCAGGGCGTCGGGGAAAAGTTGCGCGAGCAGGACCGTCGCGGCGAGCAGCAGCCAGCGACGCACGACCGGCAGGCGGGCGCTTGCGGCGACGACGACGGCGGCAAAGAGCGCCTTGCTGATAAGCTCGAAAACGATCTTCGGTCCGAGCGAACCGGGGAGATAGAAATGCGAACCGAGCCAGCCCCACGGGCCCCACGTAAAGATGATCTCCTTGCCGAATTGGCGGCCGTGCTGGTGAGCGTCGACGAGCACCGATTGCCACGAGGCATCGAGCCAGTCACTCGCGGCATCGGGAAAATCCAGCGCGACGATCCAGAGGACGAGCCCTGCGAAGATCAGCAGCCACCGCTCCCACTTCAGTTGGGCAAAAGAGGCGGACGGCGCGGCGGGGGTCATGCGAAAGTTCAACGCGCGGCCGCCGCCGGGCTCAAGCCTTGGCGGCGACGACGAGGAACTGCTTGCCGAAGAACCACCACGCGGGCTTGAGGCGTAGGTACAGTTTCACGAACGCCATCGGGTACGACGGCTGATTGATCGTGGTGTACGGCAGGAAACGCTCGATCGCCTCGCGGACCTCGTAGCCGTTGTTGGACAGCGCCTCGGCCAGCGACAGCTCGGTGAGACAGAGGAAGTGGTCCCAGAAATCCCAATACGCGCCCTGCACGAGCTTGATGTTGGGCCCGAGCGCGATGAGCAGGCCGCCGGGTTTCAGGCAACGGCGCGCCTCAAGCAGGGTCATCTTGAGCGAGACCTTGTCGGGCAAGTGCTCGAAGAAGTTGCTGGTGAAAACGACATCGAGGGAGTTCTCCGGCAGGTCCCACTGGCGCGAGCAGTCCTGCATCAGGAGCTTCACATCGGGCGCGAGGTGCTGGGCCGCGCTGGGATTGAGATCCATCGCATACTTGGTGCGGCAGCGCACGGAGTTGATGAACTCGCCGTAGCCGCAACCGATATCGAGCACCGCGGCGTCTTCCGGGACATAACGCTGGAAAAAATCACCGACCAAAGTCTGCCACAATTTCTGCCGGTACGCCGCACGCTCGGTCACAAAGCGCTTTTCGTAGATGGACTGTAGTTCCTTCGGTTCTTTTGCGTTCATTACTCCAAGTTGCCTGAATGCCGCATCCGCCCGCAGGCTAGCGAGCAAATTTCTTGTCCGGTCCCGCCCGACCGGAGCGCAGCGGCAGCAGGTCGGCCTTGCGTCGCGCCGGAGTTGGAGTCTTTTGGAGGGTCATGCAAACGCTGCCCACCGCACCCTCGCTGGTCCCGAGTCACGACGACTTCGTGATGATCGCCGGCCAGCCGTTTTCAGAGTCCGAGTATCTCGAGATGAATCCGGATGTGCGCGCCTACGTGCGCGAGGGGCGGCATGTGTCCGGGCGGGAGCACTTCGAGCTGGTCGGGCTCGCGGAAGGCCGCGTCGGCGTGGCGCCGTTTGGCATGCTGGCGGAGAAGTTTTTCGGCGAGCAGTCGGTCGAGACGGAGAAGCTGCAGGAATACCGCGCCGAGAAATTCCCCTACGCGGGTCCGCATCCGTGGCTCGATTGCGACGACTGGCGTGAGCAGGTTGACGCCAAGCTTCGCGCGGGCGAGATGACCGAGTACGAGGCGAGCATGTGTGAGAAATGGACGCGCGATGGCTACATCATCCTCGATGAGATCATGGATCACGGGATGCTGGATCAGGCGTGGGCCGACTACGAAGAGGCGCTGCGCGCGGGCGTGGTGAAGCCAGAGCGCGACGAACCGGCTCCCGGCGACACTTATCCCGGCCGGTATCTCGATCCGCATCTCAAGGTGCCGGCGATGTGTCAGGTGCTCCGACATCCGGCGGTGCTGCGCTGGATCAAGCTCTTCATGGGCCGCGAGCCGGCGCCCTTCCAGACGATCGCATCGCACAAGGGCAGCGAGCAGGGGGCGCACTCGGACTCGATTCACATGACGACCTACCCGCTAGGGTATCTCACGGCGTCATGGGTGGCCTTTGAGGATATTCATCCCGACTCGGGCCCGCTCGTCTATTATCCGGGCAGTCACAAGCTGCCATATTATTTCAGCAAAGACGTCGGCATCGCCGAGGGCGATTTCGGTCGCAACGGTTACAAGGTCTACAAGGACAAGTACGAGCCGTGGATCAAACGCGTGCTGAGCGAGCACGATTTCAAGCCGCACCACTTCCTCGCGAAAAAAGGCCAGGTGCTCCTCTGGCACGCCAATCTCATTCACGGCGGGTCGCGACGCACCGATTACAAGCACTCGCGCAAGGCAGTCGTGTGCCACTATTTCGTCCGCGGTGCCGTGACCTACCACGATCTCTCCGGCACGAAGGCCCGTCAGCATACCGGCACCTGCCTGCTGCACACGCAGCGGGATTGAGGTCCGGGGGGACGGAGCGAAGCACGAAATTTGGAGGTACTACGCGGTCTTGTTGGTACCTGCGGCGTTCGGCTGTGGCGCTTCGGTTTTGAGCGTCTCCAGCAACGCGTCGACGAGCTGGAGCGCACCGCTGGCCTGCTCGGCGAGGCGGAGATGCTGTTCGCGTTGTTGGGCGAGGCTGGCGCGACGCTTAAGGAGATCTTCGGCGGTGATGGTGCTCATGTGACGGTGACGACGCCGATCTCGGTCCCGTCGATGACGAGGTGGAGCTGGCCCGAGGACCAGTAAAACGCGACGAGATTGGAGCCGTTGTAGCGGATGCCGCCGCCGGTGCCGAGTCCGCCGCAAGCGATGGTGCCGCTCGAGCCCCAATCCAAGGTGCCGTCACGCTTCACGCGCCCGCGCGCAGTGCCTGCAGTTTGGAAAACGATTTCGCCGGTCGCGACATCGCCCGCATCGAGCGACAGAATACCGCCCAGCGTGGCATGGCCGTTGCCCACAAGGTCGATCTGAGCGGCGTGGCTAACACCGTTGTCCATGCCCCCGGTGATGGTCAGCACATTGTTGTCGTCGACATAGCGGATGCCAACCTGGCTGGTCATGTAGAGACCACCGCCCGTGACTCGCGCGGAATTGAGTTCGATGTTGGTGCCGTCGAAGCTGAGGTGGGAGCCGCTCGGATTGCCCACCCGCAGTTTCGCCGTGGTGCCGTCGTTTCCGAGCCAGAAGCCCGTGCCGGTGCCGAAGGCGGTCGCGCCGTTGCTGCGGATCACGCCGGCGTCGGCGGTGCTGCCGTCGCCCATCACGAGGTTCTTGAGGATCGTCGCGTCCTCGGCGAGGAGGAGCGTGGTGGCGACGCTGGAGAACGCGGAGCCAAAGGCAGCCCAATCGGACCCCGTGGGCGCGCCCCAGGTGGCGAGGCCATTCTTCGCGGCGTTGGCCGTGAGGTAGTAGCTGCCGCTGTATTTCACTACGTCGCGGCGAAGCGGGGTGTAGTAGTAGGTCGCGCCGGAATCGTAGTCGCCGCGATAGACGATGCCGGGACCTTGATCGCCGGTCGCGCCTGTCGCGCCAGTCGCACCTGCGTCGCCGGTGATGCGCACGGGCGTGCTCCAGGCGCCGGTGAGATGGCCGGAGGAGTCCTTCGTGCCGAGTATCATCCAGAGTGGATCGGTGCCGCCGGGAGGTGCGTCGCTCCAGCCGGAGGGCGTGTCGCCGGTGGGCGTAGCGGGCGCGCTCGTGGCGCGGATGAAGCGATAATCCACGTAGGTGCCATTTGTGCCGTTGGTCCCGTTCGTGCCGTTGCTCCCGTCTGCACCGTCTTCGCCGACGATCTTGATTGCGTCGCTCCATGCACCAGAACCGATGCGCGTGCGCATGTAGACATCAGTGCCGGCGAATGGATAGTGCCAGCTTCCGGTGCCGGTGGTGGAGAACTCCACGCTGATGCTGGCACCGTCGGTGCCATCGGCGCCGTCTGTGCCGGGAGCGCCCGCATAAGACTTGGTGAGCGTGAAGATTTTCGTGATCGAGAACACGCCGCCGATGTTGACGACGATAGGGATCGTGCCCGTTGCCGCGGTGAGAGTGTCGCCGCGCACCGTGTCGTAGTCTTCCAGCGCCGCGGTGGCGTGGACGGGCGTGCCGAGGGAGAGCGAGAACTGATCGCTGTTGGGCGACGAAGCGACGGCGGTCAACGCAGTGGTGCCGCGGAAGACACGCACGTCGGTTTTCGCGAGACTGCTTACTCCGAGTTCGCCGCTGTTGGGTGTGCCATCGGCGGCGCAGGCCACGGTGTGCGCGTCGTTGGTGAGCATGACGCTGTAGCCGAAGCGATCATCCGCCGCGAGGTCCGGGAGCTGGATCAAGAGCGGAGTGTCGGGTTTGGCGAGGCCGTCCGCGTCGATGGTGAAGAGCTGGACCTTGAAGAACTTCGTGGCGGTCGTGGCGTCATAGACGTTGGAACCGTCGCGCACGTGGTAGAAATCTTGGTGCGTGGCGAAGGTCAGCTCGGAGCGATAAAAGAGCCAGCACACGACCGAGGCGCTATGCGTAGTGGCAGTCGTGCCTTTGCGCCCGCGGAGAACGTCGAGATTGTAAACGCCAGGCGAGACGACAGTGATCGTGCTGACGCTGAGCAGCTCTTCACCAACGAGGAGCAAGAGTGTGTCGTCGCTCTGCGCAACGGTGCTCTGCGCGCTCATGCGCGCGAAGTCTACGCTGCTCGATGCGATGCGGATCGTCGTCGCGCTGTTGCTCACACCGCTGCTGCCCACGGCGCACTGCGCCGGAAAGAAACGCGCATCGAGCACGACCTCCCACGGACTGGAGCCGCTCGGACTGAAGTGCAGATCGAAGCGGTAGATCGAGCGCTTGCTCCGATTGACGAGCGCGGTGACGGCGCGCGTCGGCGAGATCGCGCTCGGCAGCGACCAGAGTCGAACGTCGCCATTACTGACCTCTCCGGGCTCGTCGGGCGCGGGCAATATGCGCTCGTCGACCGCCGCGACATACGGCCGGGGAAACGCGCCGCGGTCGCGTGTGATCGAGAGCACATCACTGGCCGTGCTCGCGCGCAGGCGGCGCGAGACGATGCGGCACACGAGATCGAGCGAGTGCGGGCCGTAGTCCCAGTTGATCGCATCGCCGGGCATCAGCACTACGCCGCCGGGTGAGAGCGCGCGCGACTTGAGCACGGTGAGATTTGTCGTCGACTCGTCGCCGCCGCTCGTGGCCGATTCGGCTGCGAGCATCGCCGCTTGGTCTGCGCCATGCACGAACGGCCGATCTTTGCGCACGGCCGCGCCCGCATAGGTATTCTCGCGATTGGTCGGCGCGTTGTAGCGCGCGGCGCCTTCCTCGTAGTCCTTGTCGTAATCTCGGAAGACGACGACGGCGCTGCTCGGCGATTGATTCCAGTCGGGGAAACCTCCGCCGCTGGGCTTCGCTTCAAGGTCGCCCTCCGCAATCTCAGTGAGAGAAGACGCGTCGATGGCGCGATTCGGAAACCAACCGACACGAAGCTGACCGCCTGCGACGGTGACGAAGCCGTCAACATAGCTCAGCACCTGACTCAGCACGTCGCCGAGGGAGGTCGCAGTCTTGAAGACGGGATGCACTTTGACCATGTCGCCAGTGCGCGTGCCGACTCCCTGAGTCTCAAGCGCGACCGCCTGTGCGCCCCAGTGCGCAGGATCGAGCAGCGAGCTATCGAGCGCGCCGCCATTCTCGGCGAGCAGCAACTGATACACCGCCGCAAAGGGATTCACGCCATAGCGGTCCGACGCACCGCCGGCAAAATCGCCGAGGGCCGGAGCCTTCACGCCCAGCTCAACGGTGAGCGAAGGGAGCGCCGTGGAACCCTGCCCCGTGAGTAGGTTGACCCACTCGATCCAGCAACGGTTGCGCATCGGCGGGTGATTCTGGCCCGTGCCCGCGCGCAGGTCCGCGACTGCCGAAGCAGGACAATCGCTCGTGCCGCGGTGCACGATGATCTTGAGCGGAGGTCCCGACTGATTCTCCTGCGGGGTGTAGAACGTGGCTGACTCTTCGCCCTCGGGGAAAGTGTAGAACAAATTCGTGATGAGCTTGCCATCACGGTACACCTTGCCGACGAAGTCGACCGGGCCGTCGCGGTAGCTGCCGACGATGGTGCAATACTGCCATGCTGGGCGATTGGCCCCCGCGGGCTCGGGGCGTTGATTGTACGGCTGGCAAATCCAGTTGCTCTCAAAAATGTCGGAGCCGCAGCCCGTGGGAACGGGCTTCGCTTCCTTGTAACCGGAATTGTATTTCGGATCGGCCCCAGTCGCGGACTGGGGCGTCGAGGGTGCTTTGACGAGGAAGCTCATGATGTTTCCTCCATGAGCCGATAGCGGCTCGGTGAAAGTTTGAGCTGCGTCGTCGTCATCCAGCACCAACCACCCGGCCGGATGATGTGATAAACGCCCCGGCCGATGCGAAGACCGAGGTGATGCTCAGTGCGGCCGACGACGGGGAAGACGATATCGCCGTCGAGATGCGGCTCGCTCTCGTCGACGCGACGCACGCGGCGGCGGATCGTGGCGCGCTCGAACCATGCGCGCAGCATGCTGGCCTCGCTGTGCTCTGCGTGATTCACATCGTAGGGCGGCACGGCGACCGCTTCAGGGATCGCGCCAATCTCGGCGAAGACCGCGCCGACGAAGCCTGCGCAGTCCACGCCACCGGCCGCGCCCTTCGTGGCGCTGCGCGCGCGAAACGGCGTGCCCGCCCAGCCTTCGCAGGCGCGCTGCAAAGCCGCAGCACGCTCGGGTGAAACAAAGTAGTCGGGAGAAGTGCTCATTTCTTTTGGGCCGCGGAAGCCGCAACTCCGGCTTGCTCGATGTAGTCGGGAATGAAGGGCTCGCCGCGGAAGTTGTCGGCGTTGGCAAATTTGTTCGTGCAGTCGGCGACGTATTGACCGCCGCAGCCGGGCACGAGCTGTGCGGCCTGACCGCCGCTCGCGATGAGATCGCGCCAGAGGGGACGCTGGAGCGTGAGCACGACGCCGCCTCCGGACATCACGCTCGCGACGATGGTCACAACCTGTCGCGAGCGGCCCTCGCCCGTGCGCAGAATGCCGCTGGGAGCGAACAGGCCATCCGCGTACGGACCTCCGGTGCCGCCGGAGAGAGCGGGCACAGTCAGCGTCAAGCCGTCGCTGGAGAGATCGTCCGGCACGATGGTGCCGGTGCAGCGGTAGTCTGCCTCGTTGAGCCCGCAGCGTGGCGAGAAAACGTAGGTGTTGCAGTTCTTGCCGAAGACGTCGCTCGGCGCACTGCGGTCGAGTCGCTTGCCGAGCAGCGTGGCGGTGAGCGTGAGCGTGTTGCCCTCGGGCAAGACGCTCACGACAAATCCGGTGAAGACATTTTGCGCAGAGCCATCGGGGTCAGCGGGATTGCACGACCACGCCTCCAGCCGCACCCAGCCGAAAAGACGTCCGACGATCCAATCCGCCGCGAGCGAATCCGCGGCAAACGCGAGCGAGAGATCTGCCTTTTGATCCTGCGGACGCAGCGAGAGGAGAATCTCTTTATGATTGCACTGACTCGGCGCGAACGACGCGCTGCCGAACGTGAGCGGAGCATCCCAGTTGGTGTATCGCTCCGGGTGGCCGGGATCGTGCTGATAGGTGAGCCGATAGAGGAATGCCTCGCCAGGCAGGGCTTGATTGCGCGCGCCGGTGTCGACCTGCTGCACTAAGCCGATGGTGGATTTGGCGATAGAGCCGGAAACATATCGCAGCGAGAGGGAATCACTGGCGAAGCGACCGTGATAGCTGCTCGGCGTGTAGGTCGTGTCAGCACCGGGCTGGAACCAAGCGGGTATATCCCACGCAAGCGTTGCGCCCTGCTTCGCCACGAACCACGTGAGCGCCTGACGAATCGCGAGGCGGTCCCTAAAGGTGAAGCCCGCTTCCTGCCGCCAGCGTGCGGCGGCATTTGTCCGGTCTAAGCCAGGCTCGCGCGCCGAGCCACCGAGCGCGACTAGCTCCAGTCCATAGTCGCTGCGATCCTTCACGCGCTCGGACCAATCGGGTGCTGCGCTCCACGAACTGCCCTGCGGGTGCACGCCCACACGGCACGTGTACGGGCTCGCCTCATTGAGCAGCACGTCGACCTCGGCGAATTTCGCGGCTTGTACGTTGGCCTCGGGCCGCTCGCTCCACCGGCCGATGAGCAACGGGGCGTAGAGCGGATAGGCTGGCGAGCCGGGCAAGCTGGTGCGATCGTAAATCGCGAACGCGCCCGACGACGGATCGAAGTTGATGACTTTCTCGGCGTCGTAGATGCGCTCGCTCCAACGCGCGACTGGCAACGCATCCACCCAAAGCGGCATTGCGACCGGACGTGGCCCGAGGGCGGCGAGTCCCTTGCGCCAGTCGTCGGCTGCGTTGCCCACGAGGGTGAGCGTGCAGCGCTGCGAGAGCAGCAACGCGGAGCGCGTGGGGCGACGTTCTTCAATCGTCGTGCGACTCTCGCCAATGGTGGTGTCCATCCGATGTATGACCTCGATGGGGTGCGAGGAATCGATGTGCGGCCGGATGAGCAGCACGCGGACTTGGAGAGAGTCGACGGTGGCGGAGGGGAAGAGCATGGCGCTGCGCGCAGTTGAACGTTGAGAGGCGAGAGTTGAGCGACCGGGCAGGTCAGCCGAGGAGTTCGCCGCGATTGCGGCGTACGGTGTCTACGACATGCACGTCCCACTCGGGAGTGCGCCGCATCGCATCGAACTCCGCGGCGGTGTCGGCACGGAAGAGATAGACCTGCGGCTTGGCGGCGGTGGTGACGTAGCCCGCGGAGTTACCCGCGGCGATGCTGGCGGACGTACTGAGCATACCGGGCATCGCACGGCCGAAGCGCAGGGCATCGAGCGAAGGCCGACCGACGCGGGTTACGACCTCGGAGGGCAGCACATACTCACCACGATGGACGACGCCGGCCGGCTCATACTTGCCGCCATCGCCCGTGTAGCCGCCGGCAGAAAATCCCTTGGCCATGCCGTGCACGAGCGAAATCAAACCCGCGACAACTCCGACGAAGACGAGAGGTCCAGCGATGATTCCGAGGTCCATGATGGAGCGAAAAACAGCGGCGATGCCGGTCGCGGTGGCGACGGTGCCGGCTTCAGCTACGACCGCCGTAGAGCGCGCCGCTGATCCTGCGACCGTGGCAGCAGTCTTCGCCGCTTCGCCGCCGATATGCAGAGTGGTGAGGGCGGTCTGGATGCCCTGCGTGACGAGCATTTGTGCCCCGAGCTGCACGATCGAATGGAGCAATAGCTGCCCCATGCTGCGCCCAACGTCGCCCCAAGTCTTGGTCTTCTCGATCAGGCCGACGAGCCCATCCGAGAGCGAACTCACGGCATTGCCCAACGTGCTGGTGAGCGCATTGGCCATCTGCTTGCTCGTCGAACCGAGGTTGTCGCGCCAAGCCTGCCATGCGGCGAAGAGGCCCTCAGGCTTTGCAGTGTTGGGCGTCGCTGGCTCAGTGCCTTCCTTGCTTGCCGGCGTATCGACTGGCTTGGCGGGTTTTTCCGGCTCGGGCAGAGCGTCATCTGAACTCGAGGTTGGCGGCAGTCCGGTATCTGCGGGCAACCGATCACCTTTCATCCCGCGAATATCCGGTCCCTTGGCGGCGATCTCATCGACGAGGCGATTGGTCTCCTGCGTGAGTGCCTTGAGTTTTGCGGTGCGGTCGGCTTCGATGGCCTGAAGTTCGGTCGCACTGGCGGCGACCTTTGCCAGGGTATCGTGCTGCGTGTTGATCAGCTCGATCTCGGCGTAAAGCAGGTGCAGTTTTTTCTCGGGAGAGGCAGTGACGAAATCGAGCTGACGCTCCAGTTCCACGTTTTTCTCGCGGTCAGCGACCATGACCCTGATGGCCTCGGCCTGCTGGGCAGCGAGGGCGGCGGCGGTGGCCGCGGCGGAGTTTTGTTTGTCGAGCGCTTGATTGGCCGCGACGATTTCCTGGCCGTGCAATCGGGCATTGGCCGCAATTAGACTATAGGTCCGTGAAAGGCCCATGAGCCTTTCGCGTTCGTCGGTATCGTCTGTCTCGCCGGACCGCGCTAGGTATGAGCGGGCGCGCCGACTGGCCTCGGTACGCGTACGATCAACCGTGGTTTGATCGCGGCTGTTTTTCAGGTAGGCGGACAGAGAACGGCGCTGATCGTCCTGAGAATCTTCGGTTTCTTTTTTAGCGTCGCGGTTGATTTCGGCTGCCTGGAACAGGGAGCTCTCGATCATGCCGGTCAGCACGCCGGCCGCGATGAGTCCGCCGATGCTGGCCCAGATAGGAGCAACGGTCAGGCTAGCCTTGGCCATGACGGTGCCGGCGAGCATCCCCCAAGCTTCGGCCGAACCGAGTCCGCCCGAAGCGGCGGCGCCAATCGCAAGTGCGCTGGCGCCTACACCGCCGGCGACAGCGGCCGTAGTGCCGGGAGTCTCGGTCACGGCGGAAGCGAGACCAGCCTTCAGCCGATTGAATGCGGCGTTGGCTTCGGTCGCTTTCAGGACGAACGGCGCCAGCAGCTTGTCGAACTTCTGCTGGGCTGCGTCGGCTTGGTCCGAAGCGGTCTTGATGGCCTTGGCGAGATCGTCCTGCAGCAGCCCAACGGTATGCTCCGTTTCTCGGGCGAGAGCGCCAAAGCCGCGCGTACCCATTTCATTCAGGACAGTGTTTAGCGACGCACTATTTTGACCGAACACGGTAGTGGCGATGGCGGCGCGCTGCTGCTCATTGCTCACTCGCATAAGACCGCGCGCAATCTGCTCCAATTGCTGTTCAATCGGCAGGCCTTCGAGTTGCTTGGCCGTGAGACCGATCTGCGCGAGTGCGAGCGCGGGGCCGCTGCGCGCATCGCCAGCTTGGGCGAGGGCGCGCTTCATGGTTTCCAGCGCACTGATCATACTCTCAGCCGAGCCGCCTGCCTGCTTGATGCTGCGCTCGAGCACTTGATATCCGGTGGCCGAGATCCCGGCGCGTTTGCCGACTTGATCGATCTGGTCGGCCAGGGCTTGTGCATATCGAATCGCCTCCTTGAAGCTGGAGACCATGGTGTCCTTGAGGAGGGTCGTGGCCTGGCGCACGACATCGAGGCCCTTGCCGATGCCAAGTCCTTCACGAACCAGACTGCCGAAGGACTGAGCTTCCGCCTTGGCCTGGCGGAACTCGACGCTGATTTTATCGAGGTCACCCAACTGGGTCTTGAGCTCGAGCATCAAGGTAAGATCGGGGTTATTTTGTGATGAAGGCATCAGAGTTTCTCCAGCCGCTCGAAGGCGGCGATTTCGGCATTGAGGAGCGAAGAGACAGAGGGAGGAGCGAACGGATCGCGCTGGATGACGCGGTCCATCTCGCTGAAAAAATCGGCCAGTTGGTTGGCCGCATCGCGGCCGCCGTGCATGCACTGCGCGGCGAGTGCCGCGGAGCGCGCGGCGGTCTTGGCCAAGGCGGCCTGACGCACATCGTCGCGGTGGAGGACGTGCAGCAACCAAGGCAGCGTTTCGTCTAGGATTTCTTCTCGGGGAAGACGGAGGACAAGGCTTGCGTCAGCGACGATGTCCAAGAGGTGAACTGCCGATTGAGGATGTCGAGCGAGGGCGCGATCATCTGCTCCGCGACCCGGGTCTTGAGCGGCCGCAGAGTCTGCGCGCTCGTGATCTCCCTCTCGGCGGTAGAGATCACCCGCGTGAAATTTAGCTGGGCGGCGATTTCGGCAAGACGCACGGTGCTGGCATCGTCGAGATTGTCGATCCATGTGATATCGACTGATGCCCATTCGGTGATGCCTCCGGCATCGTCGAATACCGCGCGCTGCGTGCACTTCTGGATCAGGTCGGCTTGGCGGCCGAGATCGAAGAGATCGACCATATCGAGATGGTGCCGAACAGGCATGAGGCGCACGCGGACGGTGTGCGCCTGCCCCGAAAGATCGGTGACGCGAAGATGAGCATCATCGCGGCCGTCGAGAATTTCGCCGGCGAAGAGGAGGGTGGTTTTGGTGACCGTAGACATGTGAGAAATGACAATCGATGAATTGCGAGTGCGGAGAATCGGAAGCGGACGGAGATGCCGGGGGGCGTATAGTAGGCGAGTGCGACGACTGGAATTCTGCGCGGACTTAGTCGAAGGCGGAGCGCGATACCCGCGGGCGCCGCCGAGTCCGCCGAATTAAATGGACGCGGCGATTGATGTGGAGGAACGGATGACCTGGAGCGTACTTATGAAAGTAGTTCGTAGGTGAGATGGGTGGCGATGGTGTCGGTGCTGTTGCTGCCGACCCAAATGGACGAGGTGCTGGAATTGATGCCGCCTGCGAGGGCGATAGTGAGGTCCTTCCATGTGGTGGAGAGCGACACAGAAGCTACGAGCTGCGAGCCTCCGCTAGAGGTGCCGAGCGTGATGGAGGGCGTATTGGCCGAAGCCTTCGCACGAATTTTCGTGATCTGTGCGTTCGGCGGGATCAGCGTAGTCGCGGAGAGCTGCTGATTCCCGTTTATGTTCGTCGTCCCGCGGATGTAGCCGCGCTGCGTCGGATGCGTAAAGCTCCAGCCACTCGAGGGCAAGATCGCGTCGACTTGATAAGGGCCGATGTCATGGAGCTGGAAGCCGCAGCCATCGCAGCTCACGTGCGGGGAGAAAAAGAACAGCGCACCGATGGCTTTAAGGCTCAGGTCGTCGAGGTCGACGTAACCAGATGCGCGCGTTGTCATCGGCAAGTCCATCACGCGATAGTTTGAGAGGCTCGTCCATGTTAGCGTGTTCTTCACCCACGCACTGCCCGAGCCAAGGCTCAAGGTTATCTGCCCCACCTGCGCGCCAGTGAACGCGCGCATACTGAAGTCGCAGTTAGAGCAGGTGCCATTCGCCCACACAGTCAAGCGCGCGGCCGGAAGATATACATTGGTCAGGGCTGAGATGTTGTCGGTGCACCACCCGCTACCGCTATTCGTTAGGCGAAGGGCAAAGCTGCCAGCGCCGCCCATTCGTGTTTCGGCTTGTACGCTCTCGGTGTTGGCTCCGCCGGATGTAAGTGAGGGGAGCATATTGGCATCCGAAGTGCCCGTGGAAAGCGAGTGCCCGGTCGTGACGAGCTCCATGCACGAGCCCCAGCGCATCCCCTGCGGCACGCCACCGCCCAGAAAGAAACTGTCCTGCGCGTCGGTGAGCGCGGGTCGCACGTTCGCAGGCCAGAAGCTCTTGAAAACGACGCCAATCGAACCCTCCCACACGAAGTATGTAGAGGTGATCGTCGCGGACCAATCGGAGGGGGCTGTTGAGTTGGTATTGACGGTCGTGTCCGTCGTGAGCGTCGCATCGAGGCCGTTGATGCGGCAGTCGCGGCCCGATGAGTCGGCACCGAATTGGACGCAGATTTCGCGCGAAGCGCCGTAGGTTGAAAGCACGCTTGCGACGGTAGTTTCGCGGTAATCGGTGGCGTTTGTGCCATAGAGGCGGAAGAGCAGCGCGCCGGAACTGTTTATCAGGCAAGCGAACGAATTTGCGCCGACGCCGTTGTTGGCGCCGCCCCAGTACCAGAGGACCGTAGTCGATGAAGGAGCGTTGGAGGGCAGGCGGAATTTGAAGAAAAAGCCACGGGGATCGGTGCCGAGAGCGCAGGCTGAAGGAAGGGGGGCGATGAGGCGGTTGCTTTGCGCGGAACCGTCGCAGTAGAGGCCGGGCTCGTTGGCGTGGGTGTTGAGGAGGCCGGCGAAGTCGGCGGCGCTCATTTTGCGGGTGAGCGATTCGCTAGGGTCGTCCCATTCCATCGCGCCGCGAGGGACGGGCGTGGTGTTGGTGAGGCTGGAGGTGCGCATGGTCAGTTGACGAAATGGTGGGTCGTGGAATTGCCGAAGGTGGAGGTGGTGCCGTCGCCGAAGGTTTTGGCGGTGAGGCGCTGGAGGCTGAGGGCGGTAGAGCTGGGCGGCGTCGCGGTGGCGGCGAGGCGATGGCGGTGGATCGATTTCGCGGTCGCTGAAGTCGCCGAGCTGTTTGCGGTAGGGGAGAGGCGGCGGCGGCGAATCGAGCGGAGTGCGAGATTCGTGGTCGTGGTGGCGATCTGAGAAACTCCTCGGCGACGGATCGACGTGAAGATCGAGGTGGCGAGGTTGGTGGCGGAGGCGGCCACGCGACGGCGGCGGAGTGATGCTGACGTTGCCGAGATCGGGAGATTCGTCGCCGCCGCGGAGAGGCGACGGCGACGAATCGCGGAGAGGAGGCTGGAGGCGCCTTGCGCCGCGGAGCCGGCGAAGGACACGGCACGGATCGTCACGCGGAGGAGCGTGGCGAGGGCGCGGTGGATGCGACGGAGCGGCGTGGCGGAGTTCATCAGGTAAGCGTGACGGTTGTGGCGGTGGCCTTGACGACGATCTGGTCGTTGGCGGCGTAGGTCTTCTGGTCGGCGCTCGCGAGGTCGCCGCCGTAGAGGAAATTGCCTCCGGTCGCGGCGTCGAAGACGGCCCAGCTCAGCGTGGGACTGCCGGCGCCTTGCGTGGCGTTCAGCTCGACGCCGGCCTGGTCGAGGAGGAGCGTGAGCACGTTGGCGCTCACGCCGAAGTTCGTGGAGTTTTGCGTGACGGCGATGCGGGCGTAGTTGCCGCTCGCGAATTCGCCGGTGACGCTCGAGGCGTTGAACGCGCTGGTCGCGAGCGTGTAGTAGACGGTCGTGGGCGCGGTGTAGGTCGCGAGCTTGGCGGTGTGCTGGAGCAGCGCGGTTTTGAGATAGGAGGAAAAGCCGGAGGCCATGTTAGTTTAGTGGGAAGTTTAAGTTGAAGCGATCAGCGGGTGAGGGTGAGCCAGCCGTGGGCGGGGATGTCGTCGTCGCCGTTGGGGGCGAGGGATGAGACGCGCCAGAAATAGCGGCCGAGCGATAACGTGGAGAGTTGCTCCTTGGTGAGCGTGATGCGGGCGATGCTGTCGGTGAGATTGAAGAGCGTGATGGCGCTGTTTTCGGTGGTGAGGGTGAGCAGGGCGTCGCTGTCGGCGTCATCGCGCGCGGCGAAGAGGCGGAACGCGAACGTCCAGCCCGCGATGCCATCGGACGGCGGAGCGCCGTCGATGAGCACCGGGAGGTCGAAGCGCGCGTCGGCGCCCTGCACGAGTTCGAGATGCTGGAGCATCGCGGGTGGAGATTAGGAAACGGTGTCGGGTGCCGCCGGCGTGTCGTTCTTCACGAGCTTCGCGCCGGAGAGATTGCGGATGACGAGCGAGGTCTTGCTGTAGTCGTTCCCGCCGATGCGGATCGCGGCGTCGGGGCGCTTGATGCTGCAGGCGTAGGCCGCGCCGCTCGCGCCGGAGAGGGAAAACTTCACGACGGCGGCAGAGGCGTCGCGCGGGTCCTTGATGTAGTGCTTCGCGGTGCCCTTCACGAGGCCGTTGAGACCGCCGAGCGCGGCGATAACGACCTCGATCTCCTCGACGTCGACGAGCGTAATCGTTTCTTCGGCTTCGACGGCGACTTCGTCGACATCACGGACGATGTCATCGGAGCCGGGCTGCTTGAGGACGGCGGTGGTGAGCTTGCTCTCCATGTCGATCATCTTGGAGGAGATCTTGATCACGCTGCCGCCGGCGGGCGTGAAATCGGTGCGCTGGAAGCGCGAGTTGACGGTCTTCGTGGGATCGAAGGTTTTATTGAGTGCGACGGACATAGTTTAGGTGTTGGTTGGAGGTTGAATTGCTGACGGAAAATCAGGCGGCGGGGCGATCGATGAGGCCGACGGGGACGAAGGCTTCGACGACCCAGGCGGAACGGCCGGGGGCGTCGCGCTGTTCGGACTCGCTGAGGAGCAGGGGCTCGGAATCGCCGAGGACAATGCTGCCGAAGGGACTGAGTTCGCAGCCGGTGACGGCGGACTCGATCAACTCGTCCATCTCGAACAGGCTGATATTTTTGTCGGAGCCGAAGGTGACGGCGTTGGTGCTCTTGAAATACGCGACGTCGCTGTAAACCAGTGCGACCTCGGCGACCTTGGTGCCGAGCACGGCGACGCCCGAGTCGCGATCGTCGACCTCGCGCGTGAGACGGAGCGGCACGACGAGGCAGGCGCGCTTTTTCGCGACGAGCAGTTCAGCGAGCTGGCGGCCGAGCTGTTTGTTAGCGGCGAGTTCGACGGCTTCGAAGAGCGGTGCGCCGGCGGGATCGGACTCGGCGTCGAGCGGAATCTGGCGCAGGCGATCGCGGAGGGCGGTGAGAATGGAGAGTGGTTTCATGGAGCGGGGAACAGAGATGGGAAGTATGGGAAGACTGGGAATGATGAGATGGGCTAGAGGGCGATGGGCGTGGTGCTGCCGTAGTGGCCGGTGGGCGGAATGGTGGACGAGGTGGGCGCGGGGTCGTCGGGTGGCTCGACGGGCCACTGGCCGCGGGTGAGTTGTTCGAGGCGCTTTTGGTAAAGCGCTTCGGCGGATTCCTCGGCGGCGTCGAGTGGGAGCAGCAGGCGGCGCTTGGCAGTGCGGCAGATTTTTTCGAGGGCGAGGGATTTCAGGCCGCTGGGAATCGTGTTTTCGGTGGAAGAAATCGTCGCGCCGCCGAAGGCAATGCATTGGCGCAGCTCGGCGACGACGGCGGCGATGAGGCGTGGGACCGGATCGGTTTGGCCGAGGGCGAGCGATTCGGTGCGGACGGACTCGATGAGCTCGCTAGCGCGTGCGTCGTTGAGGTCGGAGATGGTGAGAGCGGACCAAGGCATTTGGTTGAGAGTTGAGAGACTCGGTGGAGCGCCGCGCGCTGGAGGCGCGGCGCTCGGGGAGTCGCTCGTTGTACTTTAGGCGGAGAGGATGCGCTGGCCGCTGGCGCTCTGGCCCTTGGCGGCGCCGCGCATGTAGGCGACGCGCCACATGGCGGCGCCGAGCTTGTGGTCGACGTAGCGCACGAGCATCACGGAGATGCCGGTGTCGGGATTGCGCACGATCTGCACCGAGCCGTTGGTCGGGACATCGGGCATGGCCTGCGTGTAGTCGTTGGGCAGGCGCGTGCTGAGCGCGAGGCAGTCGGGCGTGCCGGCGAAGCCGACGAGATTGCCGGTCGTCGGAAGGTTCTGCACCTCGAACGGCCGCAGGCCGGCGACGGGTGGGAGCTGATTCTCGGTGATGATCTGCGCCTGCTGGTAGGTCGCGAGCGAGACGATTGCCGTGTCCTTGCCGAGAGCCTCGTAGTAATCGAGGTTGAGCAAGGCGAAGCGGCCGACCTTCGGCACGTAGCGCGTAGAGAGTGCCTTCGCGACGGTGGTCAGCGTGCCGCGGCCGAAGCCGCCGACGGCCTGCACGGTGTTGTTGGCGAAGTTGCCCGAGGTGATCTTCGCGAGGACGGCGTCGACGAGGTCGGCGCCGATGGCGTTGTGCGCGCCCTCGGTCTGCTCGCCGAAGAGATCGCGCGTGGTCGAGCCGAGTTCGTTTGCGTTGAACGCGATCTGCACGGCCTTGTGGCCGTCGATCACGACGGGGACGTCGGTCGCGGTGGAGTCGCTCGTGGCGTAGCCGGTGGTGGCGTCGTAGTCGGTGACGGACGGGATCGTGCGCAGGCGGGCGCGCACGGTCTGGTTGAAGCTCGCGGCGGTGTCGGAGAAATCCGTCGAGAACGCGAAGAGCTCGGGGAACGAGCGCTTCAGCAGCGTGAGCGAACGCTGCGTGATGAGCTCGCCGGAGAGCGTGCCGAGGGAGTTGGCGGCGAGGATCGGGCCGAGGCGAAACGCGTTGTCCTTGAAGAGCGGCGCGACGTCTTTGGCGTAGATCGCGGCGCGGTCATCGGGGCTCGTCTTGTCCTTCATCACGCGCAGCACGTCGATCAGGCCGGAGCGCGCCTCGACGTGGCCGCCGGGCGACGTGATCGGCGTGAGCAGCGAGCTGCTCGGGAGCGCGGCGAGAAGCGACGCGTGTGACGGATCGGCCTCGATGAGGCCGCGCCATTTGGCCTGGATGGCTTCGTCGCGCGGCGCGAGCGCGCCACGGGCGACGGCGGCGGCGACCTGCGCGGCGGCGTCGGACTTGCGGCGCTCGGTCTCACGGGCTTCGAGCGCCTGGACCTTGGTCGTCAGCGCGTGGATGGTTTCGCGGGCCTGCACGACATCGGCGGCGGCAGGGGTGGTGGTTTGTTCGGTCATTTTGGATTGCGGAGTTTTCGGCGTAGCCGCCGAGGTTGGTTGTTTCGCCCAGATCGGACTCTGGGCACGAAAAGCGGGGGAGTTGACGAGGCCGCCCATGTTGAGCGGCGCGCCGGTGACGCGGGCGGGCTGCGACTCGTCGATGTGAAACGCGGGTGAAAACGAGCGGTAGTCGCGGCCGAGCACGGCGGCGGCGCCGGAGGCGGTCCACTGCACGGCGGCGTACACACCGGACTCACGAGACGAGGAGCCGGGCTCCCAGCGGAACGACGTGGGCCACGCGCTCGCGCAGGTGTCGTCGTGATCGAAATCGAAATACGGTTTTTGCGGGCCGGCGGCGAGGTGGGCGAGCAACGCGGCCTGCATGGCGGCGGCGGTGTCGGGGCCGACAGCGATCTCCTTCGTCACGGGGCGGCCGCCCTGCGTGGCGTTGATGGTGTGCGTGCCGGCGGGGAAGACCATGATCTCGGAGGGAGCGAGCGACGGGTCGCCCAGCGAGCGCGGGGCGAGGCGGGCGAGGATGAGGGTGGGGGTGTGCATCAGGATTTGGGCTGTATCGGGAAAGTGGTGACAGAGAGGGGCTGGTGCGGCTGGCCGACGATGGCCTCGCCGGGGATAGGCTCGGGGATGGCGTGGCGCTGGTAGAACCACTGGCGCGGCATCGTGACGCCGGCGGAGAGGAGGATCTGATCGCGACGCGCGAGCTCGGTGGGATCGGGATCGACGTCGAGATCGGGCACTAAGATCGGCGCCTCGGAGGCGTCGCCGTAGTTGGCGCGCAGGATGGCGGGGACGAGTTGGTAACTCAGCAAGTCGGCGCACCACTGGGCGCAGGCGTGGATGCGGTCGGCGCGGACGCTTTGCTGGAGAGTTGCGGCGCCACTGCCGAGGCCGGCGGATTGCGCGGTGCCGGAGAGTTCTTGGCCGAGGATGAGCAGGTCGCAGGCGCGGTCGGCGAGTTCCTGCACGACGACCTGCGGATTGCCGGTGACGTTTTGCGCGGCCTCGTGGAACTCGAGCTTCGTGCCATCGGGAAAGGCGCCGTAGCCGCAGGTGCCCATCGTCGCGAGCATGTCGCGGAGCTGCGCACCGACGCCCGGCTGATTGCGGTCGAAGTTGGCCCAGCGGAACGGCACGCCGAACATCTGCGCGTTGGCGAGCAGCCACTCCCAGCCGAACGTCACACCGGCCCAGTACGGCGCGAGCGCGCGTAGCACGGCGGTGGCGCCCGGTGCGCCCGTGCGCGCCTGCCAGAGGCCGACAAGAAAACGATCCGGCGCGAACGCCTGCCACGCGCTCTGGTCGGCGGTGACGAGACCAAGCTCGGAGCCGGCGCTGTTCCAGCCGTAGCGGCCGGGCGCGAGCACGTGCGTGCAGCGCGGCAGGAGGCCCTCGGGCTGCTGCGCCCAATGCAGCTCCAGCACGGAGATACTCTTGCCGTAAGCGTCGAGTGCGTGGAAGAGCGTGTCCTCGAAGGAAAGTTCGAGCGTGCCGGGTCGCGGGGCCCAGAGCTGCAGCGAACGCTCGACGAGCGCGGCGCGCTCTTGCGCGGCTACGGTGGGCTTGGCGCCGCGCGGGGCGGCGGGCTGCACGGTGTAGGTGGCGCGCGCGGCGGCGCGGCGCAGCTCGGCGAGATTTTTCGCGAGGCGCGGCCAAGTGTCTTCCATCAGGGCGAAGAGCTCCCATTGGGCCTGCAGCTCGCCGTACGCGGCACGCTCGAGGGTGAGGCGCACCATCTCGGGGGACATGCGGCGCTGGACGAAAAAGCCGCTGCCGGAATAAAAATCCTGTGCCGACGGCGCGGCGGACGCGGGCTCGGCGAGCAACGCGCGCATGGCCTGGCCGGCGAGGCGGGCGGAACGGGAAACGCGGGAGAGAAGCGGTGATTTCATGGGAGACTCAGCCGGGAGAAAGGGTGGGACGGGAAAACGGAGTGGCGCGGGGCGGACCGAGCCGCACAGACGCGAGGGAGTCGGCGGTGAACACGCCGGACGGCGCGCTTTCGCTGGCGGCGCGGACGGCGAGGGCGAGCGCGGTGGCGCGGTCGCTGTGGCCCTGCCGCGTGCGCGGGCTCCAGTAGTTGAACTCGCCATTCGTCACGACCTGCTGGACCTGATGTAGGTCCTCACGGATGGCGGTGCCGATGGGGATGCGCAGGGTGGTCGGCGCCTCGAAGCGCCGCCGCAGTCGCGGAAAAATCTCGCGCTTCAGCGCGGTGGAAAACGTGCAGCGCTCGATCTTGCCGAACTGGTGCGCGGAGGGCTTCCACTCACCATGCCGCTCGACGAGATAATCGGCGAGGCCGATGCCCGGACCGGTGGCGTCGAAACACACGCGCTGTGCGACGGCGAGGCGTGAGCGGAGAATCTCCTCCTGCTGCGGCGTCGCGGTGTTTTCGAGGACGAGCACCTCGCGCGTCCAGAGCACGCCGCCGACGAGCTGGAGCGTCCAGCACACGGTGGGATCGCTGCTGCGGCCGAAGTCGATGCCGATGAACACCGGATCGCCAGAGCCGCTGAGCGCGGCGCTGAGCGTCTCGGTGGCGTCGGCGCTCTCAGCGAGGGCGATCAGCTCGTAGGGCAGCAAGACGGAAGAAGCGTCGAGCCACTGGCAGAGATATTCCTGGGCGAAGCCCTCGGCGTCGCCCATGGCCTCGCGGATTTGAGCGATGTCCACGCGCAGCCCCATCAGGACGGCGTGGTGAATCGTGACGAAGTGCCGGGACCACGCCATGTGGGACGAATCGGGGCGCGTCCAGATTTTGTAGGCGGCACTGCCATGCCCATTGGGCGTGGTGACGAGACGGCATTTTTTCTCACCGCCGCGGATGGAGTTGGTGAGAGAAGGAAAGATCGCGCGCCACGTCGCGGTAGGGTCGTCGAAGTAGTCGAACTCGGTGAGCAGCACGTTGGCGCTGCGGCCACGGACGGTGTCGGGCTTGCCCGGCACGGCGCGAATGCGCGATTTGTTGGTGAAAACGATTTCCGCGCTCTTCAGCAGATGCTGGGAGGTCGAGCCTTCGCGCTCGATGTGGATTCCCTTAGTGTAGACCTTCCACGCTTCGGCCCAGAGCTTTGCTTGCTCAAGCGAGTCCAACGCCTGCCGCTCGGAGGGCGCACCGATCAGCCAATCGATCCCGGGACGTTTCAGGCAATCGCGCACTGCTTCGCCCTCACTCGTGAAGTCTTTGCCGGTCTGGCGCGCTTGCAGGGCGAATTTGAAACGCGAGGTGTCCTGAAAATACCGATGCTGGTACTCAAGCAACGCGCAGCGCGGATCGTAGTTTGGATACGGATTCTTCCAGCCGGAATAGTTCGTTCCTACCTCGTGGCGCTCCACGAGTGCAGTGATGGACTCGGAATCGAGGCCCCAAAGCGGATCGGCATTCGCCGCGGCGGTGGCGTTCTCGATTTGAGAGCGCAACTGCTCAATTGCATCTGTGTGTGAGTCGGCCATGCTGATCAGGCGAGGTGGAAGAGCGCGCGCAACTGGGCGGCCTTCTCTTCGAGATCGATGCTGTTATCGGCGGCGATGCTCTTGGCGTCGTCGGCGAGCTTGGCCTTCTGCTCGAGGACGGCCACGCGGCGGACGTCGAGTTCGTATTTGCGCTCGCGGAGGGAATGATTGGCGGCGTCGCCGACGATGCGGAGGAGGTCCTTCGCGAGTTTCACGTCGGGCTGCGGGCCGCTCATGGCTTCGAAAGCCATCTGGCGGGCGCGACGGATCGTGGCGTCCTCGTAGCGGCCGGCCATGATCGCGGCGAGGGCCTCGGCTTCGCGCTCGGCGCGGGCGTTGCGCGCGGGCGCGGCGACTTCGGAGTAGAACTCCTTGAGCGCGGTGAGCGAGGGCGTGAAGTCCCACTGCTTGGTGCAGCGCGTGCGGGCTTCGCCGTAGGCGATGTTTTCGACGGTCAGCCATTCGACGAGCTGGGCGCGCTGCTCCTCGGAGAGGAGGGCGAAGATCGGAGGAGGAGTGGAGCGGCTCATAGCGGGGAGTGAAACGGTGGGAGAGGAGGACGGGGCGTCCGGTTGGGACGGGGGGAAATTGAACCGCCGGTCGGCGGTGAGGACTGGTTCGGAGCTGGACCTGGCGGGACGCTCGCCGACCGGCGGGTTAAGTTTGCGACGGGACATGGGACGTATCCAAAAAGGCACCACGCGCGCGGAGTCCGACGGAGCGATGCGCGGCGGCAAAAGGCAGGGGGACATTCTCCGGCTGCTGCGGCGCGCGTGGTGAAAATTGATCAAGTTGAGAGTTGAGTGATGAGAGCTGAGCGATCGCGCCGGGCGAAGCGGTGGCCTTCGACGGTGCGGGGGGCGGCGCGGCGGGCGGGGTCGATCAGGACGTACCAGAGGACCCAGAAGTGCAGGGCCATGAGGAGCGCGACGACGGCGAGGCGGGCGGTGTTTTTCATGGGTGCTCGGCGAGCCAGGCGCGGCCCGCGTCGGAGATTTTCCATTTCACGCCCTCCTCGCCGTGCACTCCGACGATGCGGTGCGAGGCGTCGGCGTGCGCGACGGCTTCGTCGAGCTCGGCGGTGGAGGGGCGAGGAAGAACGAGGCGGGCGGCGTCGCCGTGCAGCAGGGACTGCGGGGCGAGGTAGCCCTCGGGGATGAGGGCGAGCGCGTGGAGGACGGCGCGGTCGATTTTGAGTTGGCGAGTGGTGCGCATGAGGAGGCCTTGGTGGAAGGGGTGGTTTAGCGTTTTTCGATGCCGTCGACGCGGGCGACGGTGGAGGCGAGCTCGCGGCTGATGCCGCCGACGCGGGCGTGGAGCTTGTCGATGTCGTCGCGCTGGATGCGCTCGAGGTGGCCGAGCTTATCCGCGATGGCGGTCACGACCGCGCCGCGCTCGCCGCTCTCGCGGTCGAGCTTGTTGAGCGTGAGCGTCTGGGCCTTGAGCTCCGAGGTGATGGCGTGGAGCGCGGTCGGCTCGATCTGCCGCTCGCCGTCGCGGCCGCTCTGCGAACGCAAGTACTGGGTGAACAGCAACGCGAGCGTGAGCAGGGCGGTCGCGCCCTGGGCGAGGGCACCGACGGTGGTGAGGTCGATTTCGGCGAGCGGGGAGATCATGACGGGGAAAGGGAATTGAGGTTGGCAGCGGGAGCAGAAATGGGCGCAGGCGCGGCGGAGCCGTGGCGGTGGCCGTGCCACCAGACGTAGGCGACGAGCGGGATCAGCAGCAGGCCGCCGAGGCCGAACCACGCCTCATGGCCCGGCAAGACCTGCGCGAGAATCACGAGCAGCAGGCCGACGGCACCGGCGATGCAGCCATTGAGCAACCAGCCGAGGCGCCAGCCGACGAGTGGGCCGCCGATCAACAGCGCGAGGCCGACCCAGAGTACGCCGCGCATATTCGCGAGGCGCACGCCGAGTTCGCGGGCAGTGTCTTTTTGGGCGACGCCGGTGATGGTGGTCGCCACTTCGTGGACGGACTCACGGAGAACCGGAAGGCTTACAGAAGCACGCGAAGGTAACGAAGGATCGCCAGCGGGCTCTTCCTTCGTGGTCTTCGCAATCGTTTGGGAAAAATTCGAGGGCTGAAACTCGCGCGTGATGGTTTTCTCGACCGTGGTGGTGGTCGGGGTCTGCGGGTTTTCCGGGGCGGCGGTGGTGACGACCGTCGGAGCCGTGGTGCCGCCGAGCTGGGTGGTGCTGCGGCCGCCGTGTTGTACTTTAGGGAGCGCGGCGCAGGCGGTGAGCAGCGCGGTCGAGCCGAGGGCGGCGAACCGGGCCGTCTGAGGCGAGAACCGGCGCCGCGGACCGCGGGAGACTTGCTTGGTAGTGATCGGTGCCATGTGACGGCTACGACTCTACCGGAGTCTTTTCAAATCACCTAACCGTCCATGGACACCATGGACAGTATTGCAGGTATTTTTTCAAAAAGTGCGGAAAAATGGAGATTCGGCTAAAAAAGAGGGCGGAAAATCGATGTATCCGATAAATGGATACGAATGGGGTGAGATGAAAGGCAGAGCGAAGCGCGGACGGAGGCTGGGTTAAACGCAAAGAGGCGAAGGCGCTAAGGTCGGGCGCAAAGAATCGCCGGTACGCGGAGGCGAAGGGGGATTTTACAGGAGAGAACGGAGGAAAGGCGGGAGGGCGGAAGACTGAACTTCGAACGTCGAAGTTCGAAGGGGCCGATCAGAAGATGCGAACTGAGAGCCTTCGATAGGCGCGCAGACAGGCTGAGCGGTGGTTGAACGCAAAGACGCGAAGCCACCAAGGTAGGGCGCAAAGAAGAGATGCCTATTGTCGCGTATTGATATACGGAACGCGAAATGAGGGACCTTGCTATTACAGGTCCGAAGACGGTAACGGGCTACACAGGATCTTTGATCCTTTGCGTGACCTTCGCGCTCTTTGCGTCTTTGCGCTTAATCTAAGCGCGGTACTCGCGGACGAGCTGAGCTAGTGCTCACCCTCTTACTCACACCGGGCGGTTGAGTTCGCAGACGGGGAAGATCCAGGCGATCTCGGCGGGGTCGTGCTCGAGGGTGGGGTAGATGGGATTGACGGGGGCGAGGCGGATCTTGCCGCTCGGCATCTTGTGATAGATGCGCAGCTGCACGGCGTCGGTGGTGAACTTCACCACGACCGGCTTGCCGTTGTGCGGCGGGTTGCTCGGCTCGCAGACCACGCGGTCGCCGGGGAGGAATTTCGGCTCCATCGAGTCGCCCTCGATGACGAGCGCGAACGCCTTCCGATCGCGGCTCATCGACGACAGGCTGCCCTGCCAGTGACGCGGCATCGCTTCGTAGTTGGCGGCGCTCCCGGCATGCGCCCAAGAGATCAAAGGCACGGCGCGCACGGCAGTCAGAGTTCCTGAAGTAGTGGCCTCCTCGACGCGGGAATCTGAATTCTGCTCTGGCTCGCCGATGCCATCGAACAACCAGTCCGAGGTGCATTGAAGAATCCGTACTAACTCGCCACGCTCGCGGGAGCGGGGGAGGTTTTTCCCTTGGAACCAATTATTTACGCGAGGGGCCTTCGCGCCGAGACGGGCGGCGATCTCGGCCTGAGAAAGGCCTAGCGCATCTGCGCGATTACCAAGGCGAAAGGAAAAGCCATTCAGGAAATCTGTATTTTCTTCTTGCACAGTTCAGGTAAAATGAAGTTTTATTATTCAGATATCCTGAACTTCATTTCCGTGATGTCAACAGCAAACCCCTCGGAAATCACTCGGTAAAAACGTCACCCCTCAGAAACCAACCCTGATCAAATCATGAATACCAAGCTCACCGCCCTCACGCAAAGCACGCCTCCCACCTGCCCGGCCTCGTTGGATTTTGCCGATGCCCACTTCGTCACGGTGGCGCAAATCACCCGGCAGCTCGGCTACACGCGTCAACACGTGCTCAACCTCATCGACCGCGGCGATCTCTACGCTTTTGATGGCGCGAAGAAAAACGCGAAGCGCAGCTGCCTGCGTATTCCGATCGAGAGCTACCGGGAGTTTGTGGTGTCGCGGCTGACGAAGCCGGTCGAGGCGCGGGATGTGGAGCGGCTGCCGGATGAGCGGCGCTCGGCGCTGATCAAGGAACTGTTTCGGGCGCTGCCGGCGGCGGCGCGCGGCGAAGTCGTGCGCGAGTTGAATGAGGCGACGGGGAGCTAAGGCCCGGAGGCCACCACGAAAAACACGAAAGACACGAAATACGGAAGCAAGGCAGGAGACTGGACGATTCAATATGTCACAGGAAAAGCACTACATGGGTGTGGTGACTCTGCCGCGGCGCGTGCTCCGGCTGCAGGCGGGGGTGGCGCGGCAGTTGCAATTGATCGCGCGGCATGAGCGCGAGGTGCCGATCCGCGCGATCCTCACTGGGCTGGCGCTGCATGCGATCAAGGCGGCGTTGCCCCACGGAAAGTTCGGCGAGTGGCAGCGGCAAATGTTACCCGAGGGTAAACTTTACGCCGAGGGGACGCTGCGCAAAAACGCGTCGTACTATATGCGCCTCGCGGTGGTGGCGATCGATCGCAGCGGCTATCGCGGAGCGGGAGCGGGAGACGCGCGCGCGATTGCGTCGGCGCTCGCGCGACCCTCGGCGACGGACCGGCCGCTGATCAAGGCGCTGACGTGTTTCGTCGCGGGGCGCTCGCTGAATGAGTTGCTCATCGCGTACGGCATCAAGCGCGGCGAGCGACGGATGCCGCGGTTGAGAATCGTGGGCGATGCGGAGCAGCGATTTCGCGCGGCTCACCGCGAGATCGCGGGGCTGATCACGCGGGCGGAGAATCTCTTTGTGCGCGGTGGCCAGCTGCGCGAGCTGGCGCGGGAGCCGGAGAAGATGCGCGCGGTGGTGGTCGCGCTGCGAAAGATCGCCGAGAGCGCGGAGCGGACGATGGAAGAAGCGGAGCGCGTAAAGCTCCAACATCCAAGCACCAAGCTCCAGAGAAGGACGGAAAGAGGGATGAGCGTGAGGGAACCGCAGTCGATGGCCGGCGCGCGTGAGGCGCTGGCGGCTGGCTGAATTTAATCCGCAACCCGTAAACCGCAGCGCGCAATTATCCCATGTCCTCAACTCATGCCTCGGTGATCGAGAGTCGTCATCTATTTGAAAGCACTGGCGGTACGCTGACGTGCCGGCAAAGGGCGCGGCGCGGCGGATGGCGTAGTTTGAGGCGGGTGCGAGGCGGTTTCTGGAAGGCGGGCGCTATGGGGCACGTCACGCGTATCCAAGAAGGCATGACGTCGGAGGAGAATTTTCCAGGAGAAATGGAGCGCGATCGGCCAAATGAAACTAGGCGCGGACAGGCGAAAGTCGGCGCTCATAGAGCGCCGCTACAGGAATCCGCGGGGAGCGGGAGTGGGAAACGGGGACTTACGCTCGATGAGCAGCGGAGATACTGGACGGCATGGACGCAGGTGCGCGAGAGGTTGGCGGCACAGGGAGTACCGTACGCGCAGCATGATGCGCGGAGGCGAACAGTGCACGAGCGAGTGTTGGGTAGCGATAAGCTGCCCAGAGATTTTTCGCCCGAGGAACTGGAGCGAGTGCTGGAGGCATTTTGCGCGATGGAAGCTGAGGGCGGCGACCGAGAATCGTTGATCGCGCAGTGCGACGACGCGTGCGTGGCACTCTGGCAGTTCGGCGATCCTCGATTGGCGCGCGATACGTGGCGGCACGAGTACATCCGCGGCGTGGCGCGCAATGAGATCGGCAGGGAAATCGCGGAGTGTGACGAGGCCGAGCTGGCGCAGGTGCTGAGGTGCTTGGAGCGGAGGATGAAGAGGAAGCGAATGGCTCGCGAAGGTGAAGGGATGAACCGCGGAGACACGGAGGCACGGAGATCGCTGGTCGGAGAAATCGCGGCGTAGTGGCGGTGGACTTTGGTTCTTTGACAGTCGAACTTGAAGGGAAGGGGGATCGAACCTTGTCGTGCGTTCATCCTATGGTATGAAATCATAGCGTCATGGGACATTGCATCTCAGTATTTATCGGCCGGTCGGTGAGCTTGAGACGGCTACCGCACCGGGCAGATCGTTCGAAGATTGTCGATCTCGCCCAAGGCTTGGCGGTGCTGCCTTTGGTGGATGACTGGTATGATGCGATGACGCCGGTGCCGGAGAGTGAAAAACCTCTTGGGCTCATGCGATTTCTGGATGCACGGATCGTTGCCTGCTTGATCGAGGCTGCGCAGCCGGATGCGATCGCTTATGTGGAGACCGACTACTTCGGTGGCGAAGGCGCGCAAGGTGCGGTGGTCGTGCGAGCGGGGCAGTTGGTTTCCGGCCCGGTGGTCGGCGAGGGCAGCATCAACGCGGCACTGAGGCTGCTCGGAGTGCAGAAGGGGGCGCACTTCGACGAGTTCGCGGCGATCCGTTTGCAGAACTTTCGGAGCAATCAGAAGTGGCTCGATGGGGACTGACAATCGCGCCGGTGGTTGATCGAAAATTGCGAAGCGCAATTCGCGCTGGCGGAAGATGCGGCGCGGCAATATTGAAGAGCCCAATGAGAACGGTCGCGGCTTACTCGACTCCGGCGGAGGCGCATGTGGCGATCACGCGGCTGGAGAGCGCGGGAATCGTGGCGGGGATCCGTGATGAGATCATGATCACGCTGGACTGGACGGTCTCGAATGCCGTCGGCGGAGTGAAGATCGAGGTGCCTGATGAGGAAGCGGAGGCCGCGCGAGAAATTCTCGGACTGACGCCGCCGGAAGAAGGTGTGCTGCATTGTCCGCACTGCGGCGCGGCGGATGGGCGCGTGCGAGTGCTGAGTGGGTTTGCCCTCGTGTGCGTGCTGGTGAAGCTGCCGATCCCAATGACGAGGGCAGTGGTCGACTGCCGAAGATGCAGGAAATGCTACGATGTGCCGCGCGATGGGCAGGGAGTTTGAATCCATGATCACGAAAAATAGCAGGAAGCGGTGGAAATGGGTGCTTGGTCTTGGCGCGCTGGCGTTGGTCGTGTCGGCGGGTGCGATTTTTGGCGCGGCGCGAATCGTCGCGCGAGGGGCGGATCGCGAGGTAGTGACCGAAGTAGCGGCGTTACCGCATAAGAAGGTGGCGCTCGTGCTGGGCTGCTCGCCGCGGCTGGGGTCGGGGCAGGCGAATCTGTTTTTCGAGCACCGCATGGATGCGGCAGCCGCGGCGTGGAAGGCGGGCAAGGTCGACTACCTGCTCGTGAGCGGCGACAACCACGTGGCGACGTACGACGAGCCGGCGGCGATGGAGGCGGCCCTCGTGCAGCGAGGTGTGCCGGTGGAGAAGATCGTGCGCGACTGCGCGGGCTTCAGCACGCTGGACTCGGTGGTGCGGGCGAGGAAAGTCTTTGGCCTGACTGAGTGCTGTGTGATCACGCAGCGTGACCATGCGGAGCGGGCGCTCTATCTCGCACGGGCCAACGGCATCGAGGCGGTGGCGTATCCGGCGGCGGATGTGCCAGTGCTCACCGGGCTGCGCACCCGGATGCGCGAGTCACTGGCCCGGGTGCGGACGGTGCTCGATGTGCACGTGATCGGGCGCCAGCCGCATTTCCTCGGGGCACGGATCGTGATCGGTGAGCATTGATGCCGCGGGGCAATATTGACGGCGGTGGCGGAGCGGCGCAGCGTCGGGGCAACCCTTTGCCGTATGCCGCTGAGCAACATTGCGCCGCAGCTTGAGACCCTGATTCAGAGCGAATTGGCCGCGGGGGAAAGCGTCGCCTGGAGCGGGTCGCCGAGTCCGAGCCGGATGGCGAAGAAGGCGCTGCCGATGCTGCTGTTTGGCGTGCCGTGGACGGCGTTTTCGATCGTGTGGGTGGGCATGGCGGTAAAAGGAGTCTGGTCGAGGGGCTTGATGCTACATCCAGGCGCGTGGCTGTTTCCGTTGTTTGGCCTGCCGTTTGTGGCGGTAGGGCTGTGGATGCTGAGCGCGCCCTTCTGGGCGAGGCGCAAGGCGCCGCTCACGGTGTATGTGATTACGGATCGACGTGCGATCATCTGCGAGACGCGACTCTTCCGCGGCGTGATGGTGCAGTCATTTCAACCGGCGCAACTCGGCGGACTCAAGCGCGTGCAGCAGGCGGATGGGAGCGGAGACCTGATCCTCGATCGGCGGGTGTCGTTCGACAGCGAGGGCGGGCGGCGGACGACCGAGATCGGATTTTTCGGCGTGCCGGATGTGAAGTACGTCGAGGAACTCGTGCGGGCGCTGGCGAACGGCGCGAAGTAGAACGCGGTCGGAGCGGCTGATGCATGGTGAAGTAGGCGGATGTTTATCTAAGCGCGAAGACGCTAAGATGGCGAAGGGGCGCGAAGTTTTTGGAAGAGGTGGAGTGTCCCAAATTCGGGCATAAAAAATCCCGCTGGGAGAGCGGGATGTAGGCCGACGAATTTCTGGAGGGAGCGCGTGATCGCCCGGCGCGGGTGGAGAGGCGGAGCTTTTGGGCTCGTCGTCACCATGAGCCGCGCCGGGCGATGGAGCGCGCAAAGGGGGAGGCTAAAGCGAGGAGTTGCTGGGCATGGCTGCACTCTATGACGCGCGGTGGGACAAGCGTTGTCCCACGAACGTGCGATGATGCAGGGAGAAAACTAATCCGCCCGAGCACGACAACGCGCTCGGGCGGGGTTCTTTGAAAATTATTTCAGAGAGGTGTGAGCGCTGCTTCAAGCACCGCGGCGTTTGGCAGCGATGGCGCGCAGTTCTTTCACGGCGAGCAGATCCTTTTCGCGGCCGACGGCTTCCTTGGCGGTGATGAGGTCTTCGAGGGAGATGACGTCGTAACGACGACCGCCGATTTCATATACTTCGGCGGATTGTTTGAGGCGGTGGAAATCTCCGACGCCGAGTACGGACGAGAGTATATCCACTACACCTTGGTCGGTCTGCAGGTAGAGATTATTCACAGGGCCGGATTTGGGAAAATCGAGAAACGAAAGTCTCTGCGCGGTCATCCGATGCAGTGGATGCCAGTCGCCGAGGATCGTGCGCAATTTCTCCACCGTAGCGTCGGTCAGCACGACACAGATATCGAGATCGCGCGTCATCATCGCCGAACCATGGGTGATGGCTGCGAACCCGCCGATAATCACGAACTCAAGACCGGAGTCAGCGAGCCGGTGAAGGATTCGGTCGAAGTTTTGAATCACGGACGGGGCGGGCCTGCTGTAGCTCGAACGCCATGGCCAGCGCGAGACTGTGCTGGCGCCAACGCTCTTCGGGACTCAGTGCGAGATTGGACTCGAGCAGCGCGATGTCGAAGCCGGCCTCGCGGGCGGCTTCGATATCGGGGTCGAGAGTGGGGCGTAGCTGTTCCACGGGAGCGATCAAGACACCGCGGGCAGATTCAGGCGAGGCAGGACTTGAAGGCGGTGGTGAGGGCTTCGCGGTCGAGGTTTCTGCCGATGAAGACGAGGGTGTTTTGGCGCGACTCGCCGGACTTCCACTCGCGGTCGAACTTCGCGTCGAAGAGCATGTGCACGCCTTGGAAGACGAGGCGCTTGTTGCTGCCCTTCACGGCGAGGACGCCCTTCATGCGGTAGATGTCGCCGCCCTTGGTGCGGAGGAGTTCGCTGATCCAGTCGTTGAGCTTTTTGCCGTCGAGGTCGCCGGGGGCGCTGAGGCCGACGGAGGTGACGGCCTCGTTGTGCTCGTGGGCGGCGTGGAAATCCTGCTGCCAGCCGGGCTTCGCGACCTCGCCCATGACATGGATGTGCAGCGGGTCGTGGCCGCAGGACTCGAAGACGAGGTAGAAACCGGGAGCGTCGAGCTTGAGGGAGTAGCGGCCGTTGCCGTCCTTGAGCAGGAGGCGGTGGAGCGTGGCACCGGGAGCGACCGTATCGCCTTCTTGGATACGCGTCTCCCAGTCGTTGAAGATGTTGACGGCGGCGGCGGTGGCGGCGGAAACGGAGGCCTGCACCTCGGGCGAGGCGAAGTCGCCGTTGACCGGGGCCTTCACCGGGAGGATCACGACGTCGAGCTCGTTAGGATTGCCGTGATGGTGATGATGCCCCTCCTGCGCCGAGGCTTCGGAGGGCGCGGTCTGCTCGCCGTGGTGATGGTGGTGATGACTGTGATCATGGTCATGACCGTGATCGTGGTCGCAGTGGCCGATTTCGAGGACGTGGGTGCCGGCGGGGAGCGCGTAGGCGCCGGCCCACTCGAACGGGTACTCGGGCTCGAGAAACTTGGGGTCGAGCTCGCTGGCGCGGGAGAGATTGAAACCGCCGACGTCGAGTACGCGATCGAGGGGGAGGTCGCAGTTGTGGGTGCGGTGGATCTTGGCGACGCCGTTGATGCGCTTGATGCGAGCCTCGAGGACGTCGAGGTCGGCGGGGGAGACGAGATCGGTCTTGTTGAGCAGGATGACGTCGGCGAAGGCGAGCTGCTTCACGGACTCGTCCTCGGTGTCGAGGTGCTGCAAGACGTGCTTCGCGTCGACGACCGTGACGATGGCGTCGAGGGCGAAGGACTGCTTGATCTCGTCGTCGGTGAAAAACGTCTGCGCGACCGGGGCGGGATTGGCGAGGCCGGTGGTCTCGATGAGGATGCCGTCGAGCTTGTCCTTGCGCTTGAGCAAGCGGCCCAGGATGCGGATGAGATCGCCGCGGACGGAGCAGCAGATGCACCCGTTGTTCATCTCGAAGAGCTCCTCCTCGCTCTGGATCACGAGCTGGTTGTCCACGCCGACCTCGCCGAATTCGTTTTCGATCACGGCGAGTTTCTTGCCGTGATTTTCGGTGAGGATGCGGTTGAGGAGGGTGGTCTTGCCGGCGCCGAGGAAGCCGGTGAGGACGGTGACGGGAATCATGAGAGGGTGGGCCGAGTGGCGAGTGACAAGTGACGAGTGGAAAACGAGAGAGGCAAGCGTGCTTGCTTGGGCGCGATTGGCAAATGGGCAAAACGAAGAGCCCGCGCTCCTCGAGGGACGCGCGGGCTCAGAACGATGAGGGTACGTTAACGAAAGAGTAGCGCGGGATCAGTCCTCGCGGGCCTGGTCGATGGAGGAGACCTTGCCGTTGGCGAACGTCACGCGAATGCGGTCCTCGCGCTGCTGCGAGTAAACATCCTGATAGGCGGGCTCCCAGAAGACGCGATAGCCGCGACCGTACGGCACGACCCAGCGATGGTAGCCGACCTGAGCGGTGCCTTCGTAGCGGTCGTAGTAGGTGCTGTAAATCCACGTGTCGTTGGTGCCGTCCTGCGTGGTGCGCTCGCGCTTGCGGGTCGGCTCGCCGAGGGCGATGTAGACCATGTCGGGTGTGAAGCCCACGTCGATGTCGCCATGGGCGATCTTCGACTGCGTGTTGGCGTCGAGGCTGTAGTAAAGCGGGGCTTTCTCGCGGATGCGCGAATTGACCGTGCTGCAACCGGTCACGAGGCCCGCCGCGAGCAAGAGAGAGAGGGAGAGCGGGAGGATGGTTTTCATGCTCTCTTAGACAGATGATGCGCGAGGAATGTTTCCTCAGTGGCGCGCACTTCTCGCAGCGCAAATCGCCCGAAGCTGACAAAACCGTAACGAGGAAAACGGGAACTATTTCAGCGCGAGGACCACGGCACCGGCGGCGATGAGCGCGCCACCGAGGACGGTCTTGGCGGTGAGCGCCTCACCGAGAAAAGTCGCCGCGAAGACGAGGACGAAGACGACGCTGAGCTTGTCGATCGGCGCGACCTTCGAGGCTTGGCCGAGCTGGAGCGCGCGGAAGTAGCACAGCCACGAGAGCCCGGTCGCGAGGCCGGACAGGGCGAGGAAGAGCCAGGTGCGCTTCGAGAGGGAGAGCAGCGCGCTCGTGGAGGAGGTCGAGAACGCAACGGCCCACGCGAAGACGAGGACGACGGAGGTGCGGACGGCGGTGGCGAGATTGGAGTCGACCCCGGCGATGCCAATCTTCGCGAGGATGGCAGTGGCACCGGCGAAAACCGCGGAGAGCAGGGACCAGAGGAGCCAGTTCATTGACAGTAATTGTTAGGTCGAAATGTAAGTGAAAGGAGGGAGAAGCACCAAGATCCAACCTCCAAGCTCCAGTGAAGCATCAAGCTTTAGAGGGCTAATTGGAGGTTGGGAGATTGAAGATTCACTGGAGGTTGGTGCTTGGAGATTGGAGCTTTCGCTCTCGGAGCCACGCGAAGATCACCGGGGTGACAATGAGGATGTGCACGAGGGAGGAGATCATGCCGCCGACGACGGGGGCGGCGAGGGGGCGCATAACCTCGGTGCCGGTGCGGGTGCTCCAGAAGATCGGGATCAGGCCGGCGATGGCGGTGGCGACGGTCATGACCTTGGGACGCAGGCGGAGGCGGGCGCCTTCGGAGATCGCGCGGAGAAGCTCCGCGCGATCTAGTTGAAAGTGGGAAGTTGAAGGTTGAAGGTCGGAGGCGGCGGAACGTTTCGCGGTTTCGGCGCGGCGGACGGCTTCTTCGAGATACACGACCATCACGACGCCGGTCTGGATCGCGGTGCCGAAGAGGGCGATGTAGCCGACCCAGACGGCGACGCTGAACGGATAGCCCAGTATCCACTGTAGCACTACACCACCGGTGAGTGCGAAGGGCACGGCGAGGATCACGTGGGCGGCCTCGGCGAGGGAGTGAAACGTCATCGTGAGGATCACGAAGATGATCAGCAGCACGACGGGCACGATGAGCAGCAGCGTGCGGCGGGCGCGGATTTGGTTCTCGTATTGGCCGGAGTACTCGATGGTCATGCCGGGCGAGAGCGTGACGCCGCTGGAGACTTTCTCGCGGACCTCGTCGACGAAGGAGCCAAGATCGCGGCCCTCGACATTGGCCTGCACGAAGACGCGCAGGCGGCCGTTTTCGCTGGCAATCTCGCTCGGGCCGACGACGCGCTGGATGGAGGCGACCTGGCCGAGCGGAACAAAGCGGACGCCGTTGGCGGTACGATTGGAGTCGAAGGTCTCGGGGATCGCGACGGGCAACGCGGCGAGGCGATCGAGGTCTTCACGGTCGGCGCGATCGAAGCGCACCTGCACGGGCCAGCGCTCGCGGCCTTGGAGCGAAGTCGTGGCGGTTTTTCCGCCGATGCCGGTTTCGGCGACGGCGAGGACGTCCATCACGCTGAGGCCGTAGCGAGCGAGGGCGGCGCGGTCGGCGGTGATTTCAAGGTAGGGTTTCCCTTGAACGCGCGAGGGAGCGACGCCGGTGGCGCCGGGGATTTTGTCGACGATGGCGGCGACCTCGAAGGCCTTTTGCTGAAGAGCGTCGAGGTCGTCGCCGAAGATCTTCACGCCGAGCTGGGCGCGGATGCCAGTGGAGAGCATGAGCACGCGGTTCTCGATCGGCTGGAGGAAGCCGGGCACGTAGCCGGGGACTTGAGTGAGCTTGGCGGTGAGTTCGGCGACAAGTTTCTCCTTCGTCAGGCCGGCGCGCCACTCGGCGGTGGGACGCAGCATGATGGTGGTCTCGATCATCTCGACGGGCGCGGGATCGGTGGCGGTGTCGAAACGACCGAGCTTGCCCGCGACGCTTGCGACCTCGGGCGTGGCGCGGATGACTTGGTCTTGCCATGCCATGATGCGCTTCACCTCGGTGAGCGAGGTGCTCGGAAGCAGGACGGGCATGAAGAGCAGGCTGCCCTCTTGCAGCGTGGGCATGAACTCGGAGCCCATGCCGCGCGGCAAGCGCGCGGCGAGTGATGGGTGGCGAGTGGCGAGTGATGAGACGATTCGGTCGGGCAAGCCGAAGGCGAGGACGGCGCTGAAGGCGAGGAGGGCGGCGGCGAGCGTGAGGACGGTCTTGCGACGGCGAAGGGCCCACGCGAGGATGGGGTCGTAAATCGCG
This sequence comes from Verrucomicrobiota bacterium, assembly GCA_048498795.1. Classification (GTDB taxonomy): domain Bacteria; phylum Verrucomicrobiota; class Verrucomicrobiia; order Opitutales; family Opitutaceae; genus JBEHXH01. The sequence goes on from JBEHXH010000006.1 coordinate 321,204, forward strand.
AGGAGGCCGCGCATCACCCAGTTGCGCTCCTCGGAGTGGAAGGGGCCGCGCACGAGGAGGGTGCAGAGCACGGGCACGAGCGTGACGGCGAGAATCGTGGCGCCGACCATCGCGAAGGTCTTGGTCCACGCGAGGGGGTGGAAGAGTTTTCCCTCTTGTCCGGTGAGTGTGAAGATCGGCACGAAGGCGAGGATGATGATCGCCATGGCAAAGAAGATCGGGCGTCCGACCTGCTGCGAGGCGTCGAGCGTGACCTGCCACGTTTCGGCGCGGGTGAGAGGACGGCCGATTTTCTTCTCCTCGAGCTCACAGTGGCGGATGACGTTCTCGGTCATCACGATCGCGGCGTCGACGAGCACGCCGATGGCGATGGCGATGCCGGTGAGCGACATGATGTGCGACTGGATGCCGAACTGCTGCATCAGGATGAAGGCGATCAGGATCGAGGCGGGCAGTGGTAGCGTGACGATGAGGATGCTGCGGAAGTGGAAGAGGAAGATCACGTGCATCAGCGTGACGAGGATCACGGCTTCCCAGAGGGTGTGCTTGAGCGTGTCGATCGCGCGATCGATGAGGCCGCTGCGGTCGTAGAATGGCGAGATGGTCACGCCCGGCGGCAGGCCGGACTGGATCTGGGCAATGCGGGCCTTGATGTCATGGATAACCTGATACGCGTTTTCGCCGGTGCGCATGACGACCGTGCCGCCGACGACCTCATGGCCGTCGACATCGAGGGCACCGCGGCGGTAGTCGCCGCCAATCTGGACCGTGGCGATATCGCGCAGATATACGGGCACGCCGTCTCGGATCGCGATGGCCACGGACTCGAGGTCGCTGGCGGAGTTGATGAGGCCGCGACCGCGCACGACGAACTCAAGGCCGTTTTCCTCGACGGAGCGGCCGCCGACATTGAGGTTGTTCTTCGCGATGGCCGTGAAGACATCGTCCAAGGAAACCTGATACTGGCGCAGTCGCAGCGAGGAGACCTCGACTTGCCACTGACGGACGAAGCCACCGATGCTCGCGACCTCGGCGACACCGGGGACCGCGGCGAGTTGGTAGCGGATGAAATAGTCTTGGAGCGCGCGGAGGGAGCCGAGGTCTTGCGCCGAGCGCGGCGCGCTCGGCGAGTTGAGCGTTGAGGGATGAGAGTTGAGAGAGGAAGGATCGGAATGGGATGCGGGCACTGCGTCCTCGTTTACTTTGAGGTAGTACTGATACACCCAGCCGAGGCCGGTGGCGTCGGGGCCCAGGCGCGGGGTGACGCCGGCGGGGAGGATGTTGCCGAGGTAGTTGAGGCGCTCGAGCGTGCGGGTGCGGGCGAAGTAGTTGTCGAGCTTGTCGTCGAAGATGACGGTGAGGAGCGAGAAGCCGAACATCGACGTGGCGCGCACGGTGCGCACACCGGCGAGGCCCTGCAGGTTGACGGAGAGCGGGTAGGTGACTTGGTCCTCGACCTCGCGCGGACTGCGGCCCTCCCAGTCGGCGAAGACGATGACTTGATTTTCGGAGAGATCGGGGATCGCGTCGATCGGTACGTGCCGCACAGCGAAGAGGCCCCAACCGAAGAGGAGCAAGGTCGCGCAGAGGACGAGAAAGCGATTCTGCAGGGACCAACGGATGAGAAAGGAAATCATGTTATTGCGGATTTCGGATCGCGGTTTGCGGATTGGCGTGAGCGGAATGGAGCCGCTGGGTGCGCAACGCGGTGGGCGATGATCTCAGGGGATTTCCTCTCCGCAGTCTGGCATGGCGGAGCCGAAGAAGGGGTTTTTCACGGGCTGGGTACGCTGAAGCCAGCGACCTTTCTTGAGAACGGGGGACATCGGGCACTGGAAGATTTTCACGCCGAGCGCGGCACGCTGCGGTTTTAGGAAATCAGCGACGGAGGTGCTCCACGGTTCGAAGGAGCGGCGTGCGGACTTAATGTCGGTGCCGAGTTGTAGGGCGGGTAGTGCACTGAATTCCATCGCGGCGGCGCTGAGGGTGGGGAAAAGTTTTTGGTAGCGCGCGTAATCGTCGCTCGCGAGGGCGTCGGCCGCATCGATCGCGGTGGAGGCGAGGGTGTTTAGAGCGACGGACGGAGCGGTGGGTGAGGCGGAGGTGGGTGCGCTCGGCGAAGCGGCGAGCGTGAGCTGGGCTTGGGCGTCGATGAGCAGAGCGCCCTGCGTGACGACACGGTCGCCCTCGGCGAGACCGGAGAGAACTTCGACGAGTGCGTCGCCGCTGCGGCCGACCTGCACGGAGCGCGGCTCGTAGCTGCCTTTGGCGTTTTCGATGTACGCTACGGGTCCGCGACCGGCGTCGAGGATGGCAGAGCGGGGGGCGGCGAGCACGGCAGGCGAGGCGACGAGCACACGGCCCTCGGCGAGCACACGGTGCGGGAGGCGGTGGGGCACACCGCCGACGCTGTAGTGGGGATTGGGCAGAGTGGCGCGGACCTTGGTGGTGCGGGTGGACTCGTTGAAGTTGGGGTCGATGAACTCGATCGTCGTGTGGATCACCTCGCCCGGCACGGCGCGGGTCGTGAGTTCGAGTGACTGGCCGACCTGAATCCACGGGATATCCTGCTCATAGGCGTCGAAGACGAACCACATCTGCGAAAAGTCGCTGATTTCGAAAAGCCGGTCGGCAGCTTGTACGTACTGGCCCTCGTAAACAGATTTCGAAACGACGGTGCCTGCGACGGGCGCGCGCACGATGACGGTGGCGGAGGGTTCGCGCTTCTGCTCGAGCGCGGCGAGGTCTTCGGGGGTGAGACCGAGCGATTGGAGCTGCTCGCGGGCAGTGGAGAGTTCGGCGGTGGAGTAGGCTGGGGCGCCGGCCTTCAGGCGTTCCACGTAAACACGCTGAGCGGAAAGCATCTCGGGACTGTAGATCGTGGCGAGCGGTGCGCCGGCCTCGACGGAGGCGCCGACGAAGTTGATGTGAAGTTTTTCGACGCGACCGGGCACGCGCGCGGCGAGGATGCGGTGGCGTGTATCATCATCGTCGATACGACCGGCGACCCGCAGAGTACGGACGAGTGGCTGGCGCGCGATGGTGGCGGTCTCGACGCCGAGGGTGGTAATCTGGTTTGGCGAGAGATGTACGCTGCTAGTGTCGGTCGGCGCGGAGGAATCGATCGCGAAGAGTTCCATGCCGCAGATCGTGCACTTCCCCGGATGGTCCGAGGTGACCGATGGATGCATCGGGCAGCGATAGAGGGGCGCGGTGGCGGCGTTGAGCGACGCGGCCACGGCAAATGTGAGAGCGAGGAGAAATGATTTCACGGCGAAAGACAGGACAAAGGACGGGCGAAAGATGCGCACACACGCGCGACAAAACGAAACGGAGGATCAGGCAAACACCGCAGCGCCACGGCGCTGTCGGCGGACACACTACGGCTGGGCCGACCTCAGATCAGGAGGCTGCAGTGGGCGCGAAACAGCGCGACCAATGCAGCGGACTCGACGACGCTCGTCGCGGGCTTGAGAACCGGCGCCGTGGTCGAGTTGAGCGAAGCGAGAGAAAGCAGGCGGGCAAAAACGGAGGCCGTGATCCGCGGTGCGGGCTTGGCCGCCGTGGCGCGCGCTTCGACAGTAGCGACACTGGTCAACGGAGCACGAGCGGCGCTGCTTGGCGTAACGGGACAGGCCTGCTGGTCGCAGGTGCACTGACGATCGCAGCAGCACGGCATGCCCGCATGGGCATCGGTTTGCTCCGGTTGCGCCGCGGGCAGAGCCGGCGCACACGCGAAGGCGAGCGCGAGGATCAATGCAGCGAGACGGCGGAGCATGTCAGGAAGATACGATAAGGAGAGCCGCTGGGCAAACGATTATTCCATCGACGCAAATGACAGCGAGTGGTGCACAAAATCTGATCAGTCTTCCCCGTGCACGCGAGCCGAGGTATTCGTATCCAGAATCTGGAGGCAGAGTTTGTGGGTCATGATGCGGCAAGGATTGCGCGAGGCGGGCAGGGCGATAGGTTGCCGGTAGTGAGGTTATCCATTCACAAGAGCATGCGGGCGGTGGCGGTCTTTGAGATCATCAAAGGCGGCATCGCGGTGCTGGCCGGATTCGGCGCGCTGCGGTTGCTGCATCGCGATGTGCGCGCGCTCGCGGTCGAGCTCGTGGGGCGCTTTCACCTCAATCCCGAGCACCGCATCGCTGACAGCTTCGTGCGCGCAGCGGAAAATGTCACTGATAAGAGTCTATGGATTTGGGCGGGATTTGCGGCGGGCTACGCGGTGTTTCGCTTCGTCGAGGGCTATGGCCTCTGGCATCGGCGCTCGTGGGCCGAGTGGCTGGCGCTCGTGAGCGGTGGAATCTATCTGCCGGTGGAAATCTACGAGGTGACGCAGCGGCTCACCTGGATCCGCGTGACCGTGCTCGTGGCCAACATCGCCGTGGTCGTGCTGATGGCGCTGGCGTTGCTGGATGCACGAAAAAAGAAGGCGGCCCTCGCGAGCGCGTCGGTTTCCACACCCGCCGCTACAGACGAGAAAAACTCCCGCACTTCGCAAGACGACGGCGACATTCACTGGAGCTGAACGTCGAGGCACTTACGCAAGGTCACCAGATTTTTTTGGCGATTCCGGGAACATCGGTCCGCGCCGCGTTTCACATCCTACGTCAATCTCCTCGCCGCCTAGCGGTGAGGAATTGGGGTAAGCAAGAAAGCAAAGGGCGGACCGCTTAGGGGTAGGCGGTCCGCCCAACTTTTTTCGAGACTGCGACTGACTGCTTCTCCCTTCTTTGCCCTGCGCATTTTTTGCGCCGCAAGAAGGCGCAAAAGGCTCCAGGGCTGCGGCTCTTCACGACCGCGCGCCTATAGGCGCGATGGAGACTCGATTCGGAGGAAAAGATTTCTGCGCTTTCTTGGGGCAACATTTTTCCCTCGGTAGAACGGCACAAAAAAGCCCGCCTCTGGCGAGGCGGGCTTTGAAAATATGTGCGACAATTCGCCGCGGTCTTTGGTCTCAGTCAGCTGCTCAACTCACGGACTTCACACCGCCGCCGGCTTGCTCGCCGGGACCTTGTCGTGGAAGTCGGCCGGTGTGCCGGTCTGTTTCACGTAGCCGGTGCGATGCACAAAGTCGCCGAAGCGCTCGCCCTTGTTGCGCTCGACGGCGTAGCGGCGGATGATCGGGCCGAGGAGGGCGACGATCTCGGTCTCGGGCACGTTGGCCTTGTAGAGCGTGTTGAGGCGCGAGCCGTTGAAGGCGGCGCCGAGATATACGTTGTACTTGCCGGGCGATTTGCCGACGAAGCCGATCTCGGCGAGGTACGGGCGGCCGCAGCCGTTGGGGCAGCCGGTGATGCGGAGCGTGATCTCGTCGTCGCGCAGGCCGGCGGCTTCCATCTCGGTCTCGATCATCTGGACCAGCTCGGGCAGGTAGCGCTCGCTCTCGGCGAGGGCGAGGCCGCAGGTGGGCAGGGCGACGCAGGACATCGCGTTGCGCGCGAGGCCGGAGACGTTGTTGGCTGTATCCAGTTTGTGCTTACGCAGCAGGGCCTCGATCACGGGGCGCTCTTCGGGGCGCACGCCGGCGATCATGAGATTCTGGTTGGCGGTGAGGCGGAAGTCGCCCTTGTGCGCGTGCGCGATCTCGCGAAGCGCGGTCTTGAGCTCGCCCTTGATGCGGCCGCTCATGAGGAAGAGCGTGTAGTGCGATGTGCCGTTCTCGCCTTCGACCCAGCCGTAGCGGTCGCCGGTGGAGGTGAACTCGAAACGCCGCGGCGCGCCGAGACGGTAGCCGAGACGGCGCTCGACCTCATCGCGGAAGCCCACGAGGCCCATGTCCTCGATGGTGTACTTGAGACGCGCGTGCTTGCGATCGACGCGGTCGCCGAAATCGCGCTGCGTCGTGAGAATCTTTTCCGCCACGTCGACGACCTGATCCACGCGACAGAAGCCGAGGACGTCGGCGATGCGCGGGTAGGTCTCGGCCTGGTTGTGCGACATGCCGAGACCGCCGCCGACGGTCACGTTGAAACCGAGGAGCTTCTTGCCCGAGTCGTCGGCGATCGCGATGAAGCCGAGATCGTGCGCGTAGATGTCGACGTCGTTGCTCGGCGGCACCGCGACCACGATCTTGAACTTACGTGGCAGGTACGTCTTGCCGTAGATCGGCTCGGCCTCGGGCTCGCCGCCCGCGACGAGCGTGTCACCGCCGACCCAGATCTCGTGGTAGGCCTTCGTGCGCGGGAGGAGATGATCGGCGATGGCCTTCGTGACCCGCAACGTCTCGGCGTGGAGCGCGGACTGCTCGGGGTTGGGATTGCACATCACGTTGCGGTTCACGTCGCCGCAGGCGGCGAGCGTGTCGAGCAGCGCGCGGTTCACGCCGTTGATGGCGGACCAGAGATTGCCCTTGAGGATGCCGTGAAACTGAAACGCCTGGCGCGTCGTGAGCTTCAGCGTGCCGTTGGCGTGCGTGTCGGCCAGGGAGTCGAGGGTGACCCACTGCGCGGGCGTGCAGACACCGCCGGGCACGCGGATGCGCGCCATGAAGCTGAACGCCTTTTCCTTGTTCTCCTTGCGGCGCTGGTTGCGGAGATCGCGGTCGTCCTGCGCGTAGATGCCGTGGAATTTCGTGAGCTGCGAGCTATCCTCGGTGATGCTACCCGTCGAGTGATCGGCGAGGTCGCGGAGGATGTTGCCGCGGAGAAAATTACTCTCGGACTTGATCGATTCGTTCTTGTGCAGCGGCTTGGCGTTGGCGTCGGGCGAACTCATGAGGTGAAAGGGTCGAGGTTGGAGGAAAGAAAAGGGGTCAGGCAACCGCGGCCTGCGGAATTGCCGAGCGCAACGCCGACGCCAGCGCCTCGACCGCGAGCGGGTGCGTGCCGACGAGCTCGGTGAACTGCACGCGGGCAGGGGAACTCGCTGCGATCTGTGCGAGGTCACCGCCGGCACCGGCGTGGCGGCCGGGGGAGAGGAAGAGCGGAGCCACGATCACGTCGGGCTGCGCGGTCGGGAGCGCGGCGAGGGCGTCGGCGAAGAGCGGGCTGTGCGCGCCCTCCATTGAGGCGGCGGTGACGGAGGCGACGTTCGAGCCGAGCGTCGTGCGGACTTCCGTGGCGATCTGATCGCGCACCGCAGCCGAAGCGGCCGACGGGCCGCCGTGATCAACGACGAGCACGGGCGGGACGACGAGACCGTTAGCCGTAATGCTTTCTTGGATACGCGTGACGACGATCCGGGAAATCACGCTACACGCCGCGAGGCTATCGGTAAACGAGAAGCGAAACGGCTTGGTCTTGTGCGTGCCCTGCAGCTTTTCGAGATCGGTGCGCAGTGCCGAGCCGATGGCACCCTGCGCGCTGATGAAAAACGGAATGAAGAGGAAATCCCGCGCGCCCTTGGCGAGGTGGCGCTTCAGCCACGGCGCGAGCGTCTTCGCGGGCTGGCCGCCGAGCGCGGTGAGCTGGGTGATGCGGTCGCTGTGTTTCCACGAGACCGCTTCGACGGTGACGCCGGTGCGGGCCGACAACGCGGCGGCCACGGCGCGGAGGTTGAGCGTCGCGGCGGGCTCGAGGGAGCCGTTGTCGATGAGGGCGACGATCATCGGGCGGATTCGCCGCGCGCTTGAGCGGCGGCAAGGTTGAACCACGCGAGCTTGTCGGCGAAAGCGGCGACCTCGCCGATCACGACGATGGACGGTGCGCCGAAGCCGGCGTGCTCGGACTCGAGGGCGATCTTCTCCACCGTGCTCAGGAGCTGGCGGTGCTCGCCGGTGGTGGCGGACTGGATCACGAGCGCGGGCGTGTGCGGCGCGAGGCCGCCCGCCTGCAGGCGGCGCGTGATCGTATCCAGATTCTTCATACCCATGTACACGCAGAGCGTGGCACCGAGCTTGCCGTAGTCCTCCCAGCGGATGGCGGAGTCGTGCTTGGCGGGGTCTTCGTGGCCGGTGAGAAACACCACGGCCGAGCTGTACCCGCGATGCGTGAGCGGCACGCCGGCATACGCGGCGGCGCCGAGCGCGGACGTGACGCCCGGCACGATCTCAAACGAAATACCGGCCGCGACCAGCGTCTCGGCCTCTTCGCCACCGCGGCCGAACACAAACGGATCGCCGCCCTTGAGCCGCACGACGTTTTTCCCCTCGCGCGCGAGGCGGAGCAGGGTGGCCTCGATGTCGTTCTGCGGGCAGCAGAACGCGCCGGCCTTCTTGCCCACGAAAATCTTCTCCGCATCGGCCCGCGCGAGCGCGAGGATTTCCGCGGAGACGAGATAGTCGTACACGATCGCGTCGGCCTCACCCAGCAGGCGCAGCGCCTTGCGGGTGAGAAGCTCCGGGTCACCGGGACCAGAGCCTACTAGGTAGACCGTGCCGTTCATGAGTGCAGGCCCGTGGCGGAGAAAATTCCAAAGGCCAAAGGTCCAAACGCCACAGAAACGCCAAAGACAGAAATCTCAAAGGCGAGCGCAGCGGCTGACTTTTGGACCTTTGTCATTTGGCGTTTGGGATTTACCGGTGAAACCGGTCAAATATCAGCACCACTCGCGCCAGCCGCCTTCTCGGCCGGGCGGGCGAGGTTGAGGGCGAGCTGGGTGAGCTTTTCGAGGGACGCGGAGATCGGCTCGAGGTCGGTGCGCAGCTCGAGCGCGGGCGCGAGCGGAGCCTCGTACGGCGAGTCGATGCCGGTGAACTTCGGGATCTGGCCGGCGCGGGCGCGCTCGTAGAGCTTCTTCGGGTCGCGGCGTTCGCACTCGGCGAGCGGCGCATTCACGAAGACCTCGGCAAACGGGATGCCGTGGGCCTTGCACTGGTCGGCCACGTGCTGGCGATCCTCGCGGAAGGGCGAGATCAGCGCAGTGACGACCACGGCGCCCGCATCGGCGAGCAGCAGCGCGGCTTCGGCGGCGCGGCGGATGTTTTCCTTGCGGTCGGCGTCGGAGAAACCGAGGCCCTTGCACAGGCCGGCGCGGAGGACATCGCCATCGAGGATCACGGGCAGCACGCCCGCGCGGAAGAGCCGCTGCTCGAGGCCGGTCGAGAGCGTGGACTTGCCTGCACCGGAGAGGCCGGTGAGCCAGATCACGGCGCCGCGGTGGCCGAGCAGCGAGGCGCGGGAAGCGGCGGTGATGGGGAGATTATCGGCCTGCGCGTAGGAATCGGAAACGGCGGAGTCGATCACGCCGCCACCGGCGATGCGGCGGCCGCGCATGAGGACGAAGCGGCCGAGCGCGGGGATCTTGCCGCCCGCGTCGAAGGCGAGGGGCTTGCGCACGCGCAGGCGGATCTCGGCGACCTCGTGGCGCTTCACCTCGGTGGTGTGGCCGGTGTTGGTCTCGAGCGTGACCGCGTCGAGCGCGCGCTGGATCGCGACGAGACGAGCCTCGACTTGCTGGGTGCCGAGGCGAAGAGGAATCGTGTCACCGATGCGGAGCGGCTCCTGATGGAGCCAGAAGACGCGCGCGGTAAACTCGCGCGCCTCGGCCGGCACCGCGTGCGGCGGCGCGCCGATCTGGCCGCGCTCGACGAAGAGCTCGTCCTCGAGCGTGATCGCGACGGAACTGCCGGCATTGATCGGACCGCGGACAGAGCCCTCGCCGCTGCCCGGCGCGGGCCAAGCCTCGATGGTCTTCACACGGCTGCGCTTGCCGCCCGGGTGAAACTCGATCGGGTCGCCGACGGAAACGCTGCCCGCCTCGACGAGACCCGCGACGATGCGGCGCGCATCGAAACGATAGATGTCCTGCACCGTGAGGCGCAGCGGCGCGCCCTCGATCGGCGGCGTGGAGCGGAACTGCTCCAGCGCTTCGAGCAACGCGGGGCCCTTGTACCACGGCGCTTTTGGATTTGTGTGAGTGAGACCTTCGCCGTGCTTGGCGGCGATGGGGACGAAGTGCGCGGGCGTGACGCCGAGCTTGCCGAGGAACTCGGTGAGCTCGCTGCGGATGCGGGCGAAGACCGTCTCGTCGTAGTTGACGAGGTCCATCTTGTTGACCGCGACGACGACCTGCTTGAGGCCGAGCAGCGAGAGCAGGTAGCCGTGGCGGCGCGTCTGCTCGCGCAGGCCCTCGGCGGCGTCGACCATGAGGATCGCGGCGTCCGCGCTGGCGGCGCCCGTGATCATGTTCTTCAGAAACTCCTTGTGGCCCGGCGCGTCGATGATCGTGAACTGGCGGCGCTCCGAGCGGAACGGCACGCGCGTCGTGTCCATTGTGATGTTCTGCGCCTGCTCCTCGAGCAGCGCGTCCATCAGGAAGGCGTACTCGAAGTCCATGCCCTCGGCTTTGCACGCGGCCTCGATACGCTCCTTCTTGCCCTCGGGCACGCTGTTGGTGTCGAAGAGCAGACGGCCGATGAGGGTCGACTTGCCGTGGTCGACGTGGCCGACGACGACGAGATAGAGGTGGGGGAGCGCGGCCGACTTGATTTCGGTCTTCGGGTCGCGGCTCGCCGTCTGGACGAGTTCGCGGCGGGAAGTGGTGACGGGCGGCGGCGTGGCGGAAAGGGTGCTCATGAAGAAAAGTCTGAGATCGGGAAACGGAGTTTAGTCAGCGCGGGCGCGGCTCACATGAAGCCCTTGGCGCGGAGCTTCTGCATGGCGTTGCGCTCGTGGTGATCCTGGGCGCGGCCGGCGCGCTCGGCGGTGCGGGTGTGCTTCAGCTCCTCGACGATGTCGTCGATGGTGGTGGCGTTGGACGCGATGTCCTTCGTGATCGGCCAGCAGCCGAGCGAGCGGTAGCGGCGGCCGTTGCGCGCGAAATACATGCCCGGGAGCGGGATCTTCTCGCGGTCGCAGTAGCGCCAGATGTCGGTCTCGGTCCAGTCGAGCAGCGGCTGCACGCGGACGTGTTCGCCCGGGCCGACCTCGGTGGTGAAGTGATTCCAGAACTCCGGCGGCTGGTCCTTGTAGTCCCATTCGAACTCGGCGGTGCGCGGCGAGAAGTAGCGCTCTTTGGCGCGCGTGGAGTCTTCATCGCGGCGGATGCCGGTCACGAGCGCGTCGAACTTGTGCTGACCCAGCACCTGCTGGAGCGCCACGGTCTTGAGCTCGTGCGTGACGGTCACGGGATCGGTCGTCTCGTAGCCGATGCCGCGGGCGCGCGCCTCTTCATTGATGTGGACGATCAGGTCGAGGCCGTAGTGCTGCTTGGCCCACGCGCGGAACTCCAGCATCTCGGGAAACTCGTACGTCGTGTCGACGTGGATGACCGGAAACGGGATGTGCCCGGCGAACGCCTTCATCGCGAGCCAGATCAGGACATTGGAGTCCTTGCCCATGGACCAGAGCATGCCGACCTTTTCGAAATTATGGTAGGCCTCGCGGAGGAGATACGTGGAGTGGGATTCGAGTTCGTCGAGGTGATTGGACATTGCGTGAAAAACGAGAAATCAGAGATCAGAAGTCAGATATCAGAAATGAGAGATCAGAGATCGAATTTCAGATGATGAAAGTGTGAGAGAGTGGTTGGAAAATTTGGTAAGATGATGAAGCCGGAGGAATTTTTCTGACTTCTGACCTCTGGCTTCTGACATCTCCTCAGATGCCCGTGCCCTCGGTCTCTTCATGGATGCCGCACTCGCGCTTCAGGCCGAAGAAACGCGTTTGCTCCGGCGTGAGATCGGCGGTGAGCGGGCGGGTGGTGTGGGTGTCGCCGATGGAAATGTAGCCTTGATCCCACAGCGGATGATACGTGAGGCCGTGCTTGGTCAGGTAGCGGTGCACGTCGCGGTCCGACCAATCAATGATCGGGTGGATCTTCGTGCGGCCATCCTGCGTGCCGACGATGTCGAGCTTTTCGCGCGACTCGGCCTGCGCGCGGCGGAGGCCGGCGAGCCAGGCGCGGGCGCCGAGTTCGCGGAGGGCGCGCTGCATCGGCTCCACCTTGGCGAGGGCGTTGTAGCGCTTGAGGCCATCGAGGCCCTGCTCCCAGAGCTTGCCGTGGCGCGCCTCGATCCAGCCAGCGGAGAGCTCGGGCCGGTAGACCTTGAGGTTGAGCTTCAGCTTGGTCGTCAGCTCGTCCGCGAAACGATAGGTTTCGGGAAAAAGGTAGCCCGTGTCGATCAACACTACCGGGATGCCCGGCACCACGCGCGTCGCAAGGCTCAGCATCACAGCCGCTTGCGCGCCGAAGGAGGAGCTCAGCACGAGCGATTCGCCGAACTGCTCGGCGGCCCAAGCGATGCGCTCTTCGGCCGTGGCGGTAGCAAGCGCCGCATTCGCCGCGGCGACATCAACCGCGGGAGAAACTGTTTCCGCAGTCGCCATGTTCATTCGATCCAGCGGCAGCGGCCACCGCCGGAGAGGCGGTCGGTGCAAGCGAGCTGGAGAAGGCGGTTCATCGTTTCGAGGGGACCATCATGCACACAGAAACGTCACCAGCAAGAAGATGCGTTGTCATACCCTTAATTTTTACAAAAGTAAATTTATAAAATCCTAAAAAACAATAGTTTAAATTCCTACTCAGTGAGTATGTATTAAATGCTAAAAACACCGTTCTTGAGGTGCTTTTCTGCTAAATGTGTCCTTAAATACCCCAACTGAGAGGGGGATTAGAGGTAACCCGCATTGGCTTGCCGTCTACGTGCCCCACAGCGGAGAGATTTTTTGAGAATTCCACGGAGGATGCGCGAGTCCAGCGACAGGTGTAAAAATCATGCACTTACTCTGAGCGGGAAATTCACCTATGCGGCTCTCAGATCATCAACTTCGAAGAAAACTTGCCGATGAGTAAGGGTTGTTTCACTTATTTCGATTGTTTTGTTTGTTTCGTTCGCCTATAACTATCTATCGCTCCCATGAACACGCTTTCTGAAGAAAGAGTCGACTCCTCTACCTTAAGCCCGCGCGAGCGAGCGTTAATTGATCAGCTGAATCAGCTCGTTCAAGATGCTGAGCGCCCTGCACTGATTGGTCGAGAAGGGGTGCGCATCGATCTACCAGATCCAATATTTCACGCCCTAGTTCGTGTCGTTCGACTGATGCGTGAAGGTCGCTCAGTTTTGGTTTTGCCCGAAAATGAGTGCCTGACCACTCAGGCGGCGGCCAATTTCTTGGGAGTTTCAAGGCCTTACCTTATTGAACTTCTAGAAACTGATCAAATTCCCTTTCATAAAGTTGGAGCTCATCGGAGAGTGTATTTCAAAGATCTTCAAACTTATCAGCAAAAGCGCGATGAAAAGCGTACGCAGGTTCTCGACCAAATTTTCCAGAAGGTCGAGGATGCGGGCGCTTATGATCGGATTTAACGGTGCGCATATATGAGGGCCGACTACAGGGTCGTACTGGATGCCTGCGTATTGGCCCCCGCGAATCTCTGTGAATTGCTTTTGCGTTTAGCTGAAACGCCTCGGCTTTATGTCCCACTATGGTCGGATAGGATTTTAGACGAGGTGCATCGCACCCAGATCAATCGTTTGGGGTTCCCGCCCGAGCTGGCTGACTCATGGCGTGAAGCTGTCACAACTGCATTCCCTGAAGCGAAGGTTGCTGCTCACGAAAAAATTGAGAGTATTTGTGATGTGGCACCCGAAGATAGGCATGTGCTCGCCACAGCCATAAAGGGGCATGCCGGAATGATTGTTACGTTTAATTTGCGTGATTTCCCTTTGAAGGCTCTTAAGCCATGGGATATAGCGGCTACGCATCCTGCAGAATATCTGACTACTTTGTACTCGATGGATGCGCCCCGAGTAGTGGCCAAGCTAGATGATTTAGCGGTAAAAAGGCGCATCAGTCGCAAACAGCTTTTGCAAAAATTAGCTCTCGTGGTTCCGACATTCGCACAGCAAGTATCAGATTCCTTGGGGGAATCTCTTTGATTTGTCTGGCTGAGAATAAGCGATGGAGCTAATCTGATTCACGCACGTTTCAACGCCACCGCGCATGCCTTGTAGCTCGGCTGGCGCGAGTGGGGGTCGAAGGCGGGGAAGGTCAGCACGTTCACCGTCGCGAAGTGCATCGGGAGGAAGAGCTGGCCGGGCTGCACCGTGGGCGTGACGAATGCGACCGCCTCGAGCGCGCCGCGTCGCGAGCGGATCGTCACTTTCTGGCCGGGTCCGATGCGGAGGCGGTTCGCGTCGTTGGGATGGACTTCGACGGTGAGGACGGTCGGCGCGAGTTTGCGGAGCACGGCGCTCTTGTCGGTGCGCGAGCCCGTGTGCCACTGCGCCGACGAGCCGCGACCTGTCAGCAACACAAACGGATACTCGCGATCCGGCGCCTCCGGCATCGGCCGCGGCGCATCGAAGAGGAAACGCGCACGACGGTCCGGCGTGAAGAACTGGCCGTCGGCGAAGAGGCGCCGATGACGCGCGGGTTGCGGAGCGCCGGCGAAGAGTGACGAGGGCGGAGTGGCGGGTGCTGAGTCGGATTTTTCCGCCGTTGCCTGCGCCGCGGTCGTGGACTCATTCTGCCGCTGCAGTTCCGCGGCTTGCTTCGCGGTGAAGGGCCACTGGATACCGCCGTTCTCCGCGAGATGATCGTAGTCGCGGATGCCGGTGAAGTCGCACGGCTGGCCCGCGGAGAGTTTCTTGAGAATCTGAAACGTCGCTTCCGGCGAACTCCACTCGCGGAATATCTCGCCGCAGCCCCAGCTCTCGGCGACGAGCTTGAAGATCGAGAAATCGCTCAGCGCGAGGCCGGGCGCGCGTGAGACTTTGCGCGTGAGGCCGAGACGGCGTTCGCTGTTGATGAACACGCCGTCCTTCTCGCCCCAGCCGGCGGCGGGCAGCACGAGGTCCGCCATCTGTGCGGTCTCGGTCGTCGCGTACATGTCCTGCACGACGAGAAAATCGAGCTTCGCGCGCAGCTCGGCGAAGCGACGGTGGCCGATCCACGAGTGCGCGGTGTTGGTCGCGATCACCCAGAGGCCACGGATCTCGCCGCGGTCGATCGCGTCGAGGATTTCATCGTAGGCCTTGCTCTTGTCGGTGGGAATGACGGACGCGTCGATCTTGAGGATGCCCGCGATGTGTGCCCGGTGCTCGGGCTTGGTGAAATCGTAGCCGCCGAGGAGCGACGTCGCGTTGCCAAAGAGGCGCGAGCCCATCGCATTGCACTGGCCGGTGATCGAGTTGGCGCCCGTGCCGGGACGGCCGATGTTGCCGGTCATCAGCGCGAGGTTGATGATCGCCTGCGCCGTGCGCGTGGACTCGTGGCCCTGATTGACCCCCATCGTCCACCAGAACGACACGCGCTCGCGCGTCGCGATGATCTCGACGAGCCGATGGAGCGTCGCCGCCGGCACGCCCGTCTCCGCGACCGTCCGCTCGAGCGTGAAGTCCGCGAGAAATTTTTCGAACTCCACGAAGCCCGTCGTGTGCGCCGCGATGAACTCGCGCTTCACCGCGCCGCGCGCGATCAGCAGATTCGCGAGGCCGTACAGCAGCACGAGGTCGCTCTTCGGCCGCAGCGCGACGTGCAGGTTCGACATCTGCGCCGTCTCCGTCGCGCGCGGATCGACGACCACGATCTCCGGCGAGCGACGGTTCATCATCACGCGCTGCCACATGATCGGATGCGCGATGCAGGGATTTGCCCCGATGAAGATCAGCGCGTCGCTCTCCTCGAAATCCTCGTACGTGAACGGCGGTGCATCGAAGCCGAACGACTGCTTGTACGCGACGTGCGACGTGGCCATGCACTGCCGCGTGTTGGAGTCGACGTGCAGCATCCCCATGCCGAACTTCGCGAGCGCGCCGAGCAGCGCCATCTCCTCCATCACGATCTGCCCCGTGCTGAGAAACGACAGCGCCGCGCGCCCATGCTTCTCCTGGATGCGCGTGAAATTCTCCGTGAACGCCGCGAGCGCCGCCGGCCAGTCGACCGGCTCGAGTTGCCCCGTCGCGCGATTGCGGAGAAGCGGCGTGGTCGCGCGGTCGTTGGCCGCGAGCGGCGTGAGTGCCTCCCAGCCCTTGGGACACGCCATGCCGATGTTCACCGGATACGCGGGATCGGCGGAGAGATTGATGGCCTCGCCCTCGGCATTGAGGTGGATCTTCAACCCGCAGCCCGTACTGCAAAAGCCGCACACCGACGTCGTCGTGCCCGCCGGCGCGAGCCGCTCTGGTACGCGCCCGAGCCCGAAGTCGCCGGGCCGCTGCACGAGCTCGGTCGTCATCGGCCCGCGATGGGCGCGGAGAAGTTCTTCAAGAGTGGGCACGAGGTGAAATTAGGTTAGCCGCAAAAAGGCGCAAAAGTTTCCGGGGCTTCGGCAGGAGTCGCCCGCGCGCCTATGGGCGCAATGGAGACTTGATTCGGAGGAAAAGAATTTCTGCGCCTTCTTGCGGCAAAAAGAGTCGCCCGCCCGGATCGCAATGGGGTCGCGGCGCCCTCGCCGCGGAAAGAGCGCAGCACGCGGCGAGGGCGCCGCAGCCCCATCGATCAGAGAAAATGCGAGAGTGCTCACGCCGGCACCCCCGGCATCTTCGGCGCATCGACACTGCGGAAAAAGAGCAGGCGCTCGGTGAGTTCGCCGGCAAAGATCGCGCTGAGCGTGAGCCAGGCTACGACTGGCGGCGCGGCGTGGGCCGCAACGGCGAGCGGCAGAATCGTGCCGCCGAGCAGCGCGAGAATCAGGCGCGTGCTGAAGAGGACGCGCAGCGGTCCGGCGAGCAGCCGCGCGGTCATCAGTTCGCCGGTCGGCAGCGCGGGAACCGGGTCGTCGTGCTCATCGTGATTGAGCGGGCTCAGCGCGCGGAGTTCGAGGGCGAGCTTCGCGAGGAGCGTGCCGACGAGGGTGGCCCCAAGCACGGCCGAGGGATGCAGCGCAAAGGCCGTCGCGAGCGCGAGCACCGCGCCCGTGCCGAAGAAACGGGGGAGGGTCTGCACCGCCCGCCACGCCCGGCGCTGTGTATCCACATAGATCATACCGGAGCAGAAGAGCGCAATGGTGCCGGTGATGGCCGTGGCCGTTTTCAGCGGGAGCGCGGTGAACTGCGCAGTCGCGAGGAGGCCAAACCACGCACCGAAGAGCACCGCCTCGCGTGAGAGCCAGCTCTTGCGCAGGCCGAGGAAGATGCGCCACGCGCGCAGCGGTTGCCCGAGGTGCAGCACACTGATCGCGAGACCGATGGCGCCGGTCGCTAGCGCGACGAGGCGCAGTTGAAAGTTGAAAGGTGAAAATTGAAGAATCGGAAGTGCGGACAGCACGCTCGTACCGATGGCGAAGGGGAGGAAGGTGAGCATCCCCACGAGAGGCCAATGCGCGGGCTGCGGGCGCAGGGTCTCGACATCGCCGGGGCGAAGATCGCTCGGTAGCGTGCGCTTGGTGACGTATTTGGTCGTTGGATACGTGTAGCGCGGGTCGGGCGCAGAGGGGAGGAAGTCGCTGATATCCGACGGCGCTTTGTTTTCCGTGACGGGCGCGGCGGCCGTGGCGATCGGGACCAGCGTGATCTTGATCGCGTGGGTGGGGCAGGCCTGCACGCAAGCCGGTGCTTCGCCGGCGGCGAGGCGGCCGTGGCACATGTCGCACTTGCGCACGATGCCGAGGCGCGAGTTGTACTTCGGGACGTCGTACGGGCACTTCAGCACGCAGTAGCTGCAGCCGATGCACTGGTCGTCGAGGTGGCGGACGATGCCGGTGACCGGATCCTTTTCGTAGGCGAGGACCGGGCAGCCGTTGGCGCACGCGGGATCGGCGCAGTGGTGGCACGCGGTCGTGACCGTCTGCTGAAACGGATGGCGCGGGTCGGCGCTCACCACCACGCCGACATCGCGCCATGTCTCCGTGTCGTCGAGGCCGTTGAGCGCGTGACAGGCGGAGACGCAGGCCTTGCAGCCGGTGCACGAATCGAGATCGACCTCGAACGCGTACTGCTCGCCCGGTTTCGGTTTCGAGAGCGGGATGAGTTGCGGACGGAGCGCGATATTCCCCGCCTCTTGCGCCGCGGCAAATTGCGCCACGGGCGTGTCGAGTCGCTGCTGCTCGGCGAGAAGCTCGCCTAGAAACGACTGAAGGCTGGAAGGACTGAAAGTCTGGCCCGGCGCCTTGGCGGGCGAAGGCGGCACGGGAGGAAGAGGTGACTCGCGCATCCGGTTTCAGTTTTTCAGCTATTCAGATCTTCAGTCCTTTCAGTACACGTCGCGTGCGTAGCGCTTGGCGGACTTGAGGGACTGGACGTAGGCGGCGGCCTGTTCGGGCGTGCGGTTGCCGGCCGTCTCGATCACGCGGTGGAGCGCGGCGTCGACGTCTTTCGCCATGCGCGAGGCGTCGCCGCACACGTAGAAATGCGCGCCCTGCTCAAGCCATGCGAAAAGCTCGCCGGCGTTTTCGAGCATGCGGTTCTGCACGTAGATTTTTTCCGTTTGGTCGCGGGAGAACGCGGTGTCGAGGCGCGTGAGGTAGCCGTCGTGCATCAGCGCGGCGAGTTCCTCGCGGTAGAGGAAATCGGATGCGGCGCGCTGGTCGCCGAAGAAGAGCCAGTTCTTGCCCTTCGCGCCCGTGGCGCGGCGCTCCTCGAGAAACGCGCGAAACGGCGCGATGCCCGTGCCCGGCCCGACCATGATCATCGGCGCGAGGGGATTCGCCGGCGGGCGAAACGCGTTGTTGCTGTGCACGAACACGCCGGCCTTGCCGATCGCGAGCGCACGTTCCGCGAGAAACGTCGAGCACACGCCCTTGCGCGCGCGCCCCGCGTGATCGTAGCGCACGGCGCCGACCGTGAGATGCACCTGGCCTGGGTGAGCTTTGGGCGACGACGAGATCGAGTAGAGGCGCGGCTGGATTTTCTTCAGCGCCTTCACGAAGACCGCGGGCGCGAGCTTCACGTCGGCGCGCGCATGGAGCACGTCGATCACGTGATGCGTGGCGACCGCGACACCGCCTCCGCCGCCGGGCGCGAAGTGCGCGAGCAGGTCGGGCGACGGCTTGCCGAGATCGTAGAGTTCCGTGAGCGCGCGGCGCAGCGGCACCGTGCTGCCATCGGGTGCGGGCACGCCCTCCTCGCCATCGCAGCCGAGCACCGCGAGCACATCGGCGACGAGCGCCGGGCAATTGTGCGGATACACGCCGAGCGCGTCACCCGCTTCGTACGCGAGACCGGAGCCTTCGAGGGAAAACTCGACGTGGTTCACTTCCTTCGCCGAGCCCGCGGCATTGAGCGCGCGCACGGTGAGCACTGGCGCGGCAAACGGATTCGCGCGGCTGTGGCCGCTCTTGCTTTCACCGTGGCTATCGGCCGGAGCTGCCACGGGCGTTTCACTCGCGGCGGGCGTCTTCGCACTGCCGAGCGCGCTGAGCGCAGCGTTCATCCACGTGATAAACTTTTCCTCGTACTCGAGATCGCAATCGACGCGCGCCGCGACGCGCTTAGCGCCGAGCTTTTCGAGAAACGCATCGAAGTCCGCGCCGCATTTGCAGAACTGCGCGTAGTTGGTGTCGCCGAGTGCGCAGATGGAGTAGTTGAGCGTTGAGAGTTGAGTGCTGAGCGACGCGGCGGCGAGGGCAGTATGCAGCGTCTTCGCGTTGTCGGGCGGTTCGCCGTCGCCGTAGGTGCTCGTGATGACGAGCACGTTTTTCTCGGCGGCGAGCTTCGTGAGATCGCACTGCGCCATGTCGAGGATCGTCGGGGCGAAGGAGCGCTTGCCCGCTTCCTTGGCGACGCGCTTCGCGAGGCCCTCGGCGGTGCCGGTCTGCGAGCCGAAGAGAATCGTGAGCGGCGTGAGCGCGACGGGCGCGGCGGACGGAGCGGCCTGACCGCCGGGGCCGCGGGAGAAAATGCCGGCGAGGAAGCCGTTGAGCCACGCGCGCTGCTCGGGAGAGAAGGGGGCGGAATCGGGGATGAGAGGCACTGAATTCATTTTCGATTGTAGATTCTCGATTTTCGATTGCGCGGCTTAGGAGAGGATCTCCTGTAGTTCCTTGACAGAGTGGCGGCGGGTCCACTCGACGAAGGTTTCGCCGCGGCTTTTCTTCGCCTGGAAAGTCGCGAGGACTTTGTCGACGAGCGCGTTGATCTCGACGGCGTGCACGCCCTTGAAGAGTTCGCGCGCGATGCCCTGCTCGTGGTCCATGCCGCCACCGACCACGAGGTGGTAGCCCTCGGTGCCGTCGGCGAGCTTGGCGCCGACGAAGCCGAGGTCGCCGCAGTAGTGCTGCGCGCAGGAGTTTGGGCAGCCGGTGAAATGGATATTCACCGGAGAGTCGACGGACGTCTTCTTGCCGAGATGCTTGATGAGCGCGAGGGCGTGCCCCTTGGTGTCGGCGCCGGCGTACTTGCAGCCACGGTTGCCGGTGCAGGCGATGATGCCCGCGGTGGCGGCGTGCGCCTCCGTGTAGAAACCGAGCCGCTGGACGCTGCGCGACAGCGTCGCCACGAGCATGTCGGGCACGTGTGGGATCAAAAGATTCTGCCACACGGTGAGGCGCAGTTCGCCGCGGCCGTAGTTGGTCGCGAGATCTGCGAGCGCGTGCATCTGTTTCGACGACACGCGGCCGACCGGCACGCCGACGCCGAGGGAGTTGAGCCCGCGCTGCGCCTGCTTGCGCGCGCCGATCCACGCGTGCTTCTCGACTGGGCGGCGCGGCTCGCACGCCTCGACGGGCAAGCGCACGAGGGGGAACGCGAGTTTCTTCTGCGTCTCTTCGAGAAACTTTTCCACGCCCCACTTCTCGAGCAGATACTTCAGGCGGGCCTTCTTGCGGTCGGTGCGGCAGCCGTTTTCCGAAAACACCCGGATCATCGCGGCCGACAGCGCGACGGCCTCGGCGGACTTGATCAGCAGGCCGGTGTCGCGCGCGAAATCCTTGTGGCCCGTGATGCCGCCGAGGAACACGCGGAAGTAGATGCCGGGGGCAGTTGAGAGTTGAGAGCTGAGAGCTGAGGGATCGGAAGTCGTGGCGCGGGCGCGGAAGTCTTTGAGCGTTTTCTCCGTCACGCGATACGAGAAGAAACCGATGTCGTTGGTGTCCGCGGCGGCGGAGATGCTGCCGCCGTTGTCGAAGGCGACGTTGAACTTTCGCGGCAGGCCGTAGAGGTCGCGATTGTTGAGGATGTAGTGGTGCAGCGCCTTCGCGTACGGGCGCACATCGAGCAGCTCATCTGGCGCGAAGCCACTGTCGGGCGACGCGGTGACGTTGCGGATGTTGTCGCAGCCCGCACCGCGTGAGGTGAGGCCGAGCTCCTGGATGCGTGTGAGGACCTTGATGAGATCCTTGGGCTTGAACTCGCGGAGCTGAAAATTGCCGCGCGTCGTGATGTCGAGCCGCCCGTTGCCGAGTTCCTCAGCGAGATCGGCGAGGCCGTGGCACTGCGCGCTCGTGATCTCGCAGCCCGGCACGCGCAGACGGAGCATGAAGCTGTCCTGCGCCGGCGCCACGTAGAAGAGCCCGTGGAATTTGAACCGGTACATGTTCTCCGGATCGGGAAATTTGTTTTCGTCCGCGTGCTTCAGCAGGCGCTCCCACGCATCGAGCGGGTTCTCGTCGTATTTCCAGCGCTCCTCCTTGCACAAATCGGAGAGCGGCGTGCCGTGCACCGTAGGCTCGCCGGCGGGCGCCGCGAGATTCCCGCCTGTCGCCGCCGCGGGCGACGCTGTGAGCTGCCCTGCCGAATTGGTCCCGACAAACACGCCGCTCGCCATCGCTCCGGCCATGAAGCCGGCGAGGTATTCCTTTTGCTCCGACGTGAACGGCTGGGGCAGCGAGGCAGAGGCGTTGGTCAGTGGGTCGGCAGTCACGCCCGCTTTTTAGCAGGCGAGGTGCCACGGGAATGGCACGGCCGGATTAAGAGACTGAATTATTTTGGTCCGATGAATGAATAACTTTCATTCATCGCCGCAGCAGCAGGACTAACAACACTGCCACCGCCACGCCAAGTACGAGGCTGAGGAACTTGAAAAACAGCAACGGGTTGCGCTCCAGCAGCGGGGCGTCTTTGCGATGGTGCGAGGCCACGCGGTCGGGGTGGGCGACGTCGTAGGCCATCTCCGAGAAGAGCTGGTAGCGCCGCTCCGGGTCCGGCTCGAGCGCGCGGAGCACCACGGAGTCGAGCCACGGGGGCACCACGGCGTTGAGCTTCGTCAGCCGCTTCGGCGGCGGGGCGAAGCGCGGCGTCTGGAAACGCTCGACCTCGCCGTAGGGATACGCGCCGGTCAGCGCCTCATAGAGCGTCACGCCGATGGCGAAAATCTCCGTGCGCTCCGACAGCGCGCCGCCTTGGAAACGCTCCGGTGCGAGATAACTTGGCGTGCCCGCGCGCGAGGTCACGGAAAACAACTCCGCCGCACTGCCAAGATCGAGCAGACGAAACGACACGCCGCCCGGCTCGCGCAGCACGAGGATGTTGTCGGGCTTGATGTCGCCGTGCGCGAGGTCGTTGCGCAGGAGAAACTGCCCGACGCGCAGGAGAAATCGCGCCAGCTCGCGCGCCTCCTCGACCGGCAGGCGGCCCTGCAGCAACACCGCGCGCAGCGTCGGGGCATTCACGAACTCCATCGCATAGCAACGCAGCGCGGTGCCCGCGGGAATCCATGCGCGCACGAGATCGGGCGACGCGAGCCGCACCGTCGTGCGCGCCTCGCGCACAAACGCCTCGCGCAGCGACTCGGTGTCGGCGGCGTCGGTCGGCGGAAATTTCAGCACCACGCGTTTGCCGTCGGCGGCGTCGGCCACCCACACGCGCTCGTGGCCGGCGAGAGGACGCACGAGTTTGTGGCTGGCGATTTCCATGCCGGCGCGCAGCGCAGGTGCGACCTCGAGCGGGCGCAGCGTCGCGTCGGTCTCGCGATCCGACGCGAGGAGATCGATCACGATCGCGGAGATGTCGTCGCGCAGGGAGGGATTTTCCTCGGTGGCATCGTACGCCGTGCGCACGAGCGAGCGCGCAGTGGATTGGCGCGAGAGGAGTTCGCCCAGCCGATCGAGGCCGAGGGCACCGGTCACGCCGTCGGAGCAGAGCAGCACCACATCCGCGGTCTCCAGCGGCAGCTCGAAGAAATGCGGCTCCACCTCCGCCGCGAGCCCGAGCGCGCGCGTGAGCACGTGCGACATCGCGGGATCGGCGACCACGTGCGCCTCGGAGAGCACGGTGAGTTTTCCATGTCGCCAGTGAAACACCGGCGAGTCGCCGACGTTGCAGCCGTAGAGCCGACCGCCCTCGATCAGCACCGCGCTGAGCGTGCACGCGAGCTCGGGCGTGCCGTACTGCGCGAGCGCCTCGGCGTGAAACTGGCGGTTGATCTGCGCCGTGAAATCCGCGAGCGCGCGCCGCGGACTCCACGCGCGCGGCCGCGAGAGACAATAATCTGCGAGCATCTCCACCGCGCGCTGCGCGGCGGCGCGCCCCGCTTGGGCCGAGCCAATGCCATCGGCCAGCGCGGCGAAAACGGCCGTGCCGCGCTCGCGCACGATCCACGCGTCCTCACACGGCGACTCCTCCGAGCGCGCGAGCGCGTGACCGGAGGAGTGGACCTGCATGGCGCGAGGTTGGGAAACGACTGGGGCGGAAGCGAGCGCAGGCTCGCGGGCGGGAGCCACAGCTTAGATGCGGGCGGCGGCCAGCGCGCCCCAGGTGGTGCGCCAGCGCGTTTTCACGAGACGGAGACCGATGAGCGCCACGCCGCACAGCCCCGCGAAGAGCAGGATGCCGAGCAGGTAGCTGCCGGTGTTTTCCTTTGAGTAGCCGAAGAGCATGCCGAGCAGGAAGCCGCCGACGCCACCGCCGCAGCCCACCAAGCCCGTCATCACCGAGATGTCCTTCGCGAAACGCTGCGGCAGGAGCTGGAAGACCGAGCCATTGCACATGCCAAATGCGCCCGACGCCACGAAGAAGCCCGCGCCGCAGAGCCAGATGTTGTGCGCGAGCGCGGCGACGACCATCGCGAGTCCGCCCACCGTGTAAAATACGCCGAGTGCACGGATGCCGCCGAGTCGATCAGCGAGTGCGCCACCGATAGGCCGCCCGAGTGCACCGACCAACGTGCAGAACGCCGCGACTTCACCCGCGTGCACCGGGGTGAGACCAAACTCGTCCTTGAAGTAGATCGCGAACGCCGTCGCGAGACCCACGAAGCCGCCGAAGCTGATCGTGTAGAAAAAGCAGAACCAGTGCGCGTCGCGCTCGCCGAGCAGCTTCGCGTAGTCGGAGAGTTTCTTGCGCTTGAATTCGCCCGGCGGCTCCTTCGACAGCACCACGTAGAGCACAAACGCGATCGCGAGCGGAATGAGCGCCGCGCCAAAAACGGCTTTCCAGCCAAACGCCGCCGCGATGCGCGGGGCCGCGAGATGATCAATGACGACGCCGATGTTGCCCGCGCCCGCGAGCCCGAGCACCACGCCTTGCAAATGCGGCGGATACCAGCGGCCCGCCTGCGGCAGCGCCACCGCGAAGCTCGCCCCCGCGAGCCCGAGCACGAGCCCGAGCGCGAGCGCCTGCCCGAGCGAAGAGAGACCGAGCTGCCACGCGACCGCGAGGCCAGCCATCACGACGAGCTGCGCGAGGATGCCGGTCTTCTTCGTGCCGATGCGATCGACGAGCAAACTCAACGCGATGCGCAGCACCGCGCCCGACAGGATCGGCGTCGAGACCATCAGAAACTTCTGCTGCGCCGTGAGCCCAAGCGAAGGCGCGATCAACGCACCGAGCGCGCCGAGAATGGTCCAGACCATGAAGCTCACGTCAAAGTAGAGAAACGACGTGAACAACGTGGGCCAGTGGCCGGAGTCCTTGAGTTGGGAGAGTTTCATGCGCGTGTAACAGGGTTTAGCAGCGCGCAGGCCAACGGGGGCGAGCAGTTCTATTTATCCGATGAATTGTTTGAGGAAAAAGAATGAAAGCTGCTCATTCTGGCCGCGCCGCTCGTAGGACTCTTTTGAGTCGCAACGATGCCATAGCGCCTACCGGAGAGCGTTTTGCGCATCGCTTCACGGGCCTCTTTGAGGCAGGTTGACGGCTTATCCCATGATCTCCTCCACCGGGTCGGTTGTGTCGCGCCGGACGCTCGCGGCGGCGTTTTTGGCACTGGGCGTTCCGTTCTTCTGTTTCGGCGCGGGTGCCGAATGGAAATATCCCGTGACGAAGCGCGGCGACGCCATCGACACGTATTTTGGGAAAAACTATCCCGACCCCTATCGCTGGCTCGAGGCGCAGCAGGACGCCGAGCCCACCGCGTGGTTCAAGGCGCAGGCCGAACTCACCGATGGGGTCCTCGCGAAAATCCCGGCGCGTGAAAAACTCGCCGAGGAATGGCTCGCGCTCGATCGGCTGCAGCCTGCGACGTACCGCGCGATCAGCTTCGCCGGCGGCCGCTTGTTCTACAAAAAAGCGCTCGGCGGCGAAAATGTTGCCAAACTTTACTACCGCGACGGCTGGGACGGCGCGGAGAAATTGCTCTTCGATCCGGGCACGTACAAGGCAGGCGTCGTCACGACCATCCAGGCCGCGCTGCCGTCGCACGATGGCCGCTACGTCGCGATCGGCCTGTCGTCGGGCGGCGCGGAGTTTCAGGACATCCGCATCCTCGACGTCGAGAAGGCCGCGATGCTCGCCGAGAGTTATTATCCGTCGTATGGTCCGCTCGCGTGGACGCCCGATAACAAAGCGCTCATCTACGACGGCAGCAACATCACCGACATCAAGAGCCACGACATCGAGCTCAATCGCCAGAGCCGCCTGCACATGCTCGGCACGGACTTCGCGGGCTACACGGACATCTTCAGCAATCAATCGCACCCCGAGCTCAACATCGAGGCCAAGGAGTTTGCACAGGTCGCCTACGACGAGGCGTCGCCCGAGTACATGGTGGGCAGCCTCGGCACGGTGCAGAACGAGTTTCGTTTCTACGTCGCCCCCGTGAGCGAACTGAAAACGCCCAAGGCGATCCACTGGACCTCGCTCTGCCAGCCGAGCGACCAGCTCGTGCGCGGCTTCGCGATCCACGGCGACTATGCCTATGCGGTTACCTACGCAGGCGCGCCGCAGTACAAGCTCGTGCGGACGAAGCTGAGCCACCCCGATTGGAAAAACGCCGAGGTCGTCATCCCCGAGGCGAAGGACGCGATCCAGTACACCGTCGACAGCAAAAATTTCCTGCTCGTGGTTTACTCTGATGGCATCCTCGGCCGCGCGGTGAAGTACGATTTCGCCACCGGCCAGGCCTCGCCTGTGGTGCTGCCGCTCGCGGGCAATGTCGATGCGACCTGTCCCGATCCGAAGGCGGATCGCTTCCTCGTCGAGGTGTGCTCATGGCTCCAGTCGGTCACGCGCTACAGCTACGAAGCCGGCGTGGATCGCGTGAGCGAGAGCGTGCTCAACACGGCGATCAAGTTTCCCGGCTACGAAAATCTCGTGAGCGAGGAGGTCGAGGTCCGCTCGCACGATGGCGTGATGGTCCCGCTGAGCATCATTCACCGAAAGGACATCCCGATGGACGGCAGCAGCTGCTGCATCATGGAGGGATATGGGGCGTACGGCTACAGCTACACGCCGTATCCCAATTTTCGCGACGCCATCGCGCTCCACGGCGTGGTCGTCGCCTACCCGCACGTGCGTGGTGGCAGCGAAAAAGGCGAGGCGTGGTACCGCGGCGGCTTCAAGACCACGAAGCCCAACACGTGGAAGGACTTCATCGCGTGCGCCGAGTACCTCGTGGAGAAAAAATACACGAGCCCCGCGCACCTCGGCGGCACCGGCACGAGCGCCGGCGGCATCCTGATCTCGCGCGCGATCACCGAGCGACCGGATTTGTTCGCTGCCGCGGTGGTGAATGTCGGCTGCGCCAATTCGCTCCGCCTCGAGTTCGCATCCAACGGTCCCGTAAACACGCCCGAGTTCGGCACCGTGAAGGATCAGGCCGAGTGCGCCGCGCTCGCCGAGATGGACGGCCTCTCGCATGTGCAAGCGGGAGTGAAGTATCCCGCGATCCTCGGTGTAGGCGGTTGGAACGACCCGCGCGTCCCCGCGTGGCAGCCCGGCAAATTCGTCGCCGCCACGCAGGCCGCGAGCGCCTCGGGCAAGCCTGTGCTCCTGAAAATCAACTACGACAACGGCCACTTCACCGAGGAAAAATCCGTGACGATGAAAAACTTCGCCGGCCAATACGCCTTCATGCTCTGGCAAAGCGGCCACCCGGAATTTCAACCGAGGATGTGAAGTCGGTCTGCGAGACTCCCGTAGCGGCGAGCGCCAGCGAGCCGAGGTTTCTCCTGCGGCAGCAGATCATGGCTACGAGTGTGCTCGATTTGGGGACCGACGCCCGGTGTAAGCGTCTGCCATTTCAGAGGCAGGGCCGCGCTGAGGGCACCTGATTGTTTAATCGTTGTACCTAGTTTACGGGGCAAGACGCGGGGCTCGTTTTACGGTAAATCTTGGGCTTGGAGCTAAATCGTTTTAAGATTTACCCCGTGACACCCGGCGGCGCGCCGGTTGCGGGCAGATTTTTGCCCGCAGATGTGAGCGGGCCCGAGGCGATCGACGGAAAAGGGCGAGGCGATGAGGTCGTTTGCGACCGCGCTCCTGTGATCCGCCCCTGCGTCACGCTCCGAGTGCGATTGCCGGCCTAGGCGCGGCTGGAGTCATCCCTTTTCGAGGTCCTGAAATCATCGGGATTTCGAATGACCTAAACCTCAAACCCCCAAACCCCGACCGGGCTTAGCCCGGTCTTCAGTGCCGATGAAAAATCCCCTCATACCTCAATCGTGCAAATACGCGGGCTCGCTCGCGTTGCTCACGTTCAGCACCGTTTCGGTGCTTGCCCAGACCGCGGCGCCCCCCGCATCGCCCTCGAAGCTGACGGGCACCGCCCCGGCGGAAATCGTCAAGCTGGATGAATTCGTGGTGACGAGCCTGCGCGGCAGTCTCGCTTCCGCCGCGGAGATCAAGCAGTCCAACCTGCAGATGGTCGATTCGATCGTCGCGAGCGACATCGACAAGCTCCCGGACATCAATGTCTCGTACGCACTCTCGCGCGTCCCGGGCGTGCAGGTGGCGCATACGTTTGCCGGTCTCGGCGGCAACGGCGGCGTGACGATCCGCGGTCTGACGCAGATCGCCAACACGATCGACGGGCGCGAAGTAGTCACGCCGGGCGGTATCTCCGGCGGCGGCGTGGGCGCGGGCCTGCGCACGTTTGACTACTCGCAGATTCCATCCGCGCTGATCGCGGGGGCTGATGTTTACAAAACCTCGGCGGCTAACCAGATCGACGGCGGCCTCGGCGGGTTGATCGATGTGCGCCTGCGCAAGCCGTTTGATTTCAAGAACGGCGTGGAGGCGGGGGCGACGGTGGGCTACAGTTATTCGGGCCTGCGCGATCGCGGAGATAGGAATTACACCGTGTTCGCCAATGCCGTCGGCCAGACGGAGTACGGCAAGGTCGGCGCGCTTATCGCGTACAGTGACAACAGCGCGCCGTGGCGCGAGGACAACATCGGCGTGGGCAACCCGACCCCAGATGCCACCGTGACGACGGGCGTGCCGACGGCCCTCACGGCCACGAGCTACGGCAGCGCGGCGTCCTATGGGAAATTCAAGATCGACGGGTTCAACGCCGTGCTCGAGTGGCAGGCCACGCCGAACCTGCAGCTCTACGCCAGTGCGAATCAAAACCGCTGGCGCAATATCCAGGACACGGTGCAACTCACCGCCAACACGCCGGTGAGTGCAGTGGTGGCGGGCTCGGGCCGGATGTTTCCGGGCAGCACCACGGCGACGCAGGTCGCGACCTTTTCCAATGTCACTGCCACGGCCTTCGGCGTCATCCGTGACTTGGTCGATCGGCTGCACACGTACAGCGCCGGCGGAAAATTCACCTCGGGCGACCTGACCGTGAATTTCGACCTGAGCCACAACACGAGCGACTATCGTTTCTACAACAACGGCGTGTTTTCCTCCGTAGCCATTCCCTCGCTCACCTACGATCTCGGCGGGAAAATTCCCTCTGTGACCATTGCGGGCGCGAGCCTCGAAGACCCGAGCATCTACCGCATCACGCAGGTCTACAACCGGCGCTTCCCGTCGAACTACAAGTCGACGCAGGGACGCATCGACGGGGAGTACAACCTGAAGAACGGCTTTTTCAGCAAGATCCTCGCTGGCGCGCGCTACTCCACCGCGCAGAGCGATAACGACACGACCGGCCTTTTCCTCGGCAGCTACAATCTGCCAGCCACCGCCAATCTCATCAGCCAGTATCCCGGGACGTGGCGCAATTCTCCGATCCAGAACTTCTTCTCCGGCTATTCGCAGCCGCAGTTCCAGCAATACCTCGTGGCCGATCCCGGCACGCTGCGTGATGCCGGCGCGCTATTGAAAGCCTACGGTGACACCACGACCACGCCGGACACTGACGGCACGGTCAATCCGCTGAGCCTCTTCAAGATCGTCGAGAAAACCTCGGCGGGCTACGCGATGGCGCGGTTCTCCGGCAATCTCGGCGACTACGCCTTCGACGGAAACGTCGGCGTGCGCGCGGTGCAGACGAAAGAAGATCTGAACGGTAATCGCACCGTGACGCCTGCGGCTGTGTCTCCCACTGGAGTGGCGGTCATCGGACCGATCAATCTCGCGAGCACCTACACCGACTGGCTGCCGAGCTTCAACTACCGACTCAAGTTCTCGGACAAACTCTACCTCCGGCTGGCGGCGTCGAAGACGATCACGCGCCCGAATTTCGGCTCGCTGTCCCCGTCGCTCACGCTGAACGCGAATCCCATCTCGCCGAATCTCAATTCAGGCTCGCAGGGCAATCCGAACCTCAAGCCGATCCGTGCGACGAACTACGATCTCTCGCTGGAGTACTATCCCAGCAAGTCGAACTTGGTCTACGGTGCGCTCTTCCAGAAAGACGTGAAGGGCTTCATCGCGAGCACCTCGTCGCCGCAGACCTACGACGGCGTCACCTACCTGATCAGCACGAGCGGCAACCTCAACCCCGCCACGATCAAGGGCGCGGAGCTGGGCTTCCAGCAGTTCTTCACCTTCCTGCCGGCGCCGTTTGACGGTTTTGGCCTGCAGGCGAACTACACCTACGTCGACAGCACGACGCCGACGGCGGTCTCAGGCGTCACGGGTCCGGTCAATGTCCCCCTAACGAATCTCTCCAAGCGGAGCTACAACATCGTGGCGATGTACGAGAAGGGCCCGTTCTCCGCGCGCCTCGCGTACAACTGGCGCGATCGCTACGTCACGGGCACGGCGTTCTTCGTGAACGTTGGCCTCCTCAACCAAGAGGTGAAGGCGTACGCGGACCTCGATGCCTCGATCAACTACACCGTGAACAAGAATGTCCAAATCGCGGTGCAGGGCGTGAATCTGACCGATGCGATCCGCTACCAATACTTCGGTTCGCCGCAGTTCCCGTCCAACATCTACAAGGACGGCCCGACGCTGATGACGAGCGTCACGTGGAAGTATTGAGAAACCGGATACCGATTCGCGCGGCTCGAACCGCGCATAAAAAAAGGGCGGCTCCATCGAGCCGCCCTTTTACGTGTCGGTTGTTTGAGTCTGCGGCTTTACAGACTGAGCGTGAGCTGGAGGTAGGTGTAGCTCGCGTCCTTGGAGCCGAGCGTGCCGAGGGACTGCTTGATGTAGTCGCCGCGGTAGTAGTGACTGGCGCCGACTTCGAGCTGCGTCGAGGGGATGAAGTGCCAGCCGAACACCGCGTCGACTTCGGTGCCGATGTTGCGGCTGAAATTCGGGCTGATGGCGTAGCCGTTGCCCGCGTTGGCGGTGCCGCCCGCGCGCGCGACGCCGGCCACGTTGTACCAACCGTCGCTCTTGCGGGCGAGGAAGTGGGAGTGGGTTTCGAGCGCCACGCTCATGTTGCTGCGCGGCTTGAAGGAGTAGGCGAGGCGGACGTCGTGGAGATTCTGCAGGCTGTTGAGATCCATGTAGCCGTAGAAGAGATGGGTCGTGGCGAACAGATTCTGAAACGTCTGGCTCGTCTGGTCCGTGGCGTTGCGGTCGCCCGAGGCGAAGCTGTACGTGACGCCGAGGCGGTGCTGCCACGTGCTCTCGGTAAACGTGTAGCCGCCCTGCACGATGGCGGAGTAGGCGCGCTGGCGGAGGCGGACGGCGTTGGCGACGGCGGCGGACAGCGCGGTCGGGCCGGTGGCGGCGCGATTGCCGAACTGGTGCATCAGCTCGACGCCGCCGTCCCATGGGCCGTAGGCGTTGGGCTTGGACTTGATGCGGAGGCCGGTGGTGTAGAGGTCCTGCTTCGCGGGATTGCGGAAGGGCGCGGCGACACCGGCGTAGGGATTGCCCGCGGCGTCCACGTTCACGAAGGCGGAGTCACGGGTGACGTTGCGCGAGTAGATGAACGCCTCGACCACGTTGTCCGTCGAGAGCGTGGGGAAGTTGAAGTAGGCACCCGAGAAGTGATCTACGTTAATGTGCGAACGGTTGAAGTTGTGATTGTCGTTGTAGACGAGCCCGCCGCTGAAGAGGTCGACGCCGAACAACGGATTCTGCCACCGGATCTTCACCGCGTCGAAGGTGCGCGCGTTGTTGTTCCAGCGGAAATGGCCGAGCGTGCGCTGGTCGCCGTACACGAGCTCCTGGCGGCCGATCTTCAGCGAGACGGGAAACTCCTTGTGGTTGCCGAGGAAGAAGTACGCCTGGTGGAGATTGAGATCGCGGTCGTTTTCGGCGAGCGCCCGGCCGGGCTTGGTGGCATCGGCCGCGGCGCGCTGGTCGCCACGCTCGTCGCCCGCTGAGCTGCTGCTGCGGCCTTCGAGGAGAAACGCGTACCACTTCGCGGTGTAGCCGACGCGCGGCATGAGGCGCGTGAGCGGGTACTTGTTGTGGTTGTCGTTGTTGAGGCCGTTGCCGGTGAGGCGGAAGTCGGCGTTCTGGCCGGAGTAGGTGAAGCCGGCGCCGTCCTTGAATTCGTAGCGTTCGCGGACATTGATGCCGAAGTCCCAGAGGTTCATGTACGCGTCGGCGTTGCGCGCGTACTCGTTGACGTAGCCGGGGAAGGGCCGGGCCGGCGTCGACGGGGCGTACTGGGCGAGAGCCGTGGCGGACAGCGCAAGAAGCGCGGCGATACAGCGGAGTGAGTTCATGGTGTCTTAGGTGTGGGTGGGTGAGTGGTCAGGCGGCGGGTGAAGCGGAGCGGAGAAACCGGGAAAGTTTTTTCACGGGCGAGGCGGGCGGCGCGGCCTGGGTGACCGGCGGAGTGCCGCCGGACGGCGGCGTCGAGGGCAGCGGACGCAGGTGCGAGCGCTCCTCAAGGAAGCCGATGAGCTGCTCGCGCAATTCGTAGTACGCGGGGTCTTCGAGGAGCTGCTTGCGCGAGCGCGGGCGGGGAAATTTCACCTCGAGGATTTCGCCGACGGTGGCGGCGGGGCCGTTGGTCATCATCACGACGCGGTCGGCGAGAAACAGCGCCTCGTCGACATCGTGCGTGACCATAAGCGCGGTCTTCTGGTCCTTCTGCCAGAGATCGAGCAGCACCTCCTGCAACTCGTAGCGCGTGAGCGAGTCGAGCATGCCAAACGGCTCATCGAGCAGCAGCATCTTCGGCGAGAGGGCAAACGCGCGCGCGATGCCGCAGCGCTGCCGCATGCCCTGCGAGAGCGCGGCGGGTTTCTTGTGCATCGAGTCGCCGAGACCGACGACCGTGAGATAGTACTCCGCGATCTGGCGACGCTCCTCGGCATCGGCGGTGTAGTAAACTTGATCGACGCCGAGCATCACGTTTTCAAATGCGGTGAGCCACGGCAGCAGGCACGGCGCTTGAAAAACCACGCCGCGGTCGGGGCCTGCGCCGGTTACTTCCTTGCCGGAGAGCACGATCGCGCCGGAGGAAACTTCGGTGAGCCCCGCGATCATCGAGAGCACCGTGGACTTGCCGCAGCCCGAGTGGCCGATGAGCGCGATGAACTCGCCCTTGCGGATCTTGAGGTCGAAATTCTCGACGATGATCGAGGGGCCTTTCGGCGTCTCATAGACTTTGCCGAGCTGGGAGATTTCGAGAAAAGCAGACATGTGAAGTACGATTTAGGAGTTACGATTTACGATCAGTCGCGCCGGGCGCTCAGGAGCTGATCGTCACTTCTTCCTTTTTGATTTCGTGCGGGCGGAGAGGGCGGCGGCGCGTGGTGCGCGGGGCGTCGAGGTCTTCGGGGAGGATGTCGGGCAGGGTGAGCTTCTGGGTGATAGTGGATTTGCGGCGCGCGCCGTAGCCGAGGAGCTGGTTGGTCACGAGCGCGCGGAGGCGCTTGAACTCGGGATCGTGATTGAGCGCCTTGCGGTCGCGCGGGCGCTCGAGCGTGACGGTCACGGACTCGCCGAGTGTGGCGCCCGGTCCCGGTGTGAGCGGGATGATGCGGTCGGCGAGCAGCAGCGCCTCGTCGACGTCGTTGGTGATGAGGACGACGGTTTTCTTGTCGGCCTCCCAGATGCGCTCGAACTCATCCTGCAACGTCGAGCGCGTGAGCGCATCGAGCGCGGAGAGCGGCTCGTCGAGCAGCAGGATCTGCGGGTCCATCGCGAGCGCGCGCGCGACCGACACGCGCTGGCGCTGTCCGCCGGAGAGCTGGCGCGGCAGCTTCTGCGCGTGCGGCGTGAGATTTACCGTCGCGATGGCCTTCGTCGCGATCTCGTAACGCTTCTCCGCGGCGTGATTTGGGTACACTTGCTCGACGGCGAGCAGGATGTTTTCCTCGACCGTGAGCCACGGCAGCAGCGAGTAGTTCTGAAACACCACGCCGCGGTCAGGACCGGGCGCAGTGATTTCGAGATCGTTGAGTTTCACCGAGCCGGAGTCGGGGCGCGTCAGCCCCGCGATCATCGAGATCAGCGTGGTCTTGCCCGAGCCCGAGTAGCCGACGATCGCGACGAACTCGCCGCGCTCGATCGAGAGGTTCACTCCGGCGAGCACGGAGTGATCGCCGAAGGATTTTGAGACATGGGTGAGTTCGAGAAAAGGCATGGCGGACGGAAGGAGTTTAGCGAAACGGTGGGCGGCGGACCTTGATTTGGATCAAGCTGATTTGAAGCGCTTCTCCAGCAGGCTCATCAGGCGATCGAGGATGAAGCCCACGACGCCAATCGTGATGATCGAGAAGATGATGTGCTCGTAGATGCTCGCGTTGTACTCCTGCCAGAGGAAGCCGCCGGCACCGGGGCGGCCGGTGAGCATTTCGGCGGCGACGATCGCGAGCCACGCGATGCCGAGGCTCAGCCGGAAGCCGGTGAACATGTACGGCAGCGTCGCGGGGATCATGATCTTCGTGAGCATTTTCCAGCGCGAGAGCTTCAGCACGCGGCCGACGTTGAGGTAGTCGGCCGGGATGGCGCGGACACCGACGGCGGTATTGAGCACCGTCGGCCACATGGCGCAGAGTGCGATGGTGAAGAGCGCGGCCATCGTCGCAGTCTCCTTGCCAAAGCTCATGAAGAGCACGTAGCCGAGCGGGAGCCACGCGAGCGGCGACACCGGGCGTAGCACCTGGATCAGCGGATCGAACATCTTCGCAAACGTCTTCGAGAGCCCGAGGCAGAAGCCGATGGGCGCACCGACGATCAGTGCAATCGCGTAGCCCTGCGCCACGAGCGTGAGCGAGTACCACGTGAAGCGCAGGATGCCTTGGTCCATCTCGCCGCGCTTGGCGAACGGCTCGACGATGAAAGGCTTGCTCGCCTCCCAGGTCTTGAGCGGCGAGGGGAGTTCCTTGGCCCACGTGACGCACGAGGTGGCCCAGAGCGCGAGCACGATTGCCACGCCGATGAGCGGGAGGATCAGCCAGTCGAATTTGAACGATTTCATGGTGGTGGTCCGCTGAGTCCACCCATGCAGCAGCTCCCGGCCGCAGAGCGGTCGTCGGTGCCGTAGGGCGGACGGATTGGTTTAGGTCAGGCTTTGAGCGACTTGACCGCGAAGCCCTTGGCGTAAGCCTCGGGGTCCTTCGGATCGAAGACGTGTCCGTCGAAAAGGGTCTCGGGCGAGTTGTCGGCGCCGCCGTGGGCGTAGCCGATTTCCTTCATGGCCTCCTCGTAGAGGTCCGCGCGCATCACGCGTTTCGTGACCGCTTCGTAGTCGGGCGCGCCGGAAACCATGCCCCAGCGGCGGTACTGCGACATGAACCACTTGGCGTACTTCGCCTGCGGGTAGTTGCAGTTGCGCTTGCTGAAATGCATGAAGTTCTGGTCCTCCTTCACGCGGCCGTCGCCGTAGTCGTAGTGGCCCTGTAGGCGGCCGAGGATGACCTTGGCGTCGCAGTTGATGTACGTGGCGCGCGAGACGATGTCGCACTGCTCGGGGCGGTTGTTCATGTCGTCGAGCCACACGCTCGCCTCGTGCAGGGCCTTGAGGACGGCCTTCACGGTCTTCGGATTTTTCTCTGCAAACTCCTCGGTGAAGGCGCAGACTTTTTCCGGATGGTCTTTCCA
The DNA here is from genome assembly GCA_048498795.1 of Verrucomicrobiota bacterium. Taxonomy (GTDB): domain Bacteria; phylum Verrucomicrobiota; class Verrucomicrobiia; order Opitutales; family Opitutaceae; genus JBEHXH01. The sequence continues at coordinate 356,491 of JBEHXH010000006.1, forward strand.
CATATCCTGCGTGGAAACGGACGTGAAGCCAATGCCATCGGCGATGGCGCGGGCGTTCCACGGCTCGCCGACGCAGAAGCCGTCCATCTTGCCGACCTTCATGTTGGCCACCATCTGCGCGGGCGGCACGACGATGAGCGACACGTCCTTGTCGGGATCGATGCCGCCGGCGCCGAGATAGTAACGCATCCACATCGCATGCGTGCCGGGCGGAAACGTCATCGCAAACGTGAGTGGCTCGCCGAGCTTCTTCGCCTCGTCGACGAAGGGCTTGATGGCCTTCGGGTCGGCGCCGACTTTACCCTTCCACTCGGTCTTGAGGGAGATGGCCTGGCCGTTGCGATTCATCAGCCACGGGATGACCATCGGCTTCTTCACCGCGCCCGCGAGACCCATGGTCGCGGAGAGCGGCATGCCGATCAGCATGTGCGTCGCCTGGATGGAGCCGAAGGTGAGGTTGTCGCGGATGGCGGCCCAGTTGGCGCCCTTCGTGACGGTGGAGTTGATGCCGTACTTTTTGAAAAAGCCCTTCTCGTGCGCGATGACGATCGGCGAGCAATCGGTAAGCGCGATGATGCCGAAGTTGAGGTTCGGCGTCTCCGGCGCATCGCTGACCGCGCCCGCCGTCGCGGCCCAAGAGCGATTGCCCAGCGCGGAGAACAGCGCGGCGCTGCCCGCGAAGAGCGCGCTGCGCTTGAGGAACTGACGGCGGTCGAGCGCAGACGTGTCCGCGGGCGCAGCCGGAGTTTTCGGAGAATTATTTGGCAGAGGTGTCATGGAGTTGGTGGGAGGTCAGAGCGGAGCGAAAAAGATCTTCCCGGAAGAGCTGGCGCGGCAGCTCGGCGGAAACGGCGCCCGCGGCGAGCAGGCCGCCGCTCACGAGCGACGATTGAATCTCGGCGGCCTTTTCGGCGGTCGGGACATTGGCCTCGCCGCGATGGAAAATATGGAAATCCTGCGCGGAAGCGGAGCGGCCGTCGCCGCAGTCGAACGGCCCGATCAACGCCGGCGTGATCAATCGCGCGGGCAGATTGAGATGGCTCGACTCGGCGAGGAGCTGCGCGAGCGCCTCGCGGTGCTGCGGCTCATCGCACCACGCGCAGGCCTCGACGATCGCGGCGATGAGCGCGCGGTGCTCGGCGGCGTGCTTCTCGGTAAAGCGCTTGGTGACCATGAGCACCTTCTCGACGTGGCGCGGCTGCTGGGCGCCGCTCCACGTGGGGCACCAGCCGACGTTCTCGCGGACCGCGAGGGTGTTCCACGGCTCGCCGGAGCAGTAGCCGTCGATCGTGCCCGCGGCGAGATTGCGAAACATCTGGGCCGGCGGCACCACGACGATGCGCACATCGCGCTCGGGCTGCACCCCCGCGGCGATCAGCCAGTCGCGTAGCTGGAGATGGTGGGAGGAAAACGGGAAGACCACGCCAAACGTTACCGGGCGCCGCTGCGCCGCGCGCTCGCGGGCCACCACGCGGAAACTCGCCGCATCGCGCGCGCCCGCGGTATATAAGGCGCGCGAGAGCGTGAGCGCGTTGCCTTGGAGATTCAGCACAAGCGCGGTGAGCACCTCGCACGCGGGCGAGCCGACGCCGAGCTGCGTGGCCCAGAGCATCGGCGCGGGCGCCTGCGCGGCATCGAGCTCGCCGTAGAGAATCTTTTCGCGGATCGTCGCCCAGCCGACCTCGCGATGCAGAGTGACAGAGAGCCCATGGCGGGCAAAGAAGCCTTGGCGTTGCGCCACGATGAGAGGCGAGGCGTCGGTGAGCGCGAGAAAGCCAAGTTTCAGGCGGCGCGGACCAAACGCGGAAGCAGCAGGCAGATTGGTAGCAGGCATGTCAGAGTTGGCCCGAAGAAAGCTGTCTCCGCGCCATAATGCCTCCTTGGCTTAATTACTGCTTCGCGAAGTTTTCATTTAAATGATGAAGGCCGTTCATTCATGAAACCGCTGATCGACAGCCGTCAGCTGCTCGCCTTCGCCGCGCTCGCGCGGCGCGGCAGCTTCACGCTGGCTGCGAAGGACTTGTTCCTTACTCAGTCCGCGGTCAGCCATGCGATCAAGGCCCTCGAGGACGACGTGGGCTGCCGCCTCGTCGACCGGGTGGGCAAGCGCGTGATGCTCACGCAGGCGGGTGAACAGTTTCTCCGGCACACCGAGAAAATTTTGCGTGAAATGGAAACGGCCCGCACGGGCCTCGACACGCTCTCGAAGTGGGGCCACGGACGTTTGCGCGTCGGCGCGAGCACGACGGCGTGCCAGCATTTCCTGCCGATGGTGCTGCGCGAGTTTCGCCAGAGTTTTCCGAAGTGCGTGATCCGCATCGAGCCGGGCGATCACGGCATGCAGCTCGATTTATTGCACAGCGGACAGATCGATCTCGCGGTGATGCTCGAGCCTCCGGGGCCGATGCGCGAGGAGTTCAACTTCGTGCCGCTCTTCGAGGACGAGCTGCAATTCTTCGTCGCTCCGCTGCACGCGTGGGCTCGCGCCGGTGCCGCGTCGCGCGACGAGATTCCGAACGAGACCCTGATTCTCTACAACAAGGCCAGTCACACCTTCCGCCTCGTGAGCGAATATTTCCGCGAGGAAAAAATCCTGCTCACCAACTTCATCGAGCTCGGCAGCATGGAGGCGATCAAAGAACTCGTGAAGATCGGCATCGGCGCGGGGATTCTCGCACCGTGGATCGCGCGCGCCGAATTAGAAAACGGTTCGCTCGTCGCCGTGCCACTCGGCCCGCGCAAGCTCCGCCGCCACTGGGGCGTCACGCATTTGAAAGGCCGCCGCCTCACGCTCGCCGAGGAAACTTTTGTGGGCCTCTGCGAATCCGTCACCGAAGTGCTCGGCCTCAAAGCCCCGCGCGCAGTGGCGTGAGGTAAACTACGCGGCGAGGGGGCCGCGTCCCCAAGAGAAAATGGCAGCTGAACGCGTGAGCGTTTCGCGATTTTGCAGAAAACAAAAGCAGGTTGGCCGCAAGAAGGCGCAAAAAATTTCTGGGGCTGCGGCAGGGATCGCCTGCGCGCCTATAGGCGCGATGGAGATTCGATTCGGAGGAAGAGAATTTTTGCGCCTTTTTGCGGCCAAAAGGATTTGTGGCTGGAATTGAAAGAGAGCGCTGCAGTCTCGGCTGCGGATAGTGCACAGAGCGCGTCGCGGACGAGGCTCAGCGCTTCAGATATTTCGCGATCGCTTCGGAGCGGGAGTTGACCTGGAGCTTGTCGTACACGCGGCGCACGTAGGTGTCCACGGTCTGCACGCTGAGCTTCAGGTTCTCGGCGATTTCCTTGTAAAGATAACCTTTGGAGAGCAGTTCCAGCACGGAGCGTTCGCGGGGCGAGAGCGCTTGCAGGTCGGGGCGGTCCGCTTCGGTGCGCGCGAAGGATTGCACGACTTTGCGCGCGATCGCGCAGCTCATCGGCGAGCCGCCTTGTGCGATCTGCTTGATCGAGGCGAGCAACTCACCGCGTCGTGTGCCTTTGAGCAGATAGCCCGTCGCGCCGGCGGCGAGCGCGGCGAAGATGTGATCCGCGTCGGCGTAGACGGTGAGCATGAGGAACTGCGTGTTGGGCAGTTGCGGCTTGAGCAGGCGCACGCACTCGATGCCATTCAGCTTAGGCACGTTGATGTCCATGAGCACCACGTCGGGTTTTTCGATCGGCACGCGTTCGAGCGCGGACTCGGTGTCGGGGTGGCTGTTCACGAATTGGAGGTGACCGGACTCGGTCACGAGCTCGGCCAAGATGCGGCGGGTGGGTTCGTCGTCGTCGACGATAGAGACACGGAGGTTCATCGGGGAGAAAGGGGCGTGGGCAGCACGGCGCTGAGCGTGACGGCGGTGCCATGCGGCGCGACCGCGGAAATTTCGCACGCGCCGCCAAGCGCGGCCATGCGCGCGCGCATGCTCGCGAGGCCGGTGCTCGTGCTCGCGACGGCCGGAGAAAATCCGCGACCATTGTCGGCGATCACGAGCCGCACGCGGCCGGCCTCGACGTTGAGGCGCAGCGCGACCTCGGTGGCGCCGGCGTGCTTCACGATATTGTTGAGCGCCTCCTTGCAGCCGAGGAAGAGATGGTGGCGGTACTGCGTCGTGAGTGTGTGGTGCGGGAGCAAGGCCGGCAACTCCACGCGGCAGCGGATGCCCGCGTCGGCGAGGAAGCCCTGCGCGAATTCCACGATGTAGTTCGCGAGGCTTTCGAGATCGTCGTTCTTCGGGTTCACGGCCCACACGATTTCGTCCATCGACTGCGTGAGCTCGCTGACGGTGTGATAGATTTTGTCGAGCTGCTGGCTGCCGTCGGCCTGGGTGGACTGCGTGAGCAAACTAATGCGCGTGAGCCCCGCGCCGAGATCGTCGTGGATATTTTGCGCGATGCGGGCGCGTTCGCGCTCCAGCGCAGAGTCACGCTCGAGCTGCGCAAGCCGCGCTCGCAGTCGCCGATGCGAACGGGTGCGCACCGCGAGCCCGAGCGCCGTCGCGCCGCCTAGCCCGAGCGCGAGTTTGAACCAGATCGTCTGCAACCAGCTGCTCTCAACGGTGATTTGAATCGTCTCCGATACGGTGCTGCCCGACACGCCCGCGAGGAGGGCGGAAAGTTCGAAGCGATAATTTCCCGGCGGCAGCCGGGTGAAGCGCGCGATGCCGTCGACGGAGGCGTTTGTCCACTCGTCGTCGTAGCCGACGAGGCGATGCCTCACGCGCACGCGCTCGGGCGTGGAGAGACAGAGCACCGAGTACTGCACCTCGACGGTATGCGGATTGGCTGCGATGCGCACGTGCCGGTCGGTCGCGTGGTTCTGGCCATCGTCCTCGACCGCAATAATCTTCGCCGTGATCGTTTTCGGAAAATTCTGCTCGCGCCGCGGATCGATCGCCACGACGCCTTGCCGTGTAGCGAACCACAGCAGGCCGTCGCGGCTTTTCCACGCCGCGGGCTGGCAGCCGCTGAGGCAGGTGGCTTCGGGGAGGCCCTCGTCGAGCCCGATGGAAACGGGATAGATGCGCGGGACTTGGCGATCGAGCAGACGCTGCAGCTCGGCGAGCGGCACGTGGAAAATCCCGCTCGGCGAGCCGCACCAGAGGCGACCGGTATCGTCGCAGACGATCTGGGCAATGTTGTTGGACGACAGACCCTGCGCCTCGTTGACGAAGCGGACACCCGTCGCGTCGAAGTGCAGCAGGCCGCCGCGTTCCGTGCCGAGCCACGTGCCGCCCTGCGGATCGAGGGCGATCGCCTGCACGGCGCCGATACTCGCTGCGTCGGACAAAGGCACCGGCACGAAGAGTTCCGCCTCCTGCCGGAAATATGCGCCGCGGTCGCCACCGACGCACAGCCGGCCGTTCGCATCTTCGGCGAGCGCGCGGATGGTGAACCGCGCGAGACCCTGCTCGGGGCCGAACACGGTCAGCTGCGAGCGGCGCACCCGGCCGAGTGCGCCGGGGCCGAGCGCGAGCCAGAGATCGCCGTTGCGCGAGGAGAAGGTCACGCGCACCTCGGCATTGAGCGCGGCGTCGGGCAGCGGCAGGTGCTCTACGACGCGCGACCGCGTGACGCGGATCAGGCCGCGCGAACTCGTTGCCCAGACACCGCCCTCGACGGCGGGCGAGAGCGAGACCGCGCTGAAATTTTTCCACCCGTCGCCGGCCAGCGGGACCGTGGCGATGCGCCCGGCGGGTGTGAGAAACGCCACGCCGCCATCGCGATTCGCGAACCACATGCCGTCGGACAAATCCTGCGTCACCGTGAGGCTGTGATTTTCGAGCAGGCCCTGCGAGCGGTCGTAGCTGCGCAGCACGCCGGCCTTGAGGCGGATGAGGCCCCCGCCGTTGGTACCGGACCAGAGATTGCCCGCGCGGTCCTCGATAAGACTGGCGATGTCCTCGGGGGTGGTGATCACGCGCAGTGCATCGGCGTCCTTCGGCGACACGCGTGAGAGCCCGCGCGAGCGCGTGGCGATCCAGAGTATGCCGTTCGCATCTTCAAGGAAGCCCTGTGCGTAGGGCGCGCCGGCCCGCGCGTTGAGGCGGCCGATGTCCTTCGCCGCATCGCCGACGATTTTCATCAGCTCCTGATCGGCGATGATCCACGGACCATCCTGTCGCGCCGAGGCGATGCGCAGCGGATCGGTCCGCGGGCGCGGGACGAGCGGCAATAATTTTTCCCCTTCACAACGCGCCAGCCAAGTGCCCGCCGCCAGCCAAGTACGGCCCTCGCCATCGTGCGCGAATTGCACCGACTGATCTGAGGGGATGCCATCCGGCGGACCGAAGAGATGATCAGCGTTTGCCGCGTGCCGCAGCGCGAAGCCACCGTCGCACGCGATCCACAGCGCGCCATCGGGCGCGGTGTAGAGACCGGTGATGGTTCGCTGGGCGATGGGCGCGGGCAGCGCGTACGGCTCGAACTGATCGTGCACGAGCCGGAGCATACCGCCGGTGCGCAGCGCGAGCAGGAGGCCGTCGCCGGTGGGGTCGGGGAGCAGGGCATTGAAGCCCGCCTCGGCCGGTGAATCGGGTGCGATCGCGAGCGCCACGAAGCGGGTGCCATCGAAGCGCGCCAACCCCTCGGGCGTCGCGACCCACAGGTAGCCACGGCGATCCTGACAGAGGCCCGTGATGACATTGCTCGGCGCGCCTTCCTTCTGTTGCCACACCCGCGTCGTGTAGGGCGGCACGACCTCCTCGGCCCGACCGGGGAGGGTCGCGAAGAGCAGGGCCAGGATGGAGAGACGGATACGCAACGGAGAAGCGAGGGCGGACGGAGCGGTCGCGCGGGGCAGAATCGATCACGGTGGCAAGCGAGGACCGCAACGGAAAATCATCGGGAGCGCTGGGCCGAAACGGAAGCGCCAACCCTGTCCCGTGTTTCAGGGACAAGACAGCTCCGCTTTACTCGCCTACTATCCCGTAGCTTTGGTCCGGCCCATTACCACGGCCGGTCGCCTGAGCCTGCTACCCCTGTCTCTGTTAGCTTCGTCCCGTCAGTCTTGACCCTGCCGGACATGAGCCGCTGGCGCGAGCCGTCGTTTTTGGCGGAGCGTTGCCAGATTTACCCGTCCACGTCCCTCCACCCAACACACCTCGTAAGATGATATTCCCCAAGCTCCGAGCTCGTCTGTCCTCGTCCCTCCGACAGGGCGCGCTCGCTCTCGCCAGCCGCGTCGCGCTGCTGGCTCTCGTGACCGCGTCGCTCTCGGCCCCCGCCCGAGCCGCTGATGACAAGACCGGCGACATCGATGGCCGCGTCCTCAATGCCACCAACGGCCTCTACCTCACCCGCGCGCGCGTCGTCGTCGAAGGCACCTCGATTGAGGCGTTCTCCGACGATCAAGGCGATTTCCATCTGCGCAACGTCCCCGCGGGTCAGGCCAAGCTCAAGATCTACTACACCGGCCAAGACCCGCTCGCCGCGACGGTCAACGTCGAGGCCGGCAAGGCCGCTCGGCAGGATCTCACGTTTAACGCCGATTCCGCCAAGTACGACGGCAAGACCGGCACGATCAAACTCGATGCGTTCGTCGTCGAGTCGCAACGCTTCCGCAACGCGCAGGAGATCGCGATCAACGAGGAGCGCAATGCACCCAACATCAAGAACGTCATCGCGGCCGACGCGCTCGGCTTCGTGCCGGACGGCAACGTCGGTGAGTTCGTGAAGTTCCTCCCTGGTGTCGAAATCGGCTACGGCTCAACTTACGCCAACGAGTACGACGCCGCCACCGTGCGCGTGCGCGGCTTCTCGGCGGACCAGACGGGCGTGACCATCGACGGCATGCCGATCTCCAGCTCCAATCCCGCGAGCCTCACGCGCGCGACTGGCCTCGATATGATGTCGATCAACAACGCCTCGCGCGTCGAGGTCGTGAAGGTCGCCACGCCCGACATGCCGCAGGATTCCCCGGGTGGTGCGATCAACCTGATTTCGCGCAGCGCGTTTGAATACGCGCGTCCGACCTACTCGATCGACCTCACCACGTCGTACAACACGATCGAGCCGCTGACCTTCGGCCGCCGCTACGGCCCCGCCAGCGACAAGACCTACCACACGCTGCCCGGCGCGCGCCTCTCGGTCGCCGTGCCGCTCTCGAAGACCCTCGGTTTCACCGTCTCGCTCTCCTCGGACAACAAGTATCTCCCGAGCGAAAAGATCGCCGACCGCTGGCAGACCGCCAATCTCGCGATCAACCTCACGCCCATCGGCGGCTCGTCCACCGCTCAAGTCAGCAACGCCATCGGCCGCGTCGACTTCGGAAATCCCTACCTGAATCGCGTGCAAGTCCTCGACAGTCCGTGGAGCACCTACAAGCAGTCGGGCAACATCAAGTTCGACTGGCGCCCGCTCCCGTCGCTCACGCTCACGGGCAATGTCCAGTACTCCCGCTACACCGGCATTCAGGCCGACCGCCGTCTGCAGTTCCAGCTCGGCAATTTCGTGAAGGATTTCAGCTCCACCTACGTCCGCACTTACCAGCAGGCCACCGGCTTCAGCACCGGCCACTCGACGCAGATGACGCTCACGGACCGCGACACTGACGGCAACACGCTCGCTGCCTACTTCAAGGGCAACTTCCGCAAGGGCCCTTGGTCAGTCGAGGGCCGCGCCAGCCACTCGATCTCGCGCAGCGGTCAGGAAGATTACAAGAAGGGTCACTTCTCCGGCCTCGACGTCACGCTCTCCACCGGCCGCATCGACTTCGAAGATATTCAGGACGGTGCGCCCGGTCGCATCCTCGCCTGGGACACCAGCGGCAATCCTCTCGATTACACGCACATCTCCAAGTACGCGCTCGGCACGGTCAACGCCCAGTCAGGCGAGGCCTACCAGCAGGACGTGCAGGACAACTACGGCCTCGATCTCCGGCGCGAGCTGGACTTCATGCCGTTCCCCATGGGTGTGAAGGTCGGCGTCGCCCGCAAGGTGAAGGACACGAAGAAATTCGGCCGCGGCACCGGCTACAAGGCCCGCTACACCGGCCCCACGCTCAATGCGTCGCAGATCCAGGACACTTACGTGAGCCGCGCGATCTATGGTCTCACCGGTCCGCAGGAGTGGGTGAGCGTCTATAAGCTCTACGACATCTACAAGGATCACCCGGACCAGTTCAACCCGGACTTCGATGTCACGTACAGCATCGGCAACTACAACAGCATGATCACGCAGACCAAGGGTGTGCGCGAGACCGCTGACTCCGCCTACGCGATGTTCGACGCCAAGTTCTTCAAGAACCGCCTCACGCTCGTCGGTGGCGCGCGCCAGAACTTCTCGACCACCTACAAGGGCGTGCAGCCCTACGTGGACAGCAAGTACAACCTCGTCCACCGCCCCGACGGCGTGATCTACACGGACAGTGTTTACGTCAACGGCGTCCGCTACGACGGCGGCACCGGCGTGGTCGCAGGCGGTGCCGCGTATGCGCGCGATGCCGTGCTCACCGACACCGCGCTCCGCGCGCGTCTGACCGCGGCCGGCATCACTCCGCCCACGCAGCTCCAGCTCGCGGTCGACGGCGTGGCCAACGGCACCAACTCGAACAACCTGTTCTTCGCCATGCAGCGTCTCCGCGCGCGCTTCATCGATCGCAAGCGCAACGAGGTCGCCACTCCGCAGCTACAGGCCGCTTATAAGATCACCAACGATCTCGTCCTGAAGCTCGCGTGGAGCCATGAGACGCAGCTCCCCAACATCGAGGACGGCAGCGGCGCGGGCGGCATCATCACCTCCGGCAGCTCGTTTGCCATCAACACCAACGACGTGTCCAGCGGCGTGCTCGGCGGCGACGGCACGATCACGTTGTCCAATCCCGGCCTGAAGCCGCAGATCACCGACTCGTACAACGGCGAGCTCAACTACTACACGAAGAAGGGCGGCAACATCGGCGTCTCGTACTACCAGAAGATCAGCTCTAATCTCCAGGAGCAGACCGATCTCTACAACACGAGCCCCGAGTACGGCGCGATCCTCCAGTCCTTCGGCCTGGATCCGAATGACTACGACAACTACAAGATCACGACCTTCACCAACAACCCCGCGAAGACGACGAAGCGCACCGGCTACGAGATCAAGCTCTCGCAGAACCTCGGGATCCTCGGCGACTGGGCGAGCCGGTTCGACATGTTCGTGAACTTCACGCACCGCAACAATGCGCCGAGCAACAGCACCTCGACGGTCCTCGGCTACATCGACCGCCTCCCGGTGGCGGATCGCTACGCCGGCGGCCTCGCGTACAGCGCCAATCGTTTCTCGATTCGCGCCACGGTGACCTACGCCCCGGCCAGCATCACGCGCAACTCGACGATCAGCTACACCGCGCCCGGCGCCACCGCCGCGCAGACCTATCAGGTTTACAACGCGATCCCCGAGGATCTGCGTCTCAACCTGCAGGGCAACGTGCAGCTCACTCGCCGCTACAGCATGTTCATGAACGTGGCCAACATCACCAACACCACGTCCGCCACGCGCGTGTACGACACCGAGACCGGCATCAATCCCGAGTATGCCCACGTGACCGGCCGGAAGCACTTCGGCCTCACGATCAACGCCGGCGTCAGCGCCAAGTTCTAAGACCGTTTCCCCAACCCCTGCTGCTAAAACAAAGGCCCGGCTTCACCGCCGGGCCTTTTTCTTTTTTTTGCACGCCGCGTCTTCGCCTCCGCGTAGCGGCGAGCACCAGCGAGCCGACGATCGAGATTCACCACCGAGACCCAAGGACACAGAGAAAACTCTTCCGATGCTTCCCCGTGCCTGTGTGTCTCCGTGATTCAAATCCTTCGCGAACCTTCGCCAACTTTGCGTCTTTGCGCTTAATCCGACTCCGCTCGATCCAGCTTTTTTTTCCGCTCTCGCATCAGAAAACAAAAAGCCCGGCTCTCGCGAACCGGGCTTTCTACATTGTTTTTGTCAACCACCGGCCATGGCACCTTAAGCCCAAGGATCACGACCAGTGGCCTAGCGCCGAATGCGACGGCACTACCCGCATTGATCATAATCGTCTCTCTCCGCTCGGTCGAGTCACGCAAACGCGGGACGCCGCACGCGACTTGGCTCGCGCCCTGCTAAATGCATTTCGTGCTTCGGCTCTGTGTCGGCGAATCCAGTCCGCTAAGTCGTTTGTCCCTGCGCGATGGGGTATTGCCCTACGCAACTCCCAGCGGCTCCGTCACACGAATGTGCAGACTTTCCCCACACCAGATTCCAACTCTGACGTGGACATGCTCGGAAAAGTTGTTCACAGCTATTCACAAGATACTCCCAACCGATGGATAACCTTCGTGGGGCTATTGCCCCCAAACCGCGGCTAAAGGTTTCGGCTAAGGTCAAGACGTTCGTCTTGGATACGAATGTTCTGCTCCACGACCCCCAGTCGATCTACAAGTTTCAGGAGAACAACCTGACTATCCCCGTGGAGGTGCTCGAGGAACTCGACGCCATCAAGGGCGAGCAGTCCACCGAGCGCGGCCGCAATGCCCGCCGCGTGCACCGCATCCTGCAGGACCTCCTGCCGGATTCGCGCTCCATGCTGGAAGGCGTCGACCTGCCCAACGGCGGCACGCTCTCCATCATCATCAATCCCTATCTCGCCGACCCAAACCGCAAGTCGCCGTTCATGGACCGGCTCAAGGCGATCCTCCCCGACCTCTCGAAGAAGGACAACCGCATCATCGCCGCGGCGCTCTTCGTGCAGGAGCAGTTTCCGCCGCCCACGATCCTCGTCACCAAGGACGTCAACGTGCAGCTCAAGGCCCGCGCCGTCGGCCTCGAGTCCGAGGACTATCTCAACGACAAGGTCCCCGAGATCATCGACGAAGACTCTTACCGCGAGATCGACGTCAGCGTGTACGACCTCCAGCGCTTCTGCTCCGAGGGCGAGTTTGAAGTGAGCGCCGAGATCGCGTCCACCCTCGCGCTCAACGAGTACGTGCTCCTCCGCTCCGAGCAGAGCAAGACGATGCCCGCGCGTCACTACGGCTCCGGCCTCGTGCGCCGCCTCCGCATCCCCGATTTCGTCAAGGCCCCCGGCGGCATCCCGGTCCGCCCGCGCAATCTCGAACAGCAGTTCTTCATGGACGCGCTGCTCGACGACTCGATCAACCTGATCACCTGCTTCGGCAAGGCCGGCACAGGCAAGACGCTCCTCTCCACCGCGTGCGCGCTGCACCAGACGCACGACGATCACTCGCACTACGACGGCGTCTCGATCTCCCGCCCCGTCATCGCGCTCGGCAAGGACATCGGTTTCCTCCCCGGTTCGCTCGAGGAAAAGATGAAGCCTTGGCTCCAGCCGTATCACGACGCGCTGGAGGTCCTCATCCCCTCGAAGCCGCCGAAGGACCCGCAGTTCGCCTCGAAGAAAGTTTCCAAGAAGAAGCACCGCAAGTCCGACGACCACTACATGGTCACCTCGGTGCAGGCCCCGCAGCCCGCGCACGGCAACGGCGCGCCGGTCACGAAGCCCTACGAGCGCCTGCTCAAGAGCGGCCTCGTCGAGATCGAAGCGCTCGCCTTCATCCGCGGCCGCTCGATCGCGCGCCGCTTCTTCATCCTCGATGAAGCGCAGCAGCTCACGCCGCACGAAGTGAAGACCGTGATCACGCGCATCAGCGAAGGCTCGAAGATCGTCCTGATTGGCGACCCCACTCAGATCGACAACCCGTACGTCGACGCGCGCAGCAACGGCCTCGTCTACTGTCACAACCGCATGAAAGGCCAGGCCATCGCCGCCCACGTGCAGTTGACCAAGGGCGAACGCTCCCGCCTCGCCGAACTCGCCGCGGATCTGCTCTGAACACGAGCAGCCGATTGAGGGTAGGGCGGGTTATCCTTAACCCGCCGCGCTGAGCGTAACCAAAAACAGACCGCGGCCTGTCGGCCTCCGATCCATTTTTACAGGAGAAAACGCAGAGAACGGAGGAGAGGTTTGGGGAACGCTAATCCGCGCTAATCTCCGCTAATTATCAGCGAAGATGAGCGCAGATCAGCGTTCCATATCCGGTGCCTTCCTCATTCGCGTGGATTCGCGTCCATTCGCGGTTAAAGAAATCTGCCGGAGCTTCGATGTTTAGGATCGAACATCCGCCGCTCGACTCTTCCGGTTTCCGCCCTCCTGCCTTTCCTCCGTTAACTCCTGTAAAAATAAAAAATCGCGCTCACTTCGCGATCCTTTGCCATCTTTGCGTCTTCGCGCTTAACCCCTCATGCCCATCGCAGCCTTTTGCTTTTGCTCCACGCTGTTTGTCAAAGCCCTGCGAATCTCACGCTTCCGTTTCTCCTACGTAGGAATGCTCCTGAAATCGTCTTGCGGGTGGCGGGGTGAATTTACGACACTGTAGGTCCCGTGAATCCCCTTGTTGACGAGGCATCCCAGCTTGCCCCGGCCGAGAGCTCTGAGCTCTATGCGGCACAGAAGGAAATTCGCCACCTGCATGAGGTGATTCATGCGCTGCGTCGCAAGCTCGAGGAAGTCGAGGCCGAGCGCGCGGGTATGCTGCAGGCCGCCGTGGCCGGTGCTCAGGGCGACATCCGCCAGCTCCACGCGACCGTGCAGGCGATGCGCGACGAACTTCAGTCGGTCAACGCCAGCAAAACCGAAGCCGTGCAGGCCGCTGTCGCCAACGGCGCCGACGAGGTCCGCCAGCTCAAAGCGACCGTGCAGGGCATGCGCGACGAAATGCAGGCGCTTCACGCGAGCAAGGACTCCGCAGTACAGGCCGCCGTCTCGGCCGGCGCCGATGAAATCCGCCAGCTTAAGGCAACAGTGCAGAGCGTGCGCGATCAGTTGCACGCGGTTGAGGCGAGCAAGGCCGAGGCCGTGCAGGCCGCCGTCGCCGCCGGTGCGGACGAGATTCGCCAGCTCAAGGCCACGGTCCAAGGCGTCCGTGACCAGATGCAAAACGTACAAGCGAGCAAGGACGCCGCGGTGCAAGCCGCCGTGGCGGCCGGCGCCGATGAAATTCGCCAACTCAAATCCACCGTCCAAGGCATCCGTGACGAGATGCAGGTGCTGCACGCCAGCAAGGACGGCGCGGTCCAAAACGCCGTGGCGACCGGCGCGGACGAAATCCGCCAGTTGAAAGCGACCGTCCAAGGTATTCGCGACGAGATGCAGATGCTGCACGCGAGCAAGGACACCGCGGTGCAAAGCGCCGTGTCGACCGGGGCCGATGAGATTCGCCAGCTCAAGGCCATCGCCGGCGCCGCGCGCGCCGAGTTGGAAAAACGTGTATTCGAGCACGCCGACGAAATCGAAAAACAACGCCAGGCCGCCAATGACGAGTTGCGCCAGTTGCGCGACACCATTGCCACCCTGCGCAGCCAATTGGAGAAACGATAAATGTCATTCAGCGGAGCCACTTCCCCCGGCATCGAAGTCAAACCGCGCACGCCCAAGGTGCGCGATACCATGGCGACCCTGCGCGCCCGCCTCGTGCGCAGCGAGATGCTGCTCACGCTCTCGCGCAAGGTCGCGGCCATCGAGAGCCTCGATGAGCTGCTGTCCACGCTCGTCGAGATCGTCGCCAACGAGACCAACTCCGAGCGCGGTTCACTCTTCCTCAATGACCCCGCGACCAGCGAACTCTACTCGCGCGTCGCGCAGGGCACGTTCAACCGCGAGATCCGCCTCCTGAACAACTCCGGCATCGCCGGCGCCGTCTTCACGTCGGGTAATGGCGAGATCATCCCCGACGCGTACGCCGATGAGCGCTTCAACCGCGACATCGACCACAAGACGGGTTTCAAGACGCGCTCCATCCTTTGTGCTCCGATCAAGACCGCCCGCGGCGAGATCATCGGCGTCGTCCAGACGCTGAATCGCCGCGAGGGCCGCTACACCGAGGACGATCTCGGCCTCCTCGAGGCGATGGCTAGCCAGGCCGCCGTCACGCTGCAGAGCACGCAGTACGTCGAGAAGATGAAGAAGACGCGTCAGCAGGAAATGGAGTTCCTCGACCTCGTCTCCGACATCACGAGCTCGCTGGAACTTTCCACGCTGCTCCGCCGCGTCATGGGTGAGGCCACGCGCATGTTGAAGGCCGACCGCTCCACGCTCTTCCTCAACAACGAAAAGACCAACGAACTCTGGTCCGAGGTGGGCGAGGGGCTCAACGCCGTCCAGATCAAGCTGCCCAACACTGCGGGCATCGCCGGCGCCGTTTTCCAGTCGGGCAAGACCGTCAACATCCCGTACGCCTACGCCGACCTGCGCTTCAATCCCGCCTTCGACAAGAAGACCGGCTATTTCACGCGCTCCATCCTCTGCGTGCCGATCATCAACAAGAACGGCAAATGCATCGGCGTCACCCAGGCGCTCAACAAGCGCGGCGGCCCCTTTGGCCCCGACGACGAGACGCGCCTCAAGGCTTTCACTGCACAGGTCTCGATCGCGTTGGAAAACGCGAAGCTCTTCGACGACGTGCAGAACATGAAGAACTACAACCAGTCCGTGCTGGAGAGCATGCCCAGCGGCGTGATCACGCTGAATGAGGACGGTCGTATCCACACCTGCAACGCCGCGGGCCAGCGCATCCTGAAGGTTTCCCCGGAAGAAGTGCTCCGCAAGCTGATCGAGGAAGTGTTCACCGAGCACAATGCCTGGGTCGCCGAGCGCGTGAAGAAGCTCGCGGGCGATTCGAGCAAGAACGACGTCATCATGGACGCCGAGCTCCAGGTCGGCGGCGAAAAGCTCAACGTCAATCTCACCATCCAGCCGCTCATTAGCCTGAAGGGCAAACGCGTCGGCACCATGGTGATGGTGGAAGACATCTCCAGTGAGAAGCGCATGAAGTCCACCATGTCGCGCTACATGGACCCGGGCCTCGCCGACCAGCTCCTCGCGGGCGGCGGCAGCGGCGACCTCCTCGGCGGCCAGAGCGTGGAGGCGACGGTGCTGTTCTCCGATATCCGCTCCTTCACCACGCTGACGGAAGAGCTCGGCGCGCAGGGCACGGTCGCGCTGCTCAACGAGTATTTCACCATCATGGTGGACTGCATCAACAAGGAGGGCGGCATGCTCGATAAGTTCATCGGCGACGCGATGATGGCCGAGTTCGGCATCCCGATGAAACTCGAGGACCATCCCGACCGCGCGATGCGCGCCGCGATCTCGATGATCAACGAGCTGAACGCGCTCAACAAAGCCCGCCACAACCGCGGCCAGAAGCCGATCCTCATGGGCATCGGTCTCAACACCGACACCATCGTCTCCGGCAACATCGGTTCGCCGAAGCGCATGGACTACACGGTCATCGGCGACGGCGTGAATCTCGCGTCCCGCCTCGAGAGCGCGTGCAAAGAGTACTCCGCGCAGATCCTCGCCAGCGAGGCCACCTGCAAGAAGCTCAAGGGCAGCTACCGCATGCGCGAGGTCGACCTCGTCGTCGTGAAAGGCAAGACCGAGCCCGTCAGCGTGTACGAGATCCTCGATTTCCACACCGACGAGACCTTCCCCAATCTCCCCGAAGTGGTGAACCACTTCAAATCCGGCCTGAAGTACTACCGCGCCGGCGAGTGGGACCGCGCCATCGGCCAGTTCAAGGCCGGCCTCGAACTCAACGCGGGCGACAAACTCTCCAAGACCTACGTCGGCCGCTGCGAGTACATGAAAGAGCACCCCCCCGCCGCCGGCGAGTGGGACGGCGTCTGGGTCATGAAGGGCAAGTAAGCTGGGAGCGCCGGCGGCCCGCCGGCCTTCGCTCAGTCTACACGACGGCTCCGTTTAGCCGCCTTGCGTCCTCCCCTGTGGGTAGCGTGCTTGCACGCTACTATTCCGCGTATCCAACTCTCGGATACCGTCCACGCGCTCTCCGTACCTCACTCAATAGCCACTGCGGTATCCACTCTGCCAGCGGCTCTGTCTCTCACCGCGGGCGATTTCGCGCAGCGCGCTATCGCTTGGCAAGCGATCGATCAGCACGGTGAGTTCTTCCTCCTGCAGCTTCCGCAGCTCGGCCACCTGCGACGGATTGGCGTCCGCGAGCAGCGCGAGCACGGCCTCGGCTGGCCGGCCGTCGATGACGGGTCTCGGATGATGCTTGGCCACGAGATCATACAGGAACTGCTCGACATCGATTTCGCCCGGCATCCTCCACCAGGAGCCGGGAGGAATGATCTCCAAAGTCTGCCCAAACGGAGTTGGCGGCAGAAAGGTCAGGATCAGTGCTCTTTGTTTTCTACCCCACGTCGATTGGACGCTGACCAAATGCTCCACCGGTACTTGGATGGTCTTAAAATAGTCGGATATCTCCAGCCGATCGCCGATGAGCGCGGCACCCACGATCCGTCGCGTCCACGCATAGATGAGGCCACCCATCACCGCTCCGCCCAAAAGCCATGCGATGAATGCCGCGGCTCCGCCGACAGGCTGAAAAAACATGCAGAGCGGCACGCCCCCGAGCACAAACCCGAATACCGGCATGACGAACTTGGTGATGGCCGTAGTCGGCACGGAAAGCTCGATGCGCGGTGCGATCGAGCCGGGCGTCGATGATTCAGTCTTAGGTGCAGTCATGTCGGCCTCCTCTCTATCGTGCCCGTATTTTCAATCCTTCGACGGCCTTGGTCTTCAAGTTTATCACCAGCTCCTCATGCGAAGAGACCGAATTGGTGATAAGGTTTAATTTCCCGCCGCCCATGTCCTCAACTCTACTGCCCATCCCCATTTGGCGCGGGTGCGAGCCGAACCAATTGCCGAAGGCGCTCATCGGGGCCGGTATTCGCAGGCTTTCTTTCGTCCGGAGGTTCAGGATCCTGATGATATCGTCTTTCCCGCGGGCGGCCTCGACCACAAATACTAAGTCACGATCCTTGTCATACAGATAACAAGGAAGTGCGCCTTTCACGTTATTACAACGGACGTCGGCCACCTTGCAGTTCCAGTTGCGCACCGCCCTGCCATGGACATCGAGCCATAGCGGCAATGTTCTGTCCTCGGTGACGATTGCAATGCCGTCCTCGAACACGACAACCCCACGTGAGCATCCAGCCAATCCACAGGCGATTGCCAGCAATACGAAGGAAACCACCTGTGACTGGCGGGCTTTCATCGAGCGCGAACTCTAATCGGAAGATACTCTGAAACGATTCCAAACGGCGTTTTTTGACCCGATTCTTCGCAATCCCCCTATGGCGAGTGATAGACTGAATCGGATATGCCGACCGGTCTGCGGGTACTTAGCCAAACGCCCCTGATCGTCGCGAGGCGTGCTGACGCTGGCCTTGCACCGTCTGTTCCGGTGGCTTACCTTTAGGTCTCGGTCAAAAAATGCTACTGCTCCTCGACGCTATCGTAGCCGTATTCGATTTAATCACGCTGCGGAGCGTTTGGAAAAAAGCGCCTGCAACCATCGAATCGGAGATGAAGAAAGCGCATGCCGACAGCAAAGAGTCCAAACAACTGGATGCGTTAGCTGCAGCCGCGGGTCCTGCTGCCGCACGTCCCGCCCCTTCCGTTCCCGTGTCTTATCGTTAGCGTTTGGCGAGACCCATGTTCGATAAGCTAAAGCGTTTCTTTCAAGGCGAGCCGCCGCCAATCGCAGATGAAGTCGCGGACCCAGAGCTTGGCACGCTTACATGGTCGACGGAGGATGAGGCGTGGATCAGCGCTCCTGAGCACGTGGGCTTGGGCTTCGCATTTCAGATCACGGGGACACCGCAGCCGGATGCTTCGCTCGTTCGCCATGCCGCGGATATCGCCAAGAAAAAAGCAGATTTTCTCGAAAGCGTGCAGCGATTCCTCGCCGAAGAAGCGGCGTCTGTCGGGCATTTGCGCGCCTTCAAAGATGAGATCACCGCCCTAAAGATTGGGCGAGTATGCCTCTTTTGGCCGGAGCGGCCCGATGACGGCATGATCTTCTTCTCCGGCGGACGTGACTATCGAAGCTGGCGCTGTGACTACATCGGCCGCGCCCCGAAAGGGCTCGGTTTCGATTCGTGAAAAAAGAAGCGCCTGACAAGTCACCAGAGACAACCTCCACGGCTTTCACGATCCATGCTGAATCACGGCTCGCGCTATCCGTTCCGGAGTGACCTGGTGGTGTTCAGCAGAATTTTATGCCTGCCATTCACGTAATTCAAAGGACCGATCCCGAGCTGCCGCATCCTACCCCAGTCGCTCGCGGCTCCGATATCTATCGTAGCGGCAATTGGTCGATGTCGACCGATAGAGCAGCATCACTAGTTGGCGGGAAGATTTATTTTCACAGAGCGCAGGCGAAGCCCTCTTTTTTTGGCGGCACTATCAGGAGCTTCGAAAGAGAAGACTCAGGCGGCGACCGTGTCATTTTTACTTTTGAAGCTGATCAAGCGTGCAAGAATATATCGACGCCGAAAGCGGGCTGGTCGCAGGAGATGAAATTCGATCCGTGAAAGAAGAGCCGGACCAGCCACGATAACCAACCTCCACGGCTGTTACGCTGAGAGATTCTGCGGCGTGGCGTCGCTCATGGTATCGCGCGCCGCAGCTCTACCGCAGTCTCGCCCCGCTCAAACCGTCTTCGCCTTGATCAGGCTTTCCTCGCCGCGGCGCTGTGCGGCGAGCTCCATGCCGAGCGCGAAGACGCCGGTGAAGAGCAGGTCGCTCACGAGCGTGTTGCGGAAGAAAAAGAGGGTGGGGGGGAACTCCGGATGGCCGACGGTCATCGCCTGCCACCAACCGGCGGCGTTGTGCGCGTAGCCCATGTCGCCGAGCCACGACGCGGTGTTGGTCACGAGATAGAAGAGCACCGAGGCACCGAGCGTGCCGCTGAGCAGGTTGAGCCAGCTGCGGCGCGTGCTTACGGCGTGGCCAAGCATGAGGCCGGCCGCGAAGCACAGCATGCGCAGGAGCGGCCCGGTTATCGTCCACGAGTAGCCGTACGCCGTCGCGTAGTAGTGGTCGAGATAGAGATCGGTCAGCGACAGCGCAGCAAACGGCGCGAGCCACAGCCAGCGATTGCGGAAGTACACCGCGCTGCAGAACGCCACCGCCATGAGCGGCGAGAAATTGGACAGCACCGGCACATGCGCCGCGACGATCCGAAGGACCGCGGCGAGCACGACGAGGACGACAGCAATACGCATATGCCCACTGTGCCCCGTGCCGCCCCGTTGACAAGCCTCGCGCGTGTCGCAACTCGTCCTTCGGAAAAATGGCGTGGACACGCCCCGCCGCCCGCCTACCGTCATGCCCTCGCGTCGCCCGGATGGCGGAATTGGCAGACGCAACGGACTCAAAATCCGTCGCCCTCTAAAGGCGTGTGGGTTCGAGACCCTCTCCGGGCACCAAGATGGTTGGAGGTTTCAAAAACCTCGTGTCCCCGGTTCGATTTCGCGAAGTCGACAAATCGCGGCCCGTGTGTTCACTTGGCGGCATGAAACTGGCGGAGATTCCTGCGCTGAAGACCGCGACCCCGGCCGAAAAGATCGAGCTCATCGATGAGCTCTGGGCCAGTATCCCGCACGACGCTTTGCTGACCCCTGACTCCCATCTGCGGAAATTGGACCAGCGACTCACTGCCGTGCAGCAGAATCCAGGCAGTGCCCTCACGCCCGAACAGGCCCGTCAGCGTATTCGCGCCAAGACTGGATTATGAGCAAGCCGCTCCGGATCGTGGAAGCGGTCGCGGAGCAGGATATGCCGGCGATCGTGGCATATCATCTGCCGCGTTCGCGAGCGAAGGCCGAGCGGATCGTCGCAGAGTACGACCGGATCATTGAATCGGTGGCGTCCAATCCACTCTTACGGCCGGAGCGTCTGCATGGATGGCGCGTCTGCCCATTTCAGGCGGGGACGTACGTGCTGTACTACCGCGAACTCGATACGTGCTGGTTGATTGGCGGCGTCTTCCATGCCTTGCGCGATCCCGACTGGATATTGGCGCAGGTGTTGATCCGCGAAGTGACGGAGTAATTTTTCTGGGCCGTCAGGCGTGCCTTTTGAGAAATGCGCCCAGCGTGACAACCAGCAGCACTGCCGCCGTCGCGACCTCGAACCAGATCGTGAAATTCATCATCGCCGTGTGCCGCGCCATCGGCGCGAGGCCGTAGTGGCCGAGGCCGGCGAAACCTAGCGCCGCGTAGGTCGCGAGCAGCCCGAGGCCGATGGTACGATGGCGGGTGCGGAGCAGCCCGACGGCAGTGGCGCCGAGGACGGTCAGCGCGATCCATGTCCAGTAGACGCTGGTGCGCGAGAGCCACGCGGGTAGGTTGGGATAGTCGCCGCAGAACTCTGCATTGTGGAAAAAGTGCGTGAAACTCGCCGCGCAGTAGATGGCGGCGAGAAGCAGCAGGAGTTTGTCGGAGGTGGCGCGCATGGGGCCGCAGGCGATGGCAGGCCCATGGCGCGACGGTGGCGACGCCAAAGATTCCGAGCGCGGAAAATATGCGCTGGGTGAAATTTAACCTCCGCTCTGTTTTCTGAGAAAAAAGAAAGCCCGCCGGCGAGGGTGCGCCGAACGGGCTTGGGAATCTTGCGCGGCAAGACGTGCCGCGCGCTGATGCGCTCAGTGCAGCCCGTGGATCGAGGCTACCGCGAGCGGGAAGGTCGCGGCTTCGCCTTCGGTGCCATTGGGGTGAGCCCAGCGAAATTTTCCGTCGCGGGGCCAGACGCGGGCTACGCCGTTGGGGGCGCCGCCCTTGGTGTAGAGTTGGATTTCGGTCACGCGGCTGTCGATCTTCTCGGTGACCACGTCAAATTCGGTAGCTTCGGCAATTTGGGTTTCCATGATATACCCTTAGACCGCCCCGCCCGACCGGGGTTGCACCGTCGAGAGCGGTAAGTGCAAGTCAGCGGGCGATATGCTCGGCCGACGCCGCCAGCGATTTGCGTCCGTCAGGCGATATGAAACTGCTCTTGCAGCTCCGCTACGCTGAGAAATGCCATCAGCAGCGGATCAACGCGGTGGCGCGTAGCGGCGTCGAGCTGAGGAAGGGCGTCGAGGAGCTGGATGATCGCACCCGCCTCGTAGAATGGCACGCGCTTCAGCCGCTCGCTGCGCAGTGTGTCCTGCAGCATTTGGAAAAACGGACTCTCCGGCGTCGCGGCGACCGGGGGCGCCATGAAGGGATGTTTTTGCCGACGGTAAACGGTGTCGGTGATCACGTCGCGTACGGCTTCGCGCAGGAGGTGTTTTTCGGTGGTGCCTTTGATCTTCGCGGCAGCAGGAAGCCGCGTGACACACTCGACGAGAGCGTGATCGAGAAACGGCAGCCGGCCCTCCACCGAGTGCGCCATTTCCATGCGGTCGCCGAGCTGGCTGAGCAAATACGTCGGCAGCAGCGAGCGTGACCACAGGTAGAGTGCTTGATCGACGGGATGGCGGCCCGCGAGCTGCCCCGTGACATCGAAGCCGGCGATGAACTCCGCGTAGGGATTGCGCGCCGCGAATCGCGCACGAAATTCGCCGCTGAAAAACCGCCGGCCTGCTTCGAGGTGTTGTGCGGGCGCGGCGAGGAACGTCGGCACCGCACCGAGCGCTGCGCGGACTGGTGCGAGCGCGGGCGCGCTCTGGTCGGCGAGCAGCGTGCCGATCGAGACGGGGTTGGCGCTGTGCAGCGCCTCGAGCTGCCGCGCGAGTTCCACCGGGTCCTGCGCGTGCAGGTGGCGAAACATGTCGGTGCGGAAATGCGGATAGCCGCCGAAGATTTCGTCGGAGCCTTCGCCGGTCAGCACGACCCGGCAGCCCGCGTCGTGCACGTGGCGGCTGAGGAGGTATTTCGCGACGACCGACGGATTGTAGATCAGCGTCTCGCCCGCGCGCAGCGCGCCGGTGAAGTGCGCGGCGAAGTCCGCGGAGTCGACCGCGATCACGTCGAGCTGCGCGCCCGCGTGCCGCGCCATTTCCTCCGCGATGGCGCGCTCGTCGTACGCCGCGTGGTCAAACGATAGCGTAAACGCCCGCAGCGGTCCGCTCGCCTGCCGCGCCGCGAGGCCCAGCGCGGCGCATGAGTCGAGCCCGCCGCTGAGATATACGCCCACCGGCACGTCGGCGCGCAAGCGCAGGCGCACCGCTTCGTCGAGATGCGCGCGCACCTGTGCGACCATGTCGGCCTCGCTCCGCGGATTCGCCGCGGACTCGGCGAGGGTCGGGTAGTTGAAATCCCAATACGACTCGAACCGCACCGCGCCGCCCACGGTGGCGATGAGGCGATGGCCGGGCGGCACTTGGAAAATGTCTTTGAAGAGCGTGCGGTGCGGATGCTGCGCCCACACGGAGTGGAGCTGGTTGATCGTCTCCCAGTCCCACTCGGCGGCGACGCCGGCGGCGAGCAGCGCCTTGATCTCCGACGCGAGATAGAGTCGCCCGCCGTGCACGGCGTAGAAGAGCGGCTTGATGCCGAATCGGTCGCGGGCTGCGAAGAGCCGCCGCTCGCGCGCATCCCACAGCGCAAACGCAAACTCGCCCCGCAGGTGCTCCACCGCGCGCAGGCCGTGCTTTTTATATAGCGGGAGCAGGATCTCGCTGTCGCAGCGCGTGCGGAAGCGGTGACCTTCCTTTTCCGACTGCGCGCGGATACGCTCGTGATCGTAGAACTCGCCGTTCACGACCACGTGCACCTCGCCGCGTTCATCCGTGAGCGGCTGCGCCGCCGCCGGACTGAGATCGACGATGGCAAGCCGACGGTGCCCGAGCCCGACGCAACGGTCCGCCGAGAGCCACGTGCGTTGTCCATCGGGCCCGCGGTGCGCCAGTACGGATGTCGCAGCCGTGAGCGTTTCCGGCGCGATCGGCTGATCGGAGAGAAGGGCGACGATTCCGCACATGAAGGCGGGGAAGCAGTAGCGGCTTTGGACGGCGAGGGAATCGCGTTTTTGGCGTCCGTGTCACATTGCGTACTACGTACTCTTCACCGCTTGCCCTCGTAGATGCAAATGGTGAACATCTTAACTGGTCCAACTGCCCCTTGCTTCGCGAATCGAACTACGCTCAGGCAGGCTCCAGCGCCTTGCCGTCGGTCCATGTGATCGTTTCTTGCTGCCACACCGGCCCCAATCCGGCCCCGGGCCTTGGCGTGGCGCGCTCGCTGAAGGCGGGTTTTCCCGGAGCATTTGTCGTCGGCAAGGACCACTCCACCCACGCGAGCGGCCTGCACAGCGAGTACTTCGACGACGTGTGGGTCGTGCGCTCGTGGGAAGAGCTGGACCTCGATGAGCACCGCGCGCAGATCATCGCGCGGCTGGAGCAGATGAACGGATACTATCTCCCGTGCTCCGACCTCGAGGTCCGCTGGCTCGGCGAGAAACGCCACCCGCGCATCCTCAGCCCCGTCGTGGCGGTGCTCGATCGCACCACGAAACCTTTCGCCCAAGTCGCGGACATCCTGCCGGTGCGCGTGCCCGCGTGCATGGACCTCGAGACCGGCGAGCGCGAAGTGTACAATTTCGCCGTCGAGCACGGTTGGAAAGTCTGGGCCAAAGGCCCGATCATGGACGCCTACCGGGTGAAAGATTGGTCGAGCCTGCAGGCCGCGCACAACGCGCTCACGTCGAGCTGGGGCAACCAAAAATTTTTCCTTCAAGAGCATATCTCCGGCACCGAGGTGATGCTGGCTTTTGCCGCTTTTCAGGGGGAACTGTTAGGCGCCGCGCTCGTCGACAAGCGCCTCGTCACCTCCGAGGGTAAATGCTGGTCCGGCGAAGTCGTGACCGTGCCGCCTGCGTTGCTGGCTGGGCTCGCGCGCCTCGTGCGCCGGCTCAACTGGACCGGCGGGGGCGAACTTGAAATGGTCCGCGACGACGCCGGCGAGCTCTGGCTCATCGATTGGAACTACCGATTCCCTGCGTGGATTCACGGTGCGACGCTTGGCGGCATCAATCTTCCCGCGTTGCTCCTCGCCGCGGCGTCCGGTGTTACGCCGGTTCCGGCCGAATGCGAGAGCACGCAGTTCACGCGCGTGGTGCTGGAGATCCCCGTGCAAGACGAGATCCAGCTGCCCGCGCCCCCACCGCCAGTCCGCGGCGTCGTGTTCTCGTCGAAGATCTCCGCTGCCTCGCCCTCCGGTCTGCCGCAGCTGATGCGGCGCCTCTTCGGCGAGGAAAAGAAAAAGCGCACGCCGGCCCGCAAGGTCCGCGCACCGCGCATCGAGTCCGCGCTGGCCGCGGCGGTCGAGCAGCACGTCGATTTTTCCGCGGAGACGCCGGCGCGCGTCTTCCTGCCCGAGCTGGCCGAGGGCGGTTTTCGCGCCACGCGCGATGCGGTCGATACGGAGAAGCGCGTGCGCCTCGCGCCCGGCTACAGTGTGAAGACCAACCCGACGCGAAAGCTCATGGCGCTGGCGCGCGAGTATGGTTTTCGCGCGGAGGTCATCAGCGCCGCGGAAGCGCGCTGGTCGCTGGAGTGCGGCTTCGCCGCGGATGAGATTATCTACAACGGGCCCGTGCCCTTCGATCCGGCTGAGCTCGACCGCCAGCGGGTGCACGCGGTATTCGCAGACAGCCTGGAGGCGTTCAAGCGTATCGGCGGTTATCGTCCCTCCGCGGCAAAGATTCTCGGTTTGCGGCTCAATGGCTTCAACTCCGACTCGCGCTTCGGTCTGCGCCTGAGCACGGCGGAGCGCTTCGGCGAGGTCGTCGATTGCGTGCGCCGCGGCCTGCCAAAGGACGTCGTGTTCGGCGTGCACAGCCATCTCCAGAGCAGCGGTCTCGGTGTCGAGGAATGGCTGGGACAGGCGCGGGCTTTCGTGGAACTCGCACGCTCGCTGGAAAACGCGACGGAGCAGCCGCTCCGGACGATCGATTTTGGTGGCGGCTGGACGAGCGAGAGCTTCGGGCCGTTTTTGAAAAAGCGCCTGCCCACGCTCATCGACTACGTGCATCGGCGTCTGCCAAACGTAGAAGAAGTCGTGATCGAGCCGGGCAAAGCCGTGTGCGAGCAGTCGCACGTGCTCGTGTCGCGCATCCTCGAAATCCGCCGGACCGACTCGATCCGCGAAGTCGTGGCCGATGCGTGCCTCGCGGAGATCCCGCTCGCGGTGCATTTCCCGCGCGCGCTCTACTTGCGCTCGGCCAACGGCCGTCTGCGCCGCCTCGCGCGCGGCTACGACCGCGTGCTCGGCCGCATCTGCATGGAGCACGATATCCTCGCGAGCGGCATCAAGCTCCCTGCCGATGCGCGCGAGGGCGATGCGCTGATCTTTTCCCACGCCGGCGCCTACGAGGCGACGATGAGCTACACGTTTGGCCTAGGAGGATTCCATGAACAATGACAGCACGGTCAGGATGGTGGCGGACAATTGCGCCTGCGTGGATGCCACGTTTCGCGGTCCGGTGGAGGAAGCGCTGCGCAAGCTCGGCGGCATGGAGCCCACCCGCATCGCGTCGCACCGCGGCCGCTGCTGCCGGATCGCGCGCGAGTGGTTTCGTGCGCAGTCGTGCGCGCACCACGCCGTGGCGAGCCTGCCCGCGCCGTGGCTGCGTCAGCGTTGGAAATGGGGCCCGCAGGATCATCCGATTCACTGGTGCGAGATCGTGGAGGAAGAGACCATCGACTGCAGCGCGCTGGCCGCACTGACCGTCGAGGGGCTGCGCGCGGTCGAGGAACCGGTGGCAACCGTGCAGATGATCGAGCTCTTCGACGATTCGGCGATCCGCAACTGGGCGCAGCGCTGGCACGGCAAAGGCGGCGGCTACTGGCTCTCGGGCCCGACCTCATATCACGTGGCGGTCGCGGTGCGCGGCACGAACCCCGGTGACATCCGTATTTGGAATCCCACTACGGAGACTTTCTGCGAGCAGCAGCCGCTCAGCGGCTACGGCTCTCTCGCGGCCGTGCGTGTGCTCGGTGACGGAGCCGATGCGCTCTCGGTCGATGGTGCAATGAATTGGCGTGGACGCACTTTGCGCGCGAACGAGTGGACAATGCTCGTCTCGTAAGTCCACCCTCGCCGGGTCCATGAGCCAAGCTTCAGCTCTGCAACCGCCGCCGGCGCCGGGCCCCTTTGGGTTGCTGCGGTGGTTTCTCGTCCTCCTCAAACCGTATCGTGGCGCGTGCGCCATCATCGGGGGCGGCATCTTTCTGCAGGTCGCGTTGTATGTGCTATACCCGCTGGCCTTCCAGGTGATCTTCGACCGCGTGCTGGTCTATAAGGACGGCAAGCTGCTCCTGAAGATCATGCTCGAGCTTGCGGGGCTCTTCGTGATCTGTGCGATCGGCGCGGTGATCCAGGCGCGGCTGATTGCGCGCGTGGGCGGACAGGTGCTGCGCGATCTGCGCGCAAAAATGTTTGGCCAGTTGAACCGGCTTTCCTCGAGCTATTTTGCGAAGGCCGACACGGCCGACGTGCTCGCGCGTTTCTCGTACGAACTCGGCGCGATCGAGCTCGCGCTGCTGCGCGCGCTGCCGGCGCTGCTGGAGTGCATTCTCGTCACGCTGGCCTGCCTCGTCACCATCGCGCTGATCGATTGGCGCATCGCGCTCGTGACGCTCGTCGTGCTCCCGCTGAGCTTCATGAGCAGCAAGATTTTCGGGCCCCGCGCCAGCGCCCTCGCGTACGAGCGCTCGGTGTTCGAGGCGCGTTTGATCGGCGTGCTCAACGAAAGTCTCCTCTCGCGCCCGATCATACGCGCGCTCGGTCTCGAGGACGAAACGAAGCGCAAGTTCGACGAGCCCAACGACGCGCTCGCGAAAACTTCCGCCGAACTCGGCTACGTCGGTTCGCTCATCCCGCTTTCGTCGCTCTACGGCGTGAATGTCCTCCTCGTCGCCATCGTCGGCGCGGGTGCGGCGTTTGTGATCTCCGGTGGGCTCTCGATCGGCGCCTTCTTCGGCTGCTTCTCGCTCCTGATGAGCGTGGCTGCGGGCACGAGCACGGCGGCGGCGTGGTACGCGGCGTACATCGCGGCGGCGGCCAAGGTCGGTCGCGTGGACGAATTGCTCGCGGAAAAAATCGCCGTGGCCGACGCGCCTGGCGCGACGCCACTCCCGCGCCTCGCGCGCGACATCCGCTTCGACAACGTCGCCTTTGGCTACACCGCGGACCGCCCGATTCTGAAGGGCGTCACGTGCACGATTCAGGCCGGCACCTCCGTCGCGCTCGTCGGCGGCTCCGGCTCGGGCAAGAGCACGATGCTCAGCCTGATCACCCGCTTCTACGACCCCGATGGCGGCGCGGTGCTCTTCGACGACCACAATCTCCGCACGGCCACGCAGGCGTCGCTCCGCCCGCAGATGGGCATGGTGATGCAGGAGGCGTATCTCTTCAACACGTCGATCTACGAAAACATCCGGCTCGGCAAACTCGACGCCACGCCCGAGGAGATCGAGGCCGCGGCGCGCACTGCCGAGATCCACGACGTGATCGCGCAGATGCCGTACGGCTACACGACGCTCACCGGCGAGCGCGGCGGTTTCCTGTCCGGCGGCCAGCGCCAGCGCATCGCGATCGCGCGCGCGCTGATTCGCAAGGCCCCGATGTTGCTCCTCGACGAGCCGACCTCTGCGCTCGACCCGAGCACTGAGGCCTCGATCAACGAATCCATCGTGCGCCTCGCGCGCGGCCGCACCGTCGTGATGGTGACGCACCGCCTCGCGGCCGTGCAGCGCTTCGACAAGATCATCGTGCTCGAGAAGGGCAAAGTGGTGGAGGAGGGGAGCCACGATGTGCTGCTCGCGCGCGGCGGCGTGTATCGGGATCTCTGGGACAAACAGGGTGGCTTCACGATCACGGCCGACGGCTTCGCGCACGTCACACCCGAGCGCCTCAAGGCTATCCCGATCTTCGCCTCGCTCGACCTCGATGCGCTCGCACCGCTCGCGGAGCAGTTTCACACCGAGACTTTCGAGCCGGGCTTCCTCGCGATCCGCGAAGGCGATCCGGGCGACAAGTTCTACATCATCGTCCGCGGCTCGGTCGAAGTCCTCAAGCGTGACGCCGAGGGCAAGGAGAAGCGTCTCGCCGTGCTGCAGGACGGCGACCACTTCGGCGAGATCGCGCTGCTCAACTCCGTGCCGCGCGGCGCGAGCCTCCGCGCGCTCACGCAGTCGCACTGCCTGAGCCTGAGCCGCGAACAATTCAACACGCTCGTCGCCGCGCATCCGAGCCTGCGTGCCGCGCTCGAGTCCGCCATCGCCGAGCGCCAGAAGCGCTCCACGAATCCGCCGATCCCGGTCGCTCCCGCTTCCGCTTCCACTTGAAAACCGCCCGCTTTATCGCCTGTTCGTTGCTCCTCGCGCTCGGCCTGCGCGCCCAGACTCCGCCCGCCGCACCGGCACCCGCGCCCGCTGGTGAGTGGACGCTGCCGCCCAGCGTGTTTCCCACGGTGGACACGTGGTACGATGGCTACCTCGCGAAGAAGGCGACGTGGACCGTGCCGCTCACGCTCGGCGGCTGGCACTGGTGGCACGCGGACCGCGACGGCTCGTTTCACTACGGCACGAAGGATGCAAGCGGCACCTTCTTCTTCTCGCTCGCGGCCGACCCGACGAAGATCGTCACGCCCGGCACCGGCTTCGTGAAAAGCTACGGCGCGCACGTGGAGGCGCGCGTCAACGACGGCGACAAATTCCGCAGCTTCTTCCCCTCGCGCCTCTGGACCTACGACTCGTACCTCTGGGCGTACACGGATGTGGGCACCTTCAAGGCCGGTCAAGTCTGGCAGCGCTTCGGCCTCGACTGGGACGACTCCTTCTGGGGCGGCACAGCGTATTTCGACGGCTTCAAGCTCAATCCCGACTGGGGCCTCTCGTGGGAGAAGACCCGCTTCGTGAACGACCGCCTCACGGTGGACACATTTGCGCAGTTCTATTTTCACGAAGACGGCATCAATGGCGCGATCAGCTACGCCGATCCCGAGAGCGTGCCCGGGCTCACGCGCGAGCATACGCTCAACCTCCGCGCGCTCGCGAAATACGCTTTGGCCGAAGGCGTGAAGTTCGAGTTCGGCGTCTCGGCGCAGACGGCGAAGATCACCAGCGACCGCCGCGACATCGCGGCGCAGCGCACGCGGGGCGTGGCCTTTGACGCGAGCCTGCGCTACACCGTGCGAAAGGACCTCGAACTGCGCGTCTTTGGCGAATGGCTGCGCAACAGCGGCGCGATCTCGCCGTATCGCTACGTCTCCGGCGGTGCGAGCGCGGTGATCGTCGACACGATCCTCGGCGCACAGATCCACCATGGGCCAATCACCTACCGCTCGGAAATCTCCACGGGCCGCGACCGCCAGCCCAACGGCCGCCAGCAGATCACGATCAACGGCGTGACCATCGCCCTCGCGAAGAACACCGACCTCTACATCGAGCGCGTCCGCTGGACCGTGCGCCCGGGTTATTTACCCTACGACCTGACCTTCGACGACGGCTGGGAAGTGGTGCTCAATTGGCGGCTCTGAACGAGACCGGGCCGAGAGGCCGCTTGCTGATGCTGAAATCGGACTGAGCTCAGATTAAACGCAAAGGCGCGAAGGCGCCAAGGGCGGGCGCAAAGGGGGAGGTTGGAGTGGGCAGACTTTTTTATCTTTGCTCCTACCTTGGCACCTTTGCGCCTTCGCGTTTAACTGCACCTCTGCCCGCTTTGGGGCCATCGACTTCTTCGCCCCTCGGATGCCCTAGCGATTGGGCATGCTGGGCAGCGCAGGCGTGTCGAGGTTTACGATGCGTAATCGACCCCATGAAAATGGGAAAATCGCGCCCGGTGCGTCGCTGAAGTCACGGGAAAATTTTCGGCGGATTTTTTCGAGAAATCTGCGCCGCCGGACGCAACCTTACGGCAAATGTGCCGTCAAATAGGCTGTGCAGCTCGGGAGCTTAGCTCCTGGGCCACATAGTTGAAGCTGGACCTGGGGGGGGGGGGGGGGGAGGCCCCCCCTTCTTTTTTTTTCTTTTTG
>JBEHXH010000007.1:0-381015 GCA_048498795.1 Verrucomicrobiota bacterium
TCCTAGCGGCGAGACGGCTTGCCGCTCCTTCTGTCCCTTTGGGTACACGCCCTCTTTGACCCCAACTCAAGCTACAAGCGGCGAGCACCAGCGAGCCGACCACACGCCCTCGACTCGCTAACGCTCGTCGCCACTCACCTTGCCCTGCTCACCCACCTCGCTTGACTCAGCTCCAAAACCCGCGACCACTGCCCCCATGAAGTTCCTGTCTCAGCTCTCATCCCGCCCCCTCGCTCGGCTCAGCACTCTCACCCCTCTCGCAACCCTCGCCCTGCTTACCTCCCTCGCCGCCCTTCCCCTCTCTCTCCACGCCGCCGACGCCGCCACTGTCCCCAGCCTCACCTCCACCGACTACGCTCAACAAATCGACAACCAGCGCGCCCAGCGCGTCGCCCGCCTCACCAAGCCCGATGGCTGGCTCACGCTGATCGGCCTGCATTTCCTTTCTCCCGGCGCCAACACCGTCGGCTCCGCCGCCGACAACGCCGTCAAGCTCGCCCAAGGCCCCGCGCACCTCGGCACCGCCACCGTCGCCGCCGACGGCAAAGTCTCCCTCGAAATCGCCGACGCCTCCGTCCTCATCGACGGCCAGCCCGCGAAGACCGCCGAGCTCCGCCTCGAGACCGACACCGCGAAACCCACTCTCGTCACCGCCGGCACCATGAGTTTCTTCGTGATCGAGCGCGGCGGCAAAAAAGCCCTGCGCGTGAAGGACAGCGCGTCCGACCGCCGCACGCATTTCCTCGGCCTCGATTATTTCCCCACCAATCCCGCGTGGCGCATCGAGGCGCAGTGGGTGCCCTTCGAGATGCCCCGCATGGTCCCGATCACAAACATCATCGGCAACACCGGCGTCGAGCCCATCCCCGGCAAGGCCGTCTTCACCCACGACGGCAAGACCGTCGAGCTCCTCCCGATCTTCGAGGGTGCCGACGAGCCGCTCTTCTTCGTGATCTCCGACGCCACCAGCGGCAAAGACACCTACGCCGCCGCCCGCTTCGTCTACGCCGAGCAGCCAAAAGACGGCAAAGTCATCCTCGACTTCAACCTCGCCACCAACCCGCCCTGCGCCTTCACGCCTTTCGCCACCTGTCCGTTACCGCCGAAGGAGAACAAACTCCCCTTCCGCGTCGAAGCCGGCGAAAAAATGTACCGCGGCTCCCACGAATAACGGAGCCGTAGTTCCCTATTCACACGAAGGACGCAACGAAACTGAAGGCACCAAAGCCTGCTTTGCTTTTTCCAAACCGTTTTTACAGGAGATAACGGAGGAAAGGCAGGAGTTCGGCAAAGGCAGCTAAGCGCGAAGACGCAAAGGCGGCGAAGATTCGCAAAGAATACCTGCGATCCTTCGCGCCCTCGGCGAGCTTCGTGTAAACAATCCGTCTCTGTTTTCTCCGTTCTCTCCGGCAGAAAATCTCTGCCCTATTCCTTCGCGAATCTTCGCCAACTTCGCGTCTTTGCGCTTAGCTACGCCTCAGCTGCACCAGCGATCTCACTGCGCCAGCACGCTCGCCTGGATCGCCGGGTTGACCGCCGAGGGGCTGATCTTGGTGCTCTTGCCTGTATCCGTATCTAGGATACAGATGACGCTCGTGCTGCGGTCGCGCGCGGTGTAGACCACGTGACGGCCGTCGCCGAGCCAGCTCGCCTCGATGCCGTCGAACGGCGCATCGGACACGACCTCGGCCTTGCCCTTGGAGAAATCGTACACCGCCACCTGGTAACGGCCGCCCGTGCGTACGGTGCACGCGATCTTGCTCGGGGCCGCCGCGGACCAGTCGGGCTCGGCCGCGTAGGTGGAGCCCGACGCCAGTCGCTGCGGCGCGCCGCCGCCCGCCGGCATCACGTAGAGTTGCGGCAGGCTCTCGCCCATCGCGAAGACGAGACGGCCGCCATCGGGCGACCAGCAGGGCGACGACTTCACGAGATCGGAGTTGGTGCGGCGCACGAGGCCGCTGCCCTGCGCGTTAGCGGTCCAGATCTCGGAGTTGCCGGTGCCGCTGAGCACCATCGCGAGTTGCTGGCCATTGGGGCTGAAGCGCGCGCCGCTGTTGGTCCCGCGGAAGTCTGCGATCTTCGTCCGCTGGTACGTGCGCAAGTCGATCGCGTAGATGTCGGGTGCGCCGTTCTTGAAATAGCTCGTATATACGATGCGGCTGCCATCCGGCGCCCAGCGCGGCGTCATCGCGATCGCGCGGTCCTGCGTGAGCTGCTTCACTTCGCCGAAGAAGAGATCGCCGACACAGACCTCTTTCTTGCCGGTGACCTGGCTGATGAAGGTGAGCTTCGCCGTGAAAAAGCCCTTCAGGCCGAGACCGTTGGTCTTCACCACCGCCACGTCCGCGGCCTTGAGCAACGCATTGCGCGCGCTCGTGCCGCTGACGGTTTCGGAAGCGACGACCTCGCCCGCACCGCCGCCACCCGCCGACTTGGTGCCGGGGCTGACGACTTCCACGTGCATGCCGCGCGTCTTCACCACCTCGACGCGCACTTGCGTCGGGGCGACCTGCGTGAACTTCAGATCAAACGCCTGCCCGCTCGCCACCACGCGGTAGCGGCCGTGCGCGCCGAAGGCCTGCAGCGCGAGATTCTGCAGCTCGGGCGTGCTGGCCATCACGCGCACCGGGATCGTCTTGTTGTCGGCCTTGATCTCGACCGTGCCGAGATCGCTCGCGCCGCGCGCGAGCGCGACGCCGAGCAGTGCAAAGAGGAAAATGCGGAGGAAACGTTTCATGAGGGAGAGAGTACGAAAATGGCCCGCGCGAAATTTGTGACGGCGGAGGGGGATTTCTATTTGCGCGCCGTCCACGCATAACAACTCTTATTTGCTCACAATCGCACACCGTGACCGCCGACGAAATCAAAGAACATCTCAAGCAAGTGAAATACCCGGGCTTCAGCCGCGACATCGTGTCGTTCGGCCTCGTCCGCTCGGCCGGGCTGCTCGATGGCGTGGCCAAGGTCTCGCTGGCGATCACGACCAACGACCCAAAGGTTCCGCTCCATCTCAAAAACGAGGTCGACAAGTGCCTCCGCGCGATCCCCGCGGTGAAGGAAGTCCTCATCGAGATCGCCGTGCAGCCCGTGCGCGCCGCGCCTGCTCCCGCCGGCGGCAACGTCGCCGGCAATGCCGATGCGCCCAAGGCCATCCGCCGCGCCGTCGCCATCGCTTCGGGCAAGGGCGGCGTCGGCAAGAGCACCTTCGCCGTGAATCTCGCCTGCGCCCTTGCGCAGGTGCTCGAGTCGCAAGGCCGCCCCGGCCGCGTCGGCCTGATGGACTGTGACATCTACGGCCCGAGCGTGCCCCTCATGATCGGCCTCCACGGCGCGCGCCCCGAGGTCGAGGGCGACGGTGCCAACGCCACGCTTATCCCCATCGAGCGCCACGGCGTGAAGGTCATGAGCATGGGCTTCCTCGTCGACGACAACACGCCCGTCGTCTGGCGCGGCCCGATGATCATGAAGACCGTCCAGCAGTTCGTCCAAAACGTGCGCTGGGGCGAGCTCGACATCCTCCTGGTCGACCTTCCGCCCGGCACCGGCGATGCGCAACTCTCGCTCGTGCAGACGCTCCCGCTCGACGGCGCCGTGCTCGTCACCACGCCGCAGATCGCCGCCACCAGCATCGCGCGCAAGGGCGGCCTGATGTTTCAAAAGGTCAATGTCCCGCTCCTCGGCGTCGCCGAGAACATGAGCTACTTCGTGGACCCGGCCGGCCAGCGCCACGCCCTCTTCGGCGAAGGCGGGGGCGCAGCTACCGCAGAAAAGCTTGGAACTTCGCTCCTCGGACAAGTTCCGCTCGTCCCGGAAATTCGCGCCGGCGGCGATGCGGGCGCGCCCATCGTCGTGACCGCTCCGCAGAGCGTTGCTGGTGAGGTGTTTCGCACCATTGCCAGCGAACTGCTGGACCGTCTGGCAAAAACTCCCTGATTAAAGTAACATCGCGGTGAATTACCGGGCATTGACAGCCACCCGCCCGTCCCTCTTGTTCACGCACGCGTGATCGCCTACCGCATGACTTCGCCGTCAAAAGAACCCGAGCCGACCGGCTCCCGCGAATTCGTCAAGCAATCGAGCCTCTATCAGGAATTCCTCGCCGAGCGTGAGGAGATCCTGAAGCACAAGTGGCTGGAGTCCGAGAGGCTTGGCTACGACATCGGGTTCGAGCGCGCGCTCCTCGATTGGATCCGCAAGCACCGCGAAAGCTGGCGCGCCGCGCGCCGACAGCAGCTCTCGCAGACGGTGGGCAGCTCCTCCGCCCCCTTTCCTGCGGGCACCGAGAAGCGCAACTGATTCCCGCTTCCAGACTTCAGAAAACGAAAAAGCCGGGCCAATCGCCCGGCTTTCGTTTTTGGTGCGTGACCGGCGGCCGTAGCCGCCGAGATCGACGCGCAGGAGTTACTTGATCTCCTTGTGCAGCGTGTGGCGCTTGAGATGCGGGTTGTACTTCTTCTTCTCGATGCGCTCGGTCACGGTCTTCTTGTTGCGGAAGGTGAGATAGCGGGAGACGGGCTTGCCCTCTTTTTTGGCTTCGGTGCACTCTAGCGTGACGAGTTCTTGCATGGGTGTAAATTAGTTGAACGATCAGTAAAAACGCCCCGCCCCACCCGGCGCAAGGGCAAAGTGGCTGAACCGGTGGCTGCCCGAGAGCCAAATAGTTGCTATGAAATCCCGGTGCCGCTCGTCAAAGAAGTGATGCGCGCGCTGAAATGGTTCTTCTGGCCAGCGGTATTGGCCACAGTGTCCACCGGAGCTGAGCTGCCAAAGTTGGCGGTGAAATTGCCTGAACTCAGGCCGATCACGCTCCCTCAGGTCACCGCCAACCTTCAGGAGCTTTTTCCGGCACCACCGAATCGATTTCGGGCCATACGCGCTGGAGGTGTTATCGACGCCGGCGGTGGCCCTTTCATTCTCCCACCCGAATACCTAGGCATCATCGATCTCTTCGGCGGCCGCGAGAACTATGAGGCCGCCCTCGCCGCCACCCGTGTGGAAGTGATGCTCTTACACCCAGCAAACATGCGCTCCGATCAGGTGGAACGGTACCGCGAAGGAACCTCCGTCGTTCTTTCACCCAGCGAAATGGGGACTGCCATCGGCGCACTTACGGATGATGCGTCCTTTGATTGGGAATCGAAGAGTGCCGATGACTACTTTGCGAATCCAGAGCCGCTGCGTTACGAGCTTCGACTGAAATTCATTTCGCCACGAGGAGTCGTTCTTTTCGACCTCTGCCCATCCGAGCGATCAATCCGCATCTCCACTGCACAGTGGGAGAGTTCCGCTCAACCTTGCCCCTTCGGTTATGACCAAGTCTCAACCGTGATTCTGCACCGCTTGCCTGAGTTCGCCGCAATACTTCTTCAGTAGAACCAACTCGTCTCACCTCGCAGAATATCCCTAACCACGCGGGGCAGGCGGGCGTCATAGACTGGGCTCATGCTTCCTCGGCCCCGCTTCCGCTTTGTCGTCATCGTCCTGCTGGAACTCACTTGGGTGCCTTTTGCTTGGCTAATCGTGCCGCCTTTTTTCCACCGCGCGATACAGCCTCCACTGGATATCGCCTATGCGCTGCTTTCGCTCACAGGCATGGTCATCCAACTCTGGCTGTGTTTTACCCAGCGACTTCGAAGCGACCGACCGCTGTTTCGCACTGTCGTCGATTCGCTGATCGCCTATACTCTTATCATTCTCTGCGGGCTTTCGATTTCTACGCTCTGTCTGCGCTGAAGTGCGACGCCATCGAATGGCGTCCCGCAGATCTAGAGCAGTATTCAAAATCCATACCGCTCTTCTCTCCGCCAATCGGCGTGACATTGTCGCTCGGCCGACAAAACATTTCCTCACCCCACCAAGCTCGTCATGTTCGCCGTCCAGAACTTCGACTATTTCCAATTCATCCCGTGGCCGGTGCGCGTGATGTATGGCGTGGCGCTCGTCGTCTGGCTCGGGATGATCGTGTTGGGTTTCCGCGCGCTTGTGCTCGCGGGGCACGCACGCACCCACGAGGTCACACGCGCGCTGCGGTTTTCCGTGCTCGTGCTCATCGTCTCGCTGCTCGGCACGACCGTGTTTAACGTGAGCTACAGCTACCATGTCACGAGCGGAGGCCACACCACCGGCCTCGATCTCGACTCGCGTCCTTTCTTCATCGTCCCGCTCGTGATCGGCGTCGTCGCCCTGATCCGCACCCTCACCACTCGCTCCCGGCTGCGCAGCACGATCAGCGCTTAATCCGATGAAACCACGCCTTCGCCTCCACCTCATCTGCGCCAGTTCGTGCGCGCTGCTCGTGAGCCTCAACTGGTTTCGCTCGGTACAGTATGCGCGGAATAGCGGAGTCACGAGCGAAAGTCTCGCGCCCATCGCACTCGCTCTGCTGCTGAGTGCGGTCGCCGCAACCGGCCTCGCCGCGCAATGTTTCCGCCTTGCCCGGATTCGACTTGAGCGTGGCGACCGCATCAGCCGAGGAGCATGGATTCAGAACGGCTGGGTCGTCGGATACGCTTTGCCGCTCCTCTGGCATCAGCAATCGACGTCGACTTCACTCAC
Source organism: Verrucomicrobiota bacterium (assembly GCA_048498795.1). Taxonomy (GTDB): domain Bacteria; phylum Verrucomicrobiota; class Verrucomicrobiia; order Opitutales; family Opitutaceae; genus JBEHXH01. The sequence continues at coordinate 6,556 of JBEHXH010000007.1, forward strand.
CTCGGACGGTGTCGCCGCCACAACTATCGCTGGTTACGGGCACACGCTGTCGATCTACGTTTTTGCCTGCGCGATCGTCGCGATGTTCTTGTATCAAATTCGTTTTCGCCTGCTGTCCGTCGATGAGTCGTCGTGCCGGGCCGATTGATCACAGTCTTGCGGGCCACTACGGCAACATAAGCTACCCCCAAGCCGTTCGCCATGCGCGACGAGTCCGCCTGATTTTCCGCCTTCTGTAAAATCTCCCCGTTTTTCGCACCTCCTCCCCATGCGCTTCATCAAACTCCTCCCCCTGCTGCTCGGCCTCGCCGGACTCCTTCGTGCCCAGAGCGAAGAACCTGCCGGCGAGGATGTCGTCGAACTCAGCCCCTTCTCGGTCTCGAGTGATGGCGACGGCTACCGCTCACAAGCGGCTCTCTCCGCCGTGCGTGCGCCTACGCCGCTTGTCGATCCCCGCACTGCCTTCAATCAAGCGCCGGTGGCGGTTACGCTGTCGAAGCGGGCCGATGCCGTGGCGATCCAGTTCGTGCTCTCTCACGCCGGCGACAAGCAGGAAGTGCGCAATCAAGAGCTGTACGCTTCCGTCGACGCCATCGAGACCGCGATCAAGAAAGTTCCGGGCCTGCGCGCCGAGCAGCGCGAAGTGCGTTTCTCTGGCGGCGACCGCAAATTCTTCTCCACGTCGCGTGGCGGCTCCACGTATTCGTTCGTGAGCATCCTCGTGCTGACCGACCTCCCGGCCGATTCCCGCGTCGCCGACCGCGTAAAACAGGTGCGTGACCTCCTCGCCGCCACAAAGCTCGTCGGCCAGACCAAATACAGCGACGGGTCGATCGGCCTCTATCTCAAAGATCCCGATCAGTATCGCCGGGAAATCCTCCAGAAGATTTTCGATGACGTAGAGTTTCTGAAGAAAGGCTTCGCGGGCGACTTCGAGATCCAGCCCAGCGGCCTCAATAACAAGATTCGCCTGCGCGTCGCCGGCGAGGGCCAGCTCGAACTCTGGATCGACTACGGCATCGCCTTCAAATCGATCCGCGAGCTGGACGCCGCGCGAAAGAAATGACGCCGCCTGATATCCCGCAACTCCCCAACCTCAAACTACCCGACACATGGACCGCATCACCCGCTGGGAATGGCATGGCCAGCTCTGGCTGCTCACCCTCCTCGCCTTAACCGGTATTCTGCTCCCCGTCGCTATCGTGTACTTCATGACGAATCTCCTCCGCATCGAGGAAAACGTCCCCGATGCGACCAAGCTCTCCGATTTCATCGCGTCGCGCGCGGCTCCTTAAAAGCGCTGCCGTACCGGAAATACCCTAAGGATTCGGCACCGGACGTGTCCAAGTTTCAGCATCCATGAAACTCCATCTGCTGCTGACGCTCCTTTTCGCTGCGGTCATGCTTGGCGCAGAGCCGGTCACGACTATCCGGCCAGAGCCGGCAAGCCCACCGGCCGCGCGACTTCGCTCGGCCCGCATGTTCACCTTCGACGGGATGGGATTCGCCGGGATGCCTGAAATTGGCATGCTGGCTCTGCGCGAGATCTATCCGGCGAAGGATGCCGTGGAGCAGTTGCGTGCGATCTACGAGACCGCCACGCCCGAGGGGAAATGCTACATTTTGGTCGGGCTACACACGCTTGATCCCAAGGTGTTTGACGAATGCGCAGCGAAATTTCCCTTAGATCGATCGCCCGCTCTCCACTCGATGAGTGGCTGCTTCGTTGAATCCCTCTCCAGCGAGACAGTGCTGAGGGAAATCAAAAACGGTCGTTACGATCCCTACTTGCGCGACCTTAGAAGCCCGGCCGCCGCACCCAAACCCGCGGCTCCGTCCGCTCCGTCGGTTCCGCCTCTCGCTCCTCCGCCTGCGGCTCAGCACTGAGCCGCAGGCGGGGCGCGCCGTTTCTTACCGCCGCTTCTCCGTCAGCGGCAGCATCACGCCGCGGCGGAAGAGAGTGACTTGGCCGGTGCTCGAGGAGACGACGAGCGAGATTGCGTTGGCCGCTACGCTGATCGCGGCGGCGGCGGCGTGGCGGGAGCCGAGGCCGCTGGGGAGCGTGTGGTTGTTGTCCGTCGCCTGAATGAGGCTGCCGGCGGCCTCGACGACGCCGTCGCCGCGGATGATGAAAGCGCCGTCGATCGAGGAGAACTCCTTCACGGTCTCGTCCATGAACGGATTGAGGATGTTGCGGTCCTCCTCCTTGTATCCATAAAATGGATTCAGCACGAGGGGCTTGGTCAGCGCGCCGACTTTCTCGGTGTCGCCGACCACGAAGAGGCAGCCGACCGGGCGGCCTTCGCGGCCCTCGACGGCGAGTTCGGTCGCGACCGCGATCACGCGCTCCAGCACCTCGGGCTTCACGTCGTCGGGGAGCAGGTCGGCGGTCGAGCCGCTGAGGAGCGTCTGGAATTCCTTCTCGATCTCCACCACCACGAGCGTGTCGAACTGGTTGCTGCCCGACACGCCGCCGATGCAGCAGATGCGGTCGGAGAATTTCAGCACGCCGCGGGTGAGCGCCACGAGCGTCGCACTGCGGAGTTGCGCCATGCGCTGCGTGGAAAACGAGCGCACCTGGATCGACTCGGTAAACGCCTTGTCGTCCTCGCTCGGCTCGAGGGGCGTGCGCGTGACGAAGATCGTCTTGAGCTTCGACTTGAGCACGCCGGGCTCCACGCCGCCGATGAACGTGTCGCCGAAGACCATGATGGCGTTGCACGCCGCGCCCTGCGCGACGCGCTCGGCCTCGCGAAACATCAGGCGGTTGACGCGATTCTGCTGCGCCTCGACCGGACGGATACCGCCGAAGCCGCCGACGAGCCGCTCGTAAAGTTCGTCGAGGCTCGCGGAGTTGACGAGACTGTCGACGAGCTCCTTTTCCTTCACCTGCTGCGCGATCGAGGCGAGCACCTGCAGGTAATCGCGCGCCTGATCGCCGGCGATGAGCATCACGATCAGGTGCACCCGCTCTTCGGTCATCGCGCCGTCGTGGCGGATGCCCACGCGGCTGCGGCCGATGGCGAGGATGTAGCGACGGCTCATCTTCACGCGCACGTGCGGCAGCGCGACGCCGAAGCCGAGGTACGTCGTCATCGTGCTCTCGCGCGCGAGCAGGCCCTTCAACAGCGACTCGGGCTTGAGGTCGGGAAACTTGGCGACGCTGACGTCGAGCAGTTCCTTCAACGCCCCTTCGAGATCGAGACTCACCAAGTCGACGATCCGGCCGCGGGCGATGATTTTATCGAGACGCATTTTTTCTAGAAATCACAAACCCAGACTCCAAATCCCAAAGAAATTCCAACCACGGACAAAGGCTCAATCATCAGACACCGCGACGCGCGCGACTGATTGATCATTGGAGCTTCTTTGGCGGTTGGAATTTGGTGTTTGGAATTTACCGCCGTCAGGCGGTCACTTTTCCCACTCCAGCGCGCCCTTCTTGATTTCGTAGACGAGACCGAGGATGAGCACGCCGAGGAAAAACATGATCGGGCCGAGAATCGACACGCCGAGGTGAAGGAACTCGCGGTAGATGAAGCTCCACGGCACGAGGATCACGATCTCGAGATCGAAAAGCATGAAGAGCAACGCGGTGAGGTAAAACTTCACCGAGAACCGCGTGTGGATGACGCCCTCGCTGGGCACGCCGCACTCGTACGCGGCGTCCTTGATCTTGGTGTGCTTCGCCCGCTGGCCCGCGAGATGACTCACGGTGATGATCACCACGGTGATCGCACCGGCGAGCAGCGCCTGCACCAGAAACGGGAGATACGAAGCAATCGTCATGTCGCCAAGAATTGGGCCAAACCGGAGAAAAGTGACAAGCGGAAAGGCGGAAAGGCTGTAGGCGGTAAGCTTTAGGCGGTAGGCCTAAGGCAGGGTGAACAAATACACCGCTTGAACGATCATGGAAACTACGGCGGCTCTCTCGCGGCTAAGATGCAGATATTTTTTGCCGCAAGAAGGCGCAAAAAATCTGTCCTCTCCGGATCACGTCTTCATTGCGCCTATAGGCGCGCGGGCAGGTAGAGTCGAAGCCCTCGGGCCCTTGCGCCTTCTTGCGGCTATTCCAGCCTAGCGCCTACCGCCTATAGCCTAAAGCTAATCTGCGACTTCGATCACCTTGGCGTTCTTCGTGCGCGTGGAGCCGACGCCGAGGGTTTCGGCGAATTCCAGCGTGCGGATGTCGTCGTCGACATCGGGGAAGCCGGCCTTCTTGCGGTGGGCGTTGATCTTGTCGCGCATGATCGCATCGAGCATCACCGGGTCCTTGCTGAGGAACACGATCGGATCGGACACGGTGTAGAGCGAGTTGAAGAACGGGCCGCCGATGAACTGGTAGTGCTCGAGGCTCGCGATGGTGCAGACCCAGGTCTCGCGCAGCTCGGGGATGGCGCTCATCTCGGCGACGGCCGCCGGGGCGTTGGCGGGCGAGCGGAAGAAGCGCGCGGTGTTGGAGGCGTTCCACAGCGTGGCGTTCACGAGCGCGCCGTTGATGCCGAGCGTCGGGTGGTCGGTGTAGACCGGGAGATTGATCCAGAAATCGGCGTCGAGGAAGAGCGGGGTCGCGAGGAAGCTCTTGCGGTCTTCGTCCTTTGACGAGGTGTTGGACACGTCCTTCGTCTGCTGCTCCGCGAGGATCGGGTCGAAGCGCTGCGGCACCGGATTATCGTAGAACCAGAGCGGATCGTAGTAGCGGCCCGACTCCAGCACGTACACCGGCAGGCCGGGGAACGGCGTCACGTTGGTCACCAGCGACGGCAGGTAGCCCGTCATGCGGAGACGCAGGCCGTTGAGACCGACGAGGAAAATATTTTCGTGGGCAAAGCCGCGCTTCTCCAGCGCGCTGACCACGGCTTTCACGAGCGGCACGGGCGTCGCCATGCCGGGGCCGGAGTCGCTGTAGATCTTGAGGCCGACCTTGTGCTTCGCGCCGGGCACGAGTTTCTTGCCGGTCGCCTGCTCGAAATTAGCCAGCAGCGCCTCGACGGCCTTGTCGTAGGCGGCTTCGTCGTAGTTGGACAATTTAGCCTCGTACACCGGGTCCTGCGGAGCCTTCTGCACGGTGATGGGATTGGCCGCGAACGCCCACACGGGGGCGACGAGGGCAGCGACCAGAGTCAAAGCGCGGGAAAACGACATGTTGAGTATGAGTCGCCCGAAAACGGCTAAAGTTTCATGGGCGAGCCGCGAAACTTGACAGCCCCTCCCGCCGGTTGAAAGTGCATTCTTTGTCGCGGGCTCGCTCCCTAGGGTAGAGGGGCATCACTCCGCCCCCGCACACCATGCCAGCCATCAAGCCCACCTGCGTCCGCGACCTGAAGTTGCGGGTCAACCTCGCCGACGTCGTCGGCCGGGTGGTGACGCTGCGCAAGGCCGGCGGCGCGCGACTCAAGGGCCTCTGCCCGTTTCACAACGAGAAGACACCGTCCTTCCACGTCGATTCCGACAAGGGCTTCTATAAGTGCTTCGGCTGCGGCAAGGCCGGCGACATCATCTCCTTCGTCCGCGAGACCGAGCAGCTCACCTTCACCGAGGCCGTCGAGGCGCTGGGCAAGCGCTTCGGCATCGTCATCGAGTACGAGGCCGGTGGTCCCTCGCCCGAGGAGCGCTCGCTGCGGCAGGAGATCTTCGACCTGCACGAGCAGGCCGCCGACTATTACCACGAGGTCTACAAATCGACCGCGCCCGCCGGCGAGTTCATGCGGAAGTATTGGCTCGAGTCGCGCCGCTTCGCCCCGGAGATCGCCGAGGAGTTCAAGATCGGCGCGGTCGCGCCCGACGACTCCGGCCTCGGCGCGCGCCTGCTGAAACGCCGCTACTCCGAGGACGCGCTGCGCCAGTGCGGCCTGTTTTTCATCTACGACGACGCCACGATTACGCTTGGCGCGCTGCGGCCGCGTTTCCGCGGGCGGCTGATGATCCCGATCCGCGACCATCAGGGTCGCGTGGTGGCCTTTACCGCGCGGCAGACCCAGCTCACGCCCGAGGACGACCCGGCGCGCGAGGCCAAGTACGTCAACTCCCCAGAGACGCCGATCTTCACGAAGGGCAACCTGCTCTTCAATCTCGACCGCGCCCGCACCTCCGTCGGCGAGGGCAAGCCCTTCGTCATGGTCGAGGGCCAGCTCGACTCGCTGCGTTGCTGGTCCGTCGGGCTCAAGACCGCCATCGCGCCGCAGGGCACGTCGATCACCGAGCCGCAGCTCGCGCTGCTCCGGCGCTATCACTCGCAGGTGGAGTGCTTCTTCGACAGCGACTCCGCCGGGCAAAAAGCCGCGATCCGCCTCCTCCCCATGGCGCTCAAAGCGGGCATCGAGGTGCGCTTCCTCACCCTCGTCGGCGCCGAGAAGCTCGATCCCGACCTGCTCTTCCTCGAGCGCGGCCTGCCCGCCTACGACGAGGTGCGGCGCGCTGCGATGAGCGCGATGGCCTTTGCCTGCCGGGCCGTGCTGCCCACCCCGGCCACCGCCACGCCCGAGCAGAAGACCCGCGCGGCGCAGTCGATTTTCGAGATCGTCGTGTCCGCCGAGAGCGAGGTCGCCCGCGCCGAGTTTCTCAACGAGGCCGCGTCGCACCTGCGGCTCACGCCCGCCGCGATGCAGAACGATTTCGGGGCTTTCCTCCGCCGCGGCGCGCGGTCCGCGTCATTTGCCGCGCAGTCGGCTGCAACCGCCACCCCGCCGCCGCCGTCAACCGCGCACACCCCCGAGCGCGACTTGCTGGGGCTGCTCCTCAATTTCCCCGAACTCGGCCGTCCGCTCGCCTCCGCCCTCCCCCACGACTGGATCGACATCGCCCACCCCGCCGGCCTCATCCTCAACAAACTTCTCGGCGAATTGGAGTGCGGGCATGAAATCGACCGCAACCATCTCGACGACTTGCTCGAATCACCTGACGAGAAATCGCTTGTCGCTACCCTTATGTTTGAAGCCCCGAAGCTCGATGACCCCGGCAAAGTCGCCATAGAGGGTCTGCGCCAGCTTCGCTCCCGGGCCATCGAGCCGGAACTCCGGCAAATAGAACTTGCATTAGCCAACGCCCACACGGACAGTAACGCTGACCCAATTTCACTCTTGAAAAGACGTTCAGAACTGCAGCGCCAATTGCGACAGCCGATCGTGCTGGCCGCCGCCTGAACGCGTCTTTTCATCTCTAAACTCATGCCGCGCAAAGCCAAGTCCGCCGATTCCGCCCAATCCGAAGCCGTCGAGGCCGCCCTCGAAAACGTCCCGGCCGCACCCGCTGCCGCCGACGGTGAGGCTGCCGTGGCCGCTCCGGGCGGAATCAACGAAAAGATCCGCCAGCTCATTCGCCTGTCGAAGGAGCAGGGGTATCTCACGTTTGACGACATCAACGAGGCGCTGCCCGAGTCCGTCGAGAACCAGGAGGAAATCGACAACGTCCTCTCCATCCTGCAGAATCTCGAGATCGAGATCCTCGAGCCCGATCAGGTCGAGGATTACAAGCAGCGGCAGGAAGAGGCCGAGGAAGAGGAGTCCCGTTCTTCGCAGAACGACATCCTCGACGATCCGGTCCGCATGTACCTCAAGCAGATGGGCCAGGTCCCGCTGCTGACCCGCGAGCAGGAAGTCGAGATTTCCAAGCGCATCGAGACCGCCGAGCTGAAGGCCCAGGAGGCCCTGTTTGAGGCCGCGCTCGTCGGCGCCTACATCGGCACCCTCGGCGCCAAGCTGCTCACCCGCGAGGAGCGTTTCGACCGCGTCGTCATCGACAAGAAGATCGAGAGCCGCGACGCCTACTTTAAGTCACTGCCCAAGCTCGTCGAGCTCACGCAGAAGGCCGAAGCCGGTGTCGCCGAGGCGTGGGCCGAGTACCTCAAGACCCGCGGCGAGGCCGATCGCAAGCGCGTTCACCAGAAGTTCCGCAAGCGCGAGAGCGGCCTGCGCGCGAATTTCTCGAAGTTCTATTTCAAGCTCAAGGTGTACGAGGAGTACCTCGAGCAGATGCGCCCGTTGCTCGACGAGGTGGACTCGCTCTACGCGCAGCTCGACCGCGCCAAGCACCCGAAGACCAAGAAAGACGCCGCGATCGACACCAAGGCCGTCAACGCGCGCCTGAAGGAAATCGAGGCTTCGCAGCGCATTCCCACCGAGGACCTGCGCCGCGTGGTGCAGCAGACTTTCGTGCACGTCCGCGAGGCCCATCAGGCCAAGACCGAGATGGTCGAGGCCAATCTCCGCCTCGTGATCTCGATCGCGAAGAAGTACACCAACCGCGGCCTCTCCTTCCTCGACCTCATCCAAGAGGGCAACATGGGCCTGATGAAGGCCGTGGAAAAGTTCGAGTACCGCCGCGGCTACAAGTTCTCCACCTACGCCACGTGGTGGATCCGCCAGGCCATCACCCGCTCCATCGCCGATCAGGCCCGCACCATCCGCATCCCGGTGCACATGATCGAGACCTTGAACAAGGTCATGCAGGTGCAGAAGCAGCTCCTCCAGGAATACGGCCACGAGCCGACACCTGACGAGGTGGCCGACGAGATGAACCTGCCCGTCGAGCGCGTGCAGCAGATCATGAAGATGGCGCAGCAGCCCATCTCGCTCCAGTCTCCCGTCGGCGACGGCGACGACACATCCTTCGGCGATTTCATCGAGGACAAGTCCGCCGAGAATCCGTACGACATGACGGCCTACTCGCTCCTCCGCGAGAAGATCATCGACGTGCTCGACACGCTCACCGAGCGCGAGCGCCGTGTGCTCTCGCTGCGCTTCGGTCTTGTCGACGGCTACAGCCGCACCCTCGAGGAAGTCGGCAAGCAGTTCAAGGTCACCCGCGAGCGCATCCGCCAGATCGAGGCCAAGGCTCTCCGCAAGATGCGCCATCCGACGCGTATCCGCCAGCTCCACGGCTTCTTCGACGCCGAGCAGATCGACAATGCGCAGAACCTCATGAAGGTCGCCGCGACCGCGCGCATGCCCGGCCTCCCCGGCATGCCCCCGCCCCCGCCGCCCTTCCCCGGTCAGTCGCACGGCCACTCGCCCTTCGGCTCCGGCAGCCTCCCCGGCGGCCTCGGCTTCCCCGCCCCGAAGTTCTAAGCGGATAGCTCGAAGTAGTTTTCAAACCGCCAGCCGGCTTACCCCCGCTGGCGGTTTTTCTTTAGCCGAGGAGTCCACTGCGACAGCGATTTATCTAAGCGCGAAGACGCAAAGAAAACGCGAAGGTTCGCAAAGCAAGGCATCCAGAATTCGCGACCAAGGGCGTGCACTCGCGATCACCAAAAACCCTTCATCGGTTTTCTTCGCGAACCTTCGCGTTTTCTTAGCGTCTTCGCGCTTAACCTTCCGGCCTAGCCCGCCTCTCTGCGCGCCTCGCCTTTCCCGCTTTACAGCCTAGCGCACCGGCGTACCTTAATTGCCTATGGCAAACTCAGCCGCATTTTTCGCGATCGGCAGCTTCGGTGGCATGGAGCTCGTGTTGATCCTCCTGATCCTCCTGCTGCTCTTCGGCGGCTCCAAACTCCCGTCCCTCGCCAAGGGCCTCGGCCAGTCGATCAAGGAGTTCAAGAAAGCCTCCAAGGACGACCCGGAAGAGACCAAGCCCGCCACCGAGGAAAAGAAGTCCGAGCCCGCGAAGACCAACGGCTCCCACTGAGCCAAACGGCACTCGCCCTACTCTCTAGCGCGCTCACCCGAGCGCGCTTTTTTTGTGCCCCGAAGCAAAGGCATTTTTACACGAAGGCCGCCAAGTTCGCGAAGAGACCAACCCGCAGCCTAAACCAAACCCTTCGCTTGCGATGTTAGAAGCCCACTCCGAGAGGCCCTATTATTTTTGAGCCCACCAAAGGCTCAGCTTCCCCACTCCGCATTCGTATTCATTCGCGTTTATTAGCGCCCATTCGCGGTTAAAAATCCTCCTGCCTTTCCTTCGCGAACCTTCGCTACCTTTGCGTCTTCGCGCTTAAAACTACACCCAAGCTATCTCAGCGATTTAGGCCCACCCCACCATCCGCGTTCATCTGCGTCCATCTGCGGTTAGAAATTCGTGTGCCTTCGTGTCCATTCGTGGTTCATCAAAAACCACTGCACCACTCACAGCACCGCACCCTCTTCGCGGTCCTTCAGCCAAGCCTTGAATTCCAGCAGCGCTTCCGGCGGGCCGAGCGTGAGCAGTTCATCGCCCGCGCGCACCGTTTCACTCGCGCCGGGATTGAGGATGCGCACGCCGCCGCGGTTCACGCCCGCGATCTGCACGCCGTGTTTTTGACTCGGCGAAATTTCCCCAAGCGTCTTCCCCGCCGCGCGGCTCCACGTCGGCGCCGTGAGCGCCTCCATGCGCACTTCCTCGAACATCGAGTCCGCATGCGCCACGACCGACACCGCACCGAGCAGCGTCTTGCCTTCCTTCACCTGTTCGGGCGTGCCGAGCAGGAGCACCTTGTCGCGCGGATAAAGCACCGACTCCGGTCCCGGCAGCGCGATCATGAAGCCCTGACGTTCGATGCCCACAACGGTGCAGCCGGTCTTCGACCGCAGTTCGAGCTGCGCGATGCTCTTGCCTTGGCAATTCGCGAGGTCCGGCAGCGTGCAGTCCATGATGTCGAGGTTCCACTCGCCGTGCTGCTGGAGCCACGGCGCACTCGTGCCGGTCATGCGGCTATCCGCCGTCTCGATCACGCTGAGCAGCTCCACTTCCATCTCGCTGTGCCAGAGGATGAGTTTGCGGCGCAGCAGGAGCAGCACGATCGCTCCCACGACCACGCTCGCGAGCGGCAGCCAGCGCGCCACGCCCTCACTCGGAATGATCGCGGTGAGCCAGCCCGCGAGGCCCACGGCCCAGAGGATTTTGAAGCCCGTTTCCACCAGCGGACGGAGCCGCGCGGCGTTGGGATGACCCTTGGTCGCGATCTCGGAATAGATCAGCGCCATCGCGGAGAGATTGCGCCAGATCGCGACGAGCGGCGCGAGAGTCACCAGCACGAGCACGATCCAGAAAACGATATCGAGCCGGTGCGCCGCGAGTCCACCACCTCCGACCCAGTGCCCGGCCATCTCGAAGAGCTGTCCGGAAAACACGATCACGCCGGTCACGAACAACATGCCCACGGAGACCTGCGCGACGCGCTTGCGGCTGAGTTGCCAGATGAGATTGCGCTTCGAGCGTGTGCGCAGCCGCTCGAGCCATTCGTGGTAGGCGTTGAACCAATCCGTCAGCCAGCGCGGCTGGCGCGTGATCAGCGCCTCCGTCCACGCCTCCGCGCGGCGCGTCAACACCGGCGCCATCAGCGTCGTGAGCAGCGACACGCCGACCGCCATCGGATAGAAGAAGCTCGGCACCACCGCCTCCAGCACGCCGAACTGGATGATCACGAAGGAAAATTCGCCAATGGCCGTTGCCGTCATGCCCGTGCGTAGCGCGTCGCGCGGCGTCGAGCCGATCAGCGTGAGTCCGAGCGCCACCGCGAGCGAGCGGCCGACGATGGTGAAGGCCGCCACGAGCACGACCAACCCCGCATGCGCCCAGAGTTCGCGCACGTCGATCTGCATGCCAATGGCCACGAAGAACACCGCCGTGAACACATCGCGCATGCCCTCAAAGATGCGCTCGACCTGATGCCGGTGTGGCGTCTCCGCCACGATCGTGCCGAGCAAAAACGCTCCGAGCGCCGGCGAGTAGCCCGCGCCCTGCGCCACCACCGCGAGGCCGAAGAGTAGCGCCGCGATGCCGAGAGTCTGGAGTTCTTCGTCGGCCGCGATGCTCATGCGCTTCAGCAGCCACGGCACGATGAGCAGGCCAAGCACACCCGCCAGCACGACGAACGCCCCGAGGCGGATCAGCGTCTCCACCACTTGCGCACTGCTAGCCTGGCCGAGCCGCACCACCGAGGTCAGCACGGTCAGCATCACGACCGCGACCACGTCCTCCAGCACCGCGATACCCATCGCGAGTTGACCGGGTCGCTCGTGGTTGAGGCCGGTTTCGTGGAGCGTCTTCGAGATCACCGCGGACGACGACACCATCAGCATACCGGCGAGGAATAGCCCCTGCACATGCGTGAAGCCGAGCATGACGCCGAGCGTCCGCGTCAGGAAAAACATGATGAGCGCCCCGATCACCACCGCGAGCATCAGGCCCATGCCGAGCCGGCGCATCTTGCGGATGCTAAGCTTCAGGCCGATCGCGAACATCAGGAACACGAGGCCGATCTCGCCCAGCGTCTCGATGCGCTCGACATTGGTCACCAGCGCCACCGGCGGCGACTTCGGGCCGACAAATACGCCCGCCGCCAAGAAGCCCACCACGACTGACAGGCCCATCCGCTGGCAGATCCACCCTACGGCCCCCGCTACGAGCAAAATCACTGCGAGGTCTTTGATGAAATCGAGGCCGTGCATGCGCTGTCTTGGCCCGACAACGTTCCTGCATCTGCATGGCGTCAAGCCCCGGCACCGGTTTTGCCGAAGAAAGTTCCGGGGACCCGTTTCGCCCCGTTTTCTCGACGTAAAACCCGTGCAATGCGACCGTTTCCCTCGTTGACACTCCGAGGGAGCGCCGATTCGTTTCCGTCGGCGGAGACGCCACCCTCGCGCACTAACGACCTATCATGGCCAACCTTCTCGGTTACTTCTCGCACGACATCGGCATCGACCTCGGCACGGCCAACACGCTCGTCTACGTCAAGGACAAGGGCATCGTCCTCCGCGAGCCGTCCGTGGTAGCGCTCGACACCGTCACGCGCAAGGTCCGCGCCGTCGGCGAGGAAGCGAAGCGCATGCTCGGCCGCACCCCTGGCAACATCACCGCCATCCGTCCCATGAAGGACGGCGTCATCGCCGACTTCGATGTTACCGAGGCGATGCTCAGCTATTTCATCCGCAAGGTGAACCCCGGCTTCCGCGCCCCGCCGCGCGTCGTCATCGCGATCCCGTCCGGCATCACCGCCGTCGAGAAGCGCGCCGTGATGGACAGCGCCACGCACGCTGGTGCCGGCAAGGTCATCACCATCCCCGAGCCGATGGCCGCCGCCATCGGTGTCGGTCTGCCGATCGACGAGCCCGCCGCCAACATGATCGTCGACATCGGCGGTGGCACCACCGAGATCGCGATCATCTCGCTCAACGGTATCGTATTTTCCAAGTCGATCCGCGTCGCCGGCGACGAGCTCGACGCCGCGATGATCAACTACATGAAGCGCGCCTACAATCTCCTCATTGGTGAGCGCACCGCGGAAGAGATCAAGATGCGCGTCGGCTCCGCCTACCCGCTCGACGAGGAGCTGACGATGGAGGTCAAGGGCCGCGACTCCGTGGCCGGCCTGCCCAAGACGATCCACATCACCTCGCAGGAAATCCGCGAGGCCCTCGCCGACACCATCTCCGCCATCGTCGACGCCGTGCGCTCGACGCTCGAGCGCTGCCCGCCCGAGCTCTCCGCCGACCTCGTGGACCGCGGCTTCGTGATGGCCGGCGGCGGCTCGCTCATCCGCGGCATCGACAAGCTCCTCTCCGAGAAGACCGGCCTCCCCGTCACCGTCTCCGACGACCCCCTCTCTGCCGTCGCCAACGGCACCGGCGCCGTCCTCAACGACCTCACGTGGCTGATGCAGAACGTGTGAGGGCTAGTGAGGTAGGGCGCGTTATCCCTAACGCGCCGCTTGGACTCCGTCCCATTAAGGACGCCCTGCCACAGCGTAAGCCTCTCCCGCACGGTGTCCCTGATTGGGTTCCCACCGGCCAAACCTACTTCATCACGATTTGTGCCTCGCCGCGTGGCACCAACCAACTCGCCCGCCCTGAGGTTTTCGCCGTGCTGATCGATGCCCTTGAGTATTACGTATCAGCTAAAAAACTTTGGCCGCGTTTGTTTCTCGCCATGCCGGATCATCTCCATGCGCTAGTCTCGTTCCCCGATGCTGTGCGCATGACCAAAACAATTCGTGACTGGAAACGCTTTGTCGCGAAGCAGCGTGGCGTGATTTGGCAGGACGGTTTTTTCGATCATCGCTTGCGCCGCGATGAATCGCTTGACGAGAAAGCGTCATATATTCGCCAGAATCCTGTGCGGGCCAATCTCGTTTCGGCCGCGTCGGATTGGCCTTTCGTCTGGGAAGTAGACTGCGCCACTCCGGCGCGTTAGGGATAACGCGCCCTACCTCCATCTCCCATGCTCCCCCGCCGCTTCGATCGCGCCCGTCCGTTCGCCACACTTGCCGTGGTCGTGCTTGCGTGGGTGCTGATTCCCATCGGCGCAAAGCTCTTCGTGCGCGCGAGCTTCTTCGAGCTCACCGCGCCCGTCCCAGTCGCCGCGTCGTACGTGCGCGATCTGCAGGAGTACTGGTCGCTGCGCGGCCACTCGTCGGACGACCTCATCGGGGCGGGTCGCGATCTCGCGCGCGTCAACGCTTCCTACGATCTCGCCGTGCAGCAAAACGCCGAGCTGCGCGCGCAGGTCGAGCGCATGGAGAAGCTGCTCAACATCCCGCCGCCCGATGGTTTTCGCTACGAGCCCGCGCGCGTGGTGCAGCGCGATTTCAACGGCTGGTGGCAGCGCCTGATCATCCGCAAGGGCAAGAACTACGGCCTGCCCGTCGGCGCACCCGTCGTCTTCGGCGGCGGCGTGGTCGGTCGCCTCTCGCAGGTGCGCGCCACCACGTCTGTCGTCGAAATGATCAGCAGCCAGAGTTTCCGCATCGCGGCCGTGATCGAGGGCGAGTCGCGCGCGATGAGTTTTCAGGGCGGCGACAATCCCACCTTCGGCCCCGCCCGCGGTGTCGTGGAGTTCGTACCGCTCGATGTCTTCGCCACGTCCACGACCCCGAAGCGCCTCGTCACTTCCGGCTTCAGCGATGTATTTCCGCCGGGCCTGCTCATCGGCCAGATCGTGCGTATCGAGCCCAGCAATGACGGTCTCTTCAAAACCGGCGAGGTGCAGCTCGACCCGCGGCTCGCCGAGCTCACCGACGTCACCGTGCTCGTGCGCATTCCCGCCGAGTTGAACGTGCCGAAATAATCGTCTCGTTCCTGTCATGCGCCGCTTCGTCGTCACCGCGCTCACCGTCGTGCTCCTCTGGGCGCTCCTCGGTCAAGCCAACCACGTGTTGAGCGGACTGCATGTGTTTGTCTTCCTCGGCTCGCTCTTCATCGCGCACGCCGCGCTGACGTTTGAGGCGAGCGATAGTCTCGCGATTGCCGTCTTCACCGGCCTGCTGAGCGACACCCAGTCGCCGGTGCCCTTCGGCCTGCACACGCTGCTGTTTGTCGCGACGCACCTGCTACTCATGCGGCTGCGCGACCGTCTGCCACGCGAGGAACTGGTCGGGCGCGTGGTGATCGCCCTGTTCGTCAATCTCGCGCTGTTCCTCGTACTGTCGTTCATCCACATCGGCGACGCCCCCGCGCCCGGTTCCGCGTGGCTGCGACTCTTCTGCGATCTACTCGTGTCGCAGATCGCGCTGGCGCTGATCGCGCCGTGGTTTTTCTCGCTGCAAGAGCGCTCGCTCGAGTTTGCCGGTGTCATGCCGTCGCGCCGTCTCTGAGTTCGTCATGCCTTCGTCCGACGCCAATCTCGCCGATCGCCGTGGCAGTCTCGTCGAATCCCACCAGGGTCTCGATCCGCGCGTCTTGCTGTTTTATTTCCTGCTCGCCGCGCTCCTGCTCACCCTCGTCGGCGGTCTCGCGTGGCGGCAGCTCTTCAACGAATCGAGCTACAACAAAGCCGCCCGCCTCCAGAATCAGCGTCGCGTGCTCATCCCCGGTCCGCGCGGCCGCATCCTCGATCGCAATGGCCGCATCCTCGTCGACAACCACGCGCGTTTCTCCGCGGTGCTCTACCTCGACGAAATCCGCGACGACTTCCTGCGCGAATTCCGCGCGATCAAGCGCAACTATGCCGCGATTCCATCAAGGGATCGCCCGAGCGAAGACCAGTTGAAGAGCATCGCCCGCGCGACCGTCGCGCAGCGCTACCTCGATCAGGTCAACGCCATCCTCGGTCGTGATGACCAAGTGAGCCGGGCCAAGCTCAACAACCATTTCGTCAGCGAAAAGATTCTCCCCTATACGCTCATCGACGATCTCTCGCCGCAGGACTACTCGCGCCTGCTGGAGCGCCTGCCCGCCACCTCGCCACTGCAGGTCTATACGACGAGCGTACGCTCATACCCATTCAACTCCGCCGCCGCCCACGTGCTCGGCTACGTGAAGCGCGACGACGACATCACCGCGGAGGATTTTCCCGGCGAGGACTTGCACACGTTTAAGATGAAGGGATCGCTCGGAGCCTCCGGCCTCGAGCGTCAGTTCGACGACCTGCTCCAAGGCGAACCCGGCGGCATGATTTTTCGGGTCGATCCCGCGGGCTACAAAATCAATCCACCCCTGGAAAAACGCCTCCCGCAGCAAGGCCATGACCTGGTCACATCGCTCGACGTCGAGCTGCAGCAGGCGATGGAAGAAGCCATCGGCGACCAAACGGGCTCCGCTGTCGCCCTAGATGTCGCCACCGGCGAAGTGCTCGCGATGGCGAGCAAGCCGGACTACGACCTCAACCTCTGGTCCCCGCGTATTTCGCCCGAGAACTACGTGAAGATCACGGACTCGGGTGCGCTGTACGATCTCGCCCTCCGCGGCACTTACGCACCCGGCTCTACCTTTAAGATCCTCGTCTCCATTGCCGGTCTCCGCAGCGGACGGATCGACCCAAACGATACCAGCGTCGATTGCGAGGGCACCATCTACCTCGGCCGCACGCGCAAGACCTGCGACAACGGCCTCGCCCATCACGGCAATCTCGATCTCGCCGGTGCCATCGCCGATAGCTGCGATATCTACTTTTACCGCCATGGCATCGACCTGGGCCCCAGCCTCATCGCGGCGGAGGCTCGCCGGTTTCATCTCGATCAACCCACGGGCATCGAGTTGCCCGGTGAAATCAAAAATACGGGCCGAAAAGTTGGCATCATCGTCCCTGACCCAGAGTGGAAGAAGCGAATCTTCGATCAGCCCTGGACCGACGGCGACACGGCCAACATGGCCATCGGCCAAGGCTTCGTGCAATTTTCTCCGCTCCAGATGGCCTGCTTCGCCGCTTCGGTCGCGCGCGACGAAACCTACACGAAGCCCACGCTACTCCACGATTCCAACCGTGCCCCGCAGCACACGGAGCCGAGCGGCCTGACCTCCACTCAGCGCGCAGTCCTGCTCCGCGGCATGGAAGGCGTCATCGAGCACGGCACGGCCGCAAAATTCTTCGCCATTCCGGACAATCAGATTCCCGGCGTCACCATCGCCGGCAAAACCGGCACCGCGCAGCGCGAGGTTTACAAAGACGGAAAATTCATCGGCCACACCAACACGGCATGGTTCATCTGCTTCGCTCCCGCCGATCACCCCACCATCGCCATCGCCGCCGCCTTGGAGGGTGACACCGTCGGCGAAAACTACGCCGGCGGCATCTACGGTGCCGGCGTCGCGCAGGCCGTGTTGAAAAAGTATTTCGAAATCAAGTCCCGCCCCGCCGGCGCCACGATTCAGGTCAAGCCAGTCCAGTAACTCTCCTCGCATGGGGACGCGGCGCCCTCGCCGCGTTTGTCCTGTAGCGGCGGTCTATGACCGCCGATTACGTCTATCGCACCGTCGACTCCATCCGCCGCGCAACGCGTACAGCTGTCGTTTCCCTCTCCTGTAAGAATCTTCGCGATCCTTCGCCACCTTAGCGTCTTCGCGCTTAGCCTTTCGGCGCGCTACGATTTTCGTGTCCTTTCGTGTGTTTCGTGGGCTCCTCTATCCTTCTTCCGCTGGTTCCTCCACTCGCGCCGTGCGCGCTTAAAAATCTCCTCCGGCCGCCCCCAAGTGTCGCGCCGGCCAAATCGCAGCCGCTGCAAATCATTTTTAACGCTCGGGTCTTTCCCGTCCGCAATCCTCCCGAGCCACCGGCTCGCCTCCTGTCGCACCGGGTCTTCGCTGCCGTGCTTGAAGCGCCAGCCACGCACGACCCTCCCGAGTCGCCACAATCCCCAAGCCGCCGCCATCGCGCCGAGTCCGCTCACCAGCGTGATCACCACTCGCGACGAATCCCAAGGCCGCGCGAGCCAAGTGCGCGTCTCGCGGAGCCAGCCGGAGAAGAGCACGCGCAATTTTTCTCCCGCGCCCTGCGTCGCCGCCTTCACGGCTTTCAGCGTCTCTTCCTGCGTGCGTTGATCGAAACTCACGATGCGCCGGTACCAAAAGACGCGCAGGCTATCCAAGCGCGCCGACCAGCTCCGGTCCGTGCGTCCCGCGAGCGCCGCGTCGCCTGGTTGATTCGCCGCGGCCGCATCCGCGCCGGTATCGAGCGGATCGGCGCGCAACCACGCGCCGTGCTCCGCGTCCCAAATTTCCGCCCACGCATGGGCGTTGGAGTTTCGCACGGTGAAGTTACCCGAGTACGCGTTCCACGTGCCGCCTTTGAAGCCGGTCACCACGCGCGCGGGAAATCCCGCCGTTCGCGCGAGCAGCACGAAACTCCCGGCGAACAACTCGCAGTGTCCCGCTTCCGTCGAGTTCGCCCAGCGCACCAGTGCGTCACCCGGGCCACTCGGGATTTTCGGCTCCAGTGAATAAGCGTGCCGCAGGCGCAGCCACGCCCCGACGCTTTTGAAAAATTCCGCCGCATGCGTCTGCTCCGCCGCGCCCGTGCTCTGGAGGAGCGTGCGCAGTTGCGCGCGATCGGCCTCGCTCACGCCGAGCTTCGTCATCAGCGGCATCGTCGCACCCGTCTCACGCGAGCGCCATTTCGCCGCGAAGCCCGGATCCGGCAGCGAGTCGCCGACCATCATGTCCTCGACGCGATAGGCCGTCATCGACACCGGCTCGTTGCGCAGCTCCATCACCGAAAGCTCCGACGCATAACGAAAATTCTGCACCTCACCAAATTGCAGCGTCTGGAACCGACCGAGGAGCGGCAGATAGCGGCTGATGCCCGGCTCAAGATAGAAAATCCACAGCAAGTTTTCACCCGTGCGCATCCGTCCATCGCCTCGCACCGTCACGCCTGTCCGCTCGCGCGCGAAGGTGTCCCGCTTCATCGTGATCGAGAGCCGAAATGTGCCTTCGCGATACTCGTCGAGCGTGAGCATCCGCCAATAGGGTGTGCCGGGCACGCGCGTCGGATCCGAAACGTCGACGGTCAGCGCGATGCTATTGTCCTGCTGGATTTCGGTGACGTCGCCAAACTTGATCGAGTCGTTGAAGCCCGACTTCGCCTTCTTCGACGCGAGACGGTCGAGAAACAAACTGTTCTCCAGTTGAAAGCGAGGGATTGCGAGAAAGAGCAGCGCCGACACGGCCACCACGCCCGCAAACAATCCGCCGCCGAGCACCAGCACGCGCCAGTCCGCCACCGCCCGCACACGCTGCACGAGTCGCCGCCACCCCAGATGCCGCGCCCACGGCGGCACTTCATTTTTTTGTAGCGGCGGTCTATGACCGCCGACAGGGGCCTCCGTCAGCGTATTCACCAACAGCAGCCCCAGCGCCACCGCCGTGAATGCCAGCAGATGCACCGCAAACGCCAGCGCGACGGTCAGCACGCCCGCCATCACGATAAGGAATAGCCCAAGCACAATAATCTGCAGGTCGTCGCGCCGCTGGCGGTAACAGATTCCTCGATACAGCAGCAGCAGCACATCGAGGCGCACCGTCGGCGGCAGCACCTGCCCGCTGAGCCAGAGATCCAGCACGAAGACCACCACGATCACGGGAAACGCGAGAAGATGCACCACTCGCGGCACCCGCGCCGGCCACGTAGGCCGAGCCAACGCGAGACCCGCGCCAATCGCCGTCAGCGTCATCAGGATCGTTGCCTCGATCTCCAGATAAAATACGGTCGCCACCGAGAGCAGGGTCAGCAGCCCGCCCAACGCCCACCGGATTTGCTCCAGCTCATCGCCATTGAGCTGCTCGCGTCGTGGTGCGCTTTCGTTGATCGCTTCGCGTTTCATGTCGCCGCGATCCTTTCTCCATGCAAAAGCGCCGCCACGCCGCGCGCGCCCTCGGGCGCAAAGACGATCACGTTGCGCCCGCTTGCCGTGCTAGGCGCGGTCGGTTCGCTTCGCGTAGTCGCCGCCTCGCGCCGCCGCACCCCGCTCACCTCGTCAAGCCACGCTTCCAGATCAAGCACGCGCCGCACCGGACGCGGCGCAGTATCGTTGAGCGCGAGTGTATCCAATTGCCCACTACGAAACAAATCCTCGGCCAGCGTGACCGCGAAACTCAGGAGCGTCTCAAACTGCTCCGCACTTACCCACTCCTCGCCATCGGTGCGCAGCCACAGCGAAAAACCCTCGGCGCTCTCGGCCGAGAATTGCCGCACGAGCCACTGACCCGACCGCGCCGATGCCTTCCAGTGGATCAATCGGTGCGAGTCGCCCGGCGCGTATTTGCGCAGGGCGAACAAATCCGCTCCGCCACCCGCCCGCGCCACGCGCTCGCCGCCGCCTGCCGACTTCCGTGTCGGCACCGCGAAGCGCCGGTACTCGATCGGCGCGGGCCACACGACGAGTTCCCGTCGTGCCTCCGTGCCGACCAGCTTCTTCAAAAAGCCGAAGGGAAACAGCGAGCCCACACCTTCGATTTCCACTTCGAGCGCACCGCGGCGCTGCGATCGGAACCGCCACTCCAACCGCGCCGACCCGCGCGGATCGAGGCGCTCGCGCAGTGCCACGGTGCCGCGCGCTTCGGCCTCGGCGGCTTTCTTCAGCACCGCTCGCACATCGATGCCGCGCCCCGTCCAGGTCGACTCGGCCTTGGCGTTCGCATCGCGCACCAGCGGGCGCGCCACCAACTCGAACCACAGCCCATACGTCGGCAGGACTTTTTTCCCATTTCGCAACTCCACCGCCGCGCTCGTTTCCTGCCCCACCCGCAGCGGTGGGGCGAGGTCGATCCGCCACGCCACGTCGCGGACATTCATCCACGAGAGGACACCGCTGAGGATCAGGCATGCCAGCAGCAGCGCGAGAGTAATGAAGAGAATGTTGCTCGAAGAATTATACGCCGCCGTGCCGAGGCCTATCGAGAGCGCGATCAGCACGGTCCCCGATACCGTCGGCGCAATCCGCTGCCCGCCCCGCGGCCACACGAGCGACCAGAGCAATCCGTGCCAGGAAAACTTCCGCCGCGCACGCGGCGCGCCCGGACCATGCCAGTCCGCACTCATTCTAGCAGAAATCCCAAACGCCAAAGGCCAAATTCCAAAGAAATCTCAAAGGAAAGTTCCTTTGAGATTTGGTAATTCGGTTTCATTCTTTGGCGTTTGGAGTTTTGGGATTTGGGATTTTCCACGCCTACTCCGGCCTGGTCACCGCCGCCACGATCTTCCGCAAAATCCCTCCGACTGCGCGCCGTTCTTCCAGCGCGTCGCTCGATTGCCGCACGAGTTCCAACCGATGCGTGAGCACTGCGGGCACGAGCGCCTCGACATCCTCGGGCAGCACGAAATCCCGACCATACACCAGCGCGCGCGCCTGCGCGGCCATGCGGAGGGCGACGCCGCCGCGCACGCTCGCGCCAGCCTTGAACTCCACCTCGGTGCGCGTCGCCGCGACGATCCGCAGGATGTAGTCGAGCACGCTGTCTTCGACGAAAACCTGTGCGGCGAGCGCCTGCCACGCGCGCACGTCTTCGCCCGTCACTACGGCATTCGTCTCGATCGCATCGTAGCTGCCGCGCGAGGTGCGCAGGATTTCGAGTTCATCCGCGGGCTGCGGGTAGCCCATCTGGAGCCGCAGGAGGAAACGATCCATCTGGCTCTCCGGCAGCGGAAAGGTCCCCTCGTAGTCCACCGGGTTCTGCGTCGCGAAGACCAAGAATGGCGCCCCCACCGCGTGCGGCACGCCGTCGACGGTCACGCGCGCGCGATCCATCACTTCGAGGAGCGCAGACTGCGTCTTCGGGGTCGCGCGGTTGATCTCGTCGGCGAGCACGACGTTGGCGAAGACCGGGCCTTTCTTGAACACAAACTCCCGCGCCACTTCGTCGTAGATCGCCACGCCGGTCACGTCGCTCGGCAGGAGGTCGCTGGTGAACTGCACGCGGGAAAACGTACAGTCGGTCGAGCGCGCGAGCGCATACGCGAGCGTGGTCTTGCCGAGGCCGGGCAGGTCCTCGATCAGCACGTGACCAGCCGCGACGAGCGCGATAAGCACATGCTCGACCACCTCGTCCTTGCCGCGGATGGAGCGGCGCACGTTGTCCCGCAGCCGCCCCAGTCCTGCGCGTGCTTCTGCGATTTTGTCCGCCTGCAAGAATTCGCTCATGGCGCGCACGCTATCAGACCACCGCGTGCGCGCAAACGCTTTCCCCGCGTCAGTCCGCTTCGAGCAGCTTGATCACCGCGGAGAAATCCTCTGCCCCGAGTCCACGCGCCTCGGCGGTCTTGAAGCGCTCGCGCACGGTGTCGAGCAGCGGCAGGTCGGCGCAGCCCGCGACCCGCGACGCCAGCCGCATGTCCTTGTGCATGTGCTGCACGGAAAACTGCGGGGTAAAATCGCCCGCGCGGAGCTTCGGCTCCTTGAGCTTCGTGATGCCCGAGTAGCTGCCGTGGGTCTGAATGACGTTGAAGAACGTCGCATCGTCCACGCCTGCGCGGCGTGCCATCGTCAGCGTCTCGGTGAGCGCGACCAGTTGCGCTGCGGCGTGGAGATTGGTCGCAAGCTTGAAGGTCGCCGCCTGCGCACCCGTGCCGAGGTGAAAGCGCCGCGCGGATACCAGCGCGAGCAGCGGCTCGACTTCCGCCACGAGCGCCGCGTCGCCGCCGAGATAAAACACGGACTGCTTCTGCTCCGCCGCCGGCTTGCTGCCCGTGAAAGGCGCTTCGAGGTAACGCGCTCCACGCCCCGTCACTAGCTCAGCAAACTCATCGCTGCTCTGCGGGTCGATGGTGCTCGATTGCACGACGATCTTGCCCGCGCCGAGGCGCGGCGCGATCTGCGTCAGCACCGCGCGCACCGCCACCGGATCGCTCACAACGATCTGGATCACATCGGCCGCCGCGGCGACTTCCTCGGGCGTGGCTTTCCACGCCGGGAAATCCGGCTGCGCCGTACGACTCCACGCGCCCGCCGATTTGCCGGCCGCCGCATAGTGCCGCGCCCAGGTGCCGCCGATGATGCCCAATCCGATGACGCCGATGTTCATAGCAACGATCTCGGAATCCAGTTTCCGCCCGTTGGCAACCGGAGAACGCAACTATCGCGTGGTCGTCACGCGAGGATTTCGAGCATCCGCGTGAACAGCCGGTTCACCTTCGCCTGATTGTCCTTCACGAGGTCCTTGAATTTCGCGAAGTCGATTTCGGTGCCCTCGAGGCCGTTGCCGTAGTTGTCGATCAGGGCGAGGCTGTTGTAGCGCAGGCCCGCCTCGGTGCAGAGGTCGGCCTCGTGGCAGGCGGTCATGCCGATGACGTCGCCCCAGTCCTTCACGATGCGGATCTCGGCCTTGGTCTCGAAGCGCGGGCCGCGCATCTGCACGTAGACCTTGCCCGGATGAATCTTGAACTCCGGCGCGAGTTTCTCGAGGAGCAGCGGGATGAGATTGTTCGCGATGCCGGGCGCGCCGCCGCGCAGCTCGGTATCGAAAAATGTCGCCGGCCCCTGCTGCAGGCCCACGTAGTCGCTGCACGAGACGAACGTGCCCGGGGGCAGGTCCTTCTTCAGCGAGCCGACGGAGTTGAGCGACACGACGTCGACGAAACCGAGGTCGGCCAGCGCGCGGATATTGGCGCGATAGTTGATCGAGTGCGGCGGCAGCGGAAACGCATAGCCGTGACGGTTGATCAGCGCGAAGTCTCCTTTGCTCTTGTAGGTGACCGGACCGTACTGCGTCTCGATCGTCTTCACGTCCCACGCCGAGAACAGCGTGGAGTTCACAATGCTCGTGCCACTGATGAATGCGACTTTCATGACGGCATCGTCCGTCGCGCGCGCCCGACGGGCAACCTCATTTCCCGCGGCGGCTCCTTGACCCTCACGCGCCGCGGCCCGTACTTCTTCGTCCGCATGATTTCGGTACGCCCTGCCCTTTTCGTCTCTTTCGCCGCGCTCGGTCTCCTGCTCGGCGGCTGCGCCACGCCGGGACCGCTGCACGTCTATACGCTCGAGTCGGGCGTGCCGCAGGCGGTGCGGGACAAGGGAGAATCAAACACGCTTGATGTCTCGACCTTCATGGAGGAAGGCGACTCGGTGCTGGGCTTCGCGTACGATCCGTTCACCGATCACTTCTTCCTCCGCCTCGCGCCGGGCAATCACATCCGCGTGATCGATCGCCCGGCCCGCGCGATCAAGCGCGAGTACACGGTCACCACCTTGTCCGACAAAAACGAGGTCGCTGACCTCGCCCTCCGACCGCGCTCGGGCCACGTCTACGCGGTCCTCCCGCACGAGACCGCGCTCGCCGAGTTCACCCGCCTCGGCGAGCCGGTGCGCAAGCTCGTCCTCTCCGGCCTCACGTCGTCGCCAGTCGGTGTCGCCTTCGATACCGTGCGCGATCAGCTGATCGTGCTCACCTCCGCGCCGGCCACGATCACCCGCTTCTCTCTCGAAGGAAACCCGCTCGGCAGCACGCTCGCGCTCGCAGGTGAAATCGGCGCGCCGTCGCTTGCGTACGACTCCGAACGCGAGGAGTATTATCTCCCGCTCGTCGGCGACAAAGCCGTCGGCATCTACGGCGCCGATGGTAAACTCGTCCGCACACTCCCGCTCGCCGCGCCGTTCGTCGACCTCGGCCCGCGGTCGCTGATCCGCATGTTTTGATTTCCTGATCGCACGCCTGCGCAATCGAAAATCGAGAATCCAAAATCGAAAATCTACATGCCGCTCGTCGATCTCCCTCTCGAGGAACTCCACCGCTACGCCGGCCGCAATCCCCGCCCGGCAGACTTCGATGCCTACTGGGCCGCGGCTCTCGCCGAGCTCGACGCCACCGATCCGCGTCCGGAGCTCATGCCCAGCACCGCGGTGCACACGCGCGGCATCGAGTGCTTCGACCTGTGGTTCACGGGCGTCGGCGGCGCGCGGGTGTACGCGAAATATCTCCGACCGAAAAACCCCGCCGGGCGCAGCCCTGCGGTGCTGCAGTTTCACGGCTACTCGCGCCACAGCGGCGACTGGCACGAGAAGCTCGGCTGGCCGGCCGAGGGCTTTTGCTACGCCGCGCTCGATTGCCGCGGACAGGGCGGGCGCTCCGAGGACAGCGGTCGCGTGAAAGGCACCACACTACGCGGGCACATCGTGCGCGGGCTCGACGATCCCGATCCGCGCGCGCTCGTGTATCGCCAGATCTTTTTGGACACGGCGCAGCTCGCGCGCGTGGTGTCGTCGTTTGCCGAGGTCGATCCGGCGCGGCTCGGCTGCTGGGGCGCCTCGCAGGGCGGCGCACTCAGTCTCGCGTGCGCGGCGCTGCATCCGGCGATCAAGCGCATCGCGCCGGTGTTTCCGTTTCTCTGCGACTACCAGCGCGTGTGGGAGATGGACCTCGCAGAGGAGGCGTACGAGGAGCTGCGCACGCATTTTCGTTTCTTCGATCCCACGCATGCGCGGGCGAAAGAGATTTTCACGCGGCTCGGCTACATCGATTGCCAGCACCTCGCGCCACGCATCCAGGCCGAGACGCTGATGTTCACCGGCCTGATGGACACCATCTGCCCGCCGAGCACGCAGTTCGCCGCCTACAACAAGATCACCGCGAAGAAAGACCTCGTGATCTATCCCGACTACACGCACGAGGCGCTGCCGGGGCAGGTCGATCGCATTTTCAACTTCATGCTCGGCCTCTGAGGCCGAGCGAGCGGCTCACTTCGCGGGGGCGATCTTTTCGATCCGCCGCGCGAGCTCGATGTCCTTGGCGGTGACGCGCCCGCCGTGGAAGTGCGTGGTGAGGCGGATGGAGACGCGGTTGTAGCTGTTGCTCCAATCCGGGTGATGGTCCATCGCCTCGGCTTCGTCGCCGACGCGCACCATGAAGGCCAGCGCTTCCTTGAAGTCGGCGAATTTGAAATTCTTCGCGATCTCGTCGCCCTCGAACGTCCATCCATGCAGCGTGTCCAAAGCCGAGTCGATCTCGGCCAAGGTCAACGGGGTGGAGTGCATCCCCGCCAGCCTCGCGCGACCTTCCCCCTTGTCAAACCACTCCGCGCCCCGCTAACTCCGCCCTCGCTCGCATGTCGTCGTCTTCGAACTCAGCGCCTGCTCCCATCCCGCAACATATCGCCATCATCATGGATGGCAATGGACGGTGGGCCAAGCAGCGCGGCCTCCCCCGCATCGAGGGTCACCGCCGCGGCGTCGAGACCGTGCGCACGACCACGTTTGCCGCCCGCGACCTCGGCGTGAAGATGCTCACGCTCTACGCCTTCTCCGTCGAAAACTGGAAGCGCCCGCAGGACGAAGTCGGCGCGCTCATGGGCCTGCTCGAGTACTACCTCAAAAAGGAGCTGCAGACCTTCGTCCGCGACCGCGTGCGCTTCCGCACTATCGGCCGCGTCGACGAGATGCCCGACGGCGTGAAAAAACTCCTCCGCTCCACCGAGGAAGAGACGAAGCATTTCAACGACTACACGCTCGTCCTCGCGCTCAACTACGGCGCGCGCACGGAGGTCGTCGACGCCGCGCGTGCCTACGCCGCCGCCGTCGCCGCGGGCAAGGAGAAGCTCAACGACGGCTCGTGGAACACTTTCAGCCGCTACCTCTACACGGCCGACATGCCGGAGCCCGATCTCGTGATCCGCACGTCGGGCGAGACGCGCATCAGCAACTTCCTTCTGCTGCAGGCGGCGTATGCCGAGTTCATGTTCACGCCAGTGCTCTGGCCCGATTTCACCAAGGCCGACCTCGCCGCCGCCATTACGGAGTTCGGCAAGCGCGAGCGCCGCTTTGGCCTCACCAGCGAGCAGCTCGTGAAGCCCGCCGCCGCGAAATAATTTCCGGCCCGCCGCGATCTCCCCAGCGTCCGCCCAATCCTCTCCTCCCCGTGGTCAAACGCATCGTCAGCACTGTCGCCCTCTGGACCATCGTCATCCTCTGCGTGCGCTACCTCGGCCCGACGGGCGGCGTGTGGCTCATCACCGCCATCAGCGTGCTCACCTTGCGCGAGTTCTATGCGCTGGTGTCGCGGATGGGGATCGAGCCTTTTGATCGCTTCGGCATGGTGATCGCCGCGGTCATGATGCTCGCGCCGCGCTACCTCGATCCGCGCATCGGCGCGGGGGAGCTGCTGGCGCTGGCGGTCGTCGTTTTTTCCGTACGCATCCTTGGTGAGCGCGAGCCGCACACGCGGGTCGAGACGCTCGCGTGGTCGCTCTTCGGTGTGGTGTACGTGCCGTTCATGCTGCAGTTTCTCGTGCGTATCCTCGTTTTGAATACACCGCACGAGCACACGGGCCTCACGCTCGCGATCTGGACGATTGCCGCCTCGAAGTTCTGCGACATGGGTGCGCTGCTCACCGGCCTCGCCATCGGCCGCCACAAGATGTCGCCCAACATCAGCCCGAAGAAGACCTGGGAGGGCGCCGTCGGCGGCGTCTTTTTCTCCGCGGGCATCGGCGCCACCCTCGCCTATTTCTGCCGCGATTGGCTGCCGGCGAATTTCACGCCGCTGCTGGCCGCCGCCTTCGCGGTGCCGATCGGCATCCTCGCGATCGTCTCCGATCTCATTGAGTCGGTCATCAAGCGCCGCGCCGACGCCAAGGACGCCGGCGCCACCATCCCCGGCATCGGCGGCGTCTTTGACCTCTCGGATAGCCTCATCCTGACCGCTCCCGTCGGTTACGCGCTGTTCACCCTGCTCTAAGGCCGCTCGTCCTGTTGCAGTGGCGGCGGGCCTGTGGAAGACGTTGAGTAGTCGTCACGTGAAACCGTCGATTCCTGCGCTTGCCCGCCGCCGCACCGCTTTGGCAGAATAACCGTTTCCGTGCCTTCACCTCGCAAAAAACGCGTCGTCCTCCTCGGTGCCACCGGCTCCATCGGCGAAAACACCCTGCGCGTGCTCGACGCGCACCGCGACAAGCTGGAGCTCGTCGGCGTCGCCGCTCGGACCAACTGGGAAAAGCTCTCCGGCATCGCGCGCGATTTCGGCGTGAAGCACATCGGCGTGTTTGACGACAAGGCCTACCGCGCCGCGAAGAAGTCCTCCGCTTTCGCGCCCGGTACCAAGCTCGTCGGCGGCCTCTCCGGCCTCGTCGAGCTGGCCCAGCTCCCGAGCGCCGACATCGTGCTGGTCGCAGTCGTCGGCACCACGGGTCTCGATCCTGCGCTCGCCGCGCTCGCCGCGGGCAAGGACCTCGCGCTCGCGTCGAAGGAGATTCTCGTCCTCGCCGGCAAGTTCGTGATGGCCGCGGCGAAGAAGCACCGCGTGAAACTCCTGCCGGTCGACTCGGAGCACAACGCCGTCTTCCAGTGCATCTCGGGCCACCCGCAGGCGGGCGTGCGGCGCATCGTGCTGACCGCGAGCGGCGGGGCGTTTCGCGACTGGCCGCACGAGCGGCTGGCGCACGTCACCCCGGCCGACGCGCTCAAGCATCCCAACTGGTCGATGGGCCCTAAGATCACCGTCGACTCCGCCACCCTCGCCAACAAGGGCCTCGAGCTGATCGAGGCGCAGTGGCTCTTCAATCTCCGCGCCGAGCAGTGCACCGCCGTCGTGCACCCGCAGAGCATCGTGCACTGCCTCGTCGAGTTCAACGACGGCGCCATGCTCGCCCAGCTCTGCCCGCCGTCGATGACGTTCCCCATCCAGCACGCGCTGCTCCACCCCGACCGTGCGCCGGGCGTCGATGCTCCGCTGGATTTCACGCGCCTGCTCTCGCTAGAGTTTCGCCCGGTCGACGAAACCCGCTTCCCCATGCTCCGTCTCGCCCGCGAAACGATGCACGCCGGCGGCGTCGCCCCCGCCGTCTATAATGCGGCCAATGAGCTGGCCGTCGCGGCCTTCCTCGCGGGCAAAATTCCCTTTCTTGCGATTCCCGAGGTCGTCGGTCACACTTTGGGGACCCTGAAGAATTTTGAACCTGCTGATTTGTCGGCTGTCCTCTCGGCCGACGCTGCTGCTCGTCGCGCGGCTGCTCGCGCGATCAAGAAACTCGTCCGTTAAAACACCCTCCCCGCTGTGCTGACTCAGTTCTTCCAATCGTTGTCCACCAACCCGGTTTGGACGCTGTCGATCGCCCTGCTGCTCCTGGGCACGTCGATCTTTGTGCACGAACTCGGCCACTTCCTCATCGCCCGCTGGCGCGGCGTGAAGGTCGAGCGCTTCTCCATCGGTTTCGGCCCCGCCATCTGGTCGTATCGCGCCAAAGATGGCGTCGAGTATCGTCTCTCTTGGGTGCCGCTCGGCGGCTATGTGCTGCTCCCGCAGCTCGCCGACCTCAGCACGCTCGAGGGCAAGAGCGAGAGCGACATCGCCACGCTCCCGCCCGTTAGCTATACGTCCAAGATGCTCGTGTTCGTCGCGGGCGCGGCGTTCAACGTCATTTTCGCCTTCCTGCTCGCTTGCGTGCTCTGGCGCATCGGCCTGCCGGAGAGCAGCGCCTCCGCTACGACGCGCATCGGCTACGTGAGCGCCAAGCTCGAACTGCCGGATGGCACCAAGATCACCAGTCCCGCCCTCGAAGGCGGCCTGCGCGTCGGCGACGTCATCCGCGCCATCGACGGCCACACGGTGAAGGACTGGTCCGAGGTGCAAAACTCGCTCGTGCTCGGCGACGGCCGCTCGGCCACGGGCGAGCCCGAAACCATTTTCACCATCGTGCGCGATGGCAAAGAGCGCGACCTCGTCCTGCATCCCCGGCTCGCCGGAGAAGAGAAGATCCGGCGCGTCGGCATGCAGCCGGGCTTCGAGATCCTCGTGCACTCCGTGCCGTCCGATTCGCTCGGTGCGCAAGTGGGTTTCCTCGTCGACGACGAGATTCTCCGCTTCGACGACACCGCGGTGCTGAGCGACACCACATATCGCGAATACCTCGATGCCACGCTCGACCGCCCGGTCGTCGCGCACGTCCGCCGCGCGGGCCGCGAGCTCGATCTCACCATTCCTGTTTCGCCCACGGCCAAGGCGGGCGCTCGCCTCGGGCTCACGCTCACGACGGGTTTCCGGCTCGCGCATCCCACGCCCCTCTCGCTCGTCACCGACCAGCTCTCGCTGACCTTCCGCTCGCTGTGGAGTTTCCTCAGCCCGCGCTCCGACGTCGGCCTCTCGAAGGCCTCGGGCGTGGTCGGCATCGTCCGCGTTTTTCAGAGCGCCGCCGAGGCCGGCGTGCGCGCCGCGATCCTCATCACGATCCTCGTCAACGTGAACCTCGCGATCTTCAACCTGCTGCCGATCCCGGTGCTCGACGGCGGCCAGATGCTCTTCGCGACCATCGCCCGCTTCCGCGGTCGCGCGCTGCCGATCAATTTCGTGATGACGGCCCAGAGCGTGTGCCTCGTGCTGCTGCTGTCGCTGATCGTCTATGTGAGTTTCTTCGACATCCGTCGCTGGAGCCGCGATGCGCAGGAAAACCGCGCCGCCGCTGAGCGCGCCGCGGCAGCATCGGCGACCCAGCCTGCAGGCGGGAAGTAAGTAGTTCGGTGGGCCTTGTTGGGGACGCGGCGCCCTCGCCGCGTTCTGAGTCTGTCCTTTGGCATACGCGGCGAGGGTGCCGCGTCCCCATTCGATCCCCGCTCCGGGCCAGACTTCACTCCCGCGCAAACCAGTTTGCCTTTCGCTGGGCGGCGGGCGTCATTGGTCCGCTATGTCGTATTGTGCCTCTCGTTTTCGCACCCTCCGCCGGTCCACGGTTGAGGTGAACGTCGGCGGTGTCGGTGTCGGCGGGGTGAATCCTGTCCGCATCCAGTCGATGACCACGAGCGACACGCAAGACGTCGCCGCCACGGTGAAGCAGTCCATCGCGCTGGCCGAGGTTGGCTGCGAGATCGTGCGCGTGACGGCCCCCAATGTCGCCGCCGCGAAGTGCCTGCGCGAGATCCGCGAGCAGTTCACCGCGGCCGGCTTCGGGCACATTCCGCTCGTGGCGGACATCCATTTTCTCCCGAGCGCGGCGATGGAAGCGGTCGAGCACGTGGAGAAGGTCCGCGTGAATCCGGGCAACTACGCCGACAAAAAGAAATTCGCCGTCCGCGAGTACACCGACGCCGACTACGACCGCGAGTTGGAGCGCCTGCACGAGGCGTTCTCGCCGCTCGTGCTGCGGGCGAAGACCCTCGGTCGGGCGCTGCGCATCGGCACCAATCACGGCTCGCTCTCCGACCGCATCATGAACCGCTACGGCGACACGCCGCTCGGCATGGTCGAGAGCGCGCTGGAGTTTCTCCGCATCGCGGAGTCGCACGGGTTCAAGCAGCTCATCCTCTCGATGAAGGCCTCGAATCCGAAGGTCATGATCCAGGCCTACCGGCTCCTCGTGGCGCGGATGACGCAGGAATCGATGCACTACCCGCTGCACCTCGGAGTGACCGAGGCGGGCGACGGCGAGGATGGCCGCATCAAGAGCGCCATCGGCATCGGCTCGCTCCTGCTCGACGGCCTCGGCGACACCATCCGTGTCTCGCTCACCGAGGACAGCGTCTATGAGATCCCCGTCGCGCGCGCCATCGCTGACAAGACGATGAGCCTCTGGCGCAACGACGCGCCTCCCGCCGCGCCCGAGAGCGACCGGCTCGATCCGTATCATTTTCTCCGGCGCGAGACCGCGCCGCTCGCGCTCGCCGATGGCCTCGCCACCGGCCCCGAGCAACCGCCGCGCGTCCTCGTGCGCCTCGACTCGCTCGCGCGTCTCGGTGAAGCCGCGACGCAGCTCGCCTCGCCCAAGCTCAAGGACACGCCCGCCGAGGGCCTGCTCGTTAAAGTCGAAAACGCGGCCGATCTCGCCACACTCTGCACCACTGCTGCGACCACACCACTGCCCGTCGGTCTGCTCGCGTTGGAGGTTGCACCAACGCTCTCCGTCGATCTTCTGCGACCGCTCGTCACGCTGAGCCGCGGGCGACTGTTGCTCGTGCGCGCGTTCACCTCTGCCGAGAGCGACACGCTCACCGCTTTCGCCGCGCTCGTGCGCGAGCACGGTCATGCGCTCGCTATCGCCACGACCGCGGCCGATGTCGCCGCCCTCGCTCCGACGCTGCGTGCTCTCGGCGACGAGCGGCTGGTGTTCACCTTTGACGCCACTCGCGCCTCGTCGAACGCCGGCCACGCCGTCGGCCACTACCGTCAGCTTATCGAGCAGCTCACCGCGCTCGGCTCGCGCGCGCCGCTCTGGATTCGTAACACGACCGCCACGGCCGTCCGGCCCGATGCGAGCTTCCTCTCGAAGCTCCTCGAAGCGTCGTTCCTCACCGGCGCTCTCCTCTGCGATGGGCTCGGCGATATCGTGAGCCTCGAAACCGAGACCGATCTACCGCGCGCGGTGAAGCTCACCTACAATGTCCTCCAAGGCGCAGGCGCGCGCATCTCGAAGACCGAATTCGTCGCGTGCCCGAGCTGCGGCCGCACGCTCTTCGATCTACAGACGACCACGCAGCGCATCCGCGCACAGACCGGCCACCTCAAGGGCGTGAAGATCGCGATCATGGGCTGCATCGTGAACGGCCCGGGTGAGATGGCGGACGCCGATTTCGGCTACGTCGGCGGTGCGCCGGGGAAGATCAACCTCTACGTCGGCAAGCAATGCGTGCAGTACAACCTGCCCCAAAGCGACGCCGACGCGCGCCTGATCGCGCTCATCAAGGAGCATGGCAAGTGGGTAGAACCCGACTTGGTGCACGCGTGAGCGCGGCGCGTGTATCCACAGTTACATTCACGTCACCGAGCCGTAACAAAGGCGTCACCTGCGCCGAGGCTTTCCAAGCCGCTTCGCGGGTCGTGTAACAGGAATGGCATGACAAACAGGTTTCATCGTTTTCGCGCGCTGACTTTTTGGCGGCCACGCAACGAAAAAATGAGTCAAAAGTTATGCTCAAAAATGATGTGAACAACTTGGGGAAAAGTTCGCCTTGAAAGAATTTTTCCGATCCCAGTTACTCCGCGCCCTCGCAGTTGTTTCGTTGTCGTCTGGTGTTCTTTTCATGCTCCTTTGTGCTCCATCTTGGCCAGTCTGCTGCTTTCGATTAGTTAACCCCTAACCGTCAAAGACTTGTAAAGCCCCTCCCTCGGCGGCTTTTTCGGCGGTCAGAGTTCCCAATTTTCCCTATGGCGGGAGGTTGATGATGGATCCCTTGAGAGTATGTGAAAATGCTTGGCGGCTGCGCGCTGTGAATAAGCCTGCACCTACAGCCCGTTAAATGCCCTCCTTTTCCCTCCAACCCAGCCTCTGGGAGACCGTGAAATGCGACTTCAAGTCGCTCTTTCCCGAAGATGTCTTCCAGATGTGGTTCGAGCCCTTGGTTTGTCTCGAAACCCATGGCGACTCGATCGTCCTTGGCGTGCCCAACGACTTCGCGGCGTTTTGGATCAACGACAACTACCTCGACCTGATCACGCAGCGCCTCCGCCTCAATGCCGGCCGCATGGTCAACGTCACGCTCCGCAAGGTCGACGCCGCCCGCCCCGCTTCCGCTGAAGCCCGCGCCAACGACGCCGCCGCGGCGGCGCGCGTGAAGGTCGCCGCCCAGCCCCGTCGCACCCCACGCTACGACGACCGCGGCACCCCGGCCGCCGCCGGCTCGCTCAATCCGCGCAACACCTTCGACACCTTCGTCGTCGGCTCGAACAACCAGATGGCGCACGCTGCCGCGCTCGCCGTCGCCCAGTCGCCCGCGCAGGCCTACAATCCCCTCTTCCTCTACGGTGACACCGGCCTCGGCAAGACGCACCTGATGCACGCCATCGGGCACACGATCCTGCGCGCCCGGCCCGATTCCCGCGTGGCGTACCTCTCCACCGAGAAGTTCACCAACGAGTTCATCCAGGCCCTCCAGGAAAACGCGCTCGCCAAGTTCCGCCAGCGCTACCGCCACGTCGACGTGCTGCTGATCGACGACGTGCAGTTCCTCGCCGGCAAAGAGCGCATCCAGGAAGAGTTCTTCCACACCTTCAACGACCTCTTCGAGTCCGGTAAGCAGATCGTCCTCTCCAGCGACCGCCGCGCCTCCGAGATCCAGAAGCTCGAGTCGCGCCTCGTCTCCCGTTTCGAGTGGGGCCTGCCCGCCGACATCCAGCCGCCCGATTTCGAGACCCGCGTCGCGATCATCCGCAACAAGGCCCTCTCGCTCAAGGCCACCCTGCCCGACCCGATCATCACGTTCATCGCGCAGAACATCACGAAGAACATCCGCCGCCTCGAGGGCGCGCTGATCAAGGTCGCCAGCTACGCCGCGCTCACCAGCAAGCCCATCGACATGGCCACGGCCGAGCGCCTCCTGCACGACGTGCTAATGGAGCAGGCGCAGCAAATCCTCACCATCGAGACGATCCAGAAACGCGTGGCCGACCACTTCCAGATCCGGCACAGCGACATGACGAGCAAGCGTCGGCCAAACAACATCGCCATCCCGCGCCAGGTCGCGATGTACCTCTCGCGCACGCTCACCAAGCACTCTCTCCAGGAAATCGGCGACGCCTTCGGCGGCCGCGACCACGGCACCGTCATCCACGCCTGCAAAGCCGTGGACAACATGTGCGAGCAAGACTCCCAGATGCGCAACAGCGTGGAGTTCCTGAAGACCCAGCTGGCGAAGTAAGCGAAGCGTTGGGTCAAGGTAGGGCGGGCTATCCTTAGCCCGCCGCGGCGGCTCTGCGTACTGGGTAAGCCGAGCTTTAGTTTGAAGCGCAAAGACGCGAAGGAATCGCGAAGGTTCGCCAAGAGCCTCGGCCTGTTTGGCTGAGCGTTACCGGCGCGTTGCGGAAAACGCGCCCTACCCTCCGAGCCCTTTGCGTCAATTCGCGGCTCACCTTCCCCACTCACTCAAACTCCGCCGCCGCAACCCCACCGCCCCACCCGTTGGCCTTCGTTACCTCCGTTCCCTTCTGTAAAAAATCGCTCCTCCGCCCGCTTTAGATTCAGCCACGCCCGCCCGCTTGCCATCCGCGCGCAACTTCCAACACTTACCCTTCAACCTTCCGCCTCCCTCTTCCCTTTTCCGCCTGCCATGACCCTTACGCCCGAGCAGAAAGCCGCCGTCATTTCCTGGGTGACCGCCGGAGACAATCTCTCCGTGGTCCAGAAGAAGCTCGCCGAGCAGTTCAAGCTGGCGCTCACGTACCGTGACGTCCGCTTCCTCGTCGATGATCTCGACCTCTCGCTGAAGGACCCCGCGCCCAAGGTCGACGTCTCCGACGTGACGAAGGCCCAAGTACCGAAGCCCGCCGCCCCGGCGCGCCCCGCCGCTGCGCCCGCAGAAAAGAAAGGCTTCTTCGACAAGGCCAAGGAAAAGCTCGGTCTCGGCAAGGAAGACGATGCCGCCGCTGGCGAGCCCACCGACGATCTTCCCCCGGAGGAACTCGAAGAACTCCCACCCGAGGGCGGCAATATCACCCTGAGCATCGACAAAGCCACGCTCATCCCTGGCGCGATCGCCAGCGGCAGCGTGACCTTCAGCGACGGCGTCACGGGCAACTGGATCATCGACCAATACGGCCGCCCCGGTTTCACGAAAGTCAGCCAGCCCGGCTACCGCCCCTCGCCCGAAGACTCGCAGGCCTTCATGCAGCAACTCAGCGCCGCCCTCCAGCAGCGCGGGTACTGAGGAGTCCAATCTCGCCATTCAGGCGAAGCGGATCGGGCATCTCATCTTAAACGTGAGTTCATCCGCTCGATCCAGTCGTGTTCCCGCCCCGGCGGCTTCGGGTCCCGTGCATGGCTTTCTGCGGAGCGCGACGCTTCTGCGGGACCGCATCGCGTCCAAGGACCGCTATCCGTTCAACCTGCCGTGTATCCGATCTCTCGATACGCTGGAGCTGCACCGGGCAGTGACGTTCATCGTGGGCGAAAACGGCAGCGGGAAATCGACCCTGCTCGAAGCCATCGCCGTCGCGGCCGGCTTCAATCCCGAGGGAGGATCGCGCAATTTCCGTTTCTCCACCCAGGAATCGCACTCGGAGCTTCACCGCTGCCTCCGGCTGGCGCGCAGCCCGCGTCGACCGCGTTCGGGGTTCTTCCTGCGCGCGGAATCGTTTTACAATGTCGCCACGGAAGTTGATCGCTCGGAGCGGGAGATACCCGGTCTGCTTCAGGCCTACGGTGGTCGATCGCTGCACGAACAATCCCATGGCGAGTCGTTCCTAGCCTTGATGGTACACCGCTTTCAGGGGAACGGTCTCTATTTTTTGGATGAGCCCGAGGCAGCTCTCTCCCCTTCGCGCCAAATGGCGGCGCTCGTGCGCCTGCACGACCTCGTCGGTGCGGGCAGTCAGTTCGTCATCGCCACCCATTCGCCCATCCTCCTCGCCTATCCGGCAGCCAAGATTCTGTACTGCGGCCCCGAAGGGCTCGTGCCGATCCGCTATGAAGACACGGAACACTACACGATCACCCGCCAGTTTCTGAACAACCCCACCGGGATGCTCGCTGAACTATTGCGCGACGAACCGTCCAAACCGGATGGCTCTTCGCTACCAAACCGGTAGCCTAAGCGATGGGCGAGCACAGCTCACGCGGGCGGCGCCAGGAACGTTACGCGCTCTCGCGAATCTTTGCATTCACGCCTACTCGCTCGATTCGGTGAACCAGAGATGCACGCACAACCGAAACTCAACCGGCTCGCCATTGCGCCGGGCCGGGCGGTAGCGCCATTCGCCCACCGCGGCAAACGTGTCCTGAGTGAAGCGCCAGTCGACCGTTTGTTCGGTCGTGAGAGTTCGCACGCGTCCATCCTTGCCGATGATAAAGCTCACGACGACCACTCCTCCGACCAAGGGGAACTTCTCCTCCGTCGCGTCGTCGCCCGTATGAACCGCTTGGGTTTGACTGATACACACCGGAGACGTGACACCCACCGAGTGCTCGTCGCACACACTCGGAGGCAACGGCGTCTTCGGCCACGGCAGGGAAAACGTCGGCGGCATGAGCCAGCGCGGCCAAATCTTCCGTGTCCGCCGAACATCGGAAACGTCCACGAGCGTCACATTCGACGAGGCGTTATGGCCAAACACCGATATCTCCGCGCGGCTCGTTGCTCCGCCGACAGCCACCGCGAGCGCACCCAAGATCACGCCTCGTTTCAAGCAATGCCAATAGAGCTCGCTCGATCCTGGCTGCCTGCATCGTGTAGAAGTGCGCGAATCGTCCACGGAATCCCGTGGTGCGACTACTTCGCGTACGGCGAGTTCCGCATCACAGTGAACGCCCGCGCACTCAGAGCCTCCAACTCGTCGAAAAGCGCGGCGTCGACCTTGGCGAAATTGAAGCACGATTTGCCCTGCATGCGGGCCTTCAGCTCCTTCGACATTCCTTTCAGCGTCTCCGGCCGCGCATAGACGCCCATGTGGTGAAAGCTCACGTAGTTCTTCCCCACCGTCACCCACGCGATCGGAAACGCCGTCCCGTGGGTCGGATGCTTCCCGCCCTCCAGTCGATAGCACGTCGCGCTGTCCTCGGTGACCGCGAGCTTCCCCGCTTGGCGCACGAGGATCGCACGGAGGGCGGAAAAGACGTTCACGAACTTCGCGCTCATTTATCAGGAGAATGCTTCTCGGCCCATTGGCCGAAGACGTAGTCGGTCGCTTTGGCGCCTGTGTGGCAACGGACGCAGGAATCGATGCGCCCGCTGTCGATTGTCGCGGGATTTTCGAAATAGAAATACTCCCAATCGCCGTGTGCGGGATCGTAGCCCGCGGCGCGCTTGATCATGCCGCCCGCGCCTTCGATGCGCTGCTGCGCCGACGGCTGAAGGTTGGCCGGCAGGCTAACCCACAGCTCCTTCTGTTTCACGATGACCGCGCCAACCGAATAGGTTTTGCTCTGCGCCGCGAAATCGCGCGCGGCCACGTCGTTCATGTAGATCAAGAGATTCGCCGTGGTATGCGGCCCGGTGCGCTGCCTCGCCTCAGCCACGCCCACCGGCGTCGCGCTACTACACATCACCACGAGTTCAGGATTCGCCGGCACGGGATTTTTGGTGATTCGACGATACGATTTGTAGCCCTTTGCTACATCGGCGACGAGGGGTTGCTCAGCTAGAGCCTTCGCGGTGTCGGCTGCGGTCGATTGGGTGCAGGCTGTCGCTGCGATCCCAAATAAGAGGACGAGCAAGGCGAGGTGCCCGGCAGTCCGATCATGAGCGATGGCTTTCATGCCGGAGATCAATTCGTCCCCTCGGCCACTTTCGCGCGCCAGTCGTTGGCCGAGGAGCCGGTGAGCAGACGGATTTGGCGCAGGGTGCGGCGGTCGTCGCGGACATAGAGCCACACTTCGCCGTACTGCACCGGATGGCCGGATACGGCGGCGAGGAAGAATAAGGGATTCACCGAATTGCGGGAGCGCTCGACCACCACGATGTCCTGACCGTCGACGCGGCACTGGCAGAGGAGCTGGCTGGCGGAGGCGAGCACGTGGCCGTCGAGCGTGAGCTGGCGCTCGACGATCGCGTAACGGGTGATCGGCGTCGCACGCGTGCCCGGCGTACTCGCAGCCGAGACCGTGGCAACGAGATCGTCGAGGCGCACGGTGTAAGTGGTGTCGTGCGTCCGGGTGTTAACGCGCTCGGTCAACGGCACACCTGAGATGCGCTCGATGGTGACCTCGCTGACGGTCACAATCACGTCCTTGCTCATCGCGACGCTCGCGCTGCCCAGCAGCAGGCACATCACCAGCGATCGAAGAGCGGGGTAACTCATGCCGGCCAATATAGCCGATACGGTGCTCTGCGTCAGGCGCATTTATGTCATACCCGCGTCAAGGATTTGTCAGGTGAGGCGCTACCCTCGCCGCTTGAAACACTCCCACGATACGGAGCCGCGCGCAGTTCTTCTCCGCGCGAGTCGCGCTCGCCGCGCAAAAAGCGCGGCACGCTTCGTCACTGCGCAGCGACCTTTGCGAGGCGCAGGGCTTCGAGGTAGTAGTAGTCGGCGTACACGAGCGGCACGTCGACTTCGCTCTTCGCGGGGAGGTGACCGACGGCGTGCATGAGGAGGAAGTGGCCGTTTTCGCCGAGGCCGGCGCGGTAGGATGAGGAGCCGAGGGCGCGGAGCTGACGCTCGGCGAGCGCACGGTAACGGGCGGCGGCCTCCGCGGGAACGAAAGGCGCGAGTTGATAAAGCGCGGAGCAGGTGATCGTGCCGGCGGCGGTGTCGCGCAACGCGTCGGGAATGTTGGTCGCGTTGAAGTCCCAGTACGGGATGCCGTCGGCCGGGAGATTCGGGTGATGCGAGATGAACTCCGCGATCTTCACCGCCTGCGCGAGATACGCGGGGTCTTTCGTAAGCGCGT
This sequence comes from Verrucomicrobiota bacterium, assembly GCA_048498795.1. Lineage (GTDB taxonomy): Bacteria > Verrucomicrobiota > Verrucomicrobiia > Opitutales > Opitutaceae > JBEHXH01. The sequence goes on from JBEHXH010000007.1 coordinate 45,910, forward strand.
ACATCTTGGTGAAGCCATACAGGCCCCAAGCCTGCCCGCGCGCCCACGCCGACGAATCGGCGAAGCCTTGCACGGTCTGGCGCTTCACGACCGCGCCCGTATTGGGATCGTAGTCGAGCAAGTGGTAGCTGCTGCCATCGGGGCGGAAATGATTCGCGAGCGTGTGGTTGGCGTGGCTGATCGCGATATCGCGGAACGACTGCTCGCCCGTTTCCTTCGCGGCGAACATCAGCAGCTCGAGGTTCATCATGTTGTCGATGATGACGGGGTATTTCCAGCGGGCGTCGGAATTCCACGACTTGATGACGCCGACCTTCGGGTCGTAGCGCTTGCTCAAGCTTCGCGCGCCTTGGATGAGCACGGCGCGGTACTCGGGACTCGGCGCGACGCGGTAGCCTTGGCCGAAACTGCACATGAGCATAAAGCCCACATCGTGATGGCCCGAGAAATCCTTGATCGGCTCCTCCACCGCCGTGGCCTGCACCGCCGCGGCCCTGAGCGTCGCATCGTTGGTCTGCTCAGCGACGAGCCACAGCACGCCCGGATAAAAACCCGAGACCCAGTCCTCGATACCAACCGCCTTCAGCTTGCCGGCCTCCACTGTGCGCGCCTGTGTCTTCGCCGGCGCAGACTTCATGTCCTCGACCAGCCCCGCGTACTGCTTCTGCGCGAAGGCAAACTGCGCATCGACAAACTGTCCGATCGGCTGCTCCGCGGAAAAACCGACGCGAGCCAGTAGCGAAACAACGAGAAGAGCAGAACCAAGCTTGAGGGGTAAACGCATAGTGGGACCCCGAGCAGAGTAATATTTATGAGGCCACGCCAGCCCAGAGCGCAGCCGGAAGAAATTTTACAAGAGGAAACGGAGGAAAGGCAGGAGGATGATTTTACACTAAGACCGCAAAGGTCGCGAAGGCCCGCAGGTATTCTTTGCGAATCTTCGCGATCCTTTCCGTCTTTTGCGCTTAGCTGCCTTTTCCGACCTCCTGCCTTTCCTCGGTTTTCCTCCTGTAAAAATGGATCGAGACCAGCGTCGCGAAACGCTGATCTCGGTTTCACCCACCTGTCGCGATCGCTCGCTTACGGGATCTTGAGTTTCTGGCCGGGGCGAAGGGCGTTTTCGCCCTGCAGGAGGTCGCGGTTGGCGTCGTAGATGTCCTGCCAGCGGTTGCCGGTGCCGTAGTAGCGGACACTGATGCGCGTGAGCGAATCGCCTTCCTGCACTACGTGTACGCGAGCGGGCGTGGCGGGCTCGGCGGCAGCGGGCAAGCCAACGGGGCGAGTTGGAGCCGGCGCGGAGGCAGGCGCCAGGCTCACGGGCGCCGAAGTGATCGCGGCACCGCCATTGATCACACGGGCAGCGGCGGCGATCTGGTCAAGTGTGCCCTGCGCCTGACGGAGACGTGCGCCGAGCGCGGTGTTGTCCTGCTGGAGGGCGGCGATGCGGGCATCGCGGTCGCGGTCGGCGGCGGCGCGGGCATCACGGAGCTGGCCGTTTTCGGAGCGGAGGCTGTTGATGTCGCGCTGCGCGGCGGTGAGCTGCGTTGAGATCGTGACGAGCTGCGCCGCGCGGCTCTCGGCCTCTTGCCGGGCCTGCTCGCTGGTCTGACCGCTCTGCGCGAGGCGCTGGTTCTCGGTGCGGAGGTCGGAGACCTGCGCAGTCAGGCGGTCAAGCTGCGTCTGCAGGTCTTTCTTGTCGGTGGCGAGCTGGGCGTTGGTGCCGGTGAGCTCGGCCACCGTGGAGCCTTGCTGCTCGGCGGCCTTGCCCGTGTCGTTTAGCTTCTGGCGGGCTTCGGCGAGCTGCGTGCGCAGCGACGTGGCGTCGTCGCCGGCTTTTTCGAGCCGGGCATTGTCGGCGCGCAGCGTGGCCATCTGCGCGGTGAGGTCGCGGACTTGCTGACCGAGCTTGTCGTTAGTGCCGACGAGTTCATCGACCTTGGCTCCCTGCTGGCGGCTGAGCGTATCGCCGGCATCGACGCGCGAGCGAAGCTCGTTGAGCGCCACCTGTGCGCGCTGCGCATCGGACTGGGCGGACGCGAGCTGCTTCGCGAGCGCGGCCTTGTCGTTGGCGAGTTTGTCGTTGGTCCCGGTGAGCTCGGCCACGGTCGCGCCCTGCTGCTCGGCGGCTTTGCCGGTGTCGTTGAGTTTCTGGCGGGCCTCGGCCAGCTGAGTGCGAAGGGCCGCAGTGTCGCCGCCGGCTTTTTCGAGGCGGGCATTGTCCGCGCGAAGCGTGGCGAGCTGGCTGTTGAGATCGCGGAGCTGCGACGAGAGCTTGTCGTTGGTGCCGACGAGTTCGTCGAGCTTGGCGCCTTGCTGACGACTGAGCGTGTCGCCCGCGTCGACGCGCGTGCGCAGTTCAGTGAGGGCGGCCTGCGCTCGCTGCGTGTCCTGCTGCGCCGCGACGAGCTGCTTCGCGAGTGCGGCCTTTTCGTTGGCGAGCTTGTCGTTGGTGCCGGTGAGTTCAGCGACGGTGGAGCCTTGCTGCTCGGCGGCCTTGCCCGTGTCGGCGAGTTTCTGGCGGGCGTCAGCCAGCTGTGCGCGCAACGTGGCGGCATCGTCACCGGCTTTTTCAAGGCGGGTATTGTCGGCGCGGAGAGTCGAGAGCTGCGCGGAGAGATCGCGGACCTGCTGGGAGAGCTTGTCGTTCATCCCGATGAGGTCGTCGACCTTGGCCCCCTGCTGGCGGCTGAGGGTGTCGCCGGCCTCGACGCGGCTGCGGAGTTCGCCGAGCGCGACCTGCGCGCGTTGGGCGTCGGCCTGCGAGGCCGCGAGCTGCTTCGCGAGCGCGGCCTTTTCGGTCGTGAGCTTGTCGTTGGCGCCGGTGAGTTCGCCCACGGTGGCGCCCTGCTGCTCGACGGCCTTGTCGCCCTGCGCGAGGCGCGCCTGCAAGGTGCTCACGCTCACGCGCGTGCGGTCGGCGTCGGCCTGTGCGGCTTGCGCGGCGCGGTCGGCATCGGCCTTGTCGGTGCGGAGCTTGTCGTTGGCAGCGGTGAGCGAGGCGATCTTGGCGTTGAGCTGATCGCGCTCGGCCTTCACGTCGGAATCGTCGGAACTCTTCGCGCTGAGGAGCGAGCGGTTGGCCTCGGCGAGCGCGCGGTTGGTCTCGCGCGCGGTCTGGAGCTGGCCGGCGATGGTGGCGAGTTCGCGGGCGGAAGACTTATGATCTTCCTCAATGCGCGTTTCGAGCGTCTGCACCTGCGACTGCAAGGTGCCCATCTCGAGCTTCATCGCGGCCGCCTCCGGTGCGGCCTTGGCGGCGGCGGCCTGCGCGGCGAGCGCGGCGGCGGTGGCCTGCTTTGAGACTTCGAGGTCCTTATTGAGATCTTCGTTCTTGCGATTGAGTTCGGCGATGGAGCGGCCGGCCTCGTCGAGCTGGGAGCCGAGCTTGGTGAGCGTGTCGCGATCGACGGCCTGCGCCTGCTGCGCGGCGGCGAGCTTGCGATTGTCCTCGGCGAGCTGGCGATTCTGCTCGGAGAGGGAATCAACCTGCGCCTTGGCCTGGGTGAGCTGCTGGTTGGTCGCCTGCGCGGCGGCGCGAGCTTGATCGGCACCACTGGCGCGGTTCTGCGCGTCGTTGAGCTGCGCGGAGAGTGCGGCGGACCTGCGCTCGGCCGTCTGGCGGTAATCGGCGAGATCGCTGGCACTCTTGTCGGCGGCCTGCTGGGCGGCGGTGAGCTGGGCCTTGGTCGAGGCGAGCGCGGCAGCCGCATCGCCCTGCTGCGTCAGCGAGCGCTGCGCGGCATCGAGCTGCGACTGGAGCCGGGCAAGATTGATGCGGTCGGCGTCCTGCGTCTTTTGCGCGGCGGCGAGCTGGTCCTGCAACTCGGCCGAGCGCGCACGCTCCTTGTCGGCGAGCGTCGCGGAAGTTTTCGCAGCGTCCTGCAGCTCGGTGAGACGAGCGCGGTCTTTCTCTGCACTCGCGCTAGCGGCGACGAGTTTCTGGTTCTGCGCGGCGAGATCGCGATTGGTCTGCTCGAGCGTCTGGTTAGCGTCGGCCGCGGCGCGGGCGTCGGTGCGCGCCTTGTCGAGCGCCTGCTGCGCCGTGGCGAGAGAAGCACGCGTCGCAACAGCATCGGCTACCTGTTTTTGGAGCGCCGCCTTTTCATCCGCGCCGTCTTTCGTCGCTTGGGCGAGGCGGTTGTTTTCTGCACGAAGTTTTTCCAGTTCCGCTTGAGCGGACTGCGTTTTCTCGGTGAGCGAACGCAGAGCCTCATCGAGCTGCGTGCGGAGTTTTGCGGCGGCGGATTGATCGGCCGCCTGCGCCTGCTGCGCGGTGGCGAGGGCCTTCTGCAGCTCGGCGAGCTTGGCGCGGTCCTGCTCGCCGGTCGCGGCGGCGGAGAGGAGCTTTTGATTCTGCGCGGTGAGGTCGCGATTCGCTTGGTCGAGCTTCTTGTTCGAATCGGCGGATGCGGTGGCTTCGGTGCGGGATTTGTCCGCGGCCTGCTGGGCGGTCGCGAGGGCTTTCTGCAATTCAGCGAGCTTCGCGCGGTCCTGCTCGCTGGATGCCGTCGCGGTGAGAAGCTTCTGGTTTTGCGCGGTGAGCTCGCGATTCGCCTGCTCCAGCTTTTGATTGGAGTCAGCCGCGGTGGCCGCATCAGCTCGGGCTTTTTCGGCCACTTGCTGCGCGGTCGTGAGCGCGGATTTCGTCGAGTTCAGTTCGCTGAGCTGCTTTTCGAGCGCGGCCTTCGCCGTGTCGGCGCTGTCTTTGGAAGACTGGGTGAGTCGATTGTTCTCCGTGCGGAGCTTTTCCAACTCCGCTTGCGCGGACTGGGTCTTATCGGTGAGCGAGCGCTGGGCTTCGTCGAGTTGGGTACGGAGTTTCGCGGCGGCCGATTGATCGGCCGCCTGCGCCTGCTGCGCGGTGGCGAGCGCCTTCTGCAGCTCGGCGAGCTTGGCACGGTCTTGCTCGCTGGCGCTGGTGGCGGAGAGGAGCTTTTGATTCTGGGCGGTGAGATCGCGGTTGGCCTGCTCCAGCTTCTTGCTGGATTCGGCGGCGGCGGTGGCATCGGCCCGCGCTTTGTCGGCGGCTTGCTGTGCGGTCGCGAGGGCAGACTTCGTGGCATTCAGCTCGCTGAGCTGTTTTTCCAGCGCGGCCTTCGCGGTGTCAGCGCCGTCCTTGGAAGATTGCGTGAGGCGATTGTTGTCCGTGCGGAGTTTCTCCAACTCGGCTTGAGCGGACTGGGTCTTCTCGGTCAGCGAGCGCTGGGCTTCGTCGAGCTGCGAGCGGAGTTTCGCCGCGGCGTCGCGGTCGGTGGCTTGAGCCTGCTGGGCGGTGGCGAGGGCTTTTTGCAGCTCGGCCAACTTCGCGTGGTCCTGCTCGCCGGCGGTGCTTGAGGAAAGGAGCCGCTGGTTCTGCGCTGTGAGGTCACGGTTGGCCTGTTCGAGCTTCTTGCTCGAATCGGCCGCCGCGGCGGCGTCTGAGCGGGCCTGGTCGGCCGCCTGTTTAGCGGCGGCGAGGGCGATCTTGGTCGCGTTCAGCTCGGACAGTTGTTTTTCGAGAGCGGCCTTCGCGGCGCCGGTGTCGTCTTTTGCGGACTGGGTGAGACGATTGTTCTCGGTGCGGAGCTTTTCCAACTCGGCTTGGGCCGACTGAGTTTTCTCGGCCAGCGAGCGCTGAGCCTCGTCGAGCTGCGTGCGGAGTTTCGCGCTCGCGTCGCGATCGGCAGCTTGGGTCTGCTGGGCGGCGGCGAGCGATTTCTGGATTTCAGCGAGCTTGGCGCGGTCCTGCTCGCTCGCGCCCGTGGCGGCGGTGAGTTTCTGGATCTGCGCCGCGAGATCGCGGTTGGTTTGTTCGAGTTTTTGATTCGCCTCGGCGGAAGCGGCGGCGTCGGTGCGTGCCTTGTCGGCCGCTTGCTGGGCGGTGGCGAGCGCGGACTTCGTCGCGTTGAGCTCGCTGAGCTGCTTTTCGAGCGCGGCTTTCGCGGCGGTCGTGCCATCCTGGGATGACTGCGCGAGGCGATCGTTTTCGGCACGGAGTTTTTCCAGCTCGGTCTGCGCGGCCTGCGCGCGGGATTCGAGCTCGGTGCGGAGCTTCGTGGCGGCGTCGCGGTCAGAGGCCTGCGTCTGCTGAGCGGCGGCGAGCGACTTCTGCAGCTCGGTGAGCTTGGTGCGATCCGCGTCGGCGGTGCCGGTGGCGGCGAGGAGTTTTTGGTTCTGCGCGGTGAGATCGCGGTTGGCCTGATTAAGTTTCTGCGCGGTGTCGGTGGCAGTCTGCGCCTCGGCCTTGGCCTTCTGCGCGGCCTGCTCGGCGGCGGTGGTCTGCGTCTGAAGATTGGCGAGTTTCTCGCGGCTGGCGGTCTCGGTCAGGCTGGATTGCTCCAGCGCCTTTTGCAGCTCGGCTAGCTTAGTGCGGTCGGCATCGGCGCTGCCGCGGGCATCGGTGAGCTGGCGGTTTTGCGCGGTGAGATCGGCGTTGGCCTGCTCGAGGCGGTGGACGACATCGGTCGCGGCCTTGGCGTCGGCGCGCGCTTGATCGGCGGCCTGTTGGGCCTGCGCGAGCGCGTCCTTCGTCGAAGCGAGTTCGGTGGCAGCCTTCGTGGCATCGGCGGCGGCGCGCTGCGCGGTGTCGGCCTGGGCTTGCGCTTTCGCGGCGGCGTCACGCTGAGCGGCCTGAACCTGCTGGGCGGTGGCGAGATTTTTTTCCAGCTCAGCGATGCGGGCGGCGGACGCCTGTGCGGCGCTGCCGGCGTTCTTGAGCTGGTCGGCCTGGTCGGCGAGCGCCTTGTTTTCCTGCTGAAGTTTCTGCAGCGCATCGGAGGCGGCACGAGCATCGGCGCGGGCTTTTTCGAGATCGGCGCGCGTCGCGGTCAACGCCTCGGCAGAGGGCGTGAGATCGGCGACGCGTTTCTCGAGCGCCGTCTTGTCCGCGGTAACTTCAGCGAGGCGCTTCTCGGCCGCGGCCTGCGCGTTGCGGGCGTTTTCCAGCTCGGCGGGTGTGGCAACCGCCTTGGCGCCAGCAGAGCGACGGGCCTCGGCGACCTGACCGAGAAGTTTCTCGGCGGTGGAACGGCCAGTGGCGACTTCCTGCTGTGAGGCTTCGAGCGATTTTTGCAGTTCGGCTTGCTTGGCGCGACCGGCTTCGGCGGCTGCGAGCGCGGCCTGCAATTTTTGACTCTGCTCGGCGAGCGATTGATTAGACTGCTCGAGCTGCTTCGCCCAATCGGACTGCGCTTTCGTGGCGGCATCGGACTTCGCAGCGAGATCGCGCTGCGCGGCTGCGAGCTGGCCCTGCACCTCGGCGAGCTTGGCGGCCTGCTGCTGGTCGGGCGTGCCGGCGGCGGTGAGCTTGCGAATCTGCTCGGTCAGGTCCTGATTGGACTGCTCGAGTTTCTTGACGTTTTCCTTCGCAGCTTCGAGGTCGGTGCCGGTTTTCTGCGAAGCCTCCATCGCGGCGTTGAATGCGGCGCGGATCTTCGGAATGTCGTCCAGACGACGACGCAGCTCGGTGTTTTCGGCGGTGAGCGAATCACGCGCGGCGGCGAGTTCCTTATCGGCAGCGCGCACTTTTTCCAAGTCAGACTGCAGCGTCACCAACTGCTGCGCGGCCTTCGCGTCGGCCTCGGGCGCGGGCTTCGGCGCGGCGGCGAGGCGCTGGTTTTCGTCGGCGAGTTTTTTGTTCTCAGCGCGGAGCGCGTCGAGCTGGGCCGTGACGGCCACGAGCTTGACGGCGTCGCTGTCGGTCGTGGGCGAAATCGCGGTGTTGGCCGGAGTCAGGCCGGGGCGCTGCGCGGCGCGATTGAGGCGCGCGAGCTCGATCGTTGAGCGGCGGACCTCATCGTTGAGGCGGGCGTTTTCCTCGGTGAGTCGCTTGACGCGTGTGTCGGGCTCCGCGCTCGCGAGCGTGGCGGCCTTCTCGGCGGCGGCGCGCAGTGACTTCACCTCGACGGTGAGATCGGCGGATTTTTGCTCTGCGGCGGTCTTGTCGTTGCGCAGCGCCGTGGATTCATCGCGCAGCTTTTCGAGCTGGGTGCGAAGCTCGGTCTCGGTGCCGGGCTTGGGCTGGGCGGCGACCTTGAGGCGGGCGTTTTCGGCGGTGAGCTGATTGACCGAGTCGCGCGTCTCCTTGAGCGAAGCCTGCGCCTGACCAAGCTGGACTTGCAGATCGATCGCGGACTTCTCGGCCGCAGTGCGAGCGGCGGCGAGCTGCTGCAACTGCTGGTCGTTTTTCGCGGCGGCAGCGGAGGCGTCGCTGGCCTTCGACGCGTTGGCGCTGGCCGTGGCGAGCTGTTGCTCAAGTGTGGATTTGTCTCGGGAGAGGGTATCGCGGGCGTTGGCCGCGGCTTGGGCGAAGTCGCGCAGGCTCTTGTTTTCCGCGCGCGCTTTTTCGAGATCGGCGAGCGCGGCCGCGAGACGTGCGGCGAGCGCGGGATCGTTGTTCTCGGTGGGAGTAGCGGCGGGCGGAAGCGCGGGGCCGGCGGCGGGCGTCGAAGAGGCTTGCGCGACGGCGGCCGGACCCGCGGCGATCTGCGCGCGGAAGGTGTCGGCGCGGCTCTTGGCCTCGGCGAGCTGCGTGGGGTTGAGTTGCTGGCCGACCATGTCGCGACCATCGGGTCGGGCGTTACCCTCGACGGCGAGCGCGAGCCAGGCGTAGGCGTCGACGTAGTTGGGCGCGCCACCGACACGACCCTCGGCGAGCATGATGCCGTAGTTGTTCTGCGCGGGCGTGAAGCCCTGCAACGCAGCGGCCTTGTAGAGATCGGCGGCGCCAGCCTCGTCCTTCGGGGAGCCGCGACCGTCCTCGAGCATCAACGCCAGATTGTAGCGCGCGCGGGCGTAGCCCTGCGTGGCAGAGGCGCGGTACCACTTCTGCGCGCTGGCCTCGTCCTTGCCGACGCCGCGGCCGAGTTCGTAGGCGAGACCGAGATTGTACTGCGCCTCGGCGACGCCGCGATCGGCGGCTTGGCGAAACCACCGCGCGGCCTCGGCGAAGTCCTGCTTCACGCCGGTGCCATTGGCGAACATGTTGCCGACGTTGAACTGCGCGGGAGCGAAGCCCTGCTCGGCCGCCTTGTAGTAGGCGCGAAACGCCGCCGCGGTGTCCGCCGGCGTGCCACGGCCCAGCTCCAGCATGAGGCCGAGATTGAACTGCGCCTTGGGATTGCCCGCCGCCGCGGCCCGCTGGTACATGCGCAGCGCCTCGGCGAGATCCTGCGGGACGCCGGTGCCATTCGCGTAAGCGTTGCCGAGGAGATTCGTCGCCTCGCTATCTCCGCGGCTCGCCGCCGTCTTGAGAGCCTCGATGTCGTTTTGCGCGAAGACGCTGACCGCGCTCAGCACGAGGCACAGCAGCAGGGCCGCAATCCGCGTGGGCAGACGCGGGCAAGACGAGAGGATGGTGGGCGACACAAGGCGGTTTCGCACAGGTCGTTTAAGGAGGATTCCCCAACAGGGAGCAAGGCGCAGCTCGCTTCCTACGCAGAGTCCGCAAATACCTCGGGTGCAACTCCCTCAACTACCGCGCTCAACCCACAATCCGACAGGGCAATAGCGCCGCATCGCTCATCCCGTGGATGATCTTTTTGTCTGGCGGGCAGAAGGTCGCAAGCGCGCCGGAGAGGCGCGGTTTGCCGTCGACCACGAAATAGTACGGGCACAACCGCAACCGCCCCGCGCGCGGCACCGCGGCGACCGGAGTCGCGCCGCCCGCAGGATCGAAGAGCGGATGCTCAGCGCGGCGGGGTTTGCGGTAGGTTTGGAGCACGTGGAGATTGGTCGGCGCTAGTTCGATGGCGCGGTCGATGCCCGCCTGCCACTCTTCGCGCGAACAATCGCTGCCGAGCAACACACTGCGCGCGCCCCACGCGGTCTCGTGGTAGCCGGAGATTTTTACGATGAGGTCGCGCTCTTTTTGGGAAGCGCCGGCGAGGTCACGCCAATCGTTGAGCGCGCGGCCGGCGGCGCGCGGGCCGTCGAGCACGGCGCCCGGCGGGAGTGGCGCGGGATCGATCACCCACGAGGCGGGGATGAGGGCACGGAGCGTTTTCAACGCGCGGCCGCTCAGGGTCTCGGCCCAGAAATCCTGCAGCAGGTGGTGATGGAAGAGTGCGAGGGCGAGCTTCTCCTCCTGAAAATGGCGCATCGGCGGCGCGATGGCGACCTCGCCCGCAGCCCACGCCTCGAAGATAAATTTCTGCGTGCGGATGTTTTCGAGGTCGAAGAGCTCGAAGAAACGGTAGAGCACATCGATCTTCTCGGGGTTGCCGTCGGCGTCGAAGAAGAGTGCGTTTTCCAGCGGGAAAATCTGCTCGGGGCGCAGGCAAAACACGCGCTTGCCCATGAGCTGGAGCTGATGCGCGAGCCACTCCATCTCGGGGCGGTAGGTCGCGGCCTCGTCGCTCACCACGAGGGCAATCGCGGGATTGCGCTCGTCGGGGCGCAGAGCGGCGAGCGACGCGTGGAAATTGGTGATCATCGCATCGCCGTCGCCGACGATCGGCGCGGTGCCGGTGTAGAGCCGATTGAGAAACGCCGTCAGGCCGATGCCGCCCGGGACCGAGTCGAGTTCGGTGAGCGCGAAGCCTTCATCGGTGAGCAGCAGGTCGGGCCGCAGAACCGTGGGAAACGCGCCGCGGTTCCTCGGATCGCGCGCGTGCGCGACGAGGTGCGCGGGCTTGCCGCGGTCGAGGTAGTCGGCGACCCACGGCGCGAGCAGAGGCTTGTTGCGCAGGAGATTTTTTCCGGCGGCGGAGCGCAGGTAGAGCGTCTCCAGCGCCTGATGAAACTCCAAGCAAGCGGTGCCGATGGCCTCCAGCTCGGTCACCTGCGCGGCGGTGAGCGACCACGCGTCGGGCGAGAGCTGCCAAGTCTTGTCCTCGAACAACGGCTGCGCAGCGAGCGTGGAGCGGATGTGTTCGAAGGACAGAGACATGTGGCCGAAGGCGATAAGCGGTAGGCGTCAGGCTGAGTGAACGTCGAACATTGAACATCGAACGTTGAACGTCGAAGTCTGCCACACAAGGCACCGGGCCAGCACAGTGCATGCGAGATTTCGCCAATCAGCGCTCATCGTTCAAAGTTCGAGGTTCAGCGTTCGATGTTCGACGTTCCCGCGCAGGCGCGCGGTTACTCGTCCATCTGGATGTCCTTGTTGCGGTGGCGCGGCGAACCCGCGCGGAGCCAGGCGGTGACGAAGCGGTCTAGGTCGCCGTCGAGGACGCCTTGGGTGTCGCTCGTGCTCACGCCGGTGCGGAGGTCCTTCACCATCTGATAGGGCTGCAGCACGTAGCTGCGGATCTGACTCCCCCACCCGATTTCGCCTTTTTCGCCGTAGAATTTCTCCATTTCGCTGCGCTGCTCGTCCTGCTTCTTTTCGTAGAGGCGGGCCTTGAGCACGTTCATGGCGGCGGCCTTGTTCTTGAGCTGCGAGCGCTCGTTTTGGCAGACGACCACGATGCCCGACGGCATGTGCGTGATGCGCACCGCGGAGTCGGTCGTATTGACGCCCTGACCGCCCTTGCCGGAGGAGCGATACACGTCGATGCGCATTTCGTTTTCCGGAATGGTGATTTCGATTTCGTCGGTGATTTCGGCAACAACGTCCACCGCGCAGAACGAGGTGTGACGGCGCTTGTTGGCGTCGAAGGGGCTGATGCGCACGAGGCGGTGCACACCGCGCTCAGCCTTGGCGTAGCCGTAGGCGTTTTCGCCCTTGATGAGGATGGTCGCCTTGCTGATACCGGCCTGATCGCCGGGCTGCACGTCCTGCAACTCCACGGTAAAACCGCGGCGCTCAGCCCAGCGGTTGTACATGCGGAAGAGGATGTCGGCCCAGTCGTTGGACTCGGTGCCACCCGCGCCAGACTGGATCGAGAAGATCGCGTTGTTGCGGTCGAACTGACCGGTGAGGAACGAAGCGATCTCGAGTTGCTCGAGTTCGTCGACCATACCGGAAACCTGCGTGTCGAGCTCCTTGGCGTAGGTGTCGCGCTCGGCACCGTCAGCGGCCTCGACGAGCTCCACCATCACGGCGACGTCCTCGATCTTCTTCTGGAAGGCGACGACGGGAAGGACGGCTTTTTTCAGCCCATTGAGTTTCGCGATGTGCTTCTGGGCGCGGTCGTTGCTGTTCCAGAAATCGGGCGCGCCCTGCTGCGCGTCCATCGCTTCTATTTCGCGGACCTTTTGGTCGACGTCAAAGAAACCTCCATAGATGCCCAGCGCGCTTCTTGATGTTCTCGATGTGAGAAAAGGTTTCGGGTGCGATCATGATGAAGAGGGAAGAAAGTTGGTTAGGGTCAGGCGAGGTGCAAGAGTTTTGGCTACGGCGAAGAGGTGGAGGTCACCACGAAACACACGAAAGACACGAAAAAGACCGAAGGCTTTGGGGAGAGGGAGGAACGCTGATCTGCGCTAATCTACGCTGATGCCGATCTAGTTTTTTACAGGAGGAAAACCGAGGAAAGGCAGGAGGAGGATTTACACGAAAATCGCCAAGATCGCGAAGAGCGGAGGGTATTCTTTGCGAATCTTTGCCAGCTTTGCGTCTTTGCGCTTAGTTCTGGTCTCCGCACTCGCTGCGACTCCTCTGGAAAAATAAAAGTGGCCAGGCACTCCACGGCACTAGGAGAACGTCGTTGCCGTTGCTACCTTCCGGTCCTAGCGGAGTTCACGCGTCTGCCCATGCATGGCACCTGGCCGAGGCGGACAGTGCTTCGGTCGCGCTCGCGCGCAACAACTATTATTTCCCGCCGTCGGTCAGGGCAGCTTAGACGGGTCAACCGGTGCGGGCGCCGGAGGCGGCGTGCCCTCGGGGGGCGCGGCTTTGTCGCCTTCGCCCTTCGGGCCAAACTTGCCGCCGTAGGGACGCTCGCCATTGGCGCGCTGCTCCTTGCGATTGGGCATGCCCTCGTTGAAATTCTGGCGCTGCTTCTGGATCGTGTCTTTCGTCTCCTGCTCCATCTTGTCGAGGCGCACGATCTGGTCGGGCGTGAGCAGACTGCGCATGTCGGCGTTGAGTCGCTCGAGGACCACGCTGGTCTCGCGCATGGAGGTCTGCTGCTGACGGCGAAGATCCTCGGTGGCGCGGACGATGATCGGGTTAATCTTTTCCTTCTGGTCAGCCGTGAGATCGAGCTTGTTGGCGTAGCGGCGCATGACCTGCGTCGCCTGCAGCGGCATGAAATTGCGGCGCGGGCCCTCGTTGCCGGGCGGCTGCTGCGGGCTGCCGTTGACGCCGGGATGGGCGTTGGGGTTGTGCGGATCGTTCTGCGCAAACACACCCCGATTCCACAAGATCCGGCCGCCGACACGCATGGTCAGCAGGCCGCCAAAGACCGATCCGGCGATGAACACCCCGACAAAGGCGAAGATGACTTTCCAGGGTTTATCCATCGCTCAAGTTCAGGACATCTCGATCAGCGCGGCGACGGGATCGTCGACAGAGATTTCGTCATCGTCGGACGACGAGTTGGCGGGGAGAGTGTAGTGCACCGTGACGCTCAGCACCGCGAGCGCGGCAGCGATGCCGAGGGCGCGCAGCGAGAAGCGCTCGAGGAGCGAGACGACGGGCCGCTCGGCGGCCAGGGCGAGCGCCGCGAGGCGCGTGGAAAAGCCGTACGGGGCCGCGGTATCGCGGTCATCGGGGGCGTGGCGGGCGGCCGTAGCGAGGCGCTGCCAAGGGTGCTTGGGTTCCGCTGGGTTCATGAGCGTTCCTTTCGTTGTAATTCCTGAAACAGTTTCTGCAACTTCCGTCTCGCGCGAAATGCGCGGACCTTCACGAGGGATTGGCCCCAGCCCGTGAGCCCGCTGATCTCGGCGATGGTCTTCTGCTCGATATCGAGCAACTGGATGACCATGCGGTCCTCAGGCTTGAGCTGACCGAGGAGCTTGTGGACGAGCTCGTGGGCGGCCATGGCGTCGTTGGCGGCGACGTCGTTCTCGCTGGTGATAACATTGTCGAGGACCTCCGCCTCGGTCTCCGAGAGGTCCGCCCACCGAAACTCCGGCCGGCGTTTCTGCGCCCGCAGGTGATCGATGCAGGTGGTCACCGCAATCCGCGACACCCAGTGCGGAAAGGGGACGGCTCCCTGATATTGATCGAGGCGGGTGAACATTTTAAGAAAGACTTCCTGGGCTAGATCTTCCTCGGCAACGCGTCGAGGGAGGTGGGCGCGCACGATGCGGATGACGAGTGGATACAGGTGGTCGACCAGCTCGCGTGCAGCCGCTTGATCGCGTACACGCACACGCTGGAGACAACCAGCCACATCAAACGACTGCTCGTCAGGCATAAGCGGATGGAAGTAACATCGGGCACAACAAGCAAGACGGGCCGCGCATCTTGGGGTTACAAGGAGCCACTTGGCTATGCCGGAACGGGGCCTTGACTTTCCCGTCGGTGTGCCGATAGCACCTTGACCTCTCAATGCGAGAAATCCGTCAGGCCCTCCGACTTACGAACGCGCACGACCTCTGAGTTGCCGCTTAGCGGCCGGTTGTGCGTAGGCCTGAACTTTCTTTCTGTCCGCCGTTCCCGTGCGGCGTGCCGTGTTTTCATCGTTTCCGTCCGCTTCGTAAGTCGTTATAACCTTCTTTGTCTCGCGTTATGCAATCCGCTCCCGTTTCGAAATACCGTCCGTTCCCGCCCGTTGCCTTGCCCAACCGCCAGTGGCCCAACCGCACGCTCACGCGCGCCCCGATCTGGTGCAGCGTCGACCTCCGGGATGGCAATCAGGCGCTCGCCCAGCCGATGAGTGTCGAGGAGAAGCTCGAGTACTTCGAGTTGCTGGTGAAGATCGGCTTCAAGGAGATCGAGGTGGGCTTCCCATCCGCCTCGCAGATCGAGTTCGATTTCTGCCGTCGCCTCATCGAGGAAAACCGCATCCCCGAGGGCGTCGCCATCCAGATCCTCTGCCAGTGCCGCGAGGAGCTGATCACGCGCAGCTTCGAGGCGCTCCGCGGAGCCAAGCTGGTGATCTTCCACCTCTACAACTCCACCTCGCCTGCCCAGCGGAAGTATGTCTTCAACGCGACCCGCGATGACATCAAGGGCATCGCCGTGCAGGGCACCAAGTGGGTCAAGCAGCACGCCCAGCCGCTCATCGCGGCGGGCACGCGCGTGCGTTTCCAGTACTCGCCGGAGAGCTTCACCAGCACCGAGCTGGAGTATGCGTTGGAGATTTGCGAGGCGGTGACCGATGTCTGGCAGCCGACCGCCGCCGACCCGATCATCCTCAACCTGCCCGCCACGGTCGAGTACGCCACGCCCAACGTCCACGCCGACCAGATCGAGTGGATGTGCACCCACCTCACCCGCCGCGACCGTACCATCGTGTCGCTCCACACGCACAACGACCGCGGCACCGGCGTTGCCGCGACCGAGCTGGCCATGCTAGCCGGCGCGGATCGCGTGGAGGGCACGCTCTTCGGCAACGGCGAGCGCACGGGCAACCTCGACATCGTCAATGTCGCCCTGAACCTCTACACGCACGGCATCCACCCGAACCTGGACTTCAGCGACATCAACCACATCCGCGATGTGTACGAGCGCTGCACCAAGCTCGAGGTCCCACCGCGCCTGCCCTACGTGGGCGAGCTGGTCTTCACCGCCTTCAGCGGCTCGCATCAGGACGCCATCAAGAAATCCTGGGCCGTCCAGAAGCCCGATGCGCCGTGGGATGTGCTCTACATCCCCGTGGACCCCGCCGATATCGGCCGGAGCTACAAGGCCATCATCCGCATCAACAGCCAGTCGGGCAAAGGCGGTGTCGCGTACGTGCTGGAGAAGGAGTTCGGCTTCGACCTGCCCAAGCTCATGCACAAGGAGATCGGCAAGCTCATCAACGACGTCGCCGACCGCAAGGGCACCGAGCTCACCGCCGCGGAGATCCACGAGGAGTTTCGCCGCGAGTACCTCGATCGCACCGCGCCCATCGCGCTGGAGCACTTCAAGACCGTCGAGCGCGACAGCGCGGTGCACTGCAAGGCCGCCATCGCCATCGACGGCCAGTCGCACGAACTCACCGGCCACGGCAACGGCCCGATCGACGCCTTCGTGCGCGCGCTGGCCACAACGTCGCTGCCCAAGTTCGAACTCCTGTCCTACGCCGAGCACTCGCTGGGCAAGGGCGCCGAGGCGCGCGCGGTGAGCTACATCCAGATCAAGACCGACCGAGGCCTCACGCTCTACGGCGCCGGCATCGACACCAACATCGAGCTCGCCTCGATCAAGGCCATCGTCAGCGCGCTCAACCGGGCGCTGGTGAAACGCTGACCCCACTACACGGCGAAGCGCAATCTCACGCCTGCGTGGGAGCGCGGGCGCCCTCGCCCGCTCAGACCGCCTCACCCGAGGCGGTCTTTTTTTCACCACAGAGACACGGAGGCACGAGAACAGATGCTAGGTCGCAGCGAAACCACTTCGTCCCGCCGTGACCGCCCCTGCCCTCTCCGTGCCCGCAGTCCCCCGACTGTCAGATAAACGAAGGGCCAAGGCTCGCCGATATTCCGCATCCGGGGGCCCCACGCAGCGTCTTGCTCGGCGGACGCATGCACCCCCTTCGTCTAGCTCTCCTGCTGCTCATGCTGGTCCCGCTTCGCGCGGCCGAACCGACCGATGCGCGCGGGTCGTTTCTGAAACTCATCGACCGCCCGCGCGTACCGCTCGCCGCCGAGCTGAAGCCCGCCACGGAAAAAGATGGTCTGCGTCAGCAGAGTTTTTCTTACGCCTCCGACGCCACCAATCGCGTGCCGGCGATCCTCGTTTCGGCCGCCGCGCAGGCGACCGGCCGTCGTCCGGTCGTGATCGTGCTGCACGGCACCGGCGGGAAAAAGGAGGACGAGCTCGTATTCATGGGTGAGCTCGCGCGCGCCGGTTTTCTCGCGGTCGCGATCGATGGCCGCTACCACGGCGCGCGCACCAAAGCTGGGAAGGGCTCGGTCGAATATGTCGACGCCATCCTGCGCACGTGGCGCACCGGCGAGGAACATCCGTTTTTCTACGACACCGTGTGGGACGTGCTGCGGCTCGTCGACTACCTCGCCATGCGCGACGACGTCGACCCGAAGCGCATCGGGCTCTTCGGCATCTCGAAGGGCGGCATCGAAACCTATCTCGCCGCCGCGGTCGATCCGCGCATCGCGGCCGCCGTGCCGTGCATCGGCGTGGAGAGTTTCCGTTGGGCCGCGGAAAACAATTCCTGGCAATCCCGCATCGGCACCATTCAGGCCGCTTTCGATGCGGCAGCGAAAGAGCGCGGTATCGAAAAGCCCGACGGCGATTTCGTGCACGCGTTTTACGCGCGCGTCGCGCCCGGCCTCGACCGCGAATTCGACGGCCCCGCAATGGTGCCGCTGATCGCGCCGCGCCCGCTCCTCTCGATCAACGGCGAGACCGACCCGCGCACTCCCCTCCCCGGCCTCAACCTCTGCGCCGACGCCGCCCGCACCGCGTACCACGCCGCCAACGCCGACGAAAAATTCGTCCTGCGCATCCAGCCGAAAACCGGCCACCGCGTCCTCCCCGCCTCCCTCACGCTCGCGAAAGAGTGGTTCGTCCGTTGGCTGAAACCGTAGGAAATTCTATCGGAAGATTTTTACAGGAGGAAGACGGAGGAAAGACAGGAGGTCGTAAAAAGCAGCTAAGCGCGAAGACGCAAAGCTGGCGAAGATTCGCAAAGAAGACCTTCGAGCCTTCGCGTCCTTTGCGGCCTTCGTGTAAAAACATCCTCCTGCCTTTCCTCCGTTCTCTCCTGTAAAAACAATTCCGAATCCTTCGCGAATCTTGGCCATCTTCGCGTCTTCGCGCTTAGCGAAAACCTCTATCCTCGCACTCGATGTCGCTCTCGCTTCTCAGTCCCCTCGTTTCAGGCCTTCGACGGTGTCTTCCACGAGGAACGGTTCGCCCTTTTCGGCTTTCACGGAGACTTTGTTGAGGGTCACGTTTTTCGCGTAGCCGATGCGGAGGCCCTCAGGAGCTTCGATGCTCACGTTTTCGAGGACGATGTCTTCGGCGAGCGACTCCGGGAGGCCGATGATCAGGCCGGCGGATTTCGTGCAGCCCGTGGCGGTGACGTTGCGGATGACGATCTTCGACCACTTCGGCGTATTCGGGCCCACGGCCTGCGGTTCGACGTGCTGGCCGGGCTTCGGGAGATCGCGGTCGGGATAGTAGCTCGTGATGACGATGGCCTGGCCGACGTTCTTCATCTTCAAGTTTTCGTAAACGACGTCCTCAACGAGGCCGCCGCGCGTGCGGTCGGATTTGAAGCGCACGCCGATGTCGGTGTCTTCAAACGTGCAGTTGCGCACCGTCACGCGGCGGTCGCCGCCGCTCGTCTCGCTGCCGAAGGAGCAGCCGTGGCCGTGCTTGAAGGTGCAGTCCGTGATGAGGAGGTCGCTCACGCCCTCGCCCGCCGCACCACCGGACTTGATCGCGATGTTGTCGTCGTCGGTGTCGATGACGCAGTGCGCGATGATCATGCGCTGGCAGAGCGAGGGATCGATGCCATCGGTGTTGGGCGACTTCTTGTGCGGGTTGAGAATCGTGATGCTGTCAACGGTCACGTCCTGGCAGAGACTGGGCACGAGGTTGAATTTGGGCGACGCGGTAAGCGTGACGCCCTCGACGCGCACGCGCTGGCACTTGTCGAAGCCGACCATGTTGGGCCGCGGCATCGTGTTGCTGCGAGCCTTCACGGCGTTGGCCTTCTGCTTGAAATCCTCCGCGGCCGTCCACCACGCCTCACCGTGGCCGTTGATCGTGCCCTCGCCCGAGATCTTCACGTCGTGCGCGTTGCTCGTGCGCAACAGCACGCGGTAGCGCGGGGAAGTGCCATAGTCCTCGAACTTCGGTGAAAAGAAAATCGTCGCGCCCTTCTCGAGGTGAAGATCGATCGCACTGCAGAGATCGATCGGGCCCGTGAACCAGTCACCCGAGGGCACGACGAGCTTGCCGCCGCCGGCCTTGTCGACCGCGGCGACCGCGGCCTTGAAGGCATCGCTGTTGTTGGCTTGCCCGTCGCCCACCGCGCCAAAGTCCTTCAGGTTGAAGGTGTGATCCGGGATGACGGGCTGCGCGACCTTGAAGTCAGCTGGCAACGCCGCCGCCAGCGCGGACGCAGCCGTGAAAGAAAGGGAAACCAAGGCAAAAGAAAGCACGCGGGGTAGCATGCTCAAACGCTACTGCGACACGTGACGCTTTGTCCATCCCGCCGTGCTAGACCAGCATATTCTTAGCCACAGATTACACAGATGCGCACAGATAAAACGATCTGATCATCTGTGCCCATCTGTGTAATCTGTGGCTAAAAAACTTAAGTCAGATTTACTCTCGAATCTCGATACGTAGGGAGGTTTGCCCCGCTTTGTGCTCCGCCCAGCGCACCGCGCATTGACCGGCGCCGAGCGCAGTGCTGCGTTCGCGGCGTGGACTTGAAAGTGCTCCTCGCCGCCGAACTCGCGCAGCGCCGCCAGCGCAATGCGCGGTACTCGCTGCGCGCGTTTGCCCGCGATCTCGGCACCGATCACGCCACGCTCTCGCAGCTCATGCGCGGTCGGCGCGTGCTCTCGCCCGCGATGGTGCGCCAGATCGGGCGCAAGCTTCACCTGCGCGCCGCCGACATCGCCGAGGCGTGCGCGCAGCATCACGCCGACGCAATCCTGCGCCTCGCGGCGCGGTCGACCTTTCGCCCCAACTCGCGCTGGATCGCCACGCGCACGGGCCTGCCACTCGACGCGGTCAACACCGCCCTAGCGCGCCTGCTCCATCAGCGGCTCCTCGTGATGGAGTCGCCCACCCGCTGGATTTTCACCCAAAACCACCATGCCTAATCCTGTTGTCCGCTGGCAGATCATCTCGCCCGAGCCCGACCGCTGCGCCGGGTTCTATCAAAAACTCTTCGACTGGAAACTGGTGAAGACCAACGCCCTCGGCTACCGCGAGCTTACCGGCGCGGGCGTCGACGGCGGCGTCTGGCCCGCCCCGCCCGGCCAGAGCGGCTTCGTGCAGCTCTTCGTCGAGGTGCCCGACATCGAAACGTGTATCGAGAAATCCACTACACTCGGCGCGACCGTCGTAATCCCCAAATCCGTCCTGCCCGACGGCGACGCGATGGCCGTGATGGTGGACCCGACGGGCCTGGCTTTCGGCGTGTGCCAGCTGGTAAAGAGGGGTTGAGCACTGGACCGCTTTCGTGAGTTGCCTGATAGGGACGCGGCGCCCTCGCCGCGTTTCTCGGCTCCGTGATTTGCTGCCCCTGTGGGTGGCGTGCTTGTCACGCCACGGCTCGGCTCGAGCCCACAGCCCGTTGCGAGCAAGCTCGCAACCCACAGGAGGCAAAAAAGCTGACTGAGTTTGAACTGTGGGAGGGGCTTTATGCCCCGACTGCAACGCGAGCTGACCGGGTGGTTCGACGGAGCGAAGTCGGGGCGTAAAGCCCCTCCCACAGTTTCGATCCCTTCGGCCTCTCTACTGGCTTACCTACCCAGCGGCTTGCTCTACGGCACGCCAGAGACGGAGCGTGTTTCCGCCCCAGAGCTTCGCGAGATCGGGCTCGCTCCAACCGCGCGCAAGCAGCGCTTGCGTGATGTTCGGGAAATCCGCGACGTCGCGCAGGCCTTCGAAATAACCACCGCCGCCATCGAGGTCGCAGCCGATGCCGACGTGGTCGATGCCCGCCACGGCGACGGCGTGCTCGATGTGCTTCACGTAGTCGTCGAGCATCACACGCGGATTGGGATGCGCGGCGCAGGCGACGGTGTAATCGCGATCTTCCCGCTCGAGGACCTCGGGGGAGATCACGGCGTCCTGATAGCGCAGGCCAACCTCGGCGATGACGGCGGTGCGGCGGTTGCCGGGCGCGTTGACGACGGCGACGGGCAGCGCGTTGATCTGGATCACGCCGCCCTTGGCCGCGAGCGCGCGGAGGAGGTCGTCGCCAATGTTGCGCGGGTGGTCGCACACCGCACGGCAGCCGCTGTGCGAGAGGATTGGCGGCGTCTTCGAGTGCTCCAGCAGGTGCCACAACGCGGCGTCGCTCGCATGCGACGCATCGAGCACGAGACCGACGCGATTGGCCTCGGCGACCATCTCGCGGCCGAACGGACTCAGGCCGCGCCACTCTGCACCGCGCGGGTCGGTGGCGGAGTCGGCGACGTCGTTGTTGAAATTGTGCGTCAGCCCGAGCATGCGGACGCCGAGATCGAAAAACTTGCGCACGTGCGCGAGGTCGGTCCCGAGCGAGTAGCTGTTTTCGATGCTGAGGAAAATCGCCCGCTTGTCCTCGGCCTTGAGCCGCAGCGCGTCGTCCACTCTGAGCGCGAGGCCACAAGCGGACACATTGGCTTTCAGCACAGCGTGAGCGCGCGCGAAATGCTTGAGCGCCAGCTCGTGCGCGGCGCGCAGGCCCGCGGGTGAGCGGCTCATCTGGCCGACGTACACGGCGAACACCATCGCATCGACGCCACCCGCGCGCATCCGCGGGAGGTCGATCTGCGAGTGATCGCTCGCGTATTCGTGGCGCGTGGAAAAATCCCAGCCGGCACGCGCCCAACTCGCCGTCGGCGTGTCGCTGTGCGTGTCGATCGTGAACAGCCGCTCGTGCAGCGCGGCGGCCGCCGTCGCGTCGCTCACTTGTGCACGTGCTTCGTCCACCACGGCTGCGCTTTGGGCGCGGGCGGCTTCGGTTTGCCGCGCGGGCGATGTTCGACCTCGCGGCCGGGCACGTTGGGCTTGATCGGCGTGATGGGCGCGCGATCGCCGAGGAGGGCGGGCGCGAGCTCGTGGAGGCCGAGGCGTTGCAGGCTCGCGCGGAGCGAGGCGCGCATCTCGGGCTTGTACCAGAAGAAGAAACTCCGTTGCTCCTGCTTTTCTTCGGGGGTGCGCGCGACGGACACGGGCTTGTTGTCGTACGGGTGTACGCCGGTCGCGTAGATCTCCGTCGCGACGGTCATCGGCGTCGGCGTGAAGTCCTGCACTTGCTCAAGGCGGAAGCCGAGGTCCTTCGTCTTGAGCGCGAGTTCGGCCATGTCCTCGGGCTTCGAGCCGGGGTGCGAGCTGATGAAGTACGGGATGATCTGGAGATTCTCTTTCCCCGTCTCGCACTTGATCTCGTCGAACTTCTTTTTGAAGCGGTAGAAATAGTTGAACGACGGTTTGCGCATCACCTTGAGCACGTCGTCCGACGTGTGCTCGGGCGCGACTTTCAAGCGGCCCGACACGTGGTGCTCCACGAGGTCGTGCATGAACTGCTCGTGGCTCGCCTTGGTCTCCTCGGTCACGCCGTTTTCGTGGAGAAACAGATCGTAGCGCAGACCGCTCGTAACGAACGCGTGCTTCACGCCTTCGGTCTCGCGCACGGATTTGTAGATATCGAGGAGCTGCGTGTGATCGGTGTCGAGATTGCGGCAGACGTTGGGCCAGATGCAGCTCGGGCGGACGCACTCGTCGCAGATCCACTGCTCCTTGCCCTTCATCTTGTACATGTTGGCCGATGGGCCGCCGAGGTCGGAGATCGTGCCGCGGAAATCCGGCATCTGCTTGATCGACTCCACCTCGCGGAGGATCGAGGCCTTGCTGCGGCTCGCGACAAACTTTCCCTGGTGCGCCGAGATCGTGCAGAAGCTGCATCCGCCGAAGCAACCGCGATGCATGTTGATCGAGTGCTTGATCATCTCGTACGCGGGGATCGGCCCGCGCTTGCGGTACTTCGGATGCGGCAGGCGCGTGTACGGCAGGTCGAAGCTCTTATCGATTTGCTCCTCGGTCATCGTGGGGAACGGCGGGTTCACCACGAGGAGCTTGTCGCCGACGGGCTGCAGCAGGCGGCGAGCCTGCACCCGATTGGACTCGGTCTCGATATCCTTGAAATTTTTCGAATAGAGCGCGCGGTCCGTATTGCACTCCTCGTGGGAGTGGAGCGTGAAGTCCTCCCAGTTTTGATTCTTCGGCACCGGCGCGTCGGCCGGGATCAGCACCGCGGTCTGCGAGATCGTCTTGAGCGAGGAAAACGGCACGCCGCGTTTCAGGAGCCGCAGCATCTCGCGCAGCGGTGCTTCGCCCATGCCGTACACGAGGAGGTCCGCGCCGCTGTCGGCGAGGATCGTGGGCTTCAGCGTGTCGGACCAATAATCGTAATGCGTCACACGGCGCAGGCTCGCCTCGATGCCGCCGACCATCACGGGCACCTCGGGGTAAAGTTTCTTCAGGACCTGCGTGTAAACGACGGTCGCGTAGTCGGGCCGAAACCCGTGCTCTCCGCCGGGAGTGTACGCGTCCTCGCTGCGCAGCTTCTTGGCCGCGGTGTAGCGGTTGACCATCGAGTCCATGCAGCCCGACGTGACGCCGAAGAAATACCGCGGCGCGCCGAGCTTCTTGAAATCGCGGAGGTCGTCGCGCCAGTTGGGCTGCGCGATGATCGCCACGCGAAAGCCCTCGCTCTCGATCAGCCGCCCCACCACCGCGGTGCCGAAGGCCGGGTGATCCACGTATGCATCACCCGACACGATGATCACGTCCACGTAGTCCCAACCGCGCGCGGCGATTTCATCGCGCGTGGTCGGAAGCCAGCGTTTCGGGTCCCAGAGTGGGTCGCGTTCAGCGGTATGGTCAGTGGCAGCTTGCAAAGGAATCGCGCCAGCCTCGCCGCAGCTTCGCACGAGCGCAAGCATGCCGGTGAGGTGGAAACTAGTTAGTCGCGGGAATCGAACCCGCTCAGCGCCAATCGAGCACCGTCAGCCCCGGAACCACGGCAAAATGTTCATCGCGCGTGGCCAACGGCAAGCCGTGCTCCTTCGCGACCGCCGCGATCCACAAATCGTTTTCAGGGATAGGTGTGCCCGCAGGGGCAATTTGCTGTTTCAACGTCCCATAGTGCTCAGCCGTAGCAGCGCTCACCGGCAACAAGACCACGGTACGCAGCCAGCGGTCGAGCCGCTGGCGGTTTTCCTCCATACGGGCTGACCGCCACAATCCATAGTGCAACTCGCCCAGCGCTACGGTGGGCATGAAACAGACCTGCACCTCCGCCAGTCGCTCGCTTACTCTCGCGTTGCCGCGCAAGTGCGCCCCGGCAATCGTGGTATCGAGCAGGACATCACCAATCACGTGGGTCGACCCTTTCGCAGCCCTCCTCGATGGCACGCTCAATCATTTCACCGTCAGGGCCACTCCATGCCCCCGAGGTTTCTCGCAATATCGCAAGCCGCTCGGATCGGTGAACCTCCTTCAGCCGATGGATATAGGTCGCCGCCTCCTCCAGCTTGGTCGGAGGGAGCGTCTTGAGCTCTTCTACGATGGATTCCAGCGTGCTCATGCAATAAGACTGCACGCCTTGCCCTGACTCCGCAAGCGTGCTTCTCGTAGCGGCTCTCATGCAAAACTGCTGATTTTGAGCGGCATTTCCAGCGCGTTACATCTCCGCAGTTGCGCTGTGTGCTACGTTGACTTCATCTCCGCAGAGAAACCCGTCATGTCCACCTCCACCGTCGAAAACGTCGTCATCATTGGCACTGGCTGCGCCGGCCTTACCGCCGCGATCTACACCGGCCGCGCCAACCTCAACCCGCTCGTGCTCGAGGGTCCCCTCCCCGGCGGTCAGCTTACGACGACGAGCGAGGTCGAGAATTTCCCCGGTTTCCCGACGGGCGTCGACGGCTTCCAGCTCATGCAAAACCTGCGCGAGCAGGCGACGAAGTTTGGCACGCGCTTCGAGCAGGCGATGATCGAGTCGGTCGATTTCACCAGCCACCCGCGCAAGCTTATCGCGGGCGACCGCGTGATTCTCGCGAAGGCCGTGATCATCGCCACCGGCGCCTCGCCGCGCATGACTGGCATCCCCGGCGAAAAAGAACTCTATGGCGGCAAGGGCGTCACCACCTGCGCGACGTGCGACGGCGCGTTTTACCGCAAGATGGATGTCGCCGTGATCGGCGGCGGCGACAGCGCCGCGGAGGAAGCGCTCTTCCTCACGCGCTTCGCGAGCAAAGTCTATCTCGTCCACCGTCGCGGCGAGCTGCGCGCGTCGAAGATCATGGCCGACCGCGCCACCTCGCATCCGAAGATCCAGTGCGTGTGGGACAGCGTGCCCCTCGCGGTCGAGGGCGTCGAGGGCGGCGCTGTGACCGGTCTAAAGATTCGCAACGTGAAGACCAACGCCGAGAGCGTGCTGCCGATCAAGGGCCTCTTCGTCGCTATCGGCCACGTGCCGAACACGAAGGCCTTCGCGTCCGCGCTCGACGTCGACGAAAACGGCTACTTCGTTCCTACGCTCGGCTCGCAAGTACAGACCAAAGTCCCCGGCGTGTACGTCGCGGGCGACTGCGCCGATCACGTCTACCGCCAAGCCATCACCGCCGCCGGCATGGGCTGCGCCGCCGCGATCGAGAGCGAGCGCTGGCTGGCGGAGCATCATAGCTGAGCTGGTAGCTTCGCATAGGGGATAGTCTCCGCCAACCAAGGCTCGAAACTGTGGGAGGGGCTTTACGCCCCGACTAGATGTCCGACGTCCCCTCATCTCCGCCGCAGCGCGGGTATTCCGCTCTCCGCCGACACCGCTGGTCATCTGCTAGTGTCGAATATTTCGTCACCCTCAACGCGCAGCGCCCGACCGCCGCTTTGCTGGTTCCCGAGTTACTTGCCGCTTTGACAAACCAGCGCGCACAACTGGAACAAGAAGGCCATTGGCACGTGCGCACATGGACAATCATGCCAGACCATGTGCATGTGCTCTTCGAACTCGGACCATCGACATCGTTGGCTGATTTGCTGAGGCTTTTCAAAGGGCGACTAACCCCCGATTTGCGTCGAGCCGGCACCGCTTGGCAAAGTGGCTACTACGAACATCGAATGCGTCAGGGTGAAGATTGCTTGCCCGTATTTCGCTACATCTACTTGAACGCAGTGCGCGCAAATCTTACGCTCGATCCGCGTACTTGGATCGGTTATTATTGTGGAGACGAAGATCGAGTTTGGTTTGCGCCGATGAGCGAAGAGACGATTGCTTTTCCCGAATGGCTAAACTGAGCGAAAGTCGGGGCGTAAAGCCCCTCCCACAGTCGCAAGCGTATGTCTGACTCTGTCTCTCCTGAGAACCTCTGGGTCGAGCTGGGCATACCGGCGGACTATTCGGTGAAGCGGGGGCTGCCGCTGCAGCGGGAGGCGACGGAGGAGGAGCTGATCATCGCGGATTTCGCGGCCGATGATGGCACGCAGGTGCGGTTGATCGCGCCCGCGGCGGAGGCTTGGCAGAAGCTCCGCGCGACGGCGGCGAGCGAGGGTGTGACGATTTTTGCGCTGTGCGGTTTTCGCAGCTACGCGCGGCAGGAATTTCTCATCCGGCAGATGCTCGCGAAGGGGCGCGCGATCGACGACATCCTGCGCTTCGTCGCAGCGCCAGGCTGCAGCGAACACCACACGGGGCGAGCCATCGATGTGGGCTCGCCGGATGTGATCGAGCTGAGCGAACACTTCGAGGGCACGACCGCGTTTGCGTGGCTGCAGGCGCACGCGGGCGAGTACGGCTATCGGCTTTCGTATCCTAAGGCCAATCCCCACGGCATCGTGTATGAGCCGTGGCATTGGTACTGGGTGGGATAGCCGATGGCCTAAGTCGATCACTGGACTCCTGTAGCGGCGGTCTATGACCGCCGATGAACTCGGTCCGCGGTCGGACTCGATTCGGCGCTCATAGAGCGCCGCTACAGAAGACCTCCGCCTTCTATGCGCCTAGGGTTAACCCAAACCCGCACTGTCTGAGTGCATCGCAGGTTGACCTGTTCGCTGAGCGCGCGAGCGTTTCCGCATGCTCGCTTTGAACCCCTCGCGTTGCGTTGTCCTCGGGTTGGCTTTGATCGTGTCGGTCGCTACGGCGGCCGCGCAGCCGGTGGAGATTTTGCCGGTGCGCGCCAAGGAGGCGACGCAGTCGCTCGATGGCTCGTGGCAGTTCAAGTATCTCGCGGGCACGGAGCTCGGCGGCGATGCGGAGTTTTTTCAAACGGCCTTCGCTGAAACGGCGGCGTGGAAATCGATTCCGGTGCCGGCGCACTGGGAGCTGGAAGGTTTCGCGGAGCCGAAGTACGGGCGCACGCTCGCGGCGGGGCTCGGGTTGTATCGGCGGACGTTTCGCGTGCCAGCGGGCTGGAACGGGCAGCGCGTGTTTCTCCGCTTCGAGGGCGTGCTCTACGGGCTCACCGCGTGGGTGAATGGACGCGAGGTCGGCACCTGGGCGAGCAGCTATAATCCGGTCACCTTCGACATCACCGATGCGCTCAAGGCCGATGCCGACAATCTCCTCGCCGTGCAGGTGAGCACGCGGCCGAAGGGCTGGGAGTTCGACACCAACGACTGCTGGTCGCTCTCCGGCATCTATCGCGAGGTGACGCTCTTCGCCGCGCCCGCGCAGCATGTGCGCGATCTCACGGTGCGCACGACGCTCGCGGCGGATGGCCACGCAGACGTGGCGCTCGACGTGACCGCCACGCCCGGCACGGCGACGGTGCGAGGAAAGTTGTCGAACGCGAGCGGCGCGGTCGTGCGCGAGTTTGATTTTCCGCTCGACGAAAATGCGCACGGCTCCACCACCCTCGCGGTCGCGTCGCCGGCTCTTTGGACGGCGGAGACACCGAATCTGTATCGCCTCGAGCTCGCGCTCGTGGCGGATGGAAAAACGCTGCAGCAATATTCGCAGAAGATCGGCCTGCGCGAGATCACGACCACGGACGGCGTCTTCAAGCTCAACGGCCGGCCGATCAAGCTCCATGGCGTGGACCACCACGACATCTGGCCCGAGCACGGACGCGTCGCCACAGAGGAGCTGATGCGCCGCGATCTGCAGCTGATGAAGGCGGCCAACATCAATTTCATTCGCACGTCGCACTACCCACCCCACCCGCGCTTCATCGAGCTGTGCGACGAACTCGGCTTCTACGTGATGTGCGAGGTGCCCTTCGGTTTCGGCGACGATCATCTCACCGATCCGACGTATCAGGAAATCTTGTACACGCGCGCCCGTGCGACGGTGACGCGCGACAAGAATCATCCGTCCTTGATCGTGTGGAGCGTGGGCAACGAGAACCCCATCACGCCGATCCAGCTCGAGACGGGCCACGAGGTGAAGCGGCTCGATCCCACGCGCCCGATCACGTTTCCGACGGTCGGCTCGTACTTCGCGCGCAACTACGAGAAGTTTCCCGAGTTCGTCGACCTCTACTCGCCCCACTACCCCGAGGTGCGCACGCTGCGCGACTTCGCGCAGAAGCTCACGCGGCCGATCATCGTGACCGAGTACGCGCACGCGCTCGGCCTCGCGTCGGATCGCATTCAGGACGAGTGGGAAATCATGCAGACAAATCCGCGCTACGCGGGCGGCGCCGTGTGGATGTTTCAGGATCAGGGCATCCTGCGTCGTGCGGATTCCCGGCCAGCCGACGCGCGCACCGAACTCTATGTGATGCCGGATGCGAACCACTTCTACGACACCGACACTAATCAAGGCATGGATGGCATCGTCTATTCCGACCGCACGCCGCAGGCCGACTACTGGGAGGTGCGCAAGGTCTACTCGCCTATCCAGCTCGCCGAGCGCACCGCGACGGTGAAGCCTGGCACCAACGAGCTCACGCTGCACTTCGAGAACCGGCACGATTTTCTCGCGCTGAGCGGCTTTCAATTTTCATGGACGCTCATGCGCAATGGCGTGAGGCAGACCACTCTACCGCTCGCTGGCGTGATCGCGGCGGCGCATGAGACGCAGGCCGTGAAGGTGGAAGTAAAGCTGCCCGCGACGGCAGCGTCCGATGTTTACTCGGTGGTCGTTCGCGCGGAAGTCCCGGGCGAAACGCCGGTGCTCGAGCAGGCAATCCGTTTGGACTTCGCCGATGCGCCGGCGCGCGGTGCGCAGATCGTGGCCGCGACAAGTGGCAAAAGCGCCGCGCCGCAGCTCAAGGAAACCGCGGACGAACTCCGCGTGCAAAGTTCGCGATATGATCTGCGCGTGAATCGCACCACAGGCGCGATCTCGCTGCTCGATCCCGCGGGTCGAGTGGTGGTGAGCGGTGTCGGGCCGCACACGGGCCGCAAGCTCACCGAGGCCGAGGCGCTGCGCGCGAAGACCGCGTCGATCTGGACGGGCGCGTTGCTCGCCGCGCCGACGGCGGTGGATGTTTCATCAACGACGGACCGCGATGGCTCAATTCGCCTCGCGGTGCATGGACGCTACGAGCGGCCGAATACCCCTGAGCAATTTGTGGAAGGCGACGTGGTGCTGGTCGCGCGCGCCGATGGCACGCTCGATGTGCGCTACGATTTCGCGCCGAGTCACGCCACCGGGACATTTCTCGAAGGCGGCCTCGCCCTCGCGACATCCGCGACGGAGTTCCGCTGGCTCGGCCAAGGGCCTAATGCCGGTTACCCGGGCAAGGACCGGCTCAACGATTTCGGTCTGCACCATCTCCAGCGCGACGACATCCGCTTCCAAGGCAATCGCCGCGAGGTCGAGGTCGCGCTGCTCACCGATGCGGCGGGCGCGGGCTTCGCGCTCGTCACCGATCAGCCCAGCGATGTGGCAGTGGAGCGGAGGGATGCGGAGGTGATCGTGGCACACAATGCTGTGCTCTCGGGGCGTGGTAATAAGGGCGGCGGGCCTGAGTTCTCCGTGAAAGCCGAAGACAGCGTGCATCTCGCGGGACAGTTTACGCTCGTGCCGTTGAGCAAGGATTGGCCGGCGCTGGTGACCAAGTGGTTTGGCGAGGCCGGTGCGAAGGCGGCGGTCGAGAAGCCGTTTGTGCGGAGCTACGATCAGTGAGGCGTGGAAACGCGGCGGGGGCGCCGCGTCCCCATTGGAGATAGGACGGGCTCGGCTTGAGACCGTGGGAGGGGCTTTATGCCGACGATGGGGTCGAGCTGGGCGCTTTGTACGGACGGAGGGGAAGTCGGGGCGTAAAGCCCCCCACAATAAAGGCGTCGACTCGCTGGCGCTCGTCGCTACGAGGCGGAGGCTGGGACGGAGAATGGCTCAGGGGGTGTGGTACCTTGAGAGACTTATTGTGGACTCATGGAATCGAGCATCGTGCGTGGCAGCGGATCGGGTGATGCGATTCTCCGCTTTGTCCCGGCTAGTCCCGGATATTGTCGGGTATTATCGCGTTGGTTCACTTGGGGGCGCGGGCAGCTCGCCCGCAGGTTTGTTTCCGGAGACGGCCAGCGGCCGGCGCTCCCACTTCGGTCGTTTCGCGGTCAGGAGTATCTCACCGCGCGAAACGCATGGCCGACTTATCGGCTTCTCCCGCTTTGTCCCGGCTTGTCCCACGTATTCTCGCTTCTTCTCACGTGTTCTCACTGCGCCAAAGCGCTCACTGCAAACACCCTGCAGCTCGCTGAAAATCATCTTTAGAATAATTCTAATTACCACTTGCGCCTTAGAATGATTCCAATTTGCTGACCAATCCACTTTCCCGATGTCTTCCGCCGTCATCACCTCCGAGGCCCTTGCGCAGACGCTCGCTCATAGCGGGCTCCGCGCCACGCCGCAGCGCGAGGTCGTCTACGACGTGCTCCTCAAAAAGCGCGATCACCCCACCGCCGACGAAGTCTTTGCCCGCGTGAAGACGGGGATGCCGACCATCTCGCTCGCGACCGTGTACAACTGCCTTGAGACGCTCGTGCAGTGCAATCTCGTGCGCGCCGTCAATTTCGAGCGCGGCCCCACCCGCTACTGCCCCAACCTGCAGCCGCACGCGCACTTTCACGATGAGAAGACGGGCGAGACGCACGACATCGAGCTGCCGCCAACGCTGCTCGAAAAGGTCAACGCCATCCTGCCCAAGGGCTACGACGCCGACTCCGTGGAGATCATCTTCCGCGGCAAAGCCAAGAGCACGCGCTGACGCCGACGAGCACTGAATCACGTTTCATTTTTTCACCAACCACTTTCCGCAATGAGCCAACTCGAAATCAAAAATCTCCACGTCTCCATCGGCGAAAAGGAAATCGTCAAGGGCCTGACCCTCACGATTCGCAGCGGCGAGGTGCACGCGATCATGGGGCCCAACGGCACCGGCAAGTCCACGCTCTCGAAGGCCATCGCGGGTCACCCGGACTACACGATCACTTCGGGCGATGTGCTGCTCGATGGCCAGTCGATCCTCGAGCAGGAGCCCGATGAGCGCGCGCGCGCCGGCATCTTCCTCGCGTTTCAGTACCCGAGCGAAATCCCGGGCGTGTCGATCGCCAATTTCCTCCGCGCCGCGCAGCAGGCCCGCATGGCCGAGGGCGAAGAGCTCGACGCCACCGCCTACTACAAGCGCCTCTACTCGAAGATGGACCTGCTGAAGATCGACCGGAAGTTCACCTCCCGCGCAGTCAACGACGGCTTCTCCGGCGGCGAGAAGAAGCGCTGCGAGATCCTCCAGATGGCGATGCTCGAGCCGAAGTTTTCCCTGATGGACGAGACCGACTCCGGCCTCGATATCGACGCGCTCCGCATCGTGGCGGAGGGCGTCAACACGCTCCGCGGCCCCGGTCTCGGCGTGCTGCTGATCACCCACTACCAGCGCCTGCTGAACTACATCGTGCCGGACTTCGTGCACGTGATGTATGACGGCCGCATCGTGAAGAGCGGCGACAAGAACCTCGCCCTCGAACTCGAGGCGAAGGGCTATGACTGGGTCAAAAAAGAACTGGCCAGCGCCTAACCAACCCTAAGCGCAAAGACGCAAAGTAACGCAAAGAATCGCCAAGGAGATTTTTCTCAATCGGCAACCTCTTCGCGAGCCTTCGCCACTTTAGCGTCTTCGCGCTTAACTTAAAATCACCGCCACATGAATCCGATCACTGAAACAGACGCGGCCCCCGTCGAGGAAACGACCATCGAAAATCCCGTCGTCGGCATCGACCAGTCGGCTGGCAATTTCAGCTACGACGTCAAATACGACTTCGATGCCGGCACCGGCCTCTCCGAGAACACCGTGCGCTACATCAGCTCGGTGAAGAAGGAGGCGTCGTGGATCCTCGACTTCCGCCTGAAGGCGCTGAAGACATTTCTCGACAAGCCCATGCCCACCACGTGGGCGACGAAGGATCTCGAGAACATCAATTTCGACAAAATCCGCTACTACCTCGCGCAGGGCCAGAAGCCGAAGCGCACGTGGGACGAGGTGCCGGACGACATCAAGCGGACCTTCGAGCGGCTCGGCATCCCCGAGCAGGAGCGCAAGTTTCTCGCGGGCGTCGAGGCGCAGTTCGACTCCGAGGCGGCGTATTCAAATATCAAGGACATCGTCGCCAAGCAGGGCGTGATCTTCATGAACTCGACGGAGGCTCTGCGCGAGCATCCGGAGCTGTTCCGCAAGTGGTTCGGCAAGGTCATCCCGACGGGTGACAACAAGTTCTCGGCGCTCAACAGCGCGGTGTTCTCCGGCGGCTCGTTCATCTACGTGCCCCCGGGCGTGAAGGTCGCGCAGCCGCTGCAGGCGTACTTCCGCATCAACGCGGAGAACTTCGGCCAATTCGAGCGCACGCTCATCATCGCCGACGAGGGCTCCGAGGTCGTGTACATGGAGGGCTGCACCGCCCCGAAGTTTTCCACGAGCACGCTGCACAGCGCGGTCGTGGAGCTCGTCGCGCTCAAGGGCGCGAAGATCCAGTACATCACCGTGCAGAACTGGGCGAACAACGTCTTCAACCTCGTCACCAAGCGCGGCGTCGCGCACGAGGAAGCCGAGATCAAGTGGATCGACTGCAACATCGGCAGCCGCCTCACGATGAAGTACCCCGGCGTGGTGCTCAAGGGCCGCAAGGCGCGCGGCGAGGTCATCTCGATCGCGCTCGCCAACGATGGCCAGCATCAGGACACCGGCGCCAAGATGATCCATGCCGCGGACGAGACCACCTCGACCGTCGTGTCGAAGTCGATCTCCGTCGGCCAGGGTCGCGCGACTTATCGCGGCCAGGTGCACATCCCGAAGCGGCTCAAGGGCTGCAAGAACAACACCGAGTGCGACGCGCTGCTGATCAACACCAACAGCCGCACCGACACCTATCCCGCCATCACCGTGCGCGGCGACAAGCACGCCACGCAGCACGAGGCCTCGGTCTCGAAGGTGAATGAGGACATGATCTTCTACATGCAGCAGCGCGGCCTCACCGAGGGCCAGGCGATGAGCCTCGCCGTCAACGGCTTCATCAACGACCTCGCCCGCCAGTTCCCAATGGAGTACTCCGTCGAGCTGAAGCGCCTCATCGATCTCGAGATGGAAGGCAGCGTCGGCTGACGCCTCCGAGGATTTTCGATTTGGGATTCTCGATTTTCGATTTCGGAAATCGGGCGGCTCAATCGAAAATCGAGAATCATAAATCGAAAATTCGCATCGCATGTCTGCTTCCCTTTCCGCTCCGTCTGCCGCGCTCATCGGCGCTTTCACGCCCGAGGCTTTCGCGGCGCATCTCGCCTCGCTCCCGCCGCTGCCGCAGTGGTGGCTCGACCGCAAGCGCGCCGCCTATGCGCGCTTCGCGGCGCTGCCGATGCCGGCACGCACCGACGAGACGTGGCGCTTTAGCAATATCTCCACGGTGAAGCTCGAGGGCTTCGCCATTCCCGGCCCGCTCTCCGAAGAGGCCCGGCAGGATATTTTAGGGCAAGGCATCCAATCGGATGACTACTTTGGCTTTCGCAAAATTGCTCCGACTACGTTCGTGAACGGCCACAACTTCGGTGCCAAGCATCCGTTGCCCGCCGACCTCGCCGCGAAAGGCGTCATCGTCACCACTCTGAACGAAGCCGCAGTCAAGCATGCGGACCTGCTCAAGGCGCATCTTCTGGCGCAACCGCAGAAACTGGGCTCTGAAAAATTCGCGTCGCTCCACACCGCTTTCATCTCGGATGGAGCCTTCGTTTATATTCCGAAGAACGTCGAGGTCCCGGACCCAATTCTCATCACGCACATCGCGTCAGGTGTCGGTGCCACCGTTTTCCCTCACACCCTTGTGATCGCGGAAGACAACTCGAAGGCAACGGTCGTCGACTACTTCGTTTCCGACTCCGCTAGTGAGCAATTCGCGATCGGTGCGAATGACTTGTACGCGGGGCACGGGGCTCAGCTCACTTACGTCGGCACGCAGAATTGGTCGCGCGAGACACTGTCGTTTCAGCTCAACTCGACGATCGTGCGCCGCGACGCGCGCGTGCAGTCGCTCAATCTCCATCTCGGCGCGCGGCAGGCGCGGCACGAGTCGCTGTCGCAGCTGCAGGCGCCGGGCGCGTTTTCCGAGATGCTCGCGCTGACGATCGCGCAGGGCGCACAGGAGTTTGACCAGCGCACACTGCAGATCCATCAGGCGCCGAACACGAAGAGCGACCTCCTCTATAAGAACGCGCTGCTCGACCAGAGCCGCACGATCTTCTCGGGTCTGATCGTCGTCGATCCCGACGCGCAGAAGACCGACGCGTACCAGAGCAATCGCAACCTGATGCTCAGCGACGACGCGGAGGCGAACTCGCTCCCCGGTCTCGAAATCCAGGCCAACGACGTGCGCTGCACGCACGGCGCCACGAGCGCGCGCATCCCCGCGGAGCAGGAATTTTATCTCCAGTCGCGCGGCATCTCGAAGGCCGCGGCCGACGAGCTGCTCGTCTTCGGCTTCTTCGAGGAAGTGCTCGGCCGTCTCGGCAACGAAAGCCTCCACGAGGCACTGAGCGCGCTGATCGCAGCGAAGCTCAAGCGCTGAGCGAAGCGATTGGCCGAGTCGGAAATCTGCGCAACAAAACCTGCATCCAGCCTACCGGAATGCCGGTAGAAATAGAGATTTATTCCGATTGGAAAATCAGCTATATAAGAGCGCAACCGATGCGGTGAATTAGCGTGATTCACTCAGCGGTGGTCTGATGTCCAACTTCGGCCGCCCTTCTTTCGCCTTCACTGTCCGTTTCCTTCTGTGCTGCCTGCTTGCCGCGGGCTCGGCGAGCGGAGCCCCGACGAAATATGCCACTGCGGTTGTCACCGCCAACGTGCAGACCACAGGCACGGAGTCGCGACTTGCGTCGGTGCCAAGTGTTGCCAGCGCCAACGATCCATTCTTACGTGCGCAACTCGAGGAAGTCTTTGCCCATCTGCCCGCCGCTTCGGACGCCGACCAACTGAGCTCATTGGTCACCAATAAGCTTAAGAGCAGATTTAAATCCATCACGGTTACCGCAGGCCCTGCTGGCCCCCCACGCATGTGGAACGTCAACGCCACCCTCCTGAACGAGACGTTTCAGCGCTTGATAATCGCCGTTCCCACCAGCGCCCTCCGATCACCGGAGGGAGAGAATTCGCCAACGATGCAACCGATCGATTTGGGCGAATCGCCCGCGCTGCAAAGCGCGGCTCTGATATTGATCGGGACCAATCCAAACGCGCGGCCTCTTGGGCCGGCCTCCACTGCGCTCCAGACCATCCGCGAACTCGCGGTAGAACTCGCCCACATCGTGGCGAAAGCCTATGCTGAATCGCCCAGCAACTATCGAAGCCAGGTCGAAACCCAACTAAAGACGGCGGTCGAGGCCCGCGGCCTCACGGCTCCGTACTACGTCCGCACTCTTTATCAACCGTCATCCAGTTCTCTCACCGGTCACTATGTACCACCCGTGCCGGGCACGCTGGTCGTGGAGTTAGACGGCCTCGATCCAGTTTCCGCCGCCAGCGCATTTTCCCATCGGGTCGATCTACCAAACGATAAAGGCGAACATCTCACGTTTACCCAGTTTTACTGGCGCTACGGCAATACACCCTTCACTCGAAACCTCGTCGCTGCCGCCAGTAAGTTCAAACACGACAAGCTGGAGCCGGCGGTGGCGGCGAAATGGCCAGC
This sequence comes from Verrucomicrobiota bacterium, assembly GCA_048498795.1. Taxonomy (GTDB): domain Bacteria; phylum Verrucomicrobiota; class Verrucomicrobiia; order Opitutales; family Opitutaceae; genus JBEHXH01. The sequence continues at coordinate 81,689 of JBEHXH010000007.1, forward strand.
CGAGTCCTTCCCGCGATTCATTAATAACGAGGAACAAGATGCGCTGGCCGAGGAGTTGCGGCACGACTATCCTTCGGCGAGCGAAATCGAGCCCGTCTCATCCGCCACAGGAAATCGGCTTCAACTCAAAACAACCTATCTTCCCAGTCAGGCGACGTATTCCGCCGATCTGCATGGCGACTCGGGGCGCACGCTCGCGGGCACGGCGTCGTTCAAATATCGTGAACCGTGGATTGTCGGCGATGACTTGTCGGCCAATTTTTCCGCTGGCACGGATGGGATCAATGCCGATGCGGGCTATCAGTTTCCGTTCCCCATCAAAAACGGCCCGCTGGCCCGGTTCCGAGGCCAGTTGCACTTCGAAGGCAGCTATGCGCTGACACGAAATGTGCGTCTGGGCACGCGTCACGGCCCCCTCGTCTCCCGGGAGGAAGGCTTGGCGGGACCGGCACTCAAGCTCACGCGCACATGGCCGGGAGAGACCGGGGACGATCATTTTACGCTCGAGAGCACGCTCAACCTGCAGCTTCGCACGCTGCACGGCTATGGCCCGGCACCTTTCCTTGGCCCATCCGCGTCGCTTAGCGGCCTCACGTTTAACGAGCGGATCGCCTTGGAATATGCACGCGACAACTGGACTCTCACCGGCAGTATCGAGGTGAGCCGATGGCTGGTCAGCGGGCAGCCCGACTATGATTCGGGACGCGCTTCACTCTCCCTCCGCCGCGTGATCGCCAGCGCCAAGGACCGCTCAGGTTATGTAGAGCTACGCGGCGGAGCCAGCGAACTCGGCACCCATGCTCCCCGGATCGATTTCGCCCGGCTGGGCGGAGACGAATGGCAACGCGGCATGGAAGACGGCGAACTGGCCGGACGCTCAGCCCGCACTATCGCACTCGAGGGTGGGCCGAGCCTATCAACCGCGCTCAGCTGGCTGCCGAAAAGAAAGTCAACCGCGCCCCTCAACACCGCCAAACCCAGCGAAAACGAAAACGCCCCTTCAGCGCTGGATGGGATGTATCTCTATGGTTTTATCGAGCGCTCGACCATTGGCGGCCAGACCGAGGCCGGCATTGATTACAATGGCACGCATCGCGCCCTTTCCTACGGCCTAGGCGCTCGCCTGCGCGGCGCGGCGTCTATCCCGGGCATCCCTGGCGGCGGCTCCGTGGCGTTCGGCTACGCCTGGTCACCCCAGGCGATCCGACCCCAAGGACGATTTTTTGTCAGCGCCTTCTTCCTCTTCTCTCCCTGAACCCATCATCCCGACCTACCTATGATCCCGCTCCTTAAACTCGTTCGCAACGGACAGTCGCTCGATTTCAACTCCGACAACACCGTCGTCACCACGCAGGGCAAATCTGCCGCTGGCACGTGGACCGCGCACTCCGACGAAAGTAAAAATCGACTCACTTACACTCCCGCTGCCACCGCTACCGGCGAGCCGATCGACGTGACCTATGGGGTAAACACCAACAACCAGCTCACGGTCGCCGTTCCCGCCCAAGGCGTCTACGCGGCAGCGGCTGAGCAGACATTTCCCGGCTATATCTCCGTCGAAAGCCGCAACGACTTCGTCTACTATGTGCTCGAAAACGAAGACCCTAATAGTGCGAACTTCGCTTTCTACATCTATGGCGGCATGCAAATCGATGCCGGCGCGAATGAGCTTCGCGTCCAACTAGGTGCTGGAAATATCCTGAAGATCAAAGGTACGGTCATCGATGGCCATACCGCGTTGTCCGCCAGCCAGGGTGACGGCGGCCTCGATCTGCTCGAATTCAGCGCAGTCACCCATAATGACTTTGGCGCAAAGGGTGTCATCGATCTGCCAGCCGAGATCAGCATCTCGGGAGTATGGGACATTCACGACGGGCAGATCAAATTTGTCGGCGGCTATGACTCCACTGGAACCACTCCCACTTTCTATGTGGCCATCGCAGGCCAGCTCAAAGGCGTCGCCGCAGGTTTTGAGTTTTATAGCGCCGACGGCAAGTCGCAGTTGCTGTTCACCCTTCAAGGCGAAATCAAAGGCGTCGACCAAAACGGCAAATGGAGCTTTTCGCTCGGCTACGCCCGTAAAATGCTCACCGCGTCGGGCGACTTCAAAAACACCATTGTCACTTCTGGCGGGTCGCTCGTGCTGGGCGGCTCATTCAATGTGGCCAAAGGAGCCGGGGCGCTGACGTTCGACGTAAATCTCAAGGCCACTTGGAATCTAAGAAATGGCCAGATCAGCGTCGCGATCAAAGGCTCCAACCGCAACTACACGCTGTCGCTCGCGGGCAATCTCACAATTGGCAACAACTGGAACGTGTCGTTTCAGCTTAATAACAGCAGTACCGGGGCGCCCAGCTTCAGCATCACAATCGGCAATGCCTCCGCGGACCCGGATCTCAAAACGCAGCTGCAGCTTTTCTTCAAAGGCAACAAACTCACCCTCACGGCCAACATCGCGGTCACCCTCACCTACGTAAATGGCATGTTGCTGCCCGAGCCGAAACCGGCCGCGGTGAAGGCCCAGGGAGCTTTGCCCTAACCGCGCCCGTCGACCCGCGCGCGGCATCGCATTCCGGGCTGCAACTGCACATCGCAGTTGCAGCGAAGAGAGGCTGCGCTTCACTCCCGACATGGAACGCGAACGCACGCTCTCCCGCGAAGTCACCGCCACGCAGATCCCATCGGGCGACAAGCAGACGCTGCCCTCGGGCACGCGCGTCTTCCTGCACCAGACATTGGGTGGGAGCTTCACCGTGCAGACGGACTTCGGCCTCTTCCGCATCGATGGCAAGGACGGCGATGCGCTCGGTGAACAGGTCATCGAGACAAAGGTGGAGGCCGCGACACTCGAGGGCGGAGCGCCCGATCCCGAGGCGGTGTGGGATCAGCTGCGCAAGGTCTTCGACCCGGAAATCCCGGTGAACATCGTCGACCTCGGTCTCGTCTACTCGATGGACATCGGGAAGAAGGACGATGGCGGTTTTCACGTCGACGTGCAGATGACGCTCACCGCGCCCGGCTGCGGCATGGGCCCGGCGATCGCGGAGGATGCGAAGGGTAAAATCTTGTTGGTGCCCGGTGTATCTGCGGCCGATGTGCGCATCACGTGGGAGCCGCCGTGGAATCAGTCGATGATCTCCGAAGAGGGGAAGATGAAGCTGGGGTTGATCTGAGGATCGGCTGTAGCTGCGGAATGCGCGCGCAACACTGCGTGAGTGGATTTGTTTAGATGATGGAGGGCCGAGCTCCTGCGAGGCCGGGCAAATCCATTGGATGGCCACGGTTTCGGCCTCGCGGGAGCTCGGCCCTCCATTTCGTGGAGTCGACCGTGGTTTAAGGCGTAGCTGGCGTGTATCCACGAAGGCACTACGGCCTGCGCTGTTGCTGGCGTTTCGGCCAAGGCGATCGTTGAACCACGCGGCGGGGGCACCGCGTCCCCATCGGACTCGCTGCGGAGGGGCCCTTGGTGGATCGGTGCTTGCGAAGGAAGGTGCCCTTCTTGAGACGACAAAAAAGCCCGGTCGATTGACCGGGCTTCGTTTTGAAAAGACTCGCTCGCTGCTTACGGGAGCTTCGTCAGCTCGTCGGCGGTCCACGCTTTGTGGTCGCCTTCCTTGCCGTGGATCGCGGCGACCTTGTCCGCGGTGATCGCGGGGCTGGTGTTGCCGAAAGCCTGACGGACGTAGGTGAGGACGGCGGCGATCTTGTCGTCGCTCCAGTTATAGCCGGAGCCGGCGACCTTGCCGACGGCGGGCATCTGGGCGTTGCCGGGGAAGTTGGTGCCCTTGACCGTCACCGGGCCGTTGAGGCCGTGGAGGACGATGCGGATCACGCGCTCCTCGGAGCCGTTGACCCACTCTGAACCAGCCAGCGGAGGATAAATGCTCGGAACGCCATTGCCATCCGCCATGTGGCAGGTGGTGCAGACTTGCTCGTAGAGCTTCTTGCCCTGCACAACGGGATCAATAGCGGGCGCCTTCGGACCGCCCGTGACGACCGGAGCCGTCGGGTCGATAGCGTTGGCCTTGTAGAGGCCATTGTACTTGTTGAGGTACGTGCCGGCGAAGAAGATCAGACCCGAGAAGACAAACAGGATGACCAGCGGCATCATGCTGTAGTGGCCCTTTTCATCGGGCTGCGTGCCACCGGCGTTCTCATGGGCCGAGAGCAGGCTCTCGTCAGAGGCCGCGGCTTGGTCGAGGCGCGGATCGTTGGACAGCGGAGCGCTCATTTCTTTTCGCCTTCCTTCTTGGCGGGCTCGTGCGCCGCCGGGGCCTTCTCGCCCTCTTTCTTCGCACCTTCGTTGGCCGCAGGCTGGGCCTCGGGATAATCGTAGGTGTTGTTCAGGCTAAGGAGGTAGGAGACGAGGGTCTCGGCGCGCTCGGTCGGGACGACCTGATGGCCGGGAGCGGGCGCACTCGCACCGCTAAGCTTCAGCGCACGGGCGGAAACTTCACCGGAGACGACGCGATCCTCGAAGAGGAACTTGTACGCGGGCATCTGGCCGTGACCATTGTAGAGCAGCGAGTAGAGCTCCTCGGTCGAGGGCGCGGCGGGCTTGCGGCCACCGAGATTGGCGAGATCGGGACCGATGCGATTAGAGCCAAGCTGCGGGAACGACTGGAAGATATAGTCGCGCGGCACGCTCTGGCGTTCGCCCCAGCCACGGTCCTTGTCGGAGCCGTAGTTGGGCGCGCGCACCTGCTGCGTGTGGCACTCGGCACAGCCGAGGTCGCGATAAACGATCTGGCCGCGAGCGGCCACGCCGGGCAGACGCGTCGGGAGGACGAGGTTGCTGTCGTTATCGTCGTAGTACGGAGCTAGCTTGCCCAGCTGGGCGTGCGAGCCGAGGACGATACCGCCCCAAGAGAGACCGACCGCGGCGAGGAGGCCGAGGAAGAACAGAAATCCGTTTTTCATGACGCGTGGGCCTCCATGGTCGAAGGCTGGCGGAAGGGGCTCGGCTCAGTCGCTGACTTCGAAGGGCAGATCGACTGAAGGAAGTTCACGAGGAGAGCGAGATTGCCAAGGAGCAGGAGCGCTTGAGCCGCAATCACGCCGAGCAACGCGCCTTGCGTGTGGGCGGCGATTTCGGCGAAGGAGACCTTGGCATTCATCAGGTCGGCGCTCTGCGTCGTGCCGGCGGCGACGAGGCTCGCGACGAGGAGGATCACACCGAGGATCGAGAGCCAGAGGTGAGCCTTGAGCAGGCCACCGGAAGCCCAAGCACGGCCGGTGAGGCGCGGCAGCGCGAAGTAGAGCGTGCCGAAGAGGATCATCGAGATCGCACCGTAGAGAGCGAGCTGCTGCTGCGCCTGCGTGACAAAGGTGAACTGGTAGTGCACCGCGACGTCGCGCATCGAGAGGACCGCATCGAGCAGACCGCCAAGCAGGTAAGCCGCGAGACCGAAGCCGATGAACTTGAGCGCCGTGCCGCCGCCACCCCACGCACCGCGGAGGTTGAGCAGCACCACGATGTAGTGGCAAAGGAGAAGGAACGTCGCGACGATCGCCAAGCTGGGCACCCAAGCGGGGACCGGGCCACCCGAGAATTCACGACCGCCGGTCCACGCGCCGATGAAGATCAGTGCCCAGAAACCGAGGTTGGAGAACTGATAGGACGGCAGCACACGGCCGGTGATCTTCGGAATCACGTAGTACGCGCCGGCGAGCGCGAGCGGAGCGAGGACGAAGGAGAACAGACCCTGCGCGTACCAGCTCGCCGAGATGGACTGAGAGACGCCGCGAAACGGCGCCGAGACCAGCGCGGCCTGCGCACCGGCGAGGAGCCACGGAAAGAGGAACAGCGCGGCGAACGCATACCACTGCGCCGCGTACGTCATATCCTTGCTGCGGCCGGTCCAAGCCAGCACGCCACCAAGCGCAATCGCGCAGTAAGCGGCCCCCAAGAGGAGCTGCACGTAGCCCGGGAAAGCGAGGAAGCGGAAACCGGCGCTGTCACCCATCGCGATGCCTACGAGAGCGAGGAGCACGCCGACGTTCCAGAAGGCGGTGCCGATAAGCAGCCAGTTGTTACCGCGGACGAGCTCGCCGCCGAGACGGCCGAGAATCCAGAGCGCGAGGCCGAGGCCAGCGGCGATCGCCCAGCCATAGACAAAGGCGGTCTCCTGCATCGCGTGCAGGCGGCCGAAGGTAAAGACCGGGCAGTGCGCGAGGAAGGTCGGCGTCGTGAGCTGGATCGAATTGATCAGCGCGAGGACGCCACTGACGACGAGCCAGACGAGCGAACCGCCGAGCAGCGGCAGCAGCGAGCAGCTCACCGTCTTATCGATGGCGGTGACTTCAGCCGGGGCGTTGGTCGGTGCTTTGGTGATCACGAGAAGATTATTTGCGCGCGGAGTTTTCCTGCACGACGAGCTGCATGGCGCGGTCGATCGGGAGCTGGACGGTGCCCTTGGCCTTGTCGAGCATGGCGTACGAAGCGCCTTGCTTGGCTTGGGCTTCCTTGAGGGCAACGAGGGTGTCGTGGCGAGTGGCCGGAGTGGCTCTCCACTTCGCGTCGTCGGAGAGTTTTTCCGCAGCGAGGTTCTGCGGAGCGGGAATGGAGCCGGGCAGGCCAGACCAGCGCAGGCAGAGCGCGAAGAGCGAGAACCCGATGCCCATCGTGATCACGGTGAGCAGCGAGATCGGCCGGGGCTTTTCAGCAGAGGAATCACTCATGGTGGGTGAGGCACTCGGTGATGCGCGGATCGCGGATCGGGATGAGGCGGGCCTTAGCGGTAGAGAAGCTGCGGAGGTAGGCCCAGATGCAGAAACCACCGACGCCCACGACGGACGACAGAGTCCAGATCAGGTTGACCGAGAGGAACGGCAGCGAATCGCCATGTTCATCCTTCAGGATCGGGAGGATGTTGTAGCAGATATCGATGAAGATCACCGTGAGCACCCAGAACGCGATGCGGCGGATGATCGGCTTGGTGACCTTGAAGCGGTACGAGAGCAGCGCGCAGAACGGCAGTACAAAGTGACCGAAGAGGATCACGAGGCCGACGTACCACCATTGGTTGGTCTGACCGTCGTGGTTCAACTCACGCAGATTGTACCAGAAAGTTTCCTCAGGGACGTTGGCGTTCCAGATCAGGAAGTACTGCGAGAACGTGACGTACGCCCAGAACACCGTGAACGCCAGCATGAGCTGACCGATGCTGTGGAAATGGTTGTTGTTGAGGATACCCTTGAGGTCGCCGCGGTTGTAGAGCCACACCATGATGACGACGCCGAAGCAGAGGGCGCCGCGCACGCAGTTGGCGAAGAACCACACGCCGTACATCGTCGAGAACCAGTGATACTCGAGAGACTTGACCCAGTAGATGGCAGCGAAGGTCAGCGTGAGCGCGCCGATGGGGAGACCCATGGCGGCGGTGACGCGGCTCTTGAGCGTCCACTTCACATCGCCATCGAAGTCCTGCGTGAATGAGGCCTTGCGGAGGCGGGAGGAGAGCCAGACCCAGAGGGCGAAGAACGCGAGCGTCATGCCCGTGAACATCTCTTTGCTCAGGAAGCCGGACTTCTTGAGGTAGAGGGGATCGTGGCCGACGGCGTGACCGTGGATTTCCTTCGTGAGGTCCATCCAAGGCCAAACGAGGCCCGGGGCCAGCCACACGCTCGCAAGGAGCGGGAGGAAGAGCATGAAGAGAATCGGGAAAGCGGCGAGGCCGTGCTCCCACTGGCGGCGGACAACGACCGACCAGGAAGCGTCGAAGATGTGGTGGATCAGCACCATCATCAGCATGCCGATGGCGATGGCCGTCCAGTAAGTGACGCCCACGAGCCAAGACGTGGCAACGACCTGCTTCGACGAGGCGAAGAGGCCGGCGGCGGTGACGAGCGTCCCGGCGATGCCGACAACGAGCGCCTTGGAGGCGGCGGCAGTAGGGGCCGCGGGGAGCGCGGCGGCGGGAGCGGTAGCAGCGGGAGCGCTCATTTCGATTTTTGCAACGCCTCCTTCTGGGCGGCGTCGGTCACATCATTGAGCGTGCCGGTCTGGGCGCGCTGGAGGGCACGAACGTAGGCCACCACGGCCCAGCGATCCTCGGGGAGGAGCTTGTCGGCGTAGGGCTGCATGTTCTTGTTCGGCGAACCGTTGGTGATCGTGTTGAAGATTTCGCCTTCCGGCATCTTGCGGATCCGGTCGTCGTGGTACGAGGGCGTGGCACCCATGCCGTACTTCTTGGTGATGCCATTGCCATCGCCGACCGCGCCGTGGCAGGGCGCGCAGTAAATCGTGTAGCGATCCTGGCCGCGACGCAGCAGGGCATCGTCGACCTTGACCGGGAAACCGTGGGCGAACGAGCCGTCGGCCTTTTTGCCGCGATTGAGGAAATCGTCCTCCTGCAGCATGCCGCGCATGACGGTGTGCTCGACCGGCATGCGGTCGGCGCGGCCGTCGGCGAAGAAGGCGCTCTCAGCCTGCGGACGCAGCTTGGGCTGGTGCTTCATGCCCGGGAAGGCCCACTCGGGGAACACATCCCACGGCGGCGTGGTGAACGTCTGGCCACGGAATCCGAGGACGGAAACCGCGAGCACGACAACGAACAAAGTAACTAGGTAGACGTTGCGCATGGTCAGGCTTCGATCTCCTGGATGTCCTTGCCGCCGGCCTTCTCGAGGAGGGCCTTGGTGTTGGCGAGATTGAAGCGCTGATCACGCGCCTCGATCACGATGAAAAACTGGTCGTCCATGCCGCGCTTGATCTTGTCGTACTTCAGCACCGGGTGGTAGTGCATCGGCAGGCCATTGAGCACGAACATGCCACCGATCGTGGCAAACGCCGTGAAGAGAATCGTCAGCTCGTAGCTCACCGGGAAGGCGAACATCGGGCTGAACAGCGGCTTGCCGCCGACGATCAGCTTGTAGTCGTAGCCACCGGTGAACCAGATCATGGTCATGCCGGTGCAGAAACCGGTGATGCCACCGGCGAGCGAGATGCGCGGGACGATCGAGCGACGGAGCCCCATCGCCTTGTCGAGACCGTGCACGGGGAACGGCGTGATGCAGTCCCAGTTTTTGTAGCCCGCGTCGCGCACCTGCTCGGCCGCATGATAGAGGGCCGGGGTAGTCTCGAACGTGGCGATCAAGCCGTAGTTTTGAGCTGCCATGGGTTGCGCGGATTAGTGGTGATCGCCGCCGTGGACATCGGCCTGCGGAGTGACCGCCTTGAGCTCGGCCATCGGCATGATGGGGAGAAAGCGGATGAAGAGGAGGAACAGCACGGAGAAGACGCCAAACGTGCCGAAGAAGGTGAAGATCTCGACGATGCTCGGCGAGTAGTAGCCCCAGCTCGACGGCAGGAAGTCGCGGGCGAGCGAGGTGACGATGATCACGAAGCGCTCGAACCACATGCCAACGTTGACGAAGATCGAGAGGATCCAGACCAGCGCGGTGTTCTCACGGACGCGCTTCGACCAGAAGAACTGCGGCGTGATGACGTTGCACGAAATCATGATCCAGTACGCCCAAGCGTAATGGCCGAAGGCGCGGTTGATGAACGCGAAGCCTTCGTACGGATTCGCGCCGTACCACGCGATGAAGAACTCCATCGAGTAAGCGTAACCGACGATGGTACCCGTCGCGAGGGTGATCTTGCACATGCAGTCGATGTGGTACTGCGTGATGAGGTCATCCAGCTTGTAGATCGCGCGGAGGGGCAGCATGAGCGTGAGCACCATGCCGAAGCCCGAGAAGATAGCACCCGCGACGAAGTACGGGGGGAAGATGGTCGTGTGCCAGCCCGGGAGCAGCGAGACCGCAAAGTCGAACGACACGATCGTGTGCACCGAGAGCACGAGCGGCGTGCTGACGCCGGCGAGGATCAGGTACGCCATTTCGTAGTTGCTCCAGTGGCGGTTGGAACCGCGCCAGCCCATGGCGAAGAGACCGTAGAGGAAGGAGCGGAATTTGTTACCGGCGGCGTAGAAACGATCGCGCAGCACCGCGAGGTCGGGCACGAGGCCGACGTACCAGAAGAGCACGGAGACCGTACCGTAGGTCGAGACCGCGAACACGTCCCACTCGAGCGGCGAACGGAAGTTCTGCCAAATCCAGTTGGAGTTCGGGATCGGGAAGAGGTACCAGGCGTACCACACGCGACCGACGTGGAAGACCGGGAAGATCGCGGCGCAAACGACCGCGAAGATCGTCATGGCCTCAGCGGCGCGATTAATCGAGGTGCGCCACTTCTGGCGCAGCAGGCACAAGATCGCGGAGATGAGGGTACCGGCGTGGCCGATACCGATCCAGAAGACGAAGTTGACGATGTCCCACGCCCAGTTGACCGGGTTGGCGTGGCCCCACACACCGACGCCCGTCGAGACGAGGTAGGTGATGCCCGCGACGGTGAACGACGCGATGAAGCACGCGAGGATGAAGCAGACCCACCACCACGTGGGCGTCTTGCCCTCGATGATGCTGCAGATCTTGTCCGTGATCCACGAGAAGCTGCGATTGTTGGAAACGAGGACGGCGCGCGGCAGGGAAGCCGGCTTGACCTCGCTCAGGATAGCCGGCGCGGGCGCGGCATGATCGGCGGAGTGGCCCATTAGCTAAGTCCTCCGAATTTCTTCATGGCGTCGATGACACCGTGGCCTTCGGCTTTCTTCTCCTCGTGCGCAGGAGCAGCATGCTCCCCTGCCCCATGATGAGCACCTTCGTGGCCGGTGCCGTTCTTCTTGAGATTCTCCACGCGGCTGAGCGGGAGGGCGCCGTAGTCGGGCATCTTGGGATTCGGGTTGCGGAGCTTGCCGGAATACGTCGTGCGCGGACGGATGTTGAGATAACCGAGGAGCTCGTAGTTCTGCTCGCGGGTCTTGGCGACCGAGACGGCGCTGTCCTTGTCGAGGATGTTGCCGAAGACGATGGCCTCGGCGGGGCATACCTGCTGGCAGGCGGTCTTGATCGTGCCATCGGGCACCACCACATCGGAAGGATTGCCGGCCTGAGCCGTCTTCACCTTGTGCTGGATCTTCCCCTGCTCGATGCGCTGGACGCAGTAGGTGCACTTCTCCATCACGCCGCGCATGCGGACCGTGACGTCGGGATTCTTCACCATCTTGACCAGCTCGGGCATGCCGTGCGGACCGACGGGGCCCATGTAGAGGCTGTCGATCGAGCGCTGATTCCAGTCGAAGAAGTTGAAACGCCTGACCTTGTACGGGCAGTTGTTCGCGCAGTAACGGGTACCGATGCAGCGGTTGTAGGCCATCGTGTTGAGGCCCTCTTCGTCGTGGACGGTCGCATTGACGGGGCACACCGTTTCGCACGGGGCCAGCTCGCATTGCATGCACGCCACGGGCTGCAGGGAAACCTGGGGATCCTCGGGCAACTGCTTGTTGCCCTCGCCACCGAACGCCTCGGCATCCGCCGTGCCGCTCGAGTAGTAGCGGTCGAGGCGAATCCAGTGCATCTCACGGCCACGCTTCACTTGCTCGCGGCCGACGATCGGAATGTTGTTCTCCGCCTGGCAGGCCACGACGCACGCGTTGCAGCCGATGCAGGTATTGAGATCGATCGACATGCCCCACTGGTGCAGGCCATCGAACTTCGGCGTGCTGTAGAGCGAACCGCCACGGGGAATCTGGGTCGCGCGGTCGCCGGGCGACATCGCCTCGCCATACTCGCCGAGGATGGACGGGCTGTGCGCCTCGAGACCCATCTCCTTCACGAAACCGGGCTTCGCCTTGTAGCCTTCCTCGCCTTCGTAATTGGACTCGCGGACGATGTCGCGGCCTTCCATCGACCAGTGCTCCTGCACATTGGCGATCTTCTGATAGCCATCGACAACTTTGAGCGTCGCGCCGACCGCGAAATGCAGCGCGTCAGAGGTGCGGATCGGGTAAGCGTTGTAGCCGGACTCGGTGCCGACGCGGCCAACCTTGGTACGACCGTAGCCCAGCTGGACAACCACCGTGTAGTTATCGAGACCGGGCTGGATGTGGATCGGGCCAACGATCTTGCGACCGTTGAGCGTGATTTCGCCGAGGTGGGCCTTTTCTTGGCCGGCGTCGAACTCCGCCTCTTCCTTACGCGCGACTTGCAGCATCGAGCCCTTCGGGTCGATGCCGAGCTTCTTGCCGAGCACAGGACTGACGAGAATAACATTGTCCCACGCGAGCTTGGTGATCGCGTCGGGGCACTCCTGCAGCCAACCGTTGTTGAGGTAACGGCCATCGTCCATCTTATGGTCGGTGGCGAAACGAACTTCGAGGCTCTCGGCCGTCGGGACCACCGACGAGGGGAGCTTCGCAAAAAGCGGGTTGGTGCCCTGCGGATTATAACGCGGGTTGGCGTGCTTCGGGTAGGCCGAGCCCTCGAGGTAGCCGTCGTGGAGGAAGCGGCGGAACTTCTTCTCGGCTGCATCGGCCGAAAGGCCGGCCGCGTGCGTCTCGTGGACGAGCGCGTAGGAATCGGGATTCGCGATGCCAGCGATGCGGGCAATGACCTCGATCTCGGTGAGACCACCGAAGAGCGGGAGGATCATCGGCTGGACCGGCACGATCGTGCCGTCAACCGTGCGCGCGTCACCCCACGACTCAAGGTAGTGAGCCGAGGCAAGGTTCACCCCGGAAACCGCGGAGGTCTCATCGGAATGATAGCCGAGGCGTACGACCTGACCGGCCTTGCCGATGGCGGCGGCGAAATCGAGATCGGCCGGGGCATTGTAGGCGGGGTTACCGCCGAGAATGACGAGGGTCTTGACCGAGCCAGCCTTGAGCGCCGTAGCGAGATCCGTGATCGAGGCAGCCGACGGAGCTTCCGTGTCGACGAGCTCGAGCGTCTTGCCGAGGTTACCGAGGAAGGCGTTGATCGCGAAAGCGATCGCGTGGACCGAGGCAGGCTGATGCGCGCCCGCGACCACTAGGCTCTCGCCGCGGTGATCGGCGAGGTCTGCCGCGACTTCCGTGAGCCACTTGTCCTTGTCCTTGAAATCAAGGCCATCGGTCAGAGCGGCGAGAATCTGGAAACTCGAATTCACCTTGACGGCCAAGGCGGCCGCCAGCGCGAGCATCTTGCTGCTCGGCAGACGCAAGCGATGATCCGCCATCGAGCCCGTGAGCGTGAGATTGCTCTCCGCCACGTAGAGGCGGTTCATCGGGTCCTCAGGCTTGGTGACCTTGCGGCCCTTCGTGAACTCGCGGGTGTAGTAGAGGCTGCCCGCTTCGGCGCTCAGGAAATCGCAATCGAGCGAAACGATGCGCTTGGCCTTGGCGAACTGGTAGAGCGGCTTGACGCTGGCACCAAAGGAAGCTTGCGCGGCAGCGAAAGGCGCTTCGTCGGTGACGGCATCAAACTCGGACCAGATAGCCTTCGGGAACTTCGCGCGGAGAGCCTTGACGAGACGCGCACGCGTCGGCGACGAGGAGGACTCGGCGAGGAACGCGAGGCTCGCGCCACCGTCAGCGGCAGCGCTCTTGGAAATGTCAGCCAGCAGCGCGTTGACCGCGGCAGCATCGATCACCGCACCGGCCTTGGTGTGAGCCGTAGCGCGATCCGGATCGTAGAGGTCGAGAATGGACGCCTGCGCGTGGAGCGAACTCGCGCCGCCGTGCGGAGCGTAGCTCGGGTTGCCCTCGATCTTGGTCGGGCGGCCCTGATGGGTCTCGGCGAGCAGCGGGATCGCGGAGCCGCGGATCGGCATCGAGGTCGCGTAGTACTGCGGCAGACCGGGGATCACGCCCTCGACGGACTTGCCGTAGGGCAAAATGAACTTCTCGGGACGGCGGCAACCCGCGAGGCCAATGCCTCCGAGTGCGAACGACGCCGCCATGATCTTCATGAAATGACGGCGGTCGACGCCGTTCATCTCGGCGGCGCCCTGTGGGAACTCGCGCTCAAGCTGTTCCTGGAAGCCCGGAGTCGCGGCGAGCTCGTCGAGGCTGCGCCAGTATTTCGGACCGTTCAGGTCACGCTGCGGAGGATGGACAACTTTGCGTTTCATCGATGGCAGCCGGAGCAGCTTTGCGGAGGTTTGATCTTCCAGTCGTGGACGAATTTTTCGCCCGCGGCTATACCGGCCTTGGCGGCAATGGTTTGGGAACCGAGATTGAATACGTCGCCGGGCTCACGGACGCGGCCGGCGGGATCGCGATGGCACTCGATGCAGAAGCCCATGCTGAGGGGCTGCATGTGCGTCACGACATCCATCTGGTCGATGCGACCGTGGCACTCGACGCAGCTCACACCGCGGTTAACGTGGGCGGAATGGTTGAAGTAAGCGTAGTCAGGCGTCTGGTGAATCCAGACCCACTTGACCGGCACGCCCGTCGCGGCGCTCTCGCGGATGGGGGCCAGCAACGGGGAATCCTTCTTGATCTGGTTGTGGCAATTCATGCAGGTCTGCGCGGTCGGGATGTTCGAGTGCGCGGACTTGTCGACGTTGGAGTGGCAGTAGCGGCAATCGAGGCCGACTTCCTGCACGTGCTTCGCGTGGCTGAAGGGCACCGGCTGCACCGGCGCGTAGCCGACGCGGGTGTACTTCGGCGTCATGTAGTACGTGACGCCAGCGGTCGCGATTCCCGCGAGTACGACCACGAAGATTACAATCTGGAGGGGAAGCTTGTTCGCCGATTTCGGGAAAAGATTCGACATGGTCGGGTGGGTTTCCGGGGGCGCGGATTAGCGGGCGCCGCGGAACGCGGAGGCCGGGAGCACGATAGCCGCACAGGCCGGCGTATTTGCCGGTCGGCGGACATTGGGATAGTTTCGCGTGGAAGGTAAGCTCACGGCGTCAAGTTGCGGGAATCGCATTCGAGGGAAGGGAGCGCCGTTTGCGTTGTAAACCAAAATTTCCGGCAGACTTTTCTTTGCAGGAAGAATTAGCGCTAAAGTCGGACAAGCATGGCCGCGCTTATCACTAAATCTGCGGCGTTTTCCCTCTGAAAACCGACACCCTCCGCGCCGGAGACATCTCCGTGACAAGGGCGGGACCGAGAAGGAAAAAAGTTTCAGCGACAACATCGGATCGTTTGACGAAGGCCGCCTGAAAGCAGGCTCCGGGCCGGGGTCGGAGGGAAATTCGATTGAATCCGGCCTCGAGAGTCGCCGTGCTGCCCATCCGCCAAGCCTCCGGCACACTCTATGGTTGAATTTCTCAAGCTGGCGAAGAATCCGCGCGTGGGTCTCGCCAATGCGTGGAAGCTCCAAGTCGACCTGCTGCGTCGGCACCGCACCGTCGACCTCGGTCCTACGCCCTACTACGATGCACTGCGCCTGCGGCCCAATGCCAATGGCGACTTCGAAGCGTTTCAGAATGTCTTCCGTTATATCGGCTATGGCCTCACAGAGTCGCTCGGTCCGATCCGCACCGTGATCGATGCCGGGGCGAACATCGGGCTCAGTTCGGTTTATTTCTCCAAGCGGCTGAATGCACCGCAGATCGTCGCCATCGAGCCGGAGAAGGAGAATTTCGAACTCGCCGTGCACAATACGCGCGGCTGTCCGAACGTCCGCGTGCTCCAAGCCGCCCTCTGGCCAAAGCACGAACCGGTGATGATCACCAATCGCGAGACCAGCCAGAGCACGCAGGGTTTCCAGATCGGAACGCAGGGCCAGACCGGGACCTCCAGCTACGCGGTTCGCTCGGTCACCGTGCCCGAGATCATGGCTCAGAATGGCTGGAGCCAAGTCGACTTGCTCAAGATCGATATCGAGGGCGGCGAGCTGGAACTGTTTTCCGATCCGGCGTGCGCCGAGTGGCTGCCACGCGTCCGCATCCTGACGACTGAGCTGCACGACAATCTCCGCAAGGGCTGCTCACCGGCTTTCTACAAGGCGATCGCGGTGCTCCAAGATTTCGAGGTCCGCTTCGCCGGAGAAAACGTCGTCGTGATCAACAAGGCTTTGGCAAGTTAAGGACGGACGCGATCCCTCCGCGCTCCCCTCGCCTGCTGCAGCGCGATTTCGCGGCGAACAACCAGGCTCAAACAAACAATCCGTCCCGCATGGGGCGGATGTGGTCACACCGGTTGGCGATCTCGGGATTGTGCGTCACGAGGATGACGGCTTGGCCGTTTTCCTTCGCGAGGCGCGTGAGAAGATCGAAGACCATCGCCGAGTTCTTCACGTCGAGATTGCCTGTCGGCTCGTCGGCGAGGATGATCGTCGGCTGATTCGCGAGCGCACGAGCGATAGCCACGCGCTGCTGTTCGCCGCCGGAGAGCTGCGTACCGAGACGGTGCGTCTTCTCCCCCAGCCCGACCGACTCGAGCAGTTGCCGCGCGCGCTCCTCCATCTGCGGTTGCGTGAGTTTGCCGAGCTTGCGCATGGGCATCATCACGTTTTCCAGCGCGCTGAACTCCAGCATCAAGAAGTGAAACTGGAAAACGAAACCGATGTGCTCGCCACGCGCCGCCGTGCGGGCCTCGTCGAGGCTGTTGGACATGAGCTGGCCATCGATCTCGATCTCACCCGCATCGGGCAGGTCGAGCAGGCCGAGGAGATAGAGGAGCGTGGACTTGCCACAGCCGGAGGGACCGACGATCGCGTAAACATTGCCCCGATGCGCCTCGAAGGAGACACCCTTCAACACGTGCACACGCCCCTCATCCTGACCGAGATAGCGGTGCAGGCCGGAGCAACGCAGGGCGAGTTTGCCCGCGGCAGGCGCGGCGGAAGTAGCGACGGTGCTCATTGGGCGGTGCCACGGATGATGTCGCCGGGCTCGAGGCGAGCCGCGCGGCGCGACGGAATGAGACTTGCGATCATCACCATGATCACGGCGGTGGAAACCGCGGCGACGTAGTGCCACGGATTCCACGAAACGATGAAGTGCTTGGTCGCGAAGATGCCGTGGATGTCGATCGGCACTTGCTCCACCGTCCACGTGACAAATGCGCCAAGCGAGCAGCCCGCCACCGTGCCAATGGCAAGCACGATGCCCGCCTGCCACATGAAGATCTTCGTCACGTCTTCACGCGTGTAGCCCATGGAACGCAGGATCGCGATGTCCTTGGTCTTTTCCATGACGATCATCGCGAGCGTATTGAACATCGCGAGACCGGCGATGAGCGTAAAAACCGACACCGTGATCGCCGTCGAGATACGCAGCGCGCGAAACACGCCGAGCCACGTCTTCTGGCGCTCCTGCCACGAACTCGCACTGTAATCGAGCACCTCGACCATGCGTTCCGCATCCTCGGGCGCGCGGCTGGGATTGTGCAGGCTCACCTGGATGAACGACGCACCCGTGGGCTTCTTGAAGAGCGATCGGGCCTCGCCCATGTTGAGATAGATGCGCACGCGATCGATGTCACTCACGCCGGTCTCGAAGATCGCGGCGACCTTGTAACGGCGAGATTCCTTGCCGGTTTCACTGGAGGATTCGACCCGAAAGGAATCGTCGATCTCGAGTTGGAGACGATCGCACAGCTCACGACCGAGCACCGCGCTGCCCGGGGCCGAGCGGAAATCGTCGAGCGAACCCGCCACGATCTGCTTGCCGAGGTCAGAGACCTTAAGGTGGTCGTCGAGCTGGATGCCAAAGACGCGCGCGACATCGCCGCCGGCCTTGAAAGAGCTGAAGACCGTGACATTGCCCGTGAGCACCTTCGAGGTGCCGTCGACATTGCTGAAACTCTTCAGCACGGTAATGACCTGCTCGGGCTCATCGATGCCCTCGATGTATTTCTTGCCCTCGCGCTGCTTGTAGCGAAACGGCGAGAGATAGCCCGCTTCGATAGTCGCCGACGTCGACTGAATCTTGTCCTGGATGCGGATCGCGCCGTCGGTGCCGAGGATCGTCTTGATGAAATACTCCTCGAAACCGCTCGTCGTCGCCTGCGTGACGATGAACAGTCCTACGCCGAGCACGGTGCAGGAAAGGCTCATCAGCATCGAGCGCTTCTTCGCGACGAGGAAGCGCAAGGCGATGTGCAGAGTCGGCGCCATGAAATACTGCGAGCTTGGCCGGGCTCTCAGGCCTTGGGCGCGGATTCAACAACCTCGACGCGCACCCGGTCGTCTTCGCGGAATTGATCGAGGTTCTCCACGATGACTTGCTCACCAGCACGCAGCCCCTCGCCCGGACCGGGCTTATCGGGATCGAGGATCTCGATATACGTCTGACTCGTGTAGCCCTTTTTGATATGGCGCCGATGCACGCGGCCATCCTCGACGACATACACATAGTCACCCTGCAACGCGCGACGCGGCACGATTGCCTTGGCGTCGCGCTCATCCAGCGTGATGCTCACGTCGCCGGTGCCCCCGGGCACGAGTTTATCGAGCGTGATATCGTTGAGTTCGAGATAGACCGTGTGCCGCTGCGTCTCGGCATCGGCCGTGGGAAGCACCTGCGTCACCTTGCCGTGGAACAGGAAATTGCCTTCACCGGCGAGGCGCACATTTACCGGCAGTCCGACGACGACGCCTTTGAAGTTTTCCTCGGCGATCTTCGCCTCGATCGTACGCGTCGTCTTGATGAGTGTGCCAAGCACGGTGCTGGGGCCGATGACCGCGCCCTTCAGAGTCTTGACCTCGGTCACGACCATTTCGGCGGGTGCGCGAATGGACATTTTTTCTAGCTCGGCACGTTTCACCTTCAGGCTGCGCTCGAAGCCCTCAATTACAAGACGGTCACCCAGTACTTCCAATTCGTACTTCTTGCGCAGCGCATCGAGGTTACGCTCGTTGGTTGCAAAAACCACATCGGAGACGCCCACACCGTTTTTGCGGCGCTCGACCTCATAGGCAAAAGCGGCTTCGGCCGCGGCGAGTTCCTTCTTCGTGGTCGTGCCGATGGCCTGCTTTTGCTTGGCCGTCTCGAGATCCTTTTCGGTGTACTCGATGTCCGCCTTTAGGTCGGAAGCATCGAGCTGCACGAGCAACTCGCCTTCCTTGACCGGGTGACCGGGCTTGAACGAGTCCAGCGACTCGACCTTGCCGCTCACGAGCGATTTCAGCTCAAGCACGCCGCCCTCGGCGAAAATCGTGACGCTGCCAGGCACGACATTCGGCGCGCGACCGGAACTCACGACCGCCACCTGCGCAACCGGGCGCAAGCCCCAGTAGGCTCCCGCTCCCAACGCGGCGAGCACGACGACCGCGATGCCCAGCTTGGCCCCGATCCCAGATTTACTTGCCATGGGCGTTGCGATACGAAGCCGGGAGGTTTTCCATCATCGGGTCGAAGCCCGCGACCGACACGAAGTCAGCCCATTTGCTCATGAACTCGACCCGCACGGCGGTCGCTGCTGCGTCCGCCGCCTGATAAGTGATGTTGGCACCGGTGACCTGCTGTTCCGTCGCCGCACCCTGCTTGCTCTGGTCGATCGTGAGCTGCACCGCCGCGCGTTGCAGCGAGCTACGGGTGTCGGCGAAGCTCATCGAGCGAGCGGAAAGCTCGAGCTGGCTGGCGAACACGTCGGCCGTATCGACAAAGGTCTCGGCCTGATTCTGCTTGTAGCGATCATAGTAGCGCTTGTTGTGCAGGGCCTGCAGCTTTTGGCCGCGCGTGGAAAAGCCGTCGAAAATCGTCCACGACATGGTAAGACCCACGTTGTAGGAGCGCAGGGCCGTCTGCGAAACCGTCGCCGAAGCGACTTGGTTATAGAACTGAAGATCATAACCTGCGCTCAGGGCGAATTTCGGATAAAGGCCGGTCTTGACCGATTTATAAATCAAATCGGATTGCTCGGCGTAGAGTGCGTAATTCTTCACCAGCGGAGTCTCATCGACGCCGCCGCCTTTCAACTTGTTCAGGATGGCCTTCGAGGTCGCGGCGTAGCCGAATTCCGGCTTGGGCACCATGTCGGCGATGGCCGAATCAGGTATGTCGGACAATCCGGCGAGGTGCGCAAACAACCGTTTGTTATTGGCCAGATTGACGGAAGCGCGGTCCACCACCAAGCGAGCTTCCCCGGCATCAAGCCGCGGCCCATTGAGGTCGCCTTCGGTCAATTCACCGGTTTTCAGCCGACCCTCTTTGGCCGCGAGACTGGCTTCCTCGGCCTTGAGCCGGTACTGCGCGTTGCGCAGGACGATCTTGTTGGTCACGAGCCCGAGGTACTGCGTGCGCAGCAACCCCAGCAGGACACGATAAGCCTCCGCGTATTGTTGCTGCGCAATCAGCACGCCCACCCGGCCGGCATCGGACCGGGCCTTGAGGGCGCCAAACTGATACACCGGCTGGCTGAATCCGACATGGTAGGTCAAGCCCGTCGAGGACGACGTCGAGCTTTTACCCGCACTGTCGACCGCCGAGCCATTGTAGCCATACGACACGTTGCCCCCGAAATATGGCCACAAGGGCGAATCGCTCACCACGGCTGCGGCCTCGGCCTGCGAGATAGCGATGTTGGACAGGACCGTGTTCGGCGACAGGGTCAGCGACTTGGCCAGAATGGGCTTCAATTCCGGCAGGTAATCTTCCGGCATCGTACCTGCAACGCTTTGGGCGAACAGCGGTTGCGAACCGATCAGCGCGAGCGAGAACAGGCCGGCCCACGACACAAGGGAATTAACGCGGAAGGTTGCCATGCGTTTATAGAACAATGGTTAAGCGGTCAGAGGGCTTGATTTGATAGGCGATTGCAAACCTGAAAAAAACGAACCTCTCCCGACCCCGGTCGCGACCTGCGGTTGCAAAATTCTTCCGCAATCCCCGCATGCTTCACGGCAAACCTGCGCAAACGCTTGATTACTTCGGCCCCTTTGGCGCATAGCCTCTTGCGCGTAGCCTTCCATGAAAATCCCCTTCCTCGAACTCAAGCCCGCCTGCGACGAACTCCGTGCCGATCTCGATGCGGCCTACCGCCGGGTGATGGATTCGGGTTGGTTCCTGCTGGGCAAGGAACTGGAATCATTCGAGGCGGAGTATGCCCGCTCCTTGGGAGTGAAACATTGCATCGGCGTCGCCAATGGCCTCGAAGCGATGCAGCTCGTGCTCATGGCGCGTGGCATCGGCCCCGGTGACGAGGTGATCGTGCCTGCCCATGGCTACATCGCCACCTATCTCGCGGTCACCCACTCTGGCGCCCGTCCGGTGCCCTGCGAGTGCGACGAGCGCACCTACAATCTCGAGGTCGCCCGACTCGCAGCCGTCGTGACCCCGCGCACCAAGGCCATCATCGCGATCCACCTCTATGGCCAGCCGGCGGATATCGATGCAATCCGCGCTTTCGCCGAGCCCCGCGGTCTCTTCGTGATGGAGGACGCTGCTCAATCGCACGGTGCCCGTCTGCGGGGGCGCGAGTGCGGCGCGCTCGGCCATGCCGCCGGCGTGAGTTTTTATCCGAGCAAGAACCTCGGCGCGCTGGCCGATGGCGGCGCGGTCACCACCAACGACGACGCCCTCGCCGACCGCGTGCGGCACCTGCGCAACTACGGCTCGAAAGTCCGCTACTATAACGAGTATCTCGGCCTCAACTCGCGCCTGAGCGAGCTGCAAGCTGCCTTCCTGCGCGTGAAGCTCCCCCACCTTGCGGCGTGGAACGCCCGCCGCATCGCCCTCGCTGCGCGCTATCTCGAGCAGCTCGCCGGCGTCGGCGATCTCGTGCTACCCTACGTGCCAAGCTGGGCGGAGCCGACGTGGCACCTCTTTGTCGTGCGCACCCAGCAGCGCGAAGCGCTGCGTGAATTTCTCGGCGCCCGCGACATCGCCACGCAGATCCACTACCCCATTCCGCCTCACCTCTCCCAGGCCTACCAGGATTCGGGCTGGTCGCGCGGCGCGTTTCCCTTGGCGGAAAAGCTCGCCGACGAAGTGCTCAGCCTGCCCATCGGGCCGCATCATACCGCCGAGCAGGTCGATGCGGTATGCACGGGCATCCGCGCGTTCTTCGCCCGCGGGGGCAAATAGGCTTGTCCGAGTGCGCCATTCCTTGATCGCTTCACGCCTGCATTGATGTCCGCCCGCGCTGAACGAGGCTTCTTCGCCAATCTGAATCCCCTGGTGCCGCTCCGCCAGCTCGCGCAGCACCGCGGGCTGCTCTGGCAGTTCACCGCGCGCAATTTCCACCTGCGGCACAAGGGCAGTTACCTCGGCGTCGCGTGGGCCGCGTTGAGCCCCCTGCTGTTTCTCAGCGTGTACTTCGTGGTGGTGCGCGGGGTCTTCAAGAGCCACTTCGGCGTGCTCAAGGACGAGACGGGGGCCGACTATGCGCTCGCCCTGCTGATCGGCCTGACCGTGGCGGGATTCCTCACCGAGATCATCGCGCAAGCGCCGATGATCATCGTGAGCCAGCCCAATCTCGTGAAGAAGGTCGTGTTTCCCGTCGAGCTGCTGCCCGCGGCGGCGCTCGGCGCGTCGTTCGTCAACTTTCTCATCAGCTTCGTGCTGGTCATCCTCGGCATCATCTTGTTTGGCCGGGGCCTCACCGAGTCGGTGTGCTGGCTACCGTTGCTGGTGCCGCCGGTGATCTTGCTCGGGCTCGGGCTGGGCTGGCTGTTGAGCAGCTTGGGGGTGTTCTTCCGCGACATCAGCCAAGTCACCCAAGTAGCTTCGCTGCTGCTCATGTGGGCCAGCGCGGTGTTCTTCTCGATCACCCAAGTCACTTCGCCCCTTTTCGCCCGCTTCCTCCAGTTCAACCCGGTCGCCCAGATAATCGAACTGCTGCGCGATGCGCTCGTCTGGCAGCAGCCCATCGATCTCGCGCACCTCGGCTGGCTCTACGCCTCGTCCCTCCTGACATGCCTGGTCGGCTTCGCTTGTTTCGCGAGCTTGCGACCGTCATTCTCGGACGTGATCTAAAACCGCCCCTGAAGATGCCTGCCGTCGCGTCATCCCTCACCGAGCAGCATCTCGCCAAAATCCGCGCCGCGTATGAGGGCGCGCCGACCGAGCTGCGCTGGGCCCAGCGCCACTACCAGGCCCTGCTCGCGCACTACTACAATCTCCTCATTCCCGCCGACGCGAGCGTGCTCGAGATCGGTTGCGGCAGCGGCGAACTGCTCGCGCACCTGCGGGCTCGCGAAAAAACCGGTATCGATCTTTCGGATACACAGATTGCCGCCGCCCGCCAGCGCGTGCCCGAGGCTCGTCTGCACGTGATGGCCGGCGAATCGCTGCTGCTGGACGAGCGTTTCGATGTCATCGTCATCTCCGACACGCTCAATCTGGCCGCCGATGTCCAGCAGCTCTTGAGCGAGGTCCGGCGTGTCTCGCATCCGGGTACGCGGCTGATCCTCAACTACTACTCCTCGCTGTGGCGCCCGATCCTCTCGCTGGCCAATCTCTTCGGCCTGCGCACGCCGCCGCCGCTCAGCAGCTGGCTCTCCACCAGCGACGTGATCAACCTGCTCAATCTCGCCGATTGGGAGCGCGTGACATGGCAGCCGCACATCCTCGTCCCGGTGCCGTTGCTCGGTCTTGACCGGCTGATCAATCGGTGGATCGCGCCGCTGCCGTGGCTGCGGCATTTGTGCCTCACCTTTTTCTGCGTGGCGCGGCCGAAGTCGCTGCCCGCCTCCGCGCGGCCGACTTTCTCGGTCGTAGTTCCCGCGCGTAACGAGGCCGGCAATATCGCTGCGGCGGTCGAGCGCACCGCCCACCTCGGGATCGACCTCGAGTTGATTTTCATCGAGGGCCACTCGCGCGACAACACGTGGGAGGAAATCCAGCGCGTCGCCGCCGCGCATCCGGAGCGGAAGATCACGATCCTGCAGCAGACCGGCCGCGGCAAAGGCGATGCCGTGCGCGCCGGTTTCGCGATCGCGAAGGGCGACATCCTCGCGATCCTCGACGCCGATCTCACGATGCCGCCCGAGGAGCTGCCCAAGTTTTACGAGGTGATCGCGAGCGGCCGAGCCGAGTTCGCCAACGGCGTGCGGCTCGTGTACCCGATGGACGAGAAGGCGATGCAGTTCCTCAATCTCTGCGCGAATAAGACCTTTGGCATCCTCTTCACGTGGCTGCTCGGTCAGCCGGTGAAGGACACGCTCTGCGGCACCAAGGTGCTCTCGCGCGCGCACTACGAGCGGATCGTGGCGAACCGCGCGTACTTCGGCGACTTCGATCCCTTCGGCGATTTCGATCTGCTCTTCGGCGCGGCCAAGCTCAACCTCAAGATCGCCGACGTGCCGATCCGCTACCGCGAGCGCACCTACGGCACCACTAATATCCAGCGTTGGCGCCACGGCTGGCTGCTGCTGCAGATGATGCTCTTCGCCGCGCGCAAGCTCAAGTTCGTCTAACGACGCGTTCGCCCCCGATGTCATCCGCTTCGCGCTCGCCTGCCTCGGATAAGTCCGCGTCCCGCTCTCGGCTTTTTTCCTCGCCCGAGTTGCTGCGCTGCGGCGTCCTGCTCCTAGCGGGTTGGTGGTTGCTGCATCCGTTCATGAGCGGGCGGAAAATGGGCACGGGCGATGCCCTCTGGTACGCCAACATGCTGGCCGATTTCGTCACGCAGCAGCGCGCCGGGATCTTCCCCGTCTTCGTCGGCCAGACGCAGTATGCGTTCAACGGCGCGGTCTATCCCCTGCGGGTCGCTCCACTCTTTCAGCATCTCGCCGGTACGATCGATCTGCTGACGCTGCACTCGCTCGGTTTTTTTGCCCTGCAACATGCGACGGTCGTGCTGTGCGGATTTGCCGGGCTCTTCACTTCGTACCTGACCGGCACGTGGCTCTGCGCCCAACACCGCTGGGCGGCTTGCGCCGGAGCGATTCTCTACCTCGCGTGTCCCGGCGTGCTCGGCACGATTTACACGCAGGATTTGTACATGACATGGATGACCGTGCCATTCCTGCCCTTGGCCGTCTACGGGATCATCCGGACGTTCCGCCGGGAGGATTGGCTGAGTCAGTTGTGGTTCGTGGTGCCGCTAGCGGCACTGTGGTTCGCGCACTCGCCAGTAGCGCTCTGGATGAGCCTGATCGCGGCGGGGACGCAGGCCGTGCGCCTGCTTTTCATCCACCGTACCATTGCGGCCTGGAAACATGCCGCCGTGGGCGCGGCGTTGTTTGGCCTCCTCGCGCACTACCCTTTCGTTTCCGTCGCCAATCTCGCGGTGCCCGGCACCACGTCCACCGTCATGACAGGCCTCGCGGAGCAGGATCGAATCACCAACGTCATCCGCGAAGTTTTTCCCGCCATCCTGCGTCCTCTCTCCGAAAATGGCGATGCACTGAGCGACCTGCAATTGGGCTACGCGCTATGGGCCGTGACGCTCGTGGTCGGGCTCTGCGCGCTGCGGCCAAAGGCTCCGCCGGAACTGCGTCTGCTCGTGCTCGCCTGCGGTTTTCTGCTGCTGCTGCTGTTGCCGATTCCCGGTATCACCGACTGGCTGTGGGGCCATGTGCCGGAGCAGATCAAACGCATCACGTTTTACTGGCCGATGCATCGCTTCTATCTGCTCCTCGCGGCCGTGCTGTCGGCCTGCGGGCTGATCGTCATCGCCGACCTCATGGAGCGGAATTGCAAGGTCACTGTCGCGTTGACCTCGGTACTGGCGGTGCTTTGCGGCTGGAGTCTGTGGGAAGCGCGCCAATTCGTCCGTGCCGGCGAGCTGCGCACCGCGCCCAAGGAAGTGTCCGACCGCAGCCAGAAGCCCGAGAATCTGCTCCTGATGAATCACGCCTATGGACTCTTCTCCGCCCTGCCCGCCTATTTTTCCAATGGCGTGATGGCCCCGTGGACAGAAACGCGCCTGCTCGCGTCCGATGGCAAGCCACTCCTCCCGATTTTGGCCAACCAGTCTCCGCTAAAAGACATCTTCCGCGGCACCATCGATGCCAATCCAGGCGTGATCAATCTGAGCCCGAGTCTGCGCCTGCAGCCGGGCCAGCACTACCAGCTCGAACTCGAGTTCGCCCACAGCGACTTGAAGGGCGTGCTGCAGATCTATGGGCGCACTTTTTTCCGCGAATACCTGCTGCCCAAATCGGGCGAGCCACTCGCGTTTGGGAGTGCCGAGGGCAGCTCCCACGTGCTCCCACTCTGGACGACGGCCAACACACCGGAGGAAGTTGCCCTTCGCTTCATCCCTTCCAACGCAGAGACCGCGCCCGCCGGGCTGGCCGAGTTCGCCCGCTTCCGACTGTCGCCCGAGTCAACTGGGAGCATTGCCGTCACGTCGCTGCTGCCCTTCCACGTCAAGGTACGGTCACCACAACCTGAAGCATGGCTGGAAACGCCGCGCATGTTTCTCCCGGGCTACGTCGCCGATATCGCCGGGCAGCCCGCGGAGGTACGCCGTTCGGAACATGGCCTCGCCATGGTGCGTTTGCCGCAGGGAGAAAGCGAAGTACGCCTCGCGTATGTCGCTCCGCGCGCCGTCCGCGTTTCCTATTTTGTAACGCTGACGGCGTGGGCCGCCCTGCTGGCCGGCGTGATTGGCGTCGCGTGGCGGCGGCGCCCTCAACTCAAGACCAGTTGATCCGCTCCTTCTCGACGACGAGCGGACGCTTCGTGACCTTGGTGTGGATCGAGCCGAGGTACTCGCCGAGAATGCCGATGAAGAAGAGCTGGACCGAGGCGAAAAAGAAAAGGCCGATCACCACCGGGGCCATGCCCAGCGCGAAGCGATCCCAGAAAACCAATTTGTAGATCAAGTAGGCCAGGCCGACGATGAACGAGAGGGCCGAAGCGCCGAAGCCGAGCATCGTGGCCAAACGCAGCGGGACCTTCGAGTGGCTCGTGATGCCGAGCATCGCCACATCGTAGAGCGTGTAGAAATTATTCTTCGTGATGCCGCGCTTCCGCTTCGCCTGCACATACGGCACGCGCGCGATGGGAAACCCAAGATCGCAGACCAGCCCGCGCACATACGGATACGGATCCTGCAGCCCGCGCAAGGTCTCGATCACCCTCCGGTCGTAGAGCCCGCAGCCCGTCGCATTCTCAATCAGCTCCACGTCGGCGAGACGTTTCACCACCTTGTAGTAAGCGCGACGCACGGTGAAAAACAGCCACGACTCCTCGCTGTTCACCTTCTGGCCCATCACCACGGAAAAGCCCTCGCGCCATTTTTTCACAAACTCCGGGATGAGCTCCGGCGGATCCTGCAGGTCCGCCGCGATCACGATCACCGCGTCACCCGGCGCTTCGAGCAGCCCGTGATAAGGCGAACGCACATGGCCGAAGTTGCGCAAGTTGAGAATCACACGTGTATCGGGATCCTCGGCCGCGAGGCGGCGCAATTCCGCGGCGGTGTCATCGGTCGACGCATTGTCGATGAAGAGCACGGAAATCTTGTCCGGCGCCATTTGCGCGACCACCGCGCGGATGCGCGCGTGCAGCGTAGACACGTTGCCCTGCTCGTTCCGGCAAGGCACGAGGATCGTCAAATGGGCAGCAGGAGCAGTCACAGGTAACCTCTTTCGTGGGTCCAGCGCCGCATGGATTCAATCATCAAACCAGCATCGGATGCGGAATATAAATCGCGCTCAAGCGCCGGGCTGGCCAGCAGCGACTTCATACACGTGCCACTGCTCCGCAGCGAAAACCGGATGGAATCGATCCGGCGCCGCATCCAGCAGCGGGACAAAATCCCCCTCGAGCGCGGGATCGATCACGACCAGATCGACGCCCATCCGTCGGCAAAACTCCCAACGCTGCCGATCATTCCACTCTCGCGAAAAAAAGGGCCCGTGGCCCGTCGCCTGCACCGACTCGGAGTAAATTCTGCCGTACGGCGTGACCAACGCCGCGCGCAACTTCGACCAACCGAGCTGAAGCTGCGGAGCAAACGCCGTCAGCACGTACTCGCTCTCGGGATTGGCGAGCACAACGGCATCGGGTCGCGGCCAGCCGCGAAGCCAAGCGATTAATTTCGCCGGCGGCGGATACGAACCCTGCGCGACGTCCGCCGCAGTTCCATCCGTTTTGATCACGCGAAAATTCCCCATCACCTCGGCTGCCGACCACAAGGCCTTGCCCGGCTCACGCAGGAGACCCGCTGGCTCGGCGGCGGTTTCGCCGGAAAACAGCCGGTAACGAGCATCGAGCGAAACGGCTGAGACGATGACGAGCGCACCGATCGCCAGCCAATGCGTCCGACCCGGTCGCGCCGTCGCCGCCAGACGTCCTTGCAGCAGAATTGCCGTGATCGCCGTGAGGATGCTCAGGCCGAAAAAAATATCGGGGGCGTGCGTCATGACACCCTCCTTGTCCCAGATGCTCAACACGCGGCCGTGTATATCGAAAAAGAGTCTAGGCCAGCGCGCCTCCGCTTGCGCCATCATGCTCGGGTAGAGCGCCAGCCCAATGATCACTCCGGCTCCGGCGAGGAGCACCGGCATCCGCCACCTCGTGCGCTGCCCCGCCGTGCTCCAGCCCCAGATCGCAACGCCCGGGATCAAAAAACTGAACGGAGTGAAAAACCTCACCGGAAACATCAGAATCTCGTCATAAGTGAAATATGCCGCGCCGAGCGCCAGCACCGGAATGCGCACGAGCAGGATCGCTCCGACAAAAATCAAACCCACCGCCAGCGCCGCGCGCGCTCGGCCCCAACCCGCCAGCACCAAGGGACAGAGCACGATCAGCACTCCGTGCCAACCATCCCACAGCACGGCCAAGGGATAAACTCCGTGGGGATGCCGAATCCAATCCCAGCCGTGGAGCGATTGAAACGCCGCACGAATTTCCTCCCTGCGCCCCGCCACATGATTGTCGATCAAGGGCACGTGGCCCGCATGCCACCAGCCATAGATCAACAACCCGCCGACGATCAACGCCGCGACTCCCACGAGTCGGCGAGCTTCGCTGAACTCTCGTCGCACCAGACACGCGACTGCGAAGGCCGCTACATACAACAAAAGCTGCGGCCCCTCCCGCACGTGTGAGCAGATCACCGTGAAAGCGAGCCCGATCACCGCGAGCCAAGCCGCACGGCCTTTTCCTCGCGGGGCCGCCATCGCCAGCAATAGCATCGCGACGAAACCGGGCACGGCCACGTCGATCACCAGATCGGTGTTGTGCGAGACCGGGGCCGCCTGTCCCCAATGCCACGTGGTCTCGCCGAGGGTGCCGTTGGCGATCAGCAGCATCACGCCCACGACCGCAAAAACAGCCGCGCGTCTCTGGCGAAAAAGACACGCCGCGGTGACTGCGCAAAATATCACACTGCAAAAAACCCAGAATGACCGCGCCTTGGCATACACCATCACCGGCCACTCGCCGCTGGCGTGGCTGACCAGCGCCATGAAATACGTGACGCCTGGCAGCGGATGCGTGAACGGCACGCCCGGCTCGGTGAACGTCATCCCCAACGTCGGGTGCGGTGAGCCCGCCATGCGATTCAAAACGCTCAAGTGCCAAAAATCCTCGTACGAGATCAGGGCCAGCGGCGTGCCTCGCGGATAAAGCGCTCCCGCCAAAAACAAAATTCCCCCGAGCAGCCAGCGCTCGCGCACCGGAAAAATCACGCGGAGCTGCTGCTCGCGCCGCCACCCCAGTAACAACGCGACCGCAAGCGCCGAGTTCAGACTTAGCACGCCCACCGCCAACACCTCACTGGAGAGGTGTAGCGACAAACTCACCACACACAGCCCTTGCGCGAGCGCGAAGGAAAGTGCGAGCCCCTGCCCCAGCAACGTGAGCATCGTCTGACGTCCACCACCCAGCGCGATCGCGGCGAGCACGCCCGGCACAATTCCGATCGCGCAAAATCCGAGTCCCAATCGCAGTGCCGTAATCGTCGGTCCCGCGTTCGACGGCAGCAACATCGCCGCCAAGGTCACCAGTTCCCAGCCCAGCGCGGCACAGATCAGCCCTCGGCAAAACGCGCTCCCGATGGCACCCGACCTCACTGCGCCGTGATTCATTCGGAGATCGAATCGATCACATAGTGCGGCCGCCGCCGGCTCTCCTGCAACGTGCGCCAGACATACTCACCCATCACGCCCATGAACAGCATCTGCACGCCATTCAGGAAGAGCATGATGATGACGAGCGAAGCCCAGCCCTCCACGCGACTGCCGTGACGCCACACGTGCCACGCGATCCAACCGCTCACCACGATACCGGCCAGAAAAACGAGGATGCCCGCCAGCGACATCAAGCGCAGCGGGAGGTAGGAGTAGGCCGCGATCCCATCGATGAAGTATTGGATGCGGCGGCTCATGGACGTCTGCGAGCGACCCTCCCGCCTCGCGCGACGCTCATAGGGAATCACGTGCGGCTTGCCCCCGAGAAAGAGCAACCGCCCTTGCATGAAGAGTCCCTGCTCCGGGTCGCGGACAAATTCGTCGCACACCCGCCGATCCATGAGAAAATAATCGAAGCCTCCGGGTGGCATGTGGCGCACGGTGGTGCGCTGGAAAAGGCGCCACGCCGACTTGGCCGCGAGATCGTAGAAGAAACCGTCATTGCGCTGCTGCCGGGCCGCGATCACGACCCGGTGTCCGGCCAGCCACGCGGTGACGAAATCCCCGATCACTTCCGCAGGATCCTGCAAATCCGCCGACATCGACACGATGCACGCGCCGCGCGCCTGCCGGTAGCCCGCCAGCAGCGCGGAGCGCTGCCCATAGTTCTGCACAAAATTCACCACGCGGAAACGGCCCGCCGGCGCCGCCTTCTGCAGCGCCAGCAGCGTCGCGAGCGAGCCGTCGCTTGAGCCGTCGTTCACGCAGACAAATTCGTAGTCCACCGTGTCGCGTCGGCCATCGAGCACGGCCGAGACTTCACGGCAGGTCTGCTCGAGTGTGCGCTCGTTTTGATAAACGGGGATGACGATCGATACCTTGGGTAGCATCGGGGAGTGCCGGGAAGCAGCTTCGGGTGTCACGCTTTTCGGTAGTCGCCAAGCGCGAAATCCGCTGTCGCCGCCGCATAGGGCGCAATAAAGTGCAGCGGATACTCCCGTTGCAGCCGCGCGAGCCCGATCTCCCGCAGGGTCGACACCGGGCAGAAGAGCCGCGTGAGATAGCGATAGCTGGATTCCACCGCGGACCACTGCGCCTTGTAGCGGTAGACCCCACTCGTCCGATCAGGTGAGGACTGCCAGTTGTAGTGCGTGATGCCGAGCGCACGCGCGTGGCGGAGCGAGGCGTCTGTATTCAGAAAGTTGGGACACGCCTCCGTGAACTCCGAGTCCAGATTGAGCCGCAGCACATCGAGCACGCGGTGATGATGGAGGTGCACCGCCCACGAGGCGATCCGCCCATCGGCACTCTCGACGACCGTAAAGAAGGCCTTGCCGCGCGGCACGAGCACCTTGGCAATGTTGTCGATGAGCCGCCGGTCCAACGGCGTCGCATCCAGCTCAGCGTGCCGCTTCAGGTGGATTTCGTAGAGTCGGTCCAGCTCGGCGTCCGCGATGCCGATCCTCACCTTGAGACCAGCCGCGTGCGCTTTCGCGAGATTGCGGCTCAGGTTGCTGCGGCGATTGTAGTCGCGAAACGCGACCTCGCCCTCCGGCGTGAAAAAGGTCCGCAGGTCGATCCACTGCGTGAAATTCCCGAAGCGATAATCCGGCGCGAAATCCGTCTGCCATGCGGGATCCTCCGCCTGAAAAGGATCCATGATGACCGCCATGGCGAGGCACTGCTCCCGCTGCGCCGCTTCGAGCGCGGCGCGAATGAGTTCGCGCGTGCACGCCGTGCGCGCGGCCTCATCGAGCTCCG
Organism: Verrucomicrobiota bacterium; assembly: GCA_048498795.1. GTDB lineage: Bacteria > Verrucomicrobiota > Verrucomicrobiia > Opitutales > Opitutaceae > JBEHXH01. The sequence goes on from JBEHXH010000007.1 coordinate 113,210, forward strand.
GCCGGGAAAAGACTCCGCCCAAGGGGCCCGCCTGCGGCACCGACGTCATCACCGCACCAGCTGGACCCGAAAAGAGATACAGCGGGAATCCCGCCACGGCCTGATCGCCGATCAGCGCCAGTAGGAACTGCGGGCGATCGGGCCCGAGCGGCGCGATCACCTCCGCCCACCAAGACGACTGCTGAAGATAGGCCGCCGGGCACTGCTCGAAGAGCGCGTCGTAGCGCTCCCGCCAGGCAGCGTCCGCCAAACCAAACTCCACGATGCGGACCGACGCGGTCTGCCGGCCCGCGCTCACTCCGTCGCCTTGAAATCCTCGACCATGCTCGCGTAGCTGCGGCCTTCGTGCGGCCAGCGCGTGCTCCGCCAATCGGGGCACTGCCCGCAGAAGCCGTGGCAGGAGTAGTCGTTGTTCAAATGAGCGGCGCGGAGCTTCTGGTAGAACTCGCCCTGCCAGACCTCCTTGATCGTAGTGGTGCGATAGTCAGCGATGTACGAACCGTGCACCCAGTCGGAGGGGCAAAAAGCGAGATCGCCGCGCGGGTTGAGCACGATGCGCTCCCACGGATAGAGGCAGGGCCGGCGCGCGACGCTCGTGTCGGCGCGGATCGTGGCGGCCAGCTTTTCGTTGGCACCCGAACACGAATGCATGCGACGGATCACCACATAGCTCGCTCCTTCCGCTTTCCAAAAACTCTCGAAATCGTGGGTCTCGCTGCGATTCAGCTCCTGCTCGACGTAGCTTACCACCACGCGGGTCTTGCCTCCCGCTTCGCGCGAGCGGCGGATGAGATTCTGCACATGTGCCCGGGTCTCCACGAGATTGCCGCCCACGCGGATGCGCGCGTAGGTTTCCGGGGTGAAGGCGTCGATACTGATGTCGATGATATCTACGCCCATCGCGACCAGCCGGTCGACGCGCGCGGCATTCATGATCTTGCCGTTGGTCGTGAGGGTCACGGTCGTGTTCGAGCGACGCTTGGCGTAATCCAGCATGTCGAAGATGGCCGGATAAGTCAGCGGCTCACCTGCACTGGCGTAGCGGATGTATTGCGTATGACCCTGACCGTGCTCCCGCACTTCCTCGACGAGTTTCTCGTTCAGACCCGGATCGAGCTTCCGGCCCGCGTAATGGTGCGATTCCTTGAACGTCGGATGCGGGCAGTGGATGCACGCGAGGTTGCAGATCTCGCTGGCATCGACGAGCAGCTGCGAAGGAAACTCGGCTTTGAGCCGATCCTGGAATCCGTAGGGCTGACTGCCGGCTGATGGTTGTTCCGAAACAAGCATGGTCTTAAAGTGGTCTCGATCTTGGAGTGGCGCGAGTGGAAACGGCTACTTCAGGCTCACCTGCAGCGCATCAACGACATCCACGGCATCGTCGAGGGTCATGCTCGCGCTGATCGGCAGGGTGAGCAAGCGCGGCGCCACGGCGTCGGTCACGGGCAATGGCGGCTGCGAACCGTAAATCTGCATCGTATGGAGGGGGCTGTAGTGCAAGCTCGCGCCGATCTGCCGGCCGCGCATCCGCACCAACACAGCATCGCGATCCGTGCCCGTTGGGAGCTTCACGACGAAGAGGTGGCGCGCGTGCGCGGCGTCCGTCACGTGATGCTGGGGCTCGCAGCCAAGGCCCAACTCGGCCAAGCGAGCCGCATAGTATTTCGCCACTTCGTGCCGGCGGGTCGCAAACTCCGGCTGGCGGCGCAGCTGCTCGCGGCCGATGGCCGCCTGCAGATCCGTGAAGTTCATCTTGTAGCCGAGTTCGATGGGGTGGCCAGCGTTGAACCGCCGGGCATCGATGAAGCGCTTCCACGCGTCGTGCGGCAGGCCGTGCTGCCGGAGCGAGCGCAGCCGGTCCGCCTGCACGGAATCGGTCAGCGCTACCGCACCGCCCTCGGCCGTGCAGAGATTCTTGTTGGCGTAAAAACTGAAGCATGCGGCCTCGCCCGAGGCACCCACCGCCCGTCCATCGGCGTACCGGGCACCGAAGGCGTGAGCCGCATCTTCCACCAAGGCCACTCCGGCCGGCAAAGTCGCGCGGATCGTGCCCACGTCCGCCGCAAGACCACCGAAGTGCACGATCATCACGGCCTTGGTGCGGGGCGTGAGTACGGCGCGAATCGTTTCCGGCGTGACCGACAAGGTATCGGCGTCGATGTCGCAAAACACGGGTTTCGCCCCGAGGTAGAGTGCCGCGTTAGCCGTGCTGCACCAAGTCAGGCTGGGGCAAATCACTTCATCACCCGGTCCCACCCCTTGCACGAGCAACGAAAGGAAGAGCGCAGAGGTGCAAGAGTTCACCGTCACGACATGCTCCACGCCCACCGACTGGGCGAGTTCCTGCTCGAAGGTCAGCGTTTCCGGTCCCATTCCCACCCAGCCCGAGCGCATCACCCGGGCCACCGCTTCGATCTCCTTTTCCGAAAAATTGGGCCGGCCAAAAGGCAGATAGTCGGAGCGAGGTGTCATTGCAGAGTCGAAATGAGACCAAGTAGAGGAAAGGCGGCCAAAGCAAGAGTGGACCCTTCGCGGCAACGATGCGGAAACCTCGACGGACACGCGGGCTTGCAATCTCGATGCCCCCTACTGCAATGCCCCTGCCGTATGCTCGCCTCCGCCCCTGTCCTCCCCCACGCGCCTCATCGGTGCGGGTGAATCAGGATGCGCACGGAAACTTCAAAGCAGTCCGACTCGGCCGGTAACTTCACTGCGGTCGCATGGCACTCGGTGGCTCACTGGCAGCTGTGGGCCGGCATCATCGGAGCCGCCGCCTGCTGGTTGGTATTCGCGCTAAAGAAATCCGCTCTCGGCATCGATTTCACCGACGAAGGGCTCTACCTCGCCGCGCCACTGCGCCTGGTGCAGGGCGAACGACTCTTTTCCTCGGAAATCGTCACCCTGACCCGGCCCTTTGAGCTGCTTACCCAAGGGTACTTCCGCCTCGCCCATGAGCCCAATCTCTACGGCTTCCGGCTCTGCGGCTGGTTCCTGCATATTGTCTCGTACCTGACATTTTTCTTCGTGCTGGCCCGTACTACGGGCTCGGTCCTCATCGCTTTGGGTGCCGCATCGATCTCGTTTTTCTTTTCGTTTGCCTGGCCCACCTCGATCGCCACCCCGGGCTACAAGAGCCTCTCGAGCGATCTGCTGCTGCTGACCATCTGCCTGCTGGTTTGGGCTGAGCATTTGGTCGGACGACGCCAGCGGTACGCACAAGTCGGCGCCGGGCTGTGCCTCTTGGTCGCCACGGTATGCTATCCCCCTCTCGTCGTGCTGGGTGCCCTCGTGCTGGCTTACGAACTGCGTCAGGCGCTGGCCGCTAAAAAACGGGGATGGAAATGCCTCGCCAGCTGTGCCGCTACCCTGACCGCGGTGAGCGGTGGCTTGCTGCTTCTCTTCGTTTTGACGGCTGACGGCTCGGTCGCGCGCTGGTTGTCACGCATCGCGCTCACCAAAAGTTTCTCGCTGACCTCGCTGCAGCATCAGGGCGGCAACTTCTTTGTCGGGCTAATGGTGATGCTCGTGACGAAGGTCCCGTTGTTCACGCGGTACGCTTGGGCGACGGCTGCCACCGCCGCCGTGCTGCTCGTCGGTGGTCGGCGAATCGGGGTGTGGGCGCGACTGATGCTAGCCGGTTTCGTGGGATTCTCAGGCTACCTGTTCTACGCTTGCTACAACGGCGACGCCAACACGGAGCATTTCTTCTTTCCCACGGCTTATTGCCTCGTGGCCTTCGGCTCGGCGCTGGTGTTCACGGTCCACGAATTGCGCATCGCCGAGACGCGCCACTCCAGTCTCTGGCTCGGCCTGACCCTTTCACTGCTGGCAACGATGATCTACTGCGTCGCCACCAATTTTTTCGACTACTACTATAGCTGGAACAATGGCCTGCTCGGGCTGCCGTTTGCCTTCTCAGTGTCGCTTGCCCTGATCGTTGCGCGGAGCGTCCACTCGTCGCGCCTGGCACTCGCAGTGGGCAGCGTGTTGCTGGCCGCCCTCACCTATCAGGCCGCGCGCTACAATTTCGTCGGCGTCCGGCGCGATGCCGCGGTGCCGCAACTGACTGCGACCTTTTCGATTCCGCCTCTGGCCGGTGTGCGGTCGACACCCGCTCGCGTGCGCCCGATCGAGGAGCTGTATGCCTACCTGAAACCCAAGCTCGCTTCCGACAACCGGCTCCTCGCGTTCGACGACTGCCCGATGATCTATTTCATCCTCGGAGCCAAGCCCGCCTATGGCCTCTGCTGGGCGGCTCGTTACTCCATCAGCCCGAGCACGCACGAGGCGCTGGTGCGCGATTTTCTCCATGCGCCGTTGCCGGAGTACGCCGTGCGAATGATCGTCGACAGTTCCGAGGCCGACTGGACTCACGCCGCCAAGGTCGATTATGGCGGCGACTATTTACTCGGTCGAGCGGTCGCCGAACGCTACGAGGTCGAGCGGGTAATCTTTCCCTTCGAAGTGCTCCGGCGGAAACGTCCTTGAGCATCAGGCGCGGCGGCGCAGCCAAAACCCGCCGCGGGGCCCTATCGCCATTTCTTCCGCGATCACGTAGTTGGCCTGCCACAATTCACGGAAACGAGCACGAGTCCGGAGATATCCCGCGAAGGTCGGCGTCTGTCCGCGCAAGCGGCAACGGAGGCGGGTCGCCATTTCCGATCCAAAGGTGCGAGGCGTGAGGAAGCCGGTGGCCACGACGATGATCTCGCTTACGCCCGCCTCCGCCATCCGGCCGAAGGCGATCGACCACTGCTCGTCCGACAGCTCGGTGTCCACGCGATTGAGCAGGATCAGGCACTTCGCGTCCTTGGCCTGCCATGGGGCCAGCAGGTCGAGAAACTCCACCGAGTCGCACTCGGCGAAAAACTCTCGCAGGCGCGTGACCGAGGCCGGCGCATACTCGGTACAGGTCAACGGCACCTGCGGCAGGGACCGCTTCAAATGATATTCCAGCAACGCCCGTCCGACACCCACGGAGAGGATTGACGTATACCCGCCGCGCTTGACCAGTGACGCTACCGTCGCGGCCGAAGCCCTCGCGTCTTCCGACGCCTCGGCCAGCTTCACCCAATCGGCGCGACTTTGGGGGAAGCTAAAATCCTTGTTCGTTTCCGAAGGCGCCGCCGTGCGGACCTGATCCCAAGCCGAGGGCGACAACAGGCTGCCGCCCTTCGGGGCCGTGCCCGGCGGGAAGGCGTAGTAGTGTCGCAGCGTCCATTTCATCGCGCGGTGATGCTCGGCTGGCGCTTCGTCCGGTCAAGTTTTGGCCGCCAGCGCCGCCACTCGCGCAAAGAGGTCCTCGTGCATGCGGGCCACGACATCGTTGGTGAATTTTTCTTTCACCATCCGGCGGGCATTCTCGCCCCATACCCGTGCATGATCGCCGGTCAGAGCTCGGTCCAACGCATCCGCCACCGCCTCCACCTTATACTCGGTCATGATGCCGCCGCCCGCTGCGTCCAACCCGGGGATCTCGCACTGGTGGGTGATGACGCACGCCTTCCCACACGCGCACGCTTCCAACGCGGCCAAGGACGTCTCCTCGTACGTGCCCGGAGTCAGCGCAAAGATGTCGGCATCGACGTAGGCGCCAAATCGCTCGGTGCCGTAAAGCGAGCCCGCGAAAATGACCCGTTCGCCGATCTTCAATTCTGCGGTCAGCTGCTTGGCCTCGGCCAGAAAACCTTGGTCCCAACCCACCACGACCAAACGCGCATCGGGGTGCTGCTGGGCCGCGCGCGCAAACGCCGGGATCAACACCTGCAAGCCCTTCGTGCGATGCACGCGGCCGAGAAACAGCACCACTTTTTCCCGTTCCCCTAAGCCAAACTTGCGGCGGAATTCGCCGCGCGGTGGCGGGTTCGAGCAATCATCCCAGTTTACCGCCAGGGGGATCTGGTGGATCTGCTCCGGTGTGGCACCGAAGTCCTGATATATCTCTGCCTCGTGCGCCGTCTGGGCGATCAAGGCCGCGGACTTGCGGATAATCGCTCGCGTATCGAATACCCGATCGTGCATCGCGCGATAGACGCGCCGGAAGCCCTCCCCTTCGGCCAAGCCGCCATAAGCGGACCATACGATGGGCACCTGGGTCGCGCCCACTTGCTGCGCCACCCAGTGATTGTGCCGCCCACGCGACTCAGCGACGTGGACGACATCGAATTTCCCGGCCACCCGGGCCAGGCTTTGCTTCATGCCCTTGGGATAGAAAAAGAGAAACGACCACCGCGAGGCCAGTCGGTGCGAAAGATTGCGAAAGCGCTGGATGCGCACACCATCGAGCTCGGCCGTGGCTTCCGGGAAGCGATGGCTGCCGTCCATTTGATCGGAGGTATAGACCGTCACCTCATGCCCATGTCGCACCCAGGTGCGCGCGAGTTCAAAGGTCATGCGGACACCGCCGCCAAAGGCCCACGCCGGCGCGTATCTAGGGACGACTTGCAGGATTCGCATAGGTGATCGCTGACGCCTCCGGAGTCGGGGTAGTGGCGCGCTTGCGCCGATAACGCCGCATCAGAAGAAAAACGAGAAAACTGCTGAGCAGGCCAAAGGTAAGCAAGCACGCCGATAGCGCCGCCTCCGAAAGCCGCGTCGTCGCCATGAGCAGACCGACCTGCGTCCCCATCACGAGCGCGGTTTTCGGCGCGCGACTGAACCAGCGAGCATAGCTGAAGAGCAGGGCCCCGACGAACATGGATTCCAAGGCGACCCCCCAATAGCCAAAATCCGCCCACGCCACACCGATGAACACAGCATTCCACGTGTTCTTGTACTCCGGGCCGAGGTAATAAATGGGGATGAAACGCTCCGGCAGTTGGTCGACCGACAAATGGGACCCCAGCGCGGCATTCACCAAGCTCGAGCTCTGGCCATGCAGAAAGGGCTGCACGTCCGGATAAATCTGAAAATACAGTTGAAGGCTTCGATCCGACTCGCTCGTCATGCGGTAGGTGGTCGCCCGCAGGGCCAGATCGAAGGTCAGGCCCGGATACTGCAGCATGTACAGGAAAGACACGAGGCAGACGCCCAGCACCACCGCGCCCCAAATCCGCCAATTCGCCAGCCGCAGCCGGATGCGCCCGCGCCGATAGTAGTAAGCGATGCCCAGACTCAGGAGGACAAACACGGTTGCACCCTTTTGCCCCGAGGAGAGGCCGATCAGGAGAGTCAAAACCACCGTGAAGATAAAAATATACCGCCAAGGCGGCCGACCCTTGGCCAAAAAATAGAGCGTGCAGATCAGAGTCGGGAGCAACCCGAAGCGCGCGATACTGGCCAGGCGATAGCCCACGCCGGCCGAATAGTGCGTGGCCTCGCCGAAATTGTCGCGCATCGCGCGATACTCCGCCGCGCTGAGCGAGCCGGTGATGAGTTTCCAAAACTCGGTGGAAAGCCGCAGCTGAAAAACCATCAGCAAGCCGAGACAAACCACGAGCACGGCCAGAAAAGCCCCATTGATCCCATCCGGGAAGCGGCTGACCGCCATGCTTTCGCGAAAATCCTTGGGCGTCAGCGTCGCCCGGCCGAGAAAGGCGCGCGCCAGCCACGCCCCGAACAAAACGCCCGTCCACATCAGGACCAAGGAGATGTAGTATCGCGTATAGGCCGCCTGCGAAACGGAGATGCCCGCGTACCACTGGTTGACGGTATGATCGAACGGCACGGTCATGCCATGGCGCAGCACCAGAAAGCCCAGGAATATCGTGAAGATATTCAAGCGCGTCAGCCAATGGGTCAGTCGCTGAAATGCCCACAATACCAGCCCGAGGAAAACAAACCAGGCGATCGTGTCCGTGAGTGGCAGCATGTCGGGTCGACGGTTAGGTCCTGCGCTTCTCGCGATACTGCTTCAGCCAATCGAGGCCAAGCGCTCGGTCGCTCCGCTCGATCACCAAGCCGCCCAAGGCCACGCACGCCACCACGCCGATCACCAAGCCGGCCCAGATGTTCAACTGCACCAGCCACAGCCCGGCCACCACCGCGATCAATCCGCCAAGAAAGCCTTCCATCCGGAGGATTTCCCGGCCCTCGAGCACTCCGGCACGCAGCAAGAGAGCGAGTTGGCCCCCGTGAACGGCCAATCCCATCACCAGCATGCCCCACGCGGCGCCAATGATTCCCACCCGCGGCAGCAGGACCGCGTCGATTGCCACCTGAATTGGCGTCGCGATAAGCAGCAGCACGGTGTAGCGATTTTCCTGATTTCCGGCCAGAACGACGTAAAGGAAATACTGGTTCAGCATGAAGACCGCCGTCACGAGTGTCATCAGCTTCACCGATCCTTCAGCCCCGGCATATTTTCCACCGAAGGCGATTTCAATGAGCCACGGCGCGCCGAAAAACGCGGCCACGCCAAATAGGCCGCATCCGACCACGAACAGCCGGCGCAAAAGCGTCAGCCGCGCCCGGACGAGCGGCTCCGCGGCGTCTGGCCGGCTCAACCAAGGGAAACTCGTGCGCGCCCAGACTCCTGCCACCAGCATCGACATCTCCACGACTTTGTTGGCCAGCGAGTAGTTGGCCAGCGCCACCTTCGAAACCAAGGCGGCGACCAGCAGCCAGTCCAGCCGGGCTTGAAGAATATTGAGGGCGTACATCAGCGCGAGCCGCGGGCCACGCAGCCGAAAGCGCCGCAGCAGCGTCGCTCGATCCGCCAGTACGCCCGGTTCGACTTCCCGGTCCGCCGTCGGCTCTTTTCGCCACTCCTGCCATGCCAGATAAAACAAACACGCCGTGCCGCCGATCTGCGTGACCACCATCACGGTGATCACATAGATCAATCCGAGATCGACCTTCATGAGGACCACGGCGGCCAATGCGATCAGACGCACCACCGGAATCGCCATCGCCACGGTATTCACGACATTCTGCCGCTGCCGGACCTGCAGCCAGCAAGTCACACCGGTTTCCAACAACTGAATGACATAGGTCGCCCCGACGATCCAGAGTATCCAGTACTCGCGCATGGAAGAGTGCGTGATGACGTGCCAGAGCTGCACGCCCACCACGCCCAGCAAAAAGACCGGAGCGCGCAGCCAGAGCACCATCTCGATCACGGCGCGCAACCGATAACGGCACTTCGACAGTTCACCGATCAGGAAAACGGAAAGCCCGAGGTCCAGGACATACGCAAAGATCGTGGCCACCGCGTTGGCCCAGCTATACAGTCCCACCTCCTCGACGATCAGGAATCGAAGGAGGATGAAGAAAAAAACCTGGTTCGCGATCTGGCCGACGAACGTGCTGAGATAAGCCACGAACAAAGTGGCTCCCATTCGTTCGCGCCGTTGCGTCATGAGTGATGGAGTGGCTCACCGCCAAGTCGCGGGGTGAGCCGCCGAAAATCAATAGCCCTGCAACGAGTAGAGCCGGACCTTGGGCTGAGTGAGCGCCGACTCGTCGCGCACGATGCCGGACCGCGAGAACGCGATGACCTCCGCGCGCGTGCGGAAAGTTTCCCAATCGACGATGCACTTGCGATACTCCGGCAGGTGCTGCTCGAGAAAGCCGAGATTGGCCCCCACGAGGCGGCTCAGCTCGATCTCGGGTTCGTAGATCAGCACTTCCTTGCCTTGATCGATCAGCGCTCGGGCCAAGGCCACGGCCGGACTCTCGCGGACGTCGTCGGTATCCGCCTTGAATACGATGCCGGCGATGCCAAAGACCCGGGCGGGATGCGCCTCGATCAGCGCCCGCGCCCGGTCGAGGTGCGCTTGGTTGCTGGGCAGAATCGCCTCGATCACCGGCAGCGACAAGCCGCGCTCATGCGCCACGTGGATCAAGCCGCGCACGTCCTTCGGCAAGCAGGAGCCGCCGAAGGCGAAGCCCGGACGCAGGTACTTGGCCGAGATGTTGAGCTTCGTATCGAGGCAGAACGCCTCCATGAGGCGCAGCGGATCGGCACCCACTCGCGAGGCCAGGCTGCCCACTTCGTTGGCGAAATTGATCTTCAGGGCGTGGTAGGCATTGCTGATCACTTTGACCAGTTCCGCCTCCTTGTAGTTCAAGCGCACCGTCGGCACGCCCTTGAGCGAGTAAACTTTCTCCATGTCCGACACGATCGAAGCCGCGACCGAGTCCTCGGCCTCGATGCCCAGCACCGTGAAAGGCGGAGCGAAGAAGTCGGGAATCGCCGTGCCCTCGCGCAAAAACTCAGGATTGAAACAGACTCGCGCACCGGGGATCGACGAGAGAACCGGCACCACCTCCGAGGCCATGATGCCGGGCGGAATGGTGCTGCGCACCGCCACCAGGTAGGGATGCGGCTCGGCCTTGAGCACCTTCGCGATACCGCCAATCACGCTTTGCAAAGCGGAAAGGCTCGTCGCCCCCGTTGCACTCGTCGGCGTGCCCACACAGATGAGCGCGACATCCGTGTTGAGGATCGCGAGGCGGGCATCGCTGGTCGCGCGGAGCCGGCCGGCGGCCAGCGCATCCTTGAGTCTATCGGCAAACTCGGGTTCGCGGATCGGCGGGATACCTTGGTTGATCCAGTCGACCTTGACCTGATGTTCGTCGACACCCCACACCTCATGCCCGGCAGCCGTGAGGCATACCGAGGTGACTGAGCCGACATAACCGAGTCCGAATACAGCGATCTTCATTTAGATTTTTTCAATGCACAGGTAACAGCCTGATCGAAAGCCTCGACCATTTTTTCCATGGTGGCGCCGGCCACTACTGCTTCGCGGGCGGCCGAGCCCATGCGATTGCCCGCGCGGGCATACTCAGCCGAGCGCTGCATGCCCTCGGCGAGGGCCGGGATCGAATAGTCCTTGGTGATCACGCCTGTCACGCCATCGACGACGAGTTCCGTCTCGGGTCGCGCCTCGGGGGTGATCAGAGAAATCTTGCCGTGCGCCATGGCCTCGAGAATCGCGAGACCCGCGGCAAATGCCGATACGAACACATCGAATAGCTGGAAGTACCCGCCCATGTCCGCCTCCGCGATGCGTCCGCAAAAACGAATCGAACCAGCAACCGGGGTCTGCCGGGCCTGCTCCTCCAGCGCTCGCCGTTCCGGGCCGTCACCCGCGATCACCAGCTCGGCTTCAAGACCCGCGGCTCGCGCCGCCGCAAAGGCGGTGATGATCCAATCGACCTGTTTCTGCGGCACCAACCGGCCGAGATAGCCGATCACGAGTTTGCCCTGCAGGCCAAATTCGGCCCGCAACTCCGCACCACGCTTCTCGGCGGCGACGCGATCCGCCACGATCGCGGTGACATCCATCGTATTCTGCGCGACAAACATCCGGTCACGCGGGAAACCGTAGGCAGCGAAGTAGTCGACCGTACCTTTGCCGTAGGCGATCAGCGCATCGCAATGGTGAATAAACCGGCGCTCGAGCCAGCGGCGCCAGCCGGGCCGCGCCTCACCGCTCTCCGAGATACCCTTGGTCCAGGGCATCACCACCGAGCCCGCCTGATGGGCCGCCCGAATCACGAAAGGATTTGAGACGATCTGCCAGCCGAGTTCGAAAACCACCGCGTCGTAGCGCTGCTCGCGCAGGATGCGGCGCACGCCCTTCTGCCAGACGGCGCCACGATATTCGGCACATTCGATCAGCCGGCTCGGCAGCACCTTGGGTGCATCGCTGGCCAAGCCCGACTCTCCCGCACCGGGATGCTCGCCGTAGATGAATTCCCAATCGTACGCCGAACGCGCGAGGAGCTTCTTATAAAAGACGAGATTGTAGTGCGGGACAAAGCGCTGCACCAAGGCCGCGCGGGGGCGCGTCGAACCCTTTGTCGGCATCGAGTTGTCACGAACGCCGGCGGTCATTGCGATTTGAGCGGCTGCGCGAGGATATGGAAGGGACCGTCACCCTCGGGCTCCAACAATCGGTAGGAATAGCCCAAGCGCGCAAAAGTCGCCGCGTAGTCACGTCCGGCCGCTGCAGGGTGCCACTCGCAAACCACCGTCGGGCCCCAGCGGCGAAGAATCCCCTCCATGCCGGCGAGCGCCTTTGGTTCGGCACCTTCGACATCCAGTTTGATCAAATCCACCCGATCCAAGCCACTGCGCTGGACTGCATCATCCACCCGCACCGCCTGTACCGTCACGGTCTGCTCGCCGCCTTGCTGGCTTTCAGTGATATGCCCCATCTGCCCCGTGGACTCGACCGCAAAACTGACCGTGCATTCGCAGTCGGAAGCGGCATTCGGCAGCACGGTAACATTCTTCAGACTATTCAATCCCACCATCGTGGTGATTTTCCGATAGTTGACCGGATTCGGCTCAAAGGTGAGGACACGTCCTTCCGCGCCCACCTTGACCGAACTCAACAGGGTAAAATAGCCAATATGCGCCCCAATATCGAGGACGCGCATGCCGGGCTGGCAAAGGCCGGAGAAGAAACCGACGATCTCCGGTTCGTGTTCATTCACCAGATAGGCATTCCGATCGTCTTTGCCCAAACAGAGACGATAGCCAGTCAGCGGACCCTTTACGATTTCCCGGCCAGAGCTCTCGCCGCCCGCCATGCTCATCAACAAGCCCCGGATCGGGCGATAGATGAACGGCACCCGCTGCAGCCCGGTGGAAAGCCCGGAGGCGCTGGCGACGCGGAGAGCCGACTGGTAAATCTTGGTGCGCAAGGATGAGGAAGCCATCGGAGTCAGTTGCGGGAGCGTTGCGGGGAAGCGGCGGGATTGTTCTTCATGCGACGCCGGTTCAAATATAGTGAGCGCTCGCTCCGCTGAAATAGTGCAGGGTTTTCTCGACGCCCTCGCGCAAACCGCAGCGGGGACTCCAGCCGAGCAGCTCCTGCGCCAGGGCAAAATTGCTATAATAGTCGCCGATATCGATCGCCTTGCGCTCCGGCGGGAACGGGATGAGGCGATACTTCCCCTGCCCGTGCACTTCCACCATCAGCTTGGCGAGGTCGTGGAGGTTGATGACCTCCGCGCTGCCCAGATTGATGATGCGGCCCTGCACGGCATCGGAGATCGCCGAGCGGAGGAAAGCGTCCACGACATCATCCACGTAGTTGAAGTCGCGGAGCTGGCGGCCGTCGCCGAAAATCTCGATTTCCCGGCCCTCCAGCAGCAGGCGGATCCACCAGCCAAGGAATGTCTGCCGGGCATCCTTGATGCGCATCCGTGGCCCATACGTGTTCGTCAACCGCAGGGCGCAGGCGGACAAGCCATATACATTATTATAAAGAATGTGATACCACTCGCCCGACATCTTGTTGATGCCATTGACATCGGTCGGCTGGAGGGGATGCCGCTCGTCGACGGGCAGATATTGCGGCTTGCCGTAAATCTGGCGCGTGCTGGCGAACACGACCCGGATCTTGGGGCTGTGCCGGCGGCAGGCTTCGAGGATCGAGAGCTGCGCGCGGCAATTGATCTCCAGGTCCGCTTCCGGGTCCCGCATCGAATCCAGGTGACTCGTCTGCCCGGCCAGGTTGAAAAGATAGTCACGCCCCTGGACCAGATAGGTCATCCCGTGCTTGTCCCGCACGTCCGCAATGTTGACGCGCAAGCGGTCCGAATAACCGTCGAGATTGTGCAGGTTGCCGCCATATTCCGGGATCAGACTGTCGACGACGAGCACGTCCGCACCCAGATCGGCCAGCCGCCGGGCCAAAGTGGACCCAATGAAGCCGATGCCACCGGTGATGAGGACCTTTTTCCCCGAGAACGCGGACTGAAAGTCGGGCGTGGTCATCATCGGATCGACAAAACGGCAGGCTCACGGAGCAAAACCCCGATGCTGCGCTGCTGCCTAGAATATGAAGATGTCATCAAGTGGGACCGATTTCAAAGGCCGAAGGGACTGGATGTGATTCCAGAAAGATTTGTTCAAGACCGAAGTGTAGCACCTGCCCCGATCCCGGAAATGCCGACGCATTCCCGATTCTATTTGCCAGTGTGATCGGTTTTCAGGTTTTTTGCCGCTTTCATCGGATGTCGCTGCTGAAACTATCTTCCCTTCATTCGGAGCCCGATCAGGTCCCGCCGCTATGGCGCCGTGCCGTACGCTGGGTGCGCTGGCACCTGCCCACCCGGGTCACCAGTTTCCGCATCATGAGCGGCCGCCTGCGGGGCATGAAGATCGTGACTTCCCTGCGCGATTATCCGGCCGCCATCGCCGGCATCACCGAGCCGCAGCTGGTGGAGTGGTTCAGTCGCGAGGCTGGCGCGGGTGAGACGTGGCTGGATATTGGCGCACACTATGGCTATACCGCACTGGCGCTGGCGCGCAGTGTGGGTCCGACCGGTCGGGTCTTCGCATTCGAGCCGATGACGGCGACGGCCGGCTGCCTGGCACGCACCCGCTATCTTAACCATTGCGAATCGATCACCGTGATCCCCCTCGCTTTGGGATCGGTCGAGGGCATGCAGCTCGAGCGGCTCATGACGGTGCGCGGCATGGCCGACAACACCCTCTCCGGCACCAAAGATACCCACGCCGCTGAGCGCTGGAGTGAAATGTTGCTCGTGGCCCAATTCGACTGGCTTTGGCCGCGCGTCTCCGGCGGAGACCAAAAGATTCACGGCATCAAGATCGATGTGCAGGGCATGGAACTGCACGTGCTGAAAGGCATGGTCTCGACCCTGAAATCCCACCGGCCGAAGCTCGTGGTCGAGTTCCATCGCGGGGTCGACCGCGCTGAAATCCTCAGCCTGCTCACCGAGTGCGGGTACTCCACGGCGGCTCATCCGATCGAACCGAAGCCAGACGAAACCACGGCCCAATTCTTCGACGACCGCAGCTACGCGTTTCATCCGGTTCATGGCCGATAATCCACCGGCTCCGCGCCAATTCTGGTTTTTTTCGATCAATTACGCGCCGGAGCCCACTGGATTTGGCCCGCATGTCGCGGCGCTCTGTGAACACTTGGCGGGAGCCGGCCACCGGGTAACGGTCTTCACGGGGTTCCCTTTCGCACCGCACTGGAAACGGTGGCCGGAATATCGTCGTGGCTTCGTGCGCACAGAGCCGCGCAATGGCGTGTCGGTCGTGCGCCTGACGCACTACATCCCGCGCACGCCGCGGCGGATCATCGAACGTCTGGCCATGGAGGGCACGTTTTGCCTCATGGCCGTCTGGGTCGCCCTGCTAAGACTGCTGCGGCAAGGCCGGCCCGATGCCGTGATCTACGTCGGAGCCCAGCCTAGTCTGGCGATGCTAACCCGGAGCCTGAGCACCGTACTGCGCGTGCCCTATGGCATCATGGTCAATGACCTCGCGACCGGAGCCGCCTCCGATGTGGGCATCGTGCGCAGTCAATTCCTGCTGCGCGCCCTGCATGGCTTCGAATTTGCCGCCTACCGCCGGGCGAAGGGCGCGGTCGTGCTGTGCGAAAGCTTTCGCGATGCCCTGACCGCAGAAGGAATGGCCGCGGAGAAGATTCGCATCGTCCGCAGTCCGGTGGATGTCGAGATGATCCGCCCGTCGAGCGAGGGACCGGCGTTTCGTCAGCGTTTGGGAATCACCGAGTCCGACTTTGTGGTGATGTTTGCCGGCAGCATGGGGTTGAAGCAGGCAATGGAGAATATTGTCGCCGCCGCCGAATATGTCGCTCGTCACTCCAAAACCGTCCGCTGGATCCTCATCGGGGAAGGCGAAGCCCGCGCCAGTGTAGCCAACCAGATTCTTGAATTTGGTCTGGGCGAGCAGGTAACCATACTTCCCTACTTTCCCACCGCGGAACTGAGCGGAGTGTTCGCCGCGGCGGACGTGTTGCTGCTCAATCAAAAGCGTTCGGTAAAGGACACGGTAATCCCCTCCAAATTATTGACTTATATGGCTGCCGGCCGGCCCGTCGTCGCGGCGGTCAACGCCTCCAGCCAAGGTGCCGTCCTCCTGCGCCAGTCGGGGGGAGGCGAGATCGTCGAGCCGGAGTCGCCGTCGGCCCTCGGTGACGTGGTACTCCGTCTGCTAAGCAACCGTGCCTCTCTGGGCGGTATGGGCCGAGCAAACCGCATGTTTGCGGAAGAAAACTTCGATCAGCGGCGCATTCTCAAGCTACAGGAGCTATTTTCCATCGAATTGACGGCAAAATGACGATTTATCGTCATTCAAATCTCGGCTCGCCTTTTGCTGGCTAAATATTTTGGAAAGTGTAGGTAAAAATGCTCTATCCATGATCCCTCGCCGTTTTAGCTGGCTCTTCGACTTCCTGCTGATCGTCGTCGCATTTTTTCTGGCGTACTACAGCGCACCGGCGCTGCAGGGATTGTTCACCGCGGGCGGACCTTTTGCCACGCCTTGGGTGGCGCGCTACCTTTCTCCGCCCACCACGCCGCTCCCCTTCCCGCCCGCGCGGGATTTCGTCTGGATTCTCGCTGCTGTGACCTCGGGCACCATCCTGTTCATGGAGCTTCTTGGCGGATACCGCCATGGCCAGCGCCGGATGTCGTTTCTGGTCCTGACCGACGTGCTCGCACCGTTCATGTCGCTCGGCTTGGTCGCACTGGTCTTTTTCGCCACCAAGCAAAATTCCTGGAGCCGTCTTTTCCTTTTCCTTTTTGGCGCCTACTCCGCGGGCGCCCTGGTCTCGTTTCGGATGCTCCTCCGCTCGTGGCGCCATCATCGGGCCAAGTCGGGCGCGTACTTGCGCAATGTGGTCGTGGCGGGCGATCGCACCGGAGTTCGTACCGTCGAAGAGCATTTCAAAACCCATCTTCATTCCACCGACTACCGATTGATGGGCTGGGTGGATGTCGGCACCAATCTCAGTGAAGCCTCGCCCGAGCCGTCGATTCCGTGCCTGGGCAAGGTCGGACAGCTCGGCGACCTCGCCGTACATCGGCCCATCCACGAAGTGGTTTTTATCGCGGGCGATCGCTACAAGGAGGACTTGAGCAAGGTCGTAAATGACTGCGACTATTTCCGCCTGACCTTGCGCATCGTGCCCGACGCCCTGCTCAACGCCGAGGTCCGCGATCTGCACCTTGTCGCGACCGAAGATCTCGTGGGCCTGCCCGGCGTGGTGCTCCGGCCGATCGAATTCAACTCCGACGCGCTCTTCCTGAAACGCCTCCTGGATATCGTCCTCTCCACGTTTTTCCTCATTCTGCTCACCCCGCTCTTCGCGCTCATCGCTCTCGCGATCAAGCTCACGACGCCCCGCCTCTCCGTCTTCTATCGCTGGCGCGTGGTCGGGCAAAACGGCCGCGAGTTCACCGGCTACAAATTCACCACCATGGTGGCGGATGCCGATGACCGAAAGCAGGACCTGATGAAGTACAACGAGATGACCGGCCCGGTCTTCAAGATCAAGGAAGACCCCCGCGTCACCCGCCTCGGTAAGTTTCTGCGCAAATATAGCTTCAACGAACTGCCGCAGTTCTGGAGCGTGCTGAAGGGCGACATGAGCCTCGTGGGCCCCCGCCCCGCCGGTCCCCACGAACTCGTCCGGTACCAACTCTGGCACAAGCGCAAGCTTTGCGTGCAGTCCGGCATCACCTGCCTGTGGCAGGTGCGCGGCCGCAATGCCATCACCGACTTCGATGACTGGGTAAAGATGGACCTCGAGTACATCGACAACTGGTCCCTCTGGCTGGATGTGAAGATCATCGCCCGGACCGCTTGGGTCGTGGTCCGCGGCTCGGGGAGCTAATAATCCGCCTCGAATGCTGATTTGGCTTCAGATACTTCGCGGCGTGTCCGCGATCTTGGTGGTATTGTTTCATTTTCGAGGATTCGTTAACAATGCCTATGGGCAAAAGGATCTCGGCGATCTCCTTTTCAGCAGCGGCTACATGGGAGTGGATGTGCTGTTTCTGATTTCCGGATTCATCATCGTCTATTCCACCAACAAGGCTTCGCACGCACGCCCCATGGATTTCATTGTCCGGCGTTTCTTTCGCGTGGTGCCGCTGGCCTGGCTTGCGATCATCACCTTTGATTGGTCGGAAAATTGGCACTACGATCAGGCACTGCTGTGGAAATCCCTGTTGTTCATCCCGGCCGAAAACTCCGGACCGCCGTGGTACGGCTACAGTCTTCTGCGTGTAGTCTGGTCGCTTTCTTACGAGCTGATATTCTACGCTCTGTTCGCCGGCGTACTTTGCTTTACCCGGAAATATCGCACGATTCTTGCCTCACTGGCGATTTGTGCGCTTGTGATGCCGTATCAGCTCATTCGGCTCGGTCACTTGACCGTCGATGCCCATGCCGCGCCGGTGCCGGCATTCAGCAGCGGGATTTTTCCACCCCAGATTTGGGGGCTGATGACCAATCCGATTCTATATGAATTTATCATCGGCATGATTTGCGCCGAGATCTATCTGTGGTACGACAAGAAGGATTGGCGGCTCAATCGCTTCGCCGGCCGCTTCATCGCGTTTTGCCTCTTTTCCATTTGGTTATACTGCTTCATCGCGCTGACCCCGGGTGGACACGGTCTTGCGGGCAAAGGAGGCAGCGCCGTGGCCCTGTTTGTCGCTTGCTTGTTGATGCAGGCGACTTCGAAGGGTGCTCCAGATCCTGCACCCGGCATTTGGTTCTACCTCGGCACGATCTCCTATTCGCTCTACTTGATTCACAACGGAGTTGTGGAGCGAATCCTCTGGAAAACCCCCGTGGTCAAAGAATATTATTTCAAGAATCCCGGCTTTCCCATGATGTTCGCCTGTGTGGCGCTGTCGGTCGCCCTTGCCGCGCTGACTTATCAGCTGATCGAGCGCCCATTGCATGAGTTCGGCAAGCGCATGGGCGCGCGTTTCGCCAAGCCGCCTGCGTCCCCGGCGGCGCACGCACCCTGAGACCTGCCTCCAATCTGCTTGCTACCCAATCTCGCTCCCGACCTTCTCCTCTCTCACTCCGCTGCTCACCCATGGAAAATCCCGTCACGCCGATCGAAGACGACTCGATTGATTTCGCTAAAATCTGGTTGCGCCTCCGCCAGGGACTGCCGCGCACCATCGGCTTGGGCCTGATCGGCCTCGCCCTTGGTGCGCTCGGTTACATCGTCGCCTATCCGGCCAATACGACCCGGACCACTTCGCGCGTTGTATTTTCGTTTCCTGGTTTTGAGCGCGGGCAATATCCCGACAAATCCAAGTTCCAAGCCGAGGATCTGATTGCGCCCGACATCGTCGACAAGGCGCTCGGACGCATCGGCCTCACGTCGTCGAGCGACATTCAAGGCGACATCAGATCCAGCCTCACGGTGGAGGGCATCATTCCGACCGCCGTGGTGACCGAGCGTGACCGTATGCGCAACGCCGGGCAAAATCCCCCGCCCTATGTGCCGGACGAATATCGTCTCACTCTTGCCCTGAAGCGCAAATTCGCCCTGAGCTCAGCCCAACGCGAGCGCCTCCTCCATGAGATCGTCATGGCCTACCGCGAACGCTTCACGAAAAACTTCGTCGAGCTGCCCCAGTCCTTCGGCAGCGCATTCCAGACGCTGAAGAGCGCCGATTTCTTCGAGTACGAAATCGTCCTCAACGATGAGATCTCGAAGGTTCAGACCTTCCTCGCGCAGCAGGCCGAACTGGCCAAGTCGTTTCGTTCGCCGACGACCAACCTCACCTATGCGGATCTGATCAGCCAGACTCAGCTGTTCACGCAGATCCAGCTCAACGCGGCGCTCGGCATGATCCGCATCAACGGCATTTCCCAAGACCGGGCGATGGCGATGGTCAAGATGGACTACTACCTCCGGATGCTGGATGAGCGCGAGTTAAAGGCTCAGGAAGAAGCAAAGGTGGTCACGGATCTCTTGGAAAAAACTCAGCAGCGGGCGCAAAATTACGTGCTGGGCATCAAGTCCGCCGCGCAAACCAAGACCGACAACACGGTCGTCGACCAAGGGCTGCTCGATTCCCTGCTCGCCAATGACGCCAACAACTTCCTGGTCCGCCGGGCCTTGGAGGCTGGTCTCGCCGTCAAGCGCCTGCAGGCGGAGAAAGCCACGCTGGCGGAGCGTCGCAAGAATATGGAGTCGTTCGTCCACTCCGGCTCAAATGCCCAAGCCAGCGATACCCAAAAACTGACAGCGACTCTCGGGAAACTGGAGCAGGATTATAACAATCTCATGCAGAATATCCGGGCGACTCACACGGACTATGCCCGTCAATTGTTCGCCGATGCCGCGCGCGAAAGCATGGAGCCGCATACCGAGAGCTACTACCGCTCGGTCGCCGAGACCGCCGCGATGCTCGGTGCCATCGGCATCGCCCTCGGCTTGGGCCTGAGTCTGGTCGGCCCCGCTCTGACCCAGCGCGATTAAGCGAGCTGCCGCAACCGGAGCACCGCAACGCCGACTCCCTCCCGCGCCGGGCCTCGCCATGAAGGGACTTACGTTACCTCCATGGCTGGCCTCGGTTCTCGCGGCCTGGCGGTGGCTCCTTCACCTCGCGGTGCTGGCACTCAGCGTGCGCTTCTGCGTCGCTGCTGGCCAAGGCGATCCCATCCGGACGTCGGCGACGCTGCTGGTCCTGCTTTCGACGGCCGGTCTGGCTGTCTGGCAGTCGGGCATTGCCCTGCAGGCTGCGATCGTCTCCGTGCCTCTGGCGATCGGGCTGGGACGTACGGGCGTGCTACCGGTCCCCGAGCCCGCCGTTCTGGTCTTCTGCGGAGTATTTGCCGGCTACGTGATTCGGGCGGCCCTCGACCGCCTGAGCCGTCGTGAGACAAATGTGGCTGGGGCCTCGCCATGGACCGCAGCCGATATCTGGATCGAAGTCGCGACCAGCCTGATGCTGACCATCATCCTTGTATCGCTCGGCCAACGCCTCGGCTCCATGGACAATGGCTGGGCCATCGCGACGTCGATGCAGTCGGTTTTCGGATTCTCCGATCCCAAGTATTTCATGACGGCATCTTTCGTCTGGTGCATGGGCCTCACGCTTTTTCGCCTGTGTCTCAGTCATGGCTTTTCCGCTTCTGGCTGGCTGCACCTCGGGCTCGGGACCACGTCGGCGGCGGTCGTGATCTTCTTTCTGATTCAGTGCTCACTTGGACTGCCCGAGGCGCTGCCCGTTTGGGCCTACGAAGGCCAGCAACACTCCCTGGCTTTCTGCGGAGCCTACGAGGACATGCACGCCTTTGGCAGCGTGGCCGCCGCTCTCTTTGCCGGGCTGCTGATCCTGGGTTGCCGTGGTTCCGGCGGGCAACGCGCCGCATATTTGGCCTCCGCCCTCGGCATGGGCGTGCTCGTCGTTTTCTCGTTCTCGCGCGCGGCTTGGACCGCGGCGGCGATCGCCGCGTTGATCGTCACGTCGATGCACCTGCCCCGCCGCGCAATCTTGGGCTTGGTCGGCGGGTTGGTGGCGCTCGTCGCCTTCGTCAACTTCACCGGCGATCGGCCATTCTGGCGTGAACAAAGTTATCTCTATCGGCTGAAGACGCTGGTGCAGATCGAGCCGGCCGGGACGAAGCTCTCGTCGCGCTTTTTCATGTACCACAAGGCGGCGGGCCTGATCGAGGCCCGCCCGCTCGCGGGTCATGGCATCGGCTCCTTTTATTTGAAGTCACCCCAGTTTGCCGATCCTCGTGATCCGCTGGCGACACTGCCCGACTTCGCCCACAATTTCTTCCTGCAGTCAGCCGCAGAACTCGGTCTGCCCTTCGCCATGATTCTGGTCGGCTGCGTGGCCGTCATCGTCTTCCGCGGGCTGCGCACGTGGTTCTGCGAGCCCTCCTTGTTCGCGGTGAGCGCCGTGATCATCACCTATCTGCTGACCCAGCTCACCGCAAACTCGCTGAACATCTACGTGAGCCAGCAGTGGTTTTTCTGGCCCCTTCTGGCGGCGCTGGCGGTGTCGTGCCGGAAAAACGATGCCGCTCGTCTAAGCACTCGGTAGCGTGATGATCCGGTTGCTCAATCGGAGCTGATCGCGAATCATCGTGCGGATCTCTGCCTCGAATGCTTTCGAGCAAATGAGAATCGGCTCGCTGCGCCCCTTCAATTCATCCGGCGCGATCACCGGCCGTCCGAACAAAGGAGTTTCCCGAGATGCCGGATTCGAATCGATGAAGGCCGCGATGGTGCACCGGCTCAGGGCCGTGCTGAGCAGCAGACGTCGCGTCAACGAGCCTGCGCCCCAGACCAGCAAGGTCTGCCGCTCGGTCGCCAAGCCATCAAACAGCGCCACGATCTCCGCCTCCTGCTGACGGCATTGCGCGAGATAACGTCGCAGACCTTCGCGGCTGGTTTGCTCCCGCTCACCGGGGGATTTTTCATCCGTACTGCCGGACAACGGGCGCGCAAACATCCCGCTCACCACGGAGTCCTGCACGCCCTCCCGCCACTCGATCATCCAGCGCCAAGTGATGCGATCCTCCAATCCCGCTGCGTGCATCGTGCGGCTCAGCGACTCCTGCGAGAAGTAGTTGATATGCTCCGTGCTGAACTGTTGGTAGGGCGCATTGCGACAGTCGGCAAAGGCTTCCACGTCGGGCTGCGCGCAATACAGCACTCCTCCCGGTCGCAACAAAGCGGCTACGATCCGCAGCGCCGACGGCACTTCCCGCAGATGCTCGATGACGCCCACCAGCAGGATCACATCGAATTGTTCGGACCACGAGGCATGCTCCGCGAGCGTGGCCGTGCGCACCTCGATGTCGTGCAAGCGGCGCGCCGCTTGCCGGCAAGCCGGCGCGGGATCGCTGCCGAGGAGGTTGGTATAGCCGCGGCGTTTCAGCACCGCGAGCAGGCCGCCCGTCGCACAGCCAATATCGAGGATCCGCGCATCCCGCCGCGGCAAGTGCGCCACCACCTGATCGGCAATCGCCTCGAACCGCTTGAAGTCGTAAGGCGACTCCGCCCCGCCGGCATGATCGTAGGCGTATTTGGTCCGCTCCGCGTAATAACGGTCAAAGGTCTCCTGCGTCGGAATATCGTCCGCAAATCCCGCTCCGCAATTTCCACATACGACCACCGTGTAGCCCTGTCCCAGCGGACCGGCGATGAAGCGCTGCTGGTGGAGGATCTCCCGCTCTCCTCGGCTCTCGCACACCGGACAGGCGCGGGGCTGACGCCGGCGCTCGGGCGGGATGGCATAGCAAACCATTTCCCAGCCATCGAAGCCATGCGCACGCAGGAATAATTCACTCTCGGGAAAAAGCTCGGCCAGCCTCAATGGGATTTCCCATAGATCGGCGGGATGATGATAAACGCATATGGCCATCACCGGGCGGCTCCGCTCGAGCGCGCCTTGCGCGCCCTGCAAA
The DNA here is from genome assembly GCA_048498795.1 of Verrucomicrobiota bacterium. Lineage (GTDB taxonomy): Bacteria > Verrucomicrobiota > Verrucomicrobiia > Opitutales > Opitutaceae > JBEHXH01. The sequence continues at coordinate 136,353 of JBEHXH010000007.1, forward strand.
GCGACCCGCTCTGCGCCTTCCACGTCGAGTTTGAAAAAAGTCACTTTCTCGCCCGCGCTCAGCATGTCGTCCAGCGCTCGCCCACGTACGCGCACCGCTCCGCCCGCAACTACCTGCGACGTAGGTTTCCCGTCGCTGGCAAATTCGAGTTCCGCGTCGTGCGTGTGCAGCGCCAGCGGATGAACCGTCACGCGGCTTCGCACTTCCGCGGGTAATCTTGCGACGCGGGCGCGCAGTCGCTCGGCATTGGCCGGATCGGGCTCAAACGCGTGATACGCGCCGAACCGTGCGCCCGTGCGCTGCAGGAAAATCTCCAAGGTGTCGCCGTCGAACGCCCCGCCATCGATCATCGTCTCCGTGTCCGTGAGTTCGACGACATCGCGGGGAAAATACTGCTCGGGCACAGGTGGGCTGGCGTCGAAGCGACCATGCAATCGCTGGTGTAGGGCTGTCGCCAATACACGCTGCGACTCCTGATCCCCGAGCCTGGCCGCGAGACGGCGCAGGTCCGCGGCGTGCGCCAACACCCGCGAGGGCAGATCGAAGGCATGAAACGGAGTTTCCTCGCGCCCGCCGGCCCACACGAGTGGCGCGTAGGTCGTCACATGGCGGCAACCCAAGCCATGCAGCCAAGCCGAGCGCTCGACCATGCTCTCCCGCGCCGTCCCCGTCCAGATGGCGATCGCAAAGAGTGAGTGCTCGCCAAATCGCCGTGCGGCCTCCGCCGGAGCCAGCACTTCGACGCCTTCGACGGTCGAGCCCTGCAGCGCCGGGTTGCGGTCGCAAAACGCGCGCAGCGGCACGCCCAGTCGACTCAGGCTGCGAGCGCAGAGGCGGCCAAGCTTCCCCGCGCCAAAGAGGACCACAGAGCCATCGGTCGCTCGCAGCAGGCCGGGCAGCGCAAGCCGCTCACGCTCGGCGGCGGCTGCCGGCGACTCCGCCAGCAGTTGCTCGATTTGCGCCGACCATTCCGTGGTAACGCTCATCACACGATCACGCCTGCATGACCGCGGTAAACTCCGTGCGGTCGAGAAACGGCCACATGTCTTCCATCGGCTTCGAGACCATGGTGCCGTCCGACCGGACCTCTGACGTGACCTTCGGCGCGGTCATTTCATCGACTGAAGTTTTCACCACGCACACCACCGGACCCGAGCGAGCCAGCACATCGCGCAGCACCGCTTCCAGTCGCGCATGCGAGTCGACCTGGAGCGCGGGGATGCCGTAGGCCTCGGCCACTCGCGCGGTATCGGGCATGGTCAATCGGCTCGACGGTTCGGAGCCGACAAGCCGGCCTTTGAAGTGGCCGCGCTGCATCGCGACGATCGAGCGGTATCCGCCGTTATCGAGCACGAGGTACTTCACGGGCAACTGCAGTCTCCGCACCGTTTCCAGCTCCTGGATGTTGAGCTGGAATCCGCCTTCGCCATTGATGTTCACGACGCGCCGGCCACCGGAGGCGAGCGCAGCGCCGATGGTGCCGGGCAGACCCGTGCCCATCGCGCCGAGACCGGGGGCATTGAGGATGCGCTGGCCGTGCTTCACCCGAAACGCCTGATAAAAGATATCGCTGCACGGACCCGAGCTGCCGGGCACGATCACGTCGCGCTCGTCGAGCAGGTCGGAGAGCACGTCCATCAGGACGTAGGTACTCACTGGCGTATCGGCGCGCGTGCGATACTCGGGCAGGACTACCGGATAACGTTGCACCAAATCGCGACACTGCGTGCGCCACGCGCCAAAATCCAGCGACGGCGCCGCCGCGATGGCCGCGGAAAATTGCGGAATGAACCGATCGAGATTCGTCGCCACCGGCACCTCGATCGTCGTCTTGAACTTCGCGAGCTCGGCGGGATCGACGTCGACGAAAACCTTGAACGCATTCGGAGCGAAGTTCGCGTGGTTAAACGCCACCGATGGCAGATCAAGCCGAGCGCCGAGCACGAGCAGCCAATCGGCTTTTTGCTGCGTGAAATTGGCCGCGCGCTGGCCCATGCCGCCGGGCCGCCCGATGTAGCAGGGATGATCGTCCGGGAAAAAGTCGCTCGCCTTCCACGTAAGCAGCACCGGCACGCCCAGCCGGTCCACCAAGGCGCGAAATGCTTCCAGCTGGCCCGCCGTGCGAACGCCATTGCCCGCGTAGATCACGGGCCGCTTCGCCTTCGCGAGGGCCGCCACCGCTCGGGCGATCGGCTCGGACAAATCCGCCTGCACCGGCTCGGGCGGCGTGAAACCGCGCAACGTTTCCGGTTCGATCTGCGTCGCCTGCACATCGAGGGGAATATCGATCCACACCGGACCTTTTCGCCCATGTGTGGCAGCCCACAGAGCGTGCTCGAGATGATAGCGGATATCCGCCGGCTCCAGCACGATCGCGGCGTACTTGGTGATCGGTCGGACCATCGCAGTGATGTCGACTTCCTGCTGGCCCATCGAGCGCACGGGCAGCGGCTGGCGCACGATGAGATCGCTGCGCTTCGCCTGACCGGAAATGAAAATGCAGGGCGCGCCCTCGATCCATGCGCAGGCGACGCCAGTCAGGGCATTTGTGCCACCGGGTCCGGCCGTCACCAAGGCAGCGCCGAGTTCGTTGTTGTACTCCCCGTACGCCTCCGCGGCAAACGCGCAGCCTTGCTCGTGCAGGCAACACACGTAGTCCAGCTCGGGCCGCTGGCCCACCGAATCGACCAGGTGCATGCAGCCGCCACCGGGCAGAAGAAAGATGTGCTTCAGCCCATGACGGATAAGGGTCTCAACAACGTAGTCGGAAAGCTTCACGCGAATGGATTCTAATGTTTTTTCATTTCAGCCAGCGCGCTGCGCGTATGGCCGAGAGCATCTTGGTTGGCTTTGAGGTTGGCGATTTCGGCCGCCAGAAGTTTTCGATGCAAGTCCACCGCTTCGCTCGCCGCCCGGATCTCGGAGGGCTCAGCGCCAAAATTGCAGAGGAGCATGGCCGCGCAGACCGTGAACGAAATCCACAGACAGCCCAAGGCCAGTCCTCGGCGATCGGACGCAGCGGCATCGGACGAATCGTCGTCGGCCAAAGCACCGCGGGGCCGGGCAGCGTGGAGTCGCGGTTTCATGGTGCTTGGCGCCGAGCGCGTATTTCCGCTTCGACCAGGACTATTTCTCGCTGGGTCTCGGCGATTTTCCGCTGCGTGTCGCCGATCGATTTTTGCAGGTCGATCAACTGCCCGTTGAGCAGTTTGTGCCGCTCGTGACGCGCCAGCACGCGAGGGATGGAAATGGCCATCGTGCCGGCCAGCACCAACGCGGCAGCCGCGAAAATGCGGTTGGCCGGCCAGGCTGGGCGATCGATCTGGGGCGCGGACACCATGCGTCTCAATCCATCCAGTTTGTCACGTAGGTCTTGCGCGGCTCGGTCCGGCCGATCTCTCGGTCGGTATAAAACGAATCTCCCTGCGAATAAGCGGACGAGATTTCTTCGATGACTGCACCCGTGGCGCTGCTGAAGGCGTGCTTGGTCCCGCGGGGAATGATGACGACGTCGTTCTTGCGACACTTGCGCGCCACGCCGCCGAGCGTGAGATCGATCTCGCCGTGCAGGAGGTGATAGGTCTCGTCCTTCTGCTCGTGCCACTGCTCCGGATGAGTCTGGCCCGGCAGCATGAGGATCACCCGTTTGCAGTAGGCTTCGCGATTCACGACCGTGATGGTGGTCGAGCCAAACTGGCGGAAGCGCTCCATCCCGTAGTGATGAGACAACTCCAGCTCGAGCTGGGCGGGCACGATCACGCCGGATTTTTTCAGCAGCGTAGTAACGTCGAGCACCACGCCGTGAATGACGCTGCGCGTATCGCGCGCGACGACGTCGGCCTGCATGATCGGCCCGCGCGCCGCGATGGCGCGCGTGAGACGGTACTCGGTGTACTTCGAAAGTTCGTTGGCCACGAGTTGCCCCGGCGTGCCGGGGATCGCCACAAACACATCCTCGGCCTTGAGCACCTCGCCGGCCGCAAGGTCGCGGCGCGCAAACACCGCGCGATGCAGGTCGCCGAGCGTCTTGCGCTCCGCAGCGGAAAACTCGTGCCGCCGCCCCGGCACGCCGCTCATGGCGATCGCACGACGCGCGGCCTCGAGCCAGCGGCGAATCTGCGCCGGGGTCGCCGAATAGGCGTTCAGCGCATATTTCTCCGTCGGTACGCCGACGTGTTTTTCAAAGACCGTGCAGCCTTTGGCCACGGCCATCATCACCGCCTCGCACTGATCGGGGTGCTCATGCGTGGAATAGCCGACTTCGATATCGGTGTAGCGGCGAGCCAGCAGGTCGATCTGGTTGAGCTGCAGATTCTCGTCCGCGGTCGGATACTCGCCGACGCAGTGCATCACGACGAGCTTCCGGTCGCGGTGTTGATAGAAGGCTACAACCCGGTCGATCTCTTCGAAAGGCTCTCCCGCGGTTGAAATCACCAGCGGCAGCTTGGTCGTCGCGATCTTCTCCGCGAGGGGCCAGTCCGTGAGGTAGCAGCTCGGGACCTTGAGATAGTCGAAGCCATGCTCGGCGATCATCTCCACGGATTTCTCGTCCCATGGCGTGCACATCGACAGGAAACCGTTTTCCACGATCGCGTCTTTGATGCGTCGGTAGTCGTCCCAGCTCAGCCCGGTTTCCGAAAAGCGCTTCACGAACTTCAGGTCTGTCCGCGTGGCATAGTCCGGATGAATGAAGTCCGGCAGGAAACGGTACTGCAGCTTGATCGCGAACCGAAAGTCGAAGTCCGCGCACGCTTCCCGCAGCTCCCGGATGATGCGGCAGCCATGGTCAACATCCCCCATGTGGTTGTTGGCCATCTCAAAGATGAACATGAAGCGCGAATCATTCATCAGAAAAGTCTTACCAATGGGTGGTGTTCTCCGCCCGCGCAAGCCCGCAGCCGGTCGAGCGCCGGACACCGCCTCTCATCGCGCAGTGCTGCAGACGGAGCTGCTACTTGATCCCGGGCAGCTCCGATGACTTGGGCAGCTGAGAGCGGAGACGGCCCGCTTCGTTTTCTTCCTGCAATTCGCTCATGGCGGCGAGCTGGGCGGGATCGAGAATCTCGTTGGCCTTGTCCATCAGCGACTGGGACGAAAAATACGTCCGGTTCTTCGGCATGAGCGCCAATTGCGCTACGAGTGCCGAGAGCTGCTCCGGTTTGAGCGGTGTCTCCGTATAGCTCAGCCGTCGCTCCAACATGTTGAACGGGTAGGTCGACGGAGGCCCCTCATCTTTCTGCTCCAGATACTGCTTGTAGCGCGCTTCGCCCAAGAGCGTCTGAATCGCCTGCTCCGCCTCCGCTTTTTCCTTGGCGTTCGTCGTTCCGTTCTGGGCGCGCAGGGCGAGCTGTCGATCCGAGAGCAAATCGGTCAGGTGCTCCGCCTCGTCCGGGGTCAGAGCCAAGGGTGCGACCAGATGCTGCACGTAAATCTCTCGCACGAGTTCACGCTGCTGCAGCGAGGCCAGCGTGCGATATTCCTCGTTGCCCAGCAGCTCCGGAAAAATTGATCCGCTAGGCCCTTCCGGTGGCGGCGGGCGCGGCGAGCGCGGCGGATTTGCCACCCGCTGCTGACGCAGGCGCTCGACTACGGTCCCGAGGGTCTGACGCACCTGTTCTTCAGAGCGCCGAGCCGGAGTGAGGCGCGCCGCGAGCTGTCGCTGGGTCTTGGCCGTCGTCGTGCGCAACTCCACGGAGCGTTGGGCGAGGTGCGCCGTCTCGGCATCCACCTTCGCAAGTTCCGCGGTCAATCGTTCAGCCGCGACCTCCTCGCGCCACCACAAATACGCCAGCGCGCCGATCGCACCGACCAAAACAAGGGAGATAATCGTCGAGCGCATGGTCAGTTCTTGCGGGAGGGATAGATGCGAGCGGAGCTCTTTGAGAGCTTGAGTTCGCCGCGCTCGGCCGCGGCGCGATTGATCTCCTCAAGCCGTCGCCGGATCGCTACCGACCGCTCGCCACTTTGCACCTCACTCAGCTCAGTCGGCGTGAGCACTGCACGAAACTTAGCCATGAACGAATCGCTCAGCGGCACCATGTATCCCAAGCAATAGCGGTCTTCCTGCAATGTCGGCATCTCGGTGGCGAGCAGCGTGGATAGCTTTTCCGCCAGGGCGTAGCGCTCCTCGGCGGGTCTTGCCTTGAGGAGACCCTCGAAGCCGAGAAAATCCCACTCACTTATCTGCTCATAGTGACGCAGCTCTTTCGCCACGTCGGGGCCGAGCTGCGACGCGATGCGCGCATCGATCTCAGCCGTCGCGGCGTCGTTGAGCGTATGCACCTCGCTCGGCGTGAGCGATGCGAGTCCGTCTTTCTTCGCCAGCGCCTTCGCATCGTAGAGCGCCTGATTCCGCTCGATGAGGAGCAGTTTGAAGGCCGTCAGCCGAGTCGCATCGAGATGCAGATGCTGGAAAAGCGCCGGATACTGCCAGTCGAGTTCGCCGCGATGTACGAGCGTATCGAGCCGGACGCGCTCCAGTTGCTCTGGAGAGTAGGTGGGCGATGACGGACCGGCGAGCGGCTCCAGCAAAAGACGCTGCTGGTATTCCTCCTTCTCCTCGAGCTGCGTGACCGCTTTCTGCGCGACGGTGCGCTTGGTCTGATGCACGGCCAATTCATGCGCGAGCTGGGCCTTCGTTTCCTGCGCGTGCCGCCAGCCGCGGAAGACGACGCCGATTGCGATGAGGCCAATGACGAGCGCGACGAGTTTTCCTTTCATGTCGCAGCTGGGATCGTCGACGAATGCATAAGGTTCATCCAACGAACGCAGTCCGGCGTGTCCATCGATATATTGACCAATCTCGTCCCGAAGAAGCGGGACTGAAAAATTATTAGCTTTGGGGCCGGTAAGCCGGATTTTGTTCCTCCCGCTTTCGCGGGATTCGGTCGTCATTTATCTTGGGTGCCAAAGCACCCACCCAGTTCGGCCTGCTTGCGCAGGCGTCGCCAGGCGCGACGAACCCGGGACTATCGGGCGGGCGACCCAGTCCCCTATTGTGTCTTGCACCGGGCGGGGTTTTTCGTGCCGCCTCCATCGCTGGAAACGCGGTGGGCTCTTACCCCACCTTTTCACCCTTACCCGGGCCGGCTTGCGCCGACTCGGGCGGTATATTCTCTGTGACACTATCCGTCGCGACGGCTTGACCCGTCGCGCCTACACTTGGCTTGCGCCTCATGCAGCGTCCTGCCCTGCGGTGTCCGGACTTTCCTCTCCAAGTTGTATTCGGGCGCGGCGGTCAACCGCACCTTGGGATCAAAGAACTCGGAGCGACGACCAGGCCCCAAAGCTAAGAGGACCAACATAGGCTCCGCCTCGCCCGAGGCAAGCCGCGAGCACCTACCTGCCCCACCCACTTGACGACTCTGGCACAATAGCCACGTTCCCGCTGCCATGTCTCGCCCAGTCGCACCATCCAGTTTGCTTCGCCGCCTCTTCGCGGCGGGCGCGGCGGCACTGGTGCTCTTCCTCGCGCTGGCCTCGGCGAGTCCCGACCTCCACGCGTGGATGCACGATGGCACGGTCGACAGCGACGATCATTGCGCGATCACGCAGTTCTCCGCGGGCGTCACGCCCAATGCGCCGCCGCTCGTCGTCGCCGCTCCACCGGTGGCGGAGACGGAGATCGTCGCGCTGACGCAACCCGAGCTTTTCCTCACTTCGCCGCGCTATCTGCGCCAGCCGGAGAGAGGTCCGCCGGTCGGTTGAGTTAACATTATTGTCCGCACCGCGCCCCGAGGGGCGTCGCGTGCGTGCTTGTTTGCGTAGCCCACGCTGCGGCGTGGCTGCGTGCATTTGGTCAACTCAACCGCCAGTGGCATGTCCTCGAAATATTTCCCCGTCCTTCTCCTCGCCGCCGCCTTTGCGCGCGGCCAAACGCAACCGGCAACGGCGTCCGCGCCTGAGCCCGAAAAAGACAAAGACGTCGTCAAGCTCGACTCCATGGTCGTCAGCTCCGGCGCCGATCCCAAGACCGCCTTCGACCTCGCACAGGGCACCTCGATCCTCGCCGGCGACAGCCTGCGCGAGCGCCTGCAGGCGACGCTCGGCGAAACGCTCGCCGCCTCGCCCGGCGTCAGCTCCACTTACTACGGTCCTGCTGCCAGCCGCCCGGTCATCCGCGGGCTCGGCGACGACCGCATCCGTGTCCTCACCAACAGCGTGGGTTCGCTCGATGTCTCCGACATCAGCCCCGATCACAACACCGCGGTCGAACCGCTCTTCGCCCAGCGCGTCGAGGTGCTGCGCGGCCCGTCCACCCTGCTCTACGGCAGCTCCGCCGTCGGTGGCGTGGTCAACGTGATCGACAATCGCATCCCCACCGATCCGGGCGACGGCACGCTCCACGGCGCCGGCGAGGGCCGCATTGGCGGCTCGTCCGACGAACGCGCCGGCGCACTCGCGCTCAACTCCGGCAATGCGCGCACCGCGTGGCAGGTCGATTTCTCGAAGCAGCGCACCGACGACACGCGCATCCCCGGTGTCGCGCGCATCGATGCCGATGCGCCGCCCGTGCAGCCGCGCGGCACGCTGCCCGACAGCGCGCTCGACACGTGGAGCGGCTCGCTTGGCGCAACGGCCTTTGGCTCCGCCGGAAAAATCGGCGCAAGCATCAGCCAATACGAAACCGTCTACGGTACGCCGACCGGCGACGATCCGCCCGTGACGATCAACATGAAGCAGACGCGCTTCGACCTCGCCGCGGAACTCACCCAGCCCTTCGGGATTTTCCGCGGCGCGAAGCTCAAGGCCGGCTACGGCCGCTATCGCCACGCCGAACTCGATGGCGACGAGATCGGCACGCAGTTCAATAACCGCGCCTTCGAGGGCCGCCTCGAACTCCCGCACGAGGCCATCGGTGGCGTGACCGGCACGCTCGGCGCGCAGTTTGGCCGCAACGATTTCGCTGCCGTCGGCGAGGAGGTCGTGACGCCGCCCTCGCTCACGAGCAACGCCGCGCTCTTCGCGCTCGAGGAGTACAAGACCGAGCACGCCACCTACCAGTTCGGTGCGCGCTACGAGCACCAGTCGATCACGCTTGGCACCGTCTCGCTTGCGCTCCCCGCGCTACCCGGTTTCTCCGCGCGCAGCGGTCAGCGCAAAATCTACGACGGCCCAAGCGCCTCGATCGGCGTCGTCACGTACCCGGCGAAAGACTGGTCCGTCGGTGCGTCGCTCGCGTACACCGAGCGACTGCCCTCGTCGCAGGAGCTGTTCTCCAACGGCCCGCACGGCGGCACCGCCGCATATGAGGTCGGCACGAGCTCGCTCAGCCGCGAGCGCTCGCTCGGACTCGACCTCAGCGTGCGCCGCCGTGCCGGTTTCGCGACGGGCAGTGCGAGCCTGTTCGCGAATCGGTTTTCTGGCTACATCTACGAGCAGCAGTTGCCCGACGGCACGGTGCCGCTCACGGCGAATCCCGACGACCTCACGCCGTACCAATTCGTTGCAAAGGACGCGCTCTTCTACGGCGCCGAGGCCGAGGTCTCGCTGCATCTGATCGAAGGCAAGGAACACAGCGCACATCTCGATTTCTCCGCCGACACTGTGCGCGCCGAGCAGACGACCGATCACGTCGCGCTCCCGCGCATCCCGCCGTGGCACGCCGCCACGACGCTCACCGTCGAGGTGAAGCGCTGGAAATTCGGCACCGAGCTCCGCATCGCCGGCGCGCAGAATCATCCCGCGCCGCTCGACACGCGCACCGCCGGCTACGCGCTCCTGCACGCCGACATAAACTACAATATCTCGTCGGGCCGACTGAGCCACGTGATCTTCCTCCGCGGAGATAATCTCACCGATGCCACCGCGCGAGCCTCGACGTCCTTTCTCAAGGACCGCGCCCCACTCCCCGGTCGCGGCGTGACGTTTGGCGTGCGCACGGAGTTCTGAGCGCTCCAACGAAGCGAAAGCCGGGCGGGTCATCCTTAACCCGCCCGGACTTTCGATCGGGCCACATTGTATCTATTATTTGGATACAATCACTTTGCCGAGCCCTTGCACCTCTCGCATGGTTGACTCCTCAGCGGAATAAAATCTATATCCCCACTCGGATTTTCCCTCTGCGCCCCAACGATACCCGCGTTTTCCCGAAAGCTATGCGCCGCATCCCTCACCTCGTTTCGCTTCTGGCCGGGCTCGCGCTGCTCGCCGGCTCGGCGCAGGCTCAGATGCAGATCATCCTGAACTCCTCCAGTGTTATTGGCGGCAGCAATCCCTACGGGGCGAGCACTTTCGACTCGGGCTCATTTCCCGCCACCCTGCTGGTCGACGAACAGACCGGCACCATCAGCCCTGAGAACATCGGCAGCTACTGGCTGGGGTCCAGTAGCACAGGCTACGTGGTCTTCGATCTCGGTGCGGCGTACAGCCTCACGCAGATCGATCTTTTCAATACGCACAACGACGGCGCCCACGATCGCGGGACCGATGCTTTTCACATCTCCGCGTCCAATAGCGCGAGCTTCGTCAACTCATCCCAAGGCTACATCCTCGATTCAGCGGTCACGATCCTCTCCGGCACCCTCGCCTTCCCAACCGACCCGATCCCGGCCACTTCGTTCACCTCCGCTAATGGGCTGGCCGGTGGGACGTATCGCTACATTTCCTTCACCTTCGATTCGTATGTGAGCTCCGGCGGAGGTCTGCACGAAATCCGGGTCTTCGCCATCCCCGAGCCCACGACCTATGCCGCGATTGCCGGTGCAGCAATGATTGTAGTGACGAGTTGGATACGCCGTCGGCGGAAGACCTGAAGGCAGGGGGCGTTATCCTTAACGCGCCGGTTGTGCGCGGCCTATAGGTAGACCGAGTCACCGCGGCGGGTTAAGGATAACCCGCCCTACCTTCGGTCCGCTCAGCTCTCCAGGCCGAACACGGCGCGGGCGTAGTTTTCCGCGCTGAAGGGTTGGAGGTCTTCGGGCTGTTCGCCAAGGCCGATGAAGTAGATGGGGAGCTTCAGCTCGCGCCAGATGCCGACGATGGCGCCGCCGCGGCTAGTGCCGTCGAGCTTGGTCACGACGAGGCCGGTGAGGCCGAAGTTCTTGTGAAACACGCGGGCCTGCTCGATGGAGTTGCTGCCGAGCGAGCCGTCGACCACGAGCCAGCGGTGCTGCGGCGCGGTGGTGTCGTGCTTCTGGAGGACGCGGCGGATCTTCGCCAGCTCCTCCATGAGATTGCTCTTCGTGTGCAGGCGGCCGGCGGTGTCGACGATGAGGTAATCGCGTCCGCGCGACTTGGCGGCCTGCCACGCGTCGAAGGCCACGGCGGCGGAGTCGGCGCCCGTGTGCGAGGCGACGATCTCGAGATCGAGGCGCGTGGCCCAGGTCTTGAGCTGCTCGACGGCGGCGGCGCGGAAGGTGTCGCACGCGGCGAGCGTGACGGACTTTTTGTCCTGCTTCAGCAACCACGCGAGCTTGGCGGTGGTGGTGGTCTTGCCGGAGCCGTTGACGCCGATCATCGCGATGACGGTCGGGGGCGTGGCGGCTTCGGAGAGTTTGCCCTCGCTGCCCGCGAGCGCGCGCTTGAGCACGGCGGCGCCGATCTCGGCGGCCTGGCGACCCTGCAGGGTCGCGTCCTTTTTGTAGGCGGCCTTGATCTCGGCGAGGATCTCGGTGGTCGTTTCGACGCCGAAGTCGGCGGTGATCAGCGCCTCCTCGAGCTCGTCGAGCGAGGCGGCGTCGATCTTGCGCCCGCCGAAGAGGCTGTGCGTCTTCGCCGCGATGGCGGCGACGGTCTTCGCAAAGCCGTCTTTGAACTTCTTGAAGAGGCCGAACATGGTTCGGACCTTACTCGGCCTTGCGCGCGTCGCGGCCGATGCCGTCCTTCAGGCGGTCGAGGATGCCGTTGATGAAGCGCTTCGCGTCGGCGTTGGAAAACTGTTTCGAAAGGTCGATGGCCTCGTTGATCGAGACGACCGGCGGGATGTCTTTGCGGTGCACCATCTCGAAGATCGCGACGCGAAGGATCGCGAGGTCGATCTTGGCGATGCGATCAAACTCCCAGTTGTGCGCCAGCGTGCGGATGCGGCCGTCGATGTCGGCGATGTTCTGCAGTGCACCGTGGATCAGCTCCTCACCGAAGGCGTAGTGATCGCGCGGCTGCTCCATGTTCTCAAAGAACACGCGGAGGTCGTCCGTGAGGTTCTTCGGGGAGTTGATGCTCCACGCATAGAGGTACTGGACGGCGGCGACGCGGCCATCGCGGCGCTGGGCAAATTGGGCGCGACTCATCGGAAGAGCTTTCGTTTGAGGGCCGCCATCTCGAGGGCCGCATGGGCAAACTCGATGCCGCGATCGATCGAGCCGCCGCAGCGCACCTGAGCCTGCACGGCGGTCTCGGCGACGATGATGCCGTTGATCACGGGCACGCCGGTTTTCAGCGCGACTTCCTGCAGCGCGTGCGTCGCGGCATCGGCGATGAGCTCGTAGTGAATGGTGTCGCCGCGGATCAATACACCGAGGCCGATGACGACATCGGGCACCTCCTTGCCGTAGGCGAGCCACTGCGCGGCGATGGGCACTTCGTTGGAGCCCGGCACGCGTGAAACCGAAATACGGCCCGGCTGCACGCCCAAGCTCTCCAAGCCGGCGACCACGCGCGCGAGGAGCGTGTCGACGTACTCGTGATTGAAACGCGCCGCCACGATGCCGACGCTGAAGGCGGCGCCGTCGATGATCGTGGGTTTGGGAGCAGCGAGACTCATGGAATGGCAGGTGGCGAAGTGCGGAAGGTTGAGTGCAATGCACTCCAGCGAATCCGCAACCCGAAATCGCTGATCCTGTAGCGGCGGTCTATGACCGCCGAAGGGAGTCGGTCGACGGACTGAGCGGAGTCGGCGCTCATAGAGCGCCGCTACAGGAGCGCGCGATTTTGAGGGGCGAAGCGAGAATGCTTTGCCAGTGAGTCGACGGAGCGTCAGTCGGGCGCAAAGCGCCCTCCCATATTCGGACTCAGAGTGTCACCTGTTCGACGATTTCGAGGCCGTAGCCGTCGAGGCCGACGGGGCGGCGGGTGCTGTTGGAGAGCAGGCGGATCTTCTTGAGACCCAAGGCGGAGAGGACCTGCGCGCCGGTGCCGTAATCGCGGAGGCTCATCGGCGGCGGCGGAGCGGACGGCTGGGCGAGGCGGCGGACGAGCACCTCGTCGGCATTGGCCGGTTGCATGTAGAGGACGACACCGCGGCCGGCGCGAGCCACGGCCTGCAGCGACGCATCGAGCGCGCGTCGGCCGGTCATCTCGCGGGCATGGAAGACGTCGCTCAGGAGATTCTCGCTGTGCACGCGCACGAGGGTCGGCTCGGGACTGAGCGTGCCCATCGCGAGCGCGAGGTGGTGGCGCTGGTCGACCGTGCTGCGGAAAACGTGCATCGTGAACTCGCCAAACTCCGATGCGAAGGGCTTGGCGCACACGAGCTCCACGAGGCGATCGCGCTTCGCGCGGTACTCGATGAGCTGCGCAATGGAGATCATCTTCAGGCCGAAGCGTTTCTTGAACTCGATCAGCTCCGGGAGGCGCTGCACGGTGCCGTCGTCGTTGACGAGTTCGCAGAGCACGCCGCTCGGACGCAGGCCCGCAAGAAGTGCGAGATCGACCGCGGCCTCGGTGTGGCCGGCGCGCTCCAGCACGCCGCCGACGCGCGAGCGCAGCGGAAACACATGGCCCGGCTGCACGAGTTGCTCGGCACGCGTACTGGGATCGGCGATGAGCTTGATCGTATGCGTGCGGTCGTGCGCACTGATGCCGGTCGAAATGCCCTCGGCGGCGTCGACGCTCACGGTGAAATCGGTGCGCTGCACTTCGCGATTCTGCTGCACCATCGGCCCGAGGCCGAGGCGGCGAAGCTGCGGCTCGAGCGTGGGCACGCAGACGATGCCGCTGCAGTAGCGGATCATCATGTTCACCGTCTCGGGCGTCGCCTTCTCGGCGGCCATGATGAGGTCGCCCTCGTTTTCGCGGCTCTCGTCGTCGGTGACGATCAAGAGCTTGCCCGCGGCGATGTCCGCGATGGCGGACTCCACGGTGTCAAAAGGCGGCTGGTCGAGGGCGGACATGGCTCCGAACGTCGCCGCCGAGGTGGGGACTGTCAATCAGGGCGTGCCGGACGATTCCGTAACGGTTTTTACAGGAGGAAACGGAGAAAAGGCAGGAGGTCGGAAAAAAGCAGTTAAGCGCGAAGACGCAAAGATGGCGAAGGTTCGCGAAGTTTTGCGGCGGAGTTTTATAGGGAAACCTGAGGAGGGATTCACACGAAGGCCGCCAAGGCCGCGAAGAGCATAGGATATTCTTTGCGTGACCTTCGCGCTCTTTGCTTCTTTGCGCTTAAATTGGATTCCGTCTTCTCGTAGGTCGCCGTTTCTCCTGCAAAATCAATCGTGGAATTGGACGGTGTAGGCTTCGACGGCGTCGGTTTTGCCGTCGACGAAGAGGGAGACGAAGAGGCGGAAAGTGTGCGGAGGGCGGACGTTGAAAGGGGAGAAGAGCGTGCGGCCGTCGGAGGAGAGCTGCAGGGTCACGTGCTCGTCGGAATTTTTGTAGGTGACGGGCCAGCGGAGGAAGGCGGTCGAGACGTTGGCCGCGATGGGCTTCCGCTCTGCATCGTAAAACGCGATGGCGAAGCCGCCGTTGGCGAGTGCGACGCCGAGGTAGCCGCCGCCGGCGCGAGCGACCTCGATGCCTTCGATCTTCGGTTTCTCGGCAGCGGGTGCCGAGGGCGCGGCAGGAGCCGGCTTTTTCGTGGGCGCGGCCAGCGCAGTGGTGGCGAGGGCGACCAGCAGCAGAAGTGCGCGTTTCATGGCGGCAACGTTCCGCGCGCGGGGCGGTTTCGCAAGGCTCATCCCGCGGCGGAGGTTTTTAACGCGACGCGAACAATTCGCGCCGGCATGGCGTTCTCAGGCGCCGAGCGTGGGCTTCTCGGCGAGCACGACCATGAAGAGATTGAGCGCGGCGAGGCGCTCGACCAGCGACGCCATGTCGACGGGCTTCACGAGGTAAGAACTCACGCCCAGCTCGTATGCGCGATTCACATCGGGTGACTCGCGAGAAGACGTGAGCACGACAACCCGGAGGCGCTTGAGGCCGGGCTGATCGCGCAACCACGCGAGCACTTCGAGGCCGCTGCGGCGCGGAAGTTTCAAATCGAGCAGCATCACGGTCGGGAGCGGATACTTTTCGCGGTCGGCGTAGATGCCGTTGCCGGCAAGGTATTCAACGGCGGCCTCGCCGTCGCGCACGACGACGAGGGGATTGGCGATGCCGGCGCGCTTCACGGCGCGCTCGAGCATGAATACGTCACCGGGATCGTCTTCGACGGCGAGGATGGTATCGATTTTCATTAGGGGCAGGAAAACTCAGGCCGCGTTGGCGGCGGGCAGCTCGACCCAGAAACGCGCGCCTGCGCCGGGAATCGACTCGACGCCGCACGTGCCGCGCATGCGCTCAGCGCCCTTGCGCACGATGGCGAGGCCGATGCCGGTGCCGGGATACTGCTCCTGCGCATGCAGCCGCTCGAAGACGCGGAAAATTCGCTCCTGATGTTTCGGCGCGATGCCGATGCCATTGTCCTCGATCCAAAGACGCACCGCACCGTTGCGCGTCTCGGCGCGCACGCGGATGTGCGGCGTGGTGCCGGGCGCGACAAACTTGGCGCCGTTGGCGATGAGGTTGGTGACGATCTGAGAAAGCACCGGCGCACTGCCCTTCACCGGCGGCAAACCGGGCGCAACCTCCACGACGGCCCCGCACGCAGTGAGATCGGCGGAGAGCGTGGTCTGCGCGTCGGCCACGATCGACTCAAGTGAAACGGGGCCGATCTTCAGCTCCATGCGCGTGAGGCGGCTGTAGTCGAGGAGATCGCTCACGAGCCGGTCCATGCGGATGGCGGAGTCCTGGATGCGGCCGAGATGTTCGCGTGCAGCCGGTGGGAGCTGCGCGCCAAAGTCCTCGATGAGGACTTGGCTAAAGGTGCTCATCGTGCGCAGCGGTGCGCGCAGATCATGCGCGACGCTGTAGGAAAACGCCTCGAGCTGGGTATTGGCATCGCGCACAGCCTGCTCCGCGGCGCGGCGGTCGGTGAGGTCCTGCGTGACGCCGTGGAGAATCGTCGGCGTGTCACCGCTACCGTAGGTGGCGCGGCCGAAACTCTGAAGCCAGTGAACGCTGCCGTCGGCCCAGACCACGCGATACTCCGAGATGTAATCGGTGCGATCCTTGATCGCGTCGCCAAGCTGCTGTAGGACGTGCGCGCGATCATCGGGATGGATGCGTGCGACAAAACCGTCGCGATCCAGCGCGTCCTTCACATCGAACAGCTCGCGCAGGCGATCCGACGATTCGAGTTTGCCGGTGTCCACCTCGAGGCGCCATGCACCGAGATTGACCGCAGCGACGGCGAGCCGAAGTTCGGCCTCCTTGCGCTCGAGCGCGTCGACTGCAGCTTTGCGCTCGGTGATGTCCTCGAGCGCGAGCAGCATGAGGCCCGTGTGATTGCCGGGACGGTAGACTTTGCGAGCGTTGAGCAGCAGCGAACGGCGACCGAGCGTGCCGCCAAAATCGTGCTCCCACGCGAAATCGAGCAGCTCCGTCTCCTGCGGCAGGATTTTTCCGAGCCGTTCGCGCAAGTGCGGATTGTTCCAGCCGCCCGCACCGATGGCCTCCAACGCGCGGCCTTCGACCTCGGCGGCGGCGAGCCCGAAATGGAGTAAAAACGCGCGGTTGGCCGTGCGTACGCGCAAATCGGAGTCGAGCACGAGCAGCGGCGTGCGCACCGTCGCGACGATGGACTCGGAATAATCGCGCGCGCCTTGCGCAATGATCTGTTCGCGGGCGAGCACTCGGAAACGATTCACGATCAAGCCGATCACGGCGGCGAGTTGCAGCAGTAGGAGAAGGCCCACGGCTACTTGCCCCCAGCCGGACCAACGCTCGGCGACGGCACTTTGCGCTTCGCGCTCGGAGAGATACTGATCTTCCTCGGCGATCATCTCGTTCACGAGCGTGCGCATGGTCGTCATGTTGTTCTCCCCCACTCCGCTCGCGATCTCACGTGCGGCAGCGTCGAAGCCCTCTTGTTTCGAAATCGTTTCGATCCGACGCCACCAAGCGATCTGCCGGTCGAGCGCGGCCTGCAGCAGCGTGACGCGACGGGTCTGCGCGGAATTGTCGGCGACCAACTGGCGAATCGCGGCAAGCTGACCCGAAGTCGCATCGGCCAGCTCGCGATGCACGGCCAGCCACGACGGTTGCTGCGAGATCACGTAACCACGACTCTGGCTCTGCGCAAAAGCAAGGGTACCCGCAAACTCGCGCACTGACTCCTCGACAACGAGCGTGTGGCGAACCCAGCCGTAAGCATCGTGCAGCGCGAAGGCATTTCGCACCATCGCCACGAGTGCGCACAGAATCAGCAGCGCGCTGACGACGAGCGCCCAAAGCAGGGGGTTGCGATTATGCGGCAAGGCCATGGGTCAACTAGCACACTGACACGTTGAACTGGGCGGCGGGCCGCGATCCGCGCCGTTTCACAAAACCTAAACCTCTGCGCTGGAGAGGCAAGCTAGCGCTGGAGGAAAACTACCTAGGGCTTCGTGCGCTGCGCACGGATTTGCGCCTTCAGGTCTTTCCAGCGGGCGAGGCGGTCTGCGATCTTCGTTTCCCAGCCGACGGCCTTGGGCGTGTAGATGGCGAGCGGCTTTTCGAGGTAGTCCTGGCCCGAGATGTTTTCGGGAAAGTCGTGCGAGTAATCGTAGCTCTTCCCTTGGCCGATGCGCTTGTTGGCCTGGCCGGATTTGCTGCGCAGCGCGGACGGGATCGTCTGCACCGGGTGCTCCTTGAGCGCGCGGTGGGCCTCGCCGAGCGCGACGGTGGCGGAGTTGCTCTTCGGCGCGGTCGCGATGTAGAGCGTGGCGTGCGCGAGCGTGAGCTCGGCCTCGGGCAGGCCGATGAAATCCACGGCATGGTGCGCGGCGACGGTGAGCGGCAGCGCCTGCGGATCGGCGAGGCCCACGTCCTCGCTCGCGAGGATCACGAGGCGACGCGCGATGAAGCGCGGGTCCTCGCCGCCCGCGAGCATCTTGGCGAGCCAGTACATCGCGGCATCGGGATCGCCGCCGCGGCAGCTTTTGATGAACGCGGAAATGGTGTCGTAGTGCTCGTCCTCGTCGGCGTCGTAGCGGATGCGCCGCTCGCGCGCGAAAACCTCCAGCTCGGCGGTGGTGATCGCGCCGCCCTCGGGCAGACCGAGCACGAGGACCTCGAGGGAGTTGAGCGCGCGACGGAGGTCGCCGTCACAGAGTACGGCGAGGTCGGCGAGAATCTTGTCGTCGGCCGTGACGTGCCGCGCGCCGAGGCCGCGCTCGGAATCGGCGAGCGCCTGCTGCAGCACACCTGTCACCGCGGCGGTCGAGAGCGGTTCGAGGCGGAAGAGATGGCTGCGCGAGAGTAGCGGCGGGTTGACGTAGAAACCGGGGTTGTGCGTGGTCGCGCCGATGAGGCGGACGTTGCCCTCCTCGACGTCGGGCAGGAGCAAGTCCTGCTGCGATTTGTTGAAGCGATGCAGCTCGTCGATGAAGAGGATCGTCGCAGCCTCGGGGCGGCGGCGCGCGGCGGCGAGGATCTCGCGCAGCTCGGCGACGTTGGACATGACGGCGTTGACGCGCACGAAACGGCTCTGCGTCTCGCGCGCGATGGCCTCGGCGATGCTGGTCTTGCCGCAACCGGGCGGGCCGTAAAAGAGCAGCGAGCCGAAGCGATTCTGCGCGACGAGCCGCGGTAGCAGACTGCCCGCACGCAGGATGTGCTCCTGCCCCACGACCTCGGCGAGCGAGCGCGGGCGCATGCGCGCGGCGAGCGGTTGGTGCGCGGCCTTGGCCGGCGCCGCATCCGAGGGGAAATTCGGCGCGGGCAGCGGGTCTTCGGCAAAGAGGTCGGGTTGATCGGCAGAGGCCATCCGGAAACCGCCAATGAACACGAACCGCGGCGATTGCCAACACGGAGCGTATATCAAACGATGCGAGCACTCCCCTCTTCCCGCCGCAATGACCAGCCGCAGCCTAGGACACCGTGCGCCCCTCCTGTGGCTCGTGCTGCCCTTCATCGGCGGACTCGCAGCGGCGGAGTTGGGCGTGAGAGTAACCCCTTGGGCGACGCTCGCGGTCGCACTCTTGGCAGCGGGTATAAGTATCTTCGCTGCGTGGCGTGCGCCGAAGGCGTGGAACGCCGCGGTCGTGACCGCGATGGCCTGCGCGGGCGTGGCGGCGTATGGGCTGCACCACCGCCGGCCGCCAGAATGGGCAACGCTGCCGCCGCGCGAGGCGCATTTGGCGCTGCGCATCGAGCGGGTGTTTCCGCAAAAGGATGCACGCAAGACTGCAGGCCTCGCGACGGTGGTGAGCGCGGACGATTCGGTGCGGGAGCTGAAGGGCCTACGGGTGTACTTCTCGCTCACGCTAGCCAAGGGCGCGAGCGAGCCGATGCGTAGTGCGATTTTCGATACGACGGGGATTGTTGCGGCGTTGCCCGACGATTCGCCGCCGGCGAGCTTCGAGAGCTACCTCGCGGCGGCGGGCGTGGAGTTTCGGCTCACGCGCGGGCGGCTCGGCGCGGAGAAACAACCGGCGACGGCGTACTATCGCTTTTGCGCGCGGGTGGCGGAGAAATTCAAAACGATCCTTGCAACCGGCATCGCCACGAAGCGGCCGGAGCTGAGCGCGCTGCTCCGAGCGATGATGCTCGGCGAGACGCATGAGCTGAGCAGCGAGCAGCGCGAAGTCTTCATGGAGAGCGGCACGATGCATCTCTTCGCGATCAGCGGGCTCAACATCGCGGTGATCGCGGGCGCACTGCAGGCACTGCTGCTGCCGACGCGCTTGCCGCCGTGGGCGCGCTTCGCGATCGGCACGGCGCTGCTGTGGCTCTTCGTCGACATCACCGGCGCGGCGCCCTCGGCGGTGCGGGCGTTTGGGATGGCGGCGATCGTGCAGGCGGCGCTGCTCTTGTGGCGGCCGATCAATCCGCTCGCAGGACTCACTGCGTCGGCGCTCGTGGTGCTACTGCTCGCGCCGCTGCAGGTGTTCAGCGCGAGTTTTCAAATGAGCTATGGAATCGTCGCGGCGCTGTTACTGCTAGGTTTGCCGCTCACGGATGCGCTGCTGGAAAAATGGAGCCCGTGGCGCGATCTGCCGAAGCCGACGTGGGCGTGGTGGCAGCACGCACTCGATGCAGCGTGGCGATGGACCGCGGCGGCGCTGGCCATCGGCGTGGCGACGATGCTCGTGGGGCTGATCACGGGCGTGCAGTTTTTCCAACTCATGACGCCCGGATCGCTCTTCGCGAATCTCGCGCTGATCCCGGCAGCGATGCTCGTAACGGTCGGCGGATTTCTGTCGCTGCTGTGCGGGCTCGTCGGCTGGAGCGTAGGCGCGGCGTTGATGAATCACGCGGCGGCACTCGTGCTGCTCGCGATCGAGCGCCTGGTGCAGTGGAGCGTGAAGGTGCCGGGGGCATTTCACCACGCGACGTTTCGCGCGCCGTGGATCGGCGGTGCGGCACTGGCGGGGCTGACGGCCGTGCTACTGATCGGCTACGCGACGGGCTGGCGCAGGCGGCGCGTGGGCTGGTGGTCCCCGTTTGCCGTGGTGGCAGTGGTGGTTATTTTCGGCGTGAAATTCGGCTGAGTTCGCCGAGATTGGGGCATCATGAAAAGCGCCTACGAACTCGCGATGGAACGTCTCGCCAAGTCCGACCCGGATGCGAACCGCAAAGTCACGCCCGAGCAGAAAGCCCGCCTCGCCGAGATCGATCGCGTGTACAAGGGCAAGCTCGCCGAGCGCGAAATCTTCCTGAAGAAGCAGCTCAACGACGCCCTCGCCGACCAGAAAGCGGACGAGGTGGAGAAGATCGAGAAGCAGCTTGTGAGCGAGCGCGCGCGAATCGAGGAGGACCGCGAGGCGGAGAAGGAGCGCGTGCGCCGCGGGCGCTAAGCGTGCCCGGCGCGAGGTGCGGATCCCGGAGCTACACCGGCACACCGCTTCGCCGCGAGGATGTGACTATCTCGTGACTTGCCCAAGGGTGGTGTTTTCACCATTTCCTCGCGAGTGAACCTATCGCGTGAGCTTCGCAGGGGATTGCTCGTTGTCGGACTCGGGAGCGGGCTGACCGTCCTCCAGGCACAAGTGCAACCGGTGAAGCCAAACACGTCGTATCTCTTCGACAACTCGACCGGCCCGCTCGTCGGGAGCGTTTCGGCGACGATCAACGGCAGCGTCAGCTACACTTCGTCGACGACGCCGTTCTCCTATGGCGGAAATACTTCGCTGAATTTCACGGGCGGCTACGTCACGATCAGCGGCATCGATTTCGGGGCATCGGGCTCGCTGTCATTCTGGACGCGCGCGGCGAGCGGCAGTCCCGGCACGGAGTACTCGCTCGATACGAGCGGGCCGCGCTTCCTGTTCTACACGCCCAACACCGACCCGGTGTACATCAGCGGGCAGAATGTCTACATGACTTCGGCCAACGCGCTGGGGTCGACCTTGGTCAATTGGACGAACGTCGTCCTCACTTGGACGGCAGGCGGCGAGCGCAATTTTTATCTCAACGGCGCTCTTATCGCATCGGTCAATGGCGGGACGATCAGCTCGAGCAATCAGACAGTTTTCCTAGGTTCCAACGACGCGGCCAACGAGCGCTGGAGCGGGCAGATCGATGAGTTCGCGCTGTGGGACTCGACGCTGTCTGCGGACAATGTCTCGTGGCTCGCGAGCAACAGTATCGAGTCGATTCCGGAGCCGAGCGCGACGGTGTGGCTGGCGGGCGGGGCGGGATTGGCGTCTGCAATGGTGTGGCGGCCGAAGGGTCGCGCTAAAGCGGTGACGCAGGGCGCGGCGTGAAGTAAAACGCGGCGAGGGCGCCGCGTCCCCATCAGACAAGGCGAACGCGAGTGGGATTATTCCGGCTCGGCCGTGCCTTCGACGACCCACTGCTTCGCTTCGGGGACGAGTTTGAAGAACTCGCGGAGGGCGGCGCTGAGGTGGTCGGCGTAGCGGAAGTGCGCGCCCATGCCGGTGCGGAGTTCGGCTTCGTAGATGAACTTGTCGGCGTGCGTGCTGTGCTCGAAGGGCGTCTGCGCGCCGAGGAGCAGCGAGTACACGTACGCGGGAGAACCACGATCCATCAGCTCGCGGGTGAGCGCGAGCTGGTCGGCGAGCAGTGCGGCGTGCGGGGCGCGATCGATCTCGGCGGGGAGATAGAAGCCGGCTTGAATGAGCGGCGTCCAGCGGTGGCCGGTGCGGTGGCGGTTGAGGTCGCGCAGCTCGGCGAGCGCCATGTTGTTCCACGCGAAGCTCACGCGCATGCGGCGCGTGGCGCTGCCTTGCTGGCCGTAGCGATTGGCGCGGTGGCGAAGGGACTCAGCGATGGACTGCGTCTCGGCAAGGAACGGCGGCGTGGCGCGGTCGACGTGGACCCAGACCTCGTCGGCGAGCTGCGCGGACGAGAGACGCTCGCGGCCCAGCGCGAGCGCCGTGGCGAGTTCCTGCTGCGCCTGCGCTTCGAAGGATTTTTCGGCGAGGCTGTGACGCGTGAGGCGCGGGGACTGTTTGACCAACTCGGCACGGATGAGGTCGGCGGCGGCGCGGGCCTCGGGGTGCGGCATCGAGGCGAGGTGCTTCACCGTGGTGGCCCACATGCGCGAGCTCTGGACGAGACCGACATTGGTGCGCGTGGCGAGCGGGATGAAATAGCGGGCGCGGTCGAGCGCGTAGTTCTTGCGCAGGCGCGTGACGACGGCGGGCTTGGCGTCGGGCGGTAGGCGGACAAGCGAGGGATTCGCGAGCGCGGCGGCGTCGAGTCGCGCGTACTCGGCGTGATACGCGGCGAAGGAGCGCGCCATCAGGTCACTCCAGCGCGCGGCGAGATCGGCGGGGATGCCGAGCGATTCGGCCGGCGGGAGATTCGACGCGTCCATCGTGATGTAGCGCGTGCTCGACTCCTGGCCGTCGGCCATGGTCGCGATCTCGAAAACTTTCCACGCGAGCCACATCGACACGCCATCGAGCGCGATGGCGAGACCGCCGGTGAGGCCACCGATGGAGGCGTGGCCGTAGTCGACGAACTTCAGGATGCGGTCGATCGACGCCTCGGGATTGGCGACGTCGACCTTCGACATGATAGCAGCGATGCCCTCGTTGCTGCGCGAGTAACGGGCGAGCACCGAGGCGAGCAGCTCGGGCGTGACCCGAGGCAGGTCGGCGGCGGTCGGCGGCGGGACAAGGGCGAGTCCGGTGACTTTCATGCGGCAGAGGTCATGGCCGCAAAGAGCCGCGCGGGGCGCAAGACGAGAACGCCGTGGACCGCGTCAAGCAGGTGCGAAAGTAGCGCGCTTTTCGGTGAGCGCGAAGCTAACGGAACGGCCAAGCCAAGCCGGACGGGCGGGCCGCCCGTCCCTACCCCATTCAAGGCGTCAGCCAGGTGCCGAAGACGCCTTGGTAGAAGCCGAGGATGATCGTGAAGGCGGCGAGCGCGCCGAGCGCGATGCCGGCGGAGAGATTGACCGGCGTGACGGCAGGGCGGCCGTTGGGTTGGTTTTCGCCGTTCCACCACGCGTCGAAATACACGCCGCGGACCCAGCCGAAATAATAGGCGATGGAGATCACGACGCCGAGCACCGCGACACCGAGCAGCCAGTAGAGGCCGGCTTGGAACGCCGCGATGAAGACGAAGAGCTTACCCATGAAGCCCGCGAGCGGCGGGATGCCGGCCAGCGAACCGAGGCCGATGGTCAGCACGCCCGCGAGAAACGGATGCTCTTTGGCGAGACCCGAGTAGTGCTCGATCTCCTGCGAGGCATCGTCGGGACCGGCGAGGTGCGCCATCACACCGAAGACGGTAAAACTCGCGAAGAGGTAGGCGTACAGGTAGAAGTAGATCGCGCCCATCGCGAGCGGCGCCTTGGGTGCGGCGACGACGGCGAGAAGAAGGAAACCAGCGTGCGAGACGCCGGAGAGACCGATGAGGCGCTTGACGTTACTCTGGGCGAGCGCGGCGAGATTGCCGAAAAGGATCGTGGCGGCGGCCATGACCGACAGCACCGGGGTGGTCAGCCACGTGGCACCGGAGAAGACGCCGCCCGTGCCGCAGAGATTGACGAGGACCACGAAGCCCGCGGCCTTGGAGGCGACGGCGAGGAACGCGGTGATCGGCGTCGGGGCGCCCTGATAGACGTCGGGGATCCAGATCTGGAACGGAAACGCGCCGACCTTGAACGCGACGCCGGCGAGCACGAGGACGATGCCGAGGTTACCGAGGAAGGTGTTGGGATTATGGATGAGGAACACCCGCAGCTGATCAAAATCCATCGCGGACGTGGCGTGGCCGGCGAGCAGCGGATTACCCGCGGTGCCGTAGAGCAGCGCGATGCCGAAGAGCAGCATGCCCGAGCTGAGCGCGCCCATGATGAGGTACTTCAAGCCGGCCTCGAGCGAGGCGGGGCTGGAGCGGAAGTAGCTCACGAGGATGTAGAATCCGACCGTGACCGTCTCCAGCGCGACGAAGAGCATCAGGAAGTTGTTGCTCTGCGCGAGGAGCATCATCGCCGCGGCGACGATCATCACGATGTGGTAGAACTCGATCCGGGAAACACTCTGGCGCGGCAGCGCGATGCGGCCGAGCACGCAGACGAGGATCGACGACAGGATGAAGAACACGCGCATCATCTGACCGAAGAACGAGTGATGCAGCAGGTGATTGAACGAGTAGCCGTCCTGCACGTAGTACGAGTTGACGTTGATCAACACGCCGAGCAGCAGCGTCGCCTGGCCGAGGATCGCGAGCGCGGGGATGAAGTCGTGGTGCTTCTTGGGCAGCACGATCTCGAGGACCAGCAGCAGCAGCGCAAGGCACGCGAGAACGATCTCGGGCAAGATGGCGGCCCACTGGTTCGCCCCGGCGGCGATTTGGAGGGAAGCGGTATCCATGGCGAATTACTTGGCGGCGACCGCGGTTTTGAGCGGCAGCGCGGCGAGCGAGGCGTCGAGCGAAGTCGACAGGGATTTCGGCCAGAAGCCGACGAAGAGGAGAGCGGCGATCAGCACGAGCGCAGGGATGCGTTCACCCCATGAAAGATCCGTCGGCGGATGGTGGCCCGCGACCTCCGTGAACTCGGGCGTGGCGGGACCAAAGAAGACCTTGGCGGCGGCACGGAGACCGTAAACAGCGGAGATGATCACGCCGCCGACCGCGACCGCAGTGAGCGCCGGGGAGAACTGCCACAGCGCGACGAAGATCGTGAGCTCACCCCAGAAATTGGCGAAGCCCGGGAGACCGATGCTGGCAAAGGTCGAAGCGACGAAGAAAGCCGCGAGGACCGGGGCCTGCTGCGCGAGGCCGCCCATTTCGCTCAGCTTAAAGGTCTTCGTGCGGTGATGGATGCTCGTCGCGAGCATGAACTGCAGCGCGACCGAGAGGCCGTGCGCGACCATCAACAGCACCACGCCGCCGAGACCGAGCGTCGAGGCCGCTGCGATACCGAGGAAGGCGTAGCCCATGTGCATCACGGAGCTGTAGCCGACCATCTGCTTGAGGTCGCCCTGGGCGATGGTGAGCAGGCCGACGACGAGGACGTTGCCGATAGCGGCGAGGAGTGCGAGTTTGTAGGCCCACTCCTGCGCACCGAGCGGGAGCAGCGGGAGGGCGATCTGGATGAGACCGTAGAGACCGAACTTCTTGAGCACGCCCGCATGGAGCATGGCGTTGGAGCTCGGGGCAGCACCGTAACCGAGGGGCGCCCACGAGTGGAGCGGCCAGAGCGAGACGAGGATGCCGAAGCCGAACATCAGCAGGCCGAAGATGTATTTCTGCGTGAGCTCGGAGAGCGACTGGCCCGCGAGCGCGTGGCGGAGCGAGATGAGATCGAAACTCTGCGCGCCGCTCTTGACGTAGAGGGCGATGAGGCCGACGAGCGACAGCATCGCGCCGAGCGTGAGGTACACGGTCATGTTCATCGCCGCGTAGTGGCGATCGCGACCGCCCCAGATGCCGATCATCACGAAGGTCGGGATCAGCGCGAGCTCGTGGAAGAAGTAAAAATAGAAGATGTCGACGCTGGCGAAGACGCCCATCAGGCCGGCCTGCATCACGAGCAGGAGCGCGATGTACGTTTTCAGGCGCTCAGCCTGCGACTGCAGCGCGTAGAGACCGGCGGCGAAACCGACGATGCCCGCGAGCACGAAGAGCGGCAGCGATATGCCGTTGAGACCGAGGTGCAGGCTGATGCCGACACTGTCGAGGCCGGTTGAGTACTGCGTCTGGAAGGCGTAGCCATCGATCTTGGTGGCGGCGGCGAAACGCGACCAGACGTCGAGCGCGAGCAGCGCGGGCAGCGCGAACACCACGTAGGCGAGGCGGACCGACCAGCGCTTGGGCAGACCGAGCGCAATGGCGACGGCCAGCGCGAGCGGCGCGGCGATGGACCAGAGAAGTGGATCGAAAGAGGGCATCGCGAAATCAGAGAATCCCCGCCGCGTAGACGTAGAGGAGGACGAGACCGAACAGGAACCAATAGACGTAGGCGCTGGCGCGACCGACGTGGAACTTGCTGACGCCCCAGCCGAAGACCTCGACGAGGCCGGAGCCGAAGCGGATGATCAGCCCCGAGAGCAGCACGGTATCGAGGAAGAACAGCAGGTTGGCGAAACGCTGCTGGACCTTGGCCACGTAGTACTCGTACACGCGGTCGAAGGATTCCTTGAGGGTCGTGAGCGCGCTGAAGAGCGCGGGAGATTTTTCGGCGAGCGTGTCGTTGGCGGACGACTGGTAGTAGAGCCATGCGCCACCCGCACCGACGATAAGGATGCCCAGGCTCATCACGTACACCATCGCACCCTCGGCGTGAGGAATCTGCGAGAGCACGCCCTTGAAGAAACCGCCGTAGATGATGCCGGTGCCCTCATGCGTGGTGTAGCCGGCGAAGATCGCGAGAGCGGCGAGCAGCACCAGCGGCAGCGTGAGCGTGAGGCCGCCCTCGTGGGCTTCCTCGGCCTCATGGCTGCGCGGCGTGCCGAAGAAGACGAGCTTCCACATGCGCGTCATGTAGAACGAAGTGAGGACCGCGGTGAGGACGAGCAGCGCGAACACCGCGGTGTTCTTTTCCTGTGCGAGGTGGAGAATCGCGTCCTTCGAGAAGAAGCCGGAGAAAAGCGGCAAGCCGGCAATGGCCGCGACACCGATGGTGAACGTGATGCCGGTGAGAGGCATCTTCTTCATGAGGCCGCCCATCTTGAAAATGTCCTGCTCGTGGTGGCAGCCGTGAATGACGGAGCCGGAGCCGAGGAACATCAGGGCCTTGAAGAAAGCGTGCGTGGTGAGGTGGAACATCGCGGCGCCGACGCCGGCGGCGATGACCGTGTGCTCAGCTCCCTCACCGCCCAGCGAGCCGAGGCCGAAGGCCGCGACCATGTAGCCGAGCTGCGAGAGCGTGGAGTACGCGAGGACCTTCTTTATGTCGCGCTGCACGATGGCGCAGAGCGCGGCGTAGAGGGCGGTCGCAACACCGATCCACATGATGACCTCGAGCGCCTGCGGCACCATGAGGACATTGATGCGACAGAGCATGTAGATACCGGCGGCCACCATCGTGGCGGCGTGGATGAGGGCGGAGACGGGCGTCGGGCCCTCCATCGCGTCGGGCAGCCAGACCTGCAGCGGGAGCTGGGCGGACTTGCCGACCGCGCCGCAGAAGAGAAGCAACGGAATCGCGGTGCTCGCGATGTGGCTCTTCTCGAGGTCCGCGAAATTGACTGAGCCGTTGGCGTAGTAACACCAGATGATGCCGAGGAGGAAACCGAAGTCGCCGACGCGATTGGCGATGAAGGCCTTCTTCGAGGCGGCGGCGGGCGCGGCCTTTTCGTGCCAGTGATTGATGAGCAGCCAGGAGCTGAAACCGACGAGCTCCCAGAAAATGAACATCATGAAAAGATTATCGGCGAGGACGATGCCGATCATCGAAAACATGAAGATCGAGAGACCGCCGAAGTAGCGGGCCTTGGCCCCGTCTTCGTGCAGATAACCGAGCGAGAAGACATGCACGCACAGGCCGACGATGCCGACGATGCAGAGCATCAGGGCGGCGAGGTCGTCGTACTTCACGCCGAGGGAGAGCGAGAAATCACCGAAGCGGAGCCACTCGATGTGCGTAGCGAAACGGACATCGCTGAAACCATTCTTCAGCGCGCGGAAACAGATCAGCGCCGCCACGATCGTGGCGAGCCACGCGGCGATGGTGCCGCGACGCCGCAGGAAGAGCGCGATGAGCGCGGCCGCGGCGAGCGGCTCGATCAACACGTAGGGGAAAAGCGTTTGCGTGGGCATGCGCGTCAGTTCTTCAGCGAGTCGAGCTGGTCGACCTGCGTGGTGTGGCGCTGGCGGAAGAGCGCGACGATGATGGCGAGACCGACCGCGACCTCGGCGGCGGCGACGGTGAGAATGAAGAACACGAAGACGTTGCCGTCGTTGGTGCCGTTGAAATGAGAGAACGCGACCAGCGCGAGCGTCGAGGCCACGAGCATCAGCTCAAGGCACATGTAGATCACCAGCGTGTTGCGCCGGATGAGCACGCCGAAGAAACCGATGACGAAGAGCAGCGCGCTCAGGAAAAGATACTGTTCGAGCGTGGGACTCATGAGGCGATCTCCTTGTCGTGGCGCTTGCTGAGGACGATCACGCCGAGCATGGCGATGAGGAGCAGGAAGCCCATCACCTGCACGGGCAGCAGGTAGACGGTGAAGAGCTGCTGCGCGTAGAGCTTGAGCGAGGAGCCGACGCCCGCGACCGGCGCGGCGGAGGCGATGGTGGCCTTGAGCTTAAAGGAGGCGACGCCGACCGCGAGCAGCGCGAAGGCGAGGATGCCCGCGGCGGACTTGAGGCCCGGACCCGAGGCCTGCACCGGCACGCCCTGCACATCGAGCAGCATGACGATGAAGAGGAACAGCGCGACGACCGCGCCCGCGTAAACGAGCAAGACGAGGAACGCCAGCAGCGTGGCGTCGAGCCCGATGAAGAGCCCGGCGATGCCGACCAGCGAGAGCATGAGGCACATCGCGGCGTTGACGGCGTTTTTGTTCGCGACGACGCCCACCGCGGAAAGCACGGTGAGCAGGGCGAAAACGGTGAAGAGGACGTTCATCACGCGAAAGGGCTGAAAGCCGGAAGGGCTGAAGAGCTGAAGCGGAGTGAGTTCAGGTTGATAAAGGGCGGAGGATGGAACGAGTGCGCGGAGAGAAGCAGGTATTCAGCTCTTCAGTTTTTCGTTCCTTCAGTTTTTCAGTGGGCGTTGCCGTGTTCTTCGGCGGCTTTCTTCTTGTCCCACTTGTAGTGTTCGTCGGGCAACGTGCCGCCGAGCTCGTAGAGGCGGTCCTTGTGGTTGACCATCTCCTCGCGGGTGTAGCCGGTCATGGAGAACTGATTCTGCAGCCAGATCGCCTCCTCCGGGCAGACCTCCTGGCACAGGCCGCAGTAGATGCAGCGCAGCATGTCGATGTCGAAAGCCTGCGGGCCCTTCTCGACGTGGGCATTGGCGGAGTCGGCCGGAATCTCACCCGGCGTGATACGGATGGCCTTGGGCGGGCAGACGAATTCGCAGAGCTGGCAAGAAACACATTTCTCGCGACCGTGCGGGTCCTTCACCAGCGTGGGCACGCCACGGTAGCCGGGCGGAATCACCGGGCGCTGCTCAGGATACTCCAGCGTAACGTTGGGCTGGAAGAGGTGCTTCAGCGTGGTCGACATGCCCGACGCAATGGAGGGCAGGTAGAGGCGCTCGGCGATGGTGAGCGGTTTGCGTTCGAGAGTGACGACGGCCATGGCGCGAAAGGGTCGGTGGTTACTTTTGGATGACCGCGATGCCGATCGCGTAGACCAGCAGGTTAAGGATGGCGAGGGGCAGCAGGCGCTGCCAGCCGAGCTTCATGACTTGGTCGTAGCGGAAGCGCGGGACGGTCCAGCGCACCCACATGAAGACGAAGACCTGGAAAACAATCTTGCCGAGGAAGATTCCGATCGAGAGCAGGCCGACGAAGAGCGGGTGCGTGGCGACCGGGATGAACTTCGCGAGCAGCGCGATGAGCGACTCGAGCGGGAACCATGGGAGCGGATTCCAGCCACCGAGGAACAGCAGCGTGAAGACCGCAGAGCCCACGATCATGTGCGAGTACTCGGCGACGAAAAACAGTGACCACTTGAACGCGCCATACTCCGTGTGGAAGCCGCCGACGAGATCGGCCTCGGACTCCGGCATGTCGAACGGCTGACGGTTCGTCTCGGCGTAAAGCGAGATGATGAAGATCAGCGCGCTGATCGGCATCGTGAAGATGAACCACAGGCCGCCCGTGAAGTTACCCCAAGGCGCGCTCTGGAACTCGACCACGCGCACGAGGCTCATGGTGGCTTCGCGGCCGGGCTCGTTGATCCACAGGAAAACCGGGAGCACGGAGAGCGTCATCGCGAGCTCGTACGAGATGAGCTGCGCGGAGGCGCGCACGCCGCCGAGGAAAGGATACTTCGAATTGGACGCCCAGCCGGCGAGGATCACCGAGTAAACGCCGAGCGAGGAAACCGCGAAGACCGCGAGCAGGCCGACATCGACGTTGGCCAGCATCAGCGGGACGAGGTGATTGGCGGAGTCGAGATACGCGCCGAAGGGTACCGCGACGACGGTCGTGAACGCGGGCATCATCGCGACAATGGGCGCGAGGATGAAGTAGAACTTGTTAACGTGATTCGGGAGCGGCTCTTCCTTGAAGACGAACTTCAGGCCGTCGGCCATCAAGTGAAACACGCCGAGGCGCTGGAGGAACGGCCCGAGCACCGGCACCCACGCGAACCAGAACGGGATCGCGCGATTGGGGCCGGGGCGGCCCTGGATCCACGCGGAGACCTTTCGCTCAGCGAGCGACGAAGCGCCGGCCAGCGGGAAGATCACGAGGATCACCGCGAGGCCTTGCACCACGAGGCGGACGATCAGCGGGAGGTTGAAGTAGAAATCGAACATGGCGGTCAGCTGGCGGGAGCAGCGGCGGGCGCGGCGGGTTTGTAGTGCAGCGTCTCGCCCTCGGCGAAGGGCACGCCGGCGAACGGCGTGGCATCGAGCAGCAGGCCGGTCTCGGGCAGCGTGGCGAAGCTGATCGGCGCGAGGCCGGCGACTTCGGCGGAGAGGAGCTTCCAGACCGAGGCGGTCTCGGAGGCGGCGACACCGGCGAGCTTGGCGAGGACGACGAGATCATTCGTCGCACCCGACGGGCCGGGGACCGCTGTAAGGAATTTCTGGATACGGAACTGCTGGTTGACCAGCGTGCCGCTCTTCTCGAAGACCGTCAGCGTGGGCAGCACGACCTTGGCCGCGGCGCTCGTGGCGTTGGCGTGCGTGCCGAGATAGACGATGGCAACCTTCGCGAGCTGCGCGGCATTGAGGCCGGCGGCGGCGAGGTCCTCGCCAATGGAGACGACGGCCTTGACCTTGCCCGCGTCGATCGCGGCGGCGAGCTCGGTGAGCTGCGCGGACGGGAGCGACTTGATGAGGCCGGTGACGAGCGCGCCGCGGACATTGGGATTGCGGTCGGCGGAGACGAGGAGCTTGTCCCCCTGCCCCGTCCGGCTGACGAGCGCGGTGGTGGCCTTGAGCGAATCGGCGAGCTTCTTCGTGAGGAATTGCTCCTCGACGCTGCTGCGGCCGGAGCCGACGACGGCGATCGCGCCGGCGGAGGCCTTGAAGATTTCGGTGGCGGCGTTGATCGCGATGTCGAGGGCGCTATCGGCGCCGTTGACCTTGACCGCGACGAGCCGGTCGGGGGCCTTGACCTGCTTGTAGAGATCGCGACCGGAGTCGGGCATCCACGTGTCGTTCACCTCGTCGTTGCGACGCGGGGTGATACGGTAGACGACGCCCTCGCGCGACCAGACGACGGTGTTGGCGCCGACGGAGGTCTCGGTGTCGACGCTGTTGGTCTGCTTGAGGAACCAGACGCGCATCTTGAACCGGAAATCGGTGCTGGTGAGCGCGCCGACCGGGCAGATGTCGACCGTGTTGAGCGAGTAGTTGTTCGCGAGCTGCTTGCCCGGATAACAGGTGAGCGTGGAGTAGCTGCCGCGGTCGACGAAGCCGAGGACGTCGTCCTTAGCGATCTCCTTCGAGAAACGGATGCAGCGCGAGCAGAGGATGCAGCGCTCGTCGTCGAGCGTGACGCGCGGCCCGAGCTGGGTGCGCTTGGGCTTCACGTTTTTCTGCTCGATGAAGCGCGAGTAGCCGCGGCCGTAGCCGGTGGACTGCTCCTGGAGCTTGCACTCGCCGGCCTGGTCGCAGATCGGACAATCGAGCGGGTGATTGATGAGGAGAAACTCCATCACGCCCTCGCGGCAATCCTTCACCATCGGCGACTGGGTGCGGATGTGCAGGCCCGGGGAAGCGTTGGTGCCGCAGCCGATCTGCGGGCGCGGGATCCAGTTGATCTTCTGCTTGCCCGTGGCCGGATCCATGATCGGGGCCTTGGTCGCGGGATCGACGGCCGGCATGCCCATTTCGATGAGGCACATGCGGCAATTGCCCACGATCGAGAGCTTCGGGTGGTAGCAATAGTGCGGGACATCGACGCCGAGCAGGCGCGCGGCCTCGATGACATTCGTGCCCTTCGGCACGGCGATGTCCTTGCCGTCGACATTGACGGTAACGAGGTCGGGTTTGGGCGGAGCGATCATCGAGAAAGAGGAGATTTTTTAACCACGAAACACACGAAGAACACGAAAGTCGGAGGCGGACATCGAGTGCTTCGGGTTCATCGGATTTTCGAGTGTTTCGTGTTTTTCGTGGTGGACCAAAATCAGATCAGGACGTGCGACTCGGTGGGTTTCGCGGCTTTCTTGGCCTCGGGGTAGTTTTTGAATTCGTCGCCGAACTTCGCGATGAAGCTCTGCGTCGGCCACGAGCACGCTTCGCCGAAGGCGCAGATCGTGCGGCCGGGGATCTGGTCGGCCACGCTCTTGAGCAGCGCGGCGTCCTCGGCGCGGGCCTGGCCGTGGACCATGCGCGTGGTGATCTTCTTCATCCACAGCGAGCCCTCGCGGCAGGGCGTGCACTGGCCGCAGCTCTCGTGGGAGTAGAAGGCGTTGATGTTGGCGAGGGCCTCGACCATGTTGACGGTGTCGTCCATCACGATCACGCCGCCGGAGCCGCCCATCGTGCCGATCATCGCGAGCGAATCGAAATCCATCGGGACATCCTCGACGCCCCAGTCGTAGTCGACCATCTCGGCGCCGACCTTGCGCTTGCCCTTGTAGCGCTCGCCGAAGCGCATGATCTTGGCGGACGAGCCGCCGGGGATCACGGCCTTGAACGTGCGCCCGGGGAGCGGGCCGCCGCAGACCTCGTTGAGCAGCTGGCCCATCGTGATCTTGCCGGCCTCGAACTCGTAGTAACCCGGCTTCTGCACGTGGCCCGAGACGCAGAAGATGCGCGTGCCGGTGTTGCCCGGCGTGCCGAGCTTCGCGTACTCCGCGCCGCCAAACTCCGCGATGTACTTCACGTGGCAGAGCGTCTCCACGTTGTTGACGATCGTGGGGCACTGGTAGAGGCCAAGCACCGCGGGGAAATACGGGGGCTTGATGCGCGGGTTGGCGCGCTTGCCCTCGAGCGACTCGATCAGACCGGTCTCTTCACCGCAGATGTAGGCGCCGGCGCCGCGGTGCACGAAGATGTCGCACGAGTACGTGGTGCCGAGGATGTTCTTGCCGACGAAACCCGCCGCACGGGCCTCGGCGATGGCCTTCTCAAGGATGCGCGCGCCGTGCGGCATCTCGCCGCGGATATAGATGTAGGCCTGTTTCACGTTGTTCGCGAAGCACGAGATCATCGTGCCCTCGATCAACTGATGCGGGTCCTGGTGCATGATGTACCGGTCCTTGAAGGTGCCGGGCTCCGACTCGTCGGCGTTGACGATCAGGTAAATGGGCTTGCCGCTCTTGCGGTCGACGAGGCCCCACTTGACGCCGCAGGGGAAACCCGCGCCGCCGCGGCCGCGCAGGCCGGACTTCTTGACCTCCTCGATGAGCTCCTCGGGCTTGCGCGTGACGGCCTTCTTCAGGACCTCGTAACCGCCATTGCGCTGGTAGCACGCGAGGTCATTCGAGTAGCCGGGCTCGTCGATGTGCTTGAAAATGATGCGGCGTTGTTCGGGCGCGGGCATGGGCAGTTGGTCAGTTGTGCGGCGACTTCTGCTCGATCGCAGTGATCATGGCCGGATTAAGGATGCGCAACATCTTCGCGTCGTCGAAAACGATGGTGCCGCCTTTGCTCACCCAGAGCAGATCGGGATTGGAAACACGGAGCAGCGTGCCGTCGTGCAAACGAAGACGGAACGGCTTGAACGGCGCCGAGTGCAAAGCCTCGCGCGTCGCTTCCAAGATGCCAAACTTCAGGGTGAATTCGGGCATGGCGTTTAGCGTTTCTTGGCCTCGGCTTTGATCTGGTCGCTCAACTGCTTCGCTTTCGCGCAGTCGACGTTTTCGTGCAGGTCGTCGTCGATCAGCACCACGGGCGCGGTGCCGCAGCTCGCGAGGCACTCGACAAACTCCACCGTGACTTCGCCATCGGGCGAGATCTCGGTCGGGCCGGCGTGCGTGGAGAATTCCTTCTCGAAGGTCTCGCAGGTCTTGTAGCCGCCCTTGAGCGCGCAGGAGAGCGTGCGGCAGACCTTGATGTGGCGGCGGCCGATCGGCTTCCGCTTGAACATCGGGTAGAACGTCACGACTTCGTAGACGTTGATCGGCTGGATCTCGAGCTTGGCTGCGATCCAGGGCATCGCCTCATCGGGGATGTAGCCGAGGTCCTCCTGAATGAGGTGCAACAGGGGCAGCGTGGCGCTGCGCTTCACCGGGTAATGGGTGATCACCTCGTCGATCTGGGAAAGCGTTTCGGACTTGAGATTCATTGACGCGAACAAGCAGGTCACCACGAAACACACGAACGACACGAAAAAGAAGACCCGGCGGGACTGATTCGTGAGGAAATCATTTCGTGTGGTTCGTGTGTTTCGTGGTTGAAGGTTTTTAGCGGTCGCACTCGCCCATCACGAAGTCGAACGAGCCGAGGATCGACACGACGTCGGACACCATCGCGCCGACGCAGACCTTGGGGAGGATGCTGAGATTGCAGAAGGAGGGGCTGCGGATCTTGAGGCGCCACGGCACGCCGCCGCCCTTGCTCACGACGTAGAAACCGAGGATGCCCTTGGGATTTTCCGCCTCGAAGTAAACTTCGCCGGCGGGCATCTGCGGGCCCTCGGTCACGATCATGAAATTCTGGATCAGCTCTTCCATCGAGCTGAGGACCTTGTCCTTCGGCGGAGCGAAAATGCGCTTCGCGTCCTTCGCGTACCAGTCGCCGCCGGGGAGCTTGGCGATGGCCTGGCGGACGATGCGCACGGACTGCTTCATCTCCTCGCCGCGGACGAGATAGCGGTCGTAGCAATCGCCCTTGGTGCCGATCGGCACGTCGAACTCGTACTGCTCGTAGCCGGAGTACGGCTTGTCCTTGCGGAGGTCGACCGCGACGCCGCTGCCGCGGAGATTGGGACCGGTGAGGCCGTAGGCGATCGCGTCTTCCTTCGAGATGACGCCGATGTCCACGGTGCGATCCATGAAGATCTTGTTGCGCGTCAGGAGCGCGAGGATCTCGTCGAGGATCGGGAGAAACTGGTCGCAGAACTTAAGCACGCCGTCGGTCCAGCCGGCGGGGATGTCGCGCTGGAGGCCGCCGATGCGCGCGTAGCTCGTGGTGAAGCGCGCGCCGGTGAGCTGCTCGAAGAGTGTGTAGAGCTTCTCGCGCTCCGTGAAGGTGTACATGAACACCGTCCACGCGCCGGTATCGATGCCGAACGCGCCGAGGCCCATCAGATGCGACGAGATGCGCGCGAGCTCCGCGGTGATCACGCGGATCGCCTGGCAACGCGCGGGCACTTCGAGTTTCGCGAGGCGCTCGACCGCGATGGCGTACGCCATGTTGTTGGCGAGCGGGGCGAGGTAGTCCAACCGGTCCGTGTAGGGCACGAACTGGTTGTAAGTCATGTTCTCGGCGATCTTCTCGTCGCCGCGGTGCAGGTAGCCGAGGATCGGGTCGACCTTGGTGACGATCTCACCGTCGAGCTCCATCTGGAGACGGAGCACGCCGTGGGTCGACGGGTGCGAGGGCCCCATCGAGAGGGACATCTTCTCGGACTCGAATTCGCCCTGGGCGTTCTTCGCCGCGGTATCGGGAAACGTGTGTTCGGTAGGCATCGCGGCGAATCAGGTTTTACGTTGCACGAGGCCGGTCTGGTCGGGCCGCGGACGGCGGTCGCTCCAGCTCTCGTCCTTCGCGCGGGGCTCGGCCTCGGTGAGATTCATCTCGCCGGAGGAGGCGACGAACGGTCCGCCCGCCATCGGCGCGGCGATGACCTTGGTGTTGGTCTCCTCGACGATCTCGGCGTCGGGCAGCGCGGTCTCGATGCCGGCCAGCGGAAACTCCTTGCGCAGCGGGTGGTACGGATAGCCCTCCCACATAAGGATGCGGCGGAGATCGGGATGGCCGGTGAACTTCACACCCATCAGATCCCAGCACTCGCGCTCGTGCCAATCGGCCGCGGGCCAGAGCGAGACGGCGGTGGGCATCGCGGGCTCGACATCGTCGGTGCAGTTGGCCGCCACGCGCACGTAGCCGTGGTGAGTCGTCGAGTGCAGGTGATAAACTACCGTGAAGCGCGGCGAAGCGCCCTCGGCCCAATCGATGGCCGTGAGGTCCATCAGGAGGTCGAAACCATGCTCGTCGCGCAGGGCCTTGAGCACCGCGAGGACCTCGGTGGCGGAGGCATTGAGCGCGGGATGGTCGCCGGACGCGCGGGGCGTCACAGCGGGAAACTTGGCCTGTACGGCGGCAACTACGTCGGCGGTCGCGGTCATGGTGGGCAGCGGCGGGACGTGAGTCAGGCCGACATCAGTTTCTTGAGGGCCGGCTCGCGGCGGACTTTGTTTTGGAGCTTCATCAGCGCGTCCAGCACGGCCTCGGGGCGCGGAGGGCAGCCGCTGATGTAAACGTCCACGGGGAGAATTCGGTCGACGCCCTGCAGGGTGGCGTAGCTGCGGTACATGCCGCCCGAGCTCGCACAGGCGCCCATGGCGATGACCCACTTCGGCTCCGCCATCTGATCATAAATGCGGCGGACGTGCGGGGCCATCTTGTAGGTGACCGTGCCGGAGACGATCATGCAGTCGGCCTGACGCGGGGAAAAGCGCATGACCTCCGCGCCGAAGCGCGCGATGTCGAACTTGCTCGACGCCACGGCCATCAGCTCGATGGCGCAGCACGCGAGGCCCATGGGCATCGGCCACATGGAGTTGTTGCGAATCCAGTTGATGGCGGAATCGAGCTTGGTGACGACGATGTCGCCCTCGATTTTGCTATCGTAGCCGAGTTCGTTGTTGGCGGTGACCATGTGGCGTGGATTTGCGGACGTAAAACCAATCGAGGCTAGTACCCGGCATAGGCCGCGCAAGACGGTTTTCGGAAATGTTTTGGGGTAAGAGCCAGCCGGATGCCCCGATGCAAACAACTGATAAAGCACGCGGCGCGTTTTATCCTCAACGTGACTCAGTCGTGGCGTACTCGGGACCAAGTCGTGCATGATGAGGGTAGCGCGGCTGCAATCCCGCGGCTGCGCCCCTGCTCCACCCCACCATGAAAACGTCCGCCCTCGTCACGCTGCTCGCCCTCCTGCTCGTCACCACGCTCGGCGCCCGCGCCCAGCTCGTCCTCCAAAGCTCCAGCCCCCTCACCTACGTCCTCAACCTCAGCGCCACCGCCTACGGCGACCCGGCCTACAGTCTGCCCACCGCGCCGTTCACATTGCCGGCGGGCGTGTGGGAATTCTCTTTCACTAACCCCGGACTCACCTCCAACGCCACCTACACTGCGTGGTCGCCCTTCGCCTCCGCGCCTTCGTGGCTCACCGCCGTGGTGATCCTTCCCACGGTCGACCGCATCGGCAGCACGACGACCTACCCCGACGCTGGGACCGCTTTCAACGCCGTCTCCGGCTTCAGCACGCAGATCACGCTCACCGGCGCCACCGATTTCATCGCGTACTTCCAAGACAACAGTCTCGGCGACAACCGCGGCGGCGTCTCCCTGTTGCTGACGCAGGTCTCCAGTGTGCCTGAGCCGACCACGACGGCAGCGTGGCTCGGCGGAGCAATCGCACTGGCGATCGGCTGGCGTCGGCGCCGGGCGCAACCCCTCGCGCTCGCGAACGCGACCGATCACGCGTGATAGAGTTTTTCTGCCGTTTGTTCTTACATTAGCGCATTCATCGCGATGACGCGGAAAACCGCGCGCTTCGCCAAAACACGCTGCGAATCGCGTCCGATACGCGCGCCGTGGGCGTTGGCTTGCGCGAAAATTTCGCGCGTGATCTCCGAGGGAAAAACGATTCCGCATCGGAGTTAATTCACACTCCACGAAGAAAATAG
This sequence comes from Verrucomicrobiota bacterium, assembly GCA_048498795.1. Lineage (GTDB taxonomy): Bacteria > Verrucomicrobiota > Verrucomicrobiia > Opitutales > Opitutaceae > JBEHXH01. Next base: position 174,888 of record JBEHXH010000007.1, read on the forward strand.
TTCGCGGTCGCGCGGATGGCGTCACATAATCGGCACACGTTTAGGTCGGGGACATGGCAAAGTGCTTCATGCGCCGTGCGAGTCTCGGATCTTGGCGCGGACGGATCGGGCATCCCGCCCATCCATCATCAACCTAGAAGTAATCATATGGCCAAATCACAAGACTCGAAGAAGCAGACCAAGAAAGCCCCGCTCAAGTCCCCCAAGGAAAAGAAGGCGGCGAAGCAGGCCAAAAAAGCCCGCAAGTAACTCGAGCGAACGGCACGACCCTGCAGCCTTTGCCGGGTCGTGTGCGTGCTCTGTCCGGGCGAGTACGGCGCGCCGATGGTCAGTCGACCGAGTGCTCTAGGCATCGGTCCAAAAAAATCCGTAGCAAAAAAATGATTCGGTGATTGGCTCCGAGAAACTGCGCCGTGCGCGGAGAAAATAAATCTCGGTCCTCACTTCAAGCGGGTGAATAAACACCCCAATCGGACTCGCCCGTTTGCGCGCGGCATGTTCGCTGCTCAGGTTCACCTTGCCGCCAAGGCCTGCTCGCCGTTTCGCAACTAGACCCATTCCGGGATGAGGTTGCCCGGGCCGCTGCGACGAGCCCTCACATGGCGACCTCCGACGAAGATCGAGCCTTGAATCCCGTCGGCGCGCCTCGGCGCTTCGACATCACGGTGCGCGTGGGCTGCAGCCTCGCGTACGAGGCCACCGGCGATGCCTCGCTGCTGCTGAATCTCCAGCCGCGGCCCAATCGCGATCACGCGGTGGTGTTCGAGGCTTTGTCGCTCGGCCATTATCTCCCCGCCGAAGCGTTCCGGGATGTGCATGGCAATCGTGTCTGGCGGGTGAAGCTCGCGCGCGGGGCCAACTGTTTTCGCCACGACGCGATCGTCGCCACGACTTCACGACCGGACAACACCGGCCTGCCCCTGCGCTCGCCGGCTGCGCCGGTGGAGCTGCCGCCGGACTTGCTGCGCTACACGCTGCCGAGCCGGTACTGCGATTCCGACAAGCTCACGGGATTCGCGTGGGAAAAATTCGGGCACGTGGAGCACGGCCTGCCGCGCGTCAACGCGATCAGCCAGTGGCTGCACGACAACATCGAGTACCGCTACTCCTCCGGCCGCGCCGATCTTTCGGCGTGGGATGTGTTGCAGCGCGGCTACGGCGTCTGCCGCGATTTCGCGCATCTGGTCGTCGCGCTCAACCGCACCTTCAACCTGCCCGCGCGCTACGTGACCGGCCATCTGCCGGACATCGGATTTCCCGATCCGCTCAATCACATGGATTTTCACGCCTACGCCGAGGTGTACGTCGGCGGGCACTGGTTCACGACCGACGCGCGCTTTCACGTGCCGCGGATCGGCCGCATCAAGATTTCCTGCGGCCTCGACGCCGTGGACGGCGCCTTCTCGACCATCTACGGTGCCGCCACCCTCAGCTACTTCGAAGTCTGGGCCTACCAAGTCCCCCGCGGCACCGTCGGCGTCGGCGACCCGCTAGACTTTTCCCGCCGTCTGGACAACCGCTACGAGATCCAAACGGAGACGCCGTACTCGGTCGGGAGTGACTGAGATGATCGCGACGGAGGCCGGTGCGATGCGCGCGCCGGCTCGGGAAGTTCGTCCCAAAAAAAGAAGGCGGAGGAAAGCGGCCAATCATCCGACGCGACGGACCCGACCGTCTCGAAATCCGACTTCAAGCAACTCTTCGACGCGATCGACACCGACGGCGACGGCGGCATCTCGCAGCAAGAGCTGACCGATCTCTTCACCCAACTGAGCCAGGACCGCAGCGCCTCCGGCCTCTACAAGGCCGACGGCTCAGCGAATGGCCAATCCACCGTGGGAGCCAATCTCGCGGTGACGGCGTGAGGTCGGCGAGTCCGGTCGCCCCCTCCATGAAAATGCCGCCTACTCGTCATGCTGTGAATAGGCGCCCCTTCTTCTTTCCGGCAGACTAGCGCTGCTTTCCCGCCACTCTTGTAATAGCCTTAAGCGCGGCCTCCAAATCTTTGGATATTTCCGCAGTAATTCTTTTTAGTCTGACTGCGGGGGACCCTTTCGGAGCAGAAACGTCCAAACTTACCTGTCCCCAATCAAAATCCAAGCGACAGGATGGCTCACGGAGAACCTCATTTAATGGGTAGGAGCGAAACAGCCGGCTTTCACGCCTGGAATTGATTTTTCCTAGATTATATTTACGTATAAAATCATCGAGATCCGACTTTTGGAGCGGGCTTTTCTTTAAAGAAAATCGCTTTTCTGCGCGCAGGTTATAGACCCAAATCGCTTGGCCTTCGGATCCCACAACTGGTTTTTTCTTGTCGAAGAAAATTACGTTTGCGGTCACTCCATGTGCATAAAAAAGCCCTTTGGGTAGTCGCAATAACGTATGCACGTGACACTGCTCTAGGAGATTCCGGCGGATTATCACGCCGGCCCCGCGTTCATAGAGCACGTTATCAGGCACAACGACAGCAGCTCGCCCATTTGGCTTTAGCAACGCGTAGATATGCTGGAGAAAATTCAGCTGCTTGTTTGCAGTCTGAGTCCAAAAATCCGCACGAGTAATTTCAAACTCCTCATCTTGTGGCACCGCGCCGCTGTCTTCTTTAACTGACCCGCGAATACCAAAAGGCGGATTAGTCAAAACTACATCTGCCATAATTCGAGGAGGTGATGACAAGCTGTCCTCGCACGTGATTGGAAAGTCTCCTTGCGCGGTCTCAGTTCCGAGCCCATGCAGGAGTAGGTTCATAGTTGCCAGTCGGGCGACTTCTTCGACGAGTTCCGTCCCGTGGAAATTACCTTCTACTATACGACGCCCTTTCTTACGTCCTGTTCGCTGAATAAAATCGTGCGCCGCGAGTAAAAATCCGCCTGTACCGCACGCAGGATCGCACACGGTCTCCGACGGAAGCGGGCGCACACATTCAACAATAGCATCGATCAAAGGTCGCGGCGTAAAATACTGCCCCGCGCCGCTTTTAGTGTCCTTAGCGTTTTTTTCAAGCAGGCCTTCATAGGCGTCACCCTTCACGTCTGCAGCCAACTCGGTCCATTGAAGGCGACCGATAAGATCAACCACGAGGAAGCGGAGTTTCTTCGGATCTTTAATCTTATTTCGGGCGTTCTTGAAAATCACACCCAGCACACCGCCTTGTTTTCCAAGTTCTAAGAGTGATTCCGAATACCGTTGATGGAGATTAATGGCATCCAGCTCGATTAGCTTCAGCCAAGAATATCGATGCGGAATTTGGACGGTGCCGCGCTCCGCCGCCATTTTGAGAAACAAAAGGTAGGTCAATTGCTCAACGTAGTCGGGATAGGACAGCCCATCGTTACGGAGCACATTGCAGTAGTGCCAGAGTTTCCTCACCACGGTGGCGGCGCCTGATTTCACAGTTTTCAATGGGAATTATGCCGCGAGCTTAAGGACGATTCCGTCAATCCACCAAACGTGCCGGAACGATTGAACGTAATTGCGTGCTGCCATAGAATACTCCGAACCTTTGTCCATAAGTTTGACCAACTCTCCGATGCATTCTTTAAAATCTGTTGAGGCATTGATAAACTCTGCATAGCTTGCAGGAGCGTGACGCCCACCTCGGTCGACCGTCCGCTCCACGACGGTATAAATACCAGCACGCTCATCGGTAAATCCTGGCCAGTTGAAATGGAGTGCCAATACGCTCGCTGCGAATTTCGCCTCGTGAAAGGCGTCACCTTTGAAATCTGGAGACAGATCGACTTCACCGTTCGGCTTAAACGTAATCATCGGCGGATCCAGTGGGTTGGTCGGATCCAATAGCAGCGGCCTTTCGTCCTGTAAATTTGCTGTTGGATTAACGGCCCGTACCGACTGCGCCCAAATAGGAAAATGGGCCGCTTTCCCGAATGTCTCACCCGAGTCCGGGCTTTTTTTAGGACGATTCGACCGTTGACAGCTCAGCCGAAAGTTTCGCCAGTCAAAAGCCGTCCAATAGTAACCCGTATGGCTTGGGTCTTCACTAACGGCGTTCTTTGGTCGGAAGTGATCAACGTCATCATCCGCTCCCGGAGTACGGCACTCCATATACCAACACTTTCCGCCAGATAGTTGACTGAGAGCAGTCCGACACGCAACCCACTTGCCACGGTGTTTCTCGATGAGTTGCTTTCGGCTCGCTTCGTCAGACGCCGCATTAACCTCAGCGGAGGCCGCCTCAAGCGCCGGTAGCAACTCACGAATCAAAGGCCGCAAATCCTCAATATTGATAAATCTCATTGGGCCGTCTGCTGATCCTTTTTGAGGTCGCGCACAATCTGATCAGCCAACGCCGCACGGTCGCGCATCTGCTGCTCAGTGAGATTCACCGTCTTATTCCATGATGGGTCTTCCTGTGCGGTCCACGCTTTCAAAAACTGCTCGTAGAGCGGGTCTCGGTTCACCTTGGAAAAGCCGAGTGCACGAACGCGAGTGCTGAGTTGCTCTAGCTCGGCTCGTTCCGCTGCATCCAACGGCTCATTCTTCATCGCTAGCTGCCGCTGCCGATCCAAATCCTGCTGCGTTTCAGAGTCTAAAGTCGAGCGCAGCCGGAAGAGATCGCTGGTCAAGATAGCGGCAACCCCCATTCCGCGCGGATCCTGTTCCGGAGGTTCGGCAACTACTCGACCCTGACTATCGCGGCGCATAATGCGCACTTGATCGCGCTTAAGCCGCGCGAAAACCAACGGATCATGCGTGGACATCACGATATGGCAGCTACTCCGATTCTCAACGAAGCGGTCGAGAAATTCCAAATACCGTACGCTCCAACTGGGATTCAAATGCGTGTCGGGCTCATCAAGTAGAAAGAGGGTTTCATCCTCTGCTGTAAACTTGAGCAAACCAAGGACGAGCAGTAATTGCTGTTCCCCTTCACTGAGATCCCGGTAGGTAATCGCTCCACCGCCAGCAGCGTCGGCCACCTTCACGCGCGTGCGCACCTCCAATAAAAGTTTGGAAATGTGTGTGCTTTCCAATGCCGTAAAAAAGGCGTATTGATTTTGATAACTCTTATAGACGGTTTCGAGCGCTTCGGCATCTGGTAGGAATAAGTAAAGGCACTCGACCGAAGGATTTTTTGTTAGATCAACAGGGATTCGTCGATTCATCCGCAACGGCACGACAGCGGTCTCGAAAAGCTTACTCAGGAATTCGCGCACCTCGCCTTCCGCATTCCAAAAGCGCGGGTCGCCTCCGCGTTGCCGCCATGGCGGTTGCTTAAGCGCGAAAAGCACGGAATCGAGCCCTTCAATTTGCAGGTGCTCTTTCAGGAAGGCGCGATCCTCCTCTGCTCCTGCCACCGACTTCATAAAAAACGCAAGGAGTGCAAACTGTCCATGCAACGTCTGCGCGTAAAATTGCCTCCTCAGCGAGTTTGACCGCACCCGAACAGATGTTCCTTTCGCTTTAGGCTTTATGATCCAGCGGTAGAATCGCTCCCGATGGCGCTCGAATAATCCCGCCAGACGGTCGCTCGGGCCCGAATAGTAACCAAACACAAATGCCGGACGATAGCGCGGACGCTCATCATCATCTACGGAGAGAAATTCAACTTTGCTAATTTCAGCGTAAGTTTCCTTGTCATCATTCCGACAGCGAAAAATCGGCGTGCTCCCATCGTTCGCACTAATATACACATGCCGCCCACGACACCTGTATTTTAGTTCATAGCCAAACGGTGCTGGTTCGTCCAAATCTAGGTTACGGAAGATCGTCGCTAGAGCCTCGATTAGGTTGGATTTCCCACTGCCATTCTCCCCGACAAGCACGGTGTAGGGCGAGTTTTCGTCGAAGTTAACCTTCAGATTCTGAAGATTTTTGAATCGCACGATATGGAGCTCGTCGAGGCGCATGTTAGATTACCTCCAGCATCTTCTGCCCATTTTCTTCTGCGCTCTGGCGAATCGTGTGCTTCATCTCGGTGCGAAGCTGAAGATAAAAGCGTTCGACATCCTCCGAGGTGTCACGGTCATAGCCCGCAGACTCGAACAATTCTTCGGCAGAAAGACGGCCTCCGGCAGATTTAAGCACCTCGACCAAGTTTTTTTTAGCACGATTTTTTTTCATAGGACTCGGAGTTTTCGAGGAGGCGTCCTTTTCAATTTTCTGTTTCGGCGGCGGTCCCAGTCTATCCAACATGACGTTGGCCGATTCACCGGCGCTGTCTTCAGCAACCAATCCGCCCGCCAGCGCAGCGCGCAGTAGGTCCAATTCGGTTGGCTGGAGTTTTTCCAACGAAGCGGTCACGATTTTTTCTTGTCGTGCATCCTCCGCCAATGCCGTTTCCAAGGCCTCGGCAATAGCCCGTTGCTCTTCGAGAGGCGGGACGGGAAATGGCAATTCGGCAAATCGCTTGGCACCCAAGTGAGAGATGTTCGTCGAGCCGCGGGCTATCCGAGTAAACCGGCCAGACCGGAAATAATGACGGAAAACAATCAATGCGAACTGCGGGTCCACCAGAGTTCCGGCCCGAAATCGCACAAGAGTGTTCTGGAAACAGACCGCGGCCGGTTCGCCTCGATAGAGGGCCGGCCGACCGACCAACTCAGCGCTCTGCCCCTCGTTCAACAAGATGTCCCCAGATTGTAGCCGATAGATTTTCTGCTCCTCCGGCGTGAAGTTCATTTTGAGAATATCGGAAGTATCGATACGATCCTCGAACACATTGGCCACGCGCAAATAGGGCATCATATGTTCGCCACGCTCATGAGTGGGATTCCGCTGTCGGCCAAGATGAACTTCACCCGCATCCATGACCTGCATCACTTGCCAATGGCCCGGCACGAGCAGCTTTTCAACGACCTGCTCGTCTTCTTCGCTAAGCGGCAATTCCTCAGATTGCGTACGGATGCTCTTGTTCGTTGGACGGGCATTCCCTACCAATCTTCCTGTTACTGCCAGCTCGAGTAATGTATCGGTTTTTCGACTCAAGCCCCGCAGCACGGACTCAAGCGAATGTCGTGCATCACCGATGGCCTGCAATCGTTGGGTCGCTTCCGTGACAATTCGTTTTTGCGTTTCGAGAGGAGGAAGCGGGAATGCCAGTGTAGCGAACCGCTCGCCGCCAAGATGCTGGATGCCGACACCGCGTGCCACGGTGGCGAATATCCCCATCACCGAAAAACCTCGAAATACGAGCTGCGCGAAGTCCGACACCACTGCATGCGGGCGAAATCGAATTACGGTGTTTTGAATGCAGCACCTTTCAACCTCTCCCCGCCAGACCGCCGACTTGCCAACATGCGCAGATGATCCCGAAGCCTCTGTGAGTAACACATCGCCGGCTTGCAGCGCATAACGCGCGACTTCAGCCGGGGTGATGCCCATTTCTTGCAGGTCTTTTAGATCAATCCCTTGTGCCGAAATGTTCGCGGCTCGCACGTATTTGATCAATTCGTCGCCAGGCCGCCGCTGTTGCGTCAATTGCTTGCCGACTTGGACCGCTCCTACGCGTTCCACGACCGTCCAAACCCAGCGCTTGGGCAGTTGCCAAGCTGGGGGTTCTATGTCTGCGGGGGCATTCGATGTCAGTTTTTTCGCCATACGGGACCTCGCGTGCCGGATGTCAGGCAAGAATTGTAAAACGCTTTAGCGAAGTCCAGTTCATGGTTAAGCAATTCCCTTTGCGGCTCCCGAACCTGATTCCAAGTGATAAGAGCTACATCTTCGCTACTAGAGCGATCCATCTCGCATCCATTGCCTTGGCCTGAGTTACTTCGTTAGGCTACTAGCTGAAAGGGAGCCCCTGAAGCACTTGTGCTCGATCACGGTAAATATCCTAACCGGCCATCGATGAAAAGACTACTGGTTTGGAATAGAAACTGGCGGAGAGGGAGGGATTGGTTCGCTTCGCTCAGGGCTGCGCCCTCGACGCGATGCGTCGCCCTGCTCCGTTCGCTGACGTGAACTGCGCCGAACCGTTCGAATCCCTGCGTCGAACAAAGTTCTAATCGAGACTCAAGTGAATTTGAATCGATGGGCGTAAGTGGCGGAGAGGGAGGGATTCGAACCCTCGGTACCCTTGCGAGTACACGTGATTTCCAATCACGCACATTCGACCACTCTGCCACCTCTCCGGGTGTTCCGACGGACTGCGTTGCGCGCAGCCTGCCGTTGGGCGAAAGGTCAAGAAGGCCGACGCACGCAACCGGGTCAACGGAAATTCTGAGGCCAGTGACGAGCGTACGTGATTTCCAATCACGCACATTCGTCCATTCAGCCACCTCTCAAGATCAGCCCAATGGATGACGGCGTGGTTTCGCGCTCGTTCTAGCTTCGACGTGCGAGTGAAGGATGGTATTTTCGCGGCGTGAACTGCACTGCCCTCCTCGTCCCGGCGTCGGATACGCTAGTGCTGCGGGAGGAGAATCGGCGGGAGCTGGGGTGTCAGGTGGTGCATGACTCGCTGCATCGGCGGGCGGGGTGGGTGTGGTCGTATCTGCTGAAGGTGGACGACGCGGTGGCGGGGTTTGGGGGCGTGGCGGTGGCGGGGCCTTGGGCGGGGAAGCCGACGGTGTTTGAATTTCACGTGGCGCCGGCGTGGCGGGCGCGGGCGTTTGAATTGTTCGAGGCGCTGCTGGCGGCGAGCGGGGCGAAGTTCCTCGAGGTGCAGACCAACGACGCGTTGCTCAATGTGATGCTGCACACGTATGGGCGCGATCTCGCGAGCGAGAAGATCGTCTTTGCCGACCGCTTCTCCACTGCCCTGCCCGCGCAGGGCGCGGTGCTCACGTGCGTGACGCCGGAGGCCGAGATCGTCGCGGCGCGCGAGGCGCGGCAGGGCGGCGGCGAGTGGACGCTCACGCTCGAGGGCGTGGAGATCGGGCGCGGCGGACTGCTGTTTCACTACAACGTGCCGTACGCGGACATTTACATGAAGATCGTGGAGGCGCAGCGGCGGCGGGGTTTTGGCGCGTACCTGGTGCAGGAACTCAAGCGGTGCGCGTACGAGCTGGGTGCGATCCCGGCGGCGCGGTGCAGTCCGGACAACGTGGGCTCACGGCGGACGCTGCAGAAAGCGGGGCTGGTGCCGTATGCGCACATCGTGGTGGGGACGGTGGCGATGGGGGTGGCGGGGTTGTAGGAAGCGGGGCGGAATGATTGGCCGCAAGAAGGCGCAGAAGGCGCAAAAAAAGGGAAGCGGGAGCGCCTTTGGGGAATGGCCACAAGAGGCTCAGGAGGCACAGAAGGAACGCCGCTGGGGCCTGGTGGGAGCGCCGGTCGCGCTCCCATGAAAGGCACAGAAGCGAGCGGCTTTTTGGGGGTTTGGAAAAAATACCCGCAATACAGTCCATGGAGTCAATGGACGGTTAGGTGGCTGGCGGGAGTTGGGGTAGAATGCGGGGTTCGAAATTGAACCACGAATGGACACGAAGGCACACGAATGGGGGCGGCGGCGTGGAGGCGGAAGTGGCCCACGAAGGGACGCGAATGAACACGAAAGAAGGCACCGTTTTCTCTGTATGTGCCGGGTAGTAGCGGGTGGTGGGTTTCAACCGCGAATGGACGCCAATGCACGCGAATGGAAGATCGTGAGCGGAGGGATTGGAGCCGGAGGGACACCACGGAGACACGGAGGCACAGAGAAGTGGGATGAGGGCGGTTTCTCCTCTATTTCCCGGCTATTCCCGGGTGTCACCGCGTATGCTCGAGGTTCGACCAAAGCCGTTTTACACGAAGGCAGCAAAGGTAACGAAGTATCTTTGGTTCTTCGCGCGCTTTGCGGCCTTCGTGTGAAGAAACCTTCCTCTATGTGCCGGGTAGTTTCGGGTGTTAGTTTTCAACCGCGAATAGACGCCAATGCACGCGAATGGGGACAGGTGGGCAGAGGGATTGAGTTCGGAGGGGCACCACGGAGACACGGAGGCACGGAGAAGAGAGCTGAGGGAGGGTTTCCCTGTATGTCCCGGCTTGTCCCGCATATTTTCACGTGTTGCCGCGTGGGCTCGTGGGTATCCCAAACTGGGTTTACACGAAGGGCGCGAAGGCAGCGAAGGATCGCTGGTTCTTCGCGATCTTTGCGGTCTTCGGGTGAAATGAATCTCCCTCTATTTACCGGCTATCACCGGCTACTGCCGCGTGTTGTCGCGTGGGTTCACGCGCCAACGTGGCGAGCAAGCTCCCCACCCACATGAGTTGAGTGGCGGGGTTCTTTGAAAGATATCCGGCAGTATTGCGTTAAGCGTGCTGCCCTAAATGACGGGGCGGGCTACTTCTGCTTCTGGCCGTAGTAGGCGCCGGGGCCGTGCTTGCGCTTGAAGTGTTTGTTGAGGAGCTCGGGCTCGATCGACTTAAGCTTGGGGGCGAGTTGGTAGGACATCAGCGCCATGTGGGCGCAGCATTCGAGGGCGACGGCGACTTCGACGGCTTTGGCCACCGTGGGGCCCCAAGTAAAGGGGGCGTGGCGGTTGACGAGCACGCCGGGGCAATCGAGGGGATCGATCTGGTCCACGGTGAAGCGCTCGACGATCACGTTGCCGGTCTCCCACTCGTACGCGGCGGCGATCTCCTTGCGGGTCATCTTCCGGGTGACCGGGATGGAGCCGTAGAAATAGTCGGCGTGCGTGGTGCCGAAGCAGGGAATGGCGCGGCCGGCCTGCGCGAAGGCGGTGGCACTGGAGCTGTGCGTGTGCACGACGCCGCCCACGCCCTCAAAGGCGAGGAAGAGCCGGCGATGCGTGGGGGTGTCGGACGAGGGATTGAGCGCGCCCTCGACCTTCTTTCCCTCGAGGTCGATGAGGACCATGTCGGAGGGCTTCAGGTCGGCGTAGGCGACGCCGCTGGGCTTGATCGCGAAGATGCCCTTGGCGCGGTCGATCGCGGAGGCGTTGCCAAAGGTGAGGTTGATCAACCCCTGCTTGGGCAGCGCAATGTTGGCCTCGTAGGCTTCGCGTTTGAGTTCTTCGAGCATCGGATGGAAACCACGAAACACACGAACAACACGAAAACCGAAGCAAGCTTCGGCGTCTTTCGTGTCCTTCGTGTGTTTCGTGGTTAAAGGATTGGGTGGATCAGACGCGGATGCCTTGGGCGAGGTGGTAGTAGACCTCGTTGTTGCGGAGGTCCTGCTTGAGCTGCGAGAGCGTGGTGTCGGCGTTGATGACGACGGTCTCGATGCCGGCGATGGTGGCGAAGTCTTCCAGCATCTCGGTGGTGACGGAGTAGCTGTAGCCGGTGTGGTGCGCGCCGCCGGCGTAGATCCACGCGGCGCAGGCGGTCTTGAAGTCGGGCTTGCACTCCCAGACGGCGCGGGCGACGGGGAGCTTGGGGAGCTTCGGCGACTTCACGGCGGTGACTTCGTTGACGATGAGACGGAAGCGGTTGCCGAGGTCGACGAGCGAGGCGTTGAGCGCTTCGCCCGTGGGAGCGTCGAAGACGAGGCGGACCGGGTCTTCCTTGCCGCCGATGCCGAGCGGGTGGATTTCCACGGCGGCCTTGCCCGCGGCGATGCTCGGGCAGATCTCCAGCATGTGCGAGCCGAGGACCTGGTGGCCCTTGGGCGACATGTGGTACGTGTAGTCCTCCATGAACGAGGTGCCGCCGGGGAGGCCGGCGTTCATCACCTTCATGGCGCGGACGAGCGTGGCGGTCTTCCAGTCGCCCTCGCCGCCGAAGCCGTGGCCCTGCGCCATGAGGCGCTGCGTGGCCATGCCGGGGAGCTGGCGGAGGCCGTGGAGGTCCTCGAAGGTGTCGGTGAAACCCTTGTAGCCGCCCTCGTCGAGGAACGCGCCCATGCCGAGCTCGAGGCGCGCGCTGTAGGCGAGCTCCTCGTGACGGGCGCCGCCTTTGCGGAGCGCGGGGACAACCTTGTAGAGCTTCTCGTACTCGGCGCAGAGCGCGGCGATGTCGGACTTGGAAACGGCGTCGACCTTGTCGACAAGGTCACCGACGCCGTGGGTGTTCACAGCGAAGCCGAACTTCATCTCGGTCGCGACCTTGTCGCCCTCGGTGACGGCGACCTGGCGCATGTTGTCACCGAAGCGGACGAACTTGGCGCCCTGCCAATCGTGCCACGCGCGGGCGGCGCGCTGCCACGCGGCGATGCGCTCGTGGACCTCGGGGTCGGTCCAGTGACCGACGACGACCTTGCGGCCGAGGCGCATGCGCGTGTGGATGAACCCCGCCTCGCGGTCGCCGTGGGCGGCCTGGTTGAGGTTCATGAAGTCCATGTCGATGGTGCTCCACGGCAGGTCGCGGTTAAACTGCGTGTGCAGGTGCAGGAAGGGCTTCTTCAGCACGCTGAGGCCGCGGATCCACATCTTCGACGGGGAAAACGTGTGCATCCAGAGGACGAGGCCGGCGCAGTTGGCGTCGTTGTTGGCGGCGAGCATCACGTTGGTGATCTCGTCGGGCGTGGTGAGCAGGGCCTTGAAAGTGGTCTTGAGCGGGAGCTGCTTCGACGCGGCGAGCGCATCGGCGACCTTCTGGGCGTTGGCGGCGACCTGCTTAAGCGGGCCGGGGCCGTAGAGATGCTGCGAACCGCAGACGAACCAGATTTCGGGAGTGGCGAGGAGTTTCATTTGGGAAAGTGTTCTTTGAAAATGCGGCCACAGATTACACTGATGGGCGCAGATTTTGGGCGCAGAATTTATCTGTGCCCATCAGTGTAATCTGTGGCGAAAAAATCAGGCGGACTGAGCCTGCTTGAGGGTGAGCAAGTCTTTCATCACCTGCGCGAGGTCGGCGTTTTTGTTCACGCCGCCGAAGGCGTCATGGATTTGTCGATACAGGCCGTAGAGCTGCTCGTAGGTTTTCTGGTTCGCGGCCTTGGGCTTGTAGGCGACCTTCTTGAGCGAGGTCATTTTGGCCTGCGCGGTCGGGAAATCCTTGTGCACACCGGCGAGCACGGCGGCGCTGATGGCCGAGCCGAGCGCGCACGCCTGCGAGGAACCGGCGACAAGCATGGTGCAGCCCGTGACGTCGGCGTAGATCTGCATGAGCAGCGGATTTTTCTCGGCGATGCCGCCGGCGCAGACGACGCGCTCGATGGGCACGCCGTACTCCTTGAAGCGCTCGATGATCGCGCGGGCGCCGAAGGCGGTAGCCTCGATGAGCGCGCGATAAATCTCGGCCGGCGTGGTGTGCAGCGTCTGGCCAAGGAGCAGGCCGGAGAGGCGCTGGTCGACGAGGATGGTGCGATTACCGTTGTTCCAGTCGAGGGCCAGCAGGCCGCTCTGCCCGGGCTTCTGTTTCGCGGCTTCGGCGGTGAACTTCGCGTGCATCGCGGCGTCGCCGCCGCACACGACCTCGACCCACCACTTGAAGATGTCGCCGACGGCGGACTGGCCCGCCTCGAGGCCATAGTAGCCAGGGAGGATCGCGCCCTTCACGATGCCGCAGATGCCGGGGATGTCGGGCACGGTCTTCTCGGCGGAGACGACGCCGCAGTCGCAGGTGGAGGTGCCGATGACCTTGACGAGCGTGCCCTCGCGGACGCCGCTGCCGATGGCGCCGTAGTGCACGTCCATCTCGCCGATCGCGAGCGGGATGTCGGCGGGCAGGCCGAGCTTCTTCGCCCACGTCTCGCAGAGGCGGCCCGCGGACACGGTGGCGTCATGGGCTTTCTGATACAGGCGGTCGCGCAGGTCGGCAAGCTTCGGATCGAGGAGCTTGAGAAACTCCTTGTCGGGCAGGCCGCCCCAGTCGTCGGCGTAGAGGGCCTTGTGACCAGCGCAGCAAACGCCGCGCACGACCGCGCGCGGATCGTTCACGCCCGCGAGCACGCTCGGCACCCAGTCGGCCAGCTCGACCCACGAGTACGCGGCGTCGAAGACCGACGGCGCGACGGTACGGCAGTGCCAGATCTTTGACCAAAACCATTCGGAGGAGTACGTGTTGCCGCACTTCGCGATGTACTGCGGGCGGTGCTGCGCGGCGAGTGCGGTGATCTGCTGCGCCTCGCGCCAGCTCGTGTGGTCTTTCCACAGCCAGCACTGCGCGTGGAGGTTCTTCGCGAACTTCTTGCCGAGGGCGAGCGGGACGTTTTTCGCGTCGACGGGGATCGGACTGGAGCCGGTGGTGTCGACGCCGATGCCGACGATCTTGGCGGCGTCGAAGCCGCGCTGTTTCTTCGCCTGCGCGAGGGCGCCCTTCACGCTCTTCTCAAGGCCGAAGAGATAGTCGCCGGGATGCTGGCGCGCGAGGTGGTGGTCGCGCGGGTCGAGCAGTACGCCTTGGTGGCCGCTGGGGTAGTTGACGACGGCGGAGCCAAACTCCTTGCCGTCGGCGCAGCGGACAATGAGGCAGCGCACCGAGTTGGTGCCGTAGTCGAGACCGAGGGTGAAAGCCATGAGAGGAATGGGGTGAAAGAGAGTGACACGTTACCGAGCGGCGCGCCATCGCGGCGAACGCATGACCACTTGACCGTCAAGTATCAGACGCTACGGTCGCACCGATGCCCGCCGTCACGATGACCTCGATCGCTCGCGAATTGAGCGTGTCGAAGAATACCGTTTCCCTCGCCCTTCGCCACGATCCGCAGATCCCGCTGGCGACCCGCGAGCGCGTGCATGCGGCGGCGCGCAAGCTCGGCTACGCGCGCAATCCCGTGGTGTCGCACCTGATGGCCGAGTTGCGCAAATCGCCCGGCCGCCGCTCAAAGCACACGCTCGCGCTGCTCAACGCGCACGCGGACTGCGACGCGTTTCGCACGCACCCGACGATCCCCACCTACGTCGAGGGCTGTCGCCGCCGTGCGGAGACGCAGGGGTACAGCGTCGACACCTTTTGGCTGCACGATCCCACGCTCGATGGCGCGCGGCTCAACCGCATCCTCCGCACGCGCGGCATCCGCGGCGTGGTCGTCGTCGGCCTGATGGACGACAATCGCCTGCCCGAGCGCTTCCTCTCCACGTGGGAGCAGCACGCGTGCGTGGTCACCGGTGTGCGGACGCACGAGCCCACCCTGTCCTTCTGCTGCGTCGATCACCACGCGCTCGTGCTGCAGGCCTGCGAGCAGGCGCTCGCGCTCGGCTACCGCCGCCCTGCCCTCGTGATCGACGAGCGCATCGACAAGCTCGTCGAGCGGCGCTTCAGCTCGGGAATGTTCGTCGGCCAGCAGGCGCTGCCACCCGCGGCGCGGCTCGCGCCTTTCTACGCGGTCGAGGCCGCGCGCAACGATCCGACCCACTTCTACGCGTGGCTCGACCGCGAGAAGCCCGACGTGATCTTCACCCTCTACAATGTCGTCCGCCGCCTCATCGAGGCGCGCGGCCTGCGCGTGCCGGCCGACCTCGGGCTCATCCAACTCGAGCGGCGCCGCGACCAAACCGACTGGGCCGGCATGGATCAGCACAACGACCGCACCGGCGAGTCCGCCGTCGACATGGTCATCGGCCTCCTGCACGCGAACGAGGTGGGCGTGCCGGAGTTCCCGCGAGCCACGCTCGTCGGCGCCTCGTGGATCATGGGCAAGACGGTGCGGGCGCAGGCCGCCGAGCCGAAGAAGAAAGTTCGGGCAGCAGGAGCAGCGCAGCGATAACGCCGCAATAGCGCGTTGCCGACGTTCCGTCTCAGAAAGCACCGAGCCCAAGCAGTGAGCGGAAAGCGCGAGCCGCCCGCCGGTCTTCAATGCGGAGCACCGCTCGCGCTATCGCTGTGCTTGCCCTGCAGCGCATCGACGGCGGCCTGCACGACGGCATCGTTGCCGGTGCCGTCGATTGAGCCGATAGCGTCGAGTGGCACGAGAATATCGGGAGTGACGCCTTGGCCCTCGACGCGGGTGCCGTTGGGCGAGCGGTAATCGTACACGGTGATCCACAAGCGTCCGCCGCCGGCGAGCGGCCAGAAGACGGAGGTGAGCAGCGCGCCGCCGCTTTTCTGACCAACGACCGGGCCGCGTTTCCGTTCCTGCACGAGCTGGGCAAAGATCTCCGCGGCACTCGTCGAAAAGGGCGACGTCAGCACCGCGATCGGTCCTGCATAGCGCGCGCTGCCGTGATCAAATATCCAGTGGTGCCACTGCGCGGTGCCGCCACGGTGCACGAGGTGGCCGAGTTCACCGCGCTCGGCGAAGACATCGTCGAGAATCGAGGCGAGCGCAAAGAAGTGACCACCTGGGTTGGCGCGCACGTCGAAGATCAGGCCCTTTGCGTCGGAGTGCGCTTTCACCTGCTCGCGAACCCAGCCGGCGGAGGTCTCGTCGAACTGATCGAAGCGCAACACGTAGATGCCGTCGGCGGCTTCACGGATGCGGTGATACGTCGGCACGTTCATCTGTCGCGCGGTGATCGAGAGCGTGCGCGATTCGCCGCGCTCGGTGAGAAAATCGCAGCGCACAGCTTGACCGTCGTGGAGCTTATTGAAGCCGATCACGTCGGTCGGGCGACGTCCGTCGCAGGTCAGCAGAATCCAGCCCTCACGCACACCCGCCTCAGCGGCGGGACTGCCGGGGATGAGATCAAGGATGCGGCGGCGGCCATCGGTCGAGCCCGCGACCTCGATGGAGCGGAGGCCGATCACGACATTGCGATGCCAAAACAACCGCGCGAAATCCTCCGCCGACTGCGCGTAGGTATGGCGGTCGTTGAGTTCGCCGAGCAGGGCGTTGATCGCGGTGTAGAGTTCCGTGTCGTCCTTGGCGTCGCGCGCCGCGGTGCGATGGCGTGCACGCGCAGCAGGCCAGTCGGCGCCGTTGTAGTGCGGATCGTAGTAGTGATCCGCGACCCAATCGCCGACGTTGTCGTAGACGGAGAGATTGTACGCCGTGCGATCCGCGCCGGGCTTGGGCGCGCTGGACATCAGATTCACCAACGCTTTCGGCGGCGGGATCGTCGCGCAGCCCGCGAGCAGTGCGCACACACCCACGAACGCGCCGAGGCGACGCAGTGCGGAGAGAAACGAAGGGTTGAGCGAGGGCACGAGGATAGGATCAGACCGCTAGGTCATCTTTCCGATCCATCGGCCCGGTCCGCGAGCTATAAAAGGGTCTTACGTCCCGGTCTCCACGAGGTCCTTTTCGACTTTCAGGTTCTCGATGATGAAGTCCTGCCGCTCCGGCGTGTTCTTGCCCATGAAGAAGGACAGGAGTTCCTCGCTGTTGTGCAGGTGTGCGAGGGTGACGGGCTCGAGGCGGATTTTTTCGCCGATGAAGTCCTTGAACTCGCTGGCGGAGATTTCACCGAGGCCTTTGAATCGAGTGATCTCGTGGCCCGCGCCGAGTTCGGCGACCGCGGCCTGCTTCTCCTGCTCGGAATAGCAGTAGATCGTGCGCTTCTTGTTGCGCACGCGAAAGAGCGGGGTCTCGAGGATGTGCAGGTGGCCGCGCGCGATGAGATCGGGGAAGAACTGCAGGAAAAACGAGATCAGCAGCAGGCGGATGTGCATGCCGTCAACGTCGGCGTCGGTCGCGATCACGACCTTGTTGTAGCGCAAGCCATCGAGGCCTTCCTCGATGTTGAGCGCGGACTGGAGGAGGTGAAATTCCTCGTTCTCGTAGATGACTTTTTTCGAGAGCCCGTAGGTGTTGAGCGGTTTGCCCTTCAGCGCGAAGACGGCCTGCGTCTGGACGTCGCGGCAGGATGTAAGCGAGCCGGCGGCGGAGTCGCCCTCCACGATGAAGAGCGTGCTCTCTTCCATGCGGTCGCCTTTCTCGCCGAGATGCTGGCGGCAATCGCGGAGCTTGCGGTTATGCAGCGAGGCTTTCTTGGCGCGCTCGCGGGCGAGATTGCGGATGCCGGCGAGTTCCTTGCGCTCGAGTTCGCTCTCCTCGATTTTCTTTTTCAGGACCTCGGCCGTCTCCTTGTTCTTGTGGAGATAGACGTCGAGGGTCTGCTGGACGAATTTGCCGACGAAGTCCTTCAGGCTCGGGCCACCGGGACCGATGTCGGCCGAGCCGAGCTTGGTCTTAGTCTGCGATTCGAAGACGGGCTCCTGCACGCGCACGGAGACCGCGGCGACGATCGACTGACGGATGTCGGCGGCGTCGTACTCTTTCTTGAAGAAGTTGCGCACCGTCTCGACCACCGCTTCGCGAAACGCTGCCTGGTGCGTGCCGCCCATCGTGGTGTGCTGGCCGTTGACGAACGAGTAGTACTCTTCGCCGTAGTGACCGGCGTGGGTCATCGCGATCTCGATGTCCTCACCCTCCATGTGGATGATCGGATAGAGTGGCTCGCCGGTGAGATTTTTCTGGAGGAGGTCCTTGAGGCCGTTCTCGGATTTGAAGGGCTTGCCGTTGAGCGTGAGCGTGAGCCCGCGGTTCAGGTAAGCGTACTTCCAGAGCATGTCCTCGACGAACTCCGTGCGGAAACGAAACTCGAAACCGAAGAGATCCGCATCTGGCGTGAACTCGATGATCGTGCCGTTGCGATCGGTGGTCTTGGTGACCTTGTGGTCCTTCTTCAGCTTGCCCTTGCTGAACTCGACGACCTTGGTCTCGCCTTCGCGGATCGCCTGCGCGCGGTAATCGAGCGCGAGGGCATTGACGGCCTTCTGGCCGACGCCGTTGAGGCCGACGGCTTTTTGGAAGGTCTCGCTGTCGTACTTCGCACCCGTGTTGATGATCGAGACGCAGTCGACGAGTTTGCCGAGCGGGATGCCGCGACCGTAATCGCGCACGCGCACGCTGCGGTCGCTCACATCGATCTCGATCTTCTTGCCGTGGCCCATCGTGAATTCGTCGATGGAGTTGTCGACCGTCTCCTTGAGCAGCACGTAGATGCCGTCCTCGGCGTGCGCGCCATTGCCGAGCCGCCCGATGTACATGCCGGGACGGAGGCGAATGTGCTCGAGGGAGCTGAGGGTCTTGATGCTGGCTTCGGTATAATTGGACGCCATGGGAGATGGGGAAAAACACAGAGGGCGCGCCCCGCTCCGGCGCAAGCGCAATTGCGCGCTGCGTCGCGTCGCCAGCATGTCACGCGAGGACAATCACCACGCTTGTCCCGCGCGATCCGCCGTGCCATCTTGGCCGCCTACCCATGAAAAAGAAGCTCCTTTGGATCGGCGGCAGCATCTTGGTGCTCGGGCTGGTGGTGTTCATCGCGCTCCAGTTTTTCCTCGGCTCGATCGTCGTCGCGGGCGTCAACCGCTTCGGCCCGCAGCTCACGCAGACCAAGGTTACGCTCACGGAGGCCAACATCTCCCCGCTTTCCGGCAAGGGCTCGCTGCGCGGCCTCGTCGTCGGCAACCCGAAGGGCTGGAGCGACAGCAACCTCTGCTCACTCGGCCGGGTGCAGATCGACATGGAGCCGTTTTCCGTCCTCGGCGATCACATCGTGATCAACGAAATCCTCATCGAGGAGCCGGAGTTCAACTACGAGACGAAGATCATCGCGAGCAACGTCGCCGACCTTCTCAAGAACATCGAGCAGGTCGTCGGAGCGACCGACAAAGGTGCCGCGCCCGTCGCGAAGAACGGCAAGCCGATCAAGTTTGAGGTGAAACATTTCAAGCTCAGCGGCGGCAAGGTCCGCCTCGGCGTGGGCGGCAGTCTGGTCGGCACCACGCTCCCGATGCTGCCGATCGAGATGCACGACCTCGGCACCAAGGAGGGCGGCATCACGCCCGACCAGCTCGTCTTCGCGGTGATGAAGAATGTCACCGCCAACGTCGTGAGCGCCACGGTGCAGGCCGCGGGCGACATCGGCAAAACCGGCGGCGCCGCGACCGTGCAGGGCGTGAAGCAGGCCGGCGAGGCGATCAAGAGTCTCTTCGGCGGGAGCAAGAAGTAAGCGGGTGCGGAGCGGAAGCGACCGAGGGCGGTCGCGCTCCCACGCAGGCGAGTTACTCGTATTGTGCTGATCATGCGCAGCGTGCGCTGTGTCGCGGAGGACACGGTCGCACGTTGACCCGCGGGCGTGGCGGCACTCGGCTGATGCTCGATGAAAATCACCTACTACCTCGAGGTCTCTTCGTCCTGGTGTTATTGGAGCGAGCCCACCTGGGCCGAGTTGAAGGCGCGCTATGCGGGCCGCGTGGACTTCGAGTGGAAAATTGCGAAAATGCAGCATTCCGACTGGCCGGTGTCGCAGGCGCAGTGCGAGTGGTTTTATCGCCGCAGCGGCACCGTGATGCAGTCGCCGTTCATGCTCAACTCGGGGTGGTTCGACCCGGTCGCGCCCGGCGAGTATCCGGCCGCCAGCTATGTCGCGGAAGCGGCGCGTGATTTCGGTTTCAACGACGATACGATCCGCCTCGCCCTCGCCACTGCCGGCGAGCGTGAGGGCCAGAAGATCGGCCGCATGGAGGTCGCGGTCACCATCGCGGCGAAAGCAGGCGGCAAGAAACTCAACGCGAAGAAACTCCGCTCCCGCGCCGAGTCGAAGGAGGTCGCCGCGCGCATCGAGGCGAGCACCGCGGAATTTTTCGCCCATCAGATCAGCCAGCGTCCGGCCTACGTCATCACCGATGGCATCGGCGACAAGGCCGTCTTCTCCGGCCTCGTGCACGTCGCGCCGCTCGCGGCCACACTCGATGCGATGCTCGCGGACACCGCAGCGTACGCGTCGTACAAAGCGCACTTCGGCGGCCCGCCGTCCGCCTAAGCCCGAAGGCCCAAAAGCAAAAAACGCCCATCGCAGTGACGGGCGTTTTTTTTGTTACAGCAGGGCTAGGCGGTTAGTGCTTGTCGTTCTTGTCCGACTGATGGGCCTTGCCACCCTGTGCGGGCTTTGACTGCGCGCCTTGATTTTGCGCGGGGTTGCCCGGCTTTTAATTCTGGTTCTGATCGCGGTTCAGATTCTGATCGCGATTTTGATTTTGCTCACGGTGCTGCTGTTGCGCGGCCTGCGGCTGCTGGCCCGGATTGGTGTTGGATTGCGGCGGGCGCTGCGGCTGCTGCTGACCCGTGCTAGACTGCTGGGGCTGATAGCCGCCACTCGGCTTGCGGAGCGGCACGTCCTCGCTCGGGCGATAAGCCGACGACGGTTCGTCGCGGCGTTGCGCGTTCGGATCACGGCTCACATCGGCCGGGAACGAGTCATCGAGGAATTTCTCGATCTGCTCCTGCGTCTGGCCCGTGCGCTTCTGAATGCGGCCGAAGAGTTCGTCCTCCTTGCCTTCGACGTAGTTGAGATCGTCGTCGGTCAGTTGGCCGTACTTTTGTTTCAGCTTACCCTTGGCGATGTTCCAGTTTCCTTTGAGGGTTTGGGTATTCATGTGATGGGTTTTATGTTGAGGGTTACGGATGATAGCCGCCGCAGGAGCCTTTCTTCGTAGCAAAGCCAGGACCACATTTGCGCAACGGTGGCGGCGCACTGGGGCTCAGTGCCTTGCGTCAGCTTCCGCAATATGCCCGACCCGCGCGGCGCTGCGTTTCGCCCAATCGTCCGCTAAGATTGATGCAATTCGCCCCGGGCCATCTGCACGAGCAGCCGGTTGACCGCGATGCCTTTGCTCTTTTTTCTCCGCGCGATGCAACGTCGGTGGCACATTTCGCACGCTCAGGGCTATCTCGGCCTCGGCATGGTCGCGGAGGCCGCCGCCGAGCTCGAGCAAGTCGCGCCAGAGACCCTCGACGAACTGGATGCGGTGGCGCTGCGCGTCTCGGTGTTTCAGGAATTGAAACGCTGGCGGCCCCTGCGCGAGGCTGCACTGAAGCTCGTGCAACTCCAGCCCGATGAACCGGGCGGATGGATCGCGTGGGCCTATGCGACGCGTCGCACCCGCACACTCGCGGAGGCGGAGAAAATCCTCCTCGATGCCGAACGCCTGCATCCCGACGAGGCAACGATTCAGTTCAATCTCGGTTGCTATGCTTGCCAGCTCGGCCAACTCGGCGAAGCGCGCCGCCGCGTCGACCGCGCGATCGCGCTCGACCCGAAATTCGCCGA
The DNA here is from genome assembly GCA_048498795.1 of Verrucomicrobiota bacterium. GTDB lineage: Bacteria > Verrucomicrobiota > Verrucomicrobiia > Opitutales > Opitutaceae > JBEHXH01. Next base: position 196,679 of record JBEHXH010000007.1, read on the forward strand.
CGCTGCGGGCACCGATCCCGATCTCGCCCCGCTGCGCGCACCGCCCGGCGAATGACGATTCGCCTTCGGGTGCTAGTTCAAACGGCAGTGCCGGATTGACTGTCCGCCCCTCTGACGCGGCCACCTGTTGACAAGGGCGCGGCGCTGGTCCGCCATCAGCCCCTTTCCCCGATGGCCCAACCCACGTTGCTCCAGCTGACTGCGCTCGCCAAGTCCTTTGGTGGCACCCGCGCGCTCAAAGGCGTCGGTTTCGAGCTGCGCGCGGGCGAGGTCCACGCGCTGCTCGGCGAAAATGGCGCGGGCAAAAGTACGCTGATCAAGATCGTCACGGGCGCGCATCAGCCCGACAGCGGCACGATCGCGGTCGCAGGGCAGACCGTCTCGGGGCTCACGCCAACGAGCGCTCGGGCGCTCGGCATCGCGTGCATCTATCAGCAGCCCGCGCTTTTTCCCGATCTCACCGTCGCGGAGAACATCGGTCTGCGGCTCGAGGCGGCTGGTGCGCTGCGCAAGGTCGACTGGACCCGCCGCCGCGAGCGCGCGCACGACCTGCTCTCGCGCATCGGCGCCGCGATCTCTCCTGATGCGGAGGTCCGCGCCCTCTCCATGCCCGAGCAGCAGCTCGTGGAAATCGCCTGCGCCCTCGGCGCGGGCGCGCGCATCGTCATCATGGACGAGCCTACCGCCTCGCTCACACAGAAGGAGCAGCACCTGCTCTTCAAGGTCGTGCGCGAACTCCGCGCGAGCGGCGTGGGTGTGATCTACATTTCGCACCGCTTGGAGGAAATCTTTGCCCTCGCCGACCGCGTGACCGTGCTCCGCGACGGCGAGAGCGTCGGCACGCATCTGGTCGGCGACATCAACGAGGCCGCGCTCATCCGCCTGATGGTCGGCCGCGAGATGACGCAGATCTATCCGCCGAGTGAGTCCACGCCGGGCAATATCGTGCTCTCGCTCAAGGGCGTGGGCTGTCGCGCCTCCGGCGTGCGCGACGTGACGCTCGAGGTGCGCGCGGGCGAAGTCTTCGGCCTCGCCGGTCTCGTCGGCGCGGGGCGCACCGAGCTGGCGCGTATCCTGTTTGGCATTACGCCCGCCGACTCGGGCGAGATCATGCTCAACGGTCAGAAGGTCACGCTGCGCTCGCCGCAGCAGGCTGTCGCGCACGGCATCGCTTATGTGCCCGAGGACCGCCGCCGCCATGGCGTGGTGCTCGATATGCCGATCGCGCACAACATGACCATGGCGATCCACCGGCGGATTTTCCGCGGCACGTGGCTGCGGCTGAGCGCGGAGAAGGCGCTCGCGCTCGATTACGTGCGCGACCTCGCCGTGAAGTGCTTCGGTCCCGACGCCCCCGGCGGCAGCCTCTCCGGCGGCAATCAGCAAAAGGTCTCCCTCGCCCGCTGGCTCGCGACGAATCCCAAGCTCCTCATCCTCGACGAGCCCACGCAGGGCGTGGACGTCGGCGCGAAAAGCGAGATCCACCGCATCGTCCGCCGTCTCGCAAAGGACGGCCTCGCGGTGCTGCTCATCTCAAGCGACCTGCCCGAGGCCATCGGCATGAGCGACCGCATCGGCGTGATGAGCGGCGGCACCCTGCGCGCCGTCCTGCCTGGCGGTTCCGATCCGCACGAGGTGATGTCGGCCGCCCTCGCGAAGCACGAGAAAGGCGCCGCGTGAGCCGCTATTTCCGTGAACTCTCCGTCGTCGGCGCACTGGGCTGCGTGCTCATCGCGCTCGCGATTCTCGCCCCAGCGTTTTATCAACCGCAGCCGCTGCTCTCGCTCGTCACGCGCGAAGCGCCGACGCTGGTCGTCGCGTGTGGCATGGCGCTCGTGATCATCTCGCGCCAGATCGACATCTCGGTTGGCTCGACGTTTTCCGTGTGCAGCGTGTGCGCCGCGCTCCTCGCCGCGCATGGTTGGCCGCTCGCCGCGGTGCTGCCCGCCGCCGCAATCATGGGTGGCGTGCTCGGTGCCTTCAACGGTCTGCTCGTCGCCGGACTTCGCCTTCCCTCCATCGTCGTGACGCTCGCGACCATGGTCACGCTCCGCCAAGGGCTGAACATGATCCGGCAGGGCGAGTTCGTGAACCTCCCCGACTCCGTGCAGTGGTTCGGCCTGAGCCAATCGGCCGGCCAGCTCGTGCTGCTCGGTGTGGCGCTCGCGCTCCTCGTCGTGCTGGGTCTGATGATGCGCCACGTTTCCGCGGGACGCTTCGTGTACGCGGTCGGCACCGATGCCGAGGCCGCGCGGCTCGCGGGCATCAAGCCGCAGCTCACCACGTTTCTCGTCTTCGTCTTCCTCGGAGCGCTCACCGGCCTCGCCGCGATGATGAACATCGTGCAGTCCCCGCAGGTGCAGCCGCTCTCCGGCGCGGGCCTTGAGATGAAGGTCATCGCGGCCGTCGTCGTCGGCGGCGTCGCGATCTCCGGCGGCCGCGGCAATCTCTGGGGCGCCTTCGCCGGCCTGCTCCTCCTCGCCTGCGTCGCGCCGGCACTGACGCACCTGCACGTCGAGGCCTATTGGGAAAAAGCCATCCAAGGCGCGATCATCCTCCTCGCCGTCGTCGCCGATGGCGTGCGCCAGCGGAAACAAACCTGATTTTTCGCCACAGATTACACAGATGAAACCAGATATTTCCTCTGCATCGCCCTCCGGGCATCTGTGCCCATCTGTGCCATCTGTGGCTAAAAATTTCTCGTGAGCACTTCTGCCCAACCTCGCAGCTCTTGGAAATCCGCGGCGTTCAGCCACGAGATGCTGCTGCTCTATGTGCTCATCGCCGAGTGGCTGTTTTTCTATTTCGCCGGTACGAGTACCAATCGCCGCGGGATCGTCGTAGGCTTTGGCACGATGGACCGTCAGTTCTACATCCTGCGCCATTCGTGCGAAATCGGTTTGCTCGCGCTCGCGCTGACGCCGGTGATTCTCACCGCGGGCATCGACCTCTCGGTGGGCTCGCTGCTCGGCCTCTGTGCGATTCTCTTTGGCAAGTTCTGGCACGACGCCGGCATGTCGATCCCGGTGGCGGGGGCGCTCGCGCTCATCTGCGGCGCGCTCGGTGGCGGGCTCAATGCCCTGCTCATCACGGTGCTGCGGCTACCGCCGCTCATCGTCACGCTCGGTACGTACTCGCTCTTCCGCGGACTCGCCGAGGCGATCACGCATGGCGCGGTGACATACACAAACTTTCCTGCGAGTTTCCTCATCCTCGGGCAGGAAAACTACCTCGGCCTACCGGCGCAGGCGTGGGTGTTTCTCTTGGTGGCCGCGGCCGTGTGGCTGCTGGTGCACCGACTGACGTTTGGCCGCTCGTTTCGCACCATCGGCCTTTCGCCTGAGGGTGCGCGCTACGCGGGCCTCCCGGTCAACAACCGCGTCGCGCTCGTCTATGTGCTCGCGGGCGTGATCTCCGCGCTCGCAGCGATCATCTTCACGGCGCGGACCGGTCAGGCCAAGGCCGACGCGGGCACCGGGTACGAACTCTTCGCCATCACTGCGGTAGTGTTGGGCGGCACGAGCATCTTTGGCGGCACGGGCAGCGTGCATGGCACGTTGCTCGGCGTAGCGGCGATCGCGGTCTTGAAGAGCGGCCTCGCGTGTCTGCCGATCGTGCTGCGGCTCAATGTCGCGGAGGAGCTTTCCGGTGTGCTCACCGGCGTGCTCCTGCTCGTGGCGCTGACCGCGAGTGCGTTGCCAAAAATCTTGTCCAATCTCCGTCTGCGCCGAAAATCGGCCTGACCCTTTCTCCCCGAAACATACCCATGAAGTCCCTCCTCCTGCGCTCCTGCGCCCTCGCGGCGCTGCTCCTCGCCGGTCTCGTCTCCGCCACCGCCGCCGACAACAAGATCGTCGTCGCCATGATGCCCAAGTCCAAGGGCAATGCCTACTTTCTCTCCTGCAAAGCCGGCGCCGACAACGCCGCGAAGGAGCTCGGCGTCACCCTCCTCTTCGACGGCCCGACCGACACCAATCCCGCGAAGCAAAACGAGATCGTCGAAAACTGGATCACCCTCGGCGTCGACGTGATCGCGGTTGCCGCCGAAAACAAGGAGGGCATCTCCACCGCCCTGCGCAAGGCGCAGAAATCGGGCATCAAGGTGATCACGTACGATGCCGATGCGGCGACCGATGCGCGCTCGTTTTTCGTGAATCAGGCCACCCCGCAGGGCATCGGCTTCGGGTTGATGGATGAGGCCGCGCGACTCTGCGGCGAAGAGGGCGAGTTCGCCATCATCACCGCGTCGCTCACCGCCGCCAACCAGCAGGAGTGGGAGAAGCACATCAAGACCCGCCTCGCGACCAAATATCCCAAGATGAAGCTCGTCGCCGTCCGCCCGAGCGACGACCTCAAGGACAAGGCCCAGTCCGAGGCCACTGCGCTCATGAGCGCCAACCCGAATCTGAAGCTCATCATGGCGATCTGCACCCCTGGCGTCCCCGGCGCGGCCGAGGCCGTGAAGCAGGCGGGCAAGACCGGCAAGGTGAAGGTCATCGGCCTCGGCCTCCCCAATGAAAACAAACGCTACGTGCACGAAGGCGTGACCGACGGCGTGATCCTCTGGAACACCGAGAGCCTCGGCTACCTCACGATCTACGCCGGTGTCGCGCTGGCGAAGGGCGAACTCGCCCCGGGTGCCACGAGCATCAAGGCCGGCACGCTCGGCACGTTCGAGATCATCGGCGACAACATCCTCCTCGGAAAGCCCTTCGTCTTCAACAAGGACAACATCGACAAGTTCAATTTCTGAGCGCGGGTTTGTTTTCGCGCTGAAGTAAGTTGATCGATCACGAGCCGGGCCGAAACGCCCGGCTTTTGTTTTGGGAAATACGAAACGTGCACCACAAAGACATGGAGACGCAGAGAATCGCACGCGCTCTTTCTCGGTGTCTTTGTACCTCAGTGGTGAAACCCGCCATTGCGTGGTCAGATTGACGAGCTAAGCCTCGTGTAACCGCTTTCCCATGACACCCGCCCCTGCCGCTTCGCCGCGCTGGCTCCGCCAGCCGTTGACCGCAGGGCTTTGGCTGGGGGCTGCGATTGTGTTGTGCTACGCGGCGAGTTTCACCGCGCCGTTTCTCTTCGACGACATGGTCGCCGTCGTCGACAACCCGACCATCCGGCATCTCGGGCTCGCGGCGCTCTCGCCTCCGACCGACGGCAGCACCACCACCGGACGACCGGTGGTGAATCTGAGCTTCGCGCTCAACTATGCGGTCAGTGGCGAAAGCGTCTGGAGCTATCATGCGCTCAACCTCGCAATCCACGTCGGCGCCGTGCTCGCGCTGTTTGGCGTAGTGCGGAGCACCCTGCAACGGACAACATTCGTGCCGCGTGAATCGGCCGGAACGGTGGCATTTTTCGCTGCACTGATCTGGGGCACGCATCCGCTGCTCACGGAGTCTGTGGTATGTGTCGCGCAGCGCACCGAGTCACTGTGCGGGATGCTGATGCTTTTCGCGCTGTATGCGTTCATCCGCAGCACAGAGACGGACGGAAACTCTCGCCGATGGGGCGTGATATCGGTCGGCACGTGTCTCGTCGGCATGGCAACGAAGGAGCTGATGGTGACAATGCCTGTGCTGCTTTTACTGTATGATCGAACGTTTGTCGCAGACACGTTTGCAGGCGCGTGGCGCGCACGGTGCGGGACGTATCTCGCGCTCGCAGCGACGTGGTTGCTGCTCGTCGTATTGCTGCTGAAAGGCGGCGGCTCGCGCGGCGTGGCGGCGGGCTTCGGCCACGGCGTGTCGGCGTGGGACTACTTGCTGAAGCAGGCGGAGGCGCTCGTGCTCTACGCGAAGCTCGCGGTCTGGCCCCACCCACTCGTGCTGGACTACGGCACAGCGGTCGCACATTCGCTCAGCGAAGTGTGGTGGCAAGGTGCGTGTGTACTCACGGCGCTCGGATTCACCGTGTGGGCGCTGGTGCGTCGACCGGTGCTGGGCTTCGCGGGGGCATGGTTCTTCGTGATCCTTGCGCCGAGTTCGAGCTTCGTCCCACTGGTCACGCAGACGATGGCGGAGCATCGCATGTATTTGCCACTCGCGGCGCTGGTCGTGACCCTCATGATCGTTCTCCATCGCGAGCTGCCGCGAGCCGCGATGACAGTCTCGGTGGGTCTCGCGCTGGTGCTGGGCGCGGCGACCTTTGTTCGCACGTTGGATTACGGCTCGGACATCGGCATTTGGAAAGATACGGTGAAAAAGTATCCGAGCAGCGCACGCGCCTACAACAATCTCGCGTGGTCTCTCCAGCGCGCGGGTCAGACCGCCGAGGCAAATCCCTACTTCGCACACGCGGTCGAGCTGGAGCCGACCTACGTATCGGCGCGTTACAACTGGGGTGTGGCGCTGCTCGATCAAGGCCGCGCCGACGAATCGATCACGCAGTTTGAGCAGGCCGTGAATCTATTGCCGTCTCACGGCGATGCGCGTCTCAATCTCGGCAATGCCCTCATGCAGGTCGGCCGCGCCACTGAAGCCGTGCCGCAGTACGAGGAAGCACTGCGACTCTCCCCCGGGGCCGATGCGCACTTCGACCTCGGGGTGGCGCTATTGGAAATCGGACGAATCGCTGAGGCCGAAGGGCATTTGCGTAGCGCGCTCGCACTACGACCGGATTTGATCGAAGCGCACTATCAGCTCGGACGTGCAGCCGAAGGACTCGGGCGCAGTGCGGATGCCGAGCGTGAGTACGGCGAGGTACTGAAGGCCAAATCCAATCATCTATCCGCGCATCGCCGGCTCGGCTTATTGTATGCTCGCGCCGAGCGGTTCGCCCAAGCGTCAGAGCAATTTCAAGCCGTGATCCGCCTCGCGCCCAACGACGCCGACGCGCATGCCAATCTCGGCAACGTGCTGCTCATCCAAGGCCACGCCCAAGAGGCGATCACGCAGTATGAGGAGACGCTGCGTCTCCGGCCGAATGATGCACGCACCAGGGAGAGTCTGCAGCTCGCGCGCGAGGCGCTACGGTAAGCGGAGCACTTTTTAAGCGCAAAGACGCGAAGTCGGCAAAGATTCGCGAAGAGGTAAAGGTTTTGCGAGGAAAAGCCTGAGGTTCTACACGAAGGCCGCCAAGCTCACGAATGACCGAGGGTATTCTTTGCGCTACCTTCGCCATCTTTGCGTCTTTGCGCTTAACTGCCTTTTTCCGACCTCCTGCCTTTCCTCGGTCTTCCTCCTGTAGAAAACCCTACTTCAGGATTTCCACGAGGCTCGTTCGTTCGTCGGTCCAGAGAGGGACGGGGCGGGACTCGGAAATTGTCGCGGGGGCGGTGAGGGCTTGAAGGTCGGAGTCGTTAAGGATCGCGGGATTTTTGGTCACGAGGATCCAGGTCGTGTTGTAGATCCACCACTCGTTTTTGTCGTCGGATGCTTCGTGATCATCGTGGATCGTGAGCGTGCCGAGTCCGAAATTTTTCGCCAAGCCTTCGACGACAGGGCGGAGTTCGAGGTAGCGATTCGAAGTGTGGACCGCGATCACGCCGCCGGGCGCGAGATGGCGGAGATAGAGGTCAAACGACTCGCGCGTGAGCAAGTGGACCGGAATCGCGTCGCTACTGAAGGCGTCGAGTGCGAGGACGTCGAAGCGCTGCGGCGTACCCTCGGCGAGCTCGCGCTCGAGCGAGAGCCGAGCGTCGCCCATCACGACAGTGAGATCCGCCGGGCAGCGCGCGAGGTACGTGAAGCGGTGCTGCGCGAGCTGGAGCACATCGGGGTTGATCTCGTAGATGCGGACCGTGTCGCCTTTGCGACCGTACGTCGCGACGGTGCCCGTGCCGAGGCCCACCAGGCCGATGCGCACGGCGGACGACTCGCTCTGAGCGCGGTGAATCGCTCGGCCCACGCCGCTCGTTTCGCCATAGTAAGTCGTGGCCCAGCGATTGCGCGGTGTCGCGGCGAATTGCAGGCCGTGAGTCGTCACGCCGTGCTGGAGCACGCGGTATTGTTCGGGGTCGTCGACATAGTATTCAAAGACCGTGAGGAGGCCGTAGAAATCGCGGAGGCGGACCAGCACATCGTCGTTGTCCTGGGCGGCTTGCCGCATGAGGCCCACGCCGAGGCCGACGGAAAGTCCCATGACAAAAATCCCCGAGCGCACCCGCCACTCGCGCTCGAAACCGCGCCAGGTGTAGAGCACGAGCACCAACGCCACCGCGATGAGGATCGCCCACGAGCCGTAGCGCAGCGAAAAGGCGATGAGGCGATCGCGCACCATCTCGAAGGTCGGGTGTTTGTTTTCCAGCGCCTGCAGGCAGGGCACAATAAAATAGCCCAGAAGTATCCCGGCACCCACGCTGATCGCAAAGGCCCGCTTGCGCAGCCGCCAGCTTAGCACCGCGATGAGATAACTCATCAGCCAGAGTCCGAAGGGCAGCTCGACGTAAGAGTTGAAACACAGCGGCGCGACGACCGCGACGAGCAGTCCACCCGTTGCACCGCCAGCGGCGATGAGGAGATAAAACGATGTGAGCCGCGCGGGCGAGGGACGCAGTTGAAACAACTCGCCGTGACAGATCATGCACGCGGCGAAGAGCGTCAGCGAGTAGCCGATGATTTGTACGGGGAGTCGTGCGCTGTGCGTGGCGGTGATGAGGTAAATGTCCACCAGCACACCAACCGCGAAGAGCCCGCAAAACACCGAGCGCCGATACCAGCGCGGGTGATCGAAGCAGAGGATGAAGCTCGTGAGATACAGCGCGAGCGGCAGCACCCAGAGGAAAGGCACGACGGCGAGGTCTTGGCACAGCTTGTTGGTCGTCGCGAGCAGCAGGACCGAAGCGGTTGCGGCGAGACCAAACCAGAGCAAGCGATCCCATGCGGGCGGAGGTGGGTCGTCGGTCGTGGATGCGACAGTTGAAGCCTGAGTCGGCTCCGGCGCACGCCACACCAAGCGCGCACACCAAGCGGCGCCGAGTGCAAACACCACGAGTCCGGCGGACCACAGCCATGCTTGCTCTTGCCGCGGGAATGCCCGCTCGAACCACAGCGGGTAGCTGAGCAGCGCGAGGAGCGAGCCGGCATTGGACAGCGCGTAAAGGCGATACGGCGACACACCGGGCTGCGCGCGACTGAACCAGTGCTGCATCAGCGGGCCGGTGCTCGAAAGGACAAAGTACGGCAGCCCGAGTGTGGCCGCGAGCAGCACGAGGATGCGTCCGATAGGCTCTTCTCCGCCGTGCGGACGCCACTGCGCCGCGGGGATCACGGGCAGCAGCGCGAGCGAGCCGGCCAACAGGACAAGATGCACTACCACCTGCGTGCGCGGACGCAGGCGTGATGTGCTGAGGTGCGCGTAGGCGTAGCCAGCGAGCAGCACCGTTTGAAAAAACAGCAGGCAAGTCGTCCACACGCCGGGCGCGCCGCCAAACCATGGCAGGATGAATTTGCCGATCAGCGGTTGGATCGCGAACAGCAGAAACGCTCCCGCAAAGATGGTGAAGGCAAAGGGAAGCATGGCGTTGGCGTGGGGTCCGAGGGGCGCGGCGCTTAGTTATGAGCGCGCACGCCAGGCGACAGGGCAAGCATGGAGCGGGCCGGGCGTTCGTCGCAGGGGGCTTGTCCGAGAAGAATTATCGCGATTGTTTCGGCGGCATGGAGAATTCCCCGATGGCGCCACGAGCCGGTGCGGCTCAGACGATTTTTGCGGCGGGGATCGTGGCCGGGGTGTGCGACATCACCTATGTGATCGTGTACTATGGCGTGCAAGGCTCGGCACCGCTGACGATCCTCCAGTCGGTCGCGCGCGGGTGGTATGGCGTGGCGGCGTTCAAGGGCGGATGGACGACCGGGCTCGTCGGGCTCGGCACGCACTTCTTCATCGCGCTCGTGCTCGCGGCGATTTTCTACGCGGCGAGCCGGAAGATTTCGTGGCTCGTGCGGCAGCCGTGGATCTCGGGTCCACTTTTTGGCGTCGCGGTGTGGTTCGCGATGCAGCTGCTCGTGCTCCCGCTCTCGCAGGCCAAGCCGAAGTCCTTTCCGCCAGCGGGGTGGATCCCGGTTTTCCTCGCGCATCCGTTGTGCGTCGGCCTGCCGATTGCATGGATGGTCCGCCGCGGCGAGCGCGCGGCATCGTAGTTTTCCCGGTCGCCCAAGGGGGGCGCGGCCCGAGGGACCGGGCGCAGTTCGATGGGTCAGTGATCGGGAATCCCATGAAGACCGATCTCAAATCCATTCCCAAACCGCTCGCCGCGTTCGAGCATCTCTGCGAACTCATCTCCGACATCCATGTCGCGATGCTCACGACCATCGGGCCTGATGGCTCCTTGCGCAGTCGCCCCATGGCCACGCAACACATCGCCGTGACGGCGGGTGAACTGTGGTTCTACACCGCCGGCGATGCGCCGAAGGTCGACGAGATTTATCACGAGAATCAAGTGGGCCTCGCCTACTCGCACCCCACGAAACAGAAATACGTCTCCGTCTCCGGCCATGCCTCGGTTGTGCGCGATCCGGCCAAGCTGCGCGACTACTGGACCACGGCCGCCAAGATCTGGTTTCCGGGTGGCGTCGACGATCCGCGCCTCGCGCTGATCCGAGTCGACGTGGAAAACGCCGAGTACTGGGACGCGCCGTCGAGCACGATGGTGCAGCTCTATGGTCTCGCGAAATCCGCGCTCACCGGCGAGCCGCCGAAGAACATGGGCCAGCACGCAAAGTTCAGCCTTATCTAACCGAGCGAGCAGCTCTATCGTCGATCACTTCTTGATCACCGCACTCACGGCCGCGTTGGCCGAGGGTGCGGGTGGCGGGTCGGGGGCGGTCTCCACCGGCTTGATCGCAATGCGGGGGCGCCACGTTAGCCACTCTTTCTGAAATTCGTTCGAGAGGGTGAAGCCCGCGCCGTCCTCGGCGAGAGGCGCGAGAGCACCATCGGGTGTGGCAAAGCTCACTGCACCGGTGACGAGCGATTCCAGCGACGTGTTTTTGATTTCGGCACCGAAGAGGCCGACCTTCAGGGAGACGCCGCCGGCGTTCCAGAACTGGGTATTGGTCCGCACCAGCGGCGCATAGGGTTTCTGGATGCGGATACGCACGAGCACCGCACCGGCGTCGTCGGCGAGGCGGCTCGTTTCGACCATGCCGACCTTGACCTCGCGGTAATAGACGGGAGCACCCGCGGTGAGCGCGCCCAGTCGGTCGCTGTAGAGCAGAAAGGCCGGCCCAGCGTCGGCATCCTCGCGCGCTGGCGGCCGGGAGAGACCGGTGAATTTATCGGTGCGCGGGCCTGTGCCGGGCTGGACGTTGAGCCGCACGCCGGTGACCAGTGTATCCAGTCCTCGGATACCGGAGAACCCGACTTCGGGGTGCACGATCCAGAACTGCGAGCCGCCATTGGCCAGCGCGGCGGCGTCGCGATCGAGGCGAACCTTAACCGTGACGGAGCTGAGGTCGGGCTTGAGCTCGACGTCCTTCACGACGCCGACGGAAACGCCTTTGTGCTCGAGCACGGTCTTGCCGGCCTCGACGCCCGAGCCGTTTTCGAAATCGATCACGATTTCCGGGCCGCGGTTGTGGACCTCGCGAAAGATCATCCACCCGCCGACCAGCAGCGCCACCACGGGCACGACCCAGATGAGGGGCAAAGCCGGGGCCCGGGAAATCTTTGGTGCAGGGGGCTGGCTCATGCGGGGATCTCCTGAGGATGGTTTTTCCAGAGCACGCGGGGGTCGAAAGCCCGCGTCGCCAGCATGGTGAGCACGACGGCGGCGGCGAAGGCCACGATGCCCGGGCGCGGCGTCACCGAGGCAAAGGCGTCGTAGCGCACGACCCCGGAAAGAAACGCCACGAGAAACACATCGAGCATCGACCAGCGGCCGATGAAATCGAGCACGGCATGCAGCCGCGTGAGCTGGCGCTCGCGGCCCTTGGCGCCCCAGCGAGCGGCGATGAGGAGTCGAGCAAGACCGAAAAGCTTGAACAAGGGCACCACGAGACTCGCGATAAACACGATCACTCCGATGCCCCACATGCCCTTTTCGCAGAGCAGCACCACGCCGGAGAAAATCGTGTCGTCGCGCGCGGGGCCGTTGCTGGTGTTGAGCACGGGCAGGAGGTTGGCCGGCACGAGCATGATCGCGGCGGCGACGCCAAGCGCGGCGGGCAGCGCAAGACTGACGGGGGTGTGATTGTCGGTGCGCGTCATGTCATCTCCTCCGCGCTGCGCCACGCGAGCAAGGTGCACAGCGACATCGCCGCATAGCACCACGCACCAGCTTCGATGGTGACTTTTACCAGACTGCCGAGCTTCACGAGTGCCACGAGCATCGCGAGCACCTGCACCTCAGGCATCGCCCAAGCCTCCAGCATGTGGGCAAAGTGACGCAGCGCCGGCGCCTCGCGCCAGCGGACCGGACCGTGCAGCGCAGCGACCGCCGAGAGCAGGCAGATCGGAGCTAGGCAACCGCAGATGGCGACCCAGACCGCGAGGAGTTCCATGCCATTGCGCCAGAGAGCAGACACACCGCTGAAGAAGAGGGCGTCGCGGTGATTGCCGAAGCGCGACACAGTCACGAGCGGCAGGGTGATGGCCGGGATCGCAAAAATCAGTCCCGCCACGGTGAAGGCCAGTGCTGCGCCGTCGCCCCCCCTCCCGCGCCGGGCGAGCGGGCGGTCACAGCGCGTGCAATGGGCGCGTTGCGTCCGACCGAGCGACACAGCGCGGTGCACCGTGCCGCAGCCGGAGCAAACGAGAGTGGCGGAAGCGGAAGACATGGGAGTGCGCGCGGCCATGGACCGCACACAGCGCCTTGGTGTGCGTTTTGCCCGCACGGTTCCTCGGCGGTAGGCGAAGACCCCGGAGCGCCGCTCAGGAGACGGCCCGAACGGGTGTTGGTTGGGGCTGCACTTCCGAAGCGAGGATCACGCGGCACGGCTTGCGCACCGGTACCGCAAAGCGGCGGAGCTGATCCAGGAGGGTGATCACCCCGAAGCCAATAAATCCAACCGCCTTGATCGCGAGCACCCAAGCGAGGTAGCGATAGCCCTCGCCAAGAAAATGCACCGCGCCCGTGAGGAGCAGCGCACCGATTCCCAGCTCAACGGCCGTGACGCCCGTGAGGAGCCAATCGATCCCGCGACTTCGCGCTGACGGCAGTTGGCGTGCGGCGCGACCGCCCTTCGGCGTGCGGACAAACTCCCCTCCCCGCGCAAACCATCCCTCGATCGCTGCTGCAGTGCAGCTCACGCTCAGGGCGAGACCGAAGGAAAACATCAGTGGCGCGAGCACAAGCCAGAGCAAACCCTGCCGCCATTCGCGCTGGCGAAAATATTGCCCGGTCATGTACAGCGCCACGGCGCTGCCGCCAACGACGAGCACCCAGAGCGGGTTCAGCATTGCCCACCCGGCGTTGTCCGGGTGCACGCCGACCACCCACAGGAACGGCACAAACAGCAGCGAGAACGCCACGAGCAATGGATGGACGAAGCCGATGGTGAGATGCGTAAAGGCCTCGCGCTTGATGCGACCGGGCTGCTTCGACGCGAGGATCGGGCGCAGGAGCTTTCGCTGCACCTGGATGCCGCCCTTCGTCCAGCGGCGCTGCTGGGCCTTGAAAGCCGCGAGCGTTTCAGGGAGTTCCGAGGGCACGCTGTAGCGCTCGAGGTAGATAAAGCGCCAGCCGCGGAGCTGTGCGCGGTAGCTGATGTCGAGGTCCTCGGTGACGGTGTCGGCGGTCCAGCCACCCGCGTCCTCGAGCGCGGAGCGCCGCCAGACACCGGCGGTGCCATTGAAATTGAAAAACAGTCCACCCGCGGCGCGCGCGGCTTGCTCCACGATGAAATGAGCATCGAGGAAGATAGACTGGAAGCGCGTGAGCAGGCTCGTATCGCGATTGGAAAATTCCCAGCGCGCCTGCACCACGGCCACGCGCGGATCGGCAAAACCCGTCATCGTGCGCCGGAGAAAATCCGGCGCGGGGCGAAAGTCCGCGTCGAAGATGGCAAAGAACTCCGCTTCGCTCTGTGCCATGCCATGCGTGAGCGCGCCGGCCTTGTAGCCGCTGCGCACAGCGCGGCGGATATGGCGCACGCAACGCGCGCGGCGGCGGTTGGCCTTGAGCCAGCGGGCGATCAGCTCGCTCGTCTCGTCCGTCGAGTCGTCGAGGATTTGGATTTCGAGCTGATCCTCCGGCCAGTCGAGCGCAGTCACGGCCTCGAGCAACCCGGTGACCATCAGCGGCTCGTTGTAGAGCGGACACTGCACACACATGCGTGCGTCGGATGGGGACGGCAGCGCCCCGAGCGCCGGAGTGTGTCGACTCGCGCGCCAGTAGATCCACAGCATTTTCAGCCGGTGCAGACCGAAAAAGCCGAGGCCAGTGAGGACGGTCGCGTAGAGAATGAGGAGCGTGGTCTGCATGGGGCGCCGGTGAGGGGCGCCATGGATAGACCCGGCCGCGCCGCCGCGTTCCCCCGGAGCCATTAGGGACTTACACTACCGCAACAAAAATCAGGCTCATTCCCTAGCCTGGCAAGCGACGGTGGTCATTTCCTCTCGTAGGTCCCTTCGAGCACCGCGATGCCGAGGATGTGGGGCTTCATGACGTACTCCAATTGGCGCCGCTCGATGCCTGCGGGCAATGAAAGCCGAGGCAGGCTGAGCGCGTACAACTCGAAGAGATAGTGGTGCGGCCCGGTGCCATGCGGCGGCATGGGGCCACCGTAGCCGGTCTCGCCGAAACTGTTGCGTCCATCGGAGTGGCCCGCGGGGATGAGATTGCCCTCGGGCAACTCGCGTTTGGCGCCGTCGATATCCCACACCAGCCAGTGCGTGAAGTCGCCCGAACTCGCATCCGGGTCGTGCATCACGAGCGCATAGCTCCGCGTGCCCGCCGGCGGCGTGCTCCAGCTGAGCGGCGGCGACAATTCCAGACCCTCTCCAGTGTACTCGCGCGGAATAGGACCCCGGTCCGCGAACACCGGGCTGCTGAGCGAAAATGCCATGATGAATCAGGTATCCGCCACTGTGACACATTCACGACAGTGCCGACCATCGGGCGAATGACCGTAGCGCACCCCGGGGAGATGTCGGATGAAACCTTCGCCCAGCCGCGCCCACGAATACGCTATGAGCACCGCGACCTCTACCATTCCCACTCTCTATATCCGGCCGGACTGCCCGCGCAGTCACGAGGCCGTGAGTTTCCTGATGAGCAACGGCGTGACCTATCGCGAAAAGGATGTCTCCGAAGACGATACCGCCCTCGCCGAAATGAAAAAGAAATCCGGGCGCGACCGCACCCCCGTACTCGACTGGGACGACGAGATCCTCGCCGCCTTCGGTGTCGAGCGACTGAAGGAGTTTCTCCTGCAGAAGGAAGCGCACCTCGAGGATAGCTGAATTTTGCGCGATGGGAACCGCCGCGGCGAGGAGCGTTCAATCGATAGATGGAATACATCCTCGCCAGCATGATCGGCCTGATCGTGCTCGGGGTGATCTTCACCCTCTTTTTGCGCCGCGGCACTTCAGCGCAAGAAGGTCGCCTCAATTCCGAGCAACCGCTTGGCGCCAACAAACCCTCCGCCGATGAGCCGACGCCCGCCGCCTCCCACGTTTCCGCCGCCACGGCGGAGCACGCGCAACAGCACACGCCACCCGCCTGACTGAACTCGATCACGAATATGAAAACAAAAGCCAAAATACCTTCCTCGGCCATCAGCTCCGTCACCACTCCCACCGAAGAGCAACTCATGACTCGAGCCTACGAAATCTGGGAAAACGAGGGCCACCCCGAGGGCCGCGCGCTTGATCATTGGCTCGAAGCCCACCGGCAGTTGCGCGTCACTCCGATCGTCATCGATCCAGCACAGCGACTCACGGCCGATGCGTTGGACCCCGCCGCTTCGGAGGCCGGCAAGCTTGAGAATCGCCTCGAAAGTCTCGTGAGTTCCGGGCAGCCGCGCAGTGCTACGTCACTCTGAATCAGCACCTCCGCGCAACAACGAGGCCAAGCTCGACCCGACGTTATTCGCGTGGCACGTTGAGTGCATGCGTCGGATCTGTTTTCTCCTCCTGTCGGTTTTAGCCGCCAGCTTGCTCGCGGGATGCGCGACAGCGTCGAAGCCTGCGCCGGACCTGCACACGGTCGCGCACGTGGACCTTGATCGGTATATGGGGCGCTGGTACGTGATCTCGCACACGCCATATATTTTGGAGAAGGGCAAGGTCGCCTCTTCGGACAACTACTCCGCGCGGCCCGATGGGCGGATGAACAATGTCTTCGCCTTTCGCAAAGGCTCGCTGGACGCGCCCGAGGAAACCTGGAACGGCGTCGCAACCGTGGTGAACAAGGAGACCAATGCCGAGTGGAAAGTGCAGTTCATCTGGCCCATCTCCTCGACCTATCTGTTGCTCGATCTCGATCCCACCTATCGCTGGGCACTCGTGAGCAGCGGAGGCGGCGGAATCATCTGGGTGCTCGCGCGGGATACATCGATTCCGGCACCGACGTACCAGGAGATTCTCGGGCTCATCGCAAAGCGCGGGCTCGATGGGAAAAATCTGGAGATGGTGCCGCAGATCACAGCGGTGAAGTGATTTTTTTGGCCACAGATTACACAGATGGGCACAGATAAATCCCTCCGTTATCTAGGCCCATATGTGTGACCTGTGGCTAAATGCTTTTTCGGATTGGGACTGGGATTGAACTTCCACGGGTGTGGGCTAGGGTTAGGGTGCGTTTTGGGCGCCCCCCATGAAATCCAAAACTCTGCTGCTCTTAGTAACTACTTGTGCGCTCGGATGCGTTCGAGCGATGGCGACGGCGCCTGAGGAGAGCTTGGATGCGGATGTGAAAATCATCGAGTCGACGAAGGCCCGGTATCCGCTCCAGATGCAGCGGCAGGGCATCGAGCATGGCGAGGTGCGGCTGATGCTGGAGATCGATGCGCGTGGGCGGCTGGTCGATTGTCTCGTGACGGCGTTCACGCAGCGGGAGTTTGCGCGCGAGGCGATGGACGCGGTGAAGGAGTGGACCTTCGAGCCAGCGCGCATCGGCGGCAAAGCGGTCACGGGCATCGCGAGCATCGATTTCGAATTCGAGTACAACGGCGTCAATCCCATCGTGCGGCAGTTCGACACGCCGGTACGGCGCGAGCTGCACTACGACTTCGCGCCCTGCGCTGCGCGAGATCTGGACCGCCAGCCGAAGCCGCTCTGGACCGTGCCGCCGCAGTACTCGAAAAAACTCAGCGATGCGGGCGTGACGGGCAAAGTGGTGCTCGAGTTCTTCATCGATCCCATGGGTAAGGTGCGTTTCCCCGTGGCGAAAGAGTCGCCTGACCCGCGGCTCTCCGGCCTCGCGATCGCGGCGGTGAAGCTGTGGGCCTTTGAGCCGCCGACTCGACTCGGTTTGCCGGTGCTCGCGCGGGCGAGCACGGAGTTTGTGTTTACGCCGGAGGGCTAGCGGACCAAAAAGGAGCATGCTTCTGCGCCGAACCCCGCGCCCTGTCCTGCTTTGCTTTTCTTTCGTTGCGTTGCTCGCTCTCGGTGCAACCGCACTGCGCGCGCAAACGCCATCGGTCGCTGGTGCGGCCAGGGAGGCTGGCCCAATCGCGACGACTGCAGCGGGGAAAGTGCGCGGCTTTCTCGATCACGGCATCAATGTCTTCAAAGGCGTGCCGTACGGCGGCGACACCGCACTGCGACGTTTCCAGCCGCCGGTGCCGCCCGAGCCATGGACGGGAGTGCGCGACGCACTGACGTTCGGCCCGATGGCGCCGCAAGCGGGTGGACGCGGCGGCGCAGATTTTTTCCCCACGCCGCCGGCCGACACCCCGATGAGCGAGGACTGCCTCAAGCTCAATGTGTGGACGCCCGCGCTGCGCGACGGCCACAAGCGGCCGGTGCTCGTTTATTTCCACGGCGGCGGCTACAGTGGGTGGTCGGTGAATGTCGACGCGTACGACGGCGTGCGGCTGTGCAAACGCGGCGACGTGGTGGTCGTGACGGTCAACCACCGCATCAATGGCTTTGGCTACCTGTACCTCGCAGAGCTGAGCGGACCGGAGTTCGCGGACTCGGGCAATGTCGGACAGCTCGACCTCATCCTCGCGCTGAAATGGGTGCGCGACAATATCGCGGAGTTTGGCGGCGATCCGGGCTGCGTAACGATCTTTGGGCAATCGGGCGGCGGCGCGAAGTGCGCGACGCTGATGGCGATGCCGGCGGCGCGCGGGCTCTTTCACCGCGTGCTCACGCTCAGCGGCCAGCAGCTTACCGGTCGCACCCGCGAGCACGCGACGGCGGATGCGCGCAATGTCCTCAAAAATCTCGGCCTCACGCCGGAGCGCATCAACGAGATCAAGACTCTACCGATGGAAAGAATCCAAGAGGCGTTGCGCGGCGGCAACTGGACGCCGGTCGTCGACGGTGGCGCGCTGCCCCGCGATCCGTTTGCGCCGGATGCATCGCCACTCTCGAAGGACGTTCCGATGATCATCGGCAACACGCGCTTCGAGACCGCGTACTTCTTCGGCCGCGATCCGAGCAACCAGACGATCACGTGGGAAACGCTGCCCGGCAAAATCCAGCAGAATGTGAAGCCCTTCATCGGCGATCTGCCGCCGGAGAAAATCGTGAGCGAGTATCGCGCGTGGTATCCGGACTATTCGCCAAGCGACATCTTCTTCGCTTCGACCACGGCCGCACGCTCGTGGAAGGGCATGGTCATGGAGTCGGAGCGCCGCGCCGCACAGAGCGGACCGACGTGGGTTTACACCCTCGACTGGCGCACCCCAGTCGAAGGCGGCAAATGGCGCGCGCCGCACACGCTCGATATCCCGCTCTTCTTCGACAATCTCGCCTACACGCCCGGCATGACGGGCACGGGCGCCGAGGCGCAGAAGATGGCGGACACCATGAGCGATTCGTTGATCGCGTTTGCCCGTACTGGAAATCCGAATACGCCCGCGCTGCCGAACTGGCCGCGCTTCGATTTGGAAAAACGCGCGACGATGCTCTTCAACGTGCCTTCGCGGGTGGAGAACGATGCACGTGGCCAAGAAAGAAAACTCTTCGCGCCAATCGTATACGTGCAGCCAGGGACGTGACGTTAGCAGACCGAGGTGAAGTTAAGCGCAAAGACGCAAGGTGGCAAAGGATCGCGAAGGTTTCGGAGTGTTTTTTATTTTTTACAGGAGGAAGACCGAGGAAAGGCAGAAGGGATTTTACACGAAGATCGCAAAGGGCGCGAAGAATCGAGGGACATTCTTCCCGTCTGCTTCGCCTTCTTAGCGATCTTTGCGGCCTTCGTGTAAAAACAGTCCTCCTGTCTTTCCTCCGTTTGCTCCTGTAAAAATTGGTTTCTGGACTTTGCGAAGCTTCGCCACCTTTGCGTCTTCGCGCTTAGCAATGGGTCTGCTTCACTTGTGATCCCCATTTGACCGGCTCGCGCGTCGGACTTTACGGTTGGCGGATGGAGATTGTTTTTCTGGGGACGGGGACTTCGCAGGGGGTGCCGATGATTGCGTGCGATTGTGCGGTGTGCACCTCGCGCGATCCGCGGAATCATCGTACGCGGACCTCCGTGCATGTCGTGATGGATGGTCTCCACGTACAGGTGGACGCGGCGCCGGAGTTTCGGCTGCAGTGCCTGCGGGAGAATATCCGCCAGATCGATTTTTTTATCCTCACGCACGGGCACGCGGACCATGTCGTCGGGATGGACGACCTGCGGCGTTTCTGCGATCTGCTCGGCGGCAATGCGCTTACGGTATACACGACCGCGACGGGGATGGAGCGCATCAAGTCGGTGTTTCCGTACACGGTGGCGGAGCGACCGGTATCGATTGGCTACGCGGCGTTCAATCTGCTCGCCATGCCGGCGGTGCTGGAATTGCCGCAGGGAACGATTCAATCAGTGGTGCTGCCGCATGGGAGCGTCGAGACGCTCGGGCTGGTCTTCACCGAGCGGAGCAGCGGGAAAAAATTCGTGTACTACACGGACTGCAAAACCGTGCCGAGCGAGGCGGTCGAGCTCGCACGCGGCGCGGATGCGGTGGTGCTCGATGGGCTGCGTCCCCGTCCCCACCCGTCGCACATGTCGATCGATGAGGCCGTGGCAGTCGCGAAAGAGATCGATGCACCGCGGACACTGCTGATTCACCTAACGCATCTGAACGATCACGCGGAACTCGCGGCGGCACTGCCGGCAAAGATCGAACCGGCGTATGATGGGCTGCGGGTGAAGCTGTAAGCGGAAAGATAGTTTTTGGGCGGAGGTGAAGTTAAGCGCGAAGACGCTAAGGTGGCGAAGGATCGCGAAGGTCGTGACGCGGGGGATTTTTGTTTCTACAGGGGAAGGGCCGAGGAGAGGCTGGAGTTATTGTTTTACACGAAGATCGCTAAGGTCGCGAAGAGTCGGGGGTATTCTTTGCGAGTCTTCGCCGACTTTGCGTCTTTGCGCTTAGCTGCCTTTTCCGGCCTCCTGCCTTTCCTCCGTTTTCTCCTGTAAAAATGGATTGGAGGTTGGTCGTACGTGCCCGGAGAAATTGGGTTTCGTGACAGGCCAAGGGCTTGCACTCGGGGCGATTCTCGGCGAACACGGCAGGTCCATCTTCCTCTCCCGTCTTCACTAATGCTCTTCGCCCGCAACCAACGCTCCGTCCTCCCCGGCTTCGGCCTTTCGCTGGGGTTTACCGTGGCGTATCTGGGGTTGATCGTGCTGATCCCGTTGTCGGCGGCGTTTATCCGCACGGCGGGGATGACTTGGGAGCAATTCGTGGCCGCGGTCACGGCTCCTCAAGTGGTTGCTGCGTATAAGCTAAGCTTCGGCGTTTCGCTGCTGGCGGCGGCGGTGAATGCGGTGTTTGGCTTCGTGCTGGCGTGGGTGCTGGTGAGGTATGCGTTTCCCGGACGCCGCGTGGTCGATGCGCTGGTGGACCTGCCGTTTGCGATGCCGACGGCGGTCGCGGGCATCGCGCTGACGACCATCTATGCGAAGAACGGGTGGGTCGGCAGCTGGCTCGAGCCGCTGTGGGAAAAGGGAATGAACGGACTGGCCGCGGTGTTTCCCTGGGTGGGCTGGCACGACGTGTTGGGCGCCAAGGTGGCGTTTGATCGGCCGGGCGTGTTTATCGCGCTGACGTTTGTCGGGCTGCCTTTCGTGGTGCGCACGCTGCAACCGGTGCTCGAAGAATTGGAGCCGGAGCTCGAAGAGGCGGCCGCGACGCTCGGCGCGAACCGCTGGCAGACGATGACGCGCGTGATTATGCCAGAGTTGTTTCCCGCGCTGATCACGGGCTTCGCCCTGTCGTTTGCGCGCGCGGTCGGCGAGTACGGTTCGGTGGTCTTCATCGCGGGCAACAAGCCGATGCACAGCGAGATCACACCGCTGATCATCATCACGAAGCTGGAGCAGTACGACTACCGCGGCGCGACGGCGATCGCGGTGGTGATGCTCGTCGCGTCGTTCGTGCTGCTGCTGCTCATCAACCTGCTCCAGAAGTGGAGCCGTCGCTTCCACAAGGTCTGATCATGGCTGGCGCCACCACCTCCAATCTCGCGACCAAAGCATCCGCCGCCTCGCGCACGCCTGGACCGCGCGTGATCCGCAATCCCGTGTGGGTGCGCGTGGTGTTCATGACGGTAGCGCTGGTCTTCGTGGCGTTCTTCCTCGTGCTGCCGCTCGTGGCCGTATTCACGGAAGCACTACGCAAAGGATTCGGCGCTTACTTCGCGGCGATCAACGAACCCGATGCGCGCAGCGCCATTAAGCTCACGCTCACGGCCGCGGGCATCGCGGTGCCGCTCAACATCGTCTTCGGCATTGCCGCGTCGTGGTGCATCGCGAAGTTCGACTTCCGAGGAAAGAGCCTGCTGATCACGCTAATCGACCTGCCCTTCGCGGTGTCGCCGGTGATCTCCGGCTTGGTCTACGTGCTGGTCTTCGGCGCGCAGGGCTGGCTCGGGCAATACCTCAATGCGGAGCATCCGTGGTTTCCCGCGCTGCAGCACTGGCTGATCGAGGCGGACCTGAAAATCATCTTCGCGGTGCCGGGCATCGTGCTCGCGACAATCTTCGTGACCTTCCCCTTCGTGGCGCGCGAGCTGATCCCGCTCATGCAGGCGCAGGGCAGTGATGAAGAGTACGCGGCGCTCACGCTGGGCGCGAGCGGCTGGCAGACCTTCTGGCGCGTAACGCTGCCCAACATCAAGTGGGGCCTCTTCTACGGCGTGATCCTCTGCAACGCGCGCGCGATGGGCGAATTCGGCGCGGTGTCGGTGGTTAGCGGCCACGTGCGCGGCGAGACGAACACGATGCCGCTGCACATCCAGATTTCATACGACGACTTCAACTCCGTCGCCGCCTTCGCGATGTCATCGCTGCTCGCGATGCTGGCGCTTCTGACGCTGGTGCTGAAGGCGATCGTCGAGTGGGCCAACGCAAAAAAAGAACACTGAGCCGACGCGTCATGAAAATTTCAGAACACGCTCCTTCAACACTCGCCGTCCGCCGCGTTAAGCGTGAGGGTGGTTATTCTGTTTCTCTTTCGCGATGAGTATCGCTGCGCAAAATCTCCGCAAGACCTTCGGTGCTTTCACGGCACTGGAGGGGGTCAATTTGAATGTCGAGCCGGGCAAGCTCGTCGCGCTGCTGGGGCCGTCGGGCTCGGGCAAGACCACGCTGCTGCGCATCATCGCGGGCCTCGAGTACGCGGACCCGGGCAGCGGGCGCATCCTGTTTCATGGCGAGGACGTGACCGATGTGCCGACGGGCAAGCGCAAGGTGGGTTTTGTTTTCCAGCACTACGCGCTCTTCCGGCACATGACGGTGTTTGAGAACATCGCGTTTGGCCTGCGCGTGCGCGGCCGCGCCGACCGGCCATCGAAGGCCGAGATCGCTGAGCGCGTGAACAAGCTCCTCAAACTCGTGCAGCTCGAAAATCTCGGCGGGCGCTATCCGAACCAGCTCTCGGGGGGCCAACGCCAACGCGTCGCGCTCGCGCGCGCCCTCGCCGTCGAGCCGCGCGTGCTGCTGCTCGACGAGCCGTTTGGCGCGCTCGATGCCAAGGTGCGCAAAGAACTGCGACGCTGGCTGCGGCACTTCCACGACGAGATTAATCTCACCACGGTGTTCGTCACGCACGACCAGGAGGAGGCGCTCGAGATCGCCGATGAGGTCGTGATCATGAACAACGCGCGCGTGGAGCAGGTCGGCACGCCGCAGCAGGTGTACGACCGACCCGCGTCGCCGTTCGTGTACCAGTTTCTCGGCAACGTGAATGTGTTTCGCGCCGAGACGCTCGCCGCGGCGGGCGCGCCGCAGAAGGCGAATGGCGATGCGTCGCCCGATCATCAGGTCTTCGTCCGCCCGCATGACATCGAGATCGTGCCGCATGTGCCGGGCGCAACGGGCCTGCCCGCGGTGGTGCGCCACATCCATGCGGCAGGCTCGATGGCGCGCGTGACTTTGGAGCAGGTGCAGACGCGCGAAACCATTGATGTAGAGGCATCTCGTGTGACACTCACGAGCCTTGACCTGAAGATTGGCGACCTCGTGAATTTGCGCCTACGCCAAACCCGGTCATTTGAGCAGGACTACGCCATCTAAGACCGCCCTGAACCGTCTCATCATCCCACCCTATCATGGCTAAAATTCATAACGACATCACCGAAACCATCGGTAACACGCCGCTCGTCCGCCTCAATCGCACCGCCGCGGCTCATGGCGCGCAGGCCGAAATCCTGCTGAAGCTGGAATTCTTCAATCCCCTCTCCTCCGTCAAAGACCGCATCGGTTACTCGATGATCGATGACGCGCTGAAGAGCGGTAAGATCAACCAGAACTCGGTGCTGATCGAGCCGACGTCGGGCAACACCGGCATCGCGCTGGCGTTCGTCGCTGCGGCGAAGGGCCTCAAGCTGATCCTCACGATGCCCGAGACGATGACGCTCGAGCGTCGCAAGCTCCTCAAGATCCTCGGCGCCCGCCTCGTCCTCACCGAGGGCGCGAAGGGCATGAAGGGCGCGATCGCGAAGGCTGAAGAGCTCGCGACGAAGATCCCGAACGCGGTCATCCTCCAGCAATTTGCCAACCCCGCCAATCCCGCCATCCACCGCAAGACTACCGCGGAGGAAATCTGGCGCGATACCGACGGCAAGGTCGACATCGTCGTCTCTGGTATCGGCACCGGTGGCACGATCACCGGCGTCGGCGAGGTCCTCAAGGCCCGCAAGCCCTCCCTCAAGATGGTGGCAGTCGAGCCCGCCGGCTCACCGGTGCTCTCTGGCGGTCAGGCCGGTCCGCACAAGCTGCAGGGCCTCGGTGCTGGCTTCATCCCCGCGGTGCTCAACACCAAGATCTACGACGAGGTCATCACGGTGAAGGAGAACGATTCCGCTCCGATCTCGAAGCAAGTGAACCAGCTCGACGGCATTCCCATCGGCATCTCCTCCGGCGCGGCCGTTTGGGCGGCGATCCAGCTCGCGAACCGCCCGGAGAACAAGGGCAAGCAGATCGTCGCGATCATCCCCTCGTGCGCCGAGCGCTACCTGTCGTCGTGGTTGTTCGCCGACGTCAACGCCGAGAGCGACAGCATCGAAGATCTCCTCGCGCCCGCGAGCTGAGCTTCACGATCACGATCGTTTTCAACGAAAAAGCCCCGCGGAAACGCGGGGCTTTTTCGTTACTGGAGGGTAACATTTGGGAGCGAGCGCCGGCGCGTGGTCGGCGCTCGCCGCGGAGTTACGGCTTGGTCGCGGGAGGCGTAGCTGGAGCGGCAGGGGCCGCATCGGCCGGCGCAGCCGGGAGCTGCGGCTGGACGATCACGCGGAACACGCGTTCGGGGGCGAGATACTGCTTCGCGAGTTCGGAGAGTTCAGCGGCGGTAATGGCAGTGATGTCGGATTCGCGCGAACGGGCCCAATCGAGCACCTCAGGTTTTTCCTGCGCGCGAGAAAGGACGTTGCCAAGCCAGTAGCCGTTGGAGCGGACGCTCTCGCGGATGGAGGTGAGTGCGGGGAGCTTGGCACGGGTGAGTTCGTCCTCGGTCACACCGTTTTTCTGGAGGTCGGCAGCGACCGCGACGGCGGCGTCGGCGATCTCATTAGCGCGCGGTGGATCGACCGTGAGGTTGGTCGACATGAATCCGAAGCCGGGGAAGGTATCACTCGCGGAGCTGTTCGCCGAGGGGCTGTAGCTGCCGCCGAGCTTCTCGCGCACGGTCACGCGGAGGCGGTCGCCGAAGACGCTCGCGAGCATGTTGAGGCGGCGGGCGCGGTGGACCTCGATCCCATCGGTCGTCGGCCAGAAGAGCGTGACGAGAGCCTTCGGAATTTCGGTGGGCACAGAGTAATCTTTGACGAAGGGCGTGGCTGGAATGGCGACTTTCTTCGCGTCGTCGAGTGCGGGGCGCGCCGAGCGGGCGGGCAACGCGCCGAGCGTGCGGGCCACGGCATCGATCGTCGCGTCGATGTCCATGTCGCCAACGATTGCGACCTCCATCGCACCGCGCGTGAGGTCAGGCGTGAGCCACGCGCGAACCTCGTCGAGGGTACGCTTGGTGAGGTCAGCCTGAGATGGGGTGCCGAAGCGCGCGTCACCGCCGGCGAGCGCGCGGAGCACTTCGAGCTGGATCGGGCCGGCGACGCTATGCGCGAGAGCGAGGTATTGCTGCTCGATGCCCTTCTGCGCCTGACGCGCGGCCTCGGCGCGGTAGCCGGGGTCGACGATGCGGGCGGTGAGGTACTGCAGCTCGAGGATGAGATCCTCGCGGTTAGTGCCGCCGCTGAAGGTGAAGGCGTCGGTGCCAACGCGCATGCCCACGCCTACGGTCTTGCCAGACAGGACGCGACGGAGGTCGTCGGCGCTAAGTTTGCCGAGGCCGCCCGGAGTGTAGGTGCCGCTCGCGTAGTTGGCGAGGCCGGGCTGGTCTTTGGGCTCGGTGAGCTGGCCAGAGCCGACTCGCACCATGAGCTGAATCTGGTTAGCAGCGAAATCGGTCTTCTTGAGATTGAGCCGCACGCCGTTCTCGAAAGTGATGAGGGTGATATCGAGGTCATCGACGTGAGAGCGCTGGGCGATTTTGCCCGCGGGGCCAAAGTCCGTGTAGCCCCACGCGAGATCGACCTGCTTCTCGGGGGCGGCGACGGCGGCCTCGTGAGCCTTGGTGTACGCAGCAGTGATCGCGGCCGCGGCATCGCCGTCGATCTTGGAGTTGCCTGAAACCATCACGTAACGCTGGTCGACCGACCAAGCTTGGCGCAGCGCGGCAAGGCAGTCGTCGACGGTGATCTTTTCCAGCGCCGGTTGGAGGAGCGCGAGGTCATCGGCAGGCGAGGTAAAGATCTCGCGGTCGACGATGCCGCTGGAGATTTCGTCGGCGAGCTCGTTGGAGTGGCGGGTCGAGGCGGTCTTCACGGCTTGCTGGAGACCGTTGAGATAGTTGGCGACGACTTCCTTCAGCTCGGTGGGTTGGAATCCGTATTGGAGTGCGCGACGCAGCTCCTGATCGCCGACTGCGAGCGCCTCGGCCCACTGGCCGGACTTGCAGGAGATATCGATGGTCGTCTCGCGGAAGAAATCGAACTGGTCGGAGACGTTGGCGCGCGCGGAGATGAACGGCGCGTTTTCTTTCTTAGCGAGGATCGTGAAGCGCCGGTTGATCATCGAGTGCGCGATGTCGCGTGCGAGATACTTGAGACGCGTGGCGGAGGTGTCGGGCTCGTGCGAATACGGCGTGTAGGTGGCGAGCGAGATGTCGGTGTTGGGCGACTCGGATTCGTAGTGATAATAGGGCCGCAGGCCGGTGGGCGCGGCGAGTTTGCCGAAGTCAGGCTTGGGGCGCTCCGGGGCACGGGCTTTGATATCGCTCATCGCGGCAGTGATCTGCTTCTCGACGGCGGCAGAATCGAAATCGCCGACGATCACGACCGTCATGCGCTCGGGGCGATACCAAGTGTCCCAGAAATCAGCGAAGCGCTCGCGCATCGCCTGCTCGATGATCGGCGCCTGGCCGATGGGCATACGGTTCGGAATGATGGTGCCGTCGAGGACAAACTTGAATTGGTCGACAAACGTCCGGTAGCTCACGGAGTCGCGCGTGCGCTTCTCGCTGAGGATGATGTTGCGCTCCTTCTCGATCGACTCGGGCTTGAGCAGCAGACCGCCCGCGTAGTCGGCGAAGACCTGCAGGCCCTCGGCCAGCGTGGCCTCCTTGGTATCGGGCAGCTCGAGCTGGTACACCGTACGGTCGAACGACGTGAAGGCGTTCGTATCGCCGCCAAAGCTCATGCCCATGCGCTGGAAAAATTCCACCAGCGTGCCGGGAGCGTAGTGCGTGGAGCCGTTGAAGGCGAGATGCTCGAGGAAGTGCGCGAGTCCTTGCTGGTCGTCCTTCTCGTAGAGCGAGCCAGCCTCGACCACGAGGCGGAAGGCCGCGCGGCCCTTGGGCTCATGATTGGCGAGGACGACGTAGCGCAGGCCATTGGGAAGCGTGCCGAAGTGCGCCGCCGGGTCGGGCTTGAGATCGCTACCTTCCTGAGGGAAGGGCGTGGCCGCGCGGAGAGCGAGACCAGAGAAAACCACCGCGAGGGCTAAGGGGACCAGCCGCAGGAATTTCTTCATAAAGAGGTGAGGCTACAGGGTAGGCCAAAAGCCTAAAGTAAAAAGGCTGGGAATCCAACCGATAGACGTCTTTGAACTTAGGGCTCTGCAATGCTTTGGCTTTATCGGCTTCTGTTCGTGCCGGTCCTCGTCGTGTTGTCGCCGCGCTACTTCATGCGCATGCGCCAGCGTGGCGGGTACGCGAACAACTTTCGCCATCGCTTCGGTTTTCATCCCACGCTGCGCGATCGCAAGCCCGGCCGCAAACTGATCTGGCTGCAGGCCGTGAGTGTGGGCGAGGTGCTCGCCATCGGTCCGCTCATGGAGAAACTCGCCTCCGAAGGCGTCGACATCTACCTCACCACGACCACGAGCACCGGCTACCGCCTCGCCCGTGATCGCTATCGGGGCCAGACCATTGGCATCGGGTACTTCCCGATCGATTGGTGGTTTTTCTCCGTGATCGCCTGGCGGCGCATTGCACCCGATCTCATTGTCCTTATGGAGGGCGAGCGTTGGCCTGAGCATCTCGCGCAAGCGCGCAAGCACGGAGTACCAGTGATGTGCGTCAACGCCCGGCTCTCCGAGCGCAGCTACAAGCGCATGAAGTCCTTCGGTCCGAGCGCGCGCATCACCACGCAAGGCGTGAGCCGGTTGCTCGCGGGTTCAGCGCACGACGCCGAGCGCTTCGCTGAGGTGGGCGTGCCGCGCGAACGCATCACCGTCACGGGCAATCTCAAATTCGACGTCACCATCCCGCGCCTCAGTTCGACCGAACTCGCTCAGCTCCGCCGCGATGTCGGGCTCCCTGAAGGACTCGTGCTGATGGGCGCATCGACCTGGGCCGGTGAAGAAGAAGCTCTGCTCGCCGCGCAACGGGCCGCGCGCGAGGCCGGTCTCCCCTGCTCTCTTCTGATCGTGCCGCGGCACGCCGAGCGCCGTCTCGAAATCGACCGTCTCCTGCGCACCACCGGCGGGCTGAAATTTCACTTCCGCTCGCGCGGTCCCGCGCCCGAGCCGGTGGACGTGTTCATCGGTGACACCACCGGCGAGATGCGAAAATTCCTCCAGATCGCCGACCTGGTCTTTATCGGCAAGAGCCTCGGCGAACATACCGAAGGCCAAACCCCGGTCGAAGCCGCCGTGCTCGGCCGGCCAATGATGTATGGCCCGGGCATGAGCAATTTCCGCGTGATCGCCCGCGAACTGCTCGCCTGCGGCGGCGCCCTCGAGGTAGCCGACGCTACCGCTCTGCGAGTCGCAGTGCCCGAGGTGTTGCGCGATGCCACGCGGCGCGATGCCCTCGCCCAAGCGGCGCGTGCATGGCACTCGGTAAACGTCGGCGCCTCGATCAAGACGATCGCGGCGATCCGGGAAGAGCTGGCGAAACTGAGTTCGTGAGTGGCTAACTCCGGCGGGGTGGTTTGTATCCAAAAATCCACTACAATATGGATCTCTCGCTCGACGGTGAATCGAGCACCGGCCCGTATCGCGCCGGCGCTTTAAGGATAAAGCGCCCTGCCTTTGCGAACCTTCGCGGTCCTTTGCGGCTTTGCGCTTAACCTCGCCTCCGTCCACTTACCCGCGCGCCGCCTACTCCAGCGCTCTGAAGACCACCGCCGCGTTCTGTCCGCCGAAGCCGAGGTTGTTGCTCAGAACGGTGCGGACCTTGGCCTCGCGGGCCACGTTGGGCACGTAGTCGAGGTCGCAGTCGGGGTCGGGCTCTTCGAGATTGATCGTGGGGGCGATGCGGCCGCTTTCGATGGTCTTCACGGCAATGACGGATTCGATGCCGCCAGCGGCGCCGAGGAGGTGGCCCGTCATCGATTTGGTCGAGCTGATCGCGACCTTGCGCGCGTGATCGCCGAAGACCCGCTTGATCGCGAGCGTCTCGAATTTGTCGTTGTATGGCGTGGAGGTGCCGTGGGCGTTGATGTAGTCGATGGACTCCGGCGTCGCCTGCGCGCTCGCGAGCGCGCGCTTCATCGCCATGGAGAGGCCCTTGCCGTCGGGATCGGGCTGCGTGATGTGAAACGCGTCGCACGTGGCAGCGTAGCCGGCGAGCTCGCAGTAGATACGCGCACCGCGCGCCCGCGCGTGCTCCAGCGACTCGAGGACGAGCACGCCCGAGCCTTCGCCCATGATAAAGCCGTCGCGGCCAGCATCGAAAGGACGGCTGGCTTTTTGCGGGGCATCGTTGCGCGTGCTCATGGCCTTCATCGCACTGAAGCTCGCGAAGGCAAACGGCGTGATCGCTGCCTCAGTGCCACCGGCGATCATCACGTCCGCGTCGCCGCGACGGATCATGTGGGCCGCCTCGCCGATGGCGTGCGTGCCGGTCGAGCAGGCGGAAACGACGCCGAAATTGGGTCCACGCGCACCGTGCTCGATCGCGACGAGGCCGGAGCACATGTTGCCGATAAGTGACGGGATGGTGAAGGGCGACACCCGGCGCGGACCGCGCTCAGCCAGCACCTTGAGCTGCGACTCGTAGGTCCACATGCCGCCGATGCCGGAGCCGATGATGACGCCAAACCGGTCGCCGTCTTCCTTGGCCACATCGAGGCCAGAATCGGCCACGGCCTGCTTGGCGGCGACGAAACCGAAGTGGGTGTAGCGGTCGTTGCGCCGCGCTTCCTTCGGGTCCATGTGCTGCGCGGCGTCCCAGTTGCGCACCTCGGCGCCGATCTGGCAGGCGATCGCGGAGGGATCGAAGAGCGAGATGCGCTCAATGCCGCAGCGGCCGGCGAGCAGGCTGGCCCAGAAATCAGTCGGATTGTGCCCGATGGAGGTGACGACACCGAGGCCAGTCACCACCACACGGCGCGAGGATGAAGGGTTTTCCATGAACCTAAATGATGAGTGGAAAATCTCAGAAAACAAAAAGGCGTCCTGCCAGAATTTTCCGCGAGCGGAAACGGCAGGACGCCAAAAGTTGCCTAATCGATACTCAGGACTGACCGGCCTTGCCCTTGATGTACTCGATCACCTGGCCGACGGTCTGGAGCTTCTCGGCGTCGGACTCCGGGATCTCACCCTTGATCTCGTCCTTGAACTCTTCCTCGAAGGCCATGATCAGCTCAACGGTGTCGAGCGAATCAGCGCCGAGATCGTCCAGAAAAGAGGCCTTGTCCGTGATTTGCTCTTCATTGACGTTGAGCTGGTTCACGATGATCTCTTTGACGCGTTGTTCGATGGTTTTTTGATCAGCCATTTGAGTCAGAAATTAAGTGTTTGAAAGGGTCACATCGCCATGCCGCCGTCAACGGTAAAAACTTGGCCCGTGATGTAACTCGCTTCCTCTGAACAGACGTAGGCAACCATGTTGGCGATGTCCGCGGCCTCGCCGAAGCGTTTGAGCGGCACAGCCGACAGAATCTGAGTGGAAGCCTCGGGATTATTGACGAACTCGGTCGTCATGTCGGTCTTGATGAAACCGGGGGCGACGGCGTTGACCGTGACGCTGCGCGAGGCGAACTCGCGGGCGAGCGTCTTGGTGAGGCCAACCATGCCGGCCTTGGCGGCGGAGTAGTTGGCTTGGCCGGCGTTGCCCATGAGGCCGCTGACCGAAGTGACATTGACGATGCGGCCCCAGCGCGCGCGCGTCATGGGGCGGGCGATGTGCTTGGTCCAGTGAAAGCAGCTCGTGAGATTGGTCGTGAGCACATCGTCCCAGTCCGCCTCGCTCATGCGAAAGAGCAGGCCATCGCGCGTGATGCCGGCATTGTTGACGAGGATATCGATGTTCGGGAACTCCTTGAGCAGGGCCTCCGAGGCGCTGGCAATGGCCGCGCCGTCCGCCACGTCGACCGCGAGCGCCTTCGCCTTGCCGCCCGCCGCCGTGATGCTTGCGGCCACCGCGCCGCACGAATCGGCGGACTTGGAGACGCAGATGACGGTCACGCCGTGCTTGGCGAGGGTCTCGGCAATGGCTTTGCCGATGCCGCGGCCAGCACCCGTGACGAGGGCGGTGCGATTAGTAAAGGTGAGCATGAGGGATTGCGGGTTTCGTTTAGCGGAGCGCGAATTAGGAACGACCCCGCCGCGCGGTTCAATGGGGAATTGCAGACCGCAATTCCCCTGCCCTCGATCAATACACGTCGCGCTGGTAGCGCTTTTCCTTCTTCATCGCCTTCACGTACTCGACCGCCTGTTCGGGGGTCTTGCCGCCGTGCTCGACAATGATCGCGTGGAGGGTGGCGTCGACGTCCTTGGCCATGCGCTTGGCATCGCCGCAGACATAGAAGTGTGCGCCGCCGTCCAGCCACTTCCAAAGCTCGGCGCCGCTTTCGCGCATACGGTCCTGCACGTAGATTTTCTGCTCTTGATCGCGGGAAAACGCGAGGTCGAGCCGCGTGAGCTGGCCCGCCGCGTGGTGCGCGTCGAACTCCTCGCCGTAAAGATAATCCGTCGCGCGACGCTGGTCGCCGAAGAAGAGCCAGTTGCGCCCGGACGCGCCGGACTTCACGCGATCTTGCAGGAAGGCCCGGAAGGGCGCGACGCCCGTGCCCGGCCCGACCATGATCGCGTCCTTGGTGTGATCTTCGGGCGGACCGAAATGAGCGTGCGTGACGAACACCGGCGCGAGCGTATCGTTCACCAGTGCGCGGTCGGCGAGATAGGTCGAGCACACGCCGACGCGGTCGCGGCCATTGCTCCAATAGCGCACGACGGCGACACAAAGGTGGATCTCGTTGGGATGCTGGCGCGGCGACGACGCGATCGAGTAGAGGCGCGGCATCAGCTTGCGCAGGAACACCACAAACTCCTGCGGCGCGAACTTCGCGCTGGGAAACTCCGCGAGGAGGTCGACAAACTCGCGCTCATCGAGAAACGCCTGGAGCTGCTCCTTCGCCTCGGGCGCGAGAAGCGCGACGAGCTTCGCCTGCTGCTCGGAATCGGTGGCCTTGTCGGCCACGGCCTCGACAAACTTCCGCGTCGGTCCCGACAGCGCGAGGCGGTGGCTCAACGCTTCGCGGAGCGGGATGGGCGCCTCGATCTTCGGGAGAAGCACGGGCTCGTCGCCGGTCGCACCGAGGAGCTGCAGCACCTCGGCCACCTCGCTCGGGCGGTTGGTCGGGTACACGCCGAGCGAGTCGCCCGCCTTGTAGTGCAGGCCGCTATCGCCGAGGTGGACGATGAAGTGCCGCGTCTCCTTGCCCGAGCCGGGCTTGTTGAGGAGGCGGTTCTCGGTGATGCGAGCGGGATACGGATTATCTTTGGTATAGTGCGACACGACAATTGACGGTGCGCAGCAAGGCGCACTCTCCACGCATGACAAGGAGGTTACGCGTCTTAGCAAGCGAGCTTGCGCCGCCATTAGAATTTTCGCCAACTGGCCCGATGTCCGTTGAGCCCGTCCGTTTGCAAAAATTCATCGCCGATGCCGGCATCTGCTCCCGCCGCACCGCGGAGCAACTGATCGCGCGCGGAGAAGTGTGGGTCAACGGCAAGGCCGCTGAACTCGGCCAGAAGATCGTCCCCGGCGAGGACCGCGTCACCGTCGAGGGCAAACCTGTCAAGGTCCTCGCCCAGCCGCGTATCACGCTCGCCGTGCACAAACCTCGCGGCCTCATCTGCTCCAACGAGGACCCGCACAATCCCGAGACGGTCTTCTCCGTGCTGCCGCGTCAGCTAGCGCGCTATCGTTTCTTCTGCGCCGGCCGCCTCGACAAGGACAGCGAGGGCCTCGTCATCCTCACGACCGATGGCGATCTCGCCAACAAACTCATGCACCCGTCCAACGTGGTCGTGAAGCGCTACCAAGTGACCCTCAAGCAGACTTTCCCCGCCACGCGGCTCGCCCAGCTCGTGCGCGGCGTGGTGATCGAGGGCGAGCGGCTTAAGGTCGAGCGCGCCGCGTTGATCAACGCCAACGTCGGCGGCCTCTCGCACTCGCTCGATGTCCACATGCATCACGGCAAGAAGCGCGAGATTCGCCAGCTCTTCACGACGCTCGGTTATGACGTGAAACGGCTCAAGCGGTACCAGATCGGCGCGCTCGCTTTGAAGGGAATCCCGTTGCGCCATGCCCGGCAGCTGACTAGCAAGGAAATTGAATCCCTTTTTCTTACGCCACGCACGCCGCGCGCCGTGTACCAAGCCTCCGTTGCTAAACCTCCCACCTCTTTTGCCGATGAAGATTAAACTCCTTTCCCTCTGCGCCGCGCTCCTCGCGGTCGCGGGCCTCCGCGCCGAGACGCTCACGCTCACGACCGCCGTCCACACCAAGCCGGAAGAAACCGCGCCCGTGATCGGCCTCTTCAAGGCCGGCGAGACGGTCGTGCCGTACATCGACGCCACCACCCCGCTCCCGCCCGGCTGGATCGCCACCGAGATGCCCGGCCCCTTCGCGGGCTATGTGCAGGGCAAGGACCTGACCAAGGGCCAGGACCTCAAGCCCGGCGCCGTGATCCATCTCGAGCCCAATCTCACCTCCGGCGTCGTCGCCGTCGCCGAGAAGGGTGACCGCTCTTCACTGACCGGCGTGCTCAAGGGCAAGTGGCTCCAGATCAAACTGGAAAAGAAACTCATCGCCTATCTCCGCGTCGGTCCCGCGCAGGCTGTCGCCGCGGCGACGCCCGCACCCGTCGCGCCGCCGCCGGTGCCGCTCGCGCAGGTCATCCCGCAGAACATCGGTGACAACTCCGCGAGCACGCTGCCGCGGCAGTTCACCGGCAAGTTCGTCTCGACGCGCCGGCCGTTTGCCCCGCGCCGTCCGTTTGACTGGGCGCTCAATGACGATGCCGGCGTGCGCTACGCGTACCTCGACACGAGCAAGCTCCTCATCACCGACCCGCTCGAGAAATTCATCGACCGCACCGTGATCGTCTTCGGCGCGGGCCGCCCGAGCCCGGATGGCCGCGACATCGTGATCCAGATCGAGACACTCCAGATCAAACCGTAATCCCGCATGGAACTCATCGACGGCAATAAGATCGCCGCTGACATCATCGCCGAGCTGAAGACCGAGGTCGCGACCTTCACCGGTCGCAAGCCGTGCATCGCGCTCGTGCGCGTGGGTGACGATCCCGCCTCGGTCTCGTACGTGAAGAAGAAGGAGCAGACCGCCGCGACCATCGGCCTCACGTCGCGCATCATCCTGCCGCCCGTCACGATCACGCAGCCCGAGTTGGAAAAGCTCATCGACGATCTCAATGCCGACACGACCGTCGACGGCATCCTCGTGCAGTCACCGTTGCCCAAGCACCTCGATGAGCTCGCGATTTTCCGTCGCGTGTCACCGACGAAGGACGTCGATGGTTTTCACACGCTGAATCTCGGCAAGGTCGCGCAGGAAGACCCGACGGGCTTCGTCGCCTGCACGCCCGCGGGCATCATGGAGTTGCTCGCGCGCAGCGGCGTCGATCTCAAGGGCCAGCACGTCGTCGTGCTCGGCCGTTCGCTGATCGTCGGCAAGCCCGTCGCGCTCCTCGCGCTCCAGAAAAAGACCGGCGCCAATGGCACCGTCACGATTTGCCACTCCGGCACGCGCGACCTCCCCGCCATCACGCGTCTCGCCGATGTGCTCATCGCGGCGATCGGTCGCGCGGAGTTTGTCACCGCTGATATGGTGAAGCCCGGCGCCGTTGTGATCGACGTGGGCATCAACCGCGTCCCCGACGCGTCCAAGAAATCCGGATACCGCCTCACCGGCGACGTGCATTTCCCCTCAGTCTCGCCGCTTTGCTCGAAAATCACGCCGGTCCCCGGCGGCGTCGGCCCGATGACGGTCGCGATGCTCATGCAAAACACCGTGAAGGCCTACCGCCTCCGGTCGGCCTGAGTCCTCGCCCCTAAGTATTCCCCTCGGAACGCATCCTTGCGCCGAGGAAGCATTTCCCCATTCTCGCCCCCTCGATGCCCGCCCCGAAGATCCTCGTCGTCGACGACCAGCCGATCAATGTCCAGTTGCTGAAACGCAAGCTCGAGCGCGAGGGCCTCGGCGTCACCGCCGCGTACAACGGCCTCGAGGCGCTCAACCTCATCGCGAAGGACAAGCCCGACCTAATCCTGCTCGACGTGATGATGCCCGACATGGACGGCATCGAGGTGTGCCAGCGCCTGCAGGCCGACGAGGAGACGCGCTCGATCCCGATCATTTTCATCACCGCGCGCACGACCAAGGAGAGCAAGCTCGAGGGTCTTGCGGTCGGCGCGGTCGACTACATCACGAAGCCCATCGACCTCGATGAAACGCTCGCGCGCGTGCAGACGCAGCTGCGTTTCGTCGCGATCAACCGCCAGATGGTCGACCTCCAGCGCCGCCTCGAGGAGGCCCGCCGCGCCGCGACCATCGGTGCCGTCACGCAGGGCATCGCGCACAATCTCAATAATCTCCTCGGCGTCGTCATCGGCTACCTCGACCTGATCAAGGCCTACTACGACAAGCCGGAGCAGGTGAAGAAAAACGCGCACCACGTCGAAGAGGCCGTGCAGCGCATCGTCACCATCATCAAACAGCTTAGCTCGCTCGTGGTGAAGACTCGCCCGCCGCTCGCCAAGGCCAGCCTGTCGCGCTTATTGGAAAGTGCCGTCGCGCGGTTCCAAAACGATCACAAGCTCACCGCGCCCGTCACGATCGACAACCCGCTCGCCGAGCAGCTGATCGACACCAACACCGAGGTCTTCGAGGAAGTGATCTCAAAGGTGCTGATCAACGCGTGGGAGTCCTACGACAACAAGCCGACCGACCCGCACCCGATTTTCCTGCGCACGCGCCTGATCGAAAAACCCGACGAGGGCCGTTTCGTCGAAATCCGCGTCGAGGATCATGGTCGTGGCATCGAGGAGGAAATTCGCGACCGCGTGTTTGAGCCCTTCATCAGCTCGAAGCACACGGTCGGTGTCGGCATGGGTCTCACCATCGCTCGCCACGCGCTACGCGGCATGGGTGGCGACGTCATCCTCGTCGACAATCAGGGCGGCGGCGCCGTCGCCGTGCTGCTGCACCCGATCGAGAAAAAGCTAAAGCGCACGGACTGAGTTTTCGCGCGGCTGCGTGCAGATTGTTTACGCGAAGATCGCCAGCTTCGCGCAGAGATCCCGGTGGACTCGCGATTCTTCGCTACCTTCGCGCTCTTAGTGTAAACAA
Organism: Verrucomicrobiota bacterium; assembly: GCA_048498795.1. Classification (GTDB taxonomy): domain Bacteria; phylum Verrucomicrobiota; class Verrucomicrobiia; order Opitutales; family Opitutaceae; genus JBEHXH01. The sequence goes on from JBEHXH010000007.1 coordinate 233,326, forward strand.
GATCGTCTGCGTGGCTTGACGGTCAAACGCCCGCGCCCTTCAAGCCGCGCCGTCGTAGGACCAGCGTTTCACTCATGCCCCGCCCTACCCCGCTCTGGCTCGCTGCATTCGCCTTGGCCGTGCCCGTGTTGGCCGCGCCGCCTGAGGCCGCCACGATCACCGTCGCCGCCAACGCCCCGGAGAAACCGATCAGCCCCGATCTCTTCGGCATCTTTTTCGAGGACCTCAGCTACGCTGCCGACGGCGGACTCTACGCGGAGCTCGTGCAGAATCGGTCGTTCGAGTATCAAGCGACTGAGCAGCCGACGTGGAATGCGCTGACCGGCTGGGAGTACATCCAGCGCGGCGGCGGCGTAGGCAATCTGTACGTCGACGGTTCATTTCCGCTGCACGCGAACAATCCGCACTGCGCGTTGCTCTTTGTGCGCACCGTCGGCGAGGGCGTGGGCCTTGTGAACTCCGGTTTCGACGGCATCCCCGTCACCGCCGGCGAGAGCTACGAGTTCTCCACCTTTGCGCGCCTGCTCTCGACGGGTGGCGGACGCGACTACTCGGCCAACGGGAAAATGCCGCTCCTCGTGCGACTCGAGAGCAAGGACGGCACGCTGCTCGGCGAAGCGTCGGTTGAAGCGACGAGTCCCGCCGATTGGCGCCGACTAAGCACCACGATCACCGCGACGAAATCAGACATCGATGCGCGGCTCGTGATTCTCTCGAAGACGCTCGGCTCGGTCGCGCTCGATGAGGTTTCGCTCTTTCCGTCGAAGACCTTCAAGGGCCGCAAGAATGGCCTGCGCGCCGATCTCGCGCAGACGATCGCGGATCTGAAACCGCGCTTCGTGCGCTTCCCCGGCGGCTGCCTCGTGCACGGCGATGGCGTGAACAATTTTTACGACTGGAAAGCTACCGTCGGCCCCATCGAGCAGCGCAAGGGCCAGATGAACATCTGGCGCTATCACCAGAGCGTGGGGCTCGGGTACTTCGAGTATTTCCAGTTCTGCGAGGACATCGGCGCGCAGCCGTTGCCCATCGTGCCCGCGGGTGTGTCGTGTCAGAACTCTTCGCGCACGCGCGAGACCGGCCAGCAATGCCTGCCGCTCGCCGACATGCCGGCCTACATCCAAGACGTGCTCGATCTCATCGAGTGGGCCAATGGTCCCGCCACGTCGAAGTGGGGTGCGGTGCGCGCGGCGGCGGGCCACCCGAAGCCGTTTGGCCTGAAATACCTCGGAGTCGGCAATGAGGATAAAATTACCCCGGGCTTCGAAGAGCGTTTCAAGATGATCCTCGATGCACTGCACGCGAAGCATCCCGAGATCGTTGTCGTCGGCACCGCGGGCCCGCGGCCCGACGGCGAAGACTTCGAGCTCGGCTGGAAGGTCGCGACCGCGCTGCACGTGCCGCTGATCGACGAGCATTATTACCAATCGCCGCAGTGGTTCTGGGACAACCTGCACCGCTACGACCAGTACGACCGCGCCAAGCCCCACGTGTACGTCGGCGAGTACGCCGCGCACGACAACGGCCGCCGCAGCACGCTGCGCGCCGCCATCGCCGAGGCCGCGTACCTCACCAGTCTCGAGCGCAACGGCGACGTCGTTACCTTCGCCTCGTACGCGCCGCTACTCGCGAATCGCCGCCACACCAACTGGCGGCCCGATCTCATCTACTTCGATTCCACCGGCGTCTTCCCATCGCTCAGCTACACCGTGCAGCAGCTTTACAGCGCGCACCGCGGCGACAGCTACGTGACCACGACGGTGAGCGACGCGACCCAGCTCGCCGCCGCCACTGTGCGCGACAGCCACACCGGCGACCTCATCGTGAAAATCGTCAACGGCGCCAGCACCGCGCGCCCCCTGCACCTCGCTCTCAGCGGCGTGAAGGACGCGCGCCCGGCCACGAAGATCGTCTTTGGCGGAGCCGATGCCGACGCGGTCAACACCGACCGCCAGGCAGCCATCGTGCAGCCACAGACGGAGGCGACTACTGTTAGCGCAGCGTTCGACTACGAAGCGCCTGCCAATTCGCTCACGATCTTCCGCGTGCCGGCGAAATAATCCTCACGCGCCGCGCGCGCTCGCTCATGAAATCCCTGCTGCTCCTCGCCGCGTTCGCCCTCACCGCCCCGCTGACCGCGGCCACGTGGCACGCGGACAATGGCAATGGCACGTTCACCAATCCGCTCTTCTACGACGAGTTTTCCGATCCCGACCTGATCCGCGTCGGCGAGGATTTCTATCTCACCGGCACGACGATGCACACGATGCCCGGCCTGCCGGTGCTGCACTCGCGCGACCTCGTGAACTGGGAGCTGCTCAGCTACGCGAGCGACGGTCTCGACTTCGGCCCCGCGTATCATCTCGAAGGCGGAAAAAACATCTACGGCCGCGGCATCTGGGCGCCGAGTTTCCGCTATCACGACGGCATCTTCTACATCTTCACCAACGTCAACGGCCGCAAAACCCAGCTCTACACCGCGACCGACCCAAAAGGTCCGTGGACGCACCGCGAGCTGAGCGGCTCGTTTCATGATCTCTCGGTGCTCTTCGATGACGATGGCAAGGTCTACGTCGTATGGGCCTACCGCGACATCAAGCTCGCACAGCTCGACCCGGAAAAAAACTTCGACGTCGTGCCCGGCACCGAGCGCACGCTCTTCGACAAGGACGCCGGCATGGGCGAGGGCTCGCACCTCTACAAGATCGCCGGGAAATACTTCATCACGAGCGCATGGTACGCCGGTCGGATGCGCCTCGCGTGCGCGCGCGCCGACCACCCCGAAGGCCCGTGGGAAATCAATCCCGAGATCAGCGCCGACGAAGACTTCGGAATCGCAGAAGGCTACCGCCTCGCGAACGCCAACGGCCCGAAGATCGACGTCCGCCCGCCCGATGCACGCGCGCTCGGCCACATGTCGCTCCATCAGGGCGGACTCGCGCAGACGGCGCAGGGCGAGTGGTGGGGCTTCTCGATGATGGACTACAACTCGGTCGGCCGCCTCACGTGTCTCTCGCCGGTCACGTGGCAGGAAGGCTGGCCGTACTTCGGCCTGCCGGGCAATCTCGGCCGCACGCCGCGCACTTGGGTAAAGCCTGCGACAGGCCACGACTCGCCACCCTCCGCACCCTACCAGCGCGACGATGAGTTCAACGGCCCGCAACTCGCCAACGTCTGGCAGTGGAATCATTTTCCCGTCGCGGGCCAGTGGTCGCTCACCGAGCGACCCGGTTTCCTCCGGCTGCACGCCCTCGCCGCGCCCGATTTTTGGAATGCCCGCGGCACGCTCACCCAGCGCGCGATAGGTCCCGAGTCTTCGCCCACGGTAGAACTCGACGCGAGCGGCCTGCAGGTCGGCGATTGCGCCGGTCTCGCGCTGCTCAACTATCCCTACGCGCTGCTCGGTGTCGCGCGCACCGCGAGCGGGTTGGAGCTGCGGCAATTCGACCAGAAGACCGGCCAGACCGCCACCGCGCCGCTCGCGAGCCCGCACGTCTGGCTGCGCGCGCACTGCGATTTCCTCGAGGAAAAAGTGACGTTCAGCTACAGCACCGACGGCAAGGCGTTTTCGCCGCTCGGCGGTGAGGTCATACTGGTGTTCCAGCTCCGCACGTTTCAGGGCATTCGGTATTCACTTTTTAACTACAATAGCAGCAGCGCCAACGGCGGCTACGCGGACTTCGATCGCTTCACGGTCGATGAGCCGCGCCCTTCCGGCTTCAACCACCCCATTCCCGTAGGTCGCGCCATCGTCCTCGAAAACCTGCTCGATGGCTGGGTGCTCGCCGCCGCCGGTGATCACCTGATCGCGATGCCGAAGACCGAAAACGCCGCTGCTCAGTTCAAAGTCATCGGCCTACCGCTCGGCCGCATCGCGCTCGAAACCGCCGATGGCCGACGCATCACCGTCACCGGCGCGGGTGACAATGACCGGGTGATGCTCGCTCCCGCCCGCACCGCCGGGGATCCAGCGCAGACCTTCCAGTGGACCGAGATGCCGCGCGGCGAGATCATGCTCCTCTCGCTCGCCACGCACCGCCAGCTCCGCGCGCGCCCCAACGGCGGGGCGATCACCGCCGATGCTCCCGGCGCCGACTCCGATCACCGCAACGGCGCATCTTTCACCTTCCGGGAGAAATAACCTGGGAGCGCGACCGCCCTCGGTCGCCCATCAGGTCGCCCATCAACTTGTAGCGGCGGTCTATGACCGCCGCATGATCTCTGTCCAATTCACCGCGTCGCATCGGCGCTCATAGAGCGCCGCTACAGTTCCGATCCGTCCCGCTGCCACCCTGCGCCCTTGACCCCTGCGCGCCACGCGCGTCCGCTAGCGGCGATGCCCAAAATCGCTTTCCTCGGTGCCGGCAACATGGCCGCCGCGATGGTCGAAGGTCTGCTCGCGAAAAACGCCGCGGTCCCCGCCGACCTCGCCTGCTTCACTGCGTCCGGCCGCACCGCAAGCGCGCTCGCGCAGCGCACCGGCATCGTCGCCGCCTCGTCGCTCGATGCCCTGCTCGCGGGTGCCGACACGCTCGTTGTCGCTTTCAAGCCCCAGCATCTCGCCGGCGCCGATCCGCGCCTCGCTGAGCTCACGGCGGGCAAGCTCGTCGTCTCCGTGCTCGCCGGAAAGAAGCTCGCGAGCCTCGCGCGCACGTTTCCCCACGCCCGCAATCTCGTCCGCACGATGCCCAACACGCCTGGCCAGATCGGCGCGGGCATCACCGGCTGGTGCTCGCACGCGCCGCTCTCGACCGACGACCGAGCTAATGTGGAAAAACTCCTCGCCGCGCTCGGCACGGCAGTAGAGGTCGCCGAGCCGCAGATGGACGCTGTGACTGGGGTAAGCGGCAGCGGGCCCGCATACGTCTTCGAGTTTGCCGCTGCGCTCCGCGACGCGGGAGTCGCCGCCGGGCTCTCGCCCGAGGTCGCACTTCAACTCGCGCAGGAGACCCTGCTCGGCGCCGCTCGCCTGCTCGTGCGCCGCGGCATCGAGCCGGAAAAACTCCGCGATGCCGTGACATCGCCCAATGGCACGACATTTGCCGGGCTGCAGCGGCTCGCCGCGCGCGATTTCCGCGGCACGATCCGCGAAACCGTCCTCGCCGCCAAGGCCCGCTCCGAGGAGTTGTCGAAGGATAGCTGAGGCATCCGGCGCGTTTCGCCGGTCCGTCCGAACTCCTGCGCTCCGCCACAACCTCGGCGGCGCGCCAGCGTCTGGCATGGCATCACCCCACTGCGCCCATGATCGACCGCCTCCCTCGCCTCGCCTCTGCTGCCCTGCTTTGTGTTTTCGTCGGTGTGCTTCGTGCGGCCGACGCCTTGGCAAGCTCCGCTCCGGCGGCTGAGCCGCCGCTCTCGTGGATCGATCCCGACACCGGCCACCGTGTGATCCGCCTCACGCGCGAGCCGGGCTCGGACAGCTTTTATTTCAACTACAACCCCTTCACACCCGACGGCAAAAAGATGGTCTATACCGCGCCGAGCGGCATCTACCTGCTTGATCTAGCGACCCAAGAGTCGCGCCAGATCGTGAAGGGCTCGGGCAAGACCATCATCGTCGCACCGCGCTCGTCCACGCTCTACTACACCAAGCCGGGCACTCAGCCGCAGACCTCCACGCTTTGGGCCGCAAATCTCGAAAACGGCGAATCGCGCCAGCTCGCCGAGCTCCCGCGTCGCGCGAGCATCGTGACGATCAATGCCGACGAAACGCTCGGCGCGGGCACGTTTATCGAGGGCGACGCCAATGCCGGTGGCGCGTACGATGGTACGGCCTCACTCGGTCGCATGTCGTCGACTAACATGGGCGAGCCCGCCAACAAGGGTGAGATGATGGCCGCACGCCTCGCCGCGAAGCTGCCGATGACGATGTTCACCATCGACCTCAAGACGGGCCAGACTCACGTGCTGCTCGAGCACGATACCAACTGGCTCAACCACCTGCAGTTCTCCCCGACCGACCCAACGCTCCTCATGTACTGCCACGAGGGCTCGTGGGAAAAGGTCGACCGCATCTGGACGATCCGCACCGATGGCACGCAGAACCAGCTGATCCATCGCCGCACGTTCGAGATGGAGATCGCCGGCCACGAGTGGTGGGGCGCCGACGGCAAGACGCTGTTCTACCAGCTCCATTTCCCGCGCGGCAGCCGCGTGTCGTTCATCGCGAGCTACAATATCGAGACGAAGCAGCGCACGTGGCTGCAGTACAGCGCGGTCGACCAGACCTCGATCCACGACAACTCGTCGCCCGACGGAAAACTCTTCTGCGGCGACGGCGATAACAAGTCGCCATGGATATTCCTCTTCCGTCCCGTGTACATCAAGGACCGCGGCACGCTCGGCACCGACCTCATCAAGGGCGGCTACCTCGAGTCCGAAAAGCTCGTGAACATGTCGAAGCAAAACTACCGCCTCGAGCCGAACCCCATCTTCACGCCCGACCAGAAATACGTGATCTTCCGCTCAAACATGTTCGGCCCCGACTACGCCTTCGCAGTCGAGGTAGAGAAGGCGAAGTAACGCAGTGATCGAGGTAGGGCGCGTTTTCCGCAACGCGCCGGTTGGGCGCAGCACATCCAGTTGAACCGAGTCCAACACGGCGGATTAAGGATAATCCGCCCTACCATCGGCGAATTCTCTTTGAGTTTTCCCCGTCTTTTTGCGGCGATCACGGGCTCATGAGTTCTCTCGACGGACGCATTCTCGTCACGGGTGGCGCTGGCTTCATCGGCAGCGCTCTCATCTGGGCGCTCAATCAGCGCGGCCACACCAACATCGTCGTCACCGACATCCTCGGCAGCGACGAGAAATGGAAGAACCTCGTGCCGCTGAAGTTCGCCGACTACGTCGAGGCGCCTACTTTCCGCACAAAGCTCGCCGCCAACGCATCCACGTTTGGCCAGTTCTCGACGGTGTTTCATCTCGGTGCCTGCTCTGCGACCACGGAGAAAAACGCGTCGTACCTGATCGACAATAACTACGCCGTCACGCAGGAGCTGGCCGCGTGGTCGCTCGCGAACAACGCCCGCTTCATCTACGCCTCCTCGGCCGCGACCTACGGTGACGGCGCGCAGGGCATGGACGACCGCGACGAGAACATCGCGCGCCTGCGTCCGCTCAACATGTACGGCTACTCGAAGCAGCTCTTCGACCTGCACGCACAGCGCGAGGGTTGGCTGAACCGCATCGTTGGCGTGAAGTATTTCAACGTCTACGGCCCCAACGAGGACCACAAGGGCGACATGCGTTCACTCGTGAACAAGGCCTTCCAGCAGATTCTCGCCACGGGACAGGTCGGTCTCTTCAAGAGCTACCGCCCCGACTACAAGGACGGCGAACAGATGCGCGATTTCCTCTACGTGAAGGACGCGATCGAGATGACAATCCACTTCGCCGAGCACGCGCAGGGCCGCCACTCATCGGGCCTCTACAATCTCGGCTCCGGCGAGGCCAACACCTGGCTCACGCTCGCCCGTGCGATCTTTACCGCGCTCGGCCGCGAGCCCAAGATCGAGTTCATCGAGATGCCCGAGATCCTGCGCGGCAAGTACCAGTACTTCACCCAAGCCGACATCGGCAAACTCCGCGCCACCGGCTATGCCCGCCCCGTCACACCTCTCGCCGAAGCCGTCCGCGACTACGTGCAGAACTACATGTCGCCGGGGAAGAAGCTTGGGGAGTGAGTGGGCTTAGGTGGCATTAGTAGCGGCGAGCGCCAGCGAGCCGATTGCACATCCTTCGACTCGCTGGCGCTCGTCGCCACTCGGAACGCCATTCGCTGCTACAGCCTAACTTAAAACTTCGCGAACCTTCGCTGACTTTGCGTCTTCGCGCTTAGTGCTTCACCGCGGCTCTCCCCAAGGCCTCCGCTTCCTCGATCGTACGCGGCCAGTCACTTTTGAGCAGGCGGGAAAGCGAGCGGTCGGCGAGGAGTTTGCCGCCGGTCTGGCAGCGGGGGCAATAGTTCACCTCGTTCTCCGCGTAGCGGATACGCTGCACGGCAGTGCCACAGACCGGGCACGGTTTTTCGAATTTGCCGTGCACGGCCATCTCAGGGCGAAAGGCGGTGACCTTTTCGGGAAAGCCGGCACCGGCCTCGGCGCGCATCAGCTCGGTCCATTTGCGCAGCACGTGCTGCACGGCCTCGTGCAGGCGCGCAATTTCGACAGCGGTGAGTTTTTGCGTGAGCGTCACGGGCGAGAGGCGCGCGGCGTGGAGAATTTCGTCCGAGTACGAGTTGCCGATGCCGCTGAAGACGCGCGGATCGGTCAGCGTGCGCTTGAGGGTGTGGTTCTCGTGCGTGAGGGCGGCGGAGAATTGCGCGAGCGTGCAGGAGAAGACGTCGATGCCGCCGGGGTCGTGCAGGTGCAGACCCGCCTCGCCATCGACCACGTGCAGCGAGGCTCGGCGCTTCGTGCCGGCCTCGGTGAGCGTGAGCGTGCCGTGGTCGAAGATGAAATCCGCGAGCGCGTTGCGACCGATGGGTTTGCCGCCGCGGTCGGTCCAGTGAAGGCGGCCCGCGATCATGAGGTGCAGCACGAGCCAGCGGTCGCCCTCGAAGCCAAACGCGATGCGCTTTCCCAGCCGCCGCAGCGCCACCACGCGCCGGCCGTGCAGTGAGTCGACCGGCGGGACCGCGGTGCGGAGCAGGAAGAGATTGGCGATGCGCAGCCGCTCCAGCACGTGCCCCACCACGCGGCGCTCGATCGCCTCGATGTAAACCGTGATGTCGGGGAGCTCCGGCATGGAAAAATTTTCGGTTGGCGATTGCCGAACGAAGCCAATCGACTCGTTTCTCCGTCGGCAATCATGCAACTCACCAAACACTGGGCCGCCTCCCTCGACGACTACGCCATCGACCTCGCGTGGTCACCCGATGGCTCGCAACTCGCTGCCGCCAGCGCCGCGGGGCCGGTCTTCCTTTTCGCCGCCACCGATGGCGCGCGTCGCCACCTGCTGCCCGGCCACACCGATGGCACCAATTGTCTCGCGTGGCAGCCAGCGTCTGCCGCTCCGTCACTGCTCGCGACCGGCGGACAAGACGGCGCGGTCAAATTCTGGGATGCGGCCAATGGGCAGCACACCGCCAACGCCGCGCTTGGCTCGGCGTGGGTCGATCATCTGTGCTGGAGCGGCGCCGCGGAAAAGCCGGCGCATCTCTTCGCGGCCGCAGGGCGCGTACTCAGCGCAGTGCGACCCGACGGCACGGTGGCACACACCTTCAAGCCCGCGGCCAAGACGATCTCGGCCCTCGCACCTCAGCCGGCGGGCGGGTGCGTGGCAGCGGCGCATTTCGGCGGCGTGCAGCTTTGGGACTCGGACGATTTTGTGCTCCAAAAGGAGTACTCGTATGCCAATGGCATCCACGGGCTCGTGTGGTCGCCGGACAACAAGTGGCTCGTGTCCGGCAATCAGGATCCGTCGGTGCATCTCTGGATCCCCGAGCAGGACGTGGAGCTGCACATGAGCGGCTACGAGACCAAGGTGAAGCACCTCACCTTCGACCACACCTCGCGCTGGCTTGCGACAAGCGGTGGGCGCGACAGTTGCGTGTGGGATTGCTCCGGCGCCGGCCCCGAGGGCCGCGAGCCCGCGATGCTGCCACACGAGGCACCGATCTGCGCCGTGGCGTTTCAACACACGCACAGCCTGCTCGCGTCCGCATCGCAGGATGGTGCCGTTTATCTCTGGAGTCCCGAGCGCAAGCAACCGCTGCGTGCCACGGTGAAGATGCCCGTCGCCGCGACGAAGCTCGCGTGGTCACCCGACGACCGTCTCCTCGCCATCGGCTCGGAGAAGGGCGTCGTGTACGTGCTCAAGTGCGAGAACTGAGATTCAAACAAAAAAGCACTTAGCCACAGATTGCACAGATGGGCACGGATCGTCGCCGGTATTATCCGTGCCCATCTGTGCAATCTGTGGCTAAAAAAATACCTCCGATCAGAAATCCAAACCGAGCAGCACGCGGAGCAGGCGGTATTGTTGGACGCTGGCGTCGGGTTTGTTGAAGCGCATTTCCTGGCGGATGCCGATGGAGAAAGTCTCGGTGAGTTTCTTGTTCACCTGCAGAGCATTTTCCCAACCGCTCTTGTGGCTCGTGAGCGAGTAGTAGGCGACCGGGCGGTCCGTCACGGTCACGCGCCACGGGAGCTTGCCCTCGAACTCGGCGAAGACCGACTCGGCGGTGCGGCCGGTGTGGCCGACGAGGTCGAGCTGCCACGTGTCGAAGAGATTCACCGCGAAGCCCGCGCGCATGACGAATGTCGGACGCGTGTAGAGATTGATACCGCCACCGATTTCCTGCTGGAGCAGGACGTAGTCGGCGGGCACGCCGGGCGCGCGGAAGGCATTTCGATTCCACTCGAGGGTCGGGCGGTAGTTGGTGAAGAGCGAATTTTTGAAATCGTGCCGCCACGCGGCGTCGCCGCGCACGATGTCGGTCGTCGTCGTTTCGTTGGTGCGGAAGAAATCGTGCCGAGCGTTGAACTGCACGGCGTCCTTGTCCCACTTGCGCTGCAGGTGAACCTCTAGCGTCTCGTTCACGCGATTGGTGGAGTCGGTGACAATGTCAGTTGAGAATGCGAAGCGACCATGCCACGGGCCGAAAAATTCGCGCACGTCGGCCGTGAGCTTCGAGGGATAAAAGCGCTCCCAGAGCGACATGCGGCGCTCCTCTTCATTATCCTCTTCACGCTGGGTCGGGGTCTTTGTGGCGTTGGCGGCTTCGCGCGCGGCGGTCGTCGCGGTCGTCTGCGCCATTTCCGGTGCCTTGTCGGCGACGATCAACGCAGCCTCGCTGCTGCGCACGGTCAAGGTGCCAAACCGCTCGGATTGAAAGACAATCGTGTCGCCGTCCTTCTTCACCAATTTCCCGTAGATGCGGTCGCCGTCTTTGTAGGTGAGCGTATCGCGGCCCACGGGTTTTGCCGGTTTGTCTGCCTTCGCTGGCGCTGGCTTGTCCTCAGCTCGCAAGCTCACCATGGGAATCATCAGCGCGATCCAACTGACTAGAATGAATTTCGTCCGCATACGTCCGCTTGGACGCATGCGGCGGGCCGGTGTTTCGTCAAAAGTTTGGCTCACGCGATCACGAGACCCACTGAGACCGGTTTTGCCAGTAATAGTTCTGGTGCGGACGGACATGGGGCTTGCGGCGTGACGATCCGTGACAACCGTCCTTACTGCGTGCGTCACCGTCTGCCCATCATCGCTCTCTTGCTCGCCTGGCTCTGCGCCAATGGCGCGCTGCTCGACGGCGTGCAGGCGTTTGGCTGGGCCAAGATGATCCGCGACAATGCACGCACGATGTCGCTCGCGCGCGCGATCGAGCGAACCTTCGACGGCTCGGCGCCCTGCGAAATCTGCCGCGCCGTCGACAATGCGAAGCAGCAGGAAGCGCCACTGCAGGTCGAGCGTACCGCAGAAAAGCTGCTGCTCGTCTGCCAGACGCCGCCGAAGATCCTGCTGACCGTCCCCGATTTTCAGTGGCCGGGCATAGTCGCCGATGCCGGCTTGATCCGCAGCGAGTCTGTCCCGGTGCCGCCCCCGCGCGTCTGACGCGCCATCGCACCGCCGTGTCCGTGCTGCGCTGATTTTTCGCGCGCGCGGCTCCCCTGCCCTCGTTCGCCCTCGCCGCTCTGATTGTGGCCGGCTCCGAACCCCGTCCGCGCGTCCGCGTGCGCGCTGGCGTGTTTTCTTCCACGCGCCGTTCCCATGTCATTTTCCCATCGCCATCTTTTCTATCTCGTCGCCGCGCCTCTGGCCGGCCTCGCCCAATCGACGCCTCCCGTCGAAAAACTCTCGCCGGTCGTCGTCGCCGAGACGCCGTCCGTCGCGGATAAGCACCAACTCCCGCAAGTGACCGAAAGCGTCACGGCGCTCAGCATCACGGAGACCGTCAACGTCCTCGATCCCGAAGACGCCGTAAAGTACCTACCGAGCGTCTTTCTGCGGAAACGCAATAACGGCGACACCCAAGCCGTGCTCGCCACGCGGACATGGGGCGTGAGCTCCAGCGCGCGCAGCCTGATCTTCGCCGACGGCGTGCCGCTCACCGCGCTCATCGCCAACAACAACTCCATCGGCGGCCCGCGCTGGGGCCTCGTCGCGCCCGCGGAGATCGAGCGCATCGACCTCATGTACGGGCCCTTTGCCGCGGCGTATCCGGGTAACTCAGTGGGCGCGGTGATGGAAATCACCACGCGACTACCGGAGAAATTCACCGCGACGTTGGAGCAGACTTTCGCGTGGCAGGATCATTCGCTCTATGGCACGCACCACGTGTTTCGCACCGCGCAGAGTACAGCGACGGTAGGCGATCGCGCGGGGCGCTTCTCGTACTGGGCGAGCGTCAACTATCAGGACAGTTACAGCCAGCCGCTCAGCTACGTGACCGCGAACGCGTTTCCCACGGGCACGACCGGAGGCTATGCGGCGAGCAACAAACTCGGCGCACCCGCCAACATCCTCGGTGCCTCCGGTCTGATGCACACGCGCATGACGAATGCGAAAGTTAAGCTCGCCTACGACCTCACGCCCACGCTGCGCGCCGTGTATACTCTCGGCGCGTGGCGCAACGATGCTGATTCCGCGGTCGAGACGTATCTCCAAAACGCCCCGGGCCAGCCGACCTTCGCCGGGCAAAGCGGTTTCGCGAGCGGGTACTCGCAACTCGTCGAGGAGCACTCGTCGCACAGCCTCTCGCTACGTTCCGATCCGAAAGCTCCGCTGGCCTTTGAGGCGATCGCGACGTTGTACCGATTCGACCGCGACGACCAAAAGCTGCCCACCACGGCCTCCGCCACGGGCGCAACGTCGCCGAGCTTCGGCACCGCGGGACGCGTCGCGCGACTCGGTGGTACGGGCTGGCGCACCCTCGACATCAAGGGCGCATGGCGGCCCGAGGGCAAAGCCGACGCGCATGTGGTGACCTTCGGCGTGCACGATGATCGCTACAAACTTTACAACCCCACCTTCGCCGTCAGCGACTGGCGCACTGGCGTCTCGACCGCGACCAGCGTCGCCTCGGAGGGCGACGGCAAGACCCACACGCAGGCCGCGTGGGTGCAGGATGTGTGGCAGGTTTCGCCAAGCGTGCGCGCGACGCTCGGTGCGCGTTACGAAGACTGGACCGCGATCGACGGACTCAACGTCAACGGCACCACCACTGTGCGCCAGCCCGCGCAGCATCGCACCGCGATTTCGCCGAAGCTCACGATCGCATGGTCATCGGGGAAAAATGCGCCGAGTGTTTCGCTCTCTTACGGCCAAGCCACGCGCTTCGCCACGCCGGCCGAGCTCTACCAACTCGTCACGACCGGGAGCACGTTCACCTCGCCCAATCCCGATCTCAAACCAGACGATGTGCGTGCGCTGGAGTTGAAGATCGAACAGGCGTTCACCCATGGGCGCGTGCGCGTATCGCTGTTTCAGGACGATGTGCACGATGCGATCATCTCGCAGTTCAAGCCGCTCGTCACCGGTTCGACGCAGCTCTTCAGCTATCTCTCCAACGTCGATCACGTCCGCTCGCGCGGTCTCGAGGTGCTCGGCGAAGCGCGCGATGTTTTTGTGCGCGGCCTCGATGCGACGGCGAGCGTGACGTTTCTCGAGGCGCGCACGCTCGCGACCTCTGGGCAGGGCCAGTTCGGCAGCGCCATCGGGCGGCCGCTGCCAAATATTCCGGGCCGGCGCGCGACCGTGCTGCTCACGTATCGCCCAAGCGAGCGCTGGGCATTTTCCGCCGCGGGCCGCTATAGCGACCGGCTCACGACGACCCTCGATGCCGCGGACGTGAATTTCAACACGTACCAAGGCTTCGCCGCGTGGTTCGTGGCCGATGTGCACGCGACCTGTCGCATCTCGCCGCGATGGACTGCCACGCTCGGCGTCGATAATGTGCTCAATCGGGAGTACTTTCTCTTCCATCCGTTTCCGCAGCGCACGGTCGTGAGCTCGGTGAAGTACGCGTTCTAAACCAACTGCCCTTTGGCCATGCACGAAGAATCATCCGTCCTGACGGGCGCGTTGTACCGCGCAGTCTGGCGCTGGCATTTTTATGCCGGTGTGGTCGTCGCGCCGTTTGCGCTGTTCCTCGCTGTCACCGGCGCGATCTACCTGTGGAAACCGCAGTACGAGGCTCATCGTTACCACGAGGTGTTCTTCGTGACGGCCAAGGATGCCAGAGTGTCAGCCGAGGCCCAACTCGCCGCCGCGCGCGCCACGCATCCAGACGACGCGGCGGTTACCTTTAACCCGGCCTTCGAGCCGGGCCGAGCGAGCGAGACGGTGTTTCGCTTGCACGATGGCGAGCGCGTCTCGGTCTTCGTCGATCCTGCCGACGGGCGAGTGACCGGTGAGATCCGTGATAGCGAGCGCTTCATGCGCCTCGTCCACGATCTGCACGGCACCCTGCTCGCAGGGCGCGCGGGCGAGTACATCGTCGAGCTCGCTGCGAGCTGGGCGCTCGTGCTCTTCCTCACCGGTTTTTATCTGTGGTGGCCGCGTCCGGGCTTTACCGTTTGGGGATTCCTGCTGCCCCGGCTGCGCGCGAAGGGGCGCATCTTTTGGCGTGATCTGCATGCGGTGCCTGCGGTGTGGTTTTCCGCCGCTACGCTGTTTCTCCTCAGCACCGGGCTCCTTTGGACCCAGGCCGCAGGCTCATGGTATCGCACGCTCTCCGCTACCGTCGGCCAAGGCTCGCCGCGTGAATCGAGCGCAGGCGCGCATCGTTCGGAGCTGACCGGCTGGTCGCCGCCGCTCAAGGCCGGCCTCGCCGACAAGATCGACCGCCTCGCCTCTTTGCCCGGCGACGACCCTCATGCGGAGCACCGTCGGATGGCTGGCGTGAGTGAAGCCGAGGCCAAAGACACACCGCCCTCGATCCCACTCGACCGCGTGATCGCGCTCGCCGAAGAACACCACATCGCCCAGCCCTACGCCGTGGCGTTTCCCATCGGTGCGACGGGAGTATTTAGCGCCATCACGGATCGGAATTTCGCTTTCCAACGAAGCTACCTGCACCTCGACCGCTACTCGGGGCGCGTGCTCGCCGAAGTCCGCTATCGCGATTTTGGCTGGCTCGCGCAGCTTTCGCTCTGGGCCATCATCGCGCACGAAGGCCAGCTCTTCGGACTCGCGAACCAGATTCTCGGCACGCTGGCTGCGCTTGGGGTGTTCCTGCTCGCGGCCACCGGATTGGCGATGTGGTGGCAGCGTCGGCCCCGAGAAGCCCGCGCCGAAGCGTCGCGTCCGCAATCACTGCCTCGCCCGGTGCTGATTGGTGTGCTGGCATTGGCCGCGTTCCTCCCGCTGCTCGCCGCGACCTTTGTCATCGCGCTGCTGGTGGAGCGATGGGTGGCGAAACCGGCGAAGGCATGATGCGATCGCGTCGACCAAACCGCACACGTTTGTAACCTCCGTGAAATTCGCGTTATGACGGGCGGCGCGCCGAGTTACGACTTGGCGCGCTGGCATCCGCGAGCAAGTTGATCGCGTAGTAATGCCGATGACTGCGCGCTCTCGCTCCCTTGCTAACCTGTGGCCATTTTGGCTGCTGGTGGCAGGATGGCTGTGCGCACAGCAACCGCAGCTCGTCGTGTACGACCTGCTGCGCTCGATCAGCGAGTCCCGGCACTACTCGCACCAACATCGGCTGAGCATGGAGATCGCGTTTGCGATGGCGGGGAAAGTTCCGCCCAAGGCCATCGCGCGCGCCACGGGGCAACCGCACCACGCGCCGCTTCCGGTGCCGACCGACACCGCGCCAAAGAAGTTGGAGCTGGTGCTAGTGCCCGAGATTGCGCTCCTGCCACCGATCCTGCGCGCCACGACAAGGCTCTCGGTCGCTACGCGCCTGCAGCCGTGGTTTCGCGCGGCACCACCGCACGAGCCGCCGCGTGCGGCCTGAGTAAACCTATCTCGCGCGAGTCCATCGCGCGCACGACGGACTGCGTTTCTCGCTGAGGAGCGTGGTCCTTGGCGGTTGCCCGCATCGCGCGGAACACCGCGGTTTCTCAGTTTGTTCGTCCTTTCACTGCACTGCATCGGGGCTTTTCTACCGCGCCATCCCTGTCATGTCCTTTTCGATTTCCCGTCTCATCACCCATTCCGCGTTGGCCGCCGTATTGCCGGCGCTGACCGCCCAAGTCGTGCCGCCGCCACCCGCAGCAGCGAACGCCCCGGTCCAAAAAATCGACTCGGTCGTCGTGTATGGCCGCTCGCTCAATCTCCTCGGCGAGGCGACTGCGCCGTCCGATGGTCAAGTCGGCGCGGCAGAACTGGCTGCGCGGCCGTTTCTCCGCCGCGGCGAATTGCTTGAAGTCGTGCCGGGCGTGGTCATCACGCAGCACTCCGGCAGCGGCAAGGCCAACCAGTATTTCCTGCGCGGCTTCAACCTCGACCACGGGACAGACTTCGCGGTGACGGTCGACGGCATGCCGGTCAACCTGCGCTCTCACGCGCACGGCCAGGGGTACTCGGATCTCAACTTCATCATCCCCGAGCTCGTGCAGAGCATCGCGTACCAAAAGGGCGCGTTCACCGCGGCCAATGGCGATTTCTCCGCCGCGGGTGCCGCGCAGTTTCATCTCGCGACCTCGCTGCCGCAGGGGCTCGCCAAGGTCGAGTTCGGTGAGGACGAATATGCTCGCGCGGTCTTTGCCGACACGCTGCCGAGCGCACCGGGGGCCACAACGCTCGTCGGTGCGGAGATGGGATATTCCAATGGCCCGTGGCTCTCGCCTGAACGCAGCCGGCGGTTCAACGGCCTCGTGCGCCACGCTTGGACGAGTGGGACCAGCGGCCTCGCGCTCACCGCGCTCGCATATCATGGCGCGTGGCGCTCGACCGACCAAGTGCCGGGGCGTGCGATCGACGCGGGCACGCTGCCGCGCTTCGGCTTCGTCGATCCCTCTGACGCGGGCGCGAGCGACCGCGCGAGCCTGTCGCTCGACTGGACTGCGCATGAGGCGGACGCGACCACGCGCATCAACGCCTACGCGATCGCGTACCGGCTCAATCTCTTCTCCGACTTCACCTACTTCCTCGACGATCCGGTGAACGGCGACCAGTTCAACCAGCGCGACAAGCGCGGGATTTTCGGTGCGAGTGCCGAGCGGGCGTTTTCGTTCGCAACGGCCGTGGGCAAGACCGACGCCACGGTTGGCGTGCAGCTCCGGCACGACTCCATCGGACTTGTGCTACGCCACACGGTGCAGCAGCGGCCGATCTCCACGGTGCGCACGGATGACGTCGAGGAGTCGAGCGCGGGCGCCTACGTTTCCAGTGTCGCGCATTTGTCGGAAAACCTGCGGGTCACGGCGGGAGTGCGGGGCGATTTCTACCGTTTCCACGTCGACAGCGACAACCCGCTCAACTCCGGCACGCGCACGGCGGTGATCGCGAGTCCGAAGGTCGGCTTCGCCTACGTGCTCGATCGACACAACGAGCTCTACCTCGACGCGGGCTACGGCTTTCACAGCAACGATGCGCGCGGCGCCACCATCCGCGTCGACCCGACCGACGGCGTCACACCGGTCGAGCGCGTGAATCCGCTCGCCCGCGCGCGCAGCTATGAAGTGGGCCTGCGTACCTCGGCGCTGCCGGGCCTCGTGAGCACGGTCTCGGTGTGGCTGCTCGATCTCGATTCGGAGCTGGTCTTCGTCGGCGATGCGGGTGCGACTGAAGCCAATGGCGCGACGCGGCGCTACGGTGTGGAGTTCGCCAATTTCTACCGCGCCACGCCGTGGCTGGCCTTCGATGCGGACCTCGCGTTTACCCACGCGCGGTATCGCAACGCGCCAGGCGCGGATCACATCGCCAACTCCATCGCGACGGTCGTGACCGGTGGCGCGGTGGTCGATCTGACGAAAGGATTTTTCGGCAGCGTGCGCGTGCGCTACTTCGGGCCGCAGCCGTTGATCGAGGATAGCTCGGTGCACGAGCCGTCGTCCCTGACGTGGAATGCCCGCGCGGGCTGGCGCGCGGGTTCGTGGGAGCTGGCGGTGGATGTGCTCAATGTCTTCGACCGCGAGAACGACGACATCGCATACTACTATACCTCGCGCTTGCGCGGCGAACCGCTGGCCGGCACCGACGATGTCCACGTGCATCCCGGTGAGCCGCGCACGCTGCGCTTTTCTGTGACGAGGCACTTCTGAAGCCACGCTCCGACCTTGTCCCGCGAACGCTGGCGGGCATGGTCAGGGTGTGCTTTTCGTGCGTCACCTTTTTGTCGGCCTCGCGCTTGCGCTCACGGCGCAGGCGAAGGTGCGACCGGTCGTCGTGCCCCTGCCAACGGCGGCGGGCGCGGTCGGGCCGACGCTGGCGGTGACGCCGGACGGTGTCGCGCTTTCGTGGCTCGAGCCCGATCCGGCGCGCAAGGGTTTCTCGGCGCAGAAGTGGGCGCTGTTTTCAGCGGATGAGGTGAAGTGGAAGCCAGCTCGCACGATCACCACGGGCCCGGGGCGGTCGGTCGATCCGTTTGCGGCACCGGCGTTCGCCGCGGAATCGCGTGGCATTGTCGTCATAGCGTGGCCGCTGCACACGGCAGCGGGGGTCGACGGCAATCCGCCGGAGGCGGATACGGCCGAGTATGTGTTCACGCGTGACCACGGCGCGACCTGGACGGTGCCGCAGCCGGTGTCGCGCGAGACCACGGCGCTGTCCCTGGTCGCGGTCCATGCAGGCGACCGCGAGACGCCGGCACTGCTCGCGTGGCTCGATGGGCGACGGCGCGAGGGTGGCGATGGGCGCATGGGGCTCTACACGCGCGTACTCGGCGACGATGGACCGGACTTGATGCTCGATGAAGATGTGAGCGACGGCTGTCCGCTCGCGTTTGCGCCGCTACCCGATGGAGCGCTGCTCGCGTATCGCGGGCATACGACGGACAATCTGCGTGACCTGCGCCTCGCGCGTTTTCGACGTGGACGCTGGGAAAACCCGCGCCCGCTGCATCCGGATCGTTGGCGTGCGCCCAACTCGCCGCAGGACGGACCGCGCCTCGCGGCGGTCGAGAAGCACGTCGCGCTCGCGTGGTTCACCGCGGCCAACGCGAAGCCCGCCGTGCTGCTCGCGCTCTCCGAGAATGCGGGCGACACCTTCGAAGATCCGATACCGGTCGATCTCGGCCATCCGGTCGGTCGACCCGATGTGGCGATGCTCCTTGATGGCTCGGTCGTCGTGCTCTGGGCCGAGGCGGCGGATGAAAAAGAGAAACGTGAGGCGGGCCTCTATGCGCGTTTCCTCGATGCGTCGGGCGAACTGTCCGATGCGGAGCTGATCGTGCCCGCGACGACGGTGCGGCTCACGGGTTTTCCGCGAATCGCGCTCGTGCGGCCGGATCGCACGGACTTCATCGTCGCCTACACGCAGGAAGGTGCGACCTCGGCGATTCGTACGCTCTACGTCGCGCCGCCCGCGCAGACTCAGGAGTAGAACCTCGATCCGTGAACCACAAAGACACGGAGGCACGAAGAGATTGGGACCACAAATTTTGTTTCCTTCGCTCGCGACTTCTTTCTCCGTGTCTCCGTGGTGAAATTCGGTCTTAACTATGCCCCGCGCTGCGCCTGAACTTCAATTTCGTCTGCGCTTTCCCGGATCGGGACCGACGGCGTTTGGGCCGGGCAAAGCCGAGCTGCTGCGGCACATCGCGGCGACGGGGTCGATCCGCACGGCGGCTGCGAAACTAGGCATGAGCTACGATCGCGCGTGGAAGCTTGTGCAGGCGGCCAACAAACTTTTCCGCGAGCCGCTCATCGTCGCGACACGTGGCGGGGGCAAGGGCGGTGGAGCCCAATTGACACCAACCGGCGTCGAAGTGCTCACGCGCTATGCGCGGATGGAAACTGCATGCCGGGCAGCAACCCGAGACGATTGGACGGCGCTAGATCGGCTGCTGGCCAAGTAAACGCGCCCTTGCGCAGCGCGCCGTCGGTGAGGATGCGCGCACGCAGACCGCCGCGACCTCGGAGCCAGACTTCCGCACCGGGGGCGAGCGCGGCGTCCATCCAGTAACAGGGCTTGCACTCGCCCGCGCCGCGGAACCACACACCTTGAATACAAAACTCGCGACCCGCGAGGACCTCCAAATGGATGCCGCGGGTGACGATGTTGCGGCGCAGGCCGGCGGGATTGGCGTCGGTCAGACGCAGCGCGGCGCACAAGCCCGCAAAAACCTCGGCCTCGAAAAATGTGATCTGGCCCGCGTAGTCGGGCTTGTAGTCGAAGAAGCGGTCGCCCTCCAGCCCGCGTCCGGCGCGGCACATCACCGCGTCCACCTCGGTCGCGGGGTGTGTCCCGGCAGGCTGACCGTGGCGGCCAAAGAAATTGTGCCCCGGCGAGAGGTACAGGTGCTCGATGACGGCTTCCATCGATGAAAACGATGTCTTTTCCCGGCCGCAGAAGCGAGCCTGCGCCCGAGGTGTGACGGAAATAGTTTTCATATCAACCGTGAGCGCGATTCATTGTGAAGGAAGCGTTATCCTTGACTAAAGATAACGCTCTCGGAGCCTAGCTTTCCCGCCTCCGCGGGTCTGAACCATGAAGCTGCGCTCCTCTTTTGCCTGCCTTGCCGCCCTGTTGCTTACTGCCGTGGCCAACGCGGCCGATGAGCCGCTGCTGAAGGTCAGCACGCCTGAAAAGACCCTCACGCTTACCGCGGCCGAATTCGCCGCGCTGCCGCACACCGAGACAACGGTGCCCGATCCGCACACGAAGGCGGATCGTCATTTCGCGGGCGTCGCACTCCGCGAGTTGCTTACGCGGGTCGGCGCGCCCCTCGGCGAAAAGATGCGCGGGCCTTCGCTCCAACTCGCGGTGCTCTTCCGCGCGAAGGATGGCTACGCGGTGATCTTTGCGTTGTCCGAGTTCGATGAGGCGCTCGGCAATCGCGCGCTGCTCCTCGCCGACAGCGAAGACGGCAAGCCGCTCGCCGACAAAGCCGCTCCGCTCGAGCTCATCGTCCCGGGCGACAAGAAGGCCGCGCGCTGGGCGCGCATGGTGACCTCGATCGAGATCGTGTCGGTCGGCACCGTGGTGCCGAAGACCGCGGCGGCACACTGAGTTCTTCACCATGAAGCTCCTCTTTCGTCTCGCCCTGCTCGTCACCGTCGCGATCGCTGCGCGCGCCGCCGACCTGAATGTTTTTGCCGCGGCCAGTCTCTCCGATGCGCTCAAGGAAATCGCCAAAACTTACGAGGCCAAGAGCGGCGACAAACTGAACTTCAACCTCGGCGCCTCCAGTGCGCTCGCCCTACAGATCAAGCAAGGTGCTCCGGCGGATGTGTTTTTCTCCGCCGACGAGCCGAAGATGGACGATCTCGCCAAAGCCGGGCTGATCGTCGCGGAGACACGCCGCAGCCTGCTATCGAACAGCCTCGTGGTGGTTGTGAATGCCGAGAAACTCGCGGCGATCACCGACAGTGACGATCTCGCCAAGCCGGTGTTGCGCCGACTCGCTCTGGCCGAGCCCGCGACGGTACCGGCGGGTATCTACGCGAAGGCGTGGCTGCAGAAGATCGAGCTATGGAGCAAAGTGAGCGAGCGCGTGGTGCCGACGGAAAATGTCCGCGCGTGTCTCGCGGCCGTCGAAGCGGGCAATGCCGAAGCGGGCATCGTCTACAAGACCGACGCACTCATTTCGAAAAAAGTGAAAATCGCTTTTGCGGTGCCGGCGAATGAGGGACCGAAGATTTCCTATCCGCTCGCGGTGATCAAAGACTCGAAGAATAGCGAGGCGGCGCGGAAGTTTGCGACGTACCTCGCGAGCGACGAGGCGCGCGCGGTGTTCGATAAATACGGTTTCTTGCCTGCGCACTGAGCGCCACGCAGGCTGCTGCGCATGTCCGCCGAAGCGTGGCAAGTCACCTGGTTCACCGCCGGCATCGCCGCGCTGAGCACGCTCGCGATCCTGCCCTTTGGCGTGGCGCTCGCGTGGCTGCTGGCCCGGCGCGACTGGCCGGGTAAATCGCTGGTCGAGACGCTCATCGCGCTCCCGCTCGTCATCCCGCCGGTGGCGACCGGACTCATCCTGCTGAAACTACTCGGGCGGCGCGGCGTGCTCGGCGGGTGGATCGAGCGGACGTTTGGGTGGGAAATCGTCTTCACGTGGCGCGGCGTGGTGGTGGCGACGGCGGTGATGTCGTTTCCGCTGCTGGTGCGCACGGCGCGCGTGGCGTTTGAAGGCGTGAATCCGCGGCTCGAACAGGTCGCGCGCACGCTCGGTGCGGGGCCGTGGCGGGTGTTTGCCACGGTGACGCTGCCGCTCGCGGCGCGCGGGTTGGTCGCCGGCGCAGTGCTGGCGTTTGCGCGCGCGCTGGGGGAGTTTGGTGCGACGTTCATGGTCGCGGGCTTCATCCCGGGTAAAACTGCCACGCTCGCGCTCTCGATTTATCATCTCGTGCAGTTGGGCCGCGACGGTGAAGCCTATGGGCTGCTCGCGATCTCGGCGGTGCTGGCATTTGGCGCGGTGTGGTGCAGCGAGTGGTTTCTCCGCCGAAGGCCCGCATGAATCTCGCGCTGCAACATCTCCGACTGCCGCTCGCGCACTTCGCGCTCGAGGTCGATGCCATGCTGACGGGACGAGTCACGGGCGTCTTCGGCGCGTCTGGCGCGGGCAAGACGGTGTTGCTCGAGCTCATTGCGGGTCTGCGCCGGCCAGCGGCAGGCTGTATCCGATTAGAGGATACCGTGCTGACAGACTGCACAGCGCGGAGCTTCGTGCCACCCGAGCGACGCGCGGTCGGCTACGTGCCGCAGGAAGGCGCGCTGTTTCCCCATCTCTCGGCGCGGCAAAATCTGCTCTACGGTTTCGAGGCAGCGCGGCCACGTCCGGTTGGGCTGACTTTCGAGCATGTCGTCGAGGTACTGGAGATCGCGGCGCTCGCGGATCGCGCGATCGGCACACTTTCGGGCGGAGAACGACAGCGCGTGGCGCTGGGACGTGCGCTGCTGGCGGCGCCGAGGCTGTTGCTGCTCGACGAGCCGCTCAGCGGGCTTGATGCGCCGTTGCGCGAACGGCTGCTGCCGTACCTCGCGCGCGTGCGGGATGAGTTCGCGATCCCGATGATCTATGTGACGCACGCACCTGACGAAGTGGTGGCACTTTGCGATGATGTGCTCCTGCTCGCGACGGGACGCGTGACGGGCCGCGGGAAGCCGAGCGAGTTGTTTCAGCCGTCCGGTCGCCCGCGGTACGAGCTGCGCGGATGAGCGGGCCGGCGAATTGTTCGTGTTAGTACTACCCACGGGAGGGTTGCAGCCACGAGGCGGTTGGATCAGTTTTCGCCATTCTATGATTCGCCCCATCGCCGCCCTCGCGCTGGCCGTTTTTCTGTCGTTGTCCGCCTTGGCCGCCGATCCGGCTCCCGCGCTGCTGATGGATTTCGACGACATCGCGATCCCGCCCAATACAGCGGCGCTACCCGGCAGCGCGGCAGTCACGGCCGGTGCCAATGGCATGGTGTGGCTCTCGTGGGTCGAGCCGATGCAGAAGACCGCGGTGGCGATCCGCTGCGCGTCGTTCGACGCCGAGGCCAAGGCCTGGCGCGCCCCCATCACCATCGTCAATCTCGACAACTACACCACCGCGTGGGCGGATGCGCCTGTGCTGAGTGCAGGTGCAACCGGAAAGCTCGCCGCGGCGTGGACCGTGCGTGACGCACGCGATGCGGAAATCCGCCGCGTGTACTTCAGCACGACGAGCGACTCTGGTGCGACATGGACCGCCCCCGCGCTGCTCACCAAGGAGAGCACGCACGTCGAACTCGCTTCGCTCACGACGCTCGTCGACGGGCGCGTGCTCGCTGCGTGGCTCGATGGGCGTGGCGGTAAGAAGGGCGACCGCGGCGCGCGGCTCTTCACGCGCTTCATCGACGCTGCACACGTCAATGATCCCGACGTGCTGCTCGATCCGCTCGTGTCGGAAAATTGCCCGATCGCGGCGGTGTCGTTTCTCGATGGCGGCGCCCTGCTGGCCTACCGCGGCCGCACCGACGACGAGATCCGCGACGTGCACACCGTGCGTCGTCGCGACGACAAGTGGGCCGAGGACCACGCGCTCAATCACGACGTGTGGACGACGAATCACGATCCGGTCAACGGACCGCGTCTCGCCGCCGACGGCGGCCGGGTCGCCGCGACGTGGTTTACCGCGGCGGACAATGAGCCGCGCGTGCTCATCTCGCAATCGCCCGACGCAGGCTCGCGTTTCCTGATGCCGCTGCACGTCGACAACGGTCAGCCGATCGGCCGGCCCGACCTCGTGCAGCTGCACGACAGCGCGATCATCGGCGTGTGGCTGGAAAACGTCTCCGCGCAGAAAAAGGCCGGCCCCGGCGGCGTGTGGGTGCGCCGCATCACGCCCGACTTCACGATGGACAAGCCGCAGCTCCTCGCGCCCGCCACCGATGGCCGCGTGATCGGCTACCCCCGCGCCGCGCTCGTGCGCGACTACGCCGGCGGCAAGACCGACGCGCAATTCATCGTGTCGTTCACCGTCGAGGCGACCGGGCTACGCACGGTGCTCGTGACCGTGCCCGAAGGGCAGCTCCTCTCGGCCCACGGCGAGAACAACTGCCACTGTGCGCCGACGCCGGAGCAGCTGGTCGGCTACCCGGTCGGCGGCTCGGTCGCGGAGAAATCCGACGGCAAACTCACGCTCAAGCACACGGAGTTGCCGGGACTTTTCGCCGCGGGCTCGCACACGTTTCGCGCCGCACCCGAAGTGCTCGCTGCGGCGGGCGTGGGCAACCGCATCCTCGCCCGTATCGAGCGGCGCGAGGGCGAGTGGTGGATCTTCGACGTGCGCGTGATTTCCGAGCGCCCACGGCAGCAATAAGGTCCGTACGGTCCGGCAACGCGGGCGGAGAAAGGCATTGAGTCCGCCGGGCGGGCACGGCGCAGTCGAGGGCAACCCCATGCGCCCTACCCGCCTCGCGCTCGCCTTTGCCTTGCTCGTCGTGTCCGTGTTGCGCGCGCAGCTCTCAGCGCCGCTCACCAGTCCCGACGGAAAGCTCGCCGTCACGTTTGATCTCAATGCCGACGGGGCGCCCCGCTACAGCGTCACGCATGGTGGAGCGACCGTGCTGCGCACGTCCAAGCTAGGGCTCGTGCGCGATGACGCGGGCTTCACGCGCGGGCTGAAGCTCGTCGGAATTTCGCCGACCGAGACGGTCCACGATCAGTACGAAACGCTGACTGCGAAACGCCGCCTCAACACCTACACGGCGCAGCGTCGCGTGTATCATCTCGCGACGTCCAAGGGAACGCAGTCGCTCGATATCATCTTCCAAGTCTCAAACGACGGCGTGGCGTTTCGCTATGCGTTTCCCGAGAAGGACACGGCGGTACACCGGCTGGCAGAAGAGGTGACGTCGTTTCATTTTCCGACGAAGGCTCACGCGTGGCTGCAACCGATGTCGGTCGCGAAGACCGGCTGGGAAAAAGTGAATCCCTGCTACGAGGAATACTATCAGAAGGACATCCCGGTCGGCACGCCCTCGACGCTTGGCGCAGGCTGGGTGTATCCGGCGCTGTTTCACGCGGGTGACGTCTGGATTGCACTGACGGAGGGCTCGCTGGAGCGAAATTACTGCGGGACGCGGCTGCGCTCGGAGTCGCCCGATGGCGAGTACTCGGTCGGCTTTCCCGATCCGCGGGAGAATTTTCAAAACGGTCCGGTCACGCCTGAGTCGACGCTGCCGTGGATCACGCCATGGCGCATCGTCACGGTGGGCAGCCTCAAGACTATCGTGGAGTCCACACTCGGGCTCGATCTCGCCGCGCCACCGAGCGGCAACACGCAGCCTGCGCATCCGCCCGGCAAGGCCGCGTGGAGCTGGCCACTGCTCGGCGACAAGAAGACCACGTACGATGTGCAAAAGCGCTTCATCGACTACGCGGCGGACATGCACTGGCGCTACTGCCTGATCGATTCGATGTGGGACCAGCAGATCGGCTACGAAAAGATCCGCGAGCTCGCCGACTATGCACACACAAAAAACGTGTCGCTCCTCCTCTGGTACAACTCCGCCGGCGACTGGAACTCCGCGCCGCAGACTCCCCGCGGCGTGATGCTCACACACGAGAGCCGGGTGCGGGAATTTGCGCGGCTGAAGGAAATGGGCATCGCCGGTATCAAAGTCGATTTCTTCGGCGGCGATGGCCAGTCGATGATCGGCTACTATCACGACATCATCGCCGACGCCGCCCCGTACGGGCTGCTGCTCAATTTTCACGGCGCCACGCTCCCGCGCGGCTGGTCGCGCACCTTTCCCAACGTGATGACCACCGAGGCGATCAAGGGCCTCGAGTTCATCACCTTCGAGCAGAAGAACGCCGATGAAGAGCCGGCGCACGCGGCGATGCTGCCCTTCACGCGCAATCTTTTCGACCCGATGGATTTCACGCCGATGGTGCTCGACCGCATCAACAGCCGTATCCAAAGACGCACTACACCGGGCTTCGAACTCGCGCTGTCCGTGCTCTTCATCTCGGGCATCCAGCACTACGCCGAGATTCCCGAAGGCATGGCCAAGGCACCGGACTACGTGCGCGAGTTTCTCCGCAATGTGCCCGAGAGCTGGGACGAGACCCGCTTCCTCGATGGGTTTCCCGGCCAGCATGTGGTGCTCGCGCGACACAGTGGGGCCCGCTGGTGGATCTCCGGTATCAACTCCTTGGATACACCGAAGGACCTGCAGCTCGATCTCGCGGAGTTGAAACTCGCCGCGACCGCGAGTGGCGACCTCATCGCGGACGGCGACGGCGGTAATCTGTCGTTTCGGCGTGAGACACTGGTACTCGGAAAAGGCGGGCCAGTAGCGATCACGATGCCCGCTCGCGGCGGCTTCGTGATCGAAATTCGTTGAAGGCCAAGTGTTAGCCACAAACCTTGACGCAAATCGCTGGTCACAGGTGTAACTTATTGACCATTGGTGCGATAGCACGGAACCCGACAGGCATAAGACTCCGGACCTACAGGACTACGTAGGGTTCGGTATTACGCCTTATTCCAGTTCGTGCCGACAGACGGATACATGGCAATCTGCCATTATGGACACACCGCTACCGAACGTGTCTACCCTACCCGCTTCCCCCGCCACCCCCGCGTCCTCGGCCCTGCAGATGCATGATGAGGACACGACCGATCTCCTCCAACTGCTCCGTTTCAAGAACCTGCGCATTACGCCGATCCGCGTGGCGATGCTCGCGTCACTCCGCCGACACACGCGCCCGATCACGCTCCGCGAGATGCGCGAAGAGCTCGGCGCGGAGTCGATCCCGTTTGTCACGCTGTTCCGCTGCATGCGCCGCTTCGAGCAGGCGCATCTCGTCCGCCGCATGATCGGTGCGAAAGGCACGGTCGGCTGGGAACTGAAGCGCGACCAGCCGCAGCAGTTTCACGTCACCTCGCGCGATTCCGGCGAGACGGTGCAAATCGACGCCGACGCGGCGAACGAACTCCGCGCGCTGCTCAAGAAGGTCGAGCAAGACCTGCAACAGCGCGGCTACGGCGACCTCGAGCTGAATGTCGCGTTCTACGGCGAGCGCCGTGCGTCGCAAACGCAGACGCAAACTCCGGCGCAGCGTCGCCGCGTCGCTTAACGTCAGCGCAATTTCGACCGCCCGGTCCGCTTCGCGCCCAGCGCCGGACCCATTTTCGCCCCGTGATTTCCGCGTCTCCCACCCTCACCACCGACCTGCCTGCGTCGCATCCACGCCGCAGCACGGAGTCGCGCATCTTTGGGTGGCTTACGCAGGTGCCCTCGCACGGGCGCACGCGCTCGCTTGCGATCGTGCTGTCGATGGTGCTCGGCATCGGCTGGACCGACTACGCCTCGGGCATCTGGTTTTCGCTGCAGCTCTTCTATCTCATCCCGATCGTGCTGAGCGTCGCGTGGCTCGGCTGGCGCGCGGGTTGCGCGGTCGCCATCATCTGCGTGCTGGTCCGCACCGGAGGTGACGTCGCGGCGGGCATCTTCGCGCACGTGGAGCCCTTCGCATTTTTCTGGAACCGCGTGGTCGACCTCGGAGTGTGCGGGCTCGTCGTGTGGAGCTTCAACGCTCTGCTCACGCTGCAACGCCGGCTCGAACAGCGCGTGGCCGAGCGCACCGCCGACCTGCGTGAAGCCGCCAAGGCCCGCTCCGAATTGGAGAAAGAGCTCGTGCTCCTCAGCGCGCGCGAGCGCAACGAATTTGGCCAGGAGCTGCACGACGACATCTGCCAGCATTTGGTGGGCACGGCGCTTGCCGCCAAGGTCCTCGCGAGCCGTCTCGCCGAGCGCGACCATGTCGCGGCCGACGATGCGCAGGCGATCGTCGACTGGATCGAGGAAGGTGCGGATCGCGCCCGCCGGCTGGCGCGCGGACTCTTGCTCTCCGACATCGCGCCGACGGAGCTCGCGGAGCGGCTGAAGCACTTTGTCCGCGAAGCGGGCCCGCTCGTGCGCTTCACGCAGCAAGGCTACAATCTTCCGCCCGACTCCAGCACGGCGGCGCAGTTTTTCCGCATCGCGCAGGAGGCCACGCGCAATGCGCTCCGCCACGCCAATCCGAAGCGCGTGGAAATTTCCCTCGTGGGCGACGAGCGCGCTCTCTGTCTCATGGTCGAGGACGATGGCCGCGGCTTGCCGCCCGAAGGCCAGCGCGGCCAAGGCATCGGCTTGCGCATCATGGCGCGCCGTGCAGCCTATGTCGGCGGGACACTTTCGGTGGTGACCAGTCCCACCGGCACGCGCGTGATCTGCCGTCTGCCGCATACCCTCTCCCCTGCATGAGCTCCTCCCGCATCCGTGTCTTCATCGTCGACGACCACCCACTGGTCCGCGAATGGCTCGCGAGCCTCCTCCGGCTCCAGCCCGATCTCGACATCTGCGGTGAAGCCGGTGAGCCCGCGCCCGCGATCGCGGCCATGTCCGTGGCGCCGCCCGATGTCGCGATCGTCGATCTCTCGCTGAAACGCGGCTCAGGCCTCGAGCTGATCAAGGACATGCGCCAGCAGCTCCCGACGGTCCGCGTGCTCGTGCACTCGATGCATGAGGAAATCACCGACATCGAGCGCACGCTCCGCGCCGGGGCGCGCGGCTACGTGATGAAGCGCGAGTCGACCGGCCAGATCGTCACCGCTATCCGCCAAGTGCACGAGGGCCGCATCTATGCCGACCCTGCGGTGCTGTCTGCGCTCGCCGAGCGCGTGATCGGCCGCCCGCCGGAGTCGATCGGTGCCACGCCCGATGTGCTCAGCGATCGCGAGCTCGATGTGTTTCGCCGTCTCGGCGAGGGCCACTCGACGCGCCGCATCTCCGAAGATCTCAACATCAGTCTCAAGACGGTGCAGACATATTGCGTGCGCATCCGCGAAAAGCTGAGTCTCGCCGATGCGTCGGAACTCGTGCGCGCCGCGGTGCGCTGGGTTGAGAGCAAGCGCGCCTGAGCGGCGCTGTATTGGTGTAGTGCGAAGCCTGACTGTAGCGGCGCTCCATGAGCGCCGATGTGACGCAGTGAAAGCGGACGTCTACGGCGGTCATAGACCGCCGCTATAGGGGAGAACTTCGCGTGAGTTGATCGCGCGCGCCAAGCGCCCGTGCACATCGCACTCAGCACAGATTCTTTGCGCGTAGTACTTCGCCTCTCCCCTGTCCGCTCTGGTCGCACAAAAAGTTCCTGCATCAGCCGACATACACGGCGTGACACTCTCGTTACGATGGGCGCTGACATGGCATACACCACCACCCTGCGGACGGGCGCTGCTGATCGCTCCGACCGCCTCACCCCTCGTCGTCGCGCGACTGCTGATCGCGCTTCGATCGTCGCTCCCCGACCCCGCCGACTCGCGCCGATCAGCGCGACTATCCTGACAAAAAACTCCGCCGCCCGCCTCGGCGAAGTGCTCGCCGCGCTGCACTGGTGCGACGAAGTCGTCGTGCTCGACACCGGCTCGACGGACGCCACGCCGGAAATCGCGCGCCGCTACGCCAACGTCACGCTGCACTTCCTCGCGGGCGCGTTTCCCGGCTTCGGCCGCGCGCACCAGCAAGCGGTGGCGATCGCGCGTCACGACTGGATCCTCTCCATCGACAGCGACGAAGTCGTCACGCCCGCGCTTGCCGCGGAGATCGGCGCGCTGCCGCTCGATCCCGGCACGGTGTACGCGATGCCATTCCACAATTATTTCAACGGCCGCCGCATCACGACCTGCGGCTGGGCACCGGACCGCCACGAGCGGCTCTTCCACCGCCGCATGACGAATTTCTGCGCGAGCGAAGTCCACGAACGTGTGCAGACCGCCGGCCTGCAGGTGACACTGCTCAAGGGCGCCGTCGACCACTACTCGTACGGCTCGCTCGACGATTTCCTCCGCAAGATGCGCTCGTACGGCCAGCTCTTCGCCGACCAGCACGTGGGCCGGAAGAAATCGAGCCCGCTCAAGGCGGTGAGCCGCAGCATGTGGGCGTTTCTCAAGAGCTACGTTTTCCAGCGCGGCTGCCTGCAGGGCGCCGAGGGACTCGTCATCAGCGCGTACAAGGCCCAGACCGTGTTCTGGAAGTACCTGCTGCTACATGAGGCCAACGCGCGCCAGGCGGCCTGAGCCGAGATGACGCTGCTCGCGCTCATGTACCATCGGGCCCGCTCTGGCCCGCACGGCAACGCGCCCGCGATGCTCGATGCGCACTTCGCGCACATCGCGCGAAACTACGCGTGCGTGCTGCCGGGCGAGCCGCTGGAGCGCGAGCGGCTCAATGTGTGCCTGACCTTCGACGACGCGTACTACGATTTCTACGCGGTCGTCTATCCGCTGCTGCGTCAGCACCGCCTCCGCGCCGTGCTGGCCGTGTCGCCCGTCGTGATCCGCGACAGCCACGACGCAGACGTGCCCGCGCGGCTCGCGAGCGAGGCTCCGGTCGAAAACGCACCGCACTGCCGCGGCTTCTGCACGTGGAGCGAGCTTGGTGAGATGGCCGCGAGCGACACGGTCACGATCGCCGCCCACGGTTTCAGTCACACGCGCCTCGACGCGGAAAACGCTGACCTTACAACCGAGGTCGCCGTGCCGCAGACGCTGCTCTCTGCGCGGCTCGAACAGCCGGTGGACACGTTCGTTTTTCCGTACGGGCGTTTCAATCCGCGCACGCTCTCACTCGTACAGCAGCACTACCGCTACGCCTTCCGTATCGGCGGCGCGAGCAACCGCAAGTGGAGCAGCGTGCTCTACCGCGCGGACGCGGACCGCATGACGTCGCCAACGGCACCGTTTGCGCGGACTCGGCTCGTGGCGCAGCGGGCGCGGTATTTCTGGAATCGCGTGCGGGGGCGGTGAGGCCAGCCCACTGCGCTGAGCGCCGCATCAATCGTGGCCACATTTCACCACGGAGACACAAAGACACGGAGAGCCCAACGATGCTCGCTCTCCTTCTCTGTGCCTTTGTGGTTAACCGGCATCGCTGAGTGCGGGCTGAAGCACCGCACTACTTAGCTACCGAAATTTCCTACGCCCAGTAAACGATGCGGCCGCACTGGTCGCACTGAGGGAGCTGCGGGTCGGGGGTCTTGCCGCGGGCGGCGGACTCGACTTCGGAGGAAACCTTAAGATGGCAGCCGCCGCACTTGCTGTCGTGCAGGGGGACGACGACGGGCTGGTGACGCGGGGCGATGCGATCGTAGAGGCGGAGGGCGGGCTCAGGCACGGGGGCGCGGGCGGCGGCGACGTCGGCCTGCGCGGTCTTGAGCTCGGCGGAGATGTTGGTCTCGCGCTCGCGGAGGATGCGGATGCGGGCTTCATGGCCGGCGATGTTGGCCTTCAGCGTGGCCTCGGCGGCGGCGAATTTCTTCTTCGCCTCGTCGATGGAAAACATCACCTCCAGCTCCTTGCCCTCGAGGTCGCTGATCTTGGTCTGAGTGGTCTCGATCTCGTGGCCGAGGGCCTGAAACTCGTCGTTTTTCTTCACCATCGACTGCTGGGTCCGGTAGCGGCCGAGCTGCTGTTCCGCGGAGCCGATGTCGTTCTCCAGTCCCTTCTTGTTGATCTCCAAGGCTTTGAGCTCGCTCTTCGCGGCCTCGATGGCGGCTTTCTCAGCGGCGATCTTGGCTTCGACGGCGGCGATGTCGCGCGGCACGCTCTTGAGCTGGGCCTCCAATCCGAGCCGCTTCGTGTCGCGGTCTTGCAGGATCAGGAGCTTTTCGAGCGCGGGGTGAGCCATGCCCGGCGACGATGGGGTCGCCCCGGGAACGGTCAAACGAAACCTCCCGGCGGGCCAAAAACGGAGCGTTTGGGTTCAATTTTTGGTCAAAATTATCCCCCGCAGAGATGCTTTCCCGGTAGGGGGATAGCGGCTCAAGAACAGGGCGGGCTTAAAAGCCAGCCGAGAGGCGATTTTAGAGCAGATTTTTCCGAAATTTGCCCTCGCGTGTCGTAACGATTTTGCCTCAAATCTGACCCTTTTATTCACCCTCTGGAACCCTTCATGTCCGACGCGATCGACCCACAAAACCCGCCGTCAAATCCGCCTCAGTCCGAGGTCTACGACGCCTCCAAGCTCGGCAAGCTCGAGGGCCTCGAAGCCGTCCGCAAGAAGCCCGGCATGTACATCGGCGGCACCGATGAGCGCGCGCTTCACCACTGTGTTTCCGAAGTGCTCGACAACTCCGTCGACGAACATCTCGCGGGCCATTGCTCGCGCATCGATGTGACCATCCACGTCGATGGCTCGATCAGCATCCGCGACAACGGCCGCGGCATCCCGGTCGACATCCATCCGCAGTACAAGATTCCCGGCGTCGAGATGGTGCTCACCACGCTCCACTCGGGCGGCAAGTACGGTCAGGGTGGATACAAGTTTTCCGGCGGCACGCACGGCGTCGGCGCGAAGTGCGTCAACGCGGTCTCGGAATGGTTCGAGGTCGAGGTGTCGCGCGGCGGGCAGGTGCACCACATGAAGTTCGAGCGCGGCAAGACCGTGCAGAAGCTCGAGGTCATCGGCAAAGCCAAGGGCACCGGCACGTACATCACGTTCAAGCCCGACGCGGAGATCTTCAAGGAGACCACGGTGTTCCAGAGCGGGCGCATCGCGCAGCGCCTGCGCGAGCTGGCGTTTCTCAACTCGGGCCTCGAGATCATCTTTACCGACGAGCGTCCCGCCGACGCGAAGCCCGAGCGCTATTATTACAAGGATGGCGTCGAGGAGTTCGTGAAGCAGATCAATCAGGGCAAGACGCCGCTGCATCCGAAGCCGATCAGCATCAAGAAGGAGACGCGCGTAAAGGCCGACGACAAGGAGGCCGAGATCCACGTCGAGGTCGTGCTGCAGTACAACGACACCTTCAACGATCAGGTGATGTGCTACACCAACACCATCCACAATCCGGATGGCGGCACGCATCTCTCCGGTTTTCGCAGCGCCCTCACCCGCGCGATCAACCAGCACTCGAAGACCAACAATCTGCTCAAGGAAAAGGACCCGCAGATCACCGGCGACGACGTGCGCGAAGGTCTCGCCGCGGTCATCTCGATCAAGCACAGCGACCCGAAATTCGAGTCACAGACGAAGGTGAAGCTGCTCTCACCCGAGGTGGAAAGCATCGTCGGCTCCGTCAGCTACGAGGGCCTGATGATGTACTTCGAGACGAATCCCTCCATCGCGAAGCGCATCGTCGACAAGGCCCTCATGGCCGCGCGCGCCCGCGAGGCCGCACGCAAGGCCCGCGAGACCATCCGCAAGGGCGCGCTCTCCGGCGGCGGCCTCCCCGGCAAGCTCGCCGATTGCTCCGAGCGCGATCCGTCGCTCTGCGAACTTTACATCGTCGAGGGCGACTCGGCCGGCGGCTCCGCCAAGCAGGGTCGCGACCGGCGTTTCCAAGCGATCCTCCCGCTGCGCGGCAAGCTCATCAACTCCGAGAAGGCGCAGCTCGACAAGGTGCTCTCCAACGAGGAAATCCGCGCGCTCATCACCGCGATCGGCACCGGCATCGGCAATGGCGAGGACGACTCGGCCTTCAAGGCCGACAAGGCCCGCTACCACAAGGTCATCATCATGACCGACGCTGACGTCGACGGCTCGCACATCCGCACGCTGCTGCTCACGTTTCTCTATCGCCAGATGGGCGGCCTCTTTGCCAAGGGCTTTGTCTACATCGCCCAGCCGCCGCTCTACAAAATCAAGCGCAAGAAGCGCGAGCAGTACGTCGACAACGACGAGCAGCTCAACCGCATTCTCCTCGAGCTCGGTTCTGAAGATGTCGTGCTTACTCGAAAATCCGATCAGCACGTCTTCGCACCAACACAGGTCGATCAGATCGTTGAGAATCTCGCTGTTCTCGAAAAACTTGGCTTTGGCGTCACACGCTATGGCGCATCGTTAGGCGAGTATCTGGATCACCGTGATCGATCCACCCAAGCACTGCCGCGATACATCGTTAGAATTTGGATCGGCAATCAGGAGTCGCATAAATTCTTTCGCGATGAACATGAACTCAGCGAATACGCCAAAAGCGAAAAGCTGAATGCCGATATGACCGAACAGGTCGACTCTTCGGTTTCCGCGGAAGCCGGCACCGTAACTGCTGAAAAAAAGCCCGCCGGACCTTCGGTGCGTCGCACAAAACACGAAATCTTTGAGAGCACAGAAATGGCAAAACTCCTAAAAGCCATCGCCATGACTGGCCTCGACGTCGACCGCTTCAGTCTAGGTGACCAGCCGCTCTTCGTCATCACCGAAAATGTCGGTACAAAAGGTGAGACAAAAACAGAACTACATAGCGCTCTCAATATCGTCGCTCATATCCGCGCCAACGGCCGCAAGGGCCTCTCGATCCAACGCTACAAGGGTCTCGGTGAAATGAACCCGAAGCAACTCTTCGAAACAACGATGGACCCCGAGAAGCGCCGCCTCCTCAAGGTCTCCATCGACGACGCCGCGAAGGCCGACGCGCTCTTCACGCTGCTGATGGGCGACGAGGTGCCGCCGCGCCGGCAGTTCATCGAGGACAATGCTCTAAACGTGCAATACCTGGATGTTTGATCAAAGATTCTGCCATGAAACTCAAAGCCATCATTCACAAAACAGAAGAGGGCGGTTATTGGGCGGAGGTGCCCTCACTTCCTGGCTGCGTTACTCAAGGTGAAACGCTTCCTGAACTGCGCTCGAACATCAAAGAAGCCATCGAGGGATGGCTCTCGGTGGATGACGAACAACAGGAAAATCATGCCGATGACCAAGTCATCGAGATCGCCGTCTAAAAAATAACCGCAACCGGTTGTTTTAATCCCCAAGAGGCGACTCAAATCGCCGCATGAAGCAGATCTCTGGAAAAAACTTTATCCGCCTGCTCCAGCAGCATGGCTGGAGTCTGGTTCGAACTAACGGCAGCCATCACATCTTGACCAAACCCGGCCATCGCGAGCGCATCGTGGTTCCTGTCCATGGAAACGCGCCGCTGAAGATTGGTCTCCTTAAACACCAAATGAAGATCGCCGGCCTCAACGAGGCCGACCTCTGACCCTTTTCTTTCCCGAATGTACACTGCCAGCGAAAAACTCTCCTCCGCCAATATCACGGACATCATGCAGACGGCCTACATCGATTATTCGATGTCGGTCATCATCAGCCGCGCGCTGCCCGATGCGCGCGATGGCCTGAAGCCCGTGCAGCGCCGCATCCTCTACGCGATGCTGCGCGAAGGCCTGCTGCACAACCGCGCGTTCGACAAGTGCGCCGGCGTCGTCGGCGAGGTGCTCAAGAACTATCACCCGCACGGCGACTCGTCCGTGTACGACACGCTCGTGCGTCTCGCGCAGCCGTGGGTGATGCGTTATCCATTGATCGATCCGCAGGGCAACTTCGGCTCCGTCGACGGTGATCCGCCCGCGGCGTACCGCTACACCGAGGCGCGTCTCAACGAGATCGCCGAGGACCTGCTCAAGAACATCGACGAGGACACGGTCGACTTCGCGCCCAATTACAAGGAGTCGACCACCGAGCCGACTGTCCTTCCGTCGGCGCTGCCGAATCTGTTGATGAACGGCTCGACGGGCATCGCCGTCGGCATGACGACCAACATCCCGCCACACAATCTCGACGAGATCATCGAGGCAACCTGCCTCGTCATCGACAACCCGCGCGTCCCGGTCGACGATCTGTGCAACATCATCCGCGGTCCCGATTTCCCGACGGGCGGCGTGATCTCCGGCCGCGAGGGCATCCTCAATTATCTCCGCACCGGCAAGGGCATCGTCCGCACGCGCGGCAAGGCCCACACCGAGGAGATGAAGGGAGGGATGGAGCAGATCGTCATCACCGAGATCCCGTACAATGTTAACCGCAACACGCTCGTCCTCCGCATCGCCGAGCTGATTTCCGACAAGGCCATCGATGGCATCCGCGATCTCCGCGACGAGTCCGACGAAAACACCCGCATCGTCATCGAGCTGAAGCGTGGCGAGCAGGCGAAGGTCGTCATCAACCAGCTCTTCCAGAAGACCGCGCTCGAGTCTTCCTTCGGCGTCACGCTGCTCGCGCTCGACAAGAAGCGCCCGAAGCAGATGAACATCAAGGAGCTCATCGAGTGCTACATCGAGCACCGTCGCGATGTCATCACGCGCCGCACGAAGTTCCGTCTGCGCGAGGCCGAGGACCGCGCCCACATCCTCGAGGGCTACATCATCGCCCTCGATAACCTCGACGACTTCGTCCGCATCATCCGTGCCTCGAAGGACAAGGACGAGGCCAAGACGCGCTTGATGGCGAAGTACCCGCTCTCCGAGCGCCAGACCGACGCCATCCTCGAACTGCGACTTTACCAGCTCACCGGTCTGGAGCGCGGCAAGATCGAGGCCGAGTACCTCGAGCTGATGAAGATCATCGAGGAACTCCGCAGCATCCTTGAGTCCGAGGCCAAGCTTCTCGCGCTGATCAAGTCCGAGCTGCTCGAGATGAAGGCGAAATACACCTCGCCCCGCCGCACCGAGATCGTCGGTGATGCGAGCGAGTTTCGCATGGAAGACGTCATCCCCAACGAGGGCTGCGTCATCACCGTCTCGCACCTCGGCTTCATCAAGCGCACGCGCGTCGCCGACTACCGTTCGCAGAAACGCGGCGGCAAGGGTGTCATCGGCGCCGAGACGTACGACGAGGATTTCGTGGAGAACCTCTTCACCGCGTCGACTCACGACTACATCCTCTTCCTCACCAGCATCGGCCAGTGCCATGCGAAGAAAGTGTACGATGTCCCCGAGGGCACTCGCGCCTCGAAGGGCAAATCCGTGTCGTCGTTCCTCCGCCTCGCGGAGGGCGAGAAGATCGCCGCCATGATCTGCGTGAAGGATTTCGCCGAGGATCGTTATCTCGTGATGGCCACCAAGCAGGGTGTCATCAAGAAGAGCTCCCTCGCCGACTACGCCAACTGCACGCGCGACGGCGGCCTCATCGGCATCAACCTCGCCGAGGGCGACAGCGTGATCGGCACCGTGCTCACTACGGGCGACAACGAACTCATCCTCGTCTCGCACCAGGGCCTCGCGGTGCGCTTCCGCGAGCGCGATACCGAGACGGGCGAGGAGCTCTTCCGCGCCACCGGCCGCGCCACCGCGGGCGTCACCGGCATGCGTTTCAAACTCGATAGCGATCACCTCGACGTCATCGAGGTCGTCGACCACACCGCGAAGTTCCTCGTCGCGAGCGAAGCCGGCCTCGGCGTCCGCACGCGCTTCGAGGACTACCGTCTCATCAATCGCGGCGGCTCCGGCGTCTGGGCCATCGACCTCCCCGAAGACGGCTCGGTGAAACTCGCCGGCGCGCTCAGCGTAAAGGACACCGACGAGATTATGCTCCTCACTGCAAAGGGCCAGAGCGTCCGCACGCGCGTGAACGAGATCCGCGAGGTCAACCGCGGCGGCAAGGGCGTGAAACTCCTCACCCTCGCCTCCGGCGACAAGCTCCTGAGCATCGCCCGCATCGTCGAGAGCGAGGAAGAACAGGAAGCCGCCGGCGAAGCGCCGCCCGCGCCAAGCGCGTAAGACTTCACCTTGGCCCGCCTCGCGAGAGGCGGGCTTTTTCGCTCATCCGTCTCTACTTTTACGAGCAGGGCTACGCGCTTTAGCCCGCTTCATAAAAAGCGAAAGCAGTTCGCAGAATCGTCAAAGCGCATTTCCTGTAGCGGCGGTCTATGACCGCCGAATCCACGCTGTCTGCGAATCGACCCGTTTCGGCTCTCATAGAGCGCCGCTACAGCTCCGATCTCAAATGCGCCTCCTCCAATCCTTTTAAAAACAAAAGGACTCCTTTCCAAATCTTCGCGAATCTTCGCCACCTTAGCGTCTTCGCGCTTAGTGTTCCGTCCCGCCTCCACCAATCACTCCAGCTCACACCGGCCTACTTACTTCCCCGTAGTGCCGATGATGATCTTGATGCGCGGCTTCACGCGCACGCCCTCGATCTCGAGGAAGAAAGTGCCAAATGCGCCCGGGATGATCTTCACCGCCTTCGGGCCTTTTTCCGGCGGCGTCACGTAGCTCTCGTTGCTCACGACCTGCCAGCGCTGGCCGTTTTCGAGCACGAAGACCGTGCCCGCGTGCCAGCCTTGAAAATCGCTCAGCAACCGCGTGCTCACCGTCTCGTACTCGATCTCGGTACCGGGCGTGAGCACGACCTTCGCGCGCGAGAGCAGATTCGTCACGACGTTGCCCGACTCCTTCTCGGTCTTCGCTTCCGTCGGCTTCGCGGCGCGTTTGGTCTCTTCCACTTTTTGCACCGCGACGGCCTCGCGTGCCTGCGCCGCCTTCGCATCGGCTTCGGCCTTGGCCGCCCGCGCCTCGGCGGCAGCTTTGGCAGATGCGGCTTCCTCGGCCTCGCGCTTCGCGGCGGCGAGCGCGCCGCTCTTGTACGCCTGCACGAGCTGATCGAGCCGCGCCAGTTCCTCGGGACTCAGCTTGTTCAGGCCCGCGGCGGTGAAATCGCCCGCCCGTACTTCCTGTGAAAACTTGTTGTCCTGCGCGCGCAAAGCCACGGCCAGCACCATGCAGCCCACGAGGGTGATCGCGCGTCTTGTCATCTCTCCAACTGAGCGACCTCATGCGTTTTGCGCAACGCCTTTTCCGCCCTTGCCAACGGCGACGCAAGATTCTCACTTGGCCGCGCCGCTTCCCGCACCGCCCATGGCTGGAAAGATTTCTTCGCTGCTCGACCCCACCCGCATCTCGCTCTCCCTGCGCAGCACGGAGCGCACCGCCGCGCTCAACGAGACCGCGCAGCTGATGTCCTCGCACCCGAGCATCACCCATTTCGACAGCTTCTACCGCGAGCTCCTAGCGCGCGACCGGCTCGAGACGACCTGCATCGGCCACGGCATCGCGCTGCCGCACGCGCGCACCGAGCACGTGAAGTCCATCGTGCTCGCCGTCGGTCGTAGTCCTGCCGGCATCCCCTTCGACAACGGTCACGGGGCCAACGACGCCGTGCACCTGCTGTTCATGATCGGCACGCCCAAGAACAAGCCCGGCGACTACCTCTCCGTCGTGAGCGCTCTGTGCAAACTCTTCAAGGACCCCGCCAATCGCGCCGCGCTCACCGCAGCGACCACGCCGGAGGAGTTCATCCGCGGTATCGCCGCCGCCGAGACGAAGCTCGGTCTCTAGCGCCTAGATGTCTCGGTGGCCTTCCGAGACATCCCGCATATTCGAGTGCGAAAGATCTCGGCCCTCTCAGGGCCAAGATCCTGCACGTCATTTGGAGTTTCGATCGCTGCCGCGTTAAACCGGGTTGGTCGCGTAGCGCAGCGACACTGAGGGCGGTGACCAATGCGCGTGGTTTGAATCGAGCAACCCCTTCGCCTCTACCGCGGCGTCGGTCATGAGCTTGAACAGAACTTGATGCAGGATCTGGTTCACTTTCTCCGACGGCTGCCCACTCACCATGAATGAATCTCCGTCGGTCAACCCCGACGGGTAGGTCTTATCGAGAAGCGTCTTGCCGTCCGGGGTCGTGAGCGTCACCCGCAAATCGAGTTGTACCTGCGGGGTGACCGCAAAGCCCAGATTCTTGAGCTGATTGTAAGCGTAGGAGAATTGGCCCAGCTTCGGACTCACGACGAGGCGGTAGGCGGAGGCATCGCCCGCCACTGTACGAAAATCCGCGCCGTCCTTGAAGGCCGCGCCAAAAACTTTGAGCGCCACCTGCTTGGTGATCTCACCCAACGGAATGGTCAGCGTCGTGCCGCTGCCCGTGAAGCTGGAGGGCTTGCCCGAATAGGACCAACTCGCGTCGACCGCGTTCATGACCACAAGACTCTTTCCGGCCAGTCCCAGCGTCATCGGCTGGGCGGAAATATAGTTCGGATTATATCCGACATTGTAGCTGCATCCGTTGGCGCCGAGCAGCAACACGCCAGCCAAGACGAGTAGTGAGAGGTGTTTCATGAAAGGAGGCGGGGTTACTGGATTTTTTTGACCGAAGCATCGGCGGCGACCGCCACTGCCTCCACTTTTGGCGCTACCGTCGGCGCTGGTGGAGTTGCAGAAGCGGGCTCGGGAAGCGGCGCAGTCTGCATTTTCTCGGGTACCCGCGCCACGGAAAGCGTGACGAGTGCGGGATTGGGCGTGTGCGAGAGCGTGGCCCCAGTGGCGATATCCACACCGCCACCGATGATACCACCAATGAGAGCATTGCCGACGAAGCCCGCGGTACCCGCGCCAGCCACATGCGGTGTCAGCGTGACGGTCGTGGTCTCATAACCTTCCTTGGAAATCGTCGCGATAATGTCGCCCTTGCGAGGCACGGTGAAAACCGCGGGAGTGATGCCCGTAAATCCGTTCGACAAGCGGACCGTGGCTCCAGTCGGTTCAGAATTTATGGTGATCTGTTCAGTGGTGCCACGGGTGACCGTGGCGCAGCCGCTAAAGAAGGCGGCTATCGCGAATAGAGCCAGCAGGAGCAGGCTCCGGCGGACGACGAGAGCAGGGGGGTTGAAGCGCATGGCGTCCCACTATTT
Source organism: Verrucomicrobiota bacterium (assembly GCA_048498795.1). Taxonomy (GTDB): domain Bacteria; phylum Verrucomicrobiota; class Verrucomicrobiia; order Opitutales; family Opitutaceae; genus JBEHXH01. The sequence goes on from JBEHXH010000007.1 coordinate 274,309, forward strand.
CAAAAGCGGCGAATAGAATACCAGAAGAGATTTCGGGAAAAATTCCCGAGTACGCCCCATTGCCGAATATATGCATCAAGAGAGATGCGCTCCTTGCATAATGGATTTTGAAGTCACGCCGCCCATCCCGGCCGCGAGGCTTTTTGTGGCCAAGCGGAGAACCGTCGCTCACCGTGACGCCGCGATGATCCACTCCTTCGTCTTCAGCGACGGCAAGCTCCTCGAACGCGACCTCGAACTCGAGGCCCTGCGGCTCGTCAATGCCGACAAGGGCCTCGTCGTCTGGATCGACCTCGACAATCCCACCGACGAGGAAACGAAAGCTGTCCTCGAGGGCATTTTCAATTTCCACCCGCTCGCCATCGAAGACTGCGTCGCACCCGACTCGCTGCCGAAGGTCGAGGACTACGAGGAGTACCTCTTCATCGTCACGCACGCGGTTGATTTCACGCGCACCGACAAGTTCGCCACGACCGAGCTCGACCTGTTTCTCGGCAAAGAGTTTCTTGTCACCTACCATCGCCAGCCGCTCAAGTCGGTGAAGACGGCCATCGAGCGCATCGGCAAGGCCCCCGCACGCGGCCCCGACCGCCTCGCGCACAACATCCTCGACGCCCTCGTTGACAACTATCAGCCCGTACTCGCCGAATTGCTGTGCGAGCTGGAGGAGATCGAGGAAGCCGTGCTCGCGACCGCCGCAGGCAAAAAGCTCGTCACTGAAATCCTCCAGGTCCGCGGCGATTTCTCACGCCTGCGCACCATCGCGCGCCCGCAGCGCGACGTCATCGAGCGGCTCGCGCGCGGCGACTCCAAGCTCATCCGCCCGAAGTTACTCCCCTACTTCCGCGACCTCCGCGACAACCTCGTGCGCCTCGACGACACCGCCGCCGGCTACCACGAGCGCTTGATGATGGCCTTCGACATCTATCTCAACAAGGCCGCCTTCGAGGCCAACGAGGGCATCAAGTTCCTCACCGCGCTCACCGCCGTCACGCTCCCGATGGTGCTGATCGGCGGTTGGTACGGCATGAACTTCGAGAACATGCCCGAGCTGAAAACGCCCCACGGCTACTTCTACGCATCGGCCTTCACGTTCCTCACCACGCTCGCGATGGTGGTTTACCTGAAAAAGAAAAAGTGGTTCTGAGCCGCAGAGCGTCACGCCTTAGGCCGGCATCGTCTGCTCGCCGAGCAAACCTTCCTGCGGCTCCGTTACGGTCTCACCAGAAACCACCCGCGTGAGTGGCCACGCATCGACCTCGACTGTCTCCGTCGAGCAGGCGTGCACCGGCGCGCGTTTTCCGATCTCGAAGCCCGCGAGTTCCGGCAGGGCATCGTCCCACGCCGTCACTTCGACAGGCTTAAGTTGATACGGCGGATGCCAGACCTTCGCGGTGTAGAGCGTACCGTCCGCCGCGTCATGAGTGAAGAGTCGGTAGCGTTCCGCGAAGAAAAACTCCCGCGTGCCCGGCTCCGCTTCTGCCGCCGTGCCGTGCGCGCGCCACGCGAGTTTGCTCGTGCGCTTCGTACCGCGGCGGCGAACCGTGTAGCTCGCCATCACATCAGTTCCCTCGGCCTCCGCGGTCATCGTCGCGTGCTGGTACGGCAGACGGTACCACGCACGCGCGAGCTTTACCGCGAGCCACTTGTTCGCATCGAGCGAGTAAAACCACACGCCCGGCCGGCCGAGTGAGTCGAAGACATACGTGCGCACATTTGCCTCGAGGAAACTCGATATCCCCGGCATCGCGGGCAGACCGCGTGGTCGCGTGCGCTGCATGTAAAACGCCACGAGCCCGATCCACGCCTTGCCGTCGCGCGTGTCGACCGTGAGTCCCGCGGGCAGCGTGCGCTGCACCTCCGCCGGATCCCAGTCCCAATGCATCATCGTCAGCCGCGCCCAACGCATCCGCAGCACCGGCATGGCGGTCGGCCGCTCGCGTTCGGCGAGTCGTGCAGCATCGGTCGGTGCAAACATGCCCTCACGCTGATGCGCCCCAGGGCACTCCGCAACACTCGCGCACAACCGATCAACCGCGCGGTTGCGCCAGCAAACTCTCCAGCCGTACCCGCACCGTCGGCCACTCGGGCTTGATGATGGAGAACATCACCGTGTCGCGCAGGTAGCCATCGGGCATCACCATGTGGTGCCGCAGCACGCCTTCGCGCGTCGCGCCGAGCCGCGCGATGGCGGTCTGCGAGCGGACATTGCGCGAGTCGGTCTTCAGCTGCACGCGATTCGCGCCAAGCGTCTCGAAAGCGTGACGCAGCAGCAGGAGCTTGCACTCGGTGTTGATCGCACTGCGCCACACCGAGGGCGTGAGCCACGTGAAACCGATTTCCAGTCGGCAATCCGCCACGCCAATATCGAGAAACGTCGTGCCTCCGACTACTGTACCCGTCGCGCGTGAGACCGTCGCGAAGGGCACCATCTCTCCGCGCGCTCCCGCCGCCAATGCTCGCGTGTGCCAGTTGCGCACCGAGTCGCGCGGCTCCGGCTTGCGCACCTGAATCCACGGCCAGATCTCATCGTACGCTCCAGCCGCTTCCAATCCGGGCAGATGATTTTCGTGGAGCGGCTCCAGCCGCACGTGAGTGCCTTCGAGACGAACGGGGACGGGCGTTTGCATTGGCTCATCGTTTCGCGCGCGCAGGCCGCGTCGCGCAATGCTATTTCCTCTGTTGTGCGAAAAAGCTCGCAGCTGTGCCGGCCGGTTTTCCCGCGGCGTGTTTCGATTCGCCGCTTGTGTCATAACCCACGCGCCAGAAAACTTCGCCCATGCGTTCCCTGCTTTGCCTTGTCGCGTTGGTGGCGGTCTCCGCTTCGGCCGCTGAGCCGGTCCCACCCGAGACCGTGCTGCGCACGATTTACTCCGAGGCCCTCGTTCACGGCCAGGCCTACGACAATCTCCGCACGCTCGTCGCCGAGCACCCCGGCCGTCTTTCCGGATCGAAGTCTCTTGAGGGCGCCGTCGTCTGGGGCCAGCGAACGCTCACCTCACTCAAGCTCGATCGCGTGTACTTGCAGGATGTGATGGTCCCGCACTGGGAGCGCGGCGCGCCCGAGTCGGTCGCGCTGCTCAGCGCATCCGGTGCGACGCCACTCGCCGCCGTCGCACTCGGCGGCTCAGTCGCCACGCCTGCCGACGGGATCACTGCTGAGGTCGTCGAGGTGCAGGGCCTCGAGGATTTGCCCCAGCTCGGTCGCGAAAAACTCGCGGGCAAGATCGTCTTCTTCAATCGCCCGATGGACCCCACGCTCGTCATCCCGGGCCTCGCCTATGGTGCCGCGGGCGATCAGCGCAATCGCGGCCCTGCCGCCGCCGCCAAACTCGGCGCCGTCGCTGTGCTCACGCGCTCGCTCACGCACGCCCACGATAACGTTCCTCACACCGGCGCCACCACCTTCGCTCCCGGCGACCCGCGCATCCCCGCCTGCGCGCTCTCGATCATCGCCGCCGAAAAACTCAGCGCCGCTCTCGCCGCCGATGCGCACACGCGTGTCACGATCAAGTCCAACGCCCAGTGGTTTCCCGAAGCGCCATCGCACAACGTGATAGGCGAGATCCGCGGCACCGAGTCACCCAACGAGGTCATCCTCGTCGGCGGCCATCTCGACTCGTGGGACATCGCGCCCGGCGCGCACGACGACGGCTCCGGCGTCGTGCAGTCGATTGAGGTGCTACGCATCTTTCGCGCTCTCGGTTTCAAACCCCGTCACACGATCCGCTGCGTGCTCTTCGTGAACGAGGAAAACGGCACCGCCGGCTCCACCGCGTACTCCAGCGCCGCGAAGGACAACAAGACCGAGCGCCACATCTTCGCCGTCGAGACCGACAATGGCGGTTTTCAGCCGCGCGGCTTCAACCTCGGCAGCACGCAGGGCGACGCCCACGAGCGCGCCGCGCGCTGGCGCCCTCTCTTCGAGCCGTATGGCGTCTCGTCCTTCGTCAAGGGCCAGGGCGGTGCCGACGTCGGCCCGCTCCTACTCCAGGGCTGCACCGTCGCCGGCCTCACGCCCGATTCGCAGCGCTATTTCGACATCCACCACACGGTCGAGGACTCCATCGACAAGGTGAACCCGCGCGAGATCCACCTCGGTGCCGCCGCCCTCGCCTCGCTCATCTGGCTCGTCGACTCGCAGGGCCTGTAACCAATAACCGGATACACGCGCCCTCGCCACTCGGCGAGTCGCGCCTCCCATGAAAGCCCTCCTTCGCGACACTCGCGTCCAGCGCCTTATCGTCGCCAACACCACCGGCTCGATCGGCTCCGGCATCACCATCTTCGCGGTGCCGTGGCTCCTCGTGCACCAAGACGGAGGCAACGCCGCTTACCGCTGGGTTACGATGGGCACCACGCTCGTGCTTTTCGCGTTCATGCCGTTCTACGGCGCGTGGATCGACCGCCACTCGCGCAAGGCCATGCTGCTCACCAGCGAGGCCTTCGGCTTCTGTGCCACCCTCTCGATGGCGCTGCTCGGGCTCGCCCTTGGCCATTTCTCCACGTGGCAGCTCGCCGCGATTTATTTCTGCGGCATGTTTTACTACACGCTGCACTACCCCGCGAAATTCGCGTTCATCCAGCAGATCTTCGACCGCTCGCAGTACCAGTCGCTCACCGGCCTGCTCGAGATTCAGGGTCAGGCCGCGATGATGGCCGCGGGCGCACTCGGCGGCCTGCTCGTCGATCGCGTGCCGCTCTGGGCCATCCTGCTTGCCGATGCGTCGACCTACGCCATCAGCTTCGCGATCCAAGCGACGCTCCCCTACGAGGCCACGCACCTCACCGCCGAGTCAGCCTCGAAACCACCGACCTCCGTCTGGGCCAATGTCGCCGCGGGCTGGGCGTGGTTGAGCGCGCGCCCACAGCTCAATCTCTTCCTCACGTGCTCGCTGCTGCCTTTCATCGCGCTGATGACGGCCAACTATCTCTTCCCGATCTTCGTCGCGCAAACCTTGCACGCTGGCGCGGGCTATTTCGCGGGTGGTGAAATCACCTTCGCCCTCGGCGCGATGGCCGCAGGCGCAATTCTGCCGCGCCTTCTCTCGCGTACCAACGCCGAAACTACCATCCCCGGCACGATCATCAGTTTCCTCGCCGCGATCGCCGCGCTGCTCATCTTCCGCCACCCCGTGATCTACCTGATCGCCGGTGCCTTCCTCGGCTTCGGCAACGCCGGCTGCCGCGTCGCGCGCAACACCCTCATGCTGCACGTCGTGCCCAACGAGGTGATGGGCCGCGTCACCGTCTTCTATAGCGTCTTCGACCGACTGCTTCGCACCTTGCTCGTCTACGCGATGGTGGTGGTCGACGTCTACGGTCCACCCTCGGGGTTCCTCATTCTCTTCGCTGTCGTCACCCTTGCACTGATCGGCGTGCTTTACAGCCGTCGCTCCGTGCACGCCACCGCCGTCGCCACTCCGGCTTAATCTTACCATGGGCAAATTCTTCACCGAGCTCTCCGCCGCTCATCGCGAGTTCATCGCTGCGCAGAAGATCTACTTCACCGCATCCGCGCCGCACTCCGGCCGCGTCAACCTCTCGCCCAAGGGCCTCGACACGTTCCGCGTGCTCAGCTCAGGCCGTATCGGATATCTGGATACGACCGGCAGTGGCAACGAAACCGCCGCGCATCTGGCCGACAATGGCCGCCTCACCGTAATGTTCTGCGCCTTCGAGGGCGCCCCGCTCATCCTCCGCCTCTATTGCCGTGGTCGCGTGATCCACACCCGCGATGCCGAGTGGACGCAGCTCCGACCGCTCTTTGGCCCAACCATCCCCGGCGAGCGACAGCTTATCCTCGGCGAGGTCGAGAGCGTGCAAACCTCCTGTGGCTTCGGCGTCCCGCACTACGAGTACACCGGTGATCGATCGACACTCATCGAGTGGGCCGAGCGCAAAGGTCCCGACGGCGTTGCCGCCTATCAGGCCGAGAAAAACGTCCGCAGCATCGACGGTCTGCCCACCGGTCTGCTCGGCTGAGTCGCAAAATTTCCTGATGATCCGCGCCCTCGTCTTCGACTTCGACGGTCTCATTCTCGACACCGAGTCCGCCCTCATTGCCGCCTACCGCGACGTCCACGCCGCGCACAGCGTACCCTTCGACGAGGTCGCCTTTCTTCGCTCCGTCGGCCACGCCGACTATGCCTTCGATCCATGGCATGCCTTTGAGAAACGCGCCGACCGCCTCGCCCTCGAAAAAGAGCGCACCGCGCGCAATCGCATCCGCAATCACGAGCAACCCATCCTCCCCGGCGTGGTCGCGCTCCTCGACGCCGCACGAGCTGCCAAGCTCTCCGTCGCTCTCGCCTCCAACTCCCGCCACGAGCACTGCGAGGGCCACCTTGCTCGCCTCGGTCTGCTCGACCGTTTCGCCTTCCTCGCGTGCCGCGAAGATGTCCCCTCACCCAAGCCCGAGCCCGACCTCTACAAGCTCGTCCTCAACCATCTCGGCCTCCGCGGCCACGAAGCCATCGCCTTCGAGGACTCGCACACCGGCTCCCTCGCCGCCAAACGCGCCAACCTCCACGTCGTCGCCTGCCCCGGCCCCTCGACCGCCCACCACGATTTCAAGCACATCGACCTCGTCGTGAAATCCCTCGCCGACGTCTCCATCGAAAAACTCCAGCGCACCTTCGCTCCCGAAGCCAAAAGGTAGAAACACAGCCCTACGGGGTCACCTCAGCTCTGGCTCCTTTCGGTCGCTTTCAAATAATCCGGCAGCACATAAGCCTCGATTCCCTCGCGTAGCACCGCCATCACCTCTGGCCGGATATTCTTTCCCTTCTGCTCCAGCTCTGCGAGCACCGCCTCCGGTCGGAACGCCCCGTTGACGTAAATTCGGTCGTGATTGCCGTACCCCTTGCCTGAATTTCGCACCCCAAAATACTTGGCTCGATCCCCACGCTTCCATTTGAGGACGTGCGCCTCGTTTTCGTCCGCCAGCTCAAAGCCTATCGGCCGGTCCTCTTCATCGAAGAAAATCACAAAGTGAAACGAACACGTTTCGAGTAACTTCCGTCGCGGCTCACGTTCGATCTGGTTGAGCATTCGCTCCCGAAAAGCACTGTAACCATCACCTTGTTTATCCAGTAGAAACGATCCCGTGAGGCGCGCACAGCGAGGGCACGTCACATAGCGCTCTCGGATGCCCCACACAGGCTTTGTCCCTCGCTGATCGCTGCAATATGGGCACCGGCTCATATCTGGATGCTCAACCCAAACACAAACCATGCCCAAGCGCGAGCCGTTAGCTTCGCCCGCCTACTCCAGCTCTGCCCAGCGTGCGTAGGCTTTCGCCAGCTCGGCTTCGATTTCGCTCAGGCGATTTGTCGCTTTGGATACTTCGGCGCCGCCTTTTTTGAAGAACTCCGCGTCGCCCAGTTTCTTGGTGAGCGTGCCTTGCTCGGTCTCCAGCACCTCGATCTTCGCGGGCAATTCTTCGAGCTCCTTTTTCTCTTTGTTCGAGAGCTTACGTGCGGGCTTCGCTGTCGCCGTAGCTGCTCCAGCCGCGGCAGCCTTCGCGCGCTGCTTTTCAGCTTCTGCTTCAGCGGCGACACGCGCGGCTCGTGCCACGCGCTCCTTCTGCCAGTCGTCGTAGCCGCCGACATACTCGCTCACGCGGCCCTCGCCCTCGAAGACCAACAGGCTCGTGCACACTTCGTTGAGAAACGCGCGATCGTGGCTCACCAGCAGCAGCGTGCCGCCGTATTCCACGAGCAAATCTTCCAGCAGCTCCAGCGTTTCGGCGTCGAGATCGTTGGTCGGCTCGTCGAGCACGAGCACATTGCAGGGTTTCGTGAAGAGGCGCGCGAGGAGCAGGCGATTGCGTTCGCCGCCCGAGAGCGCGCGAATCGGCGTGCGGGAGCGGGCCGGCTCGAACAGAAAATCCTCGAGGTATGAGATGACGTGACGCGTGCGGCCGTTGATCGTCACGGTCGGATTGCCGTTGGCCACGGCGTCCTGCACCCGCATCGACTCGTCGAGCTGTGCGCGGAGCTGGTCAAAATAAACGATCTCTAGCTGCGTACCCTGCTCCACTTTGCCTTCAGTCGGCTTGAGCTCGCCGAGCAGCAGGCGGAGCAGCGTGGTCTTGCCCGCGCCGTTGGGTCCGACGATCCCGATCTTGTCGCCACGCTCGATGCGCACATCGAGGTCGCGCACGATCTGTCGGTCGCCGTAGCGGAAGCCCGCGCCTTCGCAGGTGATCACCTTGAAGCCGCTGCGGTCCGCCTCCTGCGCCGTCATCTTCGCCGTACCCGTGCGGTCGCGGCGCTCAGCGCGCTCGGCGCGCATTTTCTTCAGCGCATTGATGCGGTTATTAGCGCGGGAGCGCTGCGCCTTCACACCGCGGCGGATCCATTCTTCTTCCTGCGCGAGTTTCTTGTCGAACTGCGCGCGCTCGACCTCCTCGGCTTCCAACACGGCCTGCTTGCGCACGAGAAACGTGTCGTAGTCGCAGGCCCAGCCGATGAGCTTGCCGCGGTCGACCTCGACGATGCGGGTCGCGAGCTGGCGCAAAAATGCGCGATCGTGCGTCACGAAGAGCAGTGCGCCACCCCACTCCAGCAGAAACTCCTCCAGCCACTGGATCGACGCGAGATCGAGGTGATTGGTCGGCTCATCGAGTAGCAGGAGCTGGGGCTCTTCGACGAGGCCACGCGCGAGCAGGACGCGACGTTTTTGTCCGGCCGACAGCGACGCAAAATCCTGCGTGGCCGGCAGGCCCATGCTCTCGATCAGGCGCTCGACGCGGTCGTGACGCTCCCAGTCGTTGTGCTCCTCGTAGCTACCGCCCTCGCCTTCGACGACGCTCTGCACTGTGCCCGCGAGCCCCACTGGCACTTCCTGCCGCAGCACGGAAAACACCGCGCCTTGCTGGCGAAACACCTGCCCGACATCGGGCTTCAGTTCGCCCGAGATGACTTTCATCAGCGTGGACTTGCCCGCGCCATTGCGGCCGACGAGACACACGCGCTCACCGCGGTCAATCTGGAGATTGACGCGATCGAGCAACGGCGCACCGCCGAAGCTCAGGCTGACATCGAGTAGACTAACGAGGGCCATGGGAACCGATCAACTTGCCCTAGGCTGCCACAAGAGCGCAAGCGCCGCGTTACAGGGAAGGCAGGCCAAATGCTCCGGGCGGGTAACATTTGAATTTCGTTTCAACCGCGAATGGACGCGAATTCACACAAATTCACGTGAATGAAATCCGATGAATTGCTTACCCGCGGGTAACATTTGCTCACCCTCCTCAGACTGCGGCGCACGCGTTTCGGGTAACATTTCAAACCGGAGTCCAACCGCGGATGATCGCCAATTCACGCGGATCGCAGATCGATCATCCGCGTCCATCCGTGTTCATCCGCGGTTCCTCATGTCTTCATTCGCGTAAATTCGCGTCCATTCGCGGTTCACAAACAATTCTGTCAAAGAACCAGAACACCCCCGAGGATATCGCATCTGCGCTCCCACCGTTAGCGCTCCGTTGACTCCATGGACTGTATTGCGGTTTTTTCGCATTTCCGGCCCCGGATGCCGGACAAATCGTTTGCCCGCCGCCTCTTTCTGCGGCTCCCTCCGACGCGATGGACGCCGCCCCTCCCCACCTGTCCGCCACGCCGAGCGAGTTTGCCTGCGAGACGCGTCAGCTCCGCAAGATCTTCGGCTCCACCGTCGCCGTCGACCGGCTCGATCTCCGCGTGCCGCGCGGGATGCTCTATGCCTTCCTTGGGCCCAATGGCGCCGGCAAGACCACGTCGCTCCGCATGATCGCCGGTCTGCTCAAGCCCGACTTCGGCGATGTGCTGATCCAAGGCACCTCGCTCCGCGAAGACCCCGCTGCCGCCAAGCAACCGCTCGCCTACGTGCCCGACGATCCCGTGCTCTACGGCAAACTCCGCCCGCTGGAGCATCTCGAATTTGTCGCCGCACTCTGGGAAATCCCCGCTGCCGCCGCCCAGCCGCGCGCCGAAAACCTCCTCCGGACGCTCGGTCTCTGGGAAAAGCGCCACGACTACATCGAGAGTTTCTCACGCGGCATGAAGCAGAAGATGGCGCTCGCCGCCGCGCTCATCCACGAGCCCACGCTCATGCTGCTCGACGAGCCGCTCACGGGCCTCGACGCCGCCTCCGCCCGCCTCGTGAAAGATTTGCTCAACGACTTCGTACGCCGCGGCGGCACCGTGATTCTCACCACGCACATCCTCGATGTCGCTGAGCGCATGGCCGAGCGCATCGGGATCATCCACGCGGGCAAGCTCGCCGCCGAGGGCACGCTCGCCGAGCTGCGCGAGCGCGCCGGCCAGAGCGGCGGCACACTGGAGGATGTCTTCCTGCGCGTGACCGGCACCGACGGTGCCACTCCGCCCGAGCTGTAAACGCATGTCGCCGCTCTACGCCCAAGTCCGCCTGATCCTGCGCAACGACCTGCGGTTGCTCTGGCGCGACTTCGTGGGCAATCGCGATTTCCTCAGCATCACGCTGCTGGTCGTGCTGCTGTGCATCTTGCACGCGATCTCGATCCCGCTGTTCTTCGTGCTGCGGCCACATCCGTCGCTGGGCGCGGAGACGTTTTTGTGGATCGCCTTTGCGTTCATCATGCTCGCCGCCGCCATGCAGCAGGCGATCAAAGTGCTCTTCGAGCGCTCCGACTTCGATCTCTTGTTATCATCGCCGATTTCCCCGCGCGCGATTTTGCTGGCCCGCATCGCGGGCATGAGCACGGCCGCAGCACTGAGCGTTACGCTGTTTCTTTTTCCGCTGCTCAACGGCGCAGTGCTGGCGATGTCGCCGCGCTATGTCGCGGGCTATCTCGTCTGGCTGCTGCTCGCAGCTGCGGTCTCCTCCGCGGGCGTGTGGGCCACCCTGCTGCTGGTGCAATGGCTTGGCCCGCGACGCGCGCGCACGTGGGCCCAGGTCGTGGCTGCGCTGCTCGCCACCGGCGTGTTCATCCTCTCTCAAGCCCAAAGCATTGTCGGACTCGATGGATTGCGCTGGCTGATTCATGCGTGCGACCACCCGGCGCTCTCGGTTCTCGCCCGCGCTGGCCGCGGCGAGCCGCTTCCCTTGCTCTTGCTCGCGGGGATCTCCGCGGGCTTCACCGCGCTCACCGCCCGGCTGCTCGGTCGGATGTTCATCTCCGGCGTACAGGAGGGAAATGCAATCGTGCCGAAGGCGCGCCCGATCAAGGATCGCCCGCACGTCTTTGTCGAAGGTGCTCTGCGCGCGACGTTCTGGAAAGACGTGCGCCTGATCGTCCGCGATCCGCTCCTGCTCGCACAGGTGTTGCCGACCACCCTGTATTTTATCCCCGCTGGGATCGGCGTGTATAAACTCGGCGGCATCGCGATGATCGGTCCGCTGTCGATTGTTCTCTCCGGTCAGCTTTCCACGGCGTTCACGCTCGTGTGCGCCTCGGGCGAGGAGTGCTGGGACCTCATTCGCATGAGCCCCACGGCCGAGACGCGCCTGCGCGTAGCCAAGCTGCTCGCGGGCATGGCACTGCCCGCGCTGCTCAGCGTCGGCCTCAATCTCGTACTCGCCGTGCTGGGCCATCCGCTGATCGCCTTGGGTGGCATCGCGATCTCGCTGGCCTGCGCGGCCGCCGCCTCGTGGCTGCAGGTGACACGCATCAAGCCCACCCCGCGCAAGGACGTCATGCGTCGCGGCAGCGGCACGCACAATGTCGCCGGCAATATCATCGGCGCACTCGTCGAAATCTCGGGCGCCGTCGGTCTCGCGATGCTGTCCACCAGTCACTGGATCGTCGGTCTGGTCGCGCTTGGCATCACCGCGCTGCTCATCGTCGCCTGCTTCGTACTCGTGAACGTCGAGGAGATCTCGCCGCGGGAGTTTATCGCGGACCGCTCCTGACAAAACAGGGATGGCCCTGCGCCCCGCCCTCTGCTGGCGTGAACCACTCCATGAAGCCGCCCGCGCGCTACAACGTCCTCGGCGTGGGCGTCTCCGCCCTCACGCTCGCGCAGGCTTGCGATCTCGTGATCGGTGTGCGGGGCGAATTGCACCGCGGCTACATCTGCCTCGGCACTGCCCACGGCCTCACCGAAGCGCGCCACGATCCGGCACTGCGCAAAATCTTCAACGATTCGTGGCTCACCACGCCCGACGGCATGCCGCTCGTCTGGCTCGGCCCGCCAGGCGTCGAGCGAGTGTACGGCCCCGACCTCATGCTTGCCGTCTGCGACGCCGGTCGCGCCGTCGGCCTGCGCCACTATCTCTACGGCGGCACCGAGGGCGTGGCAGAAACGCTGCGCGAAAAACTCACCGCGCGCTTCCCCGGACTCGAAATCGTCGGCACATACACCCCGCCCTTTCGCCCGCTCGATCCCGGCGAGATCGCGACGCTGCACGCCGATGTCGCGCGCTCTCGGCCCGATGTGATCTGGGTCGGTCTCGGCACACCAAAGCAGGAGCGCTTCATGGCCGAACACTGGCAAACGCTCGATGTCGGCGTGCTCATCGGCGTGGGCGCGGCCTTCGACTTTCACTCCGGCCGCGTGCGCCAAGCCCCGCGCTGGATCCAGCGCAGCGGCTTCGAATGGCTCTTCCGCCTCGCGACCGAGCCTCGCCGTCTCGGCCCTCGCTATCTGAAAACGAATCCCCTCTTCGCCGCCCGCGTGCTCGCCCAGAAGCTCGGGCTGAAGAAATACCCGATCGAGAGCTGACGATTATAGCGGAACGCGTGAGCGTTTCGCCGTTCTCGCGAAAGCCTTACGGCTTCCGCTACTTCGTTTGCTCGGCGTTGATGATCTGCCGAGTTCAACCGGCGCGTTGCGGAAAACGCGCTCTACCTTCCGAACCTCAAAACAGATTTCCCTGCTGCAGCGCATCACGCTTCACCGGGTCGAGCGTGCTGAGGGCGAGCAGCTGCATCACGGAGAGCTGTGCAAGACGGGTGTCGCGCGCGAGGGCGTTGAGCAACACGGCGCCAGCGAGCGAATCGTAGAGCGCGGCGTGGTACCGACGACGGGCGGGCGGGCAATGGGCTTCGGCCAGCGTGTCGAGCTCGGCTTGCAGACCGCAAACGGCGATCAGCGATTCCAGCCGACCCGACTCCAGTCGCGGATAGAGCTGCGCATAGAGGCGGGCGGTGTCGACCCACGGACCCCAGTCGATGACTTTCTCGCCGGGGCGCGCGAAGTTCGGCGACGTGCGCGGGTACGGCCACACGCCCTTGAGCAGCGCGTTTTCCACGCCCGCGTAGTGCGCCGCGAGCGGGCCGCGCTCGCGCAGACCGGCGAAGAATTCCCATTCGTCGGCGAAGGGCTGCTCGGCCGACAAATCCGCCTCGTTCAAGCCGTGCACCGCGGCGTCTTCGGGTCGCACGCGCCCGGTGGCGGCACAGAGTCGTGTGTGCGTATCGACGACCACCCCACCGCTGAGCTCGACGACACCGTACTCAAGGATGCCGGACAGGCGGCTGCCTTCAAAGTCGACGAAGAAAATGGGGTGTTCGATCCAAGCCACTCACTGCCCACCAAAACCGCGATTCGGGCGAAAGTCATCCCCTGCGTTGGGAAATTTTCGAGGTGTGTTTCGGCCGTTTCGTGGTTTCAAGGGACCCGTGGACTTGCAGCCCTATCACGCCTTCACGGTCGAGCTCGCCGAGCGCAGCGGCGCCTTCATCCGCCCGCTCTACGGCAATCCCTCGCTCGCGGTCGAGACCAAGGGCGATCTCTCACCCGTCACCGCGGCCGACCGAGGAGCGGAAGAGTTGATGCGCGAGCTGATCGCGAGGAAGTATCCCAGCCACGGCATCATCGGCGAGGAATTCGGCACGGAGCGCGGCGACGCGGAATTTGTCTGGGTGCTCGATCCCATCGACGGCACGAAGAGTTTCATCACCGGCGTACCGCTCTGGGGCACGCTGATCGCGTTGCTCCACCACGGCCACCCCGTGCTCGGGTGCATCCACCAGCCGATCCTGCAACAACTCGTCATCGGCGACGGCCAGACGAGCACGCTCAACGGTAAACCGATCCGCTGCCGCGCGACGAGGCGCATCGAAGACTCTACGGTACTCACGAGCGATCCGCTCAATCCCGCGAAATATCAGAATGGCGCGACGCACGATGCACTCCTTCGCCGCGCCCGGCTCACTCGCACGTGGGGCGATTGCTACGGGTACCTGCTCGTCGCCTGCGGCTGGGCCGACGTGATGCTCGACCCGATCATGAACCCGTGGGACATCGCCGCACTCGTGCCTGTGATCCGTGGTGCGGGCGGCACGATCTCCGACTGGCACGGCAGAGCCCCGTATCCGGCGGAGTCGACCGTCGCAGCAGCCACGCCGGAGTTGCACGCGGCGGTGCTCGCGACGCTGAAGGGCTGAGCACGAGTCATCGGAAACGCGGCGAGGGCGCCGCGTCCCCATTCGGGCAATTGTTCGGGAGTAGCGGCGATCGCCAGCGAGCCGAGTTGCGACCTACTCGCGGGCGCTCGTGGCTACTTCGCTTTCTGCACTCGCGCGCGGATCGCGGCGGCAGCCTCGGGGCGATTCGTCTGCGCGTAGAAATCGGCGAGCCGCGCACCTGCGCGTTCGCGGTAGTAATGGATGGCTTCGGGCGGCAGCATGGTCTGTTTTTCCAATCCCTCGAATCCTTCCACGAGCAGCGGCTCCGCTTCACCATTGCGCTGCTGACCGGCGTATACCGCACCGATGAGATTGCGCAGCATGGGCACGCGCCAGTGCTGCGGGGTGTTCTTGCGCCGCCAGGCGAGCGAGGATTCGAGCAGCGGGAGCGCGTCGGTGTACTTTCCATTTTGCACGCGCGCTTCGGCGAGAGCTTCGGCACAGACCACGGTCTGCATGTTTTCTGGACCGGAGAGCCGGAGACGCACCGCGTAAGTTTCCGCGAGAAGCGGCTCGGCGGCGGCGGAGTCGCCTTGATTGATTTCGAGGCGGCCGAGATTAAGCGCCATCCCAAGCGTGAGGTAATGCTCCGCGCCAAGAGCACGGCGGGCGGTGGCGAGCGTCGGTGCCCCAAGCGCGATCGCCTCGTCGTGGCGGCCGAGATCGCTGTACGCCATCGCGAGGTTCATCTGCGAGGAGAGCGCATCTCCGCTCTCCGGCCCCATTACTCGCCGCCTAAGCTCCGCGGCCTTTTCCAAGATCGTCGCCGCCTCGGCGAACTTGCCGAAATTCTGCAGCGAAGTTCCGAGGTTGTTCATCGAGCGCAGCGTCTCGGGGTGCTCGGGGCTGAGCAGCTTGGTGCGGAGTTCGAGGATTCGGCGATTGATTTGTTCCGACTCGGCGAATTTTTCCTCGGCCCAATAGACCGACGCAAGATTGCCCATGACCGTGAGGGTTTCGGGATGCTCGGGTCCGAGCACGCGCTCCTCGACCGCAAGGGCCTCGACATTGAAAGCCTCGGCCTCCTCGAGCTTGCGCATCGAGTAGAGCACGGTGGAGAGATTGTTCAGGGCGGCGCGCGCCTCGTCGCTCTCGGGCGTCAGCGCTTGGCGCGAGAGGGCGACGGCCCGACGGGAGCTAGCCTCGGCCTCGGCGAGTTTGCCCTGCGCTTTGTAGATGTACGTGAGGTCATTGAGTGTGCGAATCGTCGTGGGGTGGCGCACGCCGAGCGCGCGCTCGGCCCGCTCCGCGGACTCGTGGATGAGCGGATCAGCCTGCTTGAGTTTCCCCTGCTGGGCCATCGCGATGCCGAGGTGGTCGAGGGTGTTGATCGCCGCTGCGTCGTCGGGCCCGCCTGCTGTGCGGCGGAGCTCCAGTGCCCGCTCCAGTTGGGCCTGCTCGCTCACGTATTCGCCGAGCGAATCGTAGGTCGCGGCCAGTGTCTCGCGCAACGAGGCCTCCACGACCGGCTCGTTTTTGAAATGGCCGTCGATCTTCTTCGCCGCGCGATCGAGCACCGTGCGTAAAGGCAGATCGCGATTCGGCTGCTGGTCGGGCGAAGCCTGCGCGAGGAGATCGACCTCCAAAAATTCGCGCACTTCGCGACTCACGGCGGCTTCAGTCGCAGCCACTTTCTCGGCCCGGCGCGCCCGCAGCGCCTCCCGTGTGCTGATCGCCGTCGCAGCAATAAGCACCGCGACAAAGGCGCCAGACCCCGCCAGCACCGCGCGGTGGCGCGTAGAAAATTTCCGTACGATCGTCCACCGGCTGAGCGGCTGAGCCACGGTCGGCTCTCCAGCCAAGTACCGTCGCAGGTCCCCTTCCAAGGCCGCCGCGCTCGCGTAGCGCTGCGCCGGATCGTGCTCGAGGCACTTCAAACAAATCGCCGCGAGATCGCGCGACACCGCTGGCGCGAGCAGTCGCGGCGAGGGCGCATCGTGTTTTGCGAGCAGATTGGGCAGCTCCGCTGGTGAAGCCCCCGCGAAGGGGGTACGACCGGTAAGCAGTTCGAAAAGGATCACACCCAGGGCGTACAGATCGCTCGCGACCGTCAGCGCCGCACTGCCCTCACGCAACGCTTCGGGTGCGAGATAGTGCGGCGTGCCGAGCACACCGGTTAACGAGGTGAGATCGCCGCCGGGCTCCAGTTGCGCGGCGAGACCGAAGTCAGCCACGCGCGGCTCGTCGCCATCGAGGAGGATATTGGACGGCTTGAGATCGCGATGCAGCACGCCCACGGAGTGCGTGTAAGCGAGTGCGCTCGCAACTTTCTGCAGGAGCACCGCCGCATCGCGCGGCACAAACGGCCGGTCGTGCAGCCGGCGCGCCAAGTCGCCGCCCTCGACGTAGTCCATCGAGAACCACACGAATCCATGCGAGCGCCCGCTGTCGTAGATCGTGACGATGTGCGGATGCCGGAGGCTCGCGACCGTCTGCGTTTCACGAAGAAACCGTAATTCGAGCGCCGCGGCATCGCCGCGCGTCGCCGGGATGGCCTTGAGCGCGACGATGCGCCCGAGCCCGATCTGCCGCGCAGCAAAGACCCGCGCCATACCACCGCGGCCCAGTTCCTCGATGATCTCGTAGTCGCCGATGCGGTCGGGCAAGCCCGCGCGATCTTCGGCTGTGCCGCCGAGCGAGATTTCCGAATGAGAAAACGGCGCACCTGATTCACGCTCCAGCACGCGCGTCCCCGCACAGCGCAGGCACACACCACCCGCCGCGAATGGCGCAGTCGACGAGCTGCCGCAACGCGGACAAAGGCCAGTCGTAAAGGAGGGCTGGGAAACGGGCGGATTCATGCCGAAGAGGGATTGCAGGAAATCCCGGGGGAAATTTCAGCGTAAAATTGCGTAGTCCGCGCGAAGGTGGCGAGCGGCATCGGGCGGAGAAAATTACCCGCGGATGAACACGGATCGACGCGGATGAATAAACGCTACGACCATGAGCAACAAAACGATCAATCAGTGCATTGAACCACGAATGGACACGAATTCACACGAAGACGGGTGGTCTTCCGCGTCCATCAGCGTGCATCCGCGGTTAGCTTTCCCCTTCGACTCATGCTCGCAGCGCTTGCAGCAAGTGGCGCATCTCGGAGTCGACATCGTCGGGGTTTTGCACGGTGGCGGCGACTTCGAGTTTCACCAGTTCGGCGTAGCGGGCGTTGAGCCGGTGGACCCACACTGCGACATTGGTGCGCGTAGTGTTAAGCGATTGGGCCGCGGCATCGTAGTCGCCTCGCGTCGGTGTGCTGCTGAGAAAAGGCTTTAGCACTTCGAATTGGCGGGTGCGGCCGACGAGGCGTTGCTCGTCCTCGAGTCGCGCGAGCGCGCGGGCAAGCAGCGTGAGGGCCCAGCTCGTCTCGTATACTTCGGCGGGGTCGCGCTGCGGCTGATCCACCGCTGCGAACTCTCGCTCGGCGTCGAGCCCGGTCCAGTCGACCAGTTGCGCGCCACCGCCGCGCTTCTGCGCTCCCGTACGCTCAAAATGCGTGCCGAGAAAATGCCGCATCGCGCCCACGAGATAGCCGCGAAAACGGCCCTTCGCCGGGTCTGGCCGGTCAAGGAAATCGCTCTCGATTAGATACACGAAAAATCCCTGCGTGAGATCCTCCGCATCGGCCGGCGCGTGGCCGCGACGTCGGAGGTAGCCGTAAAGCGGAAGCCAGTAGCTGCGGCAGAGCTGCTCCAGCGCAGCGCGACGTCCGGCGGCGTCGGTGCGTGCACCGAGAATGATGCTCCACTGCGTCGAGGCAAAGACCACGCCGCGCTCCGGAGTCACCGCCGAATCCCGCGAGCCCAGGCCAGCGAGGCTGCCGCCGGCGGAAACATCAGTTGCGGGGTACATGGGGCAGCAGCGCATCACGGTCCACTGAAACGGATGACCCCCTCACACGGATGCTTCGATGTGGTGATGGGAAAACTCGGGGTGCTCATCGACGGATACGAAAAACGCCCGCGCACCGGAACGGCACGCGGGCGCGAAGACGAAACGCCTCAGGGCAGCACACTCGCAAGGTCAAACGCGAGCACGCCCGCGCTATCGGCCGCGAGCGGGCCGCCGCTCACGACTGTGAGTTGAGCCGTTACGCCATCGCTCGACGCGGCGACGGTGTAGCCCGCACCCGGGGTGAGGCCGGTCACGTAGTGGCGCGTCGTCGTGGCTGGCGCGCTGTAGCTTGTGCCAGCGAAGGACGCCGCGAGGTTCACCGGGAAGAGTGCCACGGTGTTACCCACGACCGCGCCGTCAAAGGCGGTGCCCGCGCTGCTCGCGATGGTCGTCGCGGCGATCATACCATTGGCCGTGTCAGCGCCCTGCACGACGTGGAGGAAGCGCACATCGGTCGGCTTGGCCGGGTCTTCGACGACGAGGCGGCCGCTCATCACTTCCATTTGCGCGATGCTCGATAGCGTACCGCCCTCGGGCACGTAGGAGAGCACGCCGGTGACCGGCAGAAGCGACTGCACAAAGATGCGCTGACCGGCGGGCGTGATCGCCGTAGCGGTGTGGCCGTTGATCACGGGCTGAATCTGGAAGTTCAGATTGAAGCGCTTGAAGCCATTGTGCACCGAGGTCGCGCGGTCGTACACGACGACCACGTCGGGATCGAGGGAGAGGAGCGAGCGGCTCGCGTGCTGGATGTCCACGGCGGAATTGGCCGCGGTGAACTGATCGGGGCGGTTGTAGAGCTTGGTGATGTCGCTCTGCACAAACGTATAGCCCGCGCCGTTGCTCGTCACTGTGACGGGATCGCCGGCGTTGGCGCCGTTGTTCCACTGCGAGCCATTGCCCCAATACGGCGCCTCGAAGAACTGGATATTCACCGGCTTGCCGTTGGCGCACCAATTTTGGAGCGCGAGCGTGTTGTGCCAGATCGACGACTGGCCGTTGCCGTAGCTGTCGTAGTTGCTCAACTCCTTCGTGAGCCACTCGCCCTTGCGGTAGAGCTCGAACTGGCCGGCGTCACCGTCCTGGTGGTTGATCGACTCCCACGAACTGCGGAAGGTGAAGACCGAGGCATTGGCGCTCCAATCGGTGCGTGAGAGCACGCGACCATTGCCGGCATCGACGAACTTGGTCGTGTAACCCGGCCGCGGGTCAGCCGGAGTCGGCAGCGCGGGATCGAGCAGGAGGAAGTACAGAACGCTCGCCTGCACGCCGTAGGACCACGGGGCTGAGATGCGATTTTGCAGCGCACCCGCGCCACCCTCGACGGCATTGATGGCAAACCAGCGCGTGGCGTCGAGGCTGGCGGTGTTGCCCGTCTTCTGATCGAGAAGATTTTTCAGCGCGAAGACCTGCATGAAGTCCGGCGTGATCCAGAGGCGCAGCACGTCGCCATAGTTGGCCATCTGGAAGATCGGGCCGAGATAGCTTTGCGAAGAGTAAACCTTCGCGGCCGGCACGATGTTGTTGGAGAAGGCCGGCAGGTAACGATCCCACACCGGCGCGGTCACGAGCGCGGCCTGAGGGCCGGAGATCGCGGTGTCGGCGAAACCGGCGGTCTTGAGCGCGAGCATCTGACCGAGGATGTACGAGAAGGCATGGCCGTAGAGTCCGCCCTCGGGCGAGAGACCGCCACTGGCGAGGCCGACCTTGGCACCGGCGGTGAGATTGTACGCGGCCTTCACATCGGCCGGGTCGCCAAACATGGCGTACTGCTGATAGAGCCAGGCACCGGTGGCGTCGGGGATGTAGCTGCGCATCGAATTGCCGAGCACGGACAGCGGCGCGGCGGGGTTGACGGCCGGGTCATCGACCGGGTCGATGCAGAGCGACATAAGAGTAACGAGGCGCGCGTGGCCCGAGTAGTAGTTGTTGGCCGCGACGCGGTGGGCGTTGCCGCTGGGCAACAGCGCGGTGCTGTTAAACGTGCCGATGGGTGCCGGGTGGTCGCCGCCGCAGACGTAGGCGTTGAGACAGTCGTTGGCCCAGACCATGAAGACGTCGCGGATGGTCTTCTTGTCGGCGGCGGTGAGGATCGGATTACCGCCCGCGTCGGTCGCGTCGTAGATCCAGTCGATCGCGAGCGGCCAGCATTCCGAGGTGAAATTAGCGCGATTGAAGAGGGCGAACATCGGATCGCGGAACGGCTGGCCGGACGCGTGGGGCTTCACGGCCTCGTTCATCGCCATCATGATGATGTTGCGGGCGCGCTGCGCGTGGAGGATGCGGGCGTTGGGGTCCTGGTCGATGAGCGAGAAGAGGGCGAAGACGATCGCGTTCTGCTCGGTGAGCAGGCCGGTGTAGCCCTGCGTGTCGCCGAAGTCGGGATTGGTCGGATTGGGCTGACCGTTGGGATAGAATTTTGTAGTGTAATTGCTGATACACGTATTGAGCACCGTGCGCAGGCTCAGGTAGACGGGATTGGTCGCCGCGTTGGCGCGGGCGCGCAGGCCTGCGACGTCGGATTGGTTGATCCACAGGCGCGGGTGGCCCGTGACCGGCTGCGGCACTGGCACCGGCGTATAGTAGCTGACGGTTGCGACCACGTTGGCCGTGGGCATCGTGAAGGTCGTCGTCGTCGCCTGGTAGTTGGCGAAGGGCGCATTGCCGTTCCACTGCTTGAACCACTGACCGGCGGGCGCAGGGTTCGCGTTGATCGTCACCGTCGTGTAGGGTGCGATGTTCGCGGTCGTCGCGTTGCCCGAGCCGATAGTGCCGTTCACTACCGTGAGCGTATAAGTCGACGGCTGTTGAGTGTAGACCGGTGGAGTGCTCGTGCCGCCGCCGGAGCTAGTCGAGCCGGCCGCGACCTTCACGGTGGTGATCGGGGAGTTGCCCGTGCCACCGAGGGTGTCCGTGCCCGTGACGCGGAGCAGCGCCGTGCCCGCGGTGGTGGGTGTCCAGGAAATCGTGTAGGGTGCGCTCGCCGCCGTCCCAAGCACCGCACCGCTGATCATTTCGTAAAAGGTGACTTTTGCGATTGGATTGGCATTGCCACTGACAGTGGCGGTGATGGTCACCGGCACGCCCGTGGTCGCAGCCGAGTTGGCTATGGGAGTCGTGATGGCACACGTGAAAGCCGACGCATCAGCGGCCCGAAGACCGGTGGCGGCAGTGACGAAGGAGAGCAGGCAGATCAGCCAAGTTCTGGCTGTGCGGAAGTACGAGGGTATGGGCTGCGAGGAGGAGTTCATAGTTGCGTTGGCCGCACGCCCGCAGTGGCCAAAGCTCCGCCCCGTGCCGCGCTTGTGTCGCGGCTGGAAGCGAAACGTCAGGTCCACGCAGGCGTTCCGGTCTCAGTTGCAAATAACCGGAAACTGCCCTGCGAAATTACATAACCCGGTAAAAATAGCGCAGCGCTCTGCCCAAGCCCTGCCGCGCCCCGACCCGCGCTCAGCGGCGGCGCTTGGACTTCGGTGCGGACCAGTCGGCGGTCACGCGCGAAGTGATTCCACCGCGGCCTTTCCAGTCGGCCACGATGGTGAGCGTGCGCGGAGAGAGCGCGTGGCCGAGATCGTCGCAAATCTTGTTGGTCACGGCCTCGAAGAAGATGCCGTCGTTGCGAAAGGCGTGGAAGTAGAGCTTGAGCGACTTGAGCTCGACGCAGGTCTTGTCCGCCACGTAGCGCACAGTGATCGACGCGAAATCGGGATGACCGGTGATCGGGCACATCGACGTGAACTCGTGATGCGTGTGCTCGATCACGTAGTCGCGGTGCGGCGCAGGATTCGGGAAAGTCTCGAGAATTTTCGGGTCGGCCATTTGGCAAGAAGTAGTGAGTAGCGGGTAGTGGGTAGCGAGTAGAAATCAGATCGTCTGGTGGGCGATCGTCCGAGCGAAGACATGCTCGCTACTCACTACTCGCTACTTTCGGCGCTCACGTCGCCGTCTCGGTGAAACGGCTCTCGCGGATGACGGTGATCTTGATCGTGCTCGGATACTGGAGTTCGGCCTCGATGCGCTTGCGGAGTTCCTTGGCGAGTTCCCGGGCACGCTCGTCGGTGACAGCGGTCGGCGAGACAACGACGCGGATTTCGCGGCCAGCCTGAATCGCGAACGCCTGCTGCACGCCATCGAGCGCGAGGGCGAGTTTTTCGAGACGTTCGAGACGCTGGAGATAATTGGTGATCGACTCGGCGCGCGCGCCGGGGCGCGTGGCGGAGATGCAATCGGCAAGGATGACGAGACCGGCGTAGACGGTCTCGGGCTTCACTTCCTCGTGGTGCGCGGCGACGGCATTGGCGACGATGGGCGTCTCGCCGTAGCGCTTGATAAACTCGGCGCCGATGTGCGCGTGGCTGCCCTCCTGCTCGCCCGAGACGGCCTTGCCGATGTCGTGCAGCAGGCCGGCGCGCTTCGCGATATTCGGATCGAGGCCGACCTCGCTCGCGATAAGCGACGCGAGAAACGCCGTCTCCACCGAGTGGTCGAGGACGTTTTGATTATAGGAGAAACGAAACTTCAGCTTGCCGAGCAGCTTGATGATCTCGGGATGCAGGCCGTTGATGTTGAGCTTCGCGACGGCCTCCTCGCCGGCGGCGGTGGTCGTGAGCTCGATCTCCTCCCGCGCGCGCTTCACGAACTCCTCGATGCTCGCGGGATGGATGCGACCGTCCTTCACGAGACCTTCGAGGGCCACGCGCGCGACTTCGCGGCGCACCGGATCGAAGGAGGAAACGAGCACGAGCTGCGGCGACTCGTCGATGAGAAGCGTGACGCCCGTCGCGGCTTCGAAAGACTTAATATTGCGGCCCTCGCGGCCGATGATGCGGCCCTTCATCTCCTCGGTCGGGAGCTGCACGAGGGTCGCCGTGATGTCGTTGTTGGGCTTGCTCGCGATGCGCTGCATCGCGGCGACAAGGATACGGCGGGCCTCGCCTTGCATCTCCTGCTCGGACTTTTCGAGCGTGGAGCGGCGGAGCGCGCGAATCTCGTCCTGGCACTCCAGCAAAACTTCCTCGCGCAGCTGGCGACGAATTTCCTCGGCATCCATCTGCGAAACGCCCTCGAGGCGCTTGCGCACGCTCTTCGAGAGCGCGCGGATGGCGTCGCGGGCCTGCTTCACGGCGGCGTTCTCGCGGTTGAGGCGCTCCTGCCGCTGCTCGAGTTGATAGTCGAGGAGCGCGAGAGATTCCTCGTGCGCACGAATCTCGCGGAGGCG
The DNA here is from genome assembly GCA_048498795.1 of Verrucomicrobiota bacterium. GTDB lineage: Bacteria > Verrucomicrobiota > Verrucomicrobiia > Opitutales > Opitutaceae > JBEHXH01. The sequence continues at coordinate 297,798 of JBEHXH010000007.1, forward strand.
CACGTCGCTCTCGATCTCGCGACGGTCGAACTCGCGGTTCAGCTCGGCGCGTTTCTCCTGGATGTCGGCGTCGGCTTTTTGTTTCTCGGCCTCGGCGGCGACCGCGGCTTCGCGGCGTGCGACCTCCATCAGTTCGGCGGCCTGCTCGTGCGCCACGCGGCGGGTGTGTCGAGTGAGCGCCCACACCGTGCCGAAGCCGATCAGTCCGCCCACGACGACAGCCACCGGCAACGACCAGTCTCCGAAGAGGTCGGTATCGGTGGCGATCAGCAAGGCGAAGTCGGCTACGCTTCCTGACGTCAAGGGACGCGAAAGGTACGCGCCGAACTCAAAACCTCAAGACTTCTTCGGACGGGCCGACTGGAAGGCCGGAAGGGTCCCGTCGAGCACCTTTTGCATCCGCGCGAGCGCCGCCGCCTCGCCATCAGCCGCGCCAGTCTGCACGAGCACGTAGGCCCAGCGATCGGCCCGGCCATGCGTGAGGCGATTCCAGCCATCGGTGAGGATTCGTCGCCAGTGCGTCGCAACGACGCCATCGGCATTCACAAACCAGTATGCAACGAGCGCCGGTACCGTTTCTCGCCCGCGTGGGGTCGTGACGACGCGCCGCAGGTGCAGCAGCGTCACCGGAAAATCTGCGTCATGGCGCACCGGATACGCGAAACTGCCCGCGGTCGCGCCGTCGAGCGTCCACCCCTGCCCCACCAGACATAGCTCGGGCCGATGGATTGAGGTGCGGTCGCGCCCGCTCAACACGATGGACACGAGCACCTGCCGCGTGGGGTTGACCTTCGCCGCCGGATCGCTCTCCAGCACATAGAGTCGGCGCGAGTAGCCGGTATCGGCGGGCAAAATCTCGCGCTCAATCGGCGTCACCTCGGCGCGCAGGCCGAGCCACTCGGTGCTAAGAAAAGCGGGGAGCGTCGCGGGGTTTACGCCATCCTCCGCGAGGCGCACGCCCGCTTCGCCGACTGGTGCCTGCGCGGCGAGTCGCGCGAGAAACACCATCTCGCATGCGGTGAGCCCGAAGATGGCCAATGCGATGCCCCATGCCGGTCCGCGCGCGACAGTCGCGTCTGTTGCGGGCTTGTCCCCAGCCGCCATCAACCAATCGGGACGCCGCCGTTCGATGAAATCCGCCGCGAGCAGCACGCCGCCGAGCACGATCACAAACACACCCACGCCCATCACCTCGTGCGCGATATCGCCCCATTTCTGACCGCCGATCTGCGCCGCGACGATGATCGCCATCATGCGCACGATATTGCCGAGCAGCGCCAGCGGCGCGCACAGCGCGAGCATCGCGGCGCGCAGCCACCACGGGCGAAACCGCAAATAGCCCACGAACAGCGAGAGCGCCGCGAGCGCCATCAGCGACCGCACACCCGAGCACGCCGCCGCCACATCGTAGTGATAGGAGCCATCGGGCGAGACGAGTTGGGTGCCATTTTGCACCACGCCGATGCCGACCAAATGCGCGAGCGCGGCACTCGTATTGATCACGATCAGCCGCAGCCAGAAACCGACGTCGTCCAAGAAATTGACCGGGATCGCAAACACCATGAACCCGAGCGGAAACGCCGCCGCTCGTGCCCATGAACGCTGCACGAGCGCGAGCACGCCCCACGTGAAAACCAGCAGCGCGAGAATCGAGAGACGCGATTGCTGCGCGATGAAACCGAGCGCGTGCAAGACCAGCCCGGCTGTGAGTGCGATCGCTGCGGGCCATTGCGGGTTGCGGATTTTGGATTTCGGATTGGGCAGATCCGCATTGCTCGATCCGCAATCCGCAATTCGAAGGTTTCGCCAGAACAGCCACACAGCGAGGGCGAGAATCACGAACCCGTGCTGCGTCTCCGAGGCGGGATTGATCCACTGGTAGCCCCACCAATAAAAGAGCGAGGCGGTGTCGATGTAGCCGCGGGTGTGGTTGCCGAAGAATTGGAAGAGCGCCGCCCCGGCGAGGGCACACGCGAACACCGGCCAGATTCCGGGCTGGGATTTCGCGGGGGCGGACTGCATCGTGGGGAGTCTCACGCCCTGTCCGCCGCATTCCAAGCCCGCGATGAAACTCCTCGTGCTCGCCCAGACGCCTCCGCCGCTCCACGGCCAGAGCCTCATGGTGCGCATACTGGTCGAGGGTCTGCCTGCGCACGGCATCGAGGTTGCGCACGTGCCGCTCGCCTTGTCGCGCAGTAGTGCCGACATCGGGCGCGTCCGCGTCGGCAAGCTCGCCGCCGCCGTGCGCGCGGGACTCGCTGCGCGGCGAATCGCGCGTAGGGAAAAAATCGATACACTCTACTACGTGCCCGCGCCCGGGAAACGTGCCGCGCTCTGGCGCGATCTCATCGTGCTCGGGCTCGCCCGGCCCGCGTGCCCGCGCCTCGTACTGCACTGGCACGCGGTAGGACTCGGCGCGTGGCTGGAAGAGAATACTACTGCGCTTGAGCGACGACTGGCACACGCGCGGCTCGGTCGCGCCGATCTGTCGATGGTGCTCACGCCGGAACTCACCGCGGACGCAGCGCATTTCAATCCACAGCGCACTATCGCCGTGGCTAACGGCATTGCCGATCCCGGCCCGCTCCCGCGGCACATTCGCACGGGAGAAGCACGGACCGAGGTGTTGTTTCTCGGCGCCGGCACAGCGGAGAAAGGCCTGCGCGCCACGGTCGAGGCGATCGCAGCGTGTCGCGCGCAAGAGCCGGGCACATGGCGGCTCACGTTTGCGGGACACTTCGGCTCGGCGGAGGATGAGCGGCATTTTCAACTGCATGCCCATCGCGCGCCGGATGCTTTTCGCCATGTGGGCTTCGCCGATGAGGAGCACAAGCGGCGGCTGTTCGCGGCGACGGATATTTTTTGTTTTCCCACCCGTTATCCGCACGAGGGTCAGCCACTCGTGCTGCTCGAAGCGCTGGCGCACGATGTGAAGATCGTCACCACCCGCTGGCGCGCGATTCCGAGTCTGCTGCCGCGCGAGCACATGTGGCTCACCGAGTCCGATCAACCGGCCGCGCTTGCCGCATCACTGGCCGCGGCGCGTGTCGCACCGCCGCCGAATGGCGCGCTGCGTCGGCACTACCTCGCGCATTTCACGCGCGAGCGTCACCTCGCCACACTCAGCGACGCGCTGCTCACGCTGCGGCCCGATACGCGCGCATACACCTCGGCCCACTGATGGGCAACGTGCTCGGCGGTAAAGAGCCGCAGGGGCTCCGGCTCGACGCTGATCCGACGCAGCGCATCGGTCTCGATCAGCATCGTGAGCAAACGGGCGAGATCGGGCACGTCGCCAGATTGATAGAACCAGCCGTTGTGCGGTGGAGTGAGCACATCGCGCGCGCCGCCGGAGTTGGCCGCGAGCACGGGGACGCCGGCAGCAAGCGCCTCGAGCATGGCAACGGACAATGGCTCGCGGTGCGTAGCGACGACCAGCGCATCGATCTCCGACCACAGTGAATCGACAGACGGCTGCGGCCCACGCCACTCGACGAGTTCTTCGAGGCGGAGCGCCTTGGTCTGCGTCTTCAGCGCTTCAGCGTAGCGTCGCGACTCGGGCGTGCCGTCATCGCCCCCGACGTGAATAAAGCGCAGTCGCTCGCGGCGAGCGCGCGGGATGCGTTTCATCGCATCGAGCACGAGGTGCCAGCGTTTCCACGGCACGAGCGTGCCAACGCCGCCGATGCGCACGATGCCATCGGTCGACGCGTGGCGCACCACAGGCCGATCAACCGACGGCAGGCAACCGGGGATGCACTGCGCCCATGTATCCGAATTTTCGAGACGGTAGTAGCGGCGCATCGCCGGACTCAGCCAGAACAGGCGGTCGCCGAGCTGTTGCGCGGCCCAGCGGTAGAACCAACGCTGTTTCCCGTAGCAATGCACGCTCACTACGACCCGCCGCTCACCGCCGCGCATGAGCCACAGCCCGACCAGCAGGCCAGCGCGCGAGTGGCCGTGAAAGATGCGATCGGGCGCAGCATCAAGCCATGCGCGCACAGCTTTTGCGACGGTGCGGGCGCGGAGGATTGTGCCGAGGTTGATGATCTCGCCCGCGATCGCGGGAAACTCCGTCGTGAGCAGCGGCGGAGTGCGCTCCTGACGAAACCCCGGATTAACGCCCAGCACGCTCGTAAACGATCCCGCATGCTCGAGGGCGCGTACGACCGACACGATGCCGCCGCGGTCATCATCGTAACCGAGATAGTGCAGGACCGTGGGTTCAGCGCCAAAGGGCTCGTTCATAGCAACGTGAGATCAACGCGAGCGGCATCATGTCGCTCAAACGAGTAGGGCGCGAATCATTTTGCAGCGATCGCCGAGGACGATTCAGCGCCGCCCGCCACGCTCCGCCGTAGGCAGCTTCGAAGCGCTCACCGGTAAACGGTGCCACCGCCGCGTGCGCTCGCTTGATCAACGGCACCCGGTCTATGCGCGAGAGCTGAGCGAGTTGTTTGGCCGCAGCCACGACATCGCCGCGCGGGAAAATGCAGAGCGGATCGACCGACCGCGCGGGCTCTTGCGCGCTGCCTCCAATTTCTGGATACAGCGGCAGCACGCCGCGACTCATCCCCTCGAGCAACACAATGGGACCCGTCTCATAGTCGCTCAGCACCACAAGCACATCCAGCTGGTCGAGCGCGCGCCAATAGTCCTCGTCGGTCAACCAGCCGTGAAACCGAATCGCGCCGAGCCCGCGAAGCTGACGCATGAGCCAAGGGCGCTTCGGACCATCACCGATGATATGCCAATCCGCGAGGGCCCGCTGCCCCGCGACCGCACGCACGAGTGCCGGAAGAAGATCGATGCGCTTCTGCGCAATTTCCAATCGGCCGACAAAGCCCACCTGCAGTGCGCGAGCGGCGACGCGGGGAAAGCTCGGCAAATCCGCCGGCGGCTCGATCGGCACCGGCGCGACAGAAACGCTCTCGGCAGGCAGTGAGGGTACATGCTGTCGCACGAGCGCCGCAAGCGCTTCAGTGTAACACACGACCCCATCGCACCACGGCGCCGACGCTGCGATGGCCGCGCCAAAGCCCGGCCAATCGGAGTGCAGATACGCGATGCGCCGCTCCGCCCCATCACCGGGCGCTAGGAGCGGCATGGCCCAGGCATTGTGATAGACCACGAGTGCGCCGCGCGTGCGTGGGTGCACCTGTTGCGCAAAGGCGCTCCGCAGCCGATGCGGCGTCCAGTGCCATTTCGCACCGAGACCAGAGGAGACCGTTTTCCCATCGGCTGTTTCGAAGATCGCGGCGACTTCCGGCGAGAAACCAAGTGCCCCGTCGCGCGCCAGGTGCCGGCGCACAAGCGTCTGCATGCCACCGCCCGAGCGGGCAAAGGTGGTGACGTGGACGACGCGCGGCATGGAACGAGGGCGGAAGAAAGTGGTGGCGATGGTTGTAAACGATTCTTAGCGATGGCAAACCGCACCTCGCAACCGGCCAGTTTTACGGATTTATACCCACGCACCCGCGATGCGCGACACGACGAACCCGATCCCCTCCAGCGAGCGCATGTCCGCTGGCGGCCGGGCGATCCTGTCCGCGCAGCTCGTGCGGGTGGTGGTGCGCCTGACGACGCCGACCGTGATGGCGCGCCTGCTCACGCCCGACGACTACGGCCTGCAGGGCATGGCCGTGCTCGTGTGGGGTGCGCTGTATATGGCGCGCGATTTCGGCATCGTGACGCTCGTGCAACAGCCGGGTTTTTCGCGCGCGCGCTTCAGCGCTTGCTGTCGACTTGCGCTGTGGGGCGGACTGGCGCTGGCGATTTTCTGCGCCGTGCTCGGGTGGCCGGTCGGGCAACTCTTCGGCGAGCCGCAGCGACTACCGCGAGTGCTCGGCGTGATGGCCGCGGCATTGTGGATCGCGAGCATCGGCGCTCCCGCGCAAGCGTGGCTCCTGCGCGAGCAACGCGTGAAGACGCTCGCGGCGATCGAGATCACTGCGCTCCTCGCCGGCAGCGCACTCGCCGTCCTTGGCGCGATCGCTGGTCTCGGCGTGTGGGCACTCGTGGGGTTTGCCTTGATCAACGAGACCGTGCTCTGCGCCGGCGCGTGGCGCGCGTGCGGCTGGCGCAATCCGGTCGCTGGCCGCGACGAGCACGAGAGCGTGCGCGGGTTGTTGCACTTCGGCGCGAATCTCTCGGGCAGCAATCTCGCGACCCACATGAGTCAAAATCTCGATCAGGCCGTCGTCGCGTGGGCGCTCGGCACGCGCGCGCTCGGCGTGTACGGGCGAGGCGCGCAGCTCGGTACGCTGCCGGTGCTGATCGGCATGGCGCCGTTTAATGGCTGGATCATCGCGAGCCTCGCGCGGCTGCGCGATCACATGGAGGAGTATGCGGCGTTTTTCCGGCGCGCGCTGACGGGTATCAGTCATGTCGGCTTCGCCGCCGCGGCGGTGTGCATGACGGCGCCGGAGGCGGTGCTGCGTGTGCTCTTCGGCGAGCAGTGGCTCGGCGCCGCACCCGTCGTGCGCTGGCTCGGTGTCGGCCTCGCGTGCCAGCCGTGGTTACTCGCGAAAGCGTGGGTGCTCGAGTCGACTGGCCAAGTGCGACGGCTCCTAGCCGTGACCGGCACCGGGCTTCTCGTACTGCTCGCCGCGTGTCTCGCCTTGCACGGACGCGATGCGACCGGCATCGCGCAAGGCGTGGCCCTCGCGTCCGTGCTGCATGCGCTGCTGGCGTTCACGGTGGGTGTGCGTTGCACGCCGACGCGCGCACGCGACTGGCTTGCGCCACTGCTGAAGCCGGCGCTGCTCCATGGCGGGCTCGCGGTCGTGCTGGTGCTCGTCAGTCAGCGGTGGCCGGGCGCAGCGGATGTCGGCACCGCGTTGGCGAAGCTAGGCGTCGCGGCGCTCTATTATATTGCAGCGTGGGCGGCGCTGCCGGCCGTGCGCGCCGAAGTGCGCGGATTATTCTTCTGGTCGCGATGAGCCCCGTCTGGAAACAACGCCTCTTCGCTGCGGCCGCGGCCATCATCGCGATCTGGGTCGGCACACGCGTCGCGGACGAGTCGTTGGGCCTGCCGGGCCTACTCGTGGCGGCACTCATGCTCGTGCTGGTCGGCCGAGTTCAAGCTCTCCCCATCGGCACGGTACTGCTCGGCGCGGCGCTCGTCGGATACATCGTGGGCAACCGCGGCTTTGCCCAAATCTCGCTCGCGGGTGGTCTGCCCTTGCTGCCCGCCGAAGCGGTGATGCTCGTGGCCGGCGGCATCCTCCTCGTGCAGTGCGCATGGCAGCATCGCCTGCCCTTCGGGCGCGATCCGCTCGGACTCGCGATCGTGGCGTGGATCGCGGTGTGCACGCCGCGGATGTTTTTCGACCTGCGCGCGCACGGTGCGTATGCGCTGCGCGACTACGCGCTGGTGTACTACGCGGCGTTTTTCTTCCTCGGCCGCGACGCGGCAGAGCGACCGACCGGGAAAAAGTTTCTCGTCGCATGCCTGCTCGGCGCGAGCGCTGCGCTCTTCGTGGTTTATCCGCTCTTCCAGCGCTTCACGGATTTTTTCCTCACGCGCCTGACGCTGCGCGGCGTGCCGGTGATCTATTTCAAGGACGACCTCGCGGGCACCTTTCTCGCGGCGGGCGCGGTGATGTATTATTTCCGCTACGAGACGCGCGGGGGCAAATGGCGGCTCGCGCTCTCGCTCGCCCTCGGCGCGAGCGCGCTGCTGAGCAACAATCGCGCCGCCATGCTCGGCCTCGCGGGCGCGACGGCACTGCTCGCGCTCGGCGGGCGTTGGCGCTTCGCCGTGTGGCAGGCCGCCGCGGGTATCGCCGCCGCGCTCGTGATCGCCGCCGTCGCGTACGTCGGCTCGATTCCCATCGAGCGCACGCCGCTCTATGGCGTCTATGAGCGCGTCACATCGCTCACCGATCCGCTCGGCGAGCGCACCTATCGCGGCGAAGAGACCGCGGCCAAAGGCGCCAACAATCTCTTCCGCGCCGTCTGGTGGCGCAGCGTGTTCGACGAGACGGTCGAGACCAACCCGTGGGTCGGCCTCGGTTTCGGCCACGACCTCGCGGAGCGCTTCGTGCGCGAATACTACCCGGACCCGTCGGAGGATTTCTCCACGCGCAGCCCGCACAATGTCCTCCTCACCGTCTTCGCCCGCACGGGCGTGGCGGGGCTCGCGCCCTTCCTCACCATCGCCGCGCTCCTCGCCTGGCGCACGTGGCGCGCCGCGCGTATCGGCGGCGACACAGCCGCGCTCTGGGCGGGCGCGTGGGTGATCTTCACCAGCGCGTGCCTCGGCGTCGTGCTCGAAGGGCCGATGGGGGCGGTGGTTTTCTGGACGATGCTCGGCGTCGCAGCGGCGCAGACCGAGCCCGCCGAGCTGACCGAGTCCACCACAGACTCTGTTACAAAAAAGCCCACCGCTCTCCCTTCTCTCCCATCTCCCACCGCCCCAGCCTTGCCGCCCGCGCCCGAAACGGTTTCAGCTCCTCCCTCGTGAAACTCGCCTCGCCCCTCGATCTCATCGGCCTCTTCAAGCCGACCACGCGGGAGCGTTGGGACTGGGTCACGCCGGTCGCGATGGCCGGGCTCAGCCTCTTCGGCCTCGCCTTCATCTACTCCGCCCAGCTCGCGGAAAACGGCCACGACTGGATCAAGCAGCTGCTCTTCCTCATCGTCGGCGCAGGCGTCTATGCGGCGGTCTCGATGATCGACTACCGTTTCTGGCTCGGCGTGTCGCACTGGATCTATGCCTGCTGCATCGTGCCGCTCGTGATCGTGCTGCTCCCCGGCTTCTCCGCCGGCGGCACCGCGAGCAAGTGGGGCGCGCAGCGCTGGATCAACCTCGGCTTCTTCAATTTCCAGCCGTCCGAGACCGCCAAGATCGCCGTGCTCCTCATCACCGCGAGCATCCTCGTCCGCAGCAAGATCGGCACGATCGCCCAGTCCCTCGGCACCCTCGGGAAATTGGCCCTTGCCGTAGGTGCGCCCATGCTCTTGATCTTGAAACAACCCGACTTGAAGTCGGCGATTGTCCTGCCCCCGATGGTGTTTGCCATGCTCTACGTTTCCAAGCTCTCCGCGCGTTTCTTCGTCGGGGTCCTATCGGTATTCGTGGTGATCGTGGCCATCGTCGTCTGGGACACCGAGCGCTACGCCAACTACATGGCGCAGAACAACTACAAGCTCGAGGAGAAGGACAACTGGGGCAAGTACGAGTCCCACTCCGTCGTCCCCCTCCACGACTACCAGCGCAACCGCATCCTCGCCTTCCTCGACCCGAAGCGCGTCGACCCCACCGGCAAGGGCGTGGACTACAACCGTACGCAGTCCCTCATCTCCGTGGGCAGCGGCGGCTTCGGCGGCAAGGGCTGGACCGAGGGCACGCAGGCCCAGCTCGGCTACCTCCCGCGCACCGTCGCGCACAACGATTTTGTCTTCTCGGTCATCGCCGAGGAGAAAGGTTTCCTGGGAAGCCTCACGGTTCTCAGCCTGTTCGGGATAGTGCTGTTCAACGGCATTCGCATCGCCTCGCTCGCGCGAGACCGGCTCGGCGTCCTCCTCGCAATCGGAGTGACTCTGCTCTTCACGGTGCACGTGTTCGTGAACATCGCCATGACCATCGGGCTCGTGCCTATCACAGGCATACCGCTTCCCTTCATCAGCTACGGTGGCTCCTTTGTGCTCAGTTGCTGCTTGCTGCAAGGACTGGTCCAGAGCGTCTATCGCTTCAGAAAGGATTTCGCGTGAACCCCACCGAGACCCTTCGCGATATCGACCGCTCTGCCAGGATTTCCTGCGCCACACCTGCCGCTCCGGGAGTCGCCATGACACCAAAACACGACACCCACCATGAGCGATCAGTCGCAGTCCCCCGACGCCCCCTCGGACGTCTCCCACAAGTATGACGAGGAGCTCGTCAATCCCCCCACGCACGCCCAGGCCGAGCCTGTCTCTGCCGCCGACCTGAAAGCCGGCGCCCAGGAACGCGCCAAGCAGCGCCCCCTGCTCCAAAAGATCCTCGCGGTCTTCCAGAAGGAGAAGACCTCCTACCGCGAGCTCATCATCAACTCCGAGCCCCTCGAGAAGCGCGTCGCGCTCCTCGTCGACGGCCGCCTCGAGAAGTTCGAGATCGAGCGCGAGTCCGACAACCGCATGGTTGGCGGCATCTACAAGGGCAAGATCAAGAACCTCGACCCCGGCCTCAAGGCCGCCTTCGTCGATATTGGTTATACAAAGAACGCCTTCCTTCACTACTGGGACATGCTCCCCGCTGCCGCCGACTCCTCCGTCGAGGTCGTCCGCGTCAACAAGAAGAAAAACGCCCCCGAGCGCCCCGCCGAGCCCACCGTCAAGGACATCCCCAGCCTCTATCCCCCCGGCTCCGAGATCGTCATCCAGGTCACCAAGGGCCCCATCGGCACCAAGGGCCCGCGCACCACGACCAATCTCTCCATCCCCGGCCGCTACCTCATCCTCACGCCCTTCTCCGATGGCTGCGGCATCTCCCGCAAGATCGAGGACCCCCACGAGCGCAAGCGCCTCAAGACCCTCATCAACGAGCTCACCATCCCCGAGGGCATGGGTGTCATCGTCCGCACCGCCGGCGAGGGCAAGAAATCCCGCTACTTCGTCCGCGACCTCCACCTCCTCCTGAAGACCTGGGAAGGCATCCAGGCCAAGATCAAGTCCGACCGCCCCCCTGCCACCCTCTATCAGGAGCCCGACCTCGTCGAGCGCACCGTCCGCGACTTCCTCACCGAGGAGATCGACCGCGTCCTCATCGACAACAAAGACGACCACGAGCGCACCCAGAAACTCGTCGCCCAGATCTCCAAGCGCTCCGCCGGCAAGATCGCCTTCTACAAGGACTCGATCCCCATCTTCGAGCGCTTCAACATCGAGCGCCAGATCGAGCAGACCGGCCAGCGCAAGGTCGCCCTCCCCTCCGGCGGCGAGATCATCATCGACGAGACCGAGGCCCTCATCGCCATCGACGTCAACACCGGCTCCCACAAGAACCGCGGCGGCGACGAGAAAAACACCATCTACGCCGTCAACCTCGAGGCCGCCGCCGAGATCGCCCGCCAGATCCGCCTCCGCAACCTCGGTGGCCTGATCATCATGGACTTCATCGACATGAAGGAGCGCCGCCACCGCAACGCCGTCTACGAAAAGATGGTCGAGCTCATGGCCTCCGACAAGGCGAAGAACCACATCCTCCCCATCTCCCAGCTCGGCATCATGCAGATGACCCGCCAGCGCCAGCAGGAGTCCCTCTCGTCCAACCTCTACACCGACTGCCCCTACTGCCGCGGCCGCGGCATCGTGAAGAGCGCCACGACCATGTCCGTCGAGCTCCAGCGCCGCCTCTCCTCCGTGGCCCGCCGCCTCCAGACCCGCAACGACGGCAAAGAGTACTCCCTCCGCGTCCTCGTCCACCCCAGCATCTTGGAGCGCCTCCGCAGCGAAGACGCCGACCTCCTCGTCCGCATGGAAAAGCTGTACGGCGTGAAACTAGCCTTCCGCGCCGACCTCAACTACCACGTAGAAAACTTCAAAATCATCAACGCCACCACCGGCGAAGAGTTCCGGTAAAGGTAGGGACGGGCGGCCCGCCCGTCCGTTAAACTCTATCGTCTCGCCGTAGCCTAGGCGAAGGCGGACGAAGGAGGGCAAACTCAGAACAAGGCGGCCCCCAAAAAGGCCGCCTTTTTCACGCCCAAAACTTTGGGAGGGGCTTTACGCCCCGACAAATCCCTCGCCCGCTTTACGACCCGCGACACCACCCGGCACATAGAGGAGAAACCGCCCCAAAGTAGCTGCGGCTTCCAGCCGCAGATTCGGCCTTCGTGTTAATTCGTGTCCATTCGTGGTTAAAAATCCGACAAGGCAATACGCGAGAATAGCCGGTAAATAGAGGAAGATTCCGCCCTCTTTTCCAAGATCCCCTCTACCAAGAGGGGTGGCGCGCACGCGCCGGGGTGTGTCTCCGCCCCGTCCGCCAAAAACCCCTCCGAAACTGTGGGAGGGGCTTTACGCCCCGACAAACCTCCGCCCGCTCAACCACCCCGAAACTACCCGGCACATAGAGGAGAAACACCATCAAGGTAGGGCGCGTTTTCCGCAACGCGCCGCAACGACTCGGCCACCCCAAACCCGTCCATCCTCGCGCCTCCACCTTCGTGTCAATTCGTGTCCATTCGTGGTAGAAATCCGACCCGGCAATAGCCGGTAAATAGAGGGAGAATCCCGCCGATCCTCTCCTTTGCGCCCGACCTTAGCCTCTTCGCATCTTTGCGTTTAATCCGTCCTCTGCATTCGTGCCCCTTCGTGTGTTTCGTGGGCCCAAAAAATCCGCCCCGGTTTTACCCGACAATACCCGGGACAAGCCGGGACAAAGCGGAAGATTCCGCCCACATCTCCGAGATCCCCTCTACCAAGAGGGGTGACGCACTGCGCCGGGGTGTGTCGTCCGACTCCGCTTTCGTGCCCCTTCGTGTGTTTCGTGGGCCCAAAACCTCCCAGACTGTGAAAGAACTCCTCAGCACCCAGTATCCTACCACCCTTTCAGCACTCCCGGTAGCGCTCCATTGACTCCATGGACTGTATTGCGAAAAAAATTCACCGCCCCGCGCCTCCGCACCCTCGCGATGATCCACGGCATCTACCACTTCGGCTCCAAGCGCGTCGCCTGCCGCAACGACTACTGCCCCACCTGTGGCACCGCCTGCCTCGCCGAAGGCCGTCGCTCATACCAAGTCCTGCACCTGTTCTTCGTGCCGGTCCTCCACCTCGGCCACACCGTCCGTTGGTTCTGCCCCACCTGCGACCGTCCGACCAACCAGCGTCCGCTCGAGCCCTTCATCCTCCTCGGCGGAGCCATTGTCGGTGTCCTCTTCGCCATCCTCGGCCTGATCATCCTCTTTTCCGCCTCCGACCACTTCACAGGCCTGATCGTCACCACCTGCGGCTCCCTCCTCGCGATCCTCACGCTCCGCCTCCTGATTCAGCAAAACTGCTACGCCTCGTCCAACCGCGACCTCCCCGAAATCCTGCCGCTCCCCCAGGCCCACTGCCCCTACTGCCACGCCCGCACGACCCCCGACCAACCACCCCGCTGCTCCACCTGCGCCATCACCCTCGAAACCCGCCCTTGGGTCGAATAGCTGGCGTCCGGGTCCCCCTCTATAAGAGGGGTGGCGCTACGCGCCGGGGTGTATTTTCCGCCAGTCGACGTTCAAAGCTCAGCGTTCGATGTTCGACGTTCCGCCTTCGGCCCCGCCCCGCCACCGGCTGGCCCACCGTGCCCGCTACGTTCGCCGACTCCGCCGGGCAGCGCGCCGCCGCACAGGAAGCCCGCACCGGTAAGCGCATCTCCCTCGTCGAATATTACCCCGTCGGCCACGGCCTCCTCGGTGCCGGCGAACTCTTCCTCTTCTACGACGAAGCCGGCCACTTGATAAATTTCTACCGCTACCAAATCAACTGACGTCCAATCGCGCGTCGCAATCCCCCGCCATCGCCTTCCGACTCCAGTCAGGAATCAAGACCTGAGACATCTCCGACTACTTCAGTATGCACCTGCGCCACTCAACCAACCGCCACAGCACCCCATCCTTTCAAACAACCTAAAGCGCGGCCGCGCAGCCACCTGCCAATGAAATAATATGAAATAATTAAATCACATCTACGTGTCATATAGGAATCTCATTGTTGACACTAAAGACATCCACCAGAGCGTTCCGCGCGTGAACAAAAAAACTTATCTCATCGCCCTGATCACAGGGCTTTCCGCCACGGCCGTCATTACCTATGCCGAAAACAACGAAATCCACAATGGTCAGTACAACGGCAGTTGGCACGGTGCCAAGAATAAGATCCACACCTACTCTCAACTCACGATGAGCCCAACCAACACCTCGCCAGAGCAATACTACTGGGCTGAAGAACAGTATGGCTCACAATTCTTCCCCCCGGAGGGCAGCCACTGGACCTCCATTCCGACTGCAACCGCAGAAACAAACAAAAGCACAATCGAAGGCGACAAGACCAACTGGGAGCGCGACTGAGTTAACTTTTCGACCTCGCGCATTGCCCGGGACTCGAACCTCGGCAATGCGCTTTTTTTTAGATGCGTCTATCGCTCCTGGCAGAAAACGCCAACACCACCGCAGGTTGGGCCGGCGCACTTTTAGTCGCGCTTCATTCTGCCGAACGTTCTTTGGGAGGAAAAATACAGCAGGGCGCAATCGTTCTTCAGGGCCTCTTGATCGGCGTGGTCGCACTGACCAACTCCCGCGCCGCCATTGTGGCGCTGAGCGCAGTTTTTCTCGGTCAATTTCTACTCGGCTTCAAACACGACCGAGCCGCCACGCTGGACTCCGCCCGCACCTCAGCGCTGAAGCTGACCGCACTTATTGTCATCGTCGTTCTCGCTGGCGGAGCCGCCCGCTGGTCGCCGGCCGCGCTCAGCCAAAGCGGCTCGGTCGAAAACCGGCGCATCGTCTGGCTGGGCATATGTGAGCTGGTATCCTTGAACCCGGAAGGGCTTGGTGCCGGCAACTCTGGTTACGCGTACATGCAATGGATAGAACCGACCACCATGACCGCGATCTATGGCGGCACGATCAGCTCATTCCTCAGCGTCGCCTGCGAGTATGGGTTGCCGATCTTTGGATTGATCCTGTTTCTGTTGCTTAGCATCGGTATCTGCGGCTGGCACGCATCTGCGATCGCTTCTGGCAAGCCGGCCCTCTTGACCCGATGTGCCTCGGCGGTGCTCACCTTCTTGACAATATGTGGTCTCTTTAGCACCATTCATTTCAATCTGCCTGTTGCCCTGCTCGGGGTGATCGCATTCGCCTCTTGCTGTTACGGCATCGTTCAAGTCGCGCCCACGTTCAAAGCCGTGCCCGGGCCATTGATTCTAGGCAGCCTGGGCCTGACTGTGCTCGGCTGCATATTTTTAGTCTGCGTCGGTCGACAGTATGCTGATCGCTCGCCCTGTACTTGGAAATTGGTCCAAGCCAGCGCCACTGCGGCCAAGTTTGTCCGGACCAACAAAACATCAAATCGAAAGGCGACACTTCAAATCATAGCCGATAAGACCGTGCTGGGAAGCTATTATGGCAAAACCATCCGCGCCTCGCTCCCTGACTCGCTAGAGGCGTTCGATGAAATTCACATCAGCGAAAAGGCCGAACCCACGCTGACGGCTGATGTCGCCGTTCTCTGCGGTTCCACGGCCAATCAACTTGAGAGCTGTCGCGCGCATCGTGTCGTCCTCGTAAATCCTGCAGCACCAGTCCCACCCACCCCAAGCAAACGTCTCGCCGCCATCTGCATCTCCACTGTCGATAATTTGGACGGATACCGCTCTTGGGTTTCTTATGGTGGGAAAGCAACCATCCCCGTCCACGAGTTCGAGGGTCATGCTACTTTCGTGGGCGATCAGTGCGTGAAAATTTTTGCCGTATGCCAAGCAGTCGCACTCTCGCACTGAGTCTATTTTTGACCCTTGCGCCTGCCTTCGCCCAAATCGAAGTGCAGGAAAAATATGATCGTGGCCTTTCCACCCGCGATGGACAACCCAGCCAGCAAATCCTGCTGAATCCAGACTCCGCTCGGGAAGACTGGATATTTCTCCACCATCGCTTGGTGTCGCGTGGAGATAAATTTTTTAGTGTCATTCTGGCAGACGTGTTCGATTCCAGTCTGGTTCCTGTATCGCTCACACACTTCAAGTGGTTTGGTCCCAGCGGCCAGCCCGCACTCCTGCAAATTGGACCCGATCAGGATGGGGATCGATCTTCGCCTTCCGCAAATCGCATCGATGAAAAAATTATTCAGGTGAAAGACCGCGGGATAACCTACGTTTACGAGTACGGCATTATCAAAAAAATCATCACAGCCAAGATCACCCTCGAGATCGCCATGGCCCAGGCTGGGACCATGTCTGAGGATGTTTGGGTCGATCAGGTTTCTCAACCCCGCCGCAAATGGTGCTCACTCGTTCGCACCGATGCGGGGCGTATTTCGTCGATCCAAGTCGGCCTGAGCGAATATCACTTCTCCTACGACGACCAGTTTCAGGTGCGGTCCATCGTGGAGGCTCGCTCCCACCAACCACGTTCCTCCATCGCATTTACCTATCGTGCTGGACTGCTAGCGACGATGTCGAGCGAGGCCAAAACATGGGCGTATACGTGGACCCCGGGCAACTACACCGACCGGGTGCGGCAGCCTGACATCCGACCACCTGCTTTGCGCGAGGATCCAAACTGGACCTACCACATCGAGGACCTGTTTCTTTCGCGCCGATTTATCGCCCATCGCAAAGACAATTCCAACGAGACCGAAACTTGGAATCTATCAACTATCCATGAAATTTAAGACGCTACTCATCACAGTAGTCTGCAGCGGCACCTTTTTCGCTGCGGGTTACCGGCTTGGCCAGATATCGCCCAAGACTCCGGTAGATTCGCCTCAAGGGA
Organism: Verrucomicrobiota bacterium; assembly: GCA_048498795.1. Classification (GTDB taxonomy): domain Bacteria; phylum Verrucomicrobiota; class Verrucomicrobiia; order Opitutales; family Opitutaceae; genus JBEHXH01. Next base: position 314,261 of record JBEHXH010000007.1, read on the forward strand.
AATTCCCGACGGCAAACGCTCCGCGCCTCGTGCCTGCGCCAAATGCTCAGCCCAAGGCGTTCCGCGCCGTCGATGTCGTCCTTCCGATTGAGCGAAACTTTCGTGGTGAACGGGATCTTGTCGAATTTGAATCGACCCTGGCCGACCTACCGCTTTCGGAACTGCATTCGATGCTCGCCCGTGTCGGCAAAATTTACCCTCTCGATAAACGCCAGAAGTATTGGGACATATTGTTTTCCGTTTGGGGTGCGCGAGCTGGCGAGGAAGCCTGCTCCGCGGTCAACGAAGTGCCCCGCGACTATCGTCAGCATCTTTTCGATGTCGCGCTCAAGGCTTGGGCCGCGGCCGACTCACCGGCGGCCATCAACTGGCTGAAGGCTGCCCTGCCTGAGTCGAGCAATGCGCATCCTACGAGTGGAGTCAGGGCCGAGCGTCTCATCGCGATTACGGATGGCATGATCGAGAGCGGGCATCCCGAAATGGCCGCCAGTAGTATTTTTAGCAATCAGGATTTTTCTGAGTCCCCGATTATCGCGACTGCGTTCGCCCAAAAATGGGGTGAGCGTGACATTGATGCCGCCATTGCTTGGGCCAACACGCTCCCCCCCGGCACTGCGATTCGGATGAATGGTCTGCGAGGCGTTGTCACCGCCATCGGAGAGGAAGATGTCCAACTGGCGTTCAAGTATGTAGCTGCACTGAGCAGCCCGGAAGAACGTACGATGGGATATGCCAGTGTCTGCTCACTCATGCAAAATGACGGCGACGTGAATCAGCAACTGGCACTATTTCGCAGCAACCCAAGTGATTCCGGCATGGATTTGGCGCGGGCAATGTTTGTCCGGTCCAATATCGAGGCCGACAAGGAGGCATCGCTGGAAGTGCTAAATTCAATCAGCACTGCCAACGCTAAAGCCATCGCGCTGCCCAGCGCCTTATCTGCCCTGCAAAACTCTGCCCCGGGTGAGGCCGCTGCTCTCGCCGTCAAAAATCTCCCTCCTGCGGACCTATTGAAAACCCTGCCGCCCATCTTGAAAACGTGGGCCAAGACCGATGCGAAATCGTCACTCGAATTCGTCCAATCCCTAGATTTACCAGAACCTCAAAAAAACACCCTCGCGAGAGCCATCGGCACCCCGCGCAAGTGATCCCGACTTCCTCAGAAAATATCGGCTCACGTGAGTAAACTTTTCTCGTTTTTCGGCTGCTTTTGGCTGGCCACATTGGGGACTGTCGGTGCCTCCGCATCCGATAATACTGCGCTCGAGCATCTGCCAGAGTCTCGTTCAGGATTGATCACACATTGGCAAGTGCTCGGCCCCTTCACCGGGGCTGACTCTGAGCGTAGCTGGCAAGATGACTTTATGGGGACGTATGGCCTCTCCGGTGCTTTCCCCTCGTTGGAGGATTTCGCGCGTGTAGCGCAAAGCCTCGGGCCTCTGCAGTCGGTCAGCGATCCCAAGCCTCACTGTTTTGATACCACTTCTCCAAGCGGCGTGGTGGACCTCAATTACCTGTTCCACCGCGACTCAGGCGGAGAATTGTCCGCTGCAGCCTATGCGTGCTGTCTCCTGGAGGTGCCCGAGGCCAAGTCTATTTGGCTGCTCAGTGGTCGATATGGTGCGCTAGAGATTTTCCTGAATGGCAAAAGTGTGTTCAGTTCCGAAAGGATGGAGGTCTTCGCAGGTTATAGCGGCTGCTGCGCTATCCAGCTCAAACCGGGCCGCAATCTCTTGGCCGTAAAAATCGGTCGCCGAAGTTATGGGGATTGGGGCTACGGGCTGGCTTGGGCCGCCACAGCCGTGGACGCTGCCACCTTGGCGCTGGAAAGGCAGGGAACGTTGGAAAGTTCCATGCTCCGAAGCGACATCGTCAAATCAATCCATGAACTTCGGTTGAGTATTGCCGGTGCTCCGGCGGATGTGATCGTGCCGTTCGACGTGGTCGATCTGCTGGGTAAAGTACGCGCCCAGTTTGCTTCCGGTTCAGCGGATGAGATATCATCCGGGACGGAAAATCTACCGCCCGGGCTTTATCGCGCCGTTATAAAAACTCCTGGGCGTCTCTTCTCGCAGACTTTCATTTTAGGTGACCCTTTGAACGTCATCACTTTGATCGCGGAGGAAATTCGCCAAGGTTCATTAACACCCTCCCAGCTCACCCACGTCGAATCGTTGCTCGAACGTATTCGGACCCTAATGCAATCGCCATTGGCTCGGGAGCTTAATATGCCTGATAAAGTCGCCGAATGGAGCAGGCAGGTCGTGCATTGGACCTTGGATGCGAGCAGTGCCGCGCGAGGAGAATCTACGGCGAACACAGGTTTACGCACCGCGGTTGTCCGATCAGAAATCGATTCGAGCGACCGGATATACCGACTGTATGTGCCGTCCGCTGCTCAACAGCATGCTGTGCCTCTGGTCGTCATGGTCTCACCCGCGGTGACAGCGAATGTGCCCTATTTCAAAAGTTCAGCCGTGTCATCCTACAATGGGCTGATCGCAGCGGAGGTTTTAGCGCAATCGGCCGAGCGGTTGGGCATGGCGGTAGTGTGGCCCGGTTACCGTCGGCTACCGCATGGCCACCCCGCGGAATTTACCCATCTCGACGAAGTGCTGACTGATGTCGCACGCCATATGAAAATCGATCCGCAGCGCGTGTACCTCACGGGCGCTTGTGCGTCTGGTACTTATGCTTCCATGGCCATAGTGCGCTGGCCTAAACGCTTTGCCGCTTGCGGCCTGCTGCATCCTGCTTTTGCCCGGGCGACCAATGGAGAAGACATGGATACATGGTCCATCAATCGCAACTTTCCCGCTTACACTCGCTGGTGCCGCGAGAACAATCCGATTCCAGCCATCTATGGTCAATTCGATGTCCCATACTATCTGATCTGGGATGGAGCGTTGCCCAATCACGCCTCAATTGGCGACTCTTTCGCTTTCGCCCAAGGTGCCAGGCCCTATAAATTTCAGCTTCAGTTCGAGCGTCAGCCCAAGCTGATGAATGGGGAAGATGGCGAATTTGAGCGCCTGCTGCTCTGGTTTAGCGAGCTGAGTCGCACAGATGTCTCTTCCGAACGAGAGCCATCATACTTCTCTACCTCCCGCCGACTCGGACCGCTATCACGGTTGTTTGCAGAGTCTACCGTATTGGTGATGCCAAATGGCGAACAGAGCCCGGAAGCAGGCATCACCCGACGATTGGCCGATGACTTTCAGCGCGTCTGGCAGGATACAAATCAATCCAAATGCCCTGAGCGCACGGAACGCGACTTTAAGCTCGATGCAACCGGAGTGGAAAACGCCGTGTTACTCGGCAATACAGACTCAAGCCCGCTATGGCGGGATTTGGCAAAGGCCTCAGGGCTCGCAGTCGGTCCACACGAAATCAAGATTAAGGAACGAACGTTCAATGTCACCTCCGGAGCGGTTGTTTTCATGGCTCGGAATCCTGCCAATCCTTCGCGGGCGGTAGTGCTTTTGGGCGGCAGCAACTTGTCCTGCATCAACCGGAATTGCCTGAAATCTATCGTCGACGGGTGGTTTGATTACGCAGTCTGGTCCAAGGGTGAACTCATCGCTGCTGGCCGATTGGAGTAACCTCGCTCGCAGCGCCGCGTCGTCCGAAAGGGGTCACGTGTGAACTATCAACACGCCCTCAAGACATGACGTATTCCACGTTCTTCCCACCTCGCATGTCACCGTCGCGGGAGCCGTCGCTTGTCGGCAGCGCCCGGGTACCGCGCGTGGCTTTGTCTTTGTGACCCTCGAGGATGAGACGGGCACGGCCAACGCCATCATTCGCCCTCCGCTCTTCGAGCAGGAGCGCCTCGTGATCAATCTCGAGCCCGCGCTGATCATCACCGGTCGCCTGCAAAACGAGCAGGGTGTGATCCACGTGATGGCCGAGCAAATCGCCGGGCTGCCCGCTTTCGGCCTGCCTGAGCAGTCGAGCCACGACTATCACTGAGCCGCTCGTGTGGAGGACCGTCCGAGCGCGGCGTGCTGTCTTTCCCACACCGCCCGCGCCACGTTGCGGCCGTTACCCCGCAACCCGAACTGATCCTGTCATGAGCAACCTCACGCGACGGAAATTTATTGGTAATCTCGCTGCCGGTGCCGCTGCGGCGACCGCTGTGCCCCAGCTCCTGCGCGCCGCGGACAAGCCAGTGGAAAAGCCCGCCAAGCGCCCGCCGAATGTCCTCTTCCTCATGGTCGACGACCTGCGCGTCGAACTCGGCTGCTACAACAGCATGTTTGGCGCGATCACGCCCAACTTCGACGCGCTCGCGCGCTCCGGCGTGCGGTTCGATCGCAACTACTGTCAGTTCCCCCTCTGCAATCCGTCGCGCGCCTCGCTGCTCACCGGCTGCCACCCGGTGACGACTGGTGTGCTCGGCAACCGCACCGCATTTCGTGACAAGCATCCCGACTGGATGAGCCTGCCGCAGCTCTTCAAGGAAAACGGCTATGCTTCGCTGCGCTCCGGGAAAATTTTCCACGGCGCCGGCTTCGATGACCCAAAGGCGTGGTCCAAGATCGGCGGCGGCAAGGACGGCGAGAGCAACACCATCGGCGCGCAGGGCGAGCACACGATGAAGATCCCGCGCGAGGAGGGCCCGGCTGCGCCGTCCTACATCGTGCCGCCGCTGCCGCAGGATAATTCGCAGGCCGCCTACTCCGACCGCATCGTCGTGCTCGACGGCAACGGCGAGGGCCACGGCGATTACAACACCGCCGATCAGGCGATCCGCTGGCTTAACGAGTACAAGGACCAGCCGTTTTTCCTCGGTTGCGGTTTCGTCAAGCCGCACAGCCCGCCAACCGCGCCGCAGCGTTTCTTCGACCTGTATGATCCGGCGAAGATCAAGCTCACGCCCGACTTCGCCGCGTGGCCCACCGTACCGGAGGGTTTTCCGTCCGCCGCGATCCGCAAGCGCAACGCCGATCTCTTCATCGGCCGCTCCGCCAGCGAGCGCGAGGCCAAGGAGGTCATCCGTGCCTACCTCGCCGCGATCTCCTGGACCGATTGGAATCTCGGTCGTGTGATCGCCGAGCTCGACCGCCTCGGCCTGCGCGAGAACACCATCATCACCCTCTCTGTCGACCACGGCTACCAGCTTGGCGAAAAGGGCAAGTGGTCCAAGGCCGGCTCGCTCTTCGAGATGGGCACACGCGTGCCGCTCATCGTCTCGGCGCCCGGCCTCAAGGGCGCCGGCAAGTCCTGCTACCGCCCCGTGCAGTCGCTCGATCTTTATCCGACGCTGCGCGAAATGTGCGGCCTGCCGAAGCCGACGCAGGAACTCCACGGCGCCGATCTGCGGCCACTGCTCGATGACCCGACCGCGAAGTGGGACCGTCCCGCGTACAGCGTGTGGAGCGAAGACGGCAAAACGCTCCACGGCGTCGCCGTGCGCACCGAGCAGTGGCGCTTCGCCGAGTTCGGCAACAACGGCGAAAATGGCGCGATGCTCTTCGATCCCAAGGCCGATCCGCTGGAGATGAAAAATCTCGCCGACGATCCGGCCCACGCGAAAGTCCGCGCCGAACTCTCCGCGCTTACGCGCGCCTACGCTTCGAAACTCCCAGCGGCCACGTAGGCTCGTTCGCGCATTCTCGCCGATGTTTTCTCTATGGTGTCTCCGCCGTGCACTGACTCGGCGGGTGTTTGCATCGGCGTTGCTCGCGCTCGGCCTCGGTGCATTCGCCCGCGCCGAAGAAAATCCCCCGACCACCACCATCATCTACAAGGAGGTCGCCGGCCAGTCGCTGCATCTCTACGTCGAGAAGCCCGCGGACTGGAAAGCCACCGATCACCGCGTCGCCTTTGTCTTCATCCACGGCGGCGGCTGGCTGCGCCGACCCGTGAAACCCGACAACAACCAAACCCGCTACTTCGCGCAGCGCGGCATGGTCGGCATCTCCATCGAGTACCGCCTGCTGAGTCCCGACAACCACGAGCCGCCCGCCATCTGCTGCACCGACGCGAAGTCCGCGATGCGCTACGTGCGCGCCCACGCTAAAGAACTCGGCATCGACCCCGCGCGCATCATCGCGTCCGGAGGCTCCGCCGGCGGACACCTCGCCGCCTTTTGCGCGCTCGTCGATGGACAAGATGATCCCGCCGACGATCTCACGATCTCGCCGCGCCCGCAGGCCCTCGTGCTCTTCAACCCCGTCCTCGACAACGGCCCCAAGACTGAAGGCGGCTGGAACAACGAACGCGTGGGCGACCGCGTGAAGGAGTTTTCCCCTGCGCACAACGTCCGCCGCAACAACGTCGTTCCGACGATCATGTTCCTCGGCCGCGCCGATACACTGATCCCCGTCGCCACGCTGGAGCGTTTCCAGAAGCGGATGCGCGACGCCGGCACCACCTGCGAGCTTTTCCTCTACGACCAGCAAGGCCACGGCTTCTTCAACCAAGAGCCGTACCTCACGCAGACGCTCCACGAGGCCGACACCTTCCTCACCAAGCTCGGCTATCTGACCGCACCCGCGCAGCAGCACCTTCCGCGCTAGCCAAGGACTTCAGGCGGAAGCTGAGTTGCATCGCCGACAAGCTTAAGCCCCTCGGCCTGGCTTATCAGGGCCTCTCTAAAAGACGTCACGCCCGTGACTCTTGACCGCGCTCCTTCGCCGTCCGCAGCGCTTGTCGGATTTCAAACCAGCCAACCCTCGATTCGCCCGTGAACCCGTCAGCGATACAGCGGATTGAGCTGCGAGAGCGTTGCGTTCACGTAGAGCGACGAAGGCATTTTGCGCGCGGTTTGAATCGCGTGGTGCGGCAGCGTGTCGCGGTGGTACAGGCAGATACCGCATAGGCCACTCCGAGACAGCCCATCACAACATCCGTCCCATCAAACGGAAGAAGCCCTCTTTCATCCGGTCGCCGAGGGGGCGGTTTTTCCAGTCGGAGAGTTGGATCTCGTCGGATTGGTTTTGGTCGAGGCGGTAGGCGGCGATCATTTTCTGGGCGAATTCGCGGCCGAGGATCACGGCGTTGACCTCGTCGTTGTCCACAGCACTGCGCCAGTCCAGGTTGGCCGAGCCAATGCAGGTCCACACGCCGTCGATCACGGCCGTCTTGGCGTGGAGCAGTGCGCCGCGCCGCTCGTAGATTTTCACTCCGCCCTCCAGCAGCTGCGTATAGTACGAGCGGGCGGCATGGCCCACCGCGGAAGAGTCGGTGGTGCTGGGCAGGATGAGGCGCACATCCACGCCGCGTCGCGCCGCATCGAGCAGCGCCTGCACGAGCTGCGGGTCGGGCACGAAGTACGCGTTGGTCAGGTAGACCTGTTTTTCCGCGTGCGTCATCGCGGCGACCAGCGTGAGGTAGATCGCGCTGAAGGCATCGTCGGGCGAGCTCGCGATCGCGCGCACGATATCCTTGCCCGCCGGCGGAATCACGGGGAGCAGATACCCCTCGCGCGCCAGCGCCGGGCCGTGCTGCTTTTCCCACGTGGCGAGAAACAGCTTCTGCAAATCGGCCACTACCGGGCCGTCGACCTGGATATCCGTGTCGCGCCAGCCGCTCGCGCGCTCCTGCTGCCGTTCGCTCTCGCTCGGGCCGTGGCTGCCGCTCGCCTGCCCGCCTCCGCTTCCGCTGAAGCTGCCGGAGGGCGCGCTGGAGTACACGCTGTCGATATTGATGCCGCCGAGGAAGGCCGTGCGCCCGTCCACGATGAGCAGCTTCCGGTGGTCGCGGTGGTTGGGGCTCCAGCTCTTCGTCTTTTTCGCCGCGAGCGGGTTGATCGGGTTGAACTCCAGCACACGCACACCCGCCGCCCGCAGCCGGTCGAAATACTCTTTCGGTGTGTGCAGCGCGCCCACGCTGTCGTAAACCACATTCACCTCCACGCCCGCCGCGCGCCGCTCGATCAGGATATTGGCGAAGGCCGTCCCGGTCTCGTCCCCCATGATGATGTACGATTCGACATTGATCGACTTCTTCGCCTGCCGCATCGCGGCAAACATCGCCTCGTACGTCGCCGGACCGTCGAGCAGCAACGTCACCTTGTTGTCCATCACCAATGGCGCGCCCGACACCACCTGCTCCAGCGCCACCTGCCGGTAGAGAATGTCGACCGCCCCTCCCTTCTTTTTCAGCTCCGCCAGCACCGCTTGGCTCCGCCGCTGGGCCACCGGCCCCCACGCATTCCGAAACTCCGCCCGTTGGGCCACGTAGTCGCGCTTCAGAAACTGCGTATCCGGTACCGACGCACACCCGCCCAGCCCAAACATCCCACTCGCCAGCAGCGCGGCCCGGACGCCAACGCCCATGCACCCACGCCGCCGGCCCACCTCTCCCGTCCACCAAAAAGACGAGCTCTCGAAAAAAGAAAAACTCATCGGGGTTTCCCCGACAGACCACCGGTGCCGCCCCCAGTTGCCGCCTCCGCGCAAAATCCCCCAAGCGCGAGTGCTGCACGGTTCGCGCAATTCGGATGGTACTCTAAAACAATTCCGCTTCCGCCAGTGCCTCCGCGATCCGTGCTTTCGCCCCATGCATGATGGGCCGGCCGTGGCCGACGATCAGCCGGTCGAAATCCCATGTCATCATCCGGGCAATCGATTCCCGGAGAGCGGATTTATCCTTCACCAGCATCGTGAATGAGCGGGAGATTCCCGGCGCGTGGTGTTTGCCGACGGCGAGCTCGAGGAGCAGTTCCTGCCACGCCAGCTGGTCGTTGGGGAAATTCATCGCGAGGTCGGCGACGATCAGCGTCCGCGACGCCACGTGCAGCATCACGGTCTCCCGCATGGACGGCACGCCCTGCAGTTCGAGCACCTCGACCTGCCCTGCCCACTCCGGCGGCGGCGGAATCAGCGGCTGCGTGGGATACGCGACGGCCTCGGCCAAGCCCTCCGGTCCGAGATAGGGAATCCCGGGAAAGGCCGTGAGGCCCTCCCGGGAAAAGGTGTCGTGGCGCAACATCGCATCCACCAGCCACGCGGGCTGCCCCAGCTGCCGGATCGCCGTGGCGTCCTCGTCGGTGAAAGGTCCGGTCGAGTGAATCAGCAGCTGGCTGTTCGCGAGGCGCAGAATCGTGACGCTCCGCCCCACCTCGACCCCGAGCAGTTTCAAAGGGTATCTGAGCAGCCAGATATTTTCGGCCAGGGCCTCCATGGGGGCGGCGTCGGATCGGGCCACTATTCTTCGTCGCTCTCGTTGAGCGCGGCGCGGTTCACTTCCTTCGAGATCGAGGTCAGCTTCTTGTCCGTGGCACCCTCCTCGTCGAGGGTTTGCTTGAGCAGCGCGACCACGTCGTCGTGGCCCAGCAATTCGGCGAGGGCTCTCACCGTGCCGTAGGCGGCGATCTCGTAGTGCTCCACGCGCTGCGCGGCGCCGATCAACTGGGCATCGCGGATTAGGCCGGCGTCGTTTTCTTCAATGGCCTCGGCTCCTTCTTCGACCAAGCCTTTCATCGCCTTGCAGGGTTTGCCCTTCACCGGCTCGTCGAGCAGCTCGAACACTTGCTCCAGGCGCTCCACGTGTCCCTTCGTCTCTTCCAAATGCGCCGTGAAACCCGCCTTGAGTTTCTCGCTGGCGGCGGCCTTCGCCAGTTTGGGCAGGGCCTTCACCAATTGGTTTTCGGCGTGATAAATATCTTTCAATTCTTCGACGAGCAGCTCTTGGAGGGATTCAGCAGACATGATGGGATTATTTGGGTTGAGATTCTCCGGCTCGAATGAGCACGGGTCGCAGGTTTTGGACCCACCCCGCGCCGCACGGTGCGCAGCGCCGATGCCGGAATCAGAAAACAGCGCCCGTATAAACGTCCGGTGGATACTCCCGAAACGAGCCTCCGGGATTTGCCGATAGGCCCGCGCAGAAATCCCCGGCGTGCCTGCCGCCGATGAGACCGCACCATCGACGTTCTACTTCGGATTGAAATTCTTTTTCTCGCCCGGCCCCGGCACGGCCTTTTTTGGCGTCAAAACCGGTATGAGAAAATTCACGGCCTTCGGCTTGATCCAAATCTCGATCTTCGCGCGCTTGTGCTTCGTCCAGTGGGAAAAATCCTCGGTCCGCAGCACCACTTTGTCATCCAGCCGGAGTTCGCATTTGCCGACCGCCATCTTAATCCGGCGCACCTTTTGCGACTTGAGCAGCGGGCCATGGCGCGACTCGGAAAGGCATTTCTCGATGCTCTGGCTCAGCGCGCGACGATCGCGCGAGGTCGCCCACACGAGGTCGAGTTTCCCGTCCGAAGGATCGGCCGCGCTGGCGAACTCGATCCCGGGGCCGGCGCGGCTGATATTGAGCACCTCGAGCAGCAGATAGTCGTCGATGGATTTCTGCTCGCGGATCGTGAGTCGCACTTCGGTGGGCGGCATCTCGTGCGCGAGCGCGGCCATCACGCAGAGGTCGCGGTGCATCTTGTCCTCCTTCGTGGAAAACGCTCGGCCGCTCACCGCGTCGATGTCCTCCACGATGGCGATGCTTCGACCCAGCAGCCCCAGCCCCACGCCTTCGATGAAATATTTCCGACCCCATGGCCCGGTGGCGACGCCGAGGTCGACCTTCCGCTTCTCGCCCTCTTTCCAGCCTGCGATGATCTCCGCAGGCGTGCCCTCGATGCCGAGGCTCCGCGCGATGTTGTTGGCCGTGCCGATCGGCAGCGCGGCGAGCACGTGCTTCTTCCCCACCAGCCGCGTGGCGACCTTGCGGATGCTCCCGTCGCCGCCCGCGACTACGAGGGTCTTCGCACAATGCAGCACCTCCTTGAAATGCTCCGGGCTCTCGAGCGCCTGCTTGAGCGGAAAATACTTCGCCTTGTACCCCGCTGCGCGAAGCAGCCGGATCAATTTCGCCGAGCTGAACTCGACATGCCCAGCCTTGGGGTTGTGCAAAAGGGCGACATCCATGCACATCCTAGACACGAGAGAGCGCCCATCAGTTGCCCCGGTCATTACCTGCCTTCGGCATCATGCAACGCTCAGCCGCTCCCGGGTCGCCAGCGGGTGCCCACGACCCGTGAGCAAACTCCGCCGCGCTTACTTCCCCTGCTCTTTCTTCAGCGCCTGCGCGAACTGCCGCGAGATGGCCTTCATCAGCGCGAGGCTGTCGGTCGTGTAGCGGTCGGCGTCGGCGACGATGGCGTAGTGGCCGCTGGCCTTGCTCTGCGAAGTGGTGTTGATGCTCCCGTTGAGCAGGCTGTCGAAGGCCGCGCCGAGATTGAGCGCTTTCCACGCGGAGGGATCGGCGGGGAGCTCGCGCACTTCCGCGATGTAGTCGGCGCCGGCCGTGAGGTTGGCGTTGAGCTTGAGCTTCGAGCCAAGCGTGTTGGCGGGTGTGAAGACGCAGAGGTCGGCGCTCGCGATGTGCAGGAGGTTTTTGCCCTTCACGTCGCTGAAGAGCAGATTGTTCTTCGCGTCGATCTCGGTATATTGGACCTTGAAGCGGTAGAAGAGCAGCGTCTTGCCGGTCTCACGGGCGGTGCGGATGAGCGCGGAGGTTTCGCCGAGCGCCGCCTGCGCCCCGGTGCCGAAGAGCGGGCGGTTGCCGGCGGTGAACCAGCGGTTGTAGGTGCCGTTGCCGCCAAAGCCCGCCATGAAATTGTCCCCGACCTCCACGCCGGTCTTCTCGCTCTTGTCGATGCCGGCCACACGCGGCTCGCGGTCGACGGTCTCGCGCGGCAGCAACTCGAAGCCCTGCGCCGCGAGATCCTTTTCCACCGCGGCCTGCATCTGGTCGGCGATGGCCTGCATCACCTTGTCCTCGATCAGCAGATGAGTCTGCAGGCTCTTCGTCTTGATCGAAGCGCCACCGCCGCTGCTCCGCGTGACGGATGCTTTCGCTGTGCTCTCAAACGCGATCGCAACGAGCGGCACCACCAGCTTGGTCGCGCCATTGAGGTGGCCGCCCTGACCAAAATCGGCGCCAACCACCTCCTTGGGAATCACCCCATCCGCGGGCAGCGCGATGGCTTCGGCGCCGCCGAACAGCGGCTTGGCTTGCAGCGGCGAGAGCGTGAGGACGAGAGCGAGAATCGGCAGAAGTGAGCGCGTCATGCGCTGGAACTACGCGCGCCCTCATCGCCGCGACAATCGGATAACCGCCCCTTACGCGCACTTGCGTAAGGTCGCGCTCAGGCGTTCGCAATCGTGAGGCCCTCGTGGGCGATCTCGATCGTCTCGATGGCGACTTCGTTGCCATCGGACTTCATCGCGGGCGCCGAGATCTTCACCGGAAATGCATTGGCGAGTGTCCACGTCACGGCTGGCTTTCCGGCCTCATCCATGAGCTGGATGACCACGGTGGTGCGCGTGATCGTGTTCATCTTGATTTTACTATACCAGTCCCAGAACGAATCATGCTTCACGAACACGCCCTTCTTCATCGTGACGTTGCCGTATTTCTTGATGCCCGGCATCTTGATCGTCGAATAGTTTGGGCTGTTGGAGTGCCGGTATTCGATGACCTGCGTCTCGGAATCGAGGCCGCTGACTTCCTGAAACGGGATCTTGGTCTGGCTGCCCCAGCTCACGAGGAAGCTGAATTTGGTCATCGGCCAAACGGAGTTGGATTGCGCTGAACCGTCGTCTGCCATGGTCGTGGTGGGTTGATTGCTGGGAGGTGAAAAAAATCTCAGGAGGTCTGCATCTGTTGCTGGAAGGTCAGCACGATAAATTCTGCCGGGTGCGCGGGGGCCACTTTCACGCTCACATTGAGCACGCCATTCAGAATATCTTGGGAACTCATCGTAGCTCCTAGGCCGCAGGCCACGGAAAATGCTTCGGCCGGCGTGGCACCGACAAGTGCTCCCTGACGCCACAGGTTCGTGAGGAAATTATTGAGCATGCTGGTGATGAGCGACCACGTGTTGGCGGTGTTGGGTTGGAACACGTAGGCGTTAAGCGCCTCCTTTATCGACTGCTCCACGCAGATCATCGTGCGGCGGATATTCACGTACCGCCAATCGTCGCTGTTACCGTCGAGCGTGCGCGCACCCCAGACGATCACGCCTCTGCCGTAAAATCCACGGATGGCGTTGATCGATTTACCGGTGCTCGCGTCGACATTGAGATATTCACCCTGCTGCACGGTGGAAATTGGGACGGTGACATCCGTCACGGAACTGAGCGATACATTGGCCGGTGCCTTCCACACACCCTCTGTGTTATCGACCGTCGTGTACACTCCCGCCATGGCCGCGCTCGGCGGCAGGATGTTTATCTTCGCGAGCAATGCGTCATGGAGCCGCGCGTAGTCGGTGCTCGCGTTGCGTAGGCAGCTATCAACCCAGGATTTAGAATCGGTGTTACCGATCCGCGCGATGATCGCCGCTAGGGGCCCGCTCGCCGCGCCGGGGAGATACTTCGAAAGCGTCGGGCCGGCGTTGGCGATATTGGTATAATTGATATCATTATCCGCCATTATCGACGTCTTCAAAAACGGATAGTAGGCCGCGCCATATTTAAGATTGGTCTGCCCGATTCCGGAGCGAAACACCTGAACGTCTTTCCGCAGGTGACCGGAAGCGACGACGTCGATGATGCCCACGCGCGACTGCGTGAGCTGGCAATGCGCCAAGACCTGCTGATTGACGATCTGGTTGTCCGCCGCCGACAGGAGGGTCGCGTCGGGCACTACGATCATCGTCGGCTCCGTCACGTGCTGCAGCGTCGTCAGCGCGCCAACGATAGCTTGCGCGGACATGTTTCCATTGACGACAGGCGCGCCGAGCGCGTTGGCCTGCCCCTTCGGTGCACCGTAGACGCCCACCGAAACCACGTAGCACGTGCCGCCGCCGTTAGCGTAGAAAAGCTTTATGCTGTTATAGAGATAATAGACCGTATTGGGATCCGGCTCCAGATTGAAGGACTGACCACCGAGAGTGACATCGGCGATAGTCTCAGCATCGTTGGGCAAGAGATAGTAGGTTGGAGCATACTGGGCACACTCTGGCAGGTAAGTCCTGCCGGTCGGGTCCGCCGGATCGAGCACCCCAAAGTAGGCCATGAACTCGGCGAGCGTTTCGATCCGCACAGGCACGCCGAGATACGATTTACCGTTATAACTGGCCCGCGCCGTGTAGCCGATAAACGCCGGGACCGCAGTCGGCACCTGTGAGACGGAATTGGGAAATGCACTGATCTCGTTGATATAGACGCCGGGGGTGGTGAAGTTGGTCGGCATGGCGGTCAGAGGAAGCGTGCGCTACAGAATGAAAGGTGCACCAATCTGCCGGAGTAAAGACCGGAAGCCAGCAACGCAGACGCGAAAATGAGCCAACGTCAAAAGACCCAAACATTGCGCAGCCTGCGATGCACCCCGCACATCAACGATTCTCGACTGGTGAGTGATCGTACGTTCGCCAAGGCTCCCCAGCGAAGATGAAACCATTCCATGCGGCCTTAATTTGCGGTCTCTTCGGCACGATTCTCGTGATCCACGGCATCGTTGGCTTCGTCACCGGCCACTTCAATCTCGGCAAACATGGGATCATTTTTTCAGTCGACGGTGGCTATGCCTACGTCGCCTCTACTTTGTGCTGCATGCTCGGCCTCACGTTGGGAATTCTGTGTCTCAAGAAGATTAGGCAAGGGCTCAACGAGCCGCCATATCGCATCGATTACCCGTAGCCGCACCGAACACCCATGGGCCATGACTTCATAGTCTTCCGCGGAGCGCATGCGCAGTTCAATGACATGGACCTGTGGACCGTGCGGCACTTTCTCCTGACCGCAGCGCGCGATATCGCCCGCGAGGATGCGAGCGAAGATAGCTATGCCGCCGTGGCTTTTTTTGATCGCTGGGATTGGCCGGGACCAGGTGTTTTCTTCGGCACCGACTTCGACGCATTCATCGGCGAGTCACAGACGAGGTTGCCGCTGCTGCTTCGAACCGCGGATCGAGCCCGGAACAGGATCGCAGTGTTTGGCCTCACGATTCCACTCTCCTATCTGGAGGCGCATGTGAATTTACGGACCGCCTACTACACGCTACCTTTGTCGATTGTCGGGCCTCAAAACGCGATTGATCGACTTGTCGCCCTTCTGAGACAACTCCCCGTTCCTCCACCCGCCTAGGCAGAAGCATTCTAGCCGATCGGCCGCTGCAACGATGGCGGCGAAGGAAACCCTAACTTCCCCGCAGCGCCTCAGTGGGCGAAACCCTTGCCGCACGACGCGAAGGTAACAGCGACGCAAGCAACGCGACCGCCGCCAGCACGAGCGCCGTGCCGCCGAGCACGAGAGGGCTGAACGGAGCCACGCCGAAGAGGAGCCCGGACATCGCGCGCCCCGCGAGCCACGCACCGGCGAGGCCGAGCGGCAGGCCGGCCGCGAGCAGGCGGCCGCCGAGCCCGAGAAACTGCCGGAGGATTTGCTCCGGCTGCGCGCCGAGCGCCATGCGCACGCCGATCTCGCGCTGCCGCAGCGTCACACTGTACGCGAGCACGCCGTAGATGCCGACTGCAGCCAGCACGAGCGCGACGGCCGCAAAGATTCCCGCCAGCAGCAGCGGCAGGCGCCGAGCGCCGAGGCTGGCATCGACGCGTGCAGCCATGGTCCTGAGGTCGTTGAGCGGCAGCTCGGGGTCGAGGCGCAGCACCGTCGCGCGGAACGACGCACCCGCCGCCTCCGGCGCCTGCTGCGTGCGCACCGCGATCATGACCCACGAGCTGGCGTACTGCGCGTAGGGGAAATAGATCGAGCCGTTGGGGTGCTGGTCGGCGAGATCGTTTTGCTTCACCGCACCGACGACGCCCACGATTGTGAGATATTCGCCCTTGGGATCGGGCGGACCATTCAGGAGGCGATGGCCGAGCGCGCTGCCGCCGGGCCAGTAGTACCGCGCCACCTCTTCGTCGATCACGCACACCTTGGGTCCATCGGGGCGCGCATCGTCCGCCGTCAGCAGGCGTCCCTCGCGCAGCGGCACGCCGAGTGCGGCAAAGTAGTCGCCCGCGACGCCACTCGTGTAGTGCGCGCGGATCGACTCGCCGGGCGCGAGCTCGTGACCCTCGACGGTCACGGCATTGTTGTCGCCAGATCCGGTGAAAGGCACGCTGGTGCCGATGCCCACGGCCGTCACGCCCGGCAGCGCGCGCAGTTCGTCGGCCAGGCGCGTGATGAAAGCGAGACGCTGCTTGGAGTCCTTGTAAGCATTGCGCGGCAGCGAGACCGCGCCGGTAAGCACGTTCTCCGGACGGAAACCCGGACTGACGGCCATCACGCGCGCGAAACTCAATCCGAGCAACCCGGTGCCCGCGAGCAGCACGAACGCCAGCGCGATCTGCGCGACGATCAAGGTGTGCCGCACCCGATGCACCGCGCGCGTGCTCGTGCCGCCGCGCGACTCCGACGAAATCGCCAGCATGAGGTCGCCACGCAGCGTGTGCCACACCACGGGCACCGCGAGCACGAGGCCCAGCAACACGCTCACGCCCGCCGCCGCCGCGATCACGGGCAGATCGAGCCGCAATTCGAGATTGGCCGGCAACTGCTCCGCCCCAAGCAGCGAGAGCCCGCGCAACGCCGCGGCACCGAGGCCGAGCCCGACCGCGCCGCTGGCTAGCGCGAGCAGCAGCGTCTCGACGGCGAGCGTGCGCGCGAGTTGCAGGCGGCTCGCGCCGAGCGCCTGCCGCACGCAAAATTCCTTGGTGCGCCCGCTGGCGCGCACGAGCAAGAGATTGGCGAGATTGACCGCACCGATGAGCAGCAAGAACAGCACGCCCGCCTGCAGCAGCAGGAGGATCGGCCGCAGTTGCGCGGTCGAATCACCGCGCAGGTCGACGACGATGGTGCGAAAACCCGCATCGACCACGAGCTTCGCATACGGATCGGTCTTCATGGACTGCTCGTTCGACGCAGCTATCCGAGCCTGCGCTTCCGCGACCGTCGTCCCGGGTCGGAGGCGCGCGACCATTTCGAAGTTATTGGAGTGGCGCTGCTCTGGCTTGCGGTCGCTGTCGGAGAAGACGAGCGGCGTCCACAGCCGCGCGCGCTGCGCGAGGTAGTGAAAATCCGGCGCCATCACGCCGACGATGGTAAACGGCTGGGCGTTGATCCGAATCGTGCGCCCGACCACCGCCGGATCAGCGCCGAAATGCTGCCGCCAAAACCCATCGCTCAACACTGCGACGTGTTCATGCCCCGTGACCGCCTCGTCGTCGGTAAACGTGCGTCCCAACGCCGCGCCCGCACCGAGCACGCGAAAGAACGAAGGCGTCACAGACATCGACTCGACCCGTTCGGGCGCACCCGCCTCGCCGACGGTCACTCCCGTCACTCGCAGCGCCGCCGCTTCCTCGAAAGCGCCCAGCTCCTTGCGCTCCAAATAGTGCGGGACAGACGTCCCCGCCCGCTCCACCCCCGCTTTCGGGTAAGTGTTGTACACTGTGACCAACCGATCGGCCTCGCGAAACGGGAGCGGCCGCAGCAGCACCGCATCGACTACGGCAAAGATCGCCACATTCGCCGCCAGACAGAGCGCAAAGATCGCGACGACCGTCAGTGTAAAGTTCTTCTCACGCGCGAGGCTGCGCCAAGCCAGCCGGGAATCATGCAAGAGGGGTTCAATGAGGGGAGGCACCAGAGAAGAACTCGGCAGGCCAGGAAAAGTTGCAGCAGAATGGAGCTGTACCTCCTTTACCTCGACGGCCCGCGGTAGCTCTATCATGAAACCACTCGGCCCAACTCCCCCTCGGCTCCTCCACGCCATGCGCCGACTCACGACCTTCTCTACTTACGAAGAGGCGAACGATGCACAACTCGACCTCCTGCCGCCGGCATCGACGCTCTGGTGGAGTATGCTCCCAGCGCGTCACGCGAAACTGCATCCGCAGGCAGTATCTCTGGCTATATCCTGCTCGTTGAGGAGCAGCGGTTCGCCGAGGCTGAGACTATCGTGCTTCACCCGGCCGATCCCACTCACCGCTGCCTCTATGCCTGCCCTCGGTGCCGCAGTGACCAAGTCACTGCCCGGGCCGCATCTCTCCACACGTTGCACCTCACTCTTGGGCTCTCCGCCATCGTAAACATCTATTTGTCCAAGAAGCACGGCGCTCCGTACAGCTGCAACGACTGCGGCCACCGTTATCGCCACCCGTTGACCTGACGGAATCGATTGCTACACCGCGCTGACCAGCATGCAGGAGCGAGACGATACACCAGCGAAGGCACTATGGTGCGCCGCTTACGCCGGAGACATCGGCGCGGTTGATCGACTCATTTCCGAGGGTGTCGATGTAAATGTCTGGGACAAGTATGGTCGCAACGCGCTGACCCTCTCGGCTGAAACTGGTCAGCTTGAAATCGTCCGTCAGCTCGTCGCGGCTGGTGCGTGGGTCGACCCGTTCGACGATGGAAGCTGTTTCATGACGCCCCTTATGAGCGCCGCAGAAAAGGGGCACACGGACATCGCCGAATTTCTCCTCGACCACGGCGCCGATCCGACGCGAACCGGAGGCATCAATATATGCACCGCGGAGTACTACGCTCGGCAAACGACGCCGTATTTGGCCGCCATCCTGCGGCTGGCGGAAGATCAGTGGCGGCGCAAAAAGCAGTAGCGTCGCAAAGGCACTTCACTCAATCCCGCCAAAAACCCTCTTCGCGGCTTTCGAGTGCCGCAGCGGAGGCGTCGAGTTCGCCTTTCAGCTGCTTGAAATAGGCTAGTCGGCCATCGTACTCCGCCTTGAAGTTCGCACTCACCACGTTGTCCGGGCCGACGCTTTTGGCCATCGCTTCCTGCTTGGCTTGCGCCTCTTTGGTCAACGTTCGCAGCTTTTCATACTGCGCGGCCTCGGCGCGGATCGCGCCCAGCCGCACGATCTGGAGTGAGGGCAACTGATTCTCGAGCGCCTTGTCGATCGGGTAGCGCGAGTTCCCTACCACGTTGTGCAGATAGCGGGCGAAGGGTTCGCCGAGACGGGCCGCGAGCACGTAGTTTTTCCCGTACCGGCGGGCCGTCACGGCCTGCTCGGCGATAGTCTTCCGCTCCGCTTCGTAGCGCGCCTTGTCGGCGTCCGCCGCCTGCTCGATCGCCGCATCCATTTCGGCGACAGCATCGCTCCACCGCTGCGCATCGAAATACAGCATCGAGAGGTAACGGTGCAGCGTGGCGGAGTTCTCGAGCGAGATCGCATAGACGACCGCTGTGATCAGGGGCGCACGCTCCGTCTCGACGCTTTCGCCTCGCTTGATGCGCTCGCGCAACGCCGTGATCCGCGCGGCAATCGTGTCGTCGCGCCCGGCGCGATGCAGCATCGCCGTCAACCCCCCACCCTCGGCCGGTAAATTCTTCAATGCATCCGCGTACGCGCGGATCGCCTCGGGCCATCGCTGCATCGCGCGGAGCGCCTCGATCTGCTGTTGGCGCGCCGCGTCGTTCA
Organism: Verrucomicrobiota bacterium; assembly: GCA_048498795.1. Taxonomy (GTDB): domain Bacteria; phylum Verrucomicrobiota; class Verrucomicrobiia; order Opitutales; family Opitutaceae; genus JBEHXH01. Next base: position 333,609 of record JBEHXH010000007.1, read on the forward strand.
TCGCGTCGGCCTTGATCTCACCGGCCGCGAACGTGAGCGCTTTCTCGTACTCCTTCCGCTCCATCGCCGCCGCGATCGCCTTGAGCGCGGCGTCATTGATCGCCGCGTCCATCTTCTTGAGCGTCTCCTCGCGGTCGAGCTCGCGATTGCCCGCGAAGCCCAGCCCGGTGTGCGTGCGGGCCTCGTTGAACTCGCCCTGCTTCGTCAGCCAACGTGCCCACGCGAAGTGCACCTCGGCCCAGCGGGTGAACGACTCGTCCGTATGCGTCGCGTCGATGATCTTGTCGGCCTCCGCCGCCGCCGTCTTGAAATCGTGTTTCGCCATCGCCTCCGTCACCGCCGGCGGCATCTCCACGCGCGGCTTCACTGGCCAGTCCTGCGCGTGCACCGCCCCCACCACCAATACGCCCACCAACCACGACCGGACTGCGAATCGACAAAGACGAAATGACATTTCCACCGGAATGAAATCATCCGCCCCGCTTGGCAAGCGGTGCTGGCACCATTCCGACGGGGCCAAACGCCGCTGGAGTGCAATCCACGACGAGCAAGTGCGGGGCCAATTCGATCTATATTTCAACGATCCTCGTCATAAAAACAAACCATCGCCACCGGCGGAATCATCATAAAAATTCATATCCACCAAATTTACTCATTTATTCACCCCTTATCACCTGTCCAACAACAGGCTGCGAAATCGTAAGAAAATAGACAGCAGATCGCCACATATTGGTAACACGGCTGCTTTATACTTTATCTGCCATGCGTAAAACCGCCCTTGTTCACGCTCTCGCGCTCACCCTTGTCGCACCCGGCATGCTATTAGCCGCCGATGCTCCCGATGCCGCCTCCAAGCCCGCGACCTATTCGGCCGACTCGGGCCTGAACTATCCACTCCCGTTCAATTCCGCCCTCCCGCATGACGTCAATCTCCCTGCCCTGCAGGCGCTGAGCGACACGCCCACCCAGCCCAAGCCGCCGTTCACCATTCCCGACGCAAATATTCCGGCAGCCCAGCGTTGGTTCGACATTTTTTCGTGGCAGACATTCGTTGCGCTGAATTGGCCAGCCAAGGCCGACGGCCAGCCCAATAACTCCCTCACGCTCGCCGACTCCACCACGCCCCGCGTGTGGGAGCACTACGTCGATGCCGGCACCGTATACCTCAAGGACGGAGCCAAGCCGAAGTCCTGGACCGACAGCGTGACCGACAGCCAGAACAAGACATTCTGGATGGGCGGCATGAGCATCGGCACTCCTGCTGACAAGAAAAACGCCAACGACGGCGGTTTTGTGATTCCCACGATCGGCGGCTCATCCGGCAGCCTGCAGGCCTTCACGGGCCCGATGATCGATCAGCAGGGCAAATGGGTGCGCTACCAAGCCGCCATGAACAAGACCGAGTTCGATTATATCGTGGACAATCAGCTATACAACCTCGAGGGGCAGATCGCCTACACGAGCAAGAACAAGATCGATTTCCCCGCCAACCACGGCGAGAAGTCCCATGGCTCCATGGAGATCAAGATGTCCTGGAAGCAGCTCACGGAAAACAATGATGCTACCAAGTTTTTCCCCGACGTAGATCCCACGCGCTTCCTCGTCCGCGAGGCCAAGGTCGTCCCGCTGACCGGCGATCCGTATACCGCCAAGTTCGGCCTCGTGGGCATGCATATCGCCGTCCGCACGCAATCATCTCCCACCTGGATTTGGGCTACGTTCGAACAAGTCGACAATACGAACGTCAACGATCTCGAGTCGGGGCCCGGCGGACACCCTCGCCGGCCGACGTTTTTCAACCCCGACAACCCCACCCTTCAGGTCAACACGCTTGCCCCGAAGAACAGCGCACCCGTCAAGCAATACAATCCCGTCACCGGCAAGGATGACGGCCCGATCAAATATACCTCGTGGGACGAATCGCTCACCACCAATCCTACGCAAACCACGATGGTCCTGCCCATCCCGAAGGCGACCGCGGCCCTCAACGATCAAGTGCGCGCCGCCCTCAAGAGCCTGGGTTCGGTGTATCAGTACTACGAACTCATCGGCACGCAGTGGCCCGCCGCGCCGTCCTTCCCGGCCTTCACCAACGGCGTCGCGAATCAGCCCGACGGCACCCTGCTGCCCTCGTCACAGGAAAGCATCATCTTCAAGATTCCCGGCAAGGTCGTGCCCGTGTTCCTCGTGAACACCACGATGGAAACCTTCTTCCAGGCCGGCAACAATTCCCCCGCCGGTCCCGTCGCCGACGACTATCGCCTGCCCGCAGGAGTGGTCGCCGATCCGAACAAAATCTTTGCAACGGAGAGTTGCGCCGGCTGCCACTTCTCCGCCGGTGCCGCCGTGGCCTTCAAGAAAGATCCCTTCGGACGCTACGTCACGCAGACCGTCGACGGGAAAAAATATCGCGTGCCGATCTACGGCCAGAATGCCGTCCGCGGCCAGATGGGCGACGCCGATTACTCCTGGCTGATGCAGCTTCGCGCCCAATCCGCTCCGTATGAAGGAGCCAACACCGTGGACATCTCCACGGTGACCATCCCCAACACGCAGTAATTCTTTCTCGGACCGAACCGGCTCCGGTCCGCCCGGCCGGTTCGGTCTCACCACCTCGGCCGAAACCCGGCCCGTTTCATCTGCGCACCCGCCACTCCGCTCCGCGCACTTTTCTTCTTCGCTATCACGCCAATTCGATTCCCAGCCACTATGAGCACTTCCTTTCCCTTCGTCCTCACCAATGCGTTCACGCCCAATAATTCGGGATGGAGCACCGTCGGCAATATCGCCTCGTGGACGCCCGACGCCACCGGCCGCAACTTCACTTTCGTCTTCGGTGCCGGCAATGCCTACTCGCTTGTCCTGCAGATTCTCGGCCCCACCGCGTATCGCCTGCGTTTCAATCCCGCACCCGGCGCCACCTACACCACCGAGACGTCCAATGCCGTCGTCAATCGCAACCTCGGCCTGACCGGCCTCAATGTCACCACGAGCCAGCCCAATCCCCAGACGCTGCAGATCCAGACCGGTACGCTCACGCTGGTCATCGGCCTCGCTCCCTTCGCGGTGCAAGTTTATCGTGGCGGTCAACTGATCCATCAGGACGCCCCCGGCCAGGGTGTGCTCTACATTCCCGGCCAGCAGGTCATCGCGCTCATGAAGACTGCGCCAGTCGGAGCGAGTTACTACGGCCTCGGCGAAAAGGCCGGCGCTGCCCTCCAGAAAAACAATTCTACCTTCACGTTTTTCAACTTCGACAACTACACGTACAACGGTCCCTGCGTCACCCCGCCGAACTCGGGGCCGCTCAATCCCACCGAGCCGCTCTATTGTTCAATTCCCGTCCTCGTCGAAAACGATCCTGCGCCCTCCGGGGCTTTCGCCGGCCCGGCTTTCGCCACCGGCCTCTTCCTCGACAATCCCGCGCAGGCCTACGCCAACGTCTCGTCCAATGACTACTCCAACATGGACGGGAAGTACTATCTCGGCGCCCTGTACAACGAACTCGACACCTACTTTTTCGCGGGCGCGAGCGTGACGGATATTCTCGCGCAGTACACCACGCTCACCGGCCGCTCGCCGATGCCCCCGCGCTACGCCTTCGGGTTTCATCAGGGTGCCTACGGCTACTTTGATCGCTACAAGCTCGCCGCCGCCGCCAACTCTTACCGCGCCGCCCGCATCCCCTGCGACGGCCTGCACATCGACGTCGATTTTCAGGACAACTACCGCACCTTCACCCACAGTGAGCTGAAGTTCCCCAACACCAAGGAACTCTTCGACGATCTCCACCTCAACGGGTTCAAGATGTCCACCAACATCACCCCGATCATTACGACCAACCCGCTGAATCAGGAGGGTGTGAAAGCGCCGTACGTCCAACGTGAAGCCCTCAAGGCCCTCAACGATAGAACAACAAACCCCGTAGCCGCGCTCATCTACAATACGCGTTACCAGTCAGGCGAGGACCCGTCGCTCTATGTCGGCGGCGTGAACTACGGCATCAACTACGGCAACAATCCCTATCCCTATCCTCCGCTTCAGCCCAACAATCAGGGGCAAGTGCCGCTCACCGCTCCGGGCAACTACCCCGATTTCGGTCTCACAGAAGTGCGCCAAGTTTGGGGCCAGCAGTACCAGGATCTCATCCAGAATGTCGGCCTCGATATGATCTGGCAGGACATGACCTGCCCAGCGATCGACGCCAATCTTCCTTCCCCCGGCCAGCAGTATTACAAGACATTCCCGCAAGACCTCATGATGGCGCAGGAGCAGTTGGATCCAGTGACCGGCGCGGTCGTCTCCGTCAACTACCTGCCGAACGCGCAACTGCACAACAGCTACGTGAACAACCTGCTGCGCGCCACCTCCGAGGGCATCAACGCGCTCGCACCCACCCGGCGCAATTTCATCATCGCGCGCGGCGGCTACGCCGGCATGCAGCGCTACGCCGCGCTCTGGACCGGCGACTCCGCCTCGAGCTGGGATTTCCTCAATATCAACATCCCCGAGGTGCTCAACCTCGGCCTCTCCGGCGTACCGATCAGTGGCTGCGACATCGGCGGCTTCGCGACCGGCCCGATCGATCCCCTCGAGACCACCTCGCAGGGCGGCATGTGCGGCAGCAGCATCGTCGGCGGCATCACCAACTACGAGTTGCTCACGCGCTGGATGCAGCTCGGCTCCTTCCTCCCGTGGTATCGCAACCACTACGACGGCTATAATAAGCAGTTCCAGGAAGCCTTCGCCTACGGCGAGCCCGTCCCCACCAACTGTCGCGCCTACGTCGAGCTGCGCTACTGCATGCTTCAGGTTTACTATGACGCCATGTATCAATGGACGCAGACCGGCCTGCCGATCTGCCGCCCGCTCTTCTCCATCAAGCCGGGTGTGCCCACCGATCCGGGCGTGTATGGGAATTCCAATTACTACATCAATTCCCAGTTCTTCGTCGGCGACGATTTCCTCGTCGCCCCGATTCTCTTCCCCGCCGTCTCTGCCAACCCGCCGATCTCGCCCACGCGCGACCTTTACCTCCCCGCGGGGAGCAACTGGTACGCCTTCCAGAATAATTGCGCGCCGCTCCTCGGCGCGGTGGCCGGCGGCTCCGTGATCAGCTACACGGCCGGCCTCAACCTCGTCCCTATCTACGTGCGGGCCGGCGCGATTCTTCCCTTCCAAAATCTCGAGCAGTGGGTCGGCCAGATCCCGGCCAATCCGCTCACGATCAACTGCTATCCCGGCCCCGACCGCTGGACCGATGCTCAGGCGTATCAGCTTTATCAGGACGACGGCGTCTCACAAAAGGCTCAGAACAACGGCGAGTACCGCCTCACTCGTATCTACCAGCAGACGCTCACCAGTGGCGGCACCACGCGCCAGATCCGCATCGCCCGCGTCGCGGGGCAGGACAACTACACGCCCGCCTCGGCCTTCAACTACATCGCTATCCTCGGCAGCATCACGTCGGCCCAGCAAGTCACGCGCGACGGCACCGCGCTGCCCAACGTCGGCGATCCAGGGTCCCTGCAGTCCTCCACCGTCGACTGCTGGTATTGGAACCAGAGTCTGAATATCGTCTTCGTTAAAATCTACGACAACCGCGCCGACTCCACCGTGAGCGCCTCCTATTAAACCACCCTCGCGAGGAATCACCCATGCAACTTCGTACCAATGCCGGCTCCCGGCCCCAGATCACCTTCACGTCCGACTTCCACGAACTCGTCCAAGGCGACCTCGTTCCCGGCCCATGCATGCTCCGCTACGATCCGCTCCGGATCGTCGAAGCCGAGGAGGCCGAGACGACAAATCATCGCATCTGCGTCCACGTGCGCTTCCATCCGATCAATCTTGAGTGGCAAGGCCAGCTCGAGCTTCCGCCCGGCCAGCCCCTCGCCGAGCTCGCCGATGCCACCGGTCAGGGGTTCATGCTGACCACCACATTCGATATCCCCGCCGGCTGCAACGAACTCGAGGTCTGGTTTTCCTGCACGCACGAAGACGGCCACACCCACTGGGACTCCGATCGCGGCAAAAATCACTGGCTGCGCTTCGGTCTCGCCGACCTGACGCTGAAGACCGCCAAGGTCAAAGCCGCCAAATCCAAATCCGCGGCACAGGATGCGTTCGAATTCCAGCTCACGACGCCGCCCAGCATCGAGTCCGTCTCCGTCGTGTGGTGGGTCACCTCGAATCGCGCCGCCTCCACCCAAACCACTGCGCTCTCTGTCACCGCCACCTCCGCGGCGGGAAAGACCTGGCAACCGCCCGGCGGCAGCATCCCTGTGCCCAAAGGAGCCACCATCGCGTTCGAGGTCGTCTACTACGTGGCCGGCCGCAAATACACCGACACCAATCAAGGCCGCTGGTACGTCGCCGACTGATCCGGGCTGAAAGCCGACCACGGGCTGCCCTCCATCCACGCGCGCAGGCCAGGGAGCCGCGGCCGTATCCGTTTCTCGGATACGGCGGCACTGGCGCACTCGCGTGTTCCCCGTCGCGCCCGTGCAGCAAAACCAGCTCGCTTGCACCCAAGCGCGCCTCGAGACTTCGGTGGCCCATGATCAGCCCCGATCATCAACGCAGGTTCGAAGAAGCACTCCAAAGCCCGCCGCCGTTCGAGAGCCTCTGCCAACTGGCCCGGCTGCTCCGAGACGAAGGGGTGCCTCAGCTCACCGTCTACTATCTCTTCGCGCACTTCCAGCAGATCACCGACGGCGCCGCCCCCCGTTATGATGCCATCGTCGATACGATGGATTGTATCTATGGCGGCCCGTGGAGCAAAAGCGACAGCCTTTGGTCAACCGAACTCACGGACGAAATCATTAAGTCGGGCAGAACCTGAGTTCTCCCTGTCTCTTCGCTTCGCTTGACGTTCTTCGCGGGCTGCGCTTCGCGCCTTCGCGCTAAAATAAATCCCCCCGCTTTCCTTCGGCTTCTTATCACGCTCTCCGAAAAATTGTTCCTGGGGTCCTTTCCGTCCGGCCGTATCTTACACGGTAAACGGGCCGGAATGGTTCCAAACTATTCTTGCATTTTGCCGCAAACCGCCCGCCGCCGACCTCGGTCTAAGTCGGCATGCCTAAAACCCTCCTCATCGACGAATCATCGGCGAGGGATCACCTGCGTGGCCTCCTCGCTGCTCACCCTGCCATTCAGGTAGTGGGTGAAGCCGACGATCTCACGCACGCGCGTTCGCTCCTCAATCGCGCAGACTACGACATGGTCTTCCTCGGCACCCGGCTCGGCCGCACCAGCGGCTTTGAGCTTCTCCCGGATGTGCCTGCGCACAAACCCGTCGTCTTCATCAACGGTGACGGTGCCCACGCCGCGCAAGCCTTCGAGGCTAACGCCATGGACTACCTCGTGAAGCCGGTGCATCCCAACCGACTCGCCGAAACGCTCCGCCGCATCGAGCAGCGCCAACTCGCCGAAAACAACCCCGGCCCGCGCCCACTCGGCCTCGACGAAACCATCGCGCTCAACTCCGGCTCGCACGCGCATTTCATACGCGTCGGCCAGATCAGTCTCATCGAGGCTGAGGGCAACTATACCGTGGTCCATCACGCGGACGGTCCACCCGTCATGGTGCGCCGCAGCCTTAAGCGCTGGGCCCACGAGCTGCCCGTCGCGCAGTTTCTCCGCGTGCACCGCACCGCCATCGCCAACATCGACCAAGTCGCGAGCTATGTGCACGACACTCCGCGCACGCTTTCGCTGCACCTCCGAGGTGTGCCGCACCCGGTGCGAGTCAGCCGTCAAGCCACGCAGGGTCTGAAGGACCACCTCCATCTACGCCTGCCTCGCATTGGCCAGCCAGGCCGGTGACCGCAAAATATGCCTAGTCCGTGCGCCCGGACGCGTTGTTGACCGTTGTCCACCAACACGCTCCGCGGCGCATTGCTTTTTGCCCATTCGTCACGCGGGGTGGCCAACTCGTCACTCGGCACTCCCGTCCCTTACAAGGGAGGGGTAGTCAATGGGCCACTCGACCCCTTTCTCTACGTGCCGCGTGCGCTGCTGATCGACGACCAAGAAAAAGCCCGCCTTCACCTGCGATCGCTCCTCTCCGTATACCCGGATGTGGAGATCGTCGGTGAAACCGACAGCGCGAAATCCGCGCGCGTGCTTCTTCTGCGCAATAATTACGATCTGATCTTTCTCGCCACTCAGCTTGAGGGCGGCAGTGGTTTCGATCTTGTGCCGGCCATTCCTCCCGGAGTCGCGATCGTGTTCGTCGCCGACACGCAGCAGGATGCCCTGCGTGCCTTTGACCTCAACGCGCACGACTACCTCGTCAAACCCCTCCAGCCGCTCCGCCTCGCCGAGTCGCTCCGGCGTCTCGCCGAGCGCAACGTGAAGCCCGCCGCCCTGCGCGCGCCCACCGGCGGCAAGGCTCTGCGGCTCGAAGACACGATTCATCTCAACTCAGGCACGCGCGCTCACTTCGCCCGCGTAGCGGACATCAGTCTCATCCAAGCCCACGAGAACTACTCGCTGGTCAATCTTTCCGACGGCACGCTCATCCTCGTCCGCCGCACGCTCAAGGCGTGGGCCGAGAGTCTCCCGTCGAATACGTTCCTGCAGGTCCACCGCGCGAGTATCGCCAACCTCGCCCGCGTCGTCGGCTACGCGCACACCTCCGCGCGCACGATCGAGCTCCGCCTCTCGGGCGTGCTCCAGCCCGTCACTGTGAGCCGCGTCGCCACCCGCGAAGCCAAGACCCGCCTCCACGCTCGCTTCCCGGAGATCTAATTTTCGCCGCCATTCGAAGCAGGGACGGGCGGCCCGCCCGTCCAATCCCCCACCAACTGTGGGTGGCGTGCTCGTAGCGCCACAAAACTTCTGCGCAAAAGAAAACGCCTCGTCGCAGAAACCTGTAGCGGCGCTCTATGAGCGCCGAAACATCTCCGCCCGCTTTCTCTCACCGCCTCGGCGGTCATAGACCGCCGCTACAGCCCCCTGGGAGCGCGACCGCCCTCGGTCGCATCTTATCTCGCGCTATCGAGGATGACCGCGCTCCCCACAAAACTCCGCACTCAGATCATCCTCATCATCTGCCACTGCGCGAGGTCGATTCGTTTCAGACCTGCCACGGCCTCAAACACGCCCGCATCTTCTTCCGGCCACAGTGCTGAGATGCGCCATTCCTTGCCCGGATATTTCGCCATCACCGCGCGCAGCAGGCGACTCGCCTTCTCCGCCTTTCCGCTCTCGGCCACCAGCGTCCGAATCGTCACCGGCGAACTCGCGATATTGCCGAGCGCGATCCACGCCCCGTCGAGTCCATAGCCCACGACGGGGGGCCCCGCCTGCGCGATCGTCTCCCCTGAAATCTGCCACGGCAAATCCGCGCGCCCGTGCTGCATCACGGCCGCTCCGACGTCGCGCACATCCACTTCACGCAAACCGCCCGCTGCCGCTGAATCCAGCGTCGCCGAGCCAGCATAGCCGACCAGCCGGCGCACCCGCGCGAAGCCACACGCCTCGTAGAGTTTCACCGCGGCGGTATTCTGCTCGATCACTTCGAGCACCATCGCGCGATCCCCTCGGCCGCGCGCATCATCGAGCAGTTGCTGCACGAGCGCCCGTCCGACTCCTCGCCGCCGCCCTTCCGGCACCAGCGCCATCCCCGCAAGCCGGCTCGTCCATCCGCGGCGCGCGATGAGCGCCGCGCCGACCGCCACGCCGTCCACCATCGCCACCCGACTGAGCGAAAGGTCCACACTATCTCCGCGCGCCATCTGCAGCAGCACCGCGCGCGTCGCGACGATCTTCACAAAATAATCCGCAAACGCCCGCGCCATCACGTCAGCCACCGGCACCAAACCATGATCGACCACCGAGGGAAATTCGAGCCGCATGCCCAACTCCTAACGCCTGTCATCAAAAACAAAAGCCCACAGCGATCTATCGCCGCCGTCGTGTCAGTCCCGCGCGACTCCGCTGCTCGCCGCGCCGTTCTCAACCCTCACGCCTGGCAGCAACTGCACGGCATCACCGCGGGAAACAGCTCACCGGTGATGCGCACAAAGATCTCCTCGCGTCCGAGGTAGTTCCACGCGACAGGAAAGGCGTTGGCCACGAGGAATTTTTCCGGATGGATCGAGCGGAGCTGCGAAGGATTTTTGAAGATGCAGTCGCAGACGTCGATGGTGCCGTCCATCTCGTAGCAGCACACGGTCGGCTCCGACTCGGCGATGGTCTCGATCTGCCAGCGCTTCCACGGATGCGCGCCGAGTTCACCGAGCGCCTGCTCGGGCGTGAGTTCGAGCGCGTGAAAACTCGCGCAGTCGAAGAGCAGGCGAGCCATGTCGTCGTTGAGCGCGGCGAGCTCTTCTTCGGCCGGCAATATCGCGAGGCCGAAGTCCGCATAGAAGCCCGTCTTGGTCTCGCCGCTTTCTCCGCGCGCCGCGTCGGGCCAGCGCCGGCTGCCGGCGACCGCGAGCACGTGCGAGAGGAGATGCTTGGTCTTGTGTGTGCTGATGGACGATTGGGTCATGGCTTTCAGGGGTTGAAGCTGCGCGGGACCGTGCGTCTCATCGGCTCGGGTTTCTATATGAGCGGCCGGGTGACCGCGACGATGGCGCCGATGAGCAGCGCGATTTCCAAAATGGCCAGGGCGTAAGTGACGCGTGAGACCGGCGCGAAACGCACTACGGTCGCGATACGGTAGAAGACAATCGGCGCGTACAGCAGCACCGCGAAAATCGCCCCGATCCTCCCCAGCGCAGCTGGGTATCGCCCCAGATAAAAAAAGAAAGCCGCGAGCCCCCACTGCAGCCCGCCGTAATCGACGAGAAATTCCGAGCGGCCCGAGTTGTTCAGCTCCACATAACCCGCCGCCTGCGCCGTCTTCCGTGGGCTGATCGTGCACCACAGGGCCGACCCTGCGTAGAGCGCCGCATTGAGGTAGAAGTAGAAGCGCAGCATACTGCCTTTGACCGAACTCTCCTCAGCGAGTGCCACCACCGCGAATAGAGTAGGTGTCGACCCGATTCCCTCACTCCACGTCGCGGCGTCGCTCAACGAGCACGCTCCGCCTCTTTCCCAAAACGAAATGAGCCGAAGCCCACCCGGAGCTTCGGCTCATCCCTTTCGGTTGACGCAGCGTGCGAGATCGCCGGTCGCGTCGACCGAGCGGAGAAACAGCGAGGACGCGATCAGTCGCCTTGGGCCTTTTGGGCTTTGCCGACCGTCTTCTGGACTTCGCCGGCGGCCTGCTGCACGACGCCCTTGGCCTTGAGTTCGGGGCTATGCACGACCTTGCCGGCGACTTCCTTCGTCTTGCCCACGGCGATGTTACCATTGCCGCGTGCGATATTTTCAGTGCTGGGTTTCATGGGTATTTTTTGGAGGGTTAAACGAAACAGTACACCCCGACTCCCTCCACTCGCGCTCGGTGCCGGGGGTAAAACCCGTAGGCACACGGAAGCAGAAACCCCAGCCACGTCGTTGCATCACGAAACTTCGCTCGGCTCAGTGCCCGCCCGCCCGAGCAAGCTCGGCCTTCGCCAAAATAAACTCGTCAAAGCCCTTCACTCCCGTGTCGAGACAGCGCCGGAAAAACGCCTGCGCCGTCTTCGTGTCGTTCTCAATCAGATGAGTCATGCCCGCGTAGTAACAGGCCTCGCAAGTCTGCTCACGCTTCGCTCTTGCGTCGCCTTCATCGGCTTTCGCCAAAAACGCTTTCTCGTCGATCGCCCCCAGAAGGTAACGCCCGACCGCCTTGGTCCACCCTTCCGGCAGACCCGCCACTGCCTCAGCCAATCCGGCTTCACCGGCATTTGCGTGCTGACGACGTAGATTCAGCGACCAACTAAAACGCACATAGGGCTCGGAGCTGTCCGTGCCGCGGCTCAAATTGACCCACTTCGCGTCATCGGCGGCTACAGCAGCGAAGTCGCCTTTGATCTCGTTAATCATCGCTCGAAGTCCCACTGCCAGCCGCAGATTCGGATCGAAAACCAGCGCACGCGTGCAATCGCTCAACGCCGCGTCGAGATCGCCCATGGTCATCTCGCTCAGTCCGCGAGCAGCGAGCGCATCGGCGTAGTCCAAGCGGAGATCGAGTGCGTGATCGAAGTCCTTGAGCGCCTCCGCATCGTCGCCCTTCAGGTGTTTCGCTATGCCACGGTTATTGTAGATCAGCGGATTCTTAGGTTCGAGTCCGAGCGCCAGCGTATAGTCCGCGATGCCTCCCTCGTAATCGCCCGATTGCACTCGTGCGAGACCGCGATCGATGTACCCACTGGCGCTCTTCGGGGCTAAGGCAACGGCGTGATTGGCGTCGTCGAGCGCTCCCGAAAAATCTCCCTGCTTCCGTCTCTCCGTCGCGCGCTCCCGATATGCATCGGCGTCGTTGGGCCGGCGCGCGATTCGCTCCGTCAAGGTCTCCGGCTCCTTCACCCGCGTCTCAATCACCTTGCCAGCAGCATCCAGCTTGATCGACATTTGCGGCATCGGCGGCATCCCCGGATGTTCCATGGGGCTCATGTCGATCACGCGCTCCTTGACGAAGAGCGCCGACTCACGGACCGCCTGATTCGGATCCTTTAGCGCCACCTCGACCATGGCCGTGCAATCGTCTGGCACTGGATGGGGAATAGAAGCGATCGCCACATTGCGAATCGCCGCGTACGGGCTGGTGGCATATCGATCCAGCAACGCCCGCCAATTCTTCGGCCGCGGCAGCGGCTTGGCGCGATACGGTTCGAAGTAGAGATACACCTCCCCGAGGCTTCGCGGCGAGTCACTGGCCTGCGGGAGAACTCGTCTCGCCCGCATCGCGGTGATCACCCCGGCGTAGAGTGGAGCCCGATTCTCGAAGACATTCGCTCCATTCGTCTCTTTGATCGCCCGCTCCAATTCTTCCCAAATCGCCAGCGCATCCTCCGCCGTGCCAACCGCGCCGTCGATCTGCGCCGCCCAGCTCTTGTGCTGAGCATCCCCCGAAGTGAACCACTTTTCCGCGAGCACCCGCGCCGGACCGACGAGTTGCTCGCTCCACCACGCAGGGGCAGGCTCCTTAGCCGCAGTTGCTGCCGGATTCGTGCGCGGCAGGCGCTGATTCAGTTTGTAAAATAATTGGTCGTCCGAGCCTCCGACATCCTGCTGCAGGAGTTTCAACATGGCCGCTGTTGCCTCGGGAGTTTCGATGCTGCTGATCCCAGCCAACGCCTGGCGATTGCCGCCCGTGTACCACCGCGTCAGCGGTTTGAGATAGAGGGGGAGTGTGAGCGAGGCCGGGTCCTTCGATATTCTCTTCCGTGGGGTCGTCGGATCGCTCGGCATCCCCATCATGTCATCTACGATTTTCTCCGCCTCCGCTTGAGTCGGCAGTTTGAACGAGACAACAGCCTCGGCAATCGGGTAATCCCACCAGCCTCTCTGCACGTCCCGCTGCGGCTCCACCCGGATCGTATATTGTCCGGCCTCCACAAACCGGCAGTGGCTCGTCAGCTCGATTGGTACATCGTAATGCTCCCCAAGCCGTAATCTTTGGTCGGGAGCGACTATGCCCATATACACCGCTGCCACCGGCGTGGGATCCCTCAGCACGTGCCCCGCCGCATCGGTCGCGGTAATCTTGAGCCCTTCAGATCCGCTCCGTTTGAGCAGGAAATCCTTGGTCCCGGTATTTTCGACCCGGAGCTGAATCCGCACATTTTCTCCGACGAAATACTCCGCTCGTTCGAATGTAATCGTCAGTGTCACCGGCGCCGCCGCGCCGAGGAGCACCGAAGCTCGGCCCAAAAACAGGCCGGCCAGCAGGCACAAATACACACCGCGACGAAATGAAAGCATGGGGTTGAAAAATAATTACGGAGCCACCTTCGATGGACTTCGTACCGAGCCGGGGAATTTCATCCCGAAGGAATAAACTCTCGCCGAACGGTGCAACGCCCAACAACCACGACACCCCTGCTGGTGAATCCTTAAAGAAATTTCCGAAAAATGTCGGAATAGCCCGCGCTAGCCCGTCATCGGGGGTGAAGCGGCGACTTCTTCGCGGCTTCACTCCACCCTCAAAGCCACCCATCATCGCCATGACTGAGGCCACCAAACGCTCGATCACCCGCTGGATTCACCTGATCTTCAGCATCCCCATCGTCGGTTACATCTACAGCCCGTTCCCCGCGCTGCCCAATTACGCTCTCACCGTGCGCTACGTCGCCGTCCCGCTCATCGTCCTCACCGGATTCTGGATGTGGCTGGGTACCCGCTTGATTCGCGCCACCGAGAAAGCCTCCGCCTAATTCATCACCCTCCATAAAATATTTTCCCATGAAAAGCGCCAAAGCCAAAAAAGATTCTCCCGCCAGCTCTCGCGATGTCCTGCTCGTCACGCTGCAAACCCGCTTCGAGAAAAATTCCTCCCGCCATCCCGGCCTCGACTGGGCCAAGGTCAAAGCCCGCCTCGATGCCAACCCCGCCAAGCTGAAATCGCTCGCCGAAATGGAGTCCACCGGCGGTGAGCCCGATGTCGTTAGCCACGACAAGAAGACCGGCGAGATCGTCTTCTTCGACTGCTCACCCCAAAGCCCCGAAGGCCGCACCAGCCTCTGCTACGACCGCGAGGCGCTCGACTTGCGCAAGGAGTTCAAACCGAAAAACAGCGCCGTCGATCTCGCCACGGCGATGGGCGTCGAACTACTCACCGAGGAGCAGTACTTCGAGCTGCAGAAGCTCGGCGAGTTCGACACCAAGTCTTCAAGCTGGCTGCTCGCTCCCACCGCGATGCGCAAACTCGGCGGCGCCCTCTTCGGCGACCGCCGCTTCGACCGCGTCTTCGTCTATCACAACGGCGCGCAATCCTACTACAGCGGCCGCGGCTTCCGCGCCTCGCTCCGCGTCTGACCCAATAAAACTCTCCTGTTCACGCCGCAGCGTTCATCCATGGGGACGCGGCGCCCTCGCCGCGTTTCAACTCCGCTCCCCCTCGCTCCATCTTTCACTCAAATCTCTCATTTCCATGAAATACATTCTCCTCGTCCACGTCCCCAAATCCACCCTCGAAGGCCCTAAGGATCCCGCCGCCCAAGCCGCCGGCCGCGCCTACGGTGAGGCCCTGCACGCCGCAGGCATCTTCGTCGCGGGTGTCGGCCTCGGCTCACCCGACAACGCCACGCTCGTCTCCGTCCGCGACGGCAAACGCCAGGTGCAGGACGGCCCCTACGCCGAAAGCAAGGAGTTCCTTGGCGGCTTCGTCGTGATCGATGTGCCCGATCTCGACACCGCCCTCGAATGGGCTGCGCGCAATCCCTCCGCCGCCCTCGGCACCGTCGAAGTCCTTCCCCTCGGCGGTGCTTACTTCGCCGCCTCGGCCGCGCGCCCAGCGGGATGAGCGACTCCGCCCCGCACGCCGTCATCGAGGATCTCGCGCGCCACTCCTACGGTCGGCTCGTCGCCTACCTCGCCGCGCGCTCAGGCGACATCGCCGGCGCGGAGGACGCGCTCAGCGAAGCCTTCGCCACCGCCCTGCAGCGCTGGCCCATCGACGGCGTGCCGCAAAAGCCTGAGGCGTGGCTCCTCCACGCCGCGCGCAATCGCCTCATCGACGCCGCCCGCCATGCGCAGGTGCGCCAAAAGTCCGAGCCGCTCCTCCAACTCGCCACCGAAGCATCCGAGGTCGCGACGATGTATCCATTTTTCCCTGACGAACGCCTGAAGCTCCTCTTCGTCTGCGCCCACCCTGCGATCGACGTCGCCGCGCGCACGCCGCTGATGCTGCAGACCGTGCTCGGCCTCGACGCCGCGCGCATCGCGTCCGCGTTTCTCGTCTCACCCACCGCGATGGAGCAGCGCCTCGTGCGCGCAAAGACCAAGATCCGCGAGGCCCGCATCCCGTTCCGCGTGCCCGATCCGCCCGATTGGGCCGAGCGCGCGAGCTTCGTGCTGGATGCGACCTACTCCGCCTACACCACTGGATGGGAGAGCGTCGCCGACACTGGCTCGACGCATCACGCTCTAGCGCCCGAGGCCATCGCCATCGGCCGAACCCTCGCGCAGCTCATGCCCGACGAGCCCGAAGCGCACGGCCTGCTCGCGCTCATGCTCCACTGCGAAGCGCGCCGCCCCGCGCGCTATTCTCGCGAAATGAAATTCATCCCGCTCGACGAGCAGGACCCGAAGCTCTGGTCGCAACCGCTCATCGCCGAAGCCGAGGAGCACCTGCGCCATGCCGCCGCGTTCCAGCGTCCCGGCCGCTACCAACTCGAAGCCGCCATCCAATCCATCCACGCCCACCGCGCCGTGAGCGGTGTGATCGATTGGCGCGAGATCGCCCTCCTCTACGAAGGCCTCGTGCGGATTTCGCCCACCATCGGTGCCCACGTCGGCCGCGCCGTCGCCCTCGCCGAATGTGGCGAAGCCCCCGCCGCTCTGGCGGCACTCGACGCCCTCGCGTCCCCCCGCACCGCGACCTACCAACCATGGTGGGCCGCCCGCGCGCACATCCTTCGCCGCCTCGATCGCCCCGAAGAAGCCCGCTCCGCCTTCACCCGCGCCGCGAGCCTCACCGACGATCCTGCCCTGCGTGCCTATCTCCTCGCTCGCGCCGAGGGATAGTTCACGGCACCCACGTCTCGATTAATCGGCGTGTCTGCGCCGCGTCGTGCTGCATGCGGAGCCGCCAGATCAGTTCCTCGGGGCGCACCACGCGCACTGTCTCCGGTAAGCGCTTCGCGCACCAGACTACAGGCGCATAGCCGCGCTCACCCCCATGGCTCTCTGCATTTTCCTGCGGCATGTCTTCCGCATTTTCGTCGCGACCCGGCGCCGCCCGAAACCACGACCAGACATGCACCATCGCCCAATCATAGCGCGGTCCATCGCCGGGCTTCTGCGTCGCGACGGTCTGTGCGATCTCCCGCGCCACCTTCGCCGGTGTGCCGGCGTGCGGCCGCTCATTGAGATGATTCCAGATCACGTACCGAGCAGTGATCACTGGCACATCCACACCCGCTTTGTCCTTCACCCAAAACACGCGGCCCGCCCCCGCCTCGTAGCGATCGTACTCGTAAACGAAGATCGCGAGCAGACCGGTCGTCTCTCCGGCGAAGACGCGATACGCCTGCAGCGCATCTGCCGAGTCCGACTGCGTCACATTGAAGCCGATCACGCGGGTATTGTTTTGCTGCATCAGCTCAAACGTCTGCCGCGCGTGGGCCGCGAGCCGTTTCCAGCGATCTGGCCGATCGCGTGCAAATAGGTCGGGGAAATAGTATCCGCCACCCCACTCGATGAACGCGTCGTTCGCCGACTGCGTGCTCGTCGCGTAGTCGATCGCTGCGGGGCAAAGCTGTGCGAGTTGCGCGAAACAGCACGACCAGCCAAACGGCATCGTCCCCCGCTCGGCGCTGCCCCAGTAGCTCTGGCCCTCGTGACTGCGAAAGAAATTCCCCTCGTACCACTGCACGTTGTCCCCGTCCGAACTCACGAAGCTCACCGCGCTCCGCGCATCGGACCAATCGATTGTTCGCGGATCGAGCCCGTGCGCTTTTGCCGGAGGCGTCGCTGCACTGCCCGCCATCAGCACGGGTAAATTGGCGCACCAATCCGTAGCGGTCTGGATGTGTCCCCACCGCGATGAGAACTCCGTGGTCTTTCGTTCATCGCCGCCGTTCCAGCCGAGGATCGGCGACGATGGCTCCAGCCACTCCAGCACTGCACGCAAGGGTTCATCATCGCCGAAGAGCGTGAGCGCGCCCTGCGCAATCGCGAGGTCGCGCGCCGCGCTGTTTCGCGGATCCTGCGTGCAGAGCATCTTCCGCGTAAAGCGTTCGCGGTACTGCGCGAAGCACGCCGCCGGTGTCAGCCCGCGCGCGTCGAGGAGAAGCTTGAGGCCGTGAGCCTGCGCCTGCGCTTCGAGCGATTCGTCGATGATGATGCCCCCGAGGATGCCTGCGAGACTGGTAGCGACGTTGACCGAGCGATCCATTCCAGCGCGGGCGTGTCCCATCTCGCCGCGCGATGTGTCGGCGCGATAAAGCACATATCCGTGGATGATACCGCGCGCGGCATAGCGGTCCACCAGCGCCCACGGCTCAAACTCTCCGCGGTGCTCCACCTTCGCATGCACGCGCCACCAACGCGCGAACCAGTCTTCTTCATCGACGTTGTTCGTCACCACCCAGACGAGTTCGTCTCCCGCGCGCGCATTGACCGCCCGCGCCGCAAGGCCCGCAACCGATTGGACCATCATTTCTACGGCCCGTCGCCGTTCCGAATTCGTCTCCTCATTAGTGGTCCGCACGACTCCGGCCGGCACCGACTGCTGCGGCCAGCAACCAGCCTCGAGCCGATGACTCACCGCGGCGCACCCCGCCAGGAAGACTGCAATCAAGGTCTTGAAGCGACTCCCCATGGTCACACACCGATGTCAGTCGCCCCGCCCACCGCAATGTCCAAACGGCGTTCTGCACCGCCATAACCGTGTTGCCATCCGTGCCAAAAAGAAAGGCTGCGCGTCAGGATTTGCCGGCTTTGCGCCGACGCCAGCCAGCGGCTCCCATGCACACGACCGCTCCGAGTATCCAGCCCATGTTACTCGGCTCCGGGATGGCGGCGGCATTGGCAATGGTCACCGACGTCAGCGTGATCATCTCGCTCGACGAGTCGCCGAGAAGCAGGAGGAAGTGATTGTTCGTCACTCCGGCCATGCTGTAGGTGCCCGTGTAGTTCGCGAAGTAATTTGCCGGATTCGTGTAGCTGCCGCTAAGGGAAAACGAAAATGGGTGCACCGTCGCCGGCGTGATCAGCACATAGATTTGATTCAGCGAGTTACCATTGGCGGTGTAGCCGATCGCGCCACCGTTAGTCTCATCCTCAAAATCCAGCATGAGATTGGACGTGCTGTTCTGCAGTTCAGTCGTCACCACTCCGCTCGACAGCGTGCCGCTCAAACCGCCGCCGGTCACCGTCGTGATCAGCAGTGGGTCCGTCGGGGCGGCGATCCAGTCATTGGTCGAGCCGCTGAAGGTGCTGCGTGAGGTCGACGCGAAACTCGACGCGGTGGTAAACGAGAAGGAATAAGATTGTCCGCTCGTGTAGCCTAGGGCCGTGCTGCCGGCGGTGCCCGTGAAGGTCAGCGTCACTTGTCCGCGCGCCCTCACTCCCACCGCGAGGGCAGCAATCACGCCAAGGGCCTTGAGGCTAATTCTCATCCAGCAGTAGGTTCGAAGTGGATCAAGGCGATGTGCCCTGTCGGGAATCCAAATTAGTCCGATCCAGTGCGCCCCTAAGTCAAAGGCATTTCGGCTCAATCGATTCATAAATGCCTATTTATCACGAACTAATCACAGCCCTACGCCATCGCCTTGCATCTGAACCCATGCGCGTAATACGCCACCGGACAAAAAACCTTACATTTATATATATTATATATTGAGCCTTTGAGCCAGGTTATCTGGCCTGCATCCGGTCGCCGCGCGCTTTTGGTCCGATCATCTGGCGTGCCTCGCTGAAAGATTTTCATCTCATTTGTCACCTTCGCCACGTGCAGATGCACCGTAAGCGACACGTGTATTTTTTCGCTTCCGTTATTTCATCGCACAACTCACTACCGTTTCGCCGATTGAGGTTCTTATTTCATCGCTGAAATCGCTCTCGAAAAAATAACAGCTCGGCGGCTCGGACGCATTAGGCCGGCTCCCGTTCGTGCAATTTACAAAACCCGGCATCAAGAACGCGCCAAAGCGTCCGTTGTGTCTGGCTCGCGTCACCCGGTTGGGGACGTCCGAACCAAGCTAAGAACATGATCCAGCGTCTCGTTTCGATTGCCCGTTTCAATTCACGGCCAAGGCTCGCCTTGGTGTGCCTCGCGCTCGGCGCGACCACACTCGCGCGCGCCGCGGGCTTCTGGGAAAACGTGCAGGTCGGCGGTTTCATCAGCCAAGGCTATCTCAAGAGCACGAACAACAACTACCCGGTCGACACGAAGGACAGCGGCACCTTCGACTTCCGCGAGATGGCGGTGCGCGGCTCGACCACCTTCGGCCCGCACCTGCGCGTCGGTGGCCAGCTCTTCGCCCAGACGCTCGGCAAGTACGGTGACGACAAGGTCATCCTCGACTGGGCCGTCCTCGACTACAATTTCAGCCAGCAGTTCGGCGTGCGCGTCGGCCGCGTGAAGTATCCGCGCAGCCTCCACTCCGAGGTGCTCGATGCGGATGAGATTCGTCCGTTCGTGCTGCTGCCGCAGTCGATCTACGATGCGCGCCTGCGCGACTTCCAGTCGTCCTTCGACGGCGCCATGGTCTACGGCACGCTCGACGCGGGCTCGAGCTCCTTCGACTACAAGGCCTACTTCGGCCACATCCCGATGAAAACCACGGCGGGCGTCGGCGATTTCTTCAACACCACCGCGCTCTTCGCCGTGCCGCCCGGCATCGGCAGCCTCCACGAGAAAGACCTCCGCGGCGCCGCCCTCACCTGGAATACTCCGGTCTCGGGCCTCCGCGCCATGGTCACCTACTCGCGTCTCACCGACCTGGTGGGCTCGGGCCCGTTCGCCAGCGCTCCGATCTTCACGACCGCGATCAAGCTCAGCCACATCAACTACTCCGGCGCCGCCCTCGAGTACGCTACCGGTCCGTGGACCTTCACCAGCGAGTACCTCCTCGATAAGGGCAGCAGCGTCGTGACGCTTCCGTCCTTCATCGCCCCGCCGTCGTACGGCAACTACGCCAATACGCGCTACTACTTCTCCGCCGCGCGCAAGCTCGGCGAGCGCATCGAACTCGGCGTCTACTGGGCGCACGAGCACAACCGCTATCCGACCAGCACGAGCTTCACCCAGTTCCGCAACGACGGCGCGATCAGCGCGCGCTTCGATCTGAGCCAGCACGTGCTGTTCAAGCTCGAGGCCCATGCGATCAACGGCGCGCAGGATGTGTTCAACGTCCCCGGCATCGTCAATGCGCCGGCGCAGCTGCAGAAGACCATGTCGCTCTTCGCCGCGAAGACCACGCTCACGTTTTGATCGCCGAGTCCTTCATCGCATCGCCATGAAACCACGTCTCATCCTCGCGTTCAGCGCGCTTTGCCTTCTCTCCGCGCTCAGTCTGCGCGCCGAGCCGGCGCTCCTCGGCAACCCGGCCTTCAAGGGCCAAACGCTCGACGGCGACTCGGCCAAGGCCGTGCTCCTCGGCAAGAAACTCACGATCGGCGACACGCGCGTCGTCGTCGTCATCGCCAAGACCAGCGACGAGCAGGAGAAATATCTCCAGCAGCTCGTCGGCATGTCCACGAGCCAGTTCCAGAATCACTGGCGCCGGCTCTTCATGACCGGCGGCGGCTCCGCCCCGAAAATCGTCGAGACCGACGCCGAGGCGGCCAAGGTCGTCGCCGAGACGCCGGGCGCCATCGCCATCATCGATGCCGCCAAGGCCGGTGCACTGCCGGTCCTCAGCAAGTAAAACGTATCCATTATCCTAATACCCCGCCGGCTGCCCTCACCGGCGGGGTCTTCTCCTGTCCGTCCTATGTCACTCACTTCCACTGTGAATCTGCGTCGCACGATGGGCCTCATCGGCGCCTTCTTCGTGCTGCTCGTGCTCGGCGTCAGCGCCACCGCGATCATCTCGCGGCGCTATGCCAATGAAGGCATCGGCCAGACCAAAACGCTGACGGGACAATTTCTCCCCGGCCTCGTCGCGCTCGCGCGCCTGCAGGAGGCCACGCTCCAGCTCAACAGCATCACGCTTCAAACTGCGCTCGCCAAGGACGACACGGCCATGGGCGCGCAGGCAGACGCCGCCAAGGCCGCGTTTGCCCAAGTGTCGAAGCAGGTCGCCGAGCTCAAGGCCGTCGCCACCGACGAGCAGAGCCAGCGCCTCCTCGCCGCCTTCGCCACCGCGGAGCAATCCTACGCGGACGCCTCACGCCAGTTTCAAACGCAGCTTCGCGGCGGCGATTTTGAAAAGGCCATGAATGGCCTCGATCACGAGGTCGCCGCTGCCCGCCAAGGCGTCGAGACGCAGCTCCGCGCCTTGAGCGAGCACTTCTTCTCGCTCTCGCAGGGCGCCGGTGCCGCCACCGCCCAGTCGATCGCCGACTCCGCGCGGTTCAGCGCCGTCGCCACCACGCTGCTCGTCGGCTTCGTCGTCGTCACGGGAGCGTTTGCTCTCATGAGCGGCCGCACGATTTCTTCGCGTCTCAAGGTCGCAAGCCTCTCGCTCGCCGACTCCACGTCGCTCGTGCAGCAAAAATCCTCCGTGCTCGCCAGCTCGAGCCAGTCGCTCGCCGACGGCTCCAGCCGCCAGGCCGCCGCGCTCGAGGAGACCAGCGCCTCGCTCGAGGAGCTCAACAGCATGACGAAGCGCAACGCCGACAACGCCCAGCAGGCCAAACACACCGCCAGCGACGCTCGCAGCTCCGCCGACAAAGGCGCTCAGCAGATGCAAGCGATGTCCACCGCCATGGAAGCGATCAAGGCCGCCAGCGAAGAGATCACCAAGATCCTCAAGACGATCGACGAGATCGCGTTTCAAACCAACATCCTCGCGCTCAACGCCGCAGTCGAGGCCGCGCGCGCCGGCGAGGCCGGCATGGGTTTCGCTGTCGTCGCCGATGAAGTCCGCACGCTCGCCCAGCGCTGCGCCACGGCCGCCAAGGAGACCGCTGTGAAGATCGACGACTGCGTGCAGAAGAGCGCGCACGGCGTCGCCATCAGCAGCCAGGTCGCGGCGAGCTTCGCCACGATTCAGCAGCAGATCCTCAAGCTCGACCAGCTCGCCGCCGAGATCGCCACCGCCTCGCACGAGCAGAGCCAGGGCCTCGCGCAGGTGACCAACTCCGTCACCGAGATGGACAAGGTCACGCAGTCCAACGCTGCCGGCGCTGAGGAAACCGCCAGCGCGTCCGAGGAACTCAAGACCGAGTCGTCTTCCATGTTCGCCAACGTCGACCAGCTCCGCCACCTCGTCGGCGGTGCCACGCAGGCCGACATCGCGAGCAGCTCAGCGAACCCGCCCAGCTCCGCGCCTCGCGTGCTGTCTCCGGCCAAGCCGCGCGGCAACCGCCAGCTCGCTCACGTCTGAGTTCAGCACAGTTTCACTCCTCGAGACGCGGCGCCCTCGCCGCGTCTTTTGCTTTTTGTGGGAGTGGCTTTACGCCCCGACTCAGCTTGGTCGAGGAAACGCGCGCCTCAGCTTTGCGCGGCGAACCCACGCCGCCGCCGCCAGAACGCCACGCCTCCCAGCGCCACCGCGCCCAGCGCGAACGCCACGGTCGAAGGCTCCGGGATGATCTGCACCGAGGTCAGCGTGATGATCTCGTTCGTCGACGCACCGAAGAGCTGCAGGAAGTGGTTGTTCGTCGTGCCCACAAAACTGTAGGTGCCGACGTAGTCTTTGAAGTAGGCCACCGGGTCCACGTAGCTGCCACCGGTCGCAAATGAAAAGGGCTGCACCGTCTGCGGCGTGATCAGCACGTAGATTTCCTTCAGCGGATTGCCGTTTGCCGTGAAGCCGATCGGCGTGCCGTAGCCACCGCCTTCGACAAGGATATCTATCACGAAATTCGTCCCGCCAGCCGCCAGCTCCGTCGCCGCGACCCCGCCTGCATAAGTGCCACCCAAGCCCGAGCCACTCGCTGTCGTGATGAGGATCGGATCGGTGCTCGCCGAGAACCAGTCGTTAGTCGATCCATTGAACGTGCTGCGTGCCGTCGATGGAAAACTCGCCGCCGTCGTCAACGAAAACGAGTACGTCTGCCCGCTCGTGTAGCCCAGCGCCGTCGACCCCGCCGTGCCGGTAAACGTTATCGTCACTTGCGCGCGGGCGAGTGACGCCAGCGCAAACGACGCGAGCACGCCCATGCAAAAGAGTCGCAATTTCATCGAGCTAGGGGAGTTGAAGCTATGTCAGGCAAATTGCCTGTTTGGACACTGCACCTTGTGTTCCGAACAATAACTAATGTCAAAATGCAAATAATCCGCAATCAGCCCTTCGCGCTCTGTGGCTCGCTCCTGCCGTTTCTATTTCACTGCCTTAGCCTCCTTCGTCCGCGGCCGTATCTGCGTCAACACGACCATAAGCGTCAGCAGAAGCATGAGGACATGGCGCCACACCATCAGTAGCTCGGGCAGCTCGTGAAATCGGCTCCGCTCGAAGAAAGCGAGAGCCGCAGCATCGTCCACGTGCAGCGCTCTCGCCACTTCGCCCCGCGCGAACTCCCCCGCGAAACTCCACACTCCTGTGGCGCTGATGGTGCCCACTGCGACCACTCCAGCGGCATGCCCACCCAGCGCCACCATTCCGCCCGCCCACCACCCTGCTGCTGCGAGCGCCAGAGCCACTCCCCCGATGGCGAGCGGGCCCACCGCAATCAGTCCTATCGCGACTGCGCCCACACTCATCGGCGCCACCGCGAGGCGACCCCACGCGAAAAGCAGCCCATGCGCCGGGATCGCCTGAAACACCGGAGCAATCGCAATCCACGCGCGCACCGGTGCGCGCCGTTCGCTTGGCGAACCGCCGATCCTCCCGTGAACGACATGCACCAGCGGCCACCCAAAGAGAGTCGCCCTACTGCGCCACTCTCGCGCATGGACCGGAAAACCCACTGCCTGTTGTACCGTCCCTGCCGCGCCTTCTCGCTGCCCGGCGCTCACGCGAAGAAAGTCCTCCGCTCGATACCACCGCCAGCTCAGGATCAGGGCTGCGATCAAACCCAGCGGTAAAAGCATCTGCAGCGCGAGAAAGACCAGCATGTGATCGCCTTGATCGATGGCCGCTTCCCATGCCATGAGCCCGATTTCCGCTCCGATCCATGTTGCATAGATAATCTTGCGGCTTCGTTTCGCCTTTCCACGCCGGGCCTGATATCGTGTCCATTCCTCGACACTCATCTGTTGTCGCAGTCGTTCCTGCACTTCTGCATTTCTCCGCTGCAGCTCGCGCGTTTCCTCCCGGCTGCGTCGGCCCGTGATAAACATCAGCACCTGCGCAATCAACGGCACGTACGGCTCGAGCACCGACGCCAGCAGGGCGAGTTTCACCGCGAGCCCACCCTTAGCCAGCACCGCGCCGGTCGCCGTGGTCGTCTTCGCCGCCAGCGCCATCACCGGCAGCGCACCCATCACGCCGAGCACAAATGTCGCCCCCGGCGCGCTCCGGCTCAGCGCCCCCGCGATCAGCGCAGCCACTTCCTGCTCGAGCAGCTTTCGCCCGCGCGACAAGCGCTGCTTCACCACGTCTTCGCTGAGCTCCAATGCCTGTGCCACACGCTCGACCGACTGATGCTCGCGGTAAAACAGCACCAGCGGTTCGCGATATGTCTCCGGCAAGCGCTCCAGTGCCCGCCATAGCAGCGCCGCCTCTTCGCGCGACACCACCTGTTCGGAAGGCAAGGCGGTGTTGGCCGGCAACGTATCCTCGGCCATCTCCGACCGCCGCGCCGCCTCACGAGCCCGGCGGCGGTGCGCGTTCTGTCCCAGTTGGCGTGCGATGCCGCCCAGCCAGCCGCGGAGCTTGGCCGGCTCGCGCAGGTCATTCAGTTGCCGCCAGGCCGCGATGAAGGTCTCCTGCGCCACCTCTTCGCTGGTCGAGAGATCGCCCGTCGCACTGTATGCGAGCGCACACACGAGCGACTGGTATCGCTTCACGATCTCGGCAAACGCCGCGCGGTCGCCGCGCCGGCTGCGCGCCACGAGTACTTCGTCGGGGATAGATTCGCCTGCGTTCGGGGGATTTTCCGTATTCACGCGCTGATGTGGCGCTGACCAGTTAAAAGGTGACAGGAAATCTCCGCCTGTCCCGTGAAAAACACGGGGGCTTGCAGCGCACTCATCGATAAACCCTCGCGTGCTGCCAGCGTCACACGTGCTGGTCGATCAGCACGGGATTTCCGTCCGGATCGGTGAGCATCAGGCTCGCCGGACCTTTGGTCGCAGGGTCGGCTTCCTTGTCGAACACCAGCCCACTGGCCTTGAGTTGACGCTGGATCTCACGCACGTCGTCGAACTCTGGCAGCGTCTCGCACTGGCTCGACCAGCCCGGATTAAACGTGAGCAGATTCCGCAGAAGCATTCCTTGGAAAAGCCCAAGCGTCGTCTCGCCGTTGCGCAGGATGAGCCAGTTCTGCTCCTGCTTGCCGAGCACGATTCGGAAGCCGAGTTTTTCGTAGAAAGCCCGCGAAGCCGCGATGTCTTTGACGGCGAGGCTAACGGAAAAAGCACCGAGTTTCATGGTGAGGTGAGTCGATGAGGTTTAGCTTTTCGCACGCTTGAAGGTCGCGAGGTAGAGCAGCGTGCCTTTCTCAGTCTTGAATTCCGCGGGCCGCTTTTTTCCCGAGAGATCGTAGCAGATGCGCAGCGTGTCGCCGTCGATCTCGTAGATGCAGGGAAAGGTTTTGCCCTTATTCGGCCCCTCGGTGCCGGACACGGTCATCGCTTTCGGCGTGGTGGTCGCATCGGTGGTGTAGGTGCCAAAGTCCGGACTCTCCGCGACAACTTCGTAGCGCCCACCTTCGAGCTTCATGCGCGTGATCTTGATCACCGCGTCAGGCATCGCGCGCCCGCCGAGCTCGGCGGCGACGAGCTGCCACTTGCCTTCCACCGCGCGAGTATCATCGGCCGCTGCCGCCCACCCGCGCACCGCCGCCAAAAATACGAGGCCGCAAGCGAAGAGCGATTTCAGGGTGTTCATCACGATACGTTTCTACCAGAACTGCGGGCCGGTAAACTTGCCAATTCTTGCGAATCGCGCGCAAAAAATCCGCTGACGCCACCGTCGCCTACCTCGACCGGGTCAACCGCGCCATCGATTTCATCCTCAGCCATCTCGATGAGCCGCTGCCGCTCGATACCGTCGCGCGCGCCGCGGGATTCTCGCCGTTTTATTTTCACCGCATCTTCCGCATGCTTGTCGGCGAATCCGTCGCGGAGTTCGTGAAGCGCGTGCGGCTGGAACGCGCCGTCGTGCTCATGACGCGCAAGGGCTGGGCCACGCGCCGCCAGCAATCGATCACCGACATCGCACTCGCGTGCGGATTCGCGTCATCGTCGGATTTTTCCCGCAGCTTCAAGCAGCGTTACGGCGTCGCCCCACGGAGCTTCGATGTGGA
The DNA here is from genome assembly GCA_048498795.1 of Verrucomicrobiota bacterium. Lineage (GTDB taxonomy): Bacteria > Verrucomicrobiota > Verrucomicrobiia > Opitutales > Opitutaceae > JBEHXH01. Next base: position 360,678 of record JBEHXH010000007.1, read on the forward strand.
GGCGTTTCGCCTGCAGCGCCGCGAGGAGTGGCAGCGCACCGTCGAGGATCCCGCGCAGCGCAACCAGCTCGCGCGTCTCCCACGCGGCGCCAATCCCGATAACTTTCGCGTGCGGCTCCGCACCCTGCCGCCGTGCACGGTCGCCTACATTCGCGTGCAAAAATCCCTTCAGTCCAACGGCGTATTCGACGCCGCCACGCGTCTCCTGGCGTGGGCCGAGCAACGCGGCTGGGCTGACGGCCAGTGGCTCGGCTACATGTGGGACGACCCCGAGGTCGTCGCGCATCAACACTGCCGCTACGATGTGGGCGTCGTCGTGCCGCCCTTCACGCCCAGCGACGGCATCGGGCGCATCGAGTTCCCCGCGATGCAGGTCGCCGAGATCGAAATCCGCGGCGACATCAGCCTCGAAATGCGCGCACTCGACTGGCTCTTTCGCACGTGGCTCCCGTCAAGCGGCTACGTCCCCGCCGAGCAGCCCGCCTTTGAAGCCTGGATCGGCCGCCCCTTCGCCCACGGGACCGAGCGCTTCGAACTGCACGTGCAGTTGCCGGTGGAGCGCGCCTAAATTCTAAGGTTTCGCCCGAGTGCGTGTCTCTTGGTTGGCCCACCCCTACCCCATTCTCTCATGCGGTTTCTCCTCCCGTCGCTCGCCCTCCTTCTTCTCTGCGGCTGCATCTCTCCCGCCCCCAAGCCTCCGGTGACGTTCACCGCTTCTCCCATCGTCATGCACGATGGCAATCCGCGCACGGCCACCACCTCGCTTTCCTTTCACCTCGAAAATTTCAACGACGCTCCACTGATGCTCCGCTTCATCGGCGTCGATGATGACGCCGCGGTGAGCTACGAAGTGTTCACCCTCTCCGGCGAAAAACTTTCCGAACTTAAATCCGAGCGAAACTATCGTGCTCGCTTCGGCGGCCGCGTCACGGACCGCGCGTTGCTCCGCGGTCAAGCCATCGACCTGCCCGATCACGACACGCTGGAGTTCGCCGCACCTGCACCCGGCGACTACACCATCGCGGCGCACGTGACCGTCGGCACGATCGCCCTAGCGCCTGCGCGCATCACGGTGCGCGTGCCGTAAGAGAGCGCACTCGCTCAGTCTCACCCGTACGTCGGCTTCTGCGGCCAGCCTGCCGGCGAATCTTCCCAGTCTTCCTGTCGCCCATAGGGCGTCACATCGAGCAAGCTGTACGCGTCGGTGAGTTTCTCCACGCCGCGGCCATAGCTCGAATACGTGTGGTAAACCCCGTCGCCCACGCGGAAAAACACGCTGAGCCCGTGTGCCTCGCCCTTATGGTCGTTCGGCTGGTAGTTGTACTCCACGGGGCGGACCTTCGGATCGAGCGTCACATGATAGTCGTAGTTGAAATCGCTGCCGAAGGACGAGTACCACGCGCGCGACCAGCCCTTCTTCTGCCGATAGGCCTCGAGCTTCGCAAAGGGCGCACGCGAGATCAGCACGAAGGTCGTGCGCCGCTCGCCGAGCATCGAAATATCCCCCAACGAGTCGACGAACCCCGTGCAGCCGGGGCAGCCCTTCTCCCACGCCGGATCGAACATGAAGTGATATACGATGAGCTGCGTCTTGCCCTCGAAGAGCTCGACCAGCCGGCGCTTCCCGTTCGCGCCCTCAAAGGCATAGTCCCTCTCCACGCGCACCATCGGCAGCCGACGCCGGTCCGCCGCGAGGCGATCCGCCCGACGCGTGAGTTCCTTTTCGCGCGCAAGCAGCTCTTTGCGCTGCGCGAGCCAGTCCGTTTCCGAGGCGATGGGAGGATGTGCGGCGGTCGTATTCATGGTACACCCTAACAACGACCCAGCCCCCGCGCCACGGACACCGAGAGAAAAATAATTTCTGAGATTCGACGTCCCCTTCGATAGCCCCCGCCAACGTCACCTAGCAGTCCGGCTCAACCCGATACGCTGTGCATATTGCATGAGCTTGGGCGTGCTGTGGAGGTCGAGTGCCGCCATGATACGGGCCCGGTGGGTTTTTACCGTTTTCTCTGACAGTAGTAGCAATTTAGCAATATAATCATCGGAACAAGAGCGCCCAATCAGCCTTAGTATCTCACACTCACGCCCAGAGAGGATTTTATCGTGCGAAATAGGGTTTCGTTTTAATGTCTTTTTAACATCGATAAATGCCGCCGAAAAATAACTTTCGCCGTGCCTGATCGCTGCGACTGCCTTCGTCAATTCCACGATAGTATCGGCATTCTTGTCGACAAAACCGCTCGCCAGTCCAGCTCCCAGACCAACGACAGCCCGTTCATCCGGATAAGAGGAGAGCGCGAGAAACTTGGTGACCGACTGCACGCGCCTCACCTCCCGTGCAACATCTACTCCATCAATGCCCTGCAAATTCAGGTCGAGCACTACCAGATCGGGGCAGTGATGCAAAATAAGCTCGACCGCTTCACCCCCGTTACTGGCCTCGCCCACCACTTCGTCCTCACCCGACTCGGTGAGCAGCTTTCGCACGGAGGCCCGCATCAAGGCATGATCCTCGACCAATATTATTCGCACACAAATTGATCGTTCAACCGCGATCCCTAATCAAGCAAAGTAACGCGATCGTATCAAACCTACATCAAAAGATGTATTTACCGATATGGACGCGAATTTCGCCCTAGTCAGCCTCTGGCTGATCGCTGCGGGAAATTCCTCCCAAGCGAGAGCCCCTATGAAAAAATCGATCGGAAAAACAATAGTTGTCACGATCCTCGTCGCCGCTTCGTCGGTGTACGCGCAAAACATCCGTCAACGCAGCCTCAGCCGCGAAACCGAGACCGCCCTGGCCGCGCTCCCCGCAGCCGAGGTCGCCGCCGCTACGGCCGACAACCGCCCGACCACCCTGAGCGGAAATCTCGGCCAACTCGACTCCACCAAGCTCAGCCAGCTGAAAGGCAGCATCCCCGCCGAGTTCGAGAAGATCGCCGCCACTTTTGGCGTCGCCCGCGAAAACCTGAAGTTGCACCGCTTCTCGCAGGATAAGCTCGGCTCCACCCACGCCGACTACGAACTCCAGCTCAATGGCCTGCCGGTGATCGGCACCCGGCTGCAAATCCACGTCGACAGCAAAGGAAAGATCTATTTTGCATCGGGAATAGGTCTCGACCTGAAGAGTGCGGCAAAGAGCCCCGCGATTACCACTGACAGTGCCAAATCCGCCGCCACGGCGGCGACGGCAGCGCGGCAGTCCAAGGATGCCATCATTGAGACACCGGACCTCGTATACCTCGTGCGATCCCGTGATCAAAAACTCTATCTCGCCTACCGGGTTCGCATCACGGGTACATCTACTCGCAACGGCACCTTTGCTGACGATCTGTTCATCGATGCCGCCAAGGGCGAACCCATTGATCGCCATCCCTTGATCAACGACTCGAAGGATCGCATCGTCCGTGACGCCAATCATGTTTTCACTGTGCCATCCACCTCCGTGCGGACAGAGGGCAGCAGCGCGACCGGCAATTCCACCTACGACACAAACTACAACTACCTCGGCATTGTCTATGACTACTATCAAAATTACTTTGGCCGCGATTCCCTGGATAACCTAGGCTTGACGCTGGACAGTGTAGTCAACGTCGCGGCCCCAGGCGGCGGCGGCCTCAGCAATGCATTCTGGGATGGACACATTAAAAAGATGGCCTTTGGCGACGGCAATCCAGTCACGGAAAATAACTGGGTCGTCTCCTTCGACATAACAGCTCACGAACTGACCCATGGCGTGACCCAATTTAGTTCCTCGCTGATTTATGCCAATGAGTCCGGTGCCATCAATGAATCGATGTCCGACATTATGGCCGCCTCCGCCGACTCTCATCGCGGGACGACCACCGGTCTTTGGCAATGCGGCGAAGATATCGCGCTCAGCGGCGCGCCCATTCGCTACATGGACACCCCCCAAAGCACCTCCTGCATTGACTATTACCCGGAGATATATACCATCTCACTGAGCACCGTTCCCGATAGCCTTAACAACGACAACGGCTACGTTCATTACAACAGCGGCATCTCAAATCTCGCCTACTACCTTATCGTCAACGGCGGCCAGCATCCACGCCAAGGCACGTACAGCAGCTATGCTGGCGGATACATACCATCGACGTCGATTTCGGGCATCGGCATAGCCGATGCCGAGCAAATTTTTCACCGGGCCAACACGGTATACATGGGACCCGGCACGCAATTCATGGATTTCCGCCAAGCCACCATCCAATCCGCCATTGATCTTCACGGCAGCGGCTCCCCCCAAGCCACCAATGTGGCTCTCGCATGGGATGTGGTCGGAGTACCGACCTTCACCAATCGCTTCCCGATCAACATTTCATCTCGAGCCCAAGTCGGGACAGGCGCAGATGTCATGATCGCAGGCTTTGCCTTGTCTGGCGGCTCCACACCCAAAACCCTCCTCATCCGCGGCATTGGCCCCACACTGAGCACTTATGGCGTATCGGGAGTCTTGGCCAACCCTGAGCTGACCATCAATAACGGGGGCACGCAAATCGACTACAATGACGATTGGTCAAGCAGCGGCAATGCCACCACGATCGCCTCCACCGCTTCTTCTGTTGGTGCCTTTGCCCTGCCCAACCCCAGTTACGACGCCTCAACCCTCACCACCGTGAGCGCGAACAATTACACCGCCAAGGTAAGCGGCGTAAGCGGTGGCACCGGCATAGGGCTGGTCGAAGTCTACGACACCGATCCATCAAATCCGCTGCATTTGATCAACATCTCCACTCGCGCCCAAGTGGGAACCGGCGCGAATGTGGTTGTCGCGGGCTTTTACGTCTATGGGTCAGGCAACAAAACTCTGCTTATCCGGGGCATCGGCCCGGCATTGGCCGCCTATGGCGTAAGCGGATATCTCACCGATCCCCAACTCGTGCTTAAAGATGGAGGTGGTAATACACTACGCAGCAACAACAATTGGGAAACAGACGAGAACAACCACGATGTCTCCCTGGGCGTTTCCGCCGCCGCTGCCAGAGTAGGAGCATTTAGCCTTGCACATGCAGCAGCCGATTCCGCCCTCCTGGTCTCACTGCCAGCAGGAGCATACTCCGTCACGCTTTCGGGCGTTTCCGGCGGAACAGGGGTCGGCCTCATTGAGGTCTACGAAGTAAATTAACATTATTCCGGTCACATGGGCAGGAATTGCCTGCCCATGTGATTTTATAGTGCGATCGGACTTGTCCCCAAGTCACGCGACGTTCACATTTTTTACGATGCCCCGCCTCCACGCCTCTCTCGCGCTTGCCTGTTTCGCCACTGCCTGCGCTGGAAGCGAGCCCGTGCGCTATTCAGTCGTAAGCCTCAAAGATTTTTACCCGTATATCAATATTGTAGACGCCTGTGGCCTGAATGACAAGGGCGAGGTTGCGGGCGATTTCCCGATCAACGGCACTTTTCACGGATTTCATTTTGACGGCAAAACTGTCCGGGACATCGGTTCGCCCGGCTCCATTGCCGCCACTCCCTACGGGATTAACAATCGCTCGGAAATTGTCGGAGTCGCGGGAACCTCGGATGGCAAAAGCCATGCCTTTCTCTTTCGCAATGGCGATCTGAGCGACATTTCAGCCCAACTGAATTACAGTCCCGTCGTCGCGACGGCGATAAATGATCGAGGTGAAATCACAGTCAGACTCAGCCCTCCCGGAGATGGAATGCGCGGCTTTTTATATCGCGACGGCCTTTTTCGCGACATCGGCACATTGGGCGGCTCTACCTATCCTACAGCCATCAATATCGACGGCGTGGTGGTCGGCAATTCCCAGCCGGACTCCTTCACCCCCTTTCACCCATTCTTTGCGCAAGACGAATCCATCACTGACCTGGGTACATTTGGCGGGAAACAGGGACTGGCCAATGGACTGAATGCATCACGGCAAATCGTAGGGAAGGCTCAGTATTCCGACAACCTCACCACGCACGCCTTCGTTCACTTCAACGGCCGGCTGCACGACCTCGGCACTCTCGGCACAGGCCGCGATAGCGAAGCCCTGGCCATCAACGACGCTGGCGTGATCGTCGGCACATCCACCACGATATCGGACATAAGACTCAAGGGATTTATCTATAAAGACGGACAGATGCTCGATCTCAATACCCTTATCCCGCCGGAGTTCGGCAAAGACGGGTTTCTCAGCCGCGCTATCGCCATCAACAATCGCGGGCAAATCCTCGCGACGATTTCAGCCGGAGTTTGCATTCTGACCCCCGTGCCCGAGCCCGCCGCCCCGCCGCCCAAGCTGGTCAACTTCTCCGCCCGCGTCACCGCCGATCCCGCGCGAGGGCCGAGCATCCTCGGCTTCATCCTCAAGGGCGCGCACAACGATGTGCTCGCCCGCGCCGCCGGCCCGGCCCTCGCCCGCTTCGGCGTAGCCAACAGCGCCGTCGATCCCTCACTGCGCCTGCTGAAGGGCGGCACGGCGATCGGCGAAAACAACGATTGGAATCTCCCGATCGACAATGCAGCCCGGGTTCGTGCCGGGGCCGATGCCTTGGGCGCGTTTCCCTTCACCGAGGGTAGCCGCGACGCCTCCCTGCTGGCCGATCTTGCTGCTGGCAATTACAGTTCCCACACCACCAATACCTCGGCCACGCCCCAGGTCACGCTCACCGAATGCTACTCCACCTCCGGCGGCGGCTTCAGCAATGCCTCCGCCCGCAGCTACGTGCGAGCCAGTGACACGCTCACCTTCGGCTTCGTGATCGCGGAGGGCCCCGCGCGCTGCCTGATCCGGGCCGTGGGGCCGGCACTGAGTGGCTTTGGCGTGGCCTCGCCGATGCCCGATCCGACTTTGGAAATCTATCGCGCCGGAGCCGGACTCATCGTGTCGCCCACCACTACGGCCCTCACGACCGACGCACAAATCCGAGCCGGCGCATTTCCCACTCCGGCCAATAGCAAGGACGCCGCCACCGTCGCCCAACTGCCGCCCGGTGCCTACACGGTCTCCGTCGCCTCCGCCTCCAGCAGCGCCGGCGAAGTTCTCGTGGAGATCTATCTGCTGCCCTAGAGCACAGCCGGGCGGCCTAGTCAGAGCGCCTTCCGCGCCAGCACCTGCACCACCGCGGAGCGCCCGCCGTGCCCTCCGCCCTCGAAGACATCGCGCTCGATCTCGCGGGCGATGAGGTAGTCCAAATTGCCCAGCTCCTCTCGCAGTTGCGCCAGCGTCGGCAGCAGCGCCACATCGCTAGGCCCGCCCGTGCCGTGCGCAAGCTGTGCCGGAGTGTACGCCTCCATCATAAACACTCCACCCGGCCGCAGCCCCGCCACTGCGCGCGCCAGCACATTGCGCCGCAGTTCCGGCGGCAGGTGCATGAAGATCGACACGACGCCCGCCCACGCGCCCGGCGCGATCGCGTAGTCTGTGAGATCGCCCACCACCGTCGTGAGCGGGACGCCGCGCGTCTGCGCCAGCGCCCGCGCCTTCGCGAGCCCCGCGTCCGACTGATCGACTCCCGTCACCGCATGCCCGCGACCGGCGAGAAACACCGCATTGCGCCCCTCGCCCTCCGCGAGGCAAAGCACCGGCCCCGCCGAAATCTGCACGGCCACGTCCTTCAGAAAATCATTCGGCGCCGTGCCATAAAGGTACTCCGCGCCGCCATAGCGCTGATTCCAAAACTTACGATCAAGGGTCTGGGTCATGCGATAAAAACTGCATTGCCCCCGACACTCCCGCAAGCGCGACGACCGAAACACCTCGATGGGTTTCGCCCGCCGCGGCCGCAGTCTCGCGTGCGCTTTATCAAGCCTTGCGAGAAATTCCACCTGGACGGATATTCTCCTCAAGCGATCAGGCCATAGCGCTCGACCAGCGCCTGCCGCTTTTCCGGATACATCACGACACCGAAGCGTTGGTTGAGCGCCGCCATGCGCTGTGCGATGCCGGGGTCGTCCGGCGTGAGGCGATTTTTCGCCATGTCAGGCAGGATCTGGTGGAAAAGTTCTTCCAAGAAATCCTCGAAGTTCTGGTTGAAATACATGTCCACGAAACGCAGCGGCCGGTCGCCCGCATTCCAAAAGGTATGCAGAATCTTTCGCGGCCGGAAATGCCAGCCGCCCGCGCGGATTTCCTGCGGCTCGCCGTCCATCCACACGGTCGCGGTTCCTTCCAGCACGTACATCAACTCATCGAGGTCTTGGTGCAGATGCGGCGCGGGTCCCATCTTTCGCGCGGCCACTGCGCTCTCTACACAGGAAAATTGGCGATTCGTTTGTGAACTCCGGATCAAGGTCCGAATATCCAAACCAGCGGGCCCGGCCTCCAGCGGCGCCGACGGCGCGACAGAAAATGCCCCGATCATGCCCGCATTCGCTCCAGCGCCGCCCGTTGCCGGGGACGGCGCACCGATCGCGGGGGCCGCTCCCGCCGCCAGCAAACCAGCCAGCGATAGGTGATGGATGAACTGACGACGCGAAACATCTGGCGAAGCATGCCCTGCCGCGGGCATCGGAGAGGAGGTGCGGAAATCGTTTTGCATGGCGCCCGAAGCTCGCGCCGAAAGAATTCCAGCTTCAAGCTTTGCATTGCATCGTAATCAGCTTACCCTTGGGTAAGTAATAACGGCATGGCCTCAGCCAAGAAGCACTACATCGGCTGCCCGGTGCAGCACGCGCTGAGTTTCATCGGCGGCAAATGGCAGATGGGCATCCTTTGGAATCTGCGCAAAAAACCCCTGCGCTTCGGCGAACTGCGCAGCAAACTTCCCGGCCTCAGCGAGAAAGTGCTGGCCGCGAATCTGCGCTTTTTCGAAACCGAAGGCATGGTCAGCAAAGAGGTCTTCGCCGCTGTGCCGCCACGCGTGGAGTATCGGCTCACCGCCGAAGGCCGGCACCTCGTCCCCGTGCTGGAGAAAATCGTCAAGTGGGGCTATGCGCATCTGCAGGAGCAAACCGTCTCCAAGAAGATGCACTCCACCCCGCAGGCCATCATCGCCGAAATCGAGTCGGCCTGAGCGCGCAGCTAGACTCAGACTACTGTCCCGCCGGCGGCTGCCACAGCTCCACCTTGTTGCCCTCTGGGTCCATCACCCAGCCAAAGATGCCGAATTCCGATTGCTCCACCTTGTCGAGCACCTGACAGCCCTCCTCGCGCAGCGCCTGCAAGAGCCCGCGCAGATCGGCCACGCGATAGTTGATCATGAAGGACGATTCGCTCGGAGCAAACGTGGAGCCGTTGCCCACATACCACGCGGTCTTGCCCTTCACGGGAGTACCCGCCGCATCGGTCCAACTGAAGGACGCCCCGCCCCACACCTGCACATCGATGCCGAGATGGACCTTGTACCAAGTGCGCAATTTGGCCGGTTCCTTGGCCTTGATGAAAACGCCGCCAATGCCCGTCACGCGCTTCATCGGCGCGACGGCGGCTTTCTCCGTCGACTCCGGCGCAGCAGCGGTGGCGGGTTTCGCGGTCTCCAGCTTTTCCGTTTTTTTCTCGGGATTCGCTGCAACGCTCTGTTCTGGCGGCCCAGGTGCCGGTGCCTGACCTTGAGCGCGGAGACCATTGGCGAAAAGGCCGACGGCGATGAGAGTGGAGAAAGCTGCTTTTGTTTTCATATAGCTGAGGCAAACCGCCGCGCTTGGATTCAGGGCGCAATTATCGGACTTCGCTTTTCGCGGGGCACCGCTACGATGAGCACACCCCGCTTACCTTCAAATCATTCCCATGCGCGACATTATCCTTCACCTGAATTATGTGCATGTCCTAGCCGTCACGGTCGCCGGTTTCATCCTCGGCTGCCTCTGGTCGCACGGTCCGCTCTTCGGCAAGTGGTGGATGGCGGAAATGAAGTTCACCCAAGAGTCGATGGAAGCCGCGATGGCCAAGCAGGGGATGACGCTGTTTTTCCTGAAGGGCTTTGGCTGCACCTTGCTCAGCACTTTCGGCCTCGCGGTGCTCATCGCGCTTCACGGCTCGCACGATTGGCTGCACGGCGCAGCCTTGGGTGCCTTCGTCGGTCTGCTCGGCCCGGGTGTGCGGATGCTCAACGGCGCGGCTTGGGAAAATCAGTCGCTCAAGCTCAAGGCCATCAACTTCGGCCACGAGGTCGCGATCTACACCCTGCAAGGCGCGCTCCTCGCCGCGTGGCACTGAGGCCCCATCCAAAAAACAGAAACCCGCTTCTCGTTGCCAAGAAGCGGGTTCCAAAAAACTGGCGGGATGGACGGGACTCGAACCCGCGACCTTCTGCGTGACAGGCAGACGCTCTAACCAGCTGAGCTACCACCCCGTGAGGGGAAAGGAGGCGGAAAGTAGATTCCGTGGGGGGCGAGTCAAGCGTCTGATTTGAGCAATTTTTCTGGGATGGCTTTCCCTCTCACGACACGTCGCGGTGCCGCGTTTTCCACCCATACCCCGGCTCGCCGATGCGTCGATCCCGCCTCACCAACTCCGCCACTCGCTCGCCGGGCCTTCGCCGCCGCCGTAGCGCTTCGGGTCGAGGCCGGCCGCAACCGTGATCACGTTGCAGAGAGCGCAAAGGTCCTCCGCTTCGCCGGTTTCGATCAGTCGGGTGTCTTCCTCGTACAGCGTGTTGAGCCCTTCGACGGCCTCGCGGAAGAACTCCAGTTTCACGTCCTCCGGCGCGTCCTCACCGATCGCGATGAGCTGGTCGATCAATAGGTCGAATACCGCCGCGCACGCCGCACAGGCCTCGGGCGTGTATTGCTCGAGGTCCTCCCCATTGGCCTCCCAACGAACGAAGGGATAGTGCGCGCGGGTGGCGAGCAGGCGGGTGCGATAGTCGGGCATGGCGGGCGGCGGGACAGAGTTGAAACAGGACCGGCAGCATCGGCGGTTCAATCGCGATTGCGTGAAAAACCGATGACGACGACGCGAGGGAGCAAGCCCCACGCCATGTGAAACGAGCGGGCCAACTCGGTTCCGTCGCGCCAGCGACGATATAAAACCCTGTACTATTCAGCTGTACCGCGCCGGTTTTTCACGCCGGCGCCGAACCCTCGGGACAGTCCATCCTACTCCTTCGGCGGCCAAGTCTTCCCGGCTAGCTCAGGCGGCAACTGCTTTGGGTCGCTCGGGTATATGAGGCTCAGGTCGCCCACCTCGTGGGGCTCGAACTCCTTTTCCGGGGCGCCGATGATGAGCCACAGCGTCTCCGCGTCGGAGTCATTGAAAATCTGCCGCACGGTCGCCGGGCCCACGAGCACGCCGCCGTAGCGCGGGATCGTGAGTGTCTGCCCATCGACCCGCATGCGGCCGGTGCCTTCGAGCACGAAGTAAAATTCCTCGGCCCGCACGTGGCGGTGAAGGGTATTCGCGCTCTGCGGAGGCAGTCGCCACAGCCGCGCACCGAGCAACTCGCTGCCGGTACGCTCGAGGTAGTCGGCGTTGGGGATGTGCATGAGATTCGAGGGGCGCCACGCCAGATCGCTCGGCGCGATCACGCGATAGCCTTCGATGGGTTTAGGGGAGTTCATCGGGAATATCTTCTTGGCCAAAACTAGCTCGCGCCATCGTCTGCGCGAGGTCGCTACGGCTCTCAGCCGGTACAATGGCGCAACGATTTCGGCCCGCCCCGCATCCGCAATCCGGCTTGCCCGAGCTAGGGCGCGACGCATAGTCGGAAACTGCTCGCGGGTGCCGACTCCCGGACGCGTGGAGCATCACGGGCGGTGGTAGCTCAGCTGGATAGAGCATCGGTTTTCTAAACCGATGGTCGCGAGTTCGAGTCTCGCCCACCGCGCCATGTCTTATCCGTGTCACCACCCGAGCGCGAATTTCAGTTCGCAGGACGTCGGCCGATAAGGCTCTGTCGAACCGCTGTTGCCCGCCCCCGTTTTGTCTGCGAAAGTGTCGTTTAGCCGTGAAAATCGTCATCGTTGAAGATCATCTCATGTTTCGTGAGGTGCTGCGCCGCATGTGCACGGCGGAGTTTGGCCATGAGGTCGTGGGCGACACGGGCGATGGCACCAAGGTCGTCGAGCTCGTCGAGCGCACCCATCCCGACCTCGTGCTGATGGACCTGCACATCGACAACATCAGCGGCTTCGATGTGATCGAGCAGCTGCGCGTGGTACGGCCCAACCTGAAGGTCCTCGTGCTCTCGTCGCACTGCGATGACTTCACGGTCTTTCGCATCGAGGAGCTGCACCTGCGCGGCTACGTCGACAAGAACACCAACGAGCCCGCCACGCTGCGCGCCGCGATCGAGGCCATCGGCCAGGGCAAGGCATGGTTCTCGGACACGTTTCGCCGGGTGAAGGCCGCGCGGCTCGCGAATCCGTTTTCCTTCGACAAGATTCTCACGCCGCGGGAGCGCGCCGTGCTCTCGCTCATCGGCGAGCCGCTCACCGATCACGAGATCGCCGCGAAGCTCGGCATCTCGGTCGAGACCGCGACGAAGCATCGCTTCAACATCCTGAAAAAACTCGGCGTGAAAACCGTCGCTGAGCTGATCCGCTACGCGCGCGCCCGCGGCCTCACGATGGAAGCTGACGGGCCATCTCCAACCGCCCGGCCACTTCCGCCGCGACGAGCGTGAGTCGTGCGTGCAGCACCCGGATACGCTCCGGGTCGCCCTCGGCCACGCCACGCTCGAGCTGGCCCGCCACGTTTTCCAGCGACTGCGCGTGCACCATCAGTGCGTGCGAGCGGAGCTGGTGCGCCGCCCCGCGGGCCTGCGTGTAGTCCTCGTCGCGCACGCCGTCGGCGAGCTTCGTCTCCAGCTGCGCGAGCATCGTGAGATAGAGTTCGATCTGCTGGTTGAGCCCCTCGCTCGTGCCGTCGGAGATATACCGCAGCATCGTGAGATCGGGGAAAACTTTCGGCGGCGGCGGTGCGGCCTCGACGGACGAGGCGCCCTTGAGGCGGCTGCCGCAGTCGATAATCGCAGAGCGCAGCCGCTCCGGCGTGAGGGGCTTGCCGACGAATCCATCCATGCCCGCATCGAGGCACATCTGGCGGTCCTCCGTAGTGCAGTACGCCGTCACCGCGAGCAGCACGGGCGTGGAGCCGGTGTTCTCCATCGCGCGGATGCGGCGGGCCACTTCGAGGCCATCGATGCCGGGGAGATGACGGTCGAGCAGCACCACGTCGAAGCTCCGGTCCGCCATCAGCTCCAGCGCCTGCTCACCCGTCGCCGCGCGCTCGGCGGTAAGACCGAGCTTCGCGAGCACCGCGGTCGCAGCCCACGCATTGTAGTCGGCATCCTCAACCAACAGCACGCGCACCGGCGGGAGCGCCGGCGCAGGACCATCGATGTGCGAAGCGATTTCGGCCTCGGCCGCGATCAGCGGCAGGCGCAGGAAAAACGTCGAGCCCTGCCCCACCACGCTGCTCGCGCCGACTTCGCCGCCGAGGTGATCGGCCAGCAGGCGGCACGACGCGAGGCCGAGGCCAGTGCCTTTCTCGGTGCCCTGCTTTGCCTGCTCCAGCCGCGTGAACTTCGTGAAGAGCGTGCGCAGTTCCTCGGGTGCAATACCCGCGCCGCGGTCGATCACACCAAACTCCATTTCCTCCGGCTGCTCCGGCTGCATGCGCGCGTAAAGCGTGATCTCGCCGCCGGCGTACTTCACCGCGTTGGAAACGAAGTTGGAAAGGATCTGCCGGATGCGACGCGAGTCGCCGATCAGCCGCGGCGGCAGCGCCGGATCGAGGTCGATCTCGAGCCGCACGCCCGAGCGCGTCTGCTCAGCGCCGAAGGCCCCGCTCACGCCACGCAGCACATCGGCCGGCGCGTACGGCTCGCGGCGAAGTTCGATCTTGCCCGCCTCCACGCTCGCGAAATCGAGCACCTCGTCGACCAGTGTCGAGAGGCTGCCGGTGCAATCGCGCAGCATCGTCACGAGCTTCGCCTGATGCTCGTCGAGCGGCGTGTCCTCCAGCGCGATCGCCAAGCCCACGATGCCATTGAGCGGATTGCGGATATCGTGACTCATGTTGGCCACGAACTCGGTCTTCGCCTCGTTGGCCCTCTCGAGCTGCTCGGTGCGCTGCGCCACGAGCACTTCGAGTTCGGCGGTGCGACGCCGCAGCGCCCGCACGCGCCAGAGATAAATCAGCAGCGTGCCCGCGAGCACCACGACGACGTAGAGCGCGAGGCCCACCGGCGCGCGCCACCACGGCGGCTTCACCAAAAACTGCGCAAGCACCGGATCGCTCACGAGCCCATTAGCCGCGACCGTGCGCGCGAGCACCACATAGCGCCCATCACGGATCGCCCCGAGTTCGCGCTGCGAAGACGCATCGAGCGGCGTCCAATCGGGATCGATCCCCTCGACCCTTGTCTCGATCCGCAGCGAGGCTCGCCGCGCGAAGTCCGGCACCGCCAGCGTGAGCCGCACCGACCGCACATTGTACGGCAGCGGCCCGTTGATCGCCTCAAAATCCTTTCCCTCCGCCCGCTGCACCGCCATTCGCAGCAGCGGCCGCATCGGCTTCTGTGGCACCGCATCGGCGACGCCCTCGGCGCGCAGCACACCCTTGCTGCCGGCGAGCCAGACGATGGGGCCAGAAGCCGTCTCCTCGATCGCCAAGTCACGCGGCACACCCACGCGATCAAGACCTTCGATATCTCGCGCCTCCCAGCGAGCGTGGCCGTTTTCCACTACGATTCGTGAAATAAAAGTCCCCAACGCATCGGCGTGCATCAACCACATCGTGTCATCACTGGTAACTCGGCTTACCGACTGAGTACTGCGCTTCGGAAATCCCTTAATCGACTCAACTTTCTCGCTACCCGGGGGAAGAAACCAGCCGCCAACCGAATCAATCAGGATCAGCAACCCGCCACTGCGCGTACGTCTCACGATTGAGCCATGTTCCGTCTGCGGAACACCAAACCTCTCCGCATTCACAACGTGAAACGTCCCACCTGCACTCACCTGCTCGGCGATCAAGACCCCGTGTTGTTGAGTACCCAGCCATACCCGACCGCTCGAATCTTCTGCGATCGAGCTGGGGGCCGCGCTTAAACCCGTGATTATTGGGACGTTATTGCCGCGTCCAGTGAGCCTAAATACCCCCGACTGCCCACCAATCAGCAACTCATTCTCCACTCCCACGCCCGGCTGCATGGCCGAGATCGAGTTGAGCTCGGAATAAATCCTCGCGGTCCCCGATTCTGACAGCCGATCGATCGCTCCAAAACGACCAACCCAAAGTTCGTCTTGGGTCGCTTGCAATACGTTGATTGCACTGCCGCTAATCGCGCGGTTCTCCTCAAACCGCCCAGTCATTCGATTGAGTTCCAGCACGCCGTCGTCGTGCGCGACAAACAATCGATTACCCATCGTGGTGACATACTTAAACGGGACTTCCGGTAGTCCCGCCTGCCGATCATAGAGCCTTGTCGCACCCACCAGCGGTACGCGTGCGGCACCAGAGTCGCCGAACGACCAGAGTGCACCTTGTTTTTCCTGCATCAGACCCGCAACATATTGAGCGGGCAACCCTTCCTCAGTCGAAACCCGCCAAAAACGATCTTCGCTCGAAGCAACCGCAATTCCTCCTTTAACTGTACCGATAGCCAAACGTCCGTCTGCCAGCGACAGCACACAAGAAATCAGGTTGTTTCGAATGAATTCCGATGTTTTGGGTGCAACCTCGGAAAGTGTTTTGCCATCCCACTCGACGATTCCATTCGTGGTCACAAGACGGATGCCTCGCGGCGTCGGATCGAACCACTCGACCATCGCTCCGTCTAAGTTGCTGGCCGGGACTACATTCTTGAGATTGCCGTCATCCAGTTCACAGAGCCCGATTGAAGCTTGCTGCACATAAACCCGGCCATCGCGCTTGAAAAGACGCGGCCGTCGAGCTCCCGGCAGATCGATCACCCGAAGCCTCGAGGGCGTGCCATGAAATATGGCACTCGTCGTGGAGAATACCACACCCGTATCCGTTTCCTCGATACGCCAAACGTCGCCCACGTCCCGATGGCCCTCCGGGAGCGCGGGTACCAAGGAGTGAAACGTCCACTGGCGCGAACCATCGCGCGTCAACCAGCCAGGATTATTGACGGCCCCAACCCAGAGCCTGCCATCCCGCCCGATCTTCAATCCTCGCAGTGCGGTGCTTTGCACGGCCTGAATCGTTTCCCACCGATCACCATCGTACGCGAGGACCCGCGTTGAACCAATATACAGCACGCCATCGTCGTCCTGTGCACCCGAAAACAGGCGAAAGATCTCGGGATGGTCCAATTGCTTCATTGCCGTCGCCTGTGGAGACGAAGGCACCGAAGGCTCAGCTTGAGCCAAACCAACGAATCCCGCGTGCAAGGCTGCCACGCAGGCGATCCTGCCAAGAAACTTACGACCAGAATTCACCGGATTCGACCCTGCGACTGTGTCGCGATATTCCCCAATAGCTACACCATTTTCCTGCGGTCTACACCTAGGACGTAGTCCTACCGAAAATCCGGTAGCCGCCTCCATGGATAAGTCCGCCGGACAAGCGATCCTTGGGCTTCGATGAAACGAACCCTTCGTCTTTTGCTCGGTGCGCTCTCCTGCACTCTCTTCACGCTCGGCCTCAGCCGTGCCGCGGAAATCGTCGATCCCGTCTCCCAACACTCCACGTTTTCTTCGAAACAACTGACACCCGCCGAAGGCTGCGATTTCCCCCCTGGGCAAGCGTGCATGGCCGACCTCCGCTGATCACCGCCATGCTCAGCCTCGCTGCACTTCGGTATCGCAATGTCCTCGCCGCGGATGGCGGGCCGGTGACTGAACTCGTCACGGGCAGCTTTTCGATGTGCGGGCGCTCGGTCTTCCAGGCCAATGCCCGGCTCAAGGCCGGTCTCATCCCGACCCAGCGGCACTCGGTTTACAGCGATGCCGCGGGCACGGGCGCACACCCGGTGGCGTCGATCGCCCGGCATATGGCGATCTCGGAGTCGATGGAGCGCTGGGCGTTTCACGCCACCGTGCGGTCTGAGCGCGCGGAGGAGTTTGCCTTTGATATCGATCCGTCCACCAACGGGATGGCCGCCTACCCCGGGCTCTTCACGAGCCAATCGCGTCGCCGGGCGGTGCTGGAGGCGGTCGAGCGTTTCTGCCTGCTGCACTGGTGGGAAGGCCGTCTCGAGGGCCGCGTGATCGATACCGACTGGCCGGGCGTCTCGGCCGTCATCATCGACGGACCCTTCGGTGGCGTCACCGCCATCGCCTACATGCGCACGGACTGGGGCGGCTACGCGTACGGTCACGCCGCGGCCGAGTCGCTGGGTGGCGCGGTCGAGCGCGCGATGTTCGAACTCTCGCGCCATGAGTTGGTTGTCCGTCGCTGGCGCATCGCGCACGACGCGGGCGCGGCCTTCGCGCCGACGGGCCTGTTCGAGCGCCGCAGTCTGTTCTTCGCTTCCGAGGAAGGCCACGTGCTCTTCTCCCGCCGCATCTCTCGCCGCATCAACGGCTCCCCCGCCACGCCGCACGTGGTCTGCGACCGCGAGATCGACGGTCCGTGGTCCGAATACGCCACCGTGTGGCGCTTCGCCGTCCGCCCGCCGTCCGAGGACTACCTCCGCCGCGGCGAGGACTACTTCTTCTGGTAAATCTTTAACCCTTTGCCGGGTACCGTGGCCTCCTGCCACGGTTAAACCGCGAATACTCGGTGAACGCGCCGGACGGATTCATCCCCGTCCGGCGCGCAACATTTCTGCCCGCCACAACTCCGCCTCGCCAGGATGTCCGTAGGCCGCGAGCCGCGCGGCGATCTCCTCGAGCGAAGGCTCCTCAATCGCGTGACGCGGGTCGCCCGCCAGCTGAGGCAACACCGCCCGCGTGATCGCCCAGCAAGCCCACGCGCGCGCCTGCCGCTGCTCGCGGCGCGGAGCGTTCATGCGTCCGGCGTAGTGTTGGAAATGCACGCGGGGATTGCCCACGAGGGTCTCACTTGGTGCCGCGCGAAGCACCCACGCCATCGCGGCGTACGGCAGTGGCCACTCGCGCAACACCGGCTCATCGCCGTGCAGCTCCGCGCCCAGCGCACGGTCGAGACACAGGATCGCGCGCGCGGCGAACCCGCGCTGCCAGAGCGAATGCCCATACTCGAGACACGAGAAATAAAACTCCGCCCCTCGCGCCTCGCCGCGATGCTGGTGCAGCGTCCGCCAATCGAGTCCTTCGCGCGGACTCGGCAGATACGGACACGCCGGAAAATTCGTCACCATGCGCTCGCCATGAGCGAGCGCGCGTCGCCCGAGCGCAAGCCCGCAACGAGCAGTGAAACCCGAAGAGGAACGCTGATCTGCGCTAATCTTCGCTGATGGAGGATCGCCTGACTCAAATCTGTAGCGGCGGTCTATGACCGCCGAATCGACTCGGTCCGCACGCAATGCAGCTCCGGCGCTCATAGAGCGCCGCTACAGACAAACCCTCCAGCCATCGCATCGCTCCATGTCATGCTTCTCGGATCAGCGCAGATTAGCGAAGATCAGCGTTCCCTTTTCCGTTCGTCCCCAACTTTCGCTTGGCGACCGCCGTGCTTTCCGCGACAACCCCCCTTCCCTTGAGCCAGCCCACCGCCAACTCCACGCCCGCACCCGCGCAGGTCCAGCAGATCGTGGGCTGGCGACGCGCGCTGCTCTGGCCCGCCGCGATGCTGCTCAAGCTCTGGGGTCGCTCGCTCCGCTTCGAGGAGTCGCCCGAGGACCTCGCCAACTACACCAAGAACGACGTGCCGGTCGCCATCGTCCTCTGGCACAATCGGCTTTTCCTCTCGGGTGAAATCACGCGCCGCTACCGCGCCGGGCGCGTGCCTTTCGCGCTCGTGAGCGCCAGCAAGGACGGCGCATGGCTCAGCGCGTTTTTCTCGCTCGTCGGCCTCAACACCGTGCGCGGCTCCAGCAGCAAGCTCGGCCGCGAGGCCGCCACCGCGCTCGTCCACCTGCTGCGCTCCGATCACGATGTCGGCATTACGCCCGACGGTCCGCGCGGCCCGCTCTACGAATTGAAGCCCGGCGCGATCATCGTCCCTCGCCTCGCCGGCGCGCCGGTGCTGCTCGTCGGCGGCGAGTTCACCTCCGCGTGGCGCCTGAAGAGCTGGGACCGCTTCTATCTCCCGAAACCGTTTTCCCGCGTGCGCATGCGCTGCGAGCTCATCACCCCCGAGCAAATGGCCGACCGCGACACCGCCCTCGCCCACATCGCCGCCCGCCTCAAGGCGCTCAACCCCGATTAGAAGCGAAGACAGAGGAAACCACGAAACACACGAAGAACACGAAAAGAGATCTACAGATCACGTCTCGACGTTCGGTCATTCCTCTTAGGTAGGGACGGGCGGCCCGCCCGTCCAATTTACTAGCCTACACTCCGGCCTGCTCAACCAATCTTCTTTTCGTGCCTTTCGTGTGTTTCGTGGTTTCCCCAAATAAAAAACCCGGGACTCTTGCGAATCCCGGGTCGAAGAAATAATCTCTCGTCGCGTTTGCGCTCAGCTCTCGAACGTCGGCACGAGCGTCACGTCGGTGCCGGGCTCGACCGAGTAGTCGGGGCCTGCGCTCCAGCTGAGGTCGTTGACGAGGAACTTGAAGACCACCGGACGCGCCGCGTCGGCGACCGCGAGCTTCCACTTGTCGTCCGCCACGCAAGCAAGCGGGACGCCCTTGTCCCAGCTCAGGCCGGGACCGTCGCCGCGGAGAAAGAGGGTGTTGCCGAAGCCGATGTCGATCACCGCGGTGATGCTGGTGACGACCGGCTTCTTCACTGCGGGAGCGGGAGCCGCAACCGGTGCAGGCGCGGCGACCGGAGCTGCCGCAGCCGCCTTCGCGGGAGCCTTTTTCGGTGCCGCCGCTTTGGCTGCCGGAGCAGCCTTGGCCGCAGGAGCGGGTTTGGGCGCCGGGGCGGGCGCGACGACTGCCTTGGCCGCCGGGGCGGCGGCAGGTGCCTTCACCGCTGGAGCGGCGGGGGCGGTGGATTTCGGCGCTGGGGCGGGCGTCTTGCTGGTGGTCTTGGTGCCTTTTTTCATGCGAGTGGTATGGATGGCCGAGGCCTCACTGAAACAGCCCGGTGCCACCCAAAGCAAGAGCAGTTGCAGGGCCAACGCCGTTAGAAGCCACAGTTTCCGTGCCTGTCACCAAGTTGCCTAGCCAACGTAACATCCACCACTTCCTGCCGATACGGCAGTCCGCCGGACGGTGATGCCAGATGCAAAATGCAGTTTGCGCCTCGTCAATGGCTACGGCTGGACAAGAATCCTAAGCGCGAAGACGCGAAGGATCGCGAAGCCTCGCAAAGAGCATGCCCCGTAGATCCAATCTTGGTCAGGATAATGTGCCGGCCCAGTTGGGATCGAAGTCGCGACCGGAGCGGAGCAGGGCGATGAGGATGCGAAGCAGCTTG
>JBEHXH010000008.1:0-375423 GCA_048498795.1 Verrucomicrobiota bacterium
AATCGCGAACGATCAGTCGAAAACAGATGCAATCGTTCAAAGTGAATTGCCGCCGAAAACTCACCGAAAACCCCGACCCTGATAAGTAAAGACGCAATAGCGTGTCCAAGCTAGGAGAGTCGTTTCGCTCACGCGAAGGCGACCCAATACGATGCACCTAGCCCACGCAACCACAGTTGATAGGCGACGAACTGACTTCCGCTTTGACGGCCGATTTCCGCAGACCACGCTTCGCGGGTCACCAACCCTTACGGTCAATCCACCCGAAAAGCGGGAGCGATGGGTGCGACGTTACGCGTCAATTGTTGCACCGATGGGCCGGAGCGTTGGTTGGGAAGAATCGGTCCGGTGGAATCCTCCCTGTTGTCCGGCGTCGGCCCGACCGCGGCGAGCGTTAGGGGCCGTTGTCGGAGGGACACTTCTCGCCAACTACCACTTTGGGGGATGGTCGTCCAGGCGTCTCGAGCGATTCACTGTGTCGCGGTTTCGGCGGTCGCCCTCATCCAACATCATGTCCTTACCGAAATTCGAGCTCACGAGACGAATGCCGCTGAATCCCTCAGCCCCGAAGGCCCGCCCTTCGGAGTCGGTGATCTTCACGTTCAGCCACCGCGAACAAATCGCGCGCGCCTGGGACGCGGTCAACGGCAAGGCGATTGTGGGCGTGCTGGCGAGTGCCCGCGTCGAGTCGATCGACCGCGACAGCATCCAGTTGTCGGGCTTCGAACCTGCCGGCGATGGCAGTGACGGCGTCTTCGTGCAGGCCTGGCACCTCGCGCCCCTTAGCGGTCGTCGCCGGCAAAAGCGGTCGGACGATATCGCGTGGTCCGAGGGGCTATTGGTCAGATTGTCGGCCCAGCAAATCGCCAGCTTGGCCCTGCAGCGGGAACGTAACGGCTGCCAGGCTGCAAAGGCACAAAGCGTCGCCGACGCGAAACCCGACCGCTCACGATGAAACCGACCGCCAGCAAGAAGCCCCGGAGGAGCGAAGGCGTCTCCAGTCCCCGCGCCGTTGATCCATTCGATGCGATTGCCCGCCTGGAAAGGCGCGCCTGCGCCGATCAGCGAATCGCGCGGCTGACCATCGGGCTTTTCGACTCGATCGAGTGCTTCGAACAAGACCGCTTGTTTCCCGGCTACATTTGGCAACAGCGCGACGTGCGGGAATTTCCCCGAGGGCTGCAGGCTGCCGCCCAAGCCTTGATCACGTGGGGGCAGGATCCGAAGGCCGGGCACTCCGTCCTGTTCGCCAGCAGGAAGCGGATCAAGGCCTCGGTCTTCGCCCGGCGGGCGGCATCTCCGGCCGGAAAAAAGTGGATTGAGATCGCGGAACGCATTCGACGCGAACATCCGGCCAGAACGGAAGCATTTGGCACGAGCCGTGACGACGCTCCCCGGCCGACGGAGATTAACGTCCTTCCGGAAATGGTCGGGCTGCCCCTGACCGGGTTGACCGTGCGGATGGCCCAAAGCTTACACCCGAAATCAATCCAGGTGTCGGCGTTGCACGAGCCGCTGTGGTGCAGCGGCGAGCCGCCAGTGACGGTCATTCAACTGAATCCGGACCTGCATACCGTGCGGACCATCTTCATGATCGTGCCCGGCCCGCCGGTCATCAAGGCCAGCAGGATTGAGGGCTATCTCGAGGACTATTCCGCGACCGGGACCGAGGGGGCGATCTGGACACTGCAGGATGATGAGAACACCGGCTACAGCGGGATGCACCTCATCGAGGAAGGCGACCATCTCACGATCACCGATCAGTTGGGTCATCGGATCTGGGCAGGGGTGATTCGATGCGACCGACGGTCCGGCCTACGCCGTCGCCCAGGCAATCCGGAATTTCAACAGCCATGTGCGCTGGGCCACTGGATCCATTGGACGCAACGCGGTTTCAAGCCGGACGACTGGGCGCGATTTTTCCTCAGACCGGACTACGACCGACTCCGCGGCGCCCTGATCAAGAAGCCGCATCGCAACGCAGCGATGGAGCATAGCGCCCGATGACACCGGGCCCAAAATAGCTACGACGCCACCGATGATCGAACCGACCGAACCAGAAAAAAACGCGCCGTTCGTCGACGCGACGTTCTATTTGAGCGGCCCGCCGCCGCCACTGGACGTGGAATTTACGCCGGACGAACTGAGCGGGCTCTTTTCCACGGTGGGGCTTTCGCTGGGGCGCTGCTTTGGGAGCAAGTCCGCTTACCGACGAATGTGGCCAAGTTGCATCTTCATGCCCAACGCCAATGTATTCTGCCGGCCGCATGGCAAGGTCTGGTGGGGGGACCTGGATCTGCGCACCGACAAACCGGCCCTGAGAAAGGCAGCCCGGCTGCTCGGTTGCCGTCTCTACGTGCTGCACGAACTGGACGGGCGGTTTCAGAATGCGACGCTGGCGCACGGAGCCGTGATCCGCCGGTCGCGATGGCATACGGGAGGGAAGACACGGGTGCGGGGCCTGGCCCGGTTTCTCCGCCGCTCCGGGCTCAGCCTGGAGCAGTTGGCCCAGAGGGCAAACGTCCCGCGCGCCTGGCTCACGCGTCGCCAGCCGCCCGAGATCGCCCTGGACGTGTATCGCCGCCTGACCGACCACGAGGAATATTTCGGCGCGATCGCCGCCGAGTAAAACGAAGCGACCGATCGATGTGCGCCCATGACCAATTGGATCGGCGCCTGTCGACGCATGGGGCAGGATCTTTCGTGAAAGCAAAAACCAAATACCACCGAGCGGAAGCAGCCCAAAGCGTCCCCCGCTCTGGGCCAGGATCGAGCCGACCTCGGAGCAAGCCGCGACGCGTGAAATTGCCACCCGCGCAACTGGGTCGTGATCCGGGCGGGCTCTGGACCGCGACGATGGACGGCCGCGGAAGCATCACCGTGCCGCGGCCCATCGTCGACCAATTCGGTTTGCGCGCGGGAGACACGTGCGCCTTCACGCTGCTCGCCGGTGGACGGCTGCGGCTGCGGTTCTTCCGTCGCGTCGACAAGCGGCGCTGGCGCAATCTGCTGACCCGGGAAGTGGTCCGCCGTTTGCCCGACTGGCGCGAGCGTCCCGAGGTGAGGCCTCCCGGCACTAGCCAATGACCACGTTGGAGCAGGGGCGGGGGATTTTCTGTCCCGTGCGAAGCACGCGTTCCCGGGTGAAATGCCCCTTTCGCCAGAATGTGGGCGTGAAGGCTTGTCCGTAGCGGCGGTCCGAACCGGCACCGTTTTGTCCGCAACGGTGCCAGTCGGGCGGCACGGCCGGCCCGGAGGCAGGCCCAGAGGCGGGCCCGGAAGAAAAAGACCGGACCTGGCGAGCGCGGGTTGCGCCTGCCGGGGCCGGTCTTGGGGAGGTCTTGAGTCTGTCTTTCCCTCCGGGCCGTCAGAGACAGCCGCGGAGGAGTGCGGCGGCCACTTCCACCACCTTGAGGGCAAGATAGACCAGCTGGAGTTTCCCGTGGAGCTTGGACCCGGGTGGGTCTTCATCCTCTGCCTCCGGGCGTTTGGCGGCGGGTGGCCCGGTGCCGGGCCGAACCGCGTCGGGTGGTCGAGACGGGGCGGTGCGATGTTTCATGGTTGCTGGGTTCAGCCGATCGCCAGCACGGCGGCGCGCAGCCGGTCCGCGTCGACTTCGAGGTAGTGCTGAGTCGTGGTCACATTGCGGTGTCCCATGAGGATCCGCGTCGCGTTGATGTCCCGGCCGCACGCCTCGAAAATTTTCCGCGCGAAACTTTTTCTGAGGCTGTGGTTGCCGATGCGCGCCAGGGTCGTGACGCCGGCGGCCGCCGCCACCCGGTGGACGATGCGATTGGCCTGCCAGCGGCGCAGACTGCGTCCGTGCCGCTGGCTCAGGAACAACGGGGCGGCGGGATCCAACGCGCCGGTGCGGCCCAAGCGCTCGGCGAGGTAAGACCGGATCGCCTCCCGGGCCGAGGGATTGAGCGGCACGGTGCGCGAACGCACCTGGCCACGGCGAACGCCGGAGCCGCCTTTCAGGTGGCGACGGGCGACGGTGACCTCCGGTCGGACATCGGTCCCGTCCCAGACATCGCCGACCGTGATGGCGGCGAGTTCGGAGATGCGGTAGCCGGTGTTAAGCGAGGCAATGACGAGGCAGCGGTCGCGATTTGGAAACGCGGCCAGTGCGGCCAGCACTCTTTGCTCCTCGGCGGCAGTGAAGGGAATACGGGATGGCATATGCCCGGGTTCCGCCGGACCGGTTCCGGCGGGAACCGCCGGAACCGCGGCCCGGAAGGGGGCGACGTTCAATCGCGCCACGCTGCCCGCAGCTGCGCCAGCGCCCGCCGCAGCCGCATCCGTCCCCGCTGGCGGCTGATCCCCAGGGCGGCCACGGCCTCGGGAATCGACGCCGGCCCGCCGCCGTCGAGGCCGAACACGCGCCGGATCAGGTGCTGGTCCTTCCAGTGGAGCGTGCTGAGGAGTTCCTGCAGTTGCGCGTATTGGTCCCCGGACTCCGCCTGGGCGCCGGGCGATGAATCGCCCTCACCCTCTGTTTGGAATTTCCAGCGGGTGCGGGGTTCATCGCCTCCTTCGTCGAGGGTGTGGAAGGGGACGTTGGCCTCGAGCCACGGGCGCAGCCGACGCACCGTGACCTGGGAGAGGCCGGTGCCGCGGGCGATCTGGGCATCGGAGACGAGCTCGGCCTCGAATCCGTTCTGCCGCAGGTAGCGGCGAATCCGATGCAGTCGGCGGCCGGGGTATTCGCCGGATACGGGATTGGCGTGCCGGGCCAGATACGCGCGCATGCGATTCGCCATGGCGCCGGCCAGATAAGCACGGAACGCCGGCCCATGCTGGGGCACGGGCCTGGTTGACGCCGCCAGCTCGACGAGCGCGCAGCAGGCTTCCTGGCGTGCGTCGGCCGCATGCGTCCGCAGGGCGGGCGGCACGACGCTTCGAACCACGTCCGCCGCGAGATCCACATGCCGCAGGACGAGGGCGTTTCGGATCTGATAGGCCGCCTGAATCGAATCTGCCGCCCGGAATTGTTCCCGGAGGGCGCTGTCCTCCAGGGAATCCGCAGTGGGCGACGACAACGAACCGGAACGTTCACTGGTGATCATAGGTCGGCCATCGAGGAACCCGCGCAGATCACTCGTCTGCACGATGCTCCTGACGGACCGGTTCAGGCCGGGCTCGCGACGGCGGCTGCCGTAGGTGGCCGCCGTCGCCGCGGGCCTGGCGCTGGCAGACGCCTCACGCTTCCACCGCGTGTTCGTCGGAATCAGCCTCCGCGCTCGTCGAATAGGGGGCCAACCCCACGCGTCGATGATCGACCTGCATGCAATTCACAGCGCCGAGTGACTTAGGACCGAAATGTTAACGAGTCGCGGCGTGGTTCCGGCAAAACTGGCCGCCGGAGTCGCGTCGTAGATCTTGGCGATGACTGTCCCAGTGCTGTTACCGACAGCAGATACCTTGACCGAGTTGTCACCGCTGGCGACCGACAGTGCGGACGCGGAGTCCTCGTGAGGTTGGCCCAGCGTATGTGAACGCCCCAGAAAATTGTTCGCCTGCTCGAGCGCGGTCTTTCGCCGGCCGAGGCGGGGCGACGCGCGAAGGCGGTTCATGCTGACATGGCGGCCATCGGATTGTCGGGCCGACGCCACGCGCATCGGTATGACTGATCGGCAACCGCCCGAGCGCTTCCACCGCAGGCTGTGACCCCGTTGCGCATGTATTGTCCTCAACAGGACAATATCTGACTACCGGAATTCCGGTAGTCGCGGCGCTTGAGCCGGGAGGTGGATTGGTTTTCACTCGGCGCGACTCCTCTCAAGCCGATGCCCGCGTCGAAACCCATACAACCAGCGCTCCGGACCCAGTCATGCCGTCGCGGCGGAGTCACGGTGCGAGATGTGATCGCACTGAACGCGGGGCATCAGTTTTTACCAGAGCCATCCCACAGCGGCGGCTGAGTTGAGGTGGGGAGTTGGCTCGGTTGGTTGATTTTTCCCTGCCAGAAGGCAGGGGTGAAAAAGAAAAAAACACCCAACCGAGCCGCCCGCACACTACGATCCTGCGCCAGCTCGTCGAACTCATTCCCGCCTACCTCGTCCCGAAGCTCGCGCGCGAGACCGGCGTCGAGGACCAGGCCCGCACGTTCTCGCCGTGGAGCCACGTGGTGGCGATGCTCTACGCGCAGGTCAGCCACGCCTGCGGGCTCAACGATGTGTGCGACGCGCTGCGCCTCCAGGTGACCTCGCTCCTGGGGATGCGCCGCGCCACGCCGCCCGCCCGCAACACCCTCAGTCACGCCAACCGGGAGCGGGATTGCTCGCTCGCGGAAAAACTCTTCTGGAAAATGCTCGCCCACCTGCAAGCCGAGCACCCCGGCTTCGCGCGCGGCGGCAAAAAGTCCCTCGCCTGGCGGTTCCGCCGCGCGATCCACGTCGTCGACGCCACCACCATCCAACTCGTGGTGAACTGCATCACCTGGGCGAAGCACCGCCGGCGCAAGGCCGCGGCGAAGTGCCACCTGCGGCTGGACCTGCAGAGCTTCCTGCCGCGCTTCGCCATCGTGGACACCGCCGGCGAGCATGACAACCTGCGCGCCCCGGAGCTGTGTGCCGGCCTGCGCGCGGGGGAAATCGTGCTCTTCGACAAGGCATATGTCCATTTTGCGCACCTCTGGACGCTCACCGCGCGGGGCGTCTTCTGGGTGACCCGCGCGAAGGCCAACCTCGTCCTGAAAGTGAAAACACGCCTGCCCACGCACCCCGACCCGCGCATCCTGCGCGACGATCTGGTCGTGCTCCAAATCGCCCAGACCGCGCGGGATTATCCCCAAGTCCTGCGCCGCGTGACCGCCCTGGTCGAGATCGACGGCGAGGAGCGCGAGATGGTTTTCCTCACGAACAATCTGGCGTGGAGCCCCATGACCGTGGGCGACCTCTATCGCTGCCGCTGGCAAATCGAAGTGTTCTTCAAGCAGCTCAAGCAGACCGTGCAACTGGTGGACTTCCTCGGCAACAGCGCCAACGCGGTGAAGTGGCAGGTGTGGACCGCGCTCCTGGTGCATCTGCTGCTGCGGTTCCTCGCGTGGCGCGAGCGCTGGGCGCACAGCTTCACGCGGCTGTTCACCTACGTGCGCGCGGCGTTGTGGCTGCGGCGCGACCTGGCCGAACTGCTGCGCCGCTGTGGGACAGCACCGGGGGCCGGCGGCGCGCCCGCGGCGCGCCGCCAGAGTGAGTTCCCCGGTTTCGCGGCGTTGCTCATGGGACAGCACGCGTGAACTTCCCCTCGTCAACCAGCCGCCGCCGCCGAAATCATCCATCGCACTTGCTCCGCCTGCGACCCTGCTCACGCTCCCGTGCAAGCAGTTGTATCACCGTGCCCGCTGCCTATTGGCCGGGACTGAGTTTTTACCGACCGTTCGTATCATGAAACACTCCGTTCCTGGAACCCTACACGACTTCGGCACACGCGCCCTATTTTGGTGGAGCGTTGGTTTACTGGGGGTGCTGCCGGCCCTGGCGGAGAATCAGCGGGCTTACCTGTCCGCCAAACCGACCGAGGCGGTCGACAATACGGCAGCCGAGATGCCCCCGGCGGTTTTCGCCCGGGGCAAGCTCGACGTTGACGGCGAAATCATCGGCCGCGCCTGGGCCGGCAGGGCGAGCGATGCGCGACTGGGTGCCGCGGCCCGGATTTCCGACAGTCTCTGGCTGGCGCCAGCGGCAGTCACTCGAAAAGCGGGCGACACCCCGACGGCGGAAGAACTCACCGGCCGGTTGCCGAAGACCGGTGCAAGATCTAATTTGGCGACGCGAGTGGAAGGGCGGCAGGAAAGCCTGCCGACGCTTCCCGGCCTACCAAGAATTCCCCTTTCGCCGGTCGCCACCGGAACAGACGTGACCGTGGCTGAAGGCACCGCCCTCGCTTCCTGGCGTGAGGTGCGCCATATCACCGTGCGAAGGAAGAGCGATGTCGCGCTCCCGCCGGGCGACTATGGCGACGTCGTGGTTGAGCAGGGATCGCTGTCGCTCGGTGAGCATGGGACTGCCCGGCCGAGCCGCTATGTGTTTCGCTCCCTGACGGTTCGTCCGTCGGCCCAACTCCGCGTCGTGGAACCGGTGGTGCTCCTGTTGGGGGCCGATTCCTCGCTGAGCGGTGAGGTGGGTCACCCCATGAAACCCGAGTGGCTCGATGTGCGGATCACCAAGGGCTCGCTCGTGATCCATGCGGGCTGTCAGGTATTTGGCGTCATTCTGGCTTCAAGCGGTTCGGTCCAGGTTGGCAACGGGGCGCAAATCGTCGGTGCCGTAGCCGGAAACGACGTGACGCTCGGCACGAAATCCCGCGTGTCGGCGGCCATGGCCGAAGGGGGGCCGCTCGCGAATCAGCCGTTTCTGGCGAAGGCGTTGCGGGTGGAATCGCGGATCGCAGCCCTCGCGCGGCGACACCGCTACGACTACTCCATCGCCGCCAGCTAAAGTCCGGGGTTGTGCCGCGAAAGTCACGTCCCTTACCCGGGGAGACCTGTCCGAAACGCCGCGACCCGCGCGAGAGTGAGCGCCATCGCAGCACCGCTTGTGGCAACACGGGTGGCGAGCGGACCGGAGTCAGCAGAGGTCGTAGTAGCGCGCGCAGTTATCTTGAGGAGACGCCGGAGTTGGCACGGGAGGCGACGGCGCTGCTGACCCATTTGATGGCGACCAAGCCGGATCTGACCGCCGGGGTGTCGTTGCGGACATTGCAGGAACGACTGCAGGGCTGGCGGGCGAAGCACGGTCCGCCGAAGGAAGTGTTCTTTCCCCAGGTCCGCGAGCCGGCCGAGAGTGTCCAATACGACTGGTTCAACGCGAACGAACTCGGCGTGACCATCGCGGGCCAGCCGCTCCCCCATCTGCTCGGCCACACAGTTTTTCCCTACAGCAATTGGGAGTGGGTGATGCCGTGCCAGTCCGAGTCGTCATTGTCACTGCGCAGTGGCCTGCAGGCCGCGCTGTGGGTCATCGATGGCGTGCCCAAAAAACTCCAGATGGACCACAGTTCGACCGCGACGCATACGCTGCGGCGCGACAGCGGCGAACGGGAGTTCAACGCCGATTACCTCGCCTTTTGCGGGCACCTGCACCTCGAACCGTGTTCCATCAACGTCGCCCGGCCGAACGAAAATGGCGATGTCGAGGGCGCTCACGGCCACCTCAAACGGCGCCTTAAAAACCATCTGCTCCTGCGGGGCTCGCGGGATTTTCCCGACGAATCGGCGTATGTCGCGTTCCTCGCCACGGTCTGCACCGCCGCCAACGCTCTGCGCTCGGCCAAAGTCGAGGTGGAGCGCGCCGCGTTGCAGCCGTTGCCGGCGCAGCGTTATCCTGAGAGTGAGTGTCGCGCCGTGCGCGTCTCGAGTTTTTCCACGGTGCGGGTGCGCAACAGCGCCTATTCGGTGCCGGCCCGTTTGATCGGCCTCACCGTGCATGCGCACATCAGCGAACGCGAGGTGCTCATCTGCCACGAACGCGAGGAGGTCGCCCGCTTCTCCCGGGCCCCGGGTCAGCAGGCCCGCATCGATTTCCGTCACATCATCACCTGGCTCGCGCGCAAGCCCGGCGCGTTTCGCAGCTACGTCCATCGCGAGGAGCTTTTTCCCAGCCTCATTTATCGTCAGGCCTATGACCGGTTGCGGGTGCTGCAGGAGCACACCGCTGACGCCCGTTATCTCCAACTGCTCCTGCTCGCCGCCGAGACCGAGGAAGCCAGGGTCGCCGCGGCCCTTGGCGAGTTGCTGCGCACCGCTGAACCGCCGCTCGCCGCCACCCTGCGCCAACGGCTGCAATCCGACCAGGCGCCGATGCTCATCGCGCCGTTCACCCCGGATCTCACCGCCTACGATCAACTCTGCACCACCCTGGAGGCCAGCGCATGAGCACCGACGCCCTGCCTCTCTTCCTGCGCTCCCTCGGCCTGTTCACGATGGTGCGCGAACATGAAGCCGCGATCACCCGAGCCGAAACCGACAATTGGGGCTATCGGCGCTTCCTGCGCCATCTGGCCGAGACGGAAGCCAACGCGCGGCTCGCCCGGCGGATCGAGCGCTTGCTCAAGGAATCCGGCCTGCCGGCCAACGAGACGCTCGCCACGCTCGACCCCGCGAAGTTCTCCCCGCAGCCCCGGCGCCTGCTCCCGACGTTGCGCTCCGGCGAGTTCGTGCGGCGCGGCGATGCGCTGTGCGCCTTCGGCCTGCCGGGCACCGGCAAGTCCGCCTACGTCTGTGCGCTCTGCCGCGATCTGGTCGAACAGCACCAACTCAAGGTGCTCTTTCTGCCCGCCTTCAAACTCGTCACCAAGCTGCTCGTCGCCAAACGCGACCTGCAACTGCCCGCCGCCCTCACCAAACTCAATCGCTTCGACGTCGTCATCGTCGACGACATTTCCTACATCACCCAGTCCATCGAGGAAAACGACGTGCTGTTCGCCTTCTTCGCCGAGCGCTACGAACGGCAAAAAAGTGTCATCGTCACCGCCAACCTCGTCTATTCCGAATGGGGCCAGATCTTCAAAAACTCCATGACGGCCGCCGCCATCATCGACCGACTCATCCATCGCGGCACCCAGCTTGAGTTTGCGGGCGAGTCCTTCCGGGCTCGCGCCGCCAAGGCCCGCCGCCCGTAGCGGATCAAAAATCGTCGTTCGTCGCTGGCCGCGGCGGCGGCAGTTGCGCCAGCAGTTCCTGCCGGCGTTCCTCCACCACGCAGTAACGCTCGCGCATCCGGTGGTGCTGTGCGAGCACTCGCTTGACTGGCGCGCCGCGTGCCACCCGTGCCTGATACTCCTCGCCATGCTCCTCCAACTCCGCCCAGAGCTGCTCGCGGCGGGCGACCACCCTCACCAACTCCCGGTTCAGTTTGGCCTGCGCCGCTGCCACCGCCGTCGAGCCTTGGGACGCTTGCTTCACACTCATGTCCTTCTTCAACCCCAATCCCCAACGCCTGTCCAGTCTTGGTCAGCCCGGCGCCATGAAAGCCATCACCTCATCGTACCGCTGTCCTGCAACGTAACTCCATAGGTGGAGGACGGGGCTGACCGGCACCTCTCTTGGGAGAGGCGCCTGCCCCTTCCTCCACACCTCCTTCCCCGCGCCGCGTTGCGGCGCTTTCCGATCTCAAGTTTCCGTGCCGGAATCTAATCCGCGCGAAAGCCGGAATCTAATCCGCGCTGGACACGAACCGGCTGGCGCCGGTCACCACCGCGAAGAAAAACGCCGTGAAGGTGTGCGCCAGCGGAATCGCGTTGGGCGAAGTCGGCACGGGAAACGGCAGCGCCTGCGCCACTCGCGCACCAAACCCAATCTGCTGCAAATAGGCGATGAAACTGGTTAATCCGCCGAAAGGCGTCACCGCCTTGGGCGTTTCCGCCAAAACAATCTTGGCGGAACCGAAAAGAGGAGTGAAAGTGACGCGGGTCGCTTTGTGGTCGTCGGCAATCAGATTGTTTTCCATCCCAAACTGCTTGCCCCAACGCCCTTCAACAAGGCGACCCTCTTTTTAACTTCGGAGTTCGGGTTAAGCGATCATCGATCCTGAAAATCGCGGGTAATTCCCGCCTCGGAGACGGGCGCCTGGAGGGACCAGGCGCCCATTTTTGCGCTAGGAATCCGGTTCGATCGAGCGGACTTGGGTCAGGTATTTGATCGCCGCCTCCGTGCGGGAACGGACGTCGAGCTTTTGATAGATCTGCTTCAAATGATAGTTCACGGTCTGGACATTGATCGCCAGGCGGGCGGCGATTTCCTTCGAAAGAAATCCTTCGGCGAGGAGTTTGAGCACGTCTTCCTCGCGATCCGTCAAAACCCTCAGCCGATCGTTGCCGGAGGCGGAGCGGTGTAAGCTGCCCATCACCTTGCGCGCGACTTTGCTGCTCATCGGTCCTCCCTCGTTTTTTATCTCACGCAGGGCGCTGATCAACTCTGCCGGCACGGTCCCTTTCAGGAGATAGCCGGTGGCACCGGCTTTCAGGGCTTTCAAAATCCGCTCGGTGTCGTCGAAAACGGTGTGCATCATGATCTGCGTGTCCGGCAGGAGCCGCTTCAGCTTGGCGGTGCATTCGATGCCAGAGGCGTCGGGAAGCTGAATATCCATGATGACGATGTCCGGAGGATTTTTCGGAATCTTGCGGAGTGCTGTTTCGGCGTTGCGACACGCGC
Organism: Verrucomicrobiota bacterium; assembly: GCA_048498795.1. Taxonomy (GTDB): domain Bacteria; phylum Verrucomicrobiota; class Verrucomicrobiia; order Opitutales; family Opitutaceae; genus JBEHXH01. The sequence goes on from JBEHXH010000008.1 coordinate 12,155, forward strand.
AAATGCACGCGAAGTCCGGTGCTGCCTCGATTATTTGCACCAAGTCTTCACAGATGTCCGCATCGTCTTCCACAATTGCTACGGTGATGGGCATACGGGAGAGGGTTGACGCGGTTCGGTCCTATCTACGCTGGGGACCTCTTGGTGGCAACCCCGACAGGCATGCGAATCCGGACTTCCGTCCCTTCGCCGGGTTTGCTCTGGATGGTAAGCTCCCCGCCGATCTCGACCGCCCGGGTTTGCATATTGCGGAGCCCGTTGTGCTCGGAGTCCACCCGGGTGGCGGCGTTGAAACCGATGCCGTTGTCTCGCACTAGCATCTCGAAAATCCCGTCTTTTAAAACCGTCTCCACCAGCACTTCGGAAGCTTGCGCGTGTTTGAAGACGTTATTGAAGGATTCCTTCGCGATCGCCATGAAGTGATGCTGGATGTCCGGCGTGATGGGGCGGGACGGGAGGCCATTTGCTCTACGGATCTGGCAGGAAATGGAGCTGCCCTGGAAAAAGTTCTGCGCAAATCGGCCGATGAAGGAATCGAGGCATTCGAGCGAGTTGTTATTCGGATTAACGGTCCATACGACCCTTTGCAGATCGATCGAGTGACGGCGAAGGCGCAGAGTCAATTGTTCCAAGACGGTGCGGAATTCGGGTTCTGGCATACGCCGATGCAAACGATCCACGAGCAGGGTCAGTCGGGACAGGCTGCTGCCGAGTTCGTCATGCAGATCGCGGGCGATGCGGGCCCGCTCTTTGCCCAGCGCGTTCTCCTGTTCCAGGCGCTCCAGTTTGCGCCGGTGCTGCCGTAGCGACCAGCGATGAACGATCCAAGCTATCGCGCCGATCATGCTCAGGACTGAGATCGCGCGGAACCAGAGGGTTTGCCACCACATCGGCGTGACAACGAGCACGAGCGTCGCCTCAGTACCGTGCCCGTTGCCGGCGGCGACCCGCATGCGGTAGGTGCCGGGTGCCAGATAGGAATAACTCGCCGATCGGGTAAGGCCGGTGTCCACCCATTCCGGATCGACCCCCTCCAGTTGATGTCGCAGGCGGACCCTTCTGGGCGCGGTATAGCTGAGGGCGGCGAAGCGGAATTCCACGCGGTGGTTTCCGGAGGTTACGCTAAGATCGCGAGACGTGGCGACCGCGCGGCCGTCGATCAACACTTCCTGGATATACACCGGCGGCGGGGCGGGGCAGATCGGGAGCGCAGCGGGATCGAAGGCGATGATCCCACGGTTGGTGGCGAACCATAATACTCCGTTGTGATCTTTCCACGAAGAGGGTTGCGCGCCGTGCACGGGCGAGATGCCGCTCAGCCCGTCTTCTGGTCCGAAAAGCACGGCATCGATCCGGGAGGTGCGTCCCTCAGCCAGCGCTTTAAGCTGATCTTTGACGACCACGGAAAACCCACGGCGGCCGCCAAACCAGAGATTCCCCAGGTTGTCTTCCTGGATTTGCATGATGACGTCATCCGGCAATCCGTCCGCTTTGGTGAAACGCTTTAAGCGATCGCCTTGTCGAAGGAGCAGACCCCGCGTGGTGCCAATCCACATCGAGCCTGCGGTGTCGGCATGGAGACTGTGGATAAAGAGGGGGGGTATCTCTTTCATCGCGACTCCCACCAATCTCCCCTCGATGAATTGGAGCAAAGTGCCCGTGCCATTGGCGATCCAGATTTGTCCGTGTGAATCTTCGGCAATCGCCGTGATGCGTTCTCCCGCATAACCCTCGTGGGCGGAAAATGGCTGAAAGCGCCCTTCGTGGAGAACCCCCAGACCGCTGGTACGGCCGGCGATCCAAACGTCTCCATCGGACGCAACGAACACGATTCGCACATCCCAGCCCGAAGCCTGGGATTTCTGGAGCGGAAGCGAGAGGTTGGACGGCATGAGATAGAGACCATCCGTCGCTCCTACCCAGATATTGCCGTGACGGTCGGGACAGACCGTGTTGGCGTTCACTTTCCCGATGATCGTTTGCGATCGGTCGCTGTGTCGGCGCACGATGCCGCCAAAGCTATTGGCAAACCAGATGTTGCCGGCGGGGTCCTCGCACACTGCGGAGCTGACTTTGAGCGGCAGGCCGGCTTCCGTATCGTAAATGGAGAAAAGCTTCTGCCGTAACATGCTGAGCCCCCCGCCCCTGGTTCCCACCCAGATATTCCCTTCCCGGTCTTCGGTGACAAATATTACGTCATCATAGGGAAATGGCACCTGTTTGAGTTGACCCTCTGCAAACCGGTAGAGACCTCGACGGCCGGCCGCAATCCACAGGGCCCGATTGCTGCCTTCGTATATGTTTCGGATGAAAGTGTTCGCTTCCAGCTTGAGAGGATCGGCGGCTGGGGCGACGAGGCGTCCGTTCTGGAGTTGCAGCAGTTGCCCGTCCGCCAGAAGCCAGATTCCTCCTGACCGCGCTGGCGCCACGGTGAGGTTATTGCCAAGCGTCTGGCCAAAGCGGGTAAGTCTCCCTTCTTGGTAGAACCCGAGAAAGCTTCCCCCGGCGATCCAAGTCCGCCCTTCTTTGTCGATGGCGAAGGTGAAGAACGCTGGCGGACGTATATCCAGCCCATCCGCCGCGCCGAAGAAGACGGCCTGCCCGTCCTTCCAGCGCAACAACATGCGGTCTCCCGGCGACCCCACCCATATCGTGCCGTCGGGTTCGCGGAAAAGATTTTCCGGCGATTTGCCCTGCAGGCAGGCCGAGATTGGATGCAGGCTGAACGAGCCTTCCTGGAATCGCAGTACGCTGCTACCCGGTGGAAGCACCAGCAGGGAGGCGCCATTCTCTTCCACAAAAGCGCGGATGTTGTCCCCATTCCTGGCAAACTGCGGCGGCAAGTCGAATGTCTTGAATTCCCACCCGTCGAAGCGGATCAAGCCCTCGCCTGTCGCCAGCCATATATATCCCATGCGATTCTGAATGACCTTGGAAACTGTGCTGCCCAAGAGTCCATCGTCGACCCGCCAAGTACGCGAACAAAAGTACTCCGGGGAGGAGCCCAAGGCTGGATGAACGCATCCGACCCATAAAGCGCAAACGCGGAATGCATTCAGCCAGGTGCGGGATAGCTGTAGATGAGGCATAGCAGATGGGAAAACAAGGGCAGGCTAACAAATGCATGTGGCCCGGCATAGGGCAATACGCATGTCGCTCTCCGGGCATCCTGCGGCTTCGCAATTGGCGCGGGCGAAAGGCGCGTTATACTTCGGATAATTATCTACTAACAGCACAATGTTTAATCGCATTTTGGTGCCGCTCCCTCCGCGAGGGCATTTTGACGCATGTTTTACTTTGAAGAAACCGCTCATACCAACGGCCCATGATATTTGGATTTTGTAGGGCTGCCGCTCGCCGGCAGGCCGCGCCTTCCATGACGGCCCGGCGATGAGCGCCGGCCCAACAGTCTGAAAATCGAGGAACGTTGGTATCAGTGTCCAGCGCCAATTAGATCTACCAGTTCGCGCCGGCGGTAATGACTAGGCGGCGAAGGCAGGAAGGATCGGAAGGCGCCGCAACGCGGCGCGGGGAAGGAGGTGTGGAGGAAGGGGCAGGCGCCTCTCTAAAAGAGAGGTGCCGGTGAGCCCCGTCCTCCACCTCAGGACTCACGTCTGCCGGACAGAGATCCGACCAGGTGGTGGCGTTGGGGCCGCGGGAACACCGAGACTGGACAGACGGTGGTGATTGGCGTTGAAGAACGGAATGAAGGTGAAGCAACCGTCTGCGGTTTCGACTGTGGCGCAGGCTCGATTGGTCCGCGAGCTGGCGCGGGTCACTGCCGACCGCGAGCAGATCTGGGCGGAGTTGCAGGAAAGCGACGATGATTACGAGCGCCGGATGGCGTGTGATGCACCGGTGAAGCGTGTGCTCGCACGCTGCGAGCGGCTGAGCCAGCGCCACGGGGCGTTGGAACGACGCCGGCGGGAACTGGCGGCGCAACTGCCGCCATTGCGGCTGGCGACGAACGACGATTTTTGAACCGCTACGCGCGGCGGGCCTTGGCGGCTTGGGCCCGGAAGGACTCGCCGGTAAACTCCAATTGGTAGCCGCGATGGACCAGGCGGTCGATGATCGCGGCGGCGGTCATGGGGTTTTTGAAGATCTGATCCCATTGGCTCGGCACCAGGTTCGAGGTGACGATGACGCTTTTGTGCTGCTCGTAGCGCTCGGCAAACAGGGCGAACAGCACGTCGTTTTCCTCGATGGACTGGGTGATGTAGGAGATGTCATCGATGATGATGGCATCGTAGCGATTGAGCTTGGTGAGGAGCGCCGGCAGCGCGAGGTCGCGCTTGGCGGCGAGCAGCCGGGTGACGAGCTTGAAGGCCGACAGGAAGAGCACCCTCAGCTGGTGCTGTTCAACCAGATCGCGACACAGGGCGCACACATACGCGGACTTGCCGGTGCCTGGCAGGCCGAAGACGCAGATGGCGTCGCCGCGGCGCATGAACTCGCCGGTGCGCAGGGTCGGCAACAGGCGGCGCGCCTTGTCGGGAAACTTTTCCGGCGCGAGCCGGGCGAGCGTCTCGCTGGCGGGCAGACCTGATTCCTTGACGAGGCGCTCGATGCGGCGCGTGCGCCGTGCGTTGGCCTCCGTTTCCACGAGATGCTGGAGGAAGCGGCGGTAGCCCCAGTTGTCGGCTTCGGCGCGGGTGATCGCCGCTTCGTGTTCACGTCCGATGGTCGTCAGGCCGAGGCCACGCAGGAAAATGGGCAGCGAGTCGGTGCTCATGCACTCACCTCCACGTCGGCCAGCAGTTGATCGTAGGTGGCCAGGTTCGGCACGAACGCCGCGACCTGCGGCGTCGCGGCCGTGGTCTGCAATCGCGTCCGCACCGGCGCGGCGCGCGGCGCCTCGCCCTCCCGCAGGGCCTCGCCGATGGCGGTGGCGACCGCCGTCTCGCCGAGATCGGCGGCGAGGGCGAGCAGCTCCAGATAGTCGCGGTCGGCGCTGGCCTCCGCGAGCACCTTGAGCCGGTCGTAAGCCTGGCGATAGACGAGGCTCGGAAACAGTTCCTCGCGGTGGACATAACCGCGGAAGGCGCCGGGTTTGCGCACGAGCCAAGCGATGATGTGGCGAAAATCGATCCGGGCCTGGTAACCCTGTGCGCGGGGAAACCGCGCCACCTCGGTGCGTTCGTAATAAATGGCCACCTCCTGTTCGCTGAGGAACGCCCGCACGCTCAAGCCGATCAGGCGCGACGGCACCGAGTAGGTCGCTTGCTTCACCTTGACGGTCGAGAAACTGGAAACCGGGACGACGTGACAGTCGGACTCGGGATAGCGACTGGCTGGCAAGGAGCGCACCGCGCGGCGTTCCTCGTCGACTTTGGTCGTGCGCAGCTGATTGGCCACGGTGCAGATCCGGGCGAGGAAGGCGCGATACTCGGCCTCGCTGGCGAAGTCGCGGCTCGCCCGCAGCAGCAGGTGATTTTGGATCCGCCGCGCGAGATGCCGGTGCGCGGTCTCGACATCGCCCTGCTCGTGCGGCTGAGCCACGTTGATGGTGTGCGGCGTGACGCGCAGATGCCGGCAGAACTCGAGGTAACTGTCGTTGAAATCGCGGCCCGGTTTACCGCGGTCGAGCGTGTGGGTCGCGGTGCAGCTATTGTCGGTCCAGAGTTCGTCCGGCACGCCACCGAAGGCCCACAGCCCGGCCTGCACGCCGGTGCGCAACGACAGAGAAGACTCCGATTGGCATGGCACGACCCACTCCCAGTTGCTGCAGGGAAAGACCGCGTGACCGAGCAGGTGCCTGAACGGTTGGCCGGCAATCGTGATCCCGAGATCGTTCGCGCTGAACCAATCGTATTGCAGCGACCGCCCCGGCTCTCGGGCTTGCGGAAAGAATACCTCCTTCGGTGGGCCGTGGTGCGCCCGCCAGTGGTGCATCGCGCGCTGAAACGTCCGCAGTGGCACGCCCTTCGCCAGTTCGGGTTGCGTCGCGATGAGGTGTTCCCAGAACGCCTTCGGCACCAGGGCGAGCTCCGGGGTCGACGTCAAATAACGTTCCACCTCCGGTTGCAACTTGACCATCGGGTCTTCCCGCGTGCGGTAGGTGCGTGGTGGGCGCGCCTCGCGTTGCGCGGTCGGCCCCGCCTGCGCCTTCAGATAACGCGCCGCCGTCTTGTGCGTCATCTGCGCCTTCATGGCCGCGTGACTGATCACGCCGCCGTTCTTGGAATACTCTTTCATGAGCGTTCGATACTGCGACTCGGAGATCATGGGGCCTGTTGAGGGGCTCCGAGTAACGCCCGACCACAGTCCGGCGCCACGCTCTAAACCGCTGCCACTATCCCTGGTCGTTCTCGCTGGCGCCGCCTGATACGTTTAGTTGGCGCCTTACAGGTATCAGACTGGAATCCGGTGCGCCCCCCCCCCCCCGGAATGCCTCTCCGGAAGAGTCGGGCCGTTGGTTTGCATGACTTGGTAGGTTTTGTTGTACGGATATCGACACACGGACTGGGTGACTTGACCTGACACTGCTGTTCTCTGTCCTCCCCCCCTCGTGTGCTTGTTGCGCTTCGGGCGTTCCCGCTTTTGGAACAAGCGGCCCAATCGTCCTCCAAATCATGTCGATTGCTTCTCGCACTACGTTCGCGGGACTTCAGCGCTGTGGGGGCCGGGACTCGAAAAACCGGATATGGGTAAAAACTACTAGAAATAGGGGGGTAATCACCCCCTTCAATCTGGTAAGATGTGCTCCCAAGTCCCCTCCCCCCAAAAAAAATGAAGGCTATACTCCAGCTTGTGCCGCTCGCAGTGCGTTGGTTGTTCCAAGCGTCGACGCGTATTTTGATTGGTGGGAGATTCTCGTCGTGGGGCGCTGGCGGCTCGCACCGCTCATACCCGGCGTTTCCGCCCCTGCGACATCGCCGCGCAGGTCGGACGCAGCCACGGCAGGCTCGGTGCCCGGCCCATCGCCGTCCGCACTTGCGCGGAGATCTGCGGCGGAACGACCACGCGAGCCTGCTGGGCCGCTTGGTCCAGACGCCGACTCTCTGAGGAGCGGCTCCAGAATTTTGTCTCGTAAGCAGACATCACAACAACAACCCAAAACCCAAAAACAAACGACATCAGTCGAACTAAACCCATAAAATGAAACGATTCATCATCCCCTCCCTGCGCCGGTCCCGCAAGATACTCGCGCTCTCCTTGGTGGCGCTGTACGCCTCCACGGGATTTGCCGCGACCTATTACGTCGCGACCACTGGCAGCGATAGCAACGCCGGCACGCTGGCGGCGCCGTTCAAGAGCATCACCAAGGCGCAATCCGTCGCCTCCTCCGGCGACACCGTGTCGATCCGCGGCGGCACTTACAGCTCGTTCACCGTCGCCGGCTCGGACAGCTCCTACAACTTCGTCCACAACATCACCAAGAGCGGGATTACGTATGCGGCGTATGGCAGTGAAGTCCCCGTTTTCAACTTTTCGAGCGTCACGACCGACAAGCGGGTCGCCGCCTTCTATATCGCGAGCGGAGTGAGCGTTACCTTCCGCGGCATTCAAGTGACCGGCGTGCCGGTTGGCAGCCAGAAACAATCGGAATGTTTCCGCATCGTCGGCACCGCCACGTTCGATCGCGTGACATCCCACGATAACAAGGCCAATGGGTTTTATTTCACCAGCGACGGCAAAGGCTCCTGCACCAATTGCGATTCGTATAACAACATTGGCGGCACCAGCACGTCGAACGAGAACACCGACGGTTTCGGCGCGCATGGCGGGGCGGTCACATTCAAAAATTGCCGCTCATGGAACAATGCTGACGACGGGTACGATTGTATCTCTTCTCAAGGCAGCGTCACTTTCGACCATTGCTGGGCTTACAACATGAATAACGGGGGCAACGGCAACGGCATCAAGTCCGGCGGCTACGGCAGTCCCCCCAGCACGGTGCCCAGCCACACCGTCAAGTATTGTTTGGCGGCCGACTGCAAGGCGGCCGGTTTTTATGCCAATCACCACCCGGGCAAAGCCGCCGACTGGACGTACAACACGGCCTACGACAATACCCGGAACTTCGATATGCTCGAGCGCGTCAGCACCAGCGATGCGACTGATATTCCCGGCACGCGCGAAATTCTGCACTACAACATCGCTTATGTGGGCACGATCATCGAGAACTCCAACCTGCCCGCCGCCAATGTGACGAACAATTCCTGGACCAAGAGCGGCGTGACCGTAAGCTCCGCGGATTTCCAAAGCACCACCGCCAGCCAGATGACCAATGCCCGGACGTCGAGTGGCAGCCAGCCCAGCATCACCTTCATGAAGCTGGCCAGCGGCAGCGACCTCGCCGGCATGGGTTGCTTCTAACCGATCATCGATCCTGAAAATCGCGGGTAATTCCCGCCTCGGAGACGGGCGCCTGGTCCATCCAGGCGCCCTTTTTGAGCCCATAGCCCGTCCTCGAGTGCAAATGAACGAGGGCGGCTCTTCTTTCACCTGCTCGCCATTAACAGCCGAGCTGCGGCCGGGCGACCATGCGAGCCGGCTCGGCCGCTTGCGCCAGGCGCCGATTCCCTGTTGAGCGCCTACCGAATTTTTCCTCGTAAGCAGACATTGCAACAAACCAAAACAAACGACATTGGTCAAACTGAAGTCATGAAGACGAATCGTTTCATCATCCCCTCGCTACGCCTGTCCCGCAAGGTACTCGCGCTCTCCCTGGTGGCGCTGTACGCCTCCACGGGATTTGCCGCGACCTATTACGTCGCGACCACGGGCAGCGATAGCAACGCCGGCACGCTGGCGGCGCCGTTCAAGAGCATCACCAAGGCGCAATCCGTCGCCTCCTCCGGCGACACCGTGTCGATCCGCGGCGGCACTTACAGCAGCTTCACGATCGCCGCCAACGACAGTAGCTACAACTACGTCCACAAACTCAGCAAAAGCGGGATCACCTACGCGGCCTATACCGGAGAGACGCCGATCTTCAACTTCGCCAGCGTCACGACAGCGAAGCGCGTGTGCGGGTTTCAAGTGACCGGATCGAACATCAAGATCACCGGCATCGTGGTGACGGGCACGCCGGTCGGCAGCCAGAAGCAGTCGGAGAACTTCCGGATCACCGGCAGCTCCGCCACTTGCGCGTTTACCAACGTCGTCTGCCACGACACCGCCGCCAACGGTTTCTATTTCACGAGCAATGGCTCCGGTTCCTGCACGAATTGCGATTCCTACAACAACGTCGGCACCACCAGCACTTCGGTCGGCAACACCGACGGTTTCGGCGCGCACGGCAAGAGTGTGGTCTTCACCTCCTGCCGCTCCTGGCACAACAGCGACGACGGCTTCGATTGCATCTCCGCTTATGGGGCGAACACGTACGATCATTGTTGGGCCTATAATAATGGCGTGATGGTGGGCGGGACGGGCGGCGACTCCCTCGGTCTGAAGGTCGGCGGCTACGGTCTCACCGGGTCGATCGCGAGCCCCATGCCCTCGCATACCGTGAAATACTGCCTCTCGGCCAACAACGGGGCCAGTGGCTTCTACTCCAATCACCAGCCGGGCAAGGCGGCGGATTGGACCTATAATACTGCTTATAATAACGGCATCGGCGCCTGGCAAACCGAGGCTTATACTCCCGGCAATTTTAACATGCTCGAGCAGACCAGTTCGAGCGATCGCTCCAACGTCCCCGGCACGCGGGAAATCGTGCATTATAACATAGCTTATGTGGGTAATATCATCACGAACTCCGCCCTGCCGTCCGCCAATGTGACCAACAATTCCTGGACCAAGAGCGGCGTAACCGTGAGTGCCGCGGACTTCCAGAGCCTGACGGCCAGCCAGATGACCAACGCCCGCGCCTCCACCGGTGCCCTGCCCACGATCACCTTCATGCACTTGGTCAGCGGCAGCGATCTCGCCGGCCTGGGTTGCTTCTAAGTTGATTGGAGGCTACGCATCCAATCGAAATAGCCTCGCACGGCCGGGGGCATGCTTTGAAACCAATGCTGCCTCCGGCTTTTCGCGTGCGCCCAGCCCGGCCGTTCCCATAACCATGAAGACGAAGATGAAGATCGCCTCCCACTGTTTTAAGCCGCTGCTCGCGCTCGCGCTCGGCCTCGCCCAGCCGGTCCGCGGCGAATCGGCCCCCGCCACCGGCGACCAGACAAACGTCGTGGCGATAGCACCGGCCTCCGGCGGGCCGGACCATTCCGCGGCAGCCCCCGCGCCGATGCAGACCGCGACCATCGATCTCGGCGGCGGCGTAACGATGGAATTTATCCTGATACAGCCCGGCTCCTACGACATGGGAACAAACGAAGACGCGGATCCCGACGGCGACGCCAGCCCGTCGCGCAAGGTCACGCTCACGCAGCCGTTTTATCTCGGGAAATTTGAAGTGACCCAGGAGCAGTGGGAAAAAATCATGGGCGGCAACCCCAGCCATTTCAAAGGCGCGAAGCGGCCGGTGGAATCGGTCAGTTGGAACGCGTGCCAGGAATTCCTGGCGAAGTTGCAGGAACGAACCGGCCGAAAATTCGCGCTGCCGACCGAGGCCCAGTGGGAGTTCGCCTGCCGCGCCGGCACCACCACGCGGTGGAGCTTTGGCGACCTCGATTCGCGCATCGGCGACTACGCTTGGTTCGGAGATGATTCCGGCCGCACGACGCACGCGGTGGGGAAGAAACAACCCAATGCGTGGGGGCTTTACGACATGCACGGCAATGTGGCGGAGTGGTGCGCGGATTGGTATGCCAAGTATAGCCACGCCCGCAGCGATGCCACCGACCCCTCCGGGCCGTCCGCCGGCGGCTCTCGCATCTTGCGCGGTGGCGCGTGGGGCGACGATTCCGGGTACCTGCGATCCACCTATCGCAACTGCAACGGCCCCGATGGCGCCAACGATGGCATCGGATTGCGGTGTGCGATGCTAGTGGAACCCTCGCTGTAGCGCGGCGTCATCAAGCGAAACTTTCCCCAAAAATGAAAACATTCGGCAATTGGCTATGGCTCGGATTGGCCGCCGTTATGGCCGTCGGCGTCCTGTTATTCTGGATCAGCGAACCGCCGCGCGAAACCCTTCCTCCGGATCGGTCCGCGCTCCGCCCCGCGGCTGTGGCCATGCCGGACGCGAAGCCGGCCGACCTGGCGTTGGCGCCAGTCGCAGCGGGTCAGTCCGACCGACCGACAGGCGAATTCCCCCTGCGTTCGTTGGAAGAGACGAAGGCGGCGGTCCGGGAGAAAATGCTCCAGTGGGCCGAGCGGAAAACCGGCGACGAGGAAACCGAGCACCGGCTCATGGAGGAACTGCTCGCGCTGCTGACGGATGGCAATGCGGCCGATTTAACCCAGGCGCTGACCGCCGAGCAACGCGGCACGCCCTTTGGCCTCGCCGCGCTCGAACGCTGGCTGAGCGTCGACCCGGCGAAAGCCGCGCATTGGATGGCGGCGCAGTCGGAAACGACCGAGACGCAGGCATTGATCGTCGCCCGCGCCTTGATGAAAAACCCCGCCGAAGTGCGCACGTATTGCGACGGACTTTCCGACGGGGACTGGAAGCAAAACGTGCTGAAAAATGCCAGTCTGGAATTGGTGGGAAGCAATCCCACCGGGGCGATCGGTATCGCGCAACGCCTGCCGACGGGTGCCGTGCAGAAGGATGTGTTGGAGACGTTGGCCTACGCCTGGATCACGCAAGATCCGCGCGCGGCGCTGGACTGGATCACCCAGGTAAACGACCCGGCGTTGCGCGAAGGACTGTATGCGGTCGGGGCCAAAGCGATTGCGTCCACGGACCCCGATTTGGCCGCAGGATGGCTGGTGACCGCCGTCAAATCCGAAAGCATCCTGAACGACACCGCGCTCAGCGTCATTGAGTCCTGGGTGGCCCAAGATCCCGCGAAGGTGGCCAAGTGGGTGGCCCTCTTTCCCCCCCAAGGCCCGCGGGAGGCGGCCGTGAAGCTGGTCGTCGATCGCTGGCTGCAATCCGATCCCAATGCGGCGAACGCGTGGCTCCTCACCTTGCCCGAGCGAGACCAGGTGCTGGCCCGGCTGAAAGCGGAGGAGGTCGAACGGCAACGCCCGCCGCCCGACTTGGACGATTAAATTGCCCGCTCGACGGTACGGCCCGGCGGACCCGCGCGATCAGTTCTGTACTACTTTGGTGCCGGCGATCAGATCGTGCAGGCAGCGCTGGTCGTCGCGGAAAATGAAACCCACGTCGATCAGCCAGAAAACCACGCCAAAGACCGGGATGGCGCGGAGGAGGACCGGGACGACGCTGCGCAACAACACGGCGTGGACGAAACCGGGATTGGCGTCGCCCTGCACCCGGACGATGCGGATGCCGAGGAGACGCTTGCCCACGGTCTGACCACGCCCGGCGAGCATCCAGATTTGCACGACAGCGCACAGCGCGATGCCGAGCAGGAGAACGCCGATGGCGCTGGTCATGCCGGCCAGCATTTCCAGATCCGAATTTGACAACGCCTCCCGGCCTGGCACCGCGAGACGGGCGAGCAGCATCAGGGCACTCGGCCCCAGCATGATCATGCCGGGCAGGGCGCAGAAGTTGGTGAGCAGCTCATCGAGCAGCGCCGCGCCCAGGCGCAACCAACGGCTGGCCAGGGCCGGGCTTTCGGGACCGGATTCGGCGGGGCTGGTGTCGGCGAGGTCGTTCGTCTTCGACCGGAACATGTTCTCAGTGACCGCGGGCAGATCCGGGTGGAACAGGGCAAAGGGCGCAAAGATCGATACACCGTGCTTTCTCCACGCCTGCTCGCGCAATTGCGCACCTATTGGCGGGTCTATCGTCCCGCTGGCGGCTGGCTGTTTCCTTCCGCCTACTGGCCGGAGAGGCACCTGACCTCCGATTCGGTCATGTTGGTCTTCGCCCGGGCAGCAAAGCTCGCTGGCCTGCCGAACAACGGCGGGATTCATTCGCTGCGCCACTCCTTTGCTACCCACCTGTTGGAGGCGAACGTGCCGCTGCCGGTGATTCAACGGCTGCTCGGTCACACGACGCTCGCCACGACGTCGCGTTACCTCCACGTCCGGCGCGAGGTCATCTCCGTGATGTTCCGTGGCAAGTTCCTGGCCGGACTCCGGCAATTCCACCACGACGGCCAGCTCGCTTTTCACGGTCAACAAGCGGCCCACGCCACGGCCGATGCTTTCGCCACGTGGCTCCGGGCGAGCACGAAGCAGCCGTTTGTCGTCTACGCCAAGCGACCGTTTGCCGGCCCCGAAACCGTGCTCGCCTATCTCGCTCGTTACACCCACCGCATCGGCATCACCAATCGTCGCGTCCTCGCCCTCGACACGGCGGCCCGCACGGTGTGCTTCGATTACAAGGACTACGCCGATGGCTCGCGGCACAAGCGCCTGACGCTGGCGTGTTCCGAGTTCGTCCGTCGACTGCAACTCCACATCCTGCCCGAACGCTTCGTCAAACTCCGGCATTACGGGCTCCTCGCCAATCGCAACCGCCACACCCGCATCGCGGCAGCGCGGGCGGCGTTGCCGCCCGAACCGCCGCCCTTGGTTTGCACGGTGGCGAACGCGACCGCCGCGACACCCGAACCGGAAGCTCCCACCGGACTACCACGGTGTTGTCCACATTGCCATCAGTCCGCCGATTGGGTGCTGATTCGCCGCGTGCCACGCCCGGTTCGTCACGTGCCTTATCTCGATTCCTCCTGATGCCCCTCGCTTCGCCTCATCACGTCCGATCTCGTGGCGGCACGCCGGCATCGCCGCTGGCACTGCCATGCCTCGGGGTGCGGATCTCCGCTCCATGGTCGGGCTTCTCCACCTCCGGACCGGTTGCGGCTGCCGTGATGACGTCGCCACGAACCCTTTGTTGGTCGTGTGCGCCGCTCCGCTCGTCAGGCCGGCGCCCCGTCGCACCCCACACGCCGATACAACCCCCTGTATTCCACCTCAGCGGTTCAGCGGCTTAGTTCAATTGTGGTGTATCCGACATGGCCTCACCCTTGAGGGTTACTTACGGACCCTGCAATGGCCACGTCCGATACACCACTAAGCATAACTCCGACATCGGAGTTATGGCCGATGATCAGCTTCCTGAGCTGACCATCCTTCAGTTCGGCTTGGAACGAGATGTTGCGGCGGGTCTTTTCTCCCCGGCCACGCGACTCGCTGACGTGGCTATACGCCATCGAAATGATGGCAGACGGAAGCAGCGCATAGCCGATGAACGGTCCGCCAAACGGCGATGAGAACACCGGCATCACGTCAACGCCGCTCATGCCTGTCTGGAGATTCACCGAGGCGGAGCCTGTCAACCGACCGGCGGTGCCGCCGGACGGGTGCAATGCCACGTGCTTCACCTGCACATGGGCGGACGCCAAAGGCGCGGATCCGCTCACGATAAAATCGTAGCGAGCGCTCCGTCCGTCGGGGGTAGCGGTGCCATAGTGCGCCAGCTGGAACACATGCTTGGCATACAATTCAGCGGCGGCGCACGGGCCGGCCACGTGATCGGTGATCATGCCGGGCATCATGCCGGCGGCGACAAGGGCTCCCGCGAGGGAGGGCGATTTCTCTTCAGGGCGATTTTTCATTTGTTGGCCAATCCGAGGGCGGAATTGCCTCCGGTTATGTGCCAAGATGGCGGTGCCTATTCTCATCGAACGGCTGGTGGCGTCCGGCGGGCATCAATACCTGGCGCCGCGCTCAGGCGAAGCGCATCGACTCGGTCGTCGACGGCCCCGTTCATTTTGCGATGCCGCCATCCAGATCGTTCACGATGTGGTTCGGCATCGGAGCTTGCGGATTGGAGTTTTCCACCTTCGACACAACGGCACGCTTGCAGCGGCGTTATTGTCCCCGTCACCACACTGCGGGTGCTCGACCAGCGCCGGAATGGAACGACTTATGCCCCGGCTCACGGAGTATGACTTGCGGAGACCAGGCGCCTTGTAACGCAAAGGGGGCGCGCTGGCCTCGGTCCAACGACAGCGCGGCACCGCCCGCTTTGACAGGAATAATCTCTTAATACTCCCTTAGAATAGTAGCTTGAAATTACTCTTTAAAGGGAGTAGTGCTGAGAGATGAACTTTCCGGTCACCACCTCGGGTCAGCTTCGCACCGTGCTTCGGGCGCTGCGCCAGATGCAGCATCTGAACCAGACCCAGGCTGGTTTGCGGCTCGGAGTCAGCCAGAAACGACTGGCCCGTATCGAAGCCAATCCCGGCGTGACGGGTTTCGACCAGATCGCACGTCTGGTCTCGGCGTTGGGTGGCCGGTTGGTGATCACCACGCCGACGCGCCACACCTCCGAGCCGGCGAAGACGAAGGGCGCGACCAATGCCAACACCTGGTAGGCCCGTCATGCCGACATCTCCCTCCCTGGCCGTGTGGATGAATGGCGTTCGTGTTGGCACGTGGATCCGCGAACGGCGCACGGATGCCTTCGCTTACGACCGGGTCTGGATCGACTCGCCCGCAGGCCGGGCGATTTCCCTGTCCCTGCCGTTTCTTCCTGGCAACGCCGCGCACAAGGGCGATGTCGTGTCCCACTACTTTGAGAACCTGCTGCCAGACCGCGACGCCATCCGCACGCGGCTGCAATCCCGATTTGCCACGGCCTCGGCCGGGGCGTTCGATCTGCTCACGGCGATCGGGCGGGATTGTGTCGGGGCCGTGCAACTGCTGCCGGAAGGGGAAACCCCGAAGGGATTTGACCGCATCGAGGCCGACCCGTTGACCGAGGCGGCGGTCGAGCGCGCCATCGACACGGCGCTATCGGGCGGGCGCGTGATCGGGCACAAAGAGCAGGATGGTTTCCGGATTTCCATCGCGGGGGCGCAGGAAAAGACCGCGTTGCTGTTTCATCAAGGAAGGTGGTGCCGGCCGGTCGGAGCGACACCGACCACGCATATCCTCAAGTTGCCGCTCGGCCTGATCGGAAATCTGCAGGCGGACATGAAGGATTCAGTCGAAAACGAATGGCTCTGCTCCCGGATCATGGAGGCGTTTGGATTCGATACCGCTCCGTGCAAAATCGCTCGGTTTGGCCGCCACAAGGTGCTTGTCGTCGAGCGGTTTGATCGGGCACGTGTGGCGGGACGCTGGATCGCACGCCTGCCGCAGGAGGATTTGTGCCAGGCACTAGGGGTGCCTGCGGCCTTGAAATACGAATCCGATGGGGGGCCCGGCATGCGCGATATCCTGCGGGTGTTGGACGCCAGTGTCCGGGCAGATGTCGACAAGCGCGCCTTTGTGAAGGCGCAGATCGTCTTCTGGCTGCTCGCGGCGACCGACGGGCACGCCAAAAACTATTCGATTTTCCACGAGCGCGGGGGCACGTATCGCCTGACGCCGTTCTACGATGTCCTGTCGGCTTGGCCGATCATTGGGCGCGGTCCAAACCTGCTCAATGCGCGCAAAGCGAAACTGGCGCTCGCCGTGCGGAGCAAGAATCCGCATTGGAAGCTCACCGAAATCAAGGCGCGGCATTGGGACGCGGTGGCGCGGGACGCGGGGTTGGGCGATGCGAAGGAACTACTCGCCGAAACCGCCGGACAAGTCGATCAGGTCATCGCCTCAGTGGGACGGCAGCTACCACAACCGTTTCCCGAGCATCTGGCGGATCGGGTTTTTTCCGGGATGAAACAGACAGCCAGCGCCCTCACCTGATCCTAGTCTTTGATTCGCTTCAGAAGTTCGTGGTTTCATCCATGGCTGGTTGAAGCGAATGATCACGAGAAAACCAATCGCCGGCCCGCTATGACAGCGCCGCACGTTGACTCGCCTTCGAGCCTCGTATCCATGTTCCAACTCATCGAACGGCTGGTGGCAGTCCGGCCGGCGTCCAAACCCGGCGCCGCGCTCAGGCGAAGCGTATCGACTCGGTCGTCGACGGCCCCGTCCACTTCGCGGTGCCGCCATCCAGATCGATCACGATGTGGTTCGGCCTCGGGGCCTGCGGGTCGAAATTTCGGCCTGGATTGAAGCTCAACGACTGACTGACCCGTCCGTGCCAACGCCTTGGCCGATGGACGTGACCACCGAGCATCAGTCTGGGCGCGTTCAGTCCCACCTTGAGGTTTTCCGCCAGGTTGAAGTCACCGAAGTCGACGCCCTCGGGATAGCTGATGGCGGTCGCGGCCCCTTGGGGCGGCGCATGCATCAGGGCGATCAGATCGGGGCCACCTGCCGTGGGCCATGCGGCCCACGGCACGCACTCAATCTGCCAGCGGCCGAGCGTTGTCCTCTGCTCGTCCGTCGTGACGTGGGACATCTGCAAATTCGCCAGCCAACGCCGGCACTGATCGGGGACCTGCGCATCACGCTCGTCGTGATTGCCCGAGCACAGGATGAGCGGCCGCGGAAAACGCCACATCCAGTCGCGAAGCCACTCCACTTGGCGCGGCACGGGCACCCGATGACGCGGCTCAATGAGGTCCCCGGTCACGGCGACGGCATCGAAGCGGGTGGCCTGAGCGCAGGCCCAGCCATACCAGCGCTCGTTGAAATGAAGGTCACTGAGATGAAGCAGCTTCATGGCTTAGGCGCAGCGCGAGGCTGACATGCCGATCTCCCGCAGCCGCGCGATCTGATCGCGGCGGTTTTGGTGGCGCCGCAGGGCGAGTCGGGTGGCAATCGTCTCCAAGACGCGCATCCCACCGTGCGACCAATCGACGTCCTTCGGCGACACCGGCACTCCGAGTTGCTTCGCCAGCGCCGTGATGCCCGTCGACTCGAGAATCTGCTCGGTCTCGTCGTCGGACGGATAGTCGACGAACACGACGTCGCTGTTGAAGCGATGGAGCAATTCGGCGTGAATGATCTTGGTCGATGCAATCGTCTCGACGTTCACGGCGGCGGGCGTGCCATGGAATCCGAGGGCGCCGCCTTTGCGGCGGTGACTGAAGAACTCCTGCCACGTGCCGGAGCCGACAATCCAGAGCGAACGTCGGACGAATTCCTGGGCGATTTCGGGCGTGAGCGGCCTCGCCGACGTGTCGAATTTCAGACCTCCTGACATAGCCCCCGTCAAGATGTCCGCTTTTGGGTTATCTGGCCAGGGTGGCGACCGAGAAGTGGAGGCGCAGACGAGATCCCGGAAAGAGGACGGGCGAGCGATTCAGCTCCTCGCATAGGGCGGTGATGGCACGGGTGCGATGAGGGGAACTGAGGGGATGCAGACGCACCCCGAGTTCGCAATCAGTGACCGTTAGATCGGCGGTGCCCGCCAAAGCGGACTGAATGAGCGTGCGGCCTTCATGGGCGGCCCGCGGGTAGTGGGGCTGGATCAGCGCGACCAAGTCGCTCTCGGCTTGATAGGCGACCATTTTGACCAGGTTCATCAAGTGCTGGCGCTCGGGTGCGAGACGCATGGTTTCCGCACGGACGGCCTGCCGCACCGGAACACGGGCGGGCAGCCTGGCCCGCTTGGCTTGGAGATCTTTGAAGCGTTGGAGCGCGGAGCGGACGGTTCGCGCCAAGGGGGCTTGGGCCTTTTTCAGACTACGGAAGGTGACGGCGCCAGCCTCGCCCTCGAGTTGCACGAAAGCGCCCAGGCCGTACTCCGCTTGCAGACGCAGCAGCTCATGGCGCGCAGCGCGGATGGGCTCATCGAGGGCTTTGCGGGCCGGGTTGGGCACCTCGCGGGCGGGATCGTCGGGGAGGGCGTCGTGTTCGGCCAAGGCATCCAAGGCGTATTCCTCGGCCAGATACTTGAAAAAGTTTTCCTGCCGCCAGCGCTCGAACATGCGATAAGCGACCTCCAAGGCCGGCAGGTCGCGGCGGGAGGTAAGGACGGCAGTTTGATGTCCATGCTCGCGCAGGCGTGTGACCTGGCGCAATCGCAGCTTGCCCCGCAGGAGCCGCACCTCTTGGTCGGCCAGAACGTAGGCGATTCGGCGGCCGTCCAGACGGCCGGCATGGCAGCGGAAGCGTTTGCGGGGAACCCGAGGAGAACGGCCTTTGCGATAGGTCAGCACGTCGAAGCCTTGTTCGATCAGCCAAACAAACAGCTTGGGGCTGAAGCCGCCGCGGTCGAAGACGACCGTCACGCGGCGTTTTCCGATCAGAGCGCGGATTTGCTCCAGCACCACCGGCAGCATCTTCACCATACCGGCGTTCGCTTCCGCCGTCACGACGAAGAGCGGATCGCCGCGCTGGTCGTTGACCCAATAGTCCGTGGTGGCCGCGACTGCCAAACGGCGCTGCGGCACGAAGGCCTTGGGGATCGTGTGCTTGCCGTGGTAGACGCGGACGTGGCCGTCCACGTAGAGGAAGCCCAGCGCCTGGCCGCGCTGGGCAATGCGCCGTTCGGCCAACGCGCGGCCGAAATCGGTCGCACGACCCATCGCCGCAAGGCGAGCCAGCTTACGCCGCAGTGTCTTCACTTCGGGAGCGCGATCCAAGCCGAGGATCCGGCCGAGCGCGGCCGGAGAGTGCTCCTTCAGCGCTTCGGATCGCTTGATGCGCAGCAGGGCCATCAAGAGCATCGTCATCAGGCTGGTGCGCAGACCGTAGAAGGCGGGGGCCAGCGTGCCGTAGATGTCGCGGGCGCACTCGAACACGCCGGTTTGGAGCAACGCGGCAACGGCGAGAAGCACGCCGCCGCGAGGGACGGCGATCTCCGTGCGGAACAGCGGCGCCGCGTCCTCCAGCATGCCCAAGTACGCCATCAGTCGATCGACGCGGCGGTCGGCAGGATCGTGATCGAAGGAGATCGGCGCGTCGTCCTCGGCGCAAAAAGCGGACAGGTTTGGTCCGCACTTTGTTTCGGCCAGAGGCTCGGCGGGAGTTGGCGGCGCGGCCGCGGATTCCTCCAACGGCAGGCGTTCCTGATCGGACTTCGGATCCGTCCAGCCTGCGCGGTAAAGCCGTTTTCGCACCGCCCTCTCGTGAATCCCGAGTCGGCGCGCAATCTCGCGGTTGGAATGACCGTCGCGTTTGAGCCGTTCTACGCTCTGGGCGAGCGTAATGCGCGGGCGGCCCTGCGGGTAACCGCGAGCCTGGCCCAAGGCGGCAAGACCGCCGTCCTCGAAGCGCGCCTGCTCCCGGCGCACCGTGCGGGCGGAACACCCGAAGGCTCTCGCGACATCGTTCTGGTCGGCCCAGCCTTGCTCAACCAGAGCAACCCTCGCATGCGCCTCGGCGAGGCGGTCGCCGACGGCGTATTGCACCAAGACAATGCCCGCGACGATCACCACGCGGTGCCCATCCTGCGTGCGCACCAAGCATCGGTCGTTGACGACTTGTACGCCGTCCGGGGGATCGGGAATGGGGAACAGATCGGCTTGGCCATCGGAGTCTGGCATAGGACTCCGTTGTACCGCAGATCAAAAAAGCGGACAGTTTTGGTCCGCACCCCATGTCCCTTGCAGAAATGGGCTCTGCCCTCTAAAAATCGCGAAAAATTGCCCCGGCTATGTCAGGAGGTCTGAATTTCCCTTCCCCATCATTGAATCCAGATAGGCGATTGAGTTTTTGACCGCCACGTCGGTTGGCTTTTGTGGCGCCGGCACAGGTGGCTCTTCGATCTTCGGCTTAGATTCAGCGGTCATTTTTGCGTCAGCCTCGCCTTTTTCTAAAATCTTTTTAGCACCGATATTTCCATTGCTGGCCGCCAATTTCAGCAGCTTTAGACCTTCCATTTCGTCCGCTTGCACGCCTTCGCCGCGAAAATAAGACAGTGCGAGATTGAATTGCGCGACTGGATCAGATTGGTCCGCAGCTTTGCGTAACCATTTCGCACCTTCGGTGAAATCCTGCGGCACACCGTTGCCCGTGGTGTAAATGGAACCGAGGAACCCCTGTGCCTCACGATCCCCGTGTTCGGCTGCGTAACGCAAAAATTTAAGCCCCTCCTTGTAATCCTGTGCGACTCCCATGCCGTCCCATAACCGTTCGCCCGAACGCCGTGACGCAATTGTGTCACCGGCCATCGCTGACCTTATCAGGTCTGTCGTCGTTTTTGTTTCATCGGCGAAAGCGTCACGCACCGCTTGTTTGTCGGCATCGCTGCGCACCTGAGGTGATCCCTCGAAACTGAGCCGGAGGCAGTGTTAGTCTGGGGCCAACCAAAGGAACCCAGACAAATGAAAGGCAAGCGACACACGACGGAGCAGAAGATCCGCATCTTGCGGGAGGCCGATGGCGGCAAGAGCATCGTGGAGGTGAGCCGGGAGCATAATATCTCGGAGGTCACGTTCCACCGTTGGAAGAAGCAATTTGGTCAACTCGACGTGAACGAGGCGAAGCGGCTGAAGGAATTGGAGCGCGAGAACGCGGAGCTGAAGAAGATGCTCGCCGATTCGCTCTTGAAGAACCGCGTGTTGGAGGCGGTGAACGCAAAAAAATGGTGAGCCCGGGGCACAAACGACGGATGGCCGCCTTCGTGATCGACGGTGGCGTGTGCTCCGGGCGGGCGGCGTGCCGGTGCCTGCGGCTGGCGCGCGCGACCTATCGCTATCGCGCGCGGCCGCCGACGCCGGAGCACGCCCGGCTCGTGAGCCGGCTGCACGAACTGTCGCGCCAGCACCCGCGCTACGGCTTCCGCCGCCTCGCGGTGAAGCTGCGCGGCGAAGGCTTCGCGGTGGGCCGCAAGCAGGTGCAGCGGCTGCGCCGGGCCGAGGGGCTGCGCGTGCCGCCGCCAAGGAAGCGCCAGGTGCGCCGCGGCGAGTCGACGGGCCTGCCGACGCAGGCCGACCACCGCGGTCACGTGTGGACGTGGGACTTCATCGCGGACTCGACCGTCCACGGCGGCGCGCTGCGCATGCTCACCGTCCTCGACGAGCACACGAAGGAAGTCCACGTCCTGCGACCCGAGCGCCAGATCGGCTCGGCGGACGTGATCGCGCTGGTCCGGGCCGCGATCGCCGAGCACGGCGCGCCCGAGTTCATCCGCTCCGACAACGGGCCGGAGTTCATCGCCAAGGATCTCCAGCGCTGGCTCGCCGCGCAAAACATCAAGACCATCTACATCACCCCCGCCAGCCCGTGGGAAAACGGCTTCGTCGAATCGTTTCATTCCCGGTTCCGCGACGAATGTCTCAACCGCGAGCAGCTGTGGACGCTCTCCGAGGCGCGCGTCGTCGTCGAAGACTTCCGCCAGCACTACAACGCCGAGCGCCCGCACAGCTCGCTCGGCTACGCGGCGCCCGCGCGTTTCGCCGCGAAATTACTCTCCGCAAGGCCGGGCTCCGGGCCGGACCGCCAAGCCGGTCCGTCCCTCCGCCCGGCCTTGCCATCCACCACCGAAACCACCACATCACACACCGCCGCAGACTAACACTCCACCCGGAGCAGTTTTGGGGATCCCCTCACCGAACGCTGCGCGCGGTCTCCGGCACGGAGTCCGCGCGCAGCCGGGTTTCGTGGCCCGTTCCGGCGAGCAGGCAGATGGGTTGCGGGCGGCGGAGGCCCCAAGAGCCGGAGCAGACCGCAACCCATCCGGCTGCGCTTGCTCGGCCCAGCGTCTATTGTGACGCACGGTGGCGCCGCCTAGCCAGGCGCGCGTCGATCGGCATCCGCCGCGAGGTGCGGCAGGCGCAGACGCATCGGTCTTTCCGGCTGCTCCGGCTCTTGGGGCCTCCGTAACCGGATAACCCAACGCGACTGCTGGCCGCGGACGTTCGGGAAACCGGCTGCCAGCGCACTCCGTGCCCGGCGACCGCTGGCGGCATCCCGCAAGAAGCATCAGGAGTTCGCGGGCACCAAGGAAGCAAGTGCGACGCCCCTATCCGACTCAAAGCTCCTCGCCGCTCGTGATTCCCGACTTGCAGCGATGCGAGGCAGACATCATTTCAATATCCCGCATCGGGTTGGTTGCGGGATGCGAAACGCGAAACCGCCAGACGGGCCCTACCTCCCGGCCGCAGCCCCACCGGAACCCACCCGCAAAAAATCCACCAAGGCCCGGCCTGCGTGGCTCAATGCCCGCGCCTCGCGGCGAATGATCCCGATGGACCGCGTTATTCCCGTGAGCGCCCGGTAGCGCACGCCCAACATCGGACGCCCGCACGCCATTTCGGGCACGATCGACACGCCCCAGCCCTTCGCGACAAAGGCCAGCACCGTCTCAATCTGCGCGCTGCGAAAACTCACCCGCGGGGCGAAGCCGTTCATCCGGCAAAACTGCAACGCCTGCCCCGACAGACAGTGCCCCTCCTTCATCAGAATGAAGGCCTCCTGCTCCAAATCGTCGAGCGTCAGTCGCCGCTTCTTCGCCAACACGTGCCCCGCCGGCAGCGCGACGAGCAGCTTCTCATCGAAAAACTTTTCCGCCACCAATCCCGCCCGCTCCACCGGCAGACTGACGATCGCCAGATCGATTTCTTTCGCCAGCAGCGCCGCCGTCAGTTGGCTGGTCGTGTCCTCGTTCACCACGACCTCCACCGCGGGAAACTTCGCGGTGAACGCCC
This sequence comes from Verrucomicrobiota bacterium, assembly GCA_048498795.1. Taxonomy (GTDB): domain Bacteria; phylum Verrucomicrobiota; class Verrucomicrobiia; order Opitutales; family Opitutaceae; genus JBEHXH01. The sequence continues at coordinate 35,521 of JBEHXH010000008.1, forward strand.
GCAGCCGCTGCGGCAGGAAATAGGGCGCCACCGTCGGTAGCACTCCGAGCGTCACCCGACCCCGCACCAACCCGCGCAATTCGCGCACGCCCTCGCGCGCCAACTCCACTTCCGCGAGCACCCGTTCCGCGTGCGCCATCAACAGATCCCCCGCCGGCGTGAGCGCGACCTCGCGCTTCGTGCGCTCGAAGAGTTTTTCGCCCAGTTCGCCCTCCAGTTTCATGATCTGCTGGCTCAGGGAGGGCTGGGCCACGTGGCACTGCTCTGCCGCGCGGCTAAAATGCTTCGTGCGGGCGACGGCAAGAAAGTAGCGCAGTTGATGGAGCTCCATAGTTTTTTCCTATTACTGACAGCGTTTCTTAATATTTCTCGTCTATGGCGCGAGCTGATATTGTCCGGATAATCTACATGAAACAATTCCCCGATTCCCTCCGCGCCGCGACGCCCGTCGACGGCCACGCCCTCGCCCGCCAAATGGCCGAGTTCGCGCTCGCCGAGCGCAGCACCTCGCAACGTGACATGGCCGCCCACCTTTCGGCTCCACCCCCCGCGCCCGTCGAAACGCTCACCGCCATCTATTTTCAGACGGTCGCCACCGCCAACGCCGGCTGGCAGCGCTGAAGCGGGATCCCAAAATCAACGATCGCGCCAGCTCCTTAACCCCCAATTCAAAACACCATGGACAACCCGACTGAAAGCAGCGGCGGCAAATGCCCTTTTCCCCACCTGCACGGCAACACCCCGAAACCCACGCCCACGAGCGCTGGTGGCCGGTCCAACCGCGACTGGTGGCCGAACCAGATCAACCTCAAAATGCTTCACCAGAATTCCGCCTTGTCCGATCCGATGGGCGCGGACTTCGACTACGCCGAGGAGTTCAAGTCGCTCGATCTGCCGGCGCTGAAGCAGGATCTCTACGCGCTGATGACGGACTCGCAGGAGTGGTGGCCGGCGGACTTTGGGCACTACGGTCCGTTCTTCATCCGCATGGCGTGGCACAGCGCGGGCACCTACCGCACGGGGGATGGCCGCGGCGGCGCCGGTGCCGGCCAGCAACGCTTCGCGCCCCTCAACAGCTGGCCGGACAACGCCAACCTCGACAAGGCACGCCGGCTCCTCTGGCCGATCAAACAAAAATACGGCAAGAAAATCTCCTGGGCGGACCTCATGGTCCTGACCGGCAATTGCGCGCTCGAATCGATGGGTTTCAAAACGTTCGGTTTCGGCGGCGGTCGGGCCGACGTGTGGGAACCCGAGGAAAACGTGTATTGGGGTGCCGAGGATACCTGGCTTGGCGACAAGCGCTACGCCGGTGACCGCGAACTCGAGAACCCGCTCGCCGCCGTGCAGATGGGCCTCATCTACGTCAACCCGGAGGGTCCGAACGGCAACCCTGACCCGCTCGCCTCGGCGAAGGACATTCGTGAGACCTTCGCACGGATGGCGATGAACGACGAGGAGACGGTCGCCCTCATCGCGGGCGGCCACAGCTTCGGCAAGACCCACGGTGCGGCCTCCGCCGCCCATTGCGGACGCGAACCCGAAGCCGCCAGCCTCGCCGAGCAAGGCCTCGGCTGGACGAGCAGCTACGCCAGCGGCAAGGGGGCCGACACGATCACCAGCGGCCTCGAAGTCACGTGGAGCACCACGCCGACGAAGTGGAGCAACTATTTCTTCGAAAATCTATTTCGCTTCGAATGGGTCTTGGAGAAGAGCCCGGCCGGCGCGCACCAGTGGGTCGCAAAAGATGCGGAAGCCACTATTCCCCACGCCTACGATGCGTCGAAGAAACTGCGTCCGACGATGCTGACCACGGACCTTGCCCTGCGCGTAGATCCCGCCTACGAAAAAATCTCGCGGCACTTCCTCGCCAACCCGGATCAGTTCGCCGACGCGTTTGCCCGCGCGTGGTTCAAGCTCACCCATCGCGACATGGGCCCGAAGGGCCGCTACCTCGGCGCGGACGTTCCCGCCGAAGATCTCCTCTGGCAGGATCCGATCCCCGCGGTGAATCACCCGCTGGTCGATGCCAACGACCTCGCCGACCTTAAGGCCAAAATTCTCACCACGGGTCTTTCGATCTCAGAACTCGTCTCGACTGCGTGGGCCTCGGCGTCGACCTTCCGCGGTTCCGACAAACGCGGCGGCGCCAACGGCGCGCGCATCCGTCTCGCCCCGCAGAAGGACTGGGAAGCCAATCAACCCGCCCGTCTCGCCAAAGTCCTCAAGGCCCTCGAAGGCATTCAGCAGGCGTTCAACGCCAGCGCGCCCGGCGGCAAAAAAGTGTCGCTCGCCGATCTGATCGTCCTCGGCGGCAGCGCCGCCGTCGAACAAGCGGCGAAGAAGGCCGGCCACGACGTCGCGGTGCCCTTCACCCCCGGCCGGATGGATGCCTCGCCGGCGCAGACCGACGTGGCGTCCTTCGCCGTGCTCGAACCGATCGCCGACGGTTTTCGCAATTACCTCAAGACGCGCTACACGCTGCCCGCCGAACAGCTCCTCGTGGACAAGGCCCAATTGCTCGGGCTGACCGCGCCGGAGATGACCGTGCTCATCGGCGGCCTGCGCGTCCTCAACGCCAACCACGGCAAGTCGCCGCACGGCGTCTTCACCAGCCGCCCGGAGACGCTCACCACGGATTTCTTCGTCAACCTCCTCGACATGGCCAACGTCGTGAAGCCGACCTCGCCCGCCGAGGAACTCTTCGAGGTCCGCGACCGCGCGACCGGCGATGTGAAGTGGACCGCGACTCGGGTCGACCTCGTCTTCGGCTCTAACTCGCAACTGCGCGCCCTCGCCGAAGTCTATGCCGGCAGCGACGCCTCGGCGAAGTTCGTCCACGATTTCGTGGCGGCGTGGACCAAGGCGATGAACGCCGACCGCCTCGCCTGATCCGTCCGGCCCGCAGCCGAGGACTCGTCCCAAACCAAGGCGCCACGCCGCCATGAAACGCGGCGTGGTGCCTTGTCATTTTTTCAGTGGCAGCCGGACGGGTTGCGGGCGGTAGAGGCCCCAAGAGCAGGAGCAGATCGCAACCCATCTGGCTGCGCGTGCCCGGTTCGGTGTCTATGGTGACGCACGGTGCCGCTGCCCAGCCGGGCGGCACGGGTTGATCGGCATCCGCTGTCGGACGGTGCGGCAGGCGCAGACACGTCGGTTTATCCGGCTGCTCCGGCTCTTGGGGCCTCCGCAACCGGATAAACCAACGCGACTGCTGGCCGCGCGCGTTCGGGAAACCGGCCGCCAGCGGACTCCGAAATGGCCACAAGGACTTCGTAGGCATCCGAGAAACACTTGCGTCAAAACGAGCACGATCACCACGAACGACCAACCACCGACAATACTCTTCCCAGAATCCGAAAATCACCAGCACCTCGTCACCTACTCACCCCAGGCAATTCGCACCTGCAACGGAAACCCCGTGCACAAAACAATCGCGAACGATCAGTCGAAAACCGATAGTATCGTTCAAGGTAAGTTTGGCACAGAAAACCCACCTGAAAACCCGATCCTGATAAGTAAAGACGCAATATCCCTACGCCCAAAACGGGCGTTGGCCGGACGCGCCGCCCTGCGACACAACCGTTCGAGCTTCATCCGAGCTTCGTTCGATTCCTGCCGGCCGCTGGCACCCGCGTCCTCGAATAACCTCGAATCGGCTCGAATCATCTCGCACGCCCAATGATCGGAAAACCGTTTCAATCGAAGTTGCGTCCGCACCTAGAATTCATCCGCGAGTGCCGCGCACAGGGGATGAGCTAACGGCGGCGACTGCAGCCCGCCCAGCACCGCCGACTCCGGCTTCGTCTGTTATGTCGTCACAACACTTCGTCGTGCCGACACCGCGGATCAACGCCGCCTAGGTCCAGGAAGGTCGCTTCCTGCGGCAAGCCTCGTGGCTCCTCGGAAGCGACCAAACCGTTCGACCTTGTTCGGTGTTGTCCGGCATTTGTCCGGGCTGGTTCGGCAGATACGAACAGTGTCTTGCCACCGGCATCGCGGTCATGCATCGGAAGGATAGTCGTTCACATTAGCGGCCGACCCAACTCGATCAACTGGGCCAACCGCGTCAGCTCCGCCATCCTTCAGTGCTTCAATCCCGGCATGGAAGGAGGTCGCGCCATCGTCGACGTGCTCTTCGGCGACTACAACCCCGGCGGCAAGCTTTCCTGCACCATCCCGAAAACCGCGGGACAGATGAAACTCAACTTCCCGGCCCTCCCCAGCGCCCATGCTGACACTACATCCCTTTACGAGGCTCTTCCGCTCTGGTGTTTCGGTCACGGCCTCAGCTACACCGAGTTCGCATTCGCCAATCTCCGGCTTTCCTGGCCGGGGAAGGAGGGAGACGCCAGACCACGGACTACCGACTCAATCACCGTTTCTTGTGAAGTGACCAATACCGGCAAAGTGGCGGGAGATGAGGTAGTCCAACTTTATGTCCGCGACGTGGTCAGCTCGGTGATGACCTATGACAAAAACCTGCGCGGTTTCCAGCGCGTCCATCTGCAGCCGGGCGAGACTCAATTGCTCAGCTTCACTCTCCTGCCTGAATATCTGACGTTATGGTCCGTCGACCATCAGCGGATAGTCGAGCCCGGCGTGTTTCGGGTGATGATCGGTAACTCTTCCGCCGACATCCAACGCAACGAGCATGGGACGCCGCTCGATCCACATCAACGCGGTCTGTGGCTCACCAGCGAGTTCGAGATGAAATCAGCATCCACGCCCAAACCGTAGCTTGGATTGCTTGCGTCAGTGTCTAGTTTAACATCGTGGCCGACGGCTCTCGACACGAACGAGTGGCACCAACTTCATGTGTTAGGCGTGAAGTTGTTTCGCGCCGCGCCCGTGGATCTCGTCATCACCGACATCGTGATGCCAACCAGGAAGGTCTCGAAACCATCGAGGCGCTTCGCCGCGCCCATCCCAAGCTCGGAATCATCGCGATGTCGGGCGGTCTCGCGCTTGACGCGCCACTGTATCTCAATGTGGCTAGCGCGCTCGGCGCCAACCGGACGCTCAAAAAGCCCTTCGACCTTCCGACCCTGCTGACGGCGATCAAGGACGTGCTCGCAGATCAGGCGATCCTTGGTCTGGCGCAAAACAACCTGCCGAGTAGGATACCCTAGCCGACCCACCAGCGAAATTGGGTGTTTCTTTGACCAAGGTCATGGAAACACAGCTTTTTCGTGGGCTGGACCGACTAGGCGACGCGAAATTCAGCGGCTGGCCAGCGGTTCGAGCGGCAAGTAGACAATGCGGTCAGCCCAGTCCCAACTTCCAGTGTCGCGCCAAAGGCTCACGAGTAGCTTGGCTTGCTTGCCATACGCCACGACCGGAACTGACCTGCGAAAAAGAATGACCCCGGCGTGTCCTAACCCTTCACGCGTCAGGGCGCCCGCGTGCATCGCCATGCTTGCTCGGTCAAATCCGACCAGCACCAGATTGGCCTCTCTCAGAGTCATCAAGAGCGCGGGATCCTTTGCCGAGAGGTAGGCCCCTTCCCTCCAATCCGTGAGATGGATGATGGGAAACGTCGCATCGACGTGCCAACACGCAGACACCAAACGATGCGAGGTGTTTTCGTCCGCCAAGAGCCGCAGCTTCATGCGCCAATCTCAACCGAGCGCTGTCGTTCGACTTCGCCGGGATGCGCCGTCGCATAGGCGAGCGCGCTACGCACCAACGATGGTGGCCAACGAAAGTAGGTCGCGGTCTTGGCGATCGCCTTGGCTTGCTGATGAACAGTCACCACTTCCCAGACTGCCACCCGATGACCGAGCACAAAGGCTTCGCGGCCATCGACCGAATCGCGAAAGCCGATCCCTGGAAATTCCTCTTCGAGGGCTTTCTCTTTAAGGTAAAGGCTGCTCAAGGTTGAAACCTCAAGGTGACGACGCTTGGCTTGGCGCGAGAGCAGCGTCGCGTGTTCTTCCCCTATGCGGCACGATTGGACAACGGTAGCCATCGCGGGAGCGTCGTTTACAGTGTAAACACTGTCAAGTTCTCTCCAGCCGAATCTAACCGGCCCCACGATTACGAAACTTTGGTTTAGGTTGCCAGCAGGTTGCCAAAACTCCTGCAATTCGCTTCACCTCGCTGCAATTTCCTGCTCTCATCTTTCCGTCAGAAAATATTAACCATCAACTAAGTCCGCGTAAATGTGGGACTTAGCTTCACGGCGCGAAACGGGTTCGAATCCCTCCCTCTCCGCCATTTTCCACCGTCGGTTTCGTCCATCCTAACCTCGAGCAGTACCTTGTTCGACGGAGGAATTCGAACGGTTCAGCGAAGTTTGCGTGCGCGAATCCAGTAGGGCGACGCACCGCGTCGAGGGCACAGCCCCGAGCGCAGCGAGCCAATCCCGCCCGCTCCGCCATTTATCGCGCCTTCGATTCGGGCTGATCTGAGATTCTCTTAGCACCTTGTTCGATGGAGCGATTCGGACGGTTCGGCGTAGTTCGTACATGAAAGCAACCGCTCTGTGCGAGCCCCGCGGCACTTGGTGTCAGTCGATCGCCGACACAGCTGTGGGGCAAATCCGCATACCCTCCCTCGGGCATCGTCGGGTGGCTGCTAGGGCATTCACCGAGACGACGATAGGGCGCACATGCGAAGCACGCACCGGTCTGTGAGGCGGGTCCGGCGAGGAATAGTAACATCAACCCTCGTCTTGTTTGAAAATGAAAGTACTTCGAATTGCTGCTAGTTTGATGGCGTCTGCCGGTGCAGGCGCTTTTTTTGCGGCCGCACCTTCGGTGTGGGCTCAGGAAAGCCAGCTGCGCTCGGCGCAGGAGATCGACCAGATTGTCGGTCCCATCGCGCTCTATCCCGATCCCCTCATGGGTATCGTCCTTCCCGCCTCGACTGCTCCGGGAGATCTCCAGCAGGCCGCCGGCGATCCTTCGTCCGCGGAAAACAATCAGTCCCTCGACGAGAGCGTGCGCGCCCTCGCGCACTATCCGGACCTGCTCTCGTGGATGAATGACAACATCGATTGGACGCAACAGTTGGGTGCGACTTTCGCTGCGCAGCCCGGCGACGTGATCAGCTCTGTGCAGCGGCTCCGCGCTCGCGCCAAGGCCGTCGGCACGCTCATTGACACACCGCAGCAGCGCGTCGTAGTCGAGGGCGAGCTCATCGCGATCGTCCCCGCGCAGCCCACCGTGATTTACGTTCCCCGCTACGACCCCGCGGTGGTCTACATCGACAACCCGCCGCGGCGCGGGGCAGAGGTGTTTGCTTTCAGCGCGGGCTTCGCCCTCGGTGCGTGGCTGACCTACGACTTCGATTGGCATCGCCACGCGCTCTTCATCGCGGACCGCGCCGCGATCGAGCATCGCGACTGGACTCGGCCTTCGTTTGCCGTCGCTGCCGTCGGCACCTCCACTTCGGTTTCATCGGCTCGCCGTGAATGGCACCCGGCCGCGAATCGCACGCAGTTGACCGTGAACATTTCCAAGACCGTCGTGCAGCCTCACGCCATGGGTGACAACTCCGCCCACGCGAGCCGGGGCAGCAAAGAAAGCACGGCCAGCAATACCACGACCGTGAACAACAATAACATGACGGTGAACAACAACACCGCTCAACAAAATGCTGCCACGGACAGCAGCACGGCCAACAATTCCAATCCCTCCGAGGCGTCCGCCGCCAACAAGACGGCCAACAACGCCAATCCGAAGGACCCAAAGTACGATGCCAATCGTCAGGCTAACGCCACAAAGCAGCCGTCGACCGCTACGCCCGATGCCGCACGCGCCCAGCAGGAGCAGCAGCGCACCAGCCAAGCCAACGCCTCGTCGCCGAGCGCCAATCAGAACCAAAATCAAAACGCCTCGCCTTCGAAGCGCCGCCCCTCAAACCGCGGTACGCTCTCTTCGTCGACTTCGACCTACGACCAGCCCCCGGCCTCGACCGAGAAGCGTCCTGAAATCGATCAGAGCCACTCGACTCCGCGCCCGGAGTTGAATTCGCCGAATTCCCAGAATTCTGGGACGCCGCAAAAAAATAATCCGCACAAGGATGAAGAACGCGCGACCCCGCCCCAATCAAACCAGCAGGCCCAGACTCCGGCCTCTGCCTCAAAGCCGAATACGTCTCCGTCGAGCACCAACAATAAGGAGACCGAAAAAGCCAAGTCCGACGACTCGAAGTCCAAGAAGGACGACGAAGAGAACGATGAGGATAAAAAGAAAAAGAAGCCCGAGTAATCCGCCCACTCTACGCTCGTAAAAAATCCGCACCCGAGATTCGGGTGCGGATTTTTGCATTGAGGGCGCGGCGCGGATCGTAATCGACCGCGTCAAAAATTAATGCGTCGTCTCGCTCAAGGCGCTACGTGCGCCTCCTCTAGCGCGATGATGAACCGAAACTTCCAGTCCTCGCCCGGCCGCCGGCCAAAAATGAAGAGATGCTTTGCAGTGTGGCGGGCTTTGACGGCACCGTTGGTGTCGTACTCGTTGAAGGTCGATGTGCCAAAGGCGTAAGCCGTGTCGCCATCGATCTTGGAAGTTTCCTCGGCACTGACGGTGTCGCGGAATTTCTTCGTGTTGCGAAAGACATTGTCCCGGATCGCGTCGCGTCCGATTCGCGTTTGAAACGGCGACCGGAAGACGCATTCCGGATCGAACATCTCATACATCGCCTTGAGATCACCCCGGTCCCACGCCGCATCGTAGGCGCGCGTGAGTTTCAGCGTCAGTGTCTCAGACTTGGCCTCGGTCTCCGCCGTGCCGACCTGCGGGAGAAGCAGCACTGCAACGATGAGTGAAAAAAGACGGGCTAGTTTCATGACAATGGTTGGGTAGTTTCGTGAAAGATTCGTGCACTGGTCGGACCATGGATACTCACGCTCCAGTTACCCTCCGTGTCATTCATGCGGATAGTATCACCTCATTCAATCGATAACCCGCACAGCCGCCCTACCCCGTCCTAACCCGCGCTCGCGAGTTGCCAATCGACCGGGTTCGCGCGAGGGTCGGGCCTCTTCGATGTCCTCCGACCTCTCCGATCTCTACCAGCAGGTCATCCTCGACCACAACAAGCGCCCGCGCAATCGCGGCAAGATCCCCACGGCCAATCGCGTCGCGCACGGCAACAACCCGTCGTGCGGCGACGAGTGCACCGTGTACCTGCGGCTCGACGGCGATCGCATCGCGGACATCTCCTTCGATGGTTCGGGCTGCGCCATTTCGCAGGCCAGCGCGTCCCTCATGACCACGCAGGTCAAGGGCAAGAGCGCCGCCGAGACGCAGGCCCTCTACGACGAGTTCCACCACATCGTCACCACGGGCGAAGCGCCCGACGAGATCAGTGACCTCGCCGCGTTTGCCGGCGTGCATACTTTCCCTGCGCGCATCAAGTGCGCCACCCTCGGCTGGCACGCCGCCCTCAATGCCCTCAAGGGCGATCCCACACCCGCCACCACCGAGAGCCACACCGACTGAGCGAAGCATCGCAGGCGAATCTGTCCTCCGCGTCGTCTCGGCTCCGAATACTCCTCGTTTTTTATCCGCGTCCATCTGCGTTCATCCGCGGTTCTTCCCCCCTCTCCTTCCACTCTTCTTCGATGAGTCCGTCCTGGTTCACTGTCCGCGCCGACTTCCCGGTCCTGCACCAGCAGGTCAATGGCAAGCCGCTGGTCTATCTCGACAACGCCGCCACCGCCCAGAAGCCGCGCTCTGTCATCGACGCCCTTGTCCGCTACTACGAGCGCGACAACAGCAACGTCCACCGCGGCCTCCACGCGCTCTCCATGCGCGCGACCGACGCCTATGAGGGCGCCCGCGCACGCATCGCCAAGTTCATCAACGCGGCCGATCCCGCCGAGATCATCTTCACCCGCGGCACCACCGAGGGCATCAATGTCGTCGCGCGCAGCCTCGGCGCCACACTGAAGCCCGGCGACGTCATCCTCGCCACCGAAATGGAGCACCACTCCAACCTCGTCCCATGGCAGCGCGCCGCCAAGGCCTCCGGCGCCACGCTCAAGTACGTGCCCGTGCTCGGTGCCCACGCCGAGGGGGGCCTCGACCTCGCGGCACTCGATACGCTGCTCACCCCCGCGGTCAAGGTCTTCGCCTTCACCCACATTTCCAACACGCTCGGTACGATCAATCCCGCCGCTGAGCTCTGCCGCCGCGCCCGCACTGTCGGTGCGCTCACCGTGATCGACGCCGCCCAATCCGTCGGCCACGGCCCGCTCGATGTCCGCGCTCTCGGCTGCGACTACCTCTCCTTCTCCGGTCACAAGATGTGCGGCCCCACCGGCATCGGCGTCCTCTACGGCCGCCGCGCACTGCTCGACACTCTCGCACCCGACGAGTCCGGCGGCGGCATGGTGGTCAGCGTCACCTACGAGGCCGCCACGTGGAAGCCTGCCCCAGAGCGCTTCGAGGCCGGCACGCCCAATGTCGCCGACGCCATCGCCCTCGGCGCTGCCTGCGACTACCTCGACTCGCTCGACCGCACCGCCATCGCGCGCCACGACATCGCGCTCGCGAAGCTCGCCGCCGAGAAACTCTCCGTCCTTCCCGGCATCCGCATCATCGGTCCGGCGCTTGGCGCCGACCGCAGCGGCCTCGTGAGCTTCGCCCTCGCCGACGTGCACGCCCACGACGTCGTCACCTTCGCCGACGAAGACGGCATCGCGCTCCGCGGCGGCCACCACTGCAACCAGCCTCTTATGCGCAAGCTCGGCCTCACCAGCACCACCCGCGCGAGCTTCTACATCTACAACACCGAGCAGGAAATCGACGTCCTCGTCGCCTCTCTCCGCCGCATCCTGAAATTCTTCGGCACGACCTGAACGGGATCAGCCACAGATTACACTGATGGGCACAGATGCTAAGTCTTCGGTATCTGTGCCTATCAGTGTAATCTGTGGCTAAAAAATAATCTGCCAAGACCCGCTCAGGGAATCGCCCCGGAATTGATCTCGCCGATGGTCGCCTTCGGCACCACGGCGGCGGCGCGGCAATTTTTCGCGGGCAGGACTTCGGCGGCCCATTTGTTAACCTCGGCGAGTGTCACCTCGTCCACGAGATTGCTACGCAGTCGCACTATGTCAGCGGTCTCCTGAGGGCGCTCCTGCGCGCGCATTAGAATCGAAGCCAAGAAGCTGTTGTCCAAGAATGAGCGCTGGAGTTGGCTTTTCAAGATTCCCCGGGAGCCGATGAATTCGCCCTCAGTCACGCCCTTCTCCGCGACCAGCGCCCCGATTGCCTGCATGGATTTGCCCACCTTCTCTGCGTCGTTGGGCGCGCAGTCGATGTAGGATTGCAGGAGGGCAAAGCCAGGGAATCCGTCGAAAGAGATGAATTGCGCCTGCGGAGCGTAGGCCAGGCCGAGCTTCTCACGAATCTCCGTCCGTATCCGGATTTCCAATACCTTGGCCAGAACGTCGAGCGCGGTTTGGTCGCGCACGCGAAGCGCGCCGCCTACCGGCCACGTGCCCACGACCTTGCCGGTGTTCTGCTCGCCACTAAATTCGATGCGATCGTAGCCCGGAGCAGCGACGACTTTCAGCGGCTTCTCTGGCGCCGCGGGGACCTTCGTCGTCGCGCGCGTCGCTAGCGAACCTAGCGTACGCGACATCGACTGCTCGACCGCAGCGGGGGAAACATCGCCCACGATGGTGACCTCGATGTAGCCCTTCGCAAGCGGCGCGAGCATCCACCGCTTCACGTCGTTTACGCTGAGCGAAATGTAGTCGATTGGCGTGCCCGACATGAAGCGCGCGTCGCCCTTGAAGAGGTGGTCATTGAGTTCGCGCATGCCATCCTGCATGCCGATGCTCGACTGCGCGCGGCCCATCGCCGCATTGAGCTTTTCTTCCTGATGCGCGTACGAGTTGAAACTCGGGTCGTGGAGAAAATCCGTCACCAGCCCAAGGAAGGTATCCAGCTCCTTGGTCGCCACGGTGCCGTGAAAAGTGAAGGCATCGCGGTCATCCACATCGAAGCCGAATTCGAGAAAGCGTTCTTCAATCAGGCCCTGAAGTTGTTCCGACTGATAGTGCTCCGCACCACTGGCGAGCAACGTATTCAGGCCAAATTCTTTCAGCGCGGGCTTGTTCGCTGTCATGTCGAGCAGGCCACTTCCCACGCGCACAATGACGTGCGCGATTCCAGGCTCGAGGCGATTTGAGATGAAATTCAGCCGGACATTGTTGCCGAAGCGCATGAGTTTCGCGTTGAGCGCTGGTAACTCGCTGCGTTCGACCACCGCGGTGGGTGTGCCCCAGTTGTAGAGCTTGAAAGTGACGTTCGGCTTCGCCTTCGGCAGCAGGTAGGTGAGGCCGGCTTTGCGGTATTTCTGCACGGCCTCAAGAATCTTTGATGGCTCCAATTCCATGCTCACGCCACCCGCGACGTCGAAGGCCATCGTGTTGAGCGCCCACATGCTTTTGAAAACCTGCTGACCCTCGCCGGGAGTAATCTTCTCCAGCCACTCGCGGCGCATCTCGCTGCTGCGGTCGAGACCAAGGAACACCGAGTGGGAAGTAATCGCGTCGAGCAGCGCATCGCAGAAGGTGCTGGGGTCGAGCGTCGGGAGCTGATCGATTTGGTGATTGATCAAGCGCAGTTCGCGCTCGCGATGTGTCTCGAAGTCCGCCGTGTCGAGGCCCCGCTCGCTCGTGTTGCGTACGAGTTCGTCGAGCGCGACGATGCCGTGCTTCCAATCGTCGGCGGCGACTTGAGTCGACGCCGACGCCGCCATGTTGCCGAGCATGATCTCGTAGTGTGCGTCGCCTCCCGAGGCGTTCGGAATCTGCGATTTCAGCCGATCCGCGAAGACATCCATCACAAACTCGCGCTTCTGCCGCTCGATATGTGCCTCGCGGGTATCGGGACCTGGCAATACGGGGGTGACCGACGCCACCTCTGTCTCGGCCGAACCCACGCCGGCGATGCGAAAGATGCCTGCACGCAGCGCCTTCGCATCGAGCCTGCCCTCGTCGCGCACCGGAATCGGCTCCGCAGGCTTCACCATTCCAGCGAACTGCTCTTTCACCAGCGCCTCCATCGCCGCCGGCTCGAAATCGCCCGCCGCCACGAGAATCATCAGGTCAGAGCGGTAGCAGCGCTGGTAAAACTTCAGGAACTGATCGCGTGTGAAATGTTGGATCAGCTCCTCCTTGCCTCCGGGCGAGCGCTCGGGAAATTTCAGCCCGCGGAAGACCACCGGCATTGTCGCGAGGTCCTTCTGTCCCGAAAGCGTGTCGCGCAAGCGCAACTCCGCCTGCACGACCTTGCGCTCCCGCTCGATGATGTCCTGCGGAAACGCCACGCCATCGCCGAAGTCGCGAAAGAGCAGCAAGCCCTCTTTCAGCAACGCTTGTTCGTTGGAACGATAATCGAGGCGGAACGCCGTGAAGTCGAAGGTCGTGAAGGCGTTCACATCGCTGCCGTACTCGATGCCGAGCCGTTGGAAGAGATCGATCATCTCTTCCGACTTGAAGTGCTTCGAGCCGCCGAAGGCCATGTGTTCGGTGTAGTGCGCGATGCCGAGCTCGTCAGGCCGCTCGTCCATCGAGCCAGAGAGCACGATCAGTTGCAGCGACACGCGACCCGGCACGCCTTTGTGTGGGCGCAGGGCGTAGCGAAAACCATTGTCGAGTTTGCCCCAGACGACTTGCGGGTCAGGCGTGAGCTTCGATCCTTCGTGCGCCCATTTGCCGGAGCGCGGGCCGGTCGTTTGAGCGAAGCCGGTGACGGCCAGCGCGAATGCGAGAAACCCCAAAAATGCGTGCCGTCGAGTCATGCAGAGTGAGACCCGAACGGTGGGCGAACGTCCCCGGAGCGCAACCCGTTTTCGGGTTTTGCCCCGCGTCTACTTCACCTGCTCCGATAGCGTGTACCCGAGCCCGGTGATGTTGAGGATCCACTTCGGCTCGTCGCCGATGTCGCCGATTTTCTTGCGCAGGCGCCACACGTGCGTCTCCACCGTGCGGGTCTGTGTCTCGTTGTGGTAGCCCCAGACGGACTCGAGCAGCTTCTCGCGCGCGACGGGCGTGCCGCGGGCATTGGCCAACACTTCGAGAATCGCGATTTCCGTCCGCGTAAGCCGCAAGCGCTCGCCATTGTGCGTGCCGGCCTTGGCATCGAGGTCCACTACGACATCGCCAAACACGAGGCGGCGCTTAGCCGGGCCGACCGGTGCGCGGCGCAGCAACGCTTCCACGCGGGCCAGCAGCTCGCGCGGGTCACAGGGCTTGCCCACATAATCGTCGGCGCCGGCCTTGAGGCCACGCACCTTGAAATCCACGTCGTCGAGACTCGTGAGCATCAGCACCGGCATGCCATCGCCGCGTGCGCGCATCTGCTCCACGACTTCAAAGCCGGTGTGTTTCGGCATCCGCACATCGAGCAAAACAAGCGCCGGTTTTTCCGCTGCGATTTTCTCGAGCGCCTCTCCGCCATCTTGCGCTTCGCTGACGCGATAGCCGGCTTCGGCCAAGATACGCGTAACGAGCAGGCGCTCCAGCGGATCGTCGTCCGCCACCAACAATGTTTTCTCAGAATCCATGATGCGGGAAAAAGGGACTGCGATGATCGACCAGGGGTATGACGTCTAGCCTCAATCGAGTGCTATTGTGTTTAGGTCACCAGTCTGACGCCCACAAACGTAGAAAGTCCCGCGAATTCGTCGCTACGCGGTCAGACCATCGGTCGTTGCGGCTTGAGTACCCGCTCGCACAGCTTTTCAAAACGTCGCTGCAAACGAGTGGCGTCCGTGGCATCGTAGTGACCGGGGATCACCCACTGTGCTCCGAGGGAAAATGCCTTTTTGAAGCTGCTCCGGAGCATTTCCGGCGCGTCGGTAAAAATCCGTGGCGAGACCTGCGTGCGCATCATCACTCGCGCCCAAAGATCGCCACTGAGGAGAATTCCGCGCCTCCCTGAGTAGAACCCACAGTGTCCGATTGTGTGCCCCGGCAGGTGTACTACGCGTAGTCCGCCCCACAGTGGCAGCTCGTCGCCATCGGCCAGAAATCGATCGATCTGCACCGGCCGGTAGTTTGTCACCGCTCGTCCCGCAGCCTCCAGCACCCCGCAGACGCGCGATGCGCCGATGTAGGGAAACACTCCATCGATGTGCGCTTGCTCCGCCGGATGCGCATAGATTGGAGCTTTGCACCAATCCCGCAGCGCGGCCGCACCACCCGCGTGATCGAGATGTCCATGCGTCAGCAAGATCGCCCGCACGTCTTCTGGTCCGGCGCCTAGCCGCGTAATGCTTTTTCGGATACGCCGGTCGTCCCCGGGAAATCCCGTGTCCACCACCACGATCCCATCACGATCCACGAGGAGATGAGGCACGCTCATCACCCCGGTCACGCGATGCAGCCCTTCCGGCCAATCAGGATTCACGCCCTCACTCTACGCTTCGCGTGAAAAAACCAATCCTGAACTACACCAATAAAACCGCCGTACCGCAGCCTTTCGACTGACGATCTCTATGATTTCGCCGTCGGCGCCGCACCGGGAATCAGTTGACCCACCGCGGACAAAAACTGCGCGCGATTGAACGGCTTGAAGAGTACCGCATCTGCCCCGATCGCCTGCGCGAGGCTCAGCGCCGCCGCCGCGCCCATGTACTTCCCACCCCCGGAAATCGCGAGAAAGCGCATCGCGGGATTTGTCCGTTTCAATCCCATGATCACGTCAAGGCCATCGCCGTCCGGCATGAGCACATCGGTAATGACGAGATCGCAGTGCTTTTCTTTCGCGAGTCGCATCGCCTCACGGCCACCCGATGCACAATGCACCGCATGCCCGAGCGGAGCGAGCCAGTGGGTCACGAGCGCGCGAATCTCGTCGAGGTCGTCGGCTACGACGATCTCGAGCGGATGTGGTGCTCCAGATTGCAATACGGTATCCATGCCAACAGGTGAGAACGCGACGCGGTTCATGCGCCGCATCCACGGTGTTCGCCTATTTCTTGCACAAAAGTCCCCGGCCTACCGGATTTCCGGTAGTCACTTATAAGCGACTCCACAGCCAACCCGCCGCGCCGCACGCGATGACCACCGGGATGATCCCGACCTTTTTCCACTGCATCGCGCCAAACGCGACCGCACCCACCGCGACCGCAAACCAATCGACTCCCCCCGCTACCGGAAAAAACACCTGCAGCCCAAACCACACCGCGAGATTGAGGATCACCCCCACCACCGCCGCGGTTACTGTCGCGAGTGCTGCGCTCAAGCCCGGATTGGCGCGGAGCTTTTCCAGATATGGCGCACCGAGAAACACCCAGAGGTAGCACGGCGCAAACGTCGTCCACGTCGTCATCGCCGCGCCCAGCGTCGCCATCGCGAGCGGGCTCAGCGCACCAGGCTGATTCCATCCGCCTAGAAACCCGACGAACTGCACCACCATGATCAGCGGCCCCGGTGTGGTCTCCGCGAGCCCCAACCCGTCCACCATCTGCGGCGCCGTCAGCCAGTGGAAATGCTCCACCGCACGCTGCCCCACGTAGGGCAAAACCGCATACGCTCCGCCAAAAGTCACCATCGCCGCCTTGCTAAAAAAAACTCCCTCGCTCACGAGCACACCGTCCCAGCCCTGCGTCAGTCCCGCCGCAATCATCGGCACACTCCACAACACGCCTAGCGCCACACACACGCACCACGTCGACCGCGTCAGCGCCACCGTGCTTTCAACTTCGGCACTCGCGGACGGAGTCGACGGCACCGGTGCACCGCGCCATTTCGCGCCGACGAATCCGACCAGCGCAGCCACTCCCACGATCACCGGAAACGGCAGGTGCAAAAAGAAAATCCCTCCAAACGCCGCCGCGGCCACCGCCCACGTCGCCGGCGTTTTCAGCGCGCGTTGCCCGATGCGAATCACCGCCGCCAAGACAATCGCGGTCACCGCTGCCTTGAGTCCGTGAAACACCGCCGCGATGGCCGGCAGGCTGCCATGCTCCGCATAGACCCAGCTCAGCGCCCACAGCAGCACCGCTCCGGGCAGGACGAACAAAATTCCCGCCGCCAATCCGCCCCGCACACCGTGCAGTCGCCAGCCGCAGTAGGTCGCGAGTTGCGTCGCTTCCGGTCCCGGCAGGAGCATGCAGAAATTGAGCGCGTGTAGAAACGCCTCCTCGCCGATCCATTTTTTCCGGTCGACCAGTTCCGTGTGCATCACCGCGATCTGCCCCGCCGGTCCGCCGAAGCTGATGAAACCCAGCTTCAGCCAGAACCGCAGTGCCTCGCGAAATGTGGGCTGTGCCTGCATCGCCTCGCACGCAACTGACTCCCGCCGTCGCCCGCCAGCTTCTTCTACGCGCTCGTCCGCATGTAACAAACCGTCCGTGGCCAACTTCCTTGTCCCGCGCCCTGCACTCCCCATGCTCACGGGCGTTCCATGCTTCGCCTTCCGCCTGCTTTCGCACGCGCTGTATTCGGCGCGCTGTTTGCTTTCGCCCTTGGCGGAAGCATGCGGGCGACCGAACTCGGTCATCCGCTCGTCCAAGATTTCACCCCCAAATCCTACGAGGGCGAGCCGCTCAATTTCTACGGCACGCAGGACCCGACAGGGCGGCTCTATTTCGGCACCTCCGGCTCGCTGCTCACCTACGATGGCGCCACGTGGGGCAAAATTCCCCTAGAGGGCGCCGCCTTTGAAACGCGCGCCCTCTGCACCGCGCCCGATGGCACGGTTTATGTGGGCGCGATCGATCTGCTCGGGCGCCTGCGTCCTACTCCCGATGGCCCCAAGTTCGAATCCCTGCTCGATCGTTTGCCACCCGAGGCGCGCCATCCTCCACCGATCCTGCGCGCCATCGCGGCTGGCGATACGGTGTACTTCGTCACGCGCAACAGCCTGCTCGTGTGGCGCAACGAAGCCTTCACGATCATTCCTCAGCCCGACTCGCCTCGCCGCGCATTTCTCGCCGGGAATGCGATCTATGTCCAAGGCGCGCGTCAGGCCCTCAGTCGAGTCGAGGGCGATTACGTGGTGGAGGTTTGCACCGATTCACGGCTCGACGGCGTAGTCGGTCTCGCTGCCGAGCCCGATGGTTCGCTCGTCGCGATGACGTCCTTTCGCGGATTGTTTCGCATCAAGGGCGGAATCGCGACAGCAATACCAAGCGAACTAGATGGCCATTGGTCGGAAAATGTCGTGCTCAATGCCACGCGCCTGCCCGACCAATCGTGGGCCCTCGCCATCCGGCCGGAAAATGGCGGTGGCGTCGTCTTCCTCGGTGCCGATGGAAAATTTCTCACGCGGCTCGACGAGAACAATGGCCTGCCTCGCCCCGTCGCCTACAATCTCTTTCAGGATCGCGAGGATGGACTCTGGCTGTGCCTGCTCGCCGGCCTCGCGCGCGTGGAAGCGCCCGCAGCGTTCACGATCTTCGACCGGGCCAATGGTCTCGCTGGTGCCGCGCAAGCCGTGTTTCGCCACGAGGGCGTGCTCTGGGCGGGCACCAACGAGGGTCTCTTCCGTCTCGTGCCCGGGGCGGCGCCCCGCACTCCCGCGCACTTCGAGCGAGTGCAGAGCGGATTATTTTTCTCCTTCGTGCCCGATGGCGCCGCCCTGCTCGTCGGGGCGGCAAACGGAGTCATGCGAGTGACCGCCTCCGGCGCCGCGATGGTAGTGCCTCTCGAGTACGGCGCACTCGCGATGCTGCGTCGATCGAGTGATTCAGATCGCATCTGGATCGGCACCAATCACGGGCTCCGTTCCGCGCGACGCGACGGCACGAACTGGCGCGATGAAGGTCCTCTGCCCGGCATGGAGGGCCAGATCCGCTCGATGGTCGAAGACCCAGACGGCTCGCTCTGGCTCGGTGTGATCTCGCAAGGTTTCGTGCATGTCACCTTATCCGGGGCCACAGCGACCGAGCGAGGCACCGCCAAATTCACCGCCTATCAAGGCACGCACGGCCTGCCCGCGCCATCAGAGCAGCCCACGGTTCTGAGTTGGCACGACCGTACCCTCTTCGCCGGTTACGAATGCGGATTGTTTCGTTTCGACACCGTCACCGAGCAATTCACTCCACTCACCGAAGCCGGTGCCCTCACGCGCGAACTCAAGACCTATGCTCCCGTGGCCGGCATCGACTCCCCGAATCATCTCTGGCTGCTCGAGGCCAAGGGCCCGAACAATTACACTATTCTGCGCACTGCACCCAGTGGTCCGCCACAGCCGTTGCTTCGAGTTCTTCCAACCACTTCCAACTATGTCCGCACATTCTTGGAGGAAAAAACTCCGGAGGGCGAAGTGCTCTGGGCCTGCGGCACTGGCGCGCTACTGCGTATCGTCGTCGATCAAGCGTGGCCGAAACCGACGCCCTTCACCGCGGTCGTCGAAGCCAAGGGACTGCACAACGGCGACCGCGTACCGCAGGGGCGCAATACCTTCGATTTCGTTTTCACGGCTCCGCGTTTCAAATACAACGGCTACCGCCGCTACGAGACTCGCCTCACCGGCTACGAGACTGCTTTCACGCCGTGGAGCGAGGAGCGGAAGCGCACCTTCACCAATCTGCCCTCCGGGCACTACCGCTTCGAGGCGCGTGCGAAGGATGTCGACAATGAATTCAGCTCGATGGGCACCCTGGACTTCACGGTGCTCGCTCCATGGTGGGCGACATGGTGGTTCATCAGCATCGCGAGCGTTTCAGGGATCGGCTCCGTCGTGGGCATCACCCGCTGGTTCGCGAATCGGGCGCTCCAGCGCCGCATCGCGCTGCTCGAGGCCCAGTCCGCCGTCGAGCGCGAGCGTCTCCGTCTCGCTCGCGATCTTCACGACGAGGTCGGCTCTGGTCTCGGTCGCGTGATCCTTTTCGCTGGCGAGGCCCAACGCCAAAAGACCGACCCCGCCCAGCTCGACGCTGCGCTCATTCGTGTACAATCCGCCGCTCAGGAGCTCGTGCAGCACGCGCGTGAGATCGTGTGGGCCGTCAGCCCGCAGCACGATACGCTTGCCAGCCTCATCGAGCGACTTGGCGATTACTCCGAGGAGACTCTCCGCGCCGCCGGTATCGCCTGCCGCGTCGAAGCGCCGACGAAAATCCCCGTCATCGTGCTCGGTTCCGAGAGCCGCCACAATCTCTTCCTCGCGCTCAAGGAGGCAGTGCACAACTGCGTGAAATACTCCGCCGCGCAATCCGCCACGCTCCGCTTCACGATCGCCGATGACTGGCTCGAGATCGTGTTGCGCGACGAAGGTCGCGGTTTCGCGGCCGGCGAAACCCGCGGCACCGGGCACGGCCATCGCAACCTCTCTCTGCGCGCCGAAGCGCTCGGCGGCTCCGCCAAAATCGACAGCGCTCCGGGGCAAGGCACCACGGTGACCTTGCGCGTGCCGTTCCAGCCCGCTCAACCCCCTAGCAATTGACGCATCGATTCTTCGTCGGATCGAAGGCCAAATGTGATTGCAGGTTTTCCACTCTGAGCGCACCTAGTCCGCCGTGGACATGCGCATCTCTCGTCGTCTCCGCCCGCTCGTATTTCCGCTTTTGATCGTGGTCGCCGCCCTCGGCGCGCGCGCCGAAGACTACGATGTCATCATTCGCCACGCCCGCATTGTCGATGGCACCGGCGCGCCCGCCGTCACTGGCGACGTCGCGATCCGCAGCGATCGCATCGCAGCAGTCGGCCAGCTCCCCGCCGGAGCCAAGGCCAAGACGGAGATCGACGCCGCCGGTCGCGTGGTCGCACCCGGCTTCATCGATGTGCACACGCACTCCGAGGACATCACGGAGATTCCCGTCGCGGAGAATTTCCTTCGGATGGGCGTCACCACGATTGTCACGGGTAACTGCGGGATGTCGAAGGTCGACATCGCCGACTTCTTCGCGTCGATCGAGCGCACGCACGTCGCGCTCAATGTCGCCACGCTCATCGGCCACGGCTCAGTGCGTTTTCAGGTGATGGGCGGTTCGTTCGTGCGCCCGCCTACCGACGATGAAATCGCCAAGATGCGCGCCCTCGTCGACCAAGCGATGCGCGACGGCGCACTCGGCCTGAGCACGGGGCTGATTTATCTGCCCGGCACGTTTGCCAAGACCGAGGAACTTATCGCGCTCGCCCAAGCCGCCGCCGCGCATGGCGGTATCTACACGAGTCACATGCGCTACGAAAACGCGCGCATCCTAGAGGCCTTCACTGAACTGGTGCGCATCGCGCGCGAGGCGAAAATTCCCGCTGAGGTCTCGCACATCAAGCTCTCCAGCCCCGCCGCGTGGGGCCGCGCCGACGAGATTATCGCGTTTCTCGACAAAGCTCGCGCCGAGGGCCTGAAGATCACCGAGGACGAGTACGTCTACACCGCCGCCGCCACCGACATCGGCTCGCGCATCCCGGAGGAAGCGCGCGAGGGCGGTCGGGCCCGCTACCGCGAGCGCCTCGCCGATCCGGTAAAGAAAGCTGCGTACGTCGCCGACATGAAGGCCACGCTTCTGCGCAACAAGCAACCTGACTACTCTTTCGCCGTCATCGCGCAGTTCACGCCCGACCCGCGTCTCAACGGCAAAACCATCCCGCAGGCCGCGCAGCTCCTCCGTAGCTCTGCCACCATCGATGATCAAATCGAAACGATTCTTGATCTCGAGGCACGCGGCGGCGCATCCGCAGTGTTTCACGGTATCGACGAAGTCGACCTCCAGAAATTCCTCGTCCAGCCGCTCACCATGATCGCCTCCGATGGCGGCCCGAAGCAACCGAGCAACGACGTCCCCCACCCGCGCAGCTATGGCAACAACGCCCGCGTGCTCGGCCGCTACGTGCGCGAATTGAAGCTCCTCTCGCTCGAAGATGCCGTGCGCAAGATGACTTCGCTCCCCGCGGAAACATTTCACCTCCGCGACCGCGGCGCGTTGCGCATCGGCGCCATTGCCGACCTCGTGATCTTCGATCCCGCCACCGTCGGCGATCCCTCCACCTACGCCGACCCGCAGCACTACGCCACGGGGTTTTCCGACGTGATCGTCAACGGTGTGCCCGTGATCCGCGCCAACGATCTCACCACCGCCCGCCCCGGACGTCCGGTAAAGCGCGGCGAGTGACTGGCGTCAGCTCTCCGACATCCCGTACATCGCGATCGCGAGGAGCGCGATGCCCGAGATGATCAGGAACGGGAAAAACCACTCGTAAAACTTGATGCGCGCACGTGCCGCGCGTTCGGTGATGCGACCGTCTTTCGCCGCTTCCTCGGCATCGGAGCGCAGCCAGGTGATCTTCCAATTGAGCCACATCCCCATCACGATCTTCACGACGCCCACGAGACCGACGATCTCGAAGAGTCGCTCGGAGAGGATGGTCGCAACGGGTTGGGACATGCGGAGGGTCGTGTTCAGCATCGGCGGGACGAAATCCATTCCATGGTCTGGCTCGCGAGGCGGTCAAACGCCTTCACCGCGAGCGCGAGATGCTCTTCTTTGGTGTCTTCGATCTTGTTGTGACTGATGCCGTGCAAGCTTTGCACAAACATCATCACCGTCGGCACCCCTGCACCACAAGTTTCCGCCGCGTCATGCAATGGGCCCGAAGGCAGCCGATGCGATACGCCGCAGGTCTGGCGAATCGCCTCATCGCAAAGCTCAATTAGTTCCGGATGAAACGGCCTCGGATCGATCTGCCAGAGCCGCTCCCAGCTCACGCCCACACCGCCCTCCTGCGCAAAACGTTCGCTCGCCGCCTTGGCCTCCGCGAGCATCCGCGCGAGCGCCGCCGCATCGAGATGACGTTGATCGAGCGTGATGCGGCACTCCTCGACGACACTCGTCACGATGCCGGGCTTCGTCGTGCACGAGCCGATCGTGCACACGCCGTTGCCGCTGCGTGCGGCGATGCGATAGATCTCCTCGCTCATCCGCGCCGCCGCGAGAAACGCGTCCTTGCGCCGATTCATCGGCGTGCTGCCCGAGTGAGCCGCTTGACCGTGAAACGTAATCGCGTGGCGCTCCACGCCAAAGGTCCCAAGAACCGCACCGAGCGCTAGCCCTAGATCGAGCAGCACCGGCCCTTGCTCGATGTGCAGCTCGAGGTACGCCGCGGCATTTTTCAGCTCCTTGCCGCTCTGCTTCACTTGGTGAAATTCCACGCCCACCTTCGCCAGCGCGTCGGTCAGCCGTACGCCATCGCGATCCTGCAGCTTGCACGCCTCCTCCATATTGAGGGAGCCGGAGCACGCCGAGGAGCCGAAGAGACTTTTGCCAAAGCGCGCGCCTTCCTCGTCTGCCCAGTCGACGAGGCGCACCGTCACCGGCGGGCGGCCATTGTATTGTGCATGGATGCGGCGCAGTACTTCGAGACCCGCGAGCACATTGAGACAGCCGTCGAGCCAGCCACCATTGGGCACCGAGTCCATGTGGCCGCCCATCAGCAGCGCCCTGTCGGAGTCGCCGGGCAGCGTCGCCCAGAAATTTCCCGCCGCGTCCACATGCGTCTCCACTCCGTGGATACCGTCGCACTTCGCCTTGAGCCACGCGCGCGTCGCTTCCCACAGCGGCGTGAAGGCCACGCGCTGCGCGCCGTTCTCGTCGGCGGTGAAGCCGCGCAGCTCTTTCAGCTCCGCGATGGTGCGTGTCGGATCGAGGGACATCTCAGGCCGGACCAGACACGAAACGTCGTCTCAACGTCGATTCATTCTGCATAAGTCAGGGGTTCTTTGCGGCTTGGAAAGTAACGAGGTGTTCGTAACATTCAATCAGGCAATCGATCCCAGACAGGCGTAGTTTTACCCGGTCAGCCGGCCGCACCCCGCAAATTTTCCGGCCCCTCGCACAGCTTTTGCTCACTGCATCCTCCTCCATGCCGCTCAAGCCGCTCCTCCCCGCCGCCACCGCCGCCGCCAATTTCGCCGACATCAAGCCGCCGCTGCGCCCGCAGGAGGCCGCGGTCGAGGCGCACCGATGCCTCTACTGCTTCGACGCGCCGTGCATCATGGCCTGCCCGAGCGGCATCGATATTCCGGCCTTCATCAAGAAAATCGCCTTCGGCAATCCCGCTGGCGCGGCTCGCACGATTCTCACCGCCAATATCCTTGGTGCTTCCTGCGCGCGCGTGTGCCCCACGCAGGTGCTCTGCGAGGGCGCGTGCGTACTCGACGACCGCGACGAGCAGCCCATCCAGATCGGTCGCCTCCAGCGCTTCGCCACCGACTACGTCGAGGAGCGCAAGATCAACGTCCTCCCCCCGCCCGCTCCGTCCACCGGCAAGAAGATCGCCGTCGTCGGTGCCGGCCCCGCCGGCCTCGGCTGCGCCGCCGAACTTGCGCGCCTCGGTCATCGCGTGACCATTTTCGAAAAGCAGGCGCAGGCCGGCGGGCTCAACACCTACGGTATCGCCTACTACAAGATGAAGCCCGAGGTCAGCCTCGCCGAGGTCGAGCTCGTGAAATCCCTCGGCGTCGAGATCCGCTGCAGCATCACCGTCGGGAAGGACGTCACCATCGCCACCCTCGAAAAAGACTACGACGCGATCTTCCTCGGCCTCGGTCTCGGCGCCGCCACGCGCCTGCGCATCCCCGGCGAGGATTTGCCCGAGGTGGTCGACGCGTTGGATTTCATCACGCAGATTCACACGCAGCCGCTGGAACAGATTCCCGTCGGCGTGCGCGTCGCCGTCATCGGCGCAGGCAACACCGCGATCGACGCCGTCACGCAGTCGAAGCGACTCGGCGCCGAGCGGGCCTTCATCGTTTACCGTCGCGGCGAGCCCGACATGTCCGCCTACGAGTTCGAGTACGAGCACGCGAAAGACGACGGCGCGCACTTTCTCTTCCACGCCGCTCCCGTCGAGATCGTCGGCGCCAATGGCCACGTCACCGGCCTCAAGCTCGTCCGCACCCGCCTCGTCGGCGACAAGGTCGAGGTGATCCCCGGCACCGAATGGATCGAGTCGTGCGACTTCGTGCTAAAAGCCGTCGGTCAGGAAAAACAGTCCCCCATCCTCCCCACGCTCTTCCCGTCGCTCGCGCTCGACGCCCGCGGCGTCGTCCAGCGCGACCCGCTCACCGGCGCGACCAATCTCCCGCACGTCTTCACCGGCGGCGACTGCGCCAACGGCGGTCGCGAGGTCGTCAACGCCGTCGGCGAGGGCAAGAAAGCCGCGCAAGCCATCCACGCCACGCTCACCAAATCTTCCGCCACTCCGCCCGTGCAGCCCTCCCGCCTCGGCGCGAAGCAAGGTCCCACCGGCTCCGGCCTCCTCACCCCAATCCGCGCCCACGAACTCGAAGCCGGCCTGTAAAGTATTCGCCCTCTCATGGACCCCAAGAACATCGTTCTCCTCGGCGTCAAATCAGCGGTCATCGCTTTTGACAAAGAGTCGGGGCGTCAGCTTTGGACCGCCCGGCTCAACGGAGCCTTCGGTAGCAACTTCGTCACCGTCGCGGCCGACGACGCCCGCGTGTATGCTCATCATGGCGGCGTATTCCACTGTCTTGATCTCAAGACAGGGAAAAGCCTCTGGAGCGACGAACTCGCCGGCATGGGCTACGGCCTCGCTTCCATCGCTCTGCCCGGCGCGCCCACCGCGGTCGACCCTCTCGTAGAGAAACTCTACCGCGACAACAAATCCGCCCACGCCGCAAGTCACTCCTCGTAGTGCTATTTCGGATACGCCGCCCGCCAAGTCCGAAAATCGTAAATCACTCATCGCAAATCGTAAATTCCATGGCCGATCTCTCCACCAATCTCGCCGGCATCAAGTCCCCCAATCCCTTCTGGATCGGCTCCGGTCCGCCCGCCAACACCGGTTATCAGGCCCACCGCGCATTCGAGGCCGGCTGGGGCGGCGTAGTGTGGAAGACCATCGGCGATCCCATCGTCAACGTCGCCTCGCGGTATTCGGCTTTGAACTACGGCAAGGACCGCATGATCGGGCTCAACAACATCGAGCTCATCAGCGACCGCTCACCCGACACCAATTTCCGCGAGATCGCCGAGGTCAAGAAGCGCTGGCCGCACCACGCCGTCATCGCCTCGCTCATGGTCGACACGCGCGAGCGTTGGCACGAGTTCGCCAAGCGTGCCGCCGATGCCGGAGCCGACGGCATCGAACTCAACTACGGTTGCCCGCATGGCATGTGCGAGCGCGGCATGGGCTCCGCCGTCGGACAGCAGCCCGCCGTCGCCGAGAAGATCACGAGCTGGGTCATGGAGGCCGCGACGATCCCCGTCATCGTCAAGCTCACGCCCAACATCACCGACGTCACCGCCGCCGCCCGCGCCGCGAAGCGCGCTGGGGCCAACGCGATCTCGCTCATCAACACCATCAACTCGATCACCAACGTGAACCTCGACACGTTCGTGCCCGAGCCCACCGTCGCCGGCCTCAGCTCGCACGGCGGCTATTGCGGCCCCGCCGTGAAGCCCATCGCGCTTAACATGGTGCAGTCCTGCGCCGCCGATCCCGACGTCCGCCTGCCGATCTCTGGCATCGGCGGCATCGCCAACTGGCGCGACGCCGCCGAGTTTATCGCCCTCGGCTCCACCAGCGTGCAGGTCTGCACCGCCGTCATGCACTACGGCTTTCGCATCGTGGAAGACATGAACGAAGGCCTCAGCGCCTACCTCGACAGCAAGGGCATGAAGTCCGTCAACGAACTCATCGGTCGCGCCGTCCCCACGCTGCAAAAGTGGGAAAACCTCGACCTGAAATTCCAACGCGTCGCCCGCATCGACTACGCCAAGTGCATCGGCTGCAACCTCTGCTACATCGCCTGCGAAGACGGCGCCCACCAGTGCATCGACCTCAAGAGACCCGAGGAGCTCGGCCTAGACCTCGGCCCCGGCCGCGTCCCCCACAAGCCCGTTCCCAAAGTCCGCGAAGAAGACTGCGTCGGCTGCAACCTCTGCTCCCTCGTCTGCCCCGTCGACGATTGCATCACGATGACCCAAACCAGCAACGGCCACGCCCCGCTCACGTGGAGCATCTACCAGGAAAAACTCGCCAAGGGTGAAATGGCCGCCTTCCCGCCGCATCCGTAATCTTGTCCAGAACCCGCGCCGAGTGCGCGAACAATCCTAGGCATTCACAATTCAAAATGACTCAAACCCTCACCCCCTGCCCCGACTACATCGGTGGCGACTGGATCAATCGCTCTGGTGGCACGCCCGTCTTCAATCCTTCCACTGGTGATATCATCGCCGAGTGTCCGACCGGCGGCAGCGCCGAGGTCAACGCCGCCGTCGAGGCCGCGCAGGCTGCGTTTCCCGCGTGGCGCGACACTCCGCCGGTCGAGCGCGCGCGCGTCTTCTTCCGCTACCGCCAGCTCATCGAGCAGAACTTCGACCTGCTCTGCCGCACGGTCTCGCGCGAGCACGGCAAGACTCACGCCGAGGCGCGCGGCTCGATTTTCCGCGGTCTCGAAAACGTCGAGTACGTCTGCGGCATTCCCACGCTTCTCTTCGGCGATTCGCTGCGCAACATCGCCCGCGGCGTCGACTGCGACACCATCAACATGCCGCTTGGCGTCTGCGTCGGCATCACGCCGTTCAACTTCCCCGCGATGGTCCCGCTCTGGATGTACCCGACGGCCATCGCCTGCGGAAATACCTTCGTGCTCAAACCGAGCGAAAAAGTCCCGCTCACCGCCAATCTCCTCGGCCAGCTTCTCGAGCAAGCGGGCTGCCCTAAGGGTGTGTTCAACATCGTCCACGGTGGCCGCGCCGCCGTCGATGGACTGCTCACGCACCCGAAGGTGAAGGCGATTTCCTTCGTCGGCTCCACCCCAATCGCAAAGTACATCTGGGACACCGGCACCAAGCATGGGAAACGCGTGCAGGCCAATGGCGGCGCGAAAAACTACATTGTCGTCATGCCCGACGCCGATGTCGGCAAGACCGTCGAGAATCTCACCACCGCGGCCTTCGGCTGCGCCGGCGAGCGCTGTATGGCCGGCTCCACCGCCATCGCCGTCGGCGCCGCCGCCGATCGCGTACTCCCCGATCTCGTGAAGGCCGCCGCCGCGATCAAGGTCGGTCGCACCGACACCGCCGCCACGCAGCCCGACATGGGCCCAGTCATCACCGCCGCCCACCGCGACCGCGTGCTCAGCTTGCTCGCCGCCGGCGAGACCGAGGGCGCGAAGATCATCGCCGACGGCCGCGGCGTGAAAATCTCCGACGCCCCAAAGGGCTTCTACCTGGGCGCCACGGTCGTCGACGGCGTGCAGAACAACATGACCCTCGCCCGCGAGGAAGTCTTCGGCCCCGTGCTCAACGTCATGCGCATGGACGATCTCGACGCCGCGATCGAGCAGGCCAACAAGTCAGCCTTCGGCAACGGCGCCGCGATCTTCACCAACAACGGCCGCGCCGCCCGCGAATTCACCATGCGCGTGAAAGCCGGCATGGTCGGCGTCAACGTCGGCGTCCCAGCCACGATGGCGATGTTCCCCTTCACCGGCTGGGACGACTCCTTCTACGGCGACCTCCACATCCAAGGCAAAGAGAGCATCCAGTTCTACACCCAGCAAAAGGTCGTGAGCTCCCGCTGGTTCGGCGGCGACGTCGCCGACGTGTGGAAGAAATGAGTACATTTTGGTTTACCACGAAACACACGAAATCCACGAAAAGCTCCACGCTCCTGGTTCTCTCCTTTTCGTGTCCTTCGTGTGTTTCGTGGTTTCCCTCCTCCGAATTCATCCATGAGCCTACTGATCAAAAATGGTGAGATTGTGACGTCCGACTCCCGCTACGTCGCCGACATTTACTGCGAGGGCGAGACGATCACCCGCATCGACAAAAACCTCTCCGCCCCCGCCGGCTGCGAGGTCATCGATGCCACGGGCAAATACGTTTTCCCCGGCTTCATCGATCCGCATGTCCACATCTACCTGCCCTTCATGGGCACATATTCAAAAGATACCTACACGACTGGCTCGCAAGCTGCGCTCGTCGGCGGCACGACGACGCTGATCGAGATGTGCTGCCCGGCGCGCAAGGACGACGCGCTCGCGTCCTTCGAGCTGTGGATGTCGCAAGCCGTCGGCAAATCGGCGTGCGATTTCTCGTTTCACATGGGTGTCACCAAGTTCGACGCCGGGACCGAGGCGCAGCTCCGCGAGATCGTGAAGCGCGGCATCGCCTCCTTCAAAATCTTCCTCGCCTACAAGGGTGCCTTCGGCATCGACGACACTGAGCTCTACCACACGCTCAAACTCGCGAAGGAACTTGGCGTGGTCGTCACCGCCCACTGCGAAAACGAAACCCTCGTCGCCGAGCGCTGCAAGGAACTGCTCGCCGCCGGCAAGACCGATCCTGGCCAGCACCACGAGAGCCGCCCGCCCGTCGTCGAGGCCGAGGGTGTGCACCATCTGATGACGTTTGCCGAGCTCACCGGCGCCGCCACCTACATCGTGCACCTCTCGTGCAAGGAAGCGCTCGACGAAGCCATCGCCGCCCGCCAGCGCGGCGTCCGCGTCGGCGTCGAGACACTCATCCAGTATCTCACGCTCGATAAATCCTACGCCGAGAAGCCCAATTTCGAAGGCGCAAAGTTCGTGATGTCTCCACCGCTGCGCGACTCCCGCAATCAAGCGGTGCTTTGGTCCGGCCTGCGCGACGGCCTCGTCAACACCGTCGCCACCGACCACGCGCCCTTCGATTTCGAGAAGCAAAAGCCGATGGGCCGCGACGATTTCACGAAGATCCCCAACGGCATTCCTTCGCTCGAGGAGCGCGTCAACCTGCTCTACACCCACGGCGTCGCGACCGGTCGCATTGACCTGCACACCTTCGTCAACGTCGCGAGCACCGCCGTCGCCAAGCAGTTCGATCTGTTCCCGAAGAAAGGCGCGATCCAGCCCGGCGCCGACGCCGACCTCGTCGTCTTCGCCCCCAACTACCGCGGCACGATTTCGGCTAAGACCCAACACATGAACGTGGACTACTCCGCCTTCGAAGGCTGGCCGCTCAAGGGCCGCGCCAGCGTCGTCACGGTTCGCGGCCAAGTCGCCGCCCGCGACGGCAAATTCACCGGCACCATCGGCCGCGGCCAGTTCCTCCAGCGCAAGCCGAGCCATTTTTAGCCCACGAAACACACGAACGAACACGAAAGATTTCCTTTGTAGCGGCGGTCTATGACCGCCGATGAACCTCCGTCCACGATCATCTCTGCCTTCAGTATCCACCCCAGCCCTACATCCCTTTTCGTGTGTTTCGTGGGCCCATCCTATGAATTCCCCTGAAGCCGAGTTCGACCTCTCCACCGTCAAGCACTCCCACCTCTACAACGCCGACCTCGCGCCCGTCCCCGCGTCAGGTCGCAAATGGGGCACAGCGTCGATCGCGGCGCTGTGGATTTCGATGTCGGCGTGCATCCCCACGTACATGCTGGCCTCGGGCCTGATCGGCAGCGGGATGAATTGGTCTCAAGCCGTCGTCACGATCTTCCTCGGCAACGTGATCGTCGTGATCCCGATGATCCTCAATGCCCATGCGGGCACTAAGTACGGCATTCCGTTTCCCGTTTTCTGCCGCGCCTCATTCGGCACAGCTGGCGCCAACATCCCCGCGCTCCTCCGTGCGCTCGTGGCGTGCGGCTGGTTCGGCATCCAGACGTGGATCGGCGGCGATGCGATCTTCAAGATCGTCGGCGTCTTCGCGCCCTCGTTCACCACCGGCGCACCCTTGCCCGTGCTCGGCATCAGCCCCGCGCACTTTGCGTGCTTCCTCTTTTTTTGGGCGATCAACATGTGGGTGATCTGGCGCGGCATCGATACGATCCGCGTGCTCCTCAACATCAAGGCCCCCATCCTCATCGCGCTCGGCCTCGCCCTGCTCGCGTGGGCCTACTCCGCCGCGGGCGGGTTCGGTCCGATTCTATCCCAGCCCTCCGCCTTCGATCCCGGCCAACCCAAGGCCGGACAATTCTGGAGCATCTTTTTCCCGTCACTCACTGGCATGATCGGCTTCTGGGCCACGCTCTCGCTCAACATCCCCGATTTCTCCCGCTACGCGAAATCGCAGCGCGCCCAGGCCGTCGGCCAGCTCGTCGGCCTGCCCACCACGATGGCGCTATACTCGTTCATCGGCGTGGCTGTCACCTCCGCGACCACGATCATCTACGGCAAAACCATCTGGGACCCCATCGACGTCCTCACGCGCTTTACCAATCCGATCGTGCTCGTCGGCGCGCTCTTCGCCCTCTGCCTCGCCACGCTCGCGACCAACATCGCCGCCAACGTCGTCTCCCCCGCCAACGATTTCGCGCAGCTCGCCCCGCAGAAAATCTCCTTCCGCACCGGCGGCCTGATAACCGGCCTCATTGGCATTGTGATGATGCCGTGGAAGCTCGTCGCCGATCCGAGCGGCTACATCTTCACCTGGCTCATCGGCTACAGCGCGCTCCTCGGCCCCATCGGCGGCATCATGATCGCCGACTATTTCGTTTACCGGAAAAAGATTCTCAACGTCGCCGCGCTCTACGCCGCCGACGGCGAGTACCGCTACGCCGACGGCATCAGCTGGGTCGCCATCGCCGCGTTTCTCGCCGGCGCGTTGCCGAGCCTCCCCGGCTTTCTCGCCAATATCAAAGTTATCGACGGCGCCCACCTCTCCATCCTCTTCAACGACATCTATAGCATCGCCTGGATCGCCGGCTTCGCGATCGCGTTCGTCGTTTACCTCGTCCTGCGCAAAGTCGCTCCAAAAAGTTAGCCACTGATCACACCGATGGGCACGGATGGCTTTGGGTTATCCGTGCAATCTGTGAAATCTGTGGCTAGGAATTTCACCTAAATGAAGTCCATCCCTCTCCCGCCCACCTCGCACACGCCCGCGAAGTACACCGGCCCGTCGGCCGAGCAGGTCCTCGCGCTGCGCAAGCAGTACCTCAACCCCGGTCTCTTTCTCTACTACAAGAAGCCGATAATGATCGTGGAGGGAAAGATGCAGTACGTCTGGGATGACACCGGCAAACGCTACCTCGATGGCCTCGGCGGTATCGTGACTGTCAGCGTCGGCCACTGCCACCCGCATGTGCTCAAGGCGATGACCGAGCAGAACGCCACGCTCCAACACTCGACCACGATCTATCTTCAGCCGAAGATCGCCGAGTTCGCCGAGAAGCTCGCGTCGAAGATGCCGGGCGACCTCAAGGTCTGCTATTTCGTCAACTCCGGCTCCGAGGCCAACGACCTCGCGATGCTCATGGCCCGTCTCTACACGGGCAACTACGATGCCATCGCGCTGCGCAACGCGTACCACGGCGGCAGCCCCGCGACGATGGGACTCACCGCGCACAGCACGTGGAAATTCAACACGCCGCATTCTTTCGGCATTCACCACGCGCAGGCACCGTATCCGTATCGCGGCAATTTCGGCTACGACGACGTCGAGGCCGGCAGGAAATACGCCGACGATGTGAAGAACCTCATCGACTACGCCACGCCGGGCAAAGTCGCCGCGTTCATCGCCGAGTCGATTCAGGGCGTGGGCGGTTTCGTCGAGTTTCCGCAGGGCTATCTCAAGCACGCTTACGAGCACGTGCGCGCCGCGGGCGGTGTGTGCATCGCCGATGAGGTGCAGACCGGCTTCGGCCGCACGGGCACGCATTTCTGGGGCTTCGAGACGCAGGGCGTGATCCCCGACATCGTTACGATGGCCAAGGGCATCGGCAATGGTGCGCCGCTCGCGGCCGTCGTCACCACGCCAAAGATCGCCGCCGTCATGGCGCAGAAAGTCCATTTCAACACCTTCGGCGGCAACCCCGTCGTGAGCGCCATCGGCAAGGCCGTGCTCGAAGTCATCGAGCAGGAGAAGACGCAGGAAAACTGCCGCGAACTCGGCGCCTACATCCTCGCCGGCCTCGAAAAATTGAAGGCGAAGTACAAGGTCATCGGCGACGTCCGCGGCAAGGGCCTCATGCTCGGCATCGAGTTCGTGAAGGACCGCGCCACGAAAGCCCCCGGCAAGGAAGAGTGCGCGCAGGCCGTGGAAAACGCCCGCGAGCTCGGCCTCCTCCTCGGCAAGGGCGGCCTCTGGGGCCAGACCATCCGCTTCGCCCCCCCGATGAACATCACCAAGGCCGATGCGGACTTTCTGCTCGCCGTCTTGGACGAAGCGATTGGTGCTGTCTAAGACGACCCTACTTACTCGTCTCCTAGCACGCGTGAGCACAGCGCATCGAAGCGCCGCCGGTGCAGCGCGCCGTCGAGTATGTCGTAATGCTGCGGCACGATCAGGCGCGGATTGAGCGCGCGGGCTTTGCGCAGGCTGTTGGGAATGAGCGGCGGCGCGGCATTCAGGATGGGCGCGGGAATGTGCGTGTTGAAAAAATAACTCGCGAACAAGTCGCCGCAAAACAGGAGGTCGTGCCGCGCACTGTAGAAACCGCAGTGCCCCGCGGTGTGTCCCGGCAGATGAATCACGCGGAGCCCGCCCCAAAAAGGCAGTTCATCGCCGTCGGCAATCGCGTGATCGATCGCCACGGTACGATAGCCCAGCACAGCGTAGCCCAGCCGCTCCAGCCGTCCGCACCAAATGGCCGGGCCATCGTAGGAAAATGTCCCGTCGAGATGAGCCTGCTCGGCCGGATGTGCGTAGATCGGCGCGCCGGTCCAATTTTTCACCCACGCCAGATTGCCGCCATGATCGAGATGCCCGTGCGTAAGCAAGACGGCGTCAATCGCATCCGACCCCAAGCCTCGCCGAGCGAGCAGTGCTTTGATTTGCAGCGGCTCCCCCACCAGTCCCGTGTCGATCAAGACCGCGCGCCCGTTGTCGATCAGCAGGTGGCACACCCCCATGACGCCGCGCACGGTCAACAGACCCGGTGGCACGTTTCGACTGAAGAGCGAACCGATCATGGCGTGAGCGCAATGCAGCACATTCCGGCGCGCGCGTCCAATCCGCGACTTGCGCCTTATCGCTCGTCACTGTTTTTTCACTCTGTGAGTTCGTCCCCCGTCCCCGATAGCGACATCCTCGCGATCACGCGGCCGCATCCGAGCCTGTTCACGTACTACTGGCTCGCGCTGATCCCGGTCTTTCCGCTGCTGCCGATTTTTATCCTGCCGTCGTATTTCCGCTATCACACGATGCGGTACAAGTTCACCGACGAGGGTATCTCGATGAGTTGGGGCATCCTCTTCCGTCGCGAGATCATCGTCACGTACGCACGCATCCAGGACATCCATCTGCGTTCCAATTTCGTCGAGCGCTGGCTCGGGCTCGCCAAGGTCCTCGTGCAGACCGCCAGTGGCAGCTCGGGCGCGGAAATGACGATCGAGGGCCTCAAGGAGTTCGAAGCCGTGCGCGATTTTCTCTATTCGAAAATGCGCGGAGTTAAGGACCATGCGACGCATCCGATTGCGTCAGCGGCTCCGGCCGGTGCATCTGCAGCCGGCGATGCCGAACTCGCGGCCACGCTCCGCGCGGTCGCCGCCGAGCTGCGCGAGATTCGCACCACACTCGCTAGTCGTCCGCCATCTCCGCCTCCCGGATCATGAGCGCGCGACTCCGCAGTCTCACGCTTCGCTGGCTGCGCGTGCCCGCTGAGCCGCATCCGCCCGCGGGTGCACCGGGTTCGTTGCGGGTGTTTCGCGGCGGAAAAAACTTTTTTCCGCCTCAAGCTCCTTGGTTGGTCGATCGCCCAAGTCTTCGCGCTCATGGGCACACTGGTCTCGCTCTATGTCGTGAACGTGCTCGTCACGGGCACGCGCGACATAAAGCTGTCTTCGCACAAGGCGCGCTCGACCGCCACGCACCCGACGCAGTCCGCCACGAGCGTCACGCCCACCACTGGTGCAAAGGCTAATCCCGCCCTGCCCGGCGCAAAGACGACACGACCCAAAAAGACCGGCCCCGGAGTGATCGAGGAGGCCGCCTCCAATGTGCCGGAGTGGGTGCTCTTCCTCGTGCTGCTGCTCGACTACTGGGGCGTGGTTTTCTTCGTGCTGCAGCTTTTCTGGACGCTCGCCGTGCTGCGCCTAGATTTCGAGATGCGCTGGTACATGGTGACCGACCGCAGCCTGCGTCTCCGGTCCGGCCTACTCGTGGTGAAAGAGTCCACGCTGAGCTTCGTCAACATCCAGCAAGTCGTCGTCACGCAGGGCCCGATCCAGCGCCTGCTCGGCCTCGCGGACGTCCGCGTACAATCCGCCGGCGGTGGCGACTCCGATTCCCATGGCAAAGGCGGCGGCGAAGAGCTGCACACCGTCGTCTTCCACGCGGTCGACAATGCCGATGAAATCCGCGACGTCGTCCTCGCTCGCCTCAAGCAATTCCGCGCCGCCAGCCTCGGCGATCCCGACGACCAGGCTCATGCGCTTCCCGTAATTGCTCCCGCGGGTAATCAAAGCGCAGACACTCTCGCCGCTGCTCAAGAACTCCTTGCTGCCGCTCGCGAGCTGCGTGCCGCGCTCTGACTCAGAAATTGGAACGCTAATCTGCGCTAATCGACGCTAATGGATTAGCGAAGAACAGCGCAGATTAGCGTTCCAAAATCCTCACCCTGCACTTCTGAAGATCGCGTCGAGCTTGCCCGTGCTGTCGCCGATTTTCTCGGTGCGCACGCCGACGTTATCCAGCATCGAGCGGTAGAGATTCGTCATCGGGGTCCGTTCGTCCACGCGCACATGGCGGCCGGTGGTGACTTCGCCGCCGCCGTGACCGGCGACGAGGATGGGGAGATTCTCGGGGTTGTGTGCGTTGCCGTTGCTGAGGGCGCTGCCGTATTGGATGAGGCAGTTGTCGAAGAGCGTGCCGTCGCCTTCCTTGATCGATTTCAGGCGGTCGAGGAAACGGGAAAACTGCGACACGTGGTAGCGGTTGATCTGCGCGAGTTTCTTTTTCTTCTCCTCGTCGTCGCGGTGGTGCGAGAGATCGTGATGGCCATCGCGGATGCCGATGGTCGGGTACGGGCGGTTGCTGCCATCGTGGGCCACGATGAAGGTCGCGATGCGGGTCGAGTCGGTCTGAAACGCCAGCGCCATCACGTCGTACATGAGCTGCATGTGCTGCTCGTACGTCTCGAACATCTCCGGCGAGTGCGCGCCATCGGGCGCGGTCGGCACGGGGAAACGCGCGGCGCGCTCGATGCGACGCTCGAGATCGCGGACCGCCGTGAGGTACTCGTCGAGCTTGCGTCGGTCGTCGGGCGCGAGCCGGCCTTCGAGGCGGTGGGCGTCGTCGAGCACGTAGTCGAGGACGCTCTTGCGGTAGAGCGCGCGGCGCGCGCTGGCCTCCAGCGTGGCGGCCGGATCGCCATTGCCGAAGAGGCGCTCGAAGGCAGCGCGGGGATTCACCTCGGGGATCATCGGCTGGGTCTCCGATTTCCACGAGAGGTTGAACTGGTAGATGCAGCTGTAGCCCGAATCGCACGAGCCCGCGCGCTGACCGCCGTCGCAGCTCAGCTCCAGCGAGGGCAGGCGCGTTTGCTCGCCGATCTGACTCGCGGCGATCTGATCGCAGGAGATGCCGGCCTTGATGTCGGCTCCGGCCGTCTTGCGCGGATGGACGCCCGTGAGGAAACTCGCCGAGGCACGCGCATGCGCGCCGCCGCCGTCACCGAGTTCGTCGCCTTGGTGATTGGCGAGGCCGCTGATGACGTTGAAGTCCGCCTGATGCGCCGCGAGCGGCGCGAGGATCATCGGCAGCGCATAGTTCGCGCCGGTGGTCGCGGGCGTCCAGTCGACCATGTTGGCGCCATTGGGCACGTAGACCCACGCGACGCGCTTCGGATATTTCGCCGTATCCGTTTTTTCCTTACCGAAGGCCCGAGTGGGGGCGAGCGAATCGAGCAGCGGCAAGGCGACAGCGGTGCCGAGACCGCGGAGAAACGTGCGGCGGTGCATGTGCAGCGCAGAGCGAGAATTGCTCATGGGGATAAGGGTAAGAGATTAGGCCGTGCTCAGCGAGCTGTGATCGTGGGTGCTGGCGCCGATTCGACGCGGCGATTTTGAAAGGGGAAACTCTCCGTGACGGCGAGGATCAGCGCGGAGAACTTGTCGCCGTCGGCCTCCAATCGTGTGACGATCTGGTCGAGCGCCGGGCGGTCATAGTACTCCACGCCGCGGCCGAGCGCGTAAGTAAGCATCCGGTCGGCAATGCAGTGCGTGAACTCCCAGCGGCGCTTCGAGGAGAGGAGTTGGGTGAGCTCGGTGGCGTTGGCAAACTTGTCGCCGCTCGCGAGGACGCCCGCCGCATCGACTGGCGCATCGCCGTCCTTGTCGCGCCAGACGCCGATGGCATTGAAATTCTCGAGGCCGAAACCGATCGGGTCCATGCGAGCATGGCACGAGGCGCAGGTCGGATTGGCGCGATGCTGCTCCAGTTGCTGGCGAAGCGTGCCGGTGAGCTTGCGGGACTTGTCGTCGAGCTCGGGCACGTTGGGCGGAGGAGGAGGCGGCGGCGTGCCGAGGAGATTTTCGAGCACCCATTTGCCGCGCTTCACCGGCGACGTGCGTGTGGGATTCGAGGTCAGCGTGAGCACACTTGCTTGCGTGAGGACTCCGCGGCGCGGTGTGCCGGCGAGCGAGACCTTTTGGAAATCGTCCGCCGCCGCGGTGGTGGGAAACGGCAGACCGTAGAGCTTCGCGAGCCGCGCGTTCACGAAGGTGTAGTCGCCCGTGAGGAAATCGAAGACGCTGCGGTCCTCGCGCATGACGTACTCAAAGAAGAGTTCCGTCTCGCGCTGCATCGCCCCGCGCAGCACGGGATCGTACTCGGGGAAAAGCTTCTTGTCGGGCGAGAAAGTTTCGAGACTCCGAATCTGCAGCCACTGCCCGGCGAAGTTGTCCACGAGCGCGCGGGCCTTCGGCGACGCCAGCATCCGCCGCACTTGCGCGGGCAGAATTGCGCGCAGTTGGCCGCGCTCGGCGAGGTCGAGCAATTCGTCGTCGGGCAGCGAACTCCACAAGAAATACGACAGGCGTGACGCGAGGGAGAACTCGTCGAGCGGCGCGGTCTGGAGTAGCGCCAGCGTCGCGCCCGCAGAGTCGACCGACGGCGGACGCGGGGCCTGAGCCACCGTGGGCTCATCGCCGATGAAGAGGAAATGTGGCGACACGAGCACGGCCTTCATCGCGAGCTTCACCCCGGCGTCGAAGCTGTCGCCTTGGCTGCGTGCAGTCGTGTAGAGCTGCATCAGGCGGTCGAGTTCGGCGGGAGCGACCGTCCGGCGCCATGCCCGGCGCGTGAAGGGT
This sequence comes from Verrucomicrobiota bacterium, assembly GCA_048498795.1. Taxonomy (GTDB): domain Bacteria; phylum Verrucomicrobiota; class Verrucomicrobiia; order Opitutales; family Opitutaceae; genus JBEHXH01. The sequence goes on from JBEHXH010000008.1 coordinate 73,644, forward strand.
GCGAGGATGTTGCGCGCGGCCAGAGTTTCGTCGACGGGCGCAGGTTTTTTGCCGAGCAGACGCGCGACGCCGGTGACTTTCTCCGGCGTGGTCGCGGTCGCGAAGAGTTGCGCGAGGGGCGCGGGCTTTTCAGGCGTAAGCACCGGCGCGGAAAGATCGGCGACTTCGAGGCTTTGGATGTAGAGGTTACGGTCGCGGAGATTCGGATTGTCGGATTTCGGATCGGTGAAGTCGTTGACGAAGGCCGCGGAAAACTTGTGCGCGCCGGGCGGCAGCGTGGTGCGCAGCTCGTACACGTATGGCCGTGGTACGAGTAGCGAGAGCGAGAAGACCCGCTGACGCGCGATCGGCTGCATCGTCGCGGGCGCGAGCACGTCGAAGGTTTTCAGCGGCTTGCCGTCCACGCGGAACTCCATGCGCGTGGGTTCGCTGCCGGCCTGATCCGCATAGGCCTGCGCGCGGAGGATGACCTCGGTCTCGCGCGCAGTCGTGAAGGTCGTGGCCACGTCGCCGTTGCTGCGCAACACGCGTTCGCCGGCGTTCGTGACTGTGCCTTCGCCGGTCACCGCGAGTTGATCGGCACGAATGCGGCGCGTGGCGGCGGGCAGCGGCCCCTCGATCTCCAGCCACTTCACAAAGACAATGCCAGGCTGCTGTTTTCCCAGGCGGCCGTTGAGCATGAAGAATTCATTATCATTGCCGCCGCGCTTGCGGGCCACGCTCGCGCGGAAACGCTGCCGACCGGCGGGTACGCCGAGGCGCGTCTCGTAGACCTGCGGGTGCGCCTCGTCGGTGCCGATGACAAAGTCCTGCACGAAAGTGTCGTTGAGCATCAGCGCGAGCTTCGTTGGGCCCGGGTCCTCGGTGAAAACGAGCGGCGTCTCGCTGCCCTGCCCTTTCAGCGCGCCGCCGACTTTCGTCGCAAACGCCTGCACGCGGAACTTGTAATCACCCGCGGGCAGGTTGAGTTCCACCGCCGCGTCGTCCTCTTCGAGTGAGAGCAGATGGATCCAGCCATCGCCGCGGTCGCCGATGGCGTTGAAGCCGATTTCGGAAAGGCTGGCGGGGATGCGACGTATCTCGCTCTTGATCGGATCGGTGACGATTGCGCCGTCGAGGATCTTGTCGGCGGCGGCGAGATACTTTTCCAGCAGCACCGGCGGCAGCGAGAGCACGGCACCGATGTTGTCGAAGCCGTAGCCGGAGTCATCGGGTGGGAAATCGTTGGCCGCCTTGAAATCCACCCCGACGAGGTCGCGGATCGTGGCGTTGTACTCGGCGCGATTGAGCCGACGCAGCACCACACGGCCGGGATCAGGGTGCGCGGGGTCGAGCTTGAACAACTCCTGCTCGACGAAGCGGCTGATCACATCGCGCTCGCGGTCGCTCGGCAGGTCGCTGCCGTCGTCGGGCGGCATCTCGTGGCGCGAGACATTGCGCAGCACGGCTTCCCACTTCGGCCGGGCGGCGCGGACCTCGGCGGCGTTGGCGTAGTCGTCGAGCGCGAGGCCGGCCTTGTGCGCGCCGTCGCCATGACACTCGTAGCAATACTTCTGCAGCAACGGCGTGACTTCTTTCTCGAACGAGATCGGCGCGACCGAAGCCGGCTCCGCACCCCGCAGCATCGCCGCAGTAAAACAACCCAGTAAAACTACGGCGCGCAGGATCACTTTTTCAGAAAGCCGCGATCACCGAGCCATTCGGTGAAGCGCACATGCCAGGTGGAGACGGGCATCTCGGGACGGTCAGTGCGGATGCCGAAACCATGTCCGCCGTCGCTGTAGATGTGAAGCTCGGCGTTCACGCCGGCTTTACGGAGCGTGCCGAAGAACGCGGTCATCTGCTCCGGCATGCGATCGTCGTACGCGCAGGCGAGGAAGCAGGGCGGCGTCGCGTCCTTCGACCACGTGAGGTCGGTGCGAGTGAGACCGCCCGGATAAATCGGAGCGAAGAAATCGGGCCGGGCGGAAAGTCGGTCGACCGGATCAGCGGCATCGGCTTTACCCTCGCCAGATTTTCCCGCAGCAAGCAAAGCGACTTCACCTCCCGCAGAAAAACCGAGGATGCCCACGCGCGCGGGATTCACGCCCCATTCGGCAGCGCGCGCGCGGATGAGCCGGATCGCGCGCTGCGCGTCGGCGAGCGCATCGCGGTCGATGGTGTAGGGCTGCGGCGTGCCGCGAGGTGTCGCACCGTCGCGGGCGAGGCGGTATTTCAGAATGAAAGCGGCGATGCCGTGATCGGCGAAAAATTTTCCGAGATCGTAGCCTTCGCGATCGATCGTGTGCTGCATGTGGCCGCCGCCGGGGGCGATGATCACCGCGCAGCCGGTAGCTTTTTCCTTCCCCGGCAGGAAGGGCGTGATCGACGGGTTATGAATGTTGAAAACGACCGGAAACACGATGTCCGGCTCCTGTCGCCAGCTGATCTGCTCTGGCTCGTCCTTCCGTGCCTCAGAGCCGGGCGCACCATTGGGCCAGAGCGGAATCGACGCGGGATGCGCCGACTCAGTTGCTGGCTGCGCCGGGATCGGCGGGCCGCCAGCGGTGAGATTAACCGGCGCCGAGGGCACCGCACGCGGGGGAATCTCAGCGGCGACCGCGAAGGATGCAGCCGCGAGGAAGCAAAGCGGAGCTTTCATGGGGTGAACTTAAATAAAAAGGAGCGCGCTCAATTTGGAACGCGCTCCATATGCGGACAGTGCGATGGCGTGAGACTCAGGCGCCGAGCTTCTTCTTCGCGCCCTCGGGCACTTCGACTTTGGCGGTGCCGACGTCCTTGACCTCGATGGTCGTCGTGGTGTCGCGCTCCTGCTCGCCGTTGCGGCTTTGGACGGTGCCCTTGACATGCACCTCGTACTTCACGATCGCGCCGTCCTTGAGCCAGAATTTCACGCTGCCCATCGCGTTCTTCGGTGCGGCCGGAGCCTGACCACCGCGGCCACCGAAGGGATTGAGGCGCTGGGCAACGACTTCGTCTTTGAGATCGCCACTGATCACGCCGTCGGCCGCTTTGAGCTCTTTCGCAGCATCGGCGAGCGTAACGAGATCCTCGGCCGGAGTCGGCGTGACGCCGAAGCCGCGGCCACCACCACCACCTCCTCCTCCTCCTCCGCCACCACCTCCGCCTCCTCCACCTCCACCAGTAAATTGCGCCATCATTTCTTCGCGGGTGACCCACTCACCCTGCTGATTCTGCGAGACGGACTTGTCGCCCTTGCGCACGGACTGAGTCGTGCCGTTCTGGCCCTGACGGGTCGTGACGACGAGGCCGTCTTTCGACGCGACGCCGCTGGACGGACCGCCGAAGCCGCGGCCGCCGCCTTGGCCGCCAGCGTTGACGACATTACTGGACCACGCGTAGCTGGAAGCGTCGGCCAGTTTCTTGGCGGCGGCTTTGACGTCATCGGCCGGAGCCGCGAACGAGATCGCGGGCACGAGCGCCGCAACGAGGGGAAGGATCAGTTTTTTCATGGGGGAGTTCGGGTATCTAGGGTGAGCAGGAAATTTCACTGCGCCTTCGCGAGTTCGACGGCGTAGGTGTGCACGGCGCCCTGCAGGTTGGAGCGGAAGACGATCCACTTCATGTCGGGCGTGAAAGAGACGTTGGGCTCGAGCGTGTAATCGTGCTTCGCCATGTTGACGAGGCGCTCGGCCTTGAACGCGCCCGTGTCGATGAGATTGCCCGAGTCGGGATTCTTTACGCCGGCCACATCGGGGATGCGCTGCGTGCGGAAGAGGTAGATCCATTTTCCATTCGGCGCGTGGGCGACCATCTCGCTGTCACCGCCATCGCCGCAGAAGAGCGTGCCGTCGGGCGAGACGTTGAAGTGCACCGACCACTCGTCGCGCTGGAGGTGGTACCACGTGCGCTTGCCGGTCGCGAGGGCGTATCCGCCGAGCCAGAAATCCTCGCCGCGCGGCGTCTGCAAGTCGTACCAAACGAAGGAGCCGTCGGCGTTGAAAAACTCATGGCCCGCGATCTCCATGTTCATCGTGCGGGCGTGGACCTTGGTCAGGCCGGTGCCGTCGGTGCGGATGAGCCACACACGATCAACCTCGTGCCAGGTGCCCTCGTGACAGAACATGATCTGCTGTGGATCGCTCGGCGAAAATTGTAGGTGGCCGATCCACTCGTGCTCCTTGAGCACTTCCCTCACTTCGCCGGTCTGCGTGCTGACAGTGAAGATCACCTGCGGCGGGCCCTGCCGGATCGCCATGAGGCGGTTGTGCAGCGAAAGGTCCTTCGCCTCGGCAAACGTCATCGGTGTGCCATCAGGCCACTTCGCAGAGTAGTTGGCCTGAAACGTCGGGTTGGCCCCGCCGTTGTTGGGCTGGCTCGCCGAAGTGTTACTCATGCTCGGCTGTCCAGCGGCAGGCGGAGGAGCCTCGGTTTCGCGGCGGCGACCGCTGCCGAAGCCCTGCTGGCCCTCGGTGTAGACGCCCACCATTAGGGTCTCGTCCGCATTGATCGAGGCGATGCCGCCGCGCGGGAGCTTCGCGATCTCGCGGACGGCCTTGGTCTCGACGTTGGCGGCAAAGATCCATGCCTCGTTGACCGTCTCCTTGGTGCCGTCGGGCTTGATCGACTCTTTCGGCACGAGCTTGGAGTAATAGATGTCGCCTGTCTTGTGCCCCGCGACGATCACGCGCACTTCGCCCTCGACGACCAGGTCGAGCTTGCGGGTTGCGAGTTCGATAGTCGCGAGGCCCTTGGGCGTGGTGACGATGACCTTTTTGCCGTCTGGGGTGTATGCGTTCTGATTGAAATAGAGACTCGCGCTGCCGGGCTCGGTCGTGAGGCGCACGATGCGGTGGCCGGTGTCGGGGTCGATCCACTCGACGGGCAGGTCCGAGGGAGCCGGATCGGCAGCAAAGGCGGTCGCACTGGCCAGCAGCAGGGTCAGTGGCAGCAGGGGATATCTCATGCGCAGGGTAACGGGCATGACGCGAGCCGCCCGCCAAGGTTGCGGGTCTGCAGCCCGCGCGCGGCCCGCGGTTTTCTGACAGTTTGGTACGAGGGGAAATACTCCGCCTTTTGGGCGGAAAAACCGATCGCCGCCTTACTTCGCGGGCGGCTTGCCACCCGCGAGGCGGAAGACCTCGCTGCCCGCGAGCAGCACGGCGCCAAGGCCGTAGTCCTCGAAATCGGGCGCGTGGTCGACGGTCGTCGGCTGGCCATCCTTGGGCTCCTTGCCGGTGCCCTGCACGTAGCCGAGGAAGCCGTTGGGGCGAATCGACTCGGCGGCGACGGCGTTCCAGCCCTTCACAATCGCGGGCATGTATTCGTCCTTTTTCACGAGGTCATGCCGCACGGCCCACGCCATGCCATAGACGAACAGCGCGGTGCCGCTCGTCTCCTTGCCGCCGAAGTTGTTCGGATCGTGCAACGAGCAGTTCCAGAAACCATCGTCGCGCTGCACCTTCTTCAGGGCCGCGAGCATGTCCTTCAGCATCGTCTCGTACTCGGCGCGGTGCGGCGTGTCGGCGGGGAGGATGTCGAGCACGCGCACGAGGGCGGCGACGACCCAGCCATTGCCGCGCGACCAATAGCAGTCCTCGCCATTGGGCTCCTTGTACGGAGCGACGAAATCCTTGTCGCGCCACCAGAGCTGATCGGCGGGGTTGTAGAGGCCCTTGCCGCCATGCTTGTTGCGCGAGTATTCATAAATTGAATACATCTTCTCCAGATACTTCGGATCCTTCGTGATCACCGAGAGCTTCGCGTAGACCGGCATCGCCATCTGGAGAGCGTCGATCCATGACCAGTCGTCGTTCTTGTCGCCGGAGACGATGAAATCGATGTCGTCCTTGATTGCCTTCAATCGCTCGGGCTTCGGATCGAGCTGGTAGAGTTCGAGGTACGTCTGGCCGCAGCACTGGTCGTCGGCGTTGCGCGTGCGCGGTCCATTGCGGAGACTCCATTTGTGCGCTTCGCTCCAGCTCACCGCGTAGGCGAGTTCAGCGGGATCGCGGTCGACCATGTAGAGCGCCATGAGGCCCTCGTAGTACACGCCCCGCGTCCAGATATTGCTCGGGCGTTCGCGGTTGGTGACGATCGGTTTCCCGGCGTCGGGCCACTTCGCCATGAAGTAGTGATTAGCTGCACGCATCTTCTCCACCACGGCGGCGGGAGCGGGCAATTCGTTGGCGGCGACAGCCGTCGCGGCAAGGGCGCACGAAGCGGCGATAAGCGAAACGAGACGCATGAAAATTCGAGGGAGGGTTGGCTGGCGAAGCGATGTTCGCTAGAGGGGCCACTGAGCGCAACACCGCGCTTCCGTGCGGGAAAGCGGCGCGCTGGCGGACGGTCCGGCAGACGGGCGTTTTTTGCGTAGAATTGGGCTACCGATGCGGTGCGCCTCCGCTGCGAAACTGCTAGCCTGAAGACCGTGGGCCATCCATACTCCGGGCACGGTCCGGTCGTAGTCCCTTAACCCCTCTGTTCTCATGAAAGACTATCCTTCCGCCGATCTTCGCAACTTCGCCGTCGTCGGTCACGCATCGGCCGGAAAGACCATGCTATGCGAGGCCATGCTCGCGTGCTCCGGCGCCATCGGGCGCATGGGCAGCATCGCCGCCGGCTCCACCGTGAGCGACTACCACGCGAGTGAGAAACAGCACCAGATCTCCGTGCACGCCTCGCTACTGCACACCGAGTGGCTCGGAAAGAAACTCAACATCATCGACACGCCCGGCTACGCGGACTTCATCAGCGAGGGCCTCGGCGCGCTGCGGGTCGGTGATTTCGCGGTGGTAGTGATCAACGCCGCCCATGGTCTCGGCACCGGCACCGACGCCGTGTGGGAGCATGCCACACATCACGATCTGCCGAAGATGATCGTCGTCACCGCACTCGATAAAGCCAACACGAGCTTCGACAGCGTGCTCACCGCTGCCCGCACGCACTTCGGCAAAAATGTCTTCCCGATCACCGTGCCGCTCAATGCCGGTCCCGGTTTCTCGCAGCTCCTCGATGTGATGCGCAGCGAGGTCGTGACGTACAAGCCGGGCGGCAATGGGCGCTATGAAGAAAAATCAGCCGAGGGCGCGCACTTGGAGCGGGTAAAGGAACTGCACCGCCAGCTCATCGAGTACGTGGCCGAGTCCGACGATTCGCTGATGGAAAAATTCTTCGCGCAGGGCCTGCTCTCCGAGGAAGAAATGCGCGCTGGATTGCACGCCGCGATTCAGAAGCAGGTCTTCGTGCCGCTCTTCGCCGTGTCGTCCGAGACCGACGTCGGTGTGGCGCGTCTGATGGATTTTATCGCGAAATACGGTTCGTCCCCGCTCGACCGCGCGACCGTGCCCGCGCGCGACACGAGCGGATTGCCCGGCGAGGTGTCGCTCACACATCCCGAGCCGGTGGCGTATGTGTTCAAGACGATGAACGAGCCCGGTGTGGGCGAGCTGTCGCTTTTTCGCGTGTACGCCGGTACGATCCAATCCGGCGGCGAACTCTATAATAGTGTACGACAGGCGACCGAGCGCATCGGTCAACTCTACGTGCTCAATGGCCACGAACGCACGCCGGTGCCGTCGCTCAAGGCCGGCGATCTCGGCGCCGTCGTGAAGCTTCGCATCACGCGCACCGGCGACACGCTCTGCACGCCGCGGTTCATCGTCACGCTGCCCAAGGTCGAGTACCCGCGGCCCAACATTCACGGCGCGCTCCGCCTCCGATCCAAAGGCGACGAGGACAAACTCGCCTCCGGCCTCGCCACGCTGCACAGCGAAGACCCGACGTTTCTCTATCGAGTCGACGACGAGGTGCACCAGACGATCGTCTCCGGTCAGGGCGAGATTCACCTGCAGGTGATCGTCGAGCGCCTGCGGCGGCGCTTCGGCGTGGAGGTCGATCTCGAGGAGCCGCGCATTCCTTATCGCGAGACAATTCAACGTCCCGCCGAGTCGCGCTATCGGCACAAGAAGCAGACGGGCGGTGCCGGCCAATTCGCCGAGGTGTGGATGAAAATCGAACCCGCCCCACGCGATAGTGGCGTCGATTTCACCGAGACGCTCGTGGGCAACGACGTCGATCGCGTGTTCGTGCCGTCGGTCGAGAAGGGCGTGCGCACCGCGAGTACCGAGGGGATCTATGCGGGCTTCCGCATCGTCGACGTGAAGATCGATTTCTTCGGCGGCAAAATGCACACGGTCGACTCGAAGGACATCGCGTTTCAAGTCGCGGGCTACCACGCCTTCAAAGAGGCTTTCAGCGCCGCCCTCCCCTGCCTGCTCGAGCCGGTCTTCAACGTCACTGTGACCGTGCCCGACGAGTATCTCGGCGCCGTGATCGGCGATATGTCCGCGCGGCGCGGAAAGATTCTCGGTGTCGATACCGATGGCCATTTCCAAGCCCTGCGCGCGCAAGTGCCGCAGAAAGAGCTCTACCACTACAGCACCACCGTGCGCTCCCTCACGAGTGGCCGCGGCAAACACGCCGAGCAATTCAGCCACTACGAGGAAGTGCCGCTCGATCAAGTGAGCAAAATCCTCCTCGAAGCCAAAGACCGCCGCGAGGGCGTGCATCGGCGATGACGAAGCGCGGGGAGATTTTTGAACCGCGAATGGACGCGAATTCACGCGAATGGAAATGCGTGGGCAGACCTGCTGCTAGATAGAGCAACCCTTGCGTAGGAGCGCGAGCGGCTCGCCCGCTCGGAGTAGTGTGCCGGCCAGCGGCCGGCGCTCCCACGCACGCGGCTTCTTCATGATGTGAGGGAAATTTGAATACACTCGGCAACCGCGGATGGACGCAGATAAACACGGATGAGGATTTCGAAATCCGCGTCCATCCGTGTTCATCCGCGGTTCCTCTCACGCATTCGTGTGAATTCGCGTCCATTCGCGGTTCAAAAATGATCTCCCATCGCAGCGCTCTCGCCTTTTCGGGCGCAGCTGTTCTCGTGTCATAAATCGCACCCCACTCCCGCATGGCTCTACCTCATCTCTCCGACGACGAAATCCGCACCTGGACCCGAGAACAAAAAGATCGTTGGTGGTTTGAGAAAGTCTATCGCGGCGACCTGCCGCAGCTCACGCTGCGCTCGGGCCTGACCGGTTTCCTGCTCGGCGGCATCCTCGCGGCGACCGCGCTCTACATCTCGGCGAAGACGGGCATCGGCATCGGCGTAGGTCTCACGTCGGTCATCCTCGCCTTTGCGATCTTTAAGGGCCTCTCGAAGGCCGGCCTCGGCAAGGACTTCACCATCCTCGAAAACAACTGCACGCAGTCGATCGCCACCGCGGCCGGCTACATGACGCAGCCGCTTTCCTCCAGTATCGTGGCGCTGATGCTCGTCACCGGCGCGGTCATCCCCGCGTGGCAGATGATCCCGTGGATGGTCGTCATCGCGATCCTCGGCGTGCTCGTGGCGTTTCCGCTGAAGCGCCGTTTCATCAATGAGGAGCAGATGCCGTTTCCCGAAGGCCGCGCCGCGGGCGTGGTGCTCGACACGCTCTATTCGGAAAACGCCGGCGTCGGTTTTTATCAGGCGAAGCTCCTCGGCATCTCGGCGGCGATCTCGGCCTTCTATCAATTTCTCGCAGGCGATGGCTGGATGCAGCTCGTGCAGTTCAAGATCCTACGCATGAACCAGTGGCTCGGCCTAAAAGAGCCGTGGCGTTTCCACGACCGCCTCGACGACTACTACTACATGGCGGCCGTGAAGTACGACCTGTGGATCCCGAAGATCCTCGGCACCGAGCTGCGCGAGATCGGCATGCGCTTCGGCCTTGATGTGGCGCTGCTTGGCATCGGCGGGCTCATGGGCATCCGTGTTTCAACGAGCGTCTTCATCGGCGCGATCGTGAACTTCATGGTGCTCGCTCCGATCATGATCCAGCGCGGCGATATCGCACGCGACGTCGTCGACGGCGTGGTGAAGCCGCTCTCACGCGCACAGGTGGTTAACAAGTGGTCCCTCTGGTGGGGCGTCACGATGATGGTCGTGGGCTCGTTCGTCGGCCTGCTCGGCAAGCCCGATACGATCATCGGACCGTTCAAGCGGATGTTCGCCAAGAAGTCCGCCCTCGCCGCACCGAAGTCCGATCTGCTCGGTGGCATCGAACTCCCGTTGTGGGTTTCAGCCGTGGGCATCCCGATCTTCGGCATCATCGGCGCGTGGATGGCGCATGCGTTTTTCGGCGCCAACTGGAAACTCGCGATCATCGCGCTGCCGTTGATCTTTGTTCTTTCGATCATCTGCTCCAACGCGATGGCCCTCACGTCGTGGACTCCCACCGGCCCGCTCTCGAAGGTCACGCAGTTCTCGATGGGCGCGCTCGACCGCACCAATCCCGCCACGAATCTCGCCTTCGCGGGCATGACCGCCGAGGTTTGTGCCAACGCCGGCAATCTGCTCTCCGACATCAAGCCCGGCTACATGCTCGGCGCCAAGCCGCGCCAGCAGGCCGTCGGTCACGTGATCGGCATCTTCTCCGGTGCGCTCGCCGCGGTGCCGCTATTCTTCCTGCTCTTCCTCCAACCCGGCGCCAATGGCGTGCGGTCCACTGCTTCGATGGTAACCGACAAGTTTGCCTTCCCCGCCGCGATCCAGTGGAAGGGCGTCGCGGACATCATCGCCAAGGGCCTGCATAGCCTGCCGACCTCCGCGATCATCTCGATGGTCGTCGCCGCGCTCCTCGCGACCACGTTCGAGATCTTGCGCATCCGCACCAAGGGCAAGTTCCCGCTCTCACCCGTCGCCATTGGCCTCGGTGTGACGCTACCGCCCGATGCGTGCGTCGCGATGTGGATCGGCGCGATGTTCTTCTGGATCATGGGCCGCCGCAATCCCACGCCCGGCACCAAGGGCCACAATCTCTGGGTCGTCGGCACCGAGGCTATTTGCGCAGGCCTAATCTCCGGCGCGGCGCTCGTCGGTATCGGCGACGCGATCGTGACGGTACTGATGAACTAGTCGCCGACGGTATCTCCGTCCGCGCTCACTACTCCACTTTCCGATACTTTCCCGGCGGGATTTTGAAACGATGCCCTGAGTCGAGGTCCGTGAAGATATGCCAAGGCACATCGTCCACGCGGTGCACGGCGACTTACAGTTTCTGACCTTGCTCGTAATGATATTCCTCGGCGGTGACGGCGTGGTCTGCGTGCTCAATCGCCTCCCCCAGCTCCCCGCTATGCGGTTCCAGGATTTCGATTCTCCAAGTCATGATCAATAAGGGGTTGTTGATTGCCTGACTGTGTCGTTAGCCTAATCCGCTTGGGTGTTCGGTCAAATCCTCCCGGCGAACGGGTAAATTTGTAGCCAATTGCACATGTCTGACCGACATCAGACGCAGCGCCTTCCTCCTTTGACTGTAAGGCAGGGCTGCTTGACTGTCCGCATGGTTTCACTTCGCGCGGATTTGTCCGTCAGAATTCAGTCACCGGCACTAGCTTTCCCCGGACCCCAACGCTGGCGTAGATCCCCCATTTTTTCGCCGGTAGCGGAGTCCTTTCTTAACCCTCCTAATATACCCTTCCGCCGGGCGAGGTCTTCTCGTCGGCGTTTCCCTGTTAGTCACCCACCAAGAGACATCCCATGAAACCTACGACATGGTTATCGACCACTACGCGTCGGTTGTTGCTCGCGCAGCTCTGCGCCGCAACCGCCGCCGTTGCTTGGGCCCAACAAGCTCCGGCCACCGAAGAGCAGAAGAAATCTGCAGCGAAAGTCCCGACTCCGCAGGAAGCCGCATCCACCACGGCCTCCGCATCAGGCGAGCAAGCGATCGTGCTTTCGCCCTTCACCGTCACGCAGGAAAAGGACCACGGCTACGCCGCGGAAAACACCCTCGCCGGCAGCCGCCTCAACACCCGCATCGATGACCTCGCGGCTTCCATCACGGTCGTGACGAAGCAGCAGATCGACGACACGGCGTCCGTCGACATCAACGACGTCTTCAAGTACGAGGCCGGCACCGAAGGCTCCGGCACCTACACTCCGGTGATCACCGACCGCGGTACGTCGAAGGACACCATCGCCGGCTATTCGCTCGGCAATGACGGCGGCACGACGACCAACGCGCAGTCCAATCGTGTGCGCGGCATCGCCGCACCCGACGCATCGCTGAACAACTATCCGACCAATTCGCGCATTCCGTTCGACTCTTACAATATCCAGTCGATCGAAATCACCCGCGGCCCCAACTCGCTGCTCTTCGGTCTCGGCACGCCCGCCGGTATCGTCAATCAGTCGACCGCGCAGGCCGTGCTCAACCGCAACACCACCGAGGTGCAGGTCCGTGCCGACCAGAACTTCTCGTACCGCACGTCGCTGTCGTTCAACCGCTCGCTCATCGACGACAAGCTCGCGATGTACGGCGCGCTGCTGTACGACAACCGTCAGTTCGAGCGCAAGCCGTCGCGCGATCTCTATCGCCGCGAGTTCGGCGCGCTGACCTACAAGCCGTTCAAGAAGACGGTCATTCGCGGCTTCGCCGAAAACTACGAGAACGAGGCCAATCGCCCGAACTTCCTCACGCCCCGCGACCTCGTCACGCCGTGGCTGCAGGCCGGCCGCCCGGCGTACGATCCGACCACGCGTATGATCACCAAACTTGATGGTGGTCAGACCTACGGTCCGTACGTCTCGACCACAGCCTCACCCGGTTACGTCACGGGCAATGTCGTCGGTGCTGGTGCGCCGAGCACGCTGTTCCTCACGACTGCCATCCCGAACACGGTGCCCAATCCGCAGTTCGTCCAGGGCATCCAGTTTGAAGACACCGGCCGTCCGCTGCGCACGATCAATGGGAGCAACACAGTGCTGTATTTCCAACGTAATCCCGTGGTCGCCGGCTTTAGCTACCCAACCGTCCAGACCAATCCTGCCACCGCCACGACCAGCCTCGCCAACCTGGGCTGGGTAACCGGCGATTCGCGCTATCTCTTCGCCGACCGTCAGTGGAGTTCTTCCAACTTGGTCTACCCGGTCAGCGTCGTGAACAATCTCACGTACGCGACCGTCAACGGCGTGCCGTACGGCAACTATCAGAACCCGGGCATCACCAACAAGGCGATCTACGACTGGACGAAGTACAACATCTCCCAGACCAACTTCGCCAAGACCCGCGCCTCAAACTACAACCTCGATGTCGAGCAGCAGATCACCGACAATCTCTTCTTCAATGCTGGCTGGCTGCGCCAGGACATCGAGTCCACTGAGAGCTACACGATGGGTCAGCTGACGGGCAACACCATCAGCATCGACACCAACTTGAAGAATGTCGATGGCAGCACGAATCCCTACTTCGGCCTGCCCTTCATCTCCGAGGGCGTTGGCGGCGGTCTCGACACGTTCTACAATCCGCAGACGGACGACAACTACCGCGCGATGCTCGCGTACGACCTCGACCTGCGGAAGCAGGGCAATTTCCTGCAAAATCTCGGCCACCACCGCCTCCTTGGACTCTGGACCGCGCAGGATTCCAAACGTGCAATCGAGCGCTGGCGCAACGGCTTCGTTGACGGCGACAATGATGGCCGCCTCCGTTTCGTGCCCAATACGCTCGTCCCGGGTCGCGACTACGCCCTCTTCACCGCCCTCATGCGCAAGTACTACCTTGCAAATCCGGGTCAGGCGCAGGGTGCCGTCACCCACGCCAGCGGCTTCTACGGGAATCAAGGCTACAACAGCCCGGTCACTTCGCAGATCCAAGTGTATAACTACACGAGCGGCGCGTACCAAAACGACAGCGTCGTTGAACAGTCGACGTTCTCCAGTGCAGGCAGCTTCCGCACCGAGCGCGAGGTCCGCAGCTACACCCTCGCCGCCCAGAGCTATTTCTGGGCCGATCGCCTCGTGACCACCCTCGGCTGGCGCCATGACAAATACCGGGCGCGCATCACCAATCCGGGCGCGCTCACCGACATCAATGGTGTCCAGACCGCCCCGGCCCTGACCAACGCTCAGCTCTACGTTAACGGCGTTGGCGGCATCCTGAATCACGATCTCATCATGAGCCGCTGGGGCCGCTGGGATGAACTCTCGGGCAACACCAAGACTTACGGCGGTGCGTTTCGCCCGTTCCGCAACACCTCGGTCAGCCAAGGCCTCGGCGATGGCTTCTTCGGCGAACTCGTCAACGACCTGACCCTCTACTACAACAAGTCGGATAACTTCAATCCGCCGGCCACCTACCAGACCGACTACTTCAAGCGGCCCTTGGCCAAGCCCGTCGGCGACGGCAAGGACATCGGCGTCGGCTTCACGCTCCTCAAGGGCAAACTGGTCGGCCGGGTAAGCTGGTACGATACCAACACGCAAAATGAGCGCACGGGTGCGGCAGGTACGCTCCTCACGCGTCTTCAGTATTCGGATACGACCACCGGTCTCGCTTGGGCGAGCGCCGTTCAGCGCATCCGCAATGGTGCCAATACCGCCATTACCAATTGGAATTCGGACGCGCTCAACCCCGTCAGCGATCCGGTCAATCAGCAGAAAATCTACGACCTGATCAAGCTGCCGTTGAACTACTACAGCGGCATCGCGGTCGGCGGCACCCAGGACAGCCATGCGAAGGGCACCGAGCTTCAGCTCACCTTTAACCCGTCCAGCAATTGGACGATCAAGGTCACGGGCGACAAGCAGAAGACCAGTTACAACAATGTCGTCCCGCAGTACGATGCCTACCTCGCCTCTCGCCTGCCGATCTGGCAGACGAATTCGGCGCCGGAAATCGCCGACTTCGTTGCGCCGAATGCCACCGGCACAAATATCAAATGGTCGTTGAAAAACTTCTGGACCGGCTACGGCTTCACCAACGTATCGCTCGCGGAAAATGCTGACGGCAACACCAGCCCGTCGAACTATTTCGCCAACGTTGTCGCCTCGCAAGTCGCACTCGCCAAGGCCCTGCAGGGTGTCACCTCGCCCGATCAGCGTCAGTATCACGCGTCGGTCCTCACCAACTACCGTCTCACCACGGGCCGCTTCAAGGGCGTCTCGTTCGGCGGCAGCGAGCGCTGGGAGTCGAAGGCCGCCATTGGCTTCCTCGGCAAGGTCAACGACCCGACCAATGCGCCCGGCGTCCTCAACTTCGCCGATCCCAACAAGCCGGTGTACGACAGCGGCAACTACTACACCGACCTCTGGATCGGCTATCAGCGCAAGATCTACAACGACAAGGTCGGTTGGAAGATCCAGCTCAACATCAACAACGCGCTTGAGAGCGGCCGCCTGATGCCCACCGCCGTCAACTTCGACGGCACGCCGTGGTCCTACCGCATCATCGACCCGCGCCAGTTCGTGCTGTCGTCGACGTTCACGTTCTGATCGCGAGCGTTTAGTTCACCTCACTCCAAGCGCCCTCCCTCACCGGAGGGCGCTTTTTTGTGCTCTTATCCTGCGTATCCAATCCCTCAATACGAACATTTGTAGCGGAACGCGTAAGCGTTTCGCCATTTTCCTGAAATCCTCGCGGCTTGCACCCTCGCCCACCCGCCCTACGTTACGCCTCTTCCATGAAATTCACGCCCGCCAAACCGCCGCTTACCGGTGAGACGCTCGACTCCCTCGTCGCGCGGTTGGCGGAGCGCGGCGAACCCGCGTTTCGGGCGAAGCAGATCCTCGACTGGCTCTACAAGAAGCGCGCCCGCTCGTGGGACGAGATGACCAATCTCTCCAAGCCCCTGCGCACGTGGCTAGCCGAGACGTTTGACCTGCTCCCCTGCGACCTCGTCCTTGGCAAGCAGTCGACCGACGTCACCGACAAGCTCCTGCTCGAGCTGCGCGACCGTTCGCTGATCGAGACCGTCATCATCCGCGCGCCGCAGGAGGGCGTGGGCGTAGATCACTCCCGCAAGACCATCTGCATCTCTACGCAGGTGGGCTGCGCGATGGCCTGCGTGTTCTGCGCCAGCGGCCTTGCCGGCTTTAAGCGCGACCTCTCCGCCGGCGAGATCGTCGCGCAGCTCCTCCATGTCTGCTATCGCGAGGACGCGCTCACACCGCGCGCGCGGGCCGAGCTCGCCTCATTCGACAACATTGTGGTCATGGGCATGGGCGAACCGCTCGCCAACTACGACGCCCTCATCCGCGCCCTCACCATTCTCAATGCCGACTGGGGCCTCGGCTTCGGCGCCCGCCGCATCACGATCTCTACCAGTGGACTCGTGCCTAAGATCCTGAAGCTGGCCGAGGAGAAACTCGGCTTCCGTCTCGCCATCTCCCTTCACGGCGCGACCGACGAGGTGCGCGAAAAGATCATGCCGGTGAACAAGGCCTTCCCGCTGGCCAAACTCATCCCCGCCGTCCGCGAATTTTCGGAAAAACACGGTCGCATGGTCACGCTGGAGTTCATCCTGATCGAGGACGTAAACGACTCGCTCGACCAAGCCCGCGCGCTGCGCGACATCGCCCTCGACCTGCACGCGCACGTGAACCTCATCCCCTACAATACGGTCGAGGGGCTCCCGTGGAAACGCCCGTCGGGCAATCGGCAGGAGCGCTTCGCCGACATTCTCCGCGAAGCGCGTATCTCAACCACGCTCCGTCGCGAAAAAGGCCACGACATCGACGCCGCCTGCGGCCAGCTCCGCCTCAAGACCGAAAAGGAGCGCGAGCTCGCCACCTCCTAAACGTAGCCCGCCTCGTGAGAGGCGGAACCTCCGACTTACGCGCTCTCTCCTCCGCTTCTCATAAAACAGCCAAATTGATTCAGCGTATTTTGCGCCTTCTGCGCCTTTTTGCGGCCATTCCTCATCGTGCCACGAAATACTCCGCGCAACCACGGCCCGGCGCGCGCGTCTTCGCCCATTCCCATGTGCGTCACTGGCATTTTCCCTTGTCGCAAATCGTTCGTATTTCTTAAGCCCATCGCTCCGCAAAAATCACGGAACACTTTCTCGCTTGCCGGTCTTAAGCGCCTAGCCCCTCTTCCCGCTTTCCCATGATCGAAGTCAAAGGTCTGGTCAAAACCTACGGCGCCAAGCGCGCTGTCGACGGCGTGTCCCTCACCGTGCGTCGCGGTGACATCCTCGGCTTTCTCGGGCCCAACGGCGCTGGCAAGTCGACCACGATGAAGATGATTACCGGCTTCCTACGTCCCGACGCCGGCACCGCCACGGTCGACGGCATCGATGTCACCGTCGATCCGGTCGCAGTGAAGTCCAAGCTCGGCTACCTGCCGGAGAGCGCCCCCGCCTATCCAGAGATGACCGTGGAGGAATTTCTCAGCTTCATCGCCGAGGTCCGCGGTTTCCGCGACAGCGCCGCCAAGCGCGCCCAAGTGGACCGCGCTATCCAGCTCACCCACCTCATCCCCGTCCGTAAGCAGGTGATCGAAACGCTTTCGAAAGGCTTCAAGCAGCGCGTCGGCTTCGCCCAAGCCCTGCTCCACGATCCGCCCGCACTCATCCTCGACGAGCCGACTGACGGCCTCGACCCCAACCAGAAAAACGAGGTCCGCGCGCTCATCAAGAACATGGCCGTCGAGAAGGCTGTGATCCTCTCCACGCACATCCTTGAGGAGGTCGAAGCCATCTGCACGCGCGTCATCATCCTCTCGCGCGGCAAGATCGTCGCGGACGAAACACCCGCGCAGCTCCAAGCCCGCCAGCCCGGCGCGCGGCTCGACGCGATCTTCCGCAACCTCACGCAAGGCGACATCTGACCGATCCCTCCATGCGCCAAATTTCTCCCATCTTCAAACGCGAGTTCCTCGGCTATTTCCGCGCGCCGGTGGCCTATGTATTCCTCATCGCCTTTCTCGCGATCTCGGTGGCCCTGGCCTTCTCTCGCTTCGGCGGCTTCTTCAAAGCCGGCGTCGCAGGGCTCGAGGGCTATTTCCAGTTTTTCCCGTGGCTCTTCCTGTTCATTGTGCCCGCGGTCGGCATGCGTCTCTGGTCGGAGGAAAAACGCTCCGGCACTGTAGAGCTGCTCTTCACGCTCCCGGTCACGACGCTTGAGGCCGTCATCGGAAAATTTCTCGCTGGCTGGGCGTTCCTCGCCCTCGCGATTCTGCTGAGTTTCCCGATGGCGCTAACGATCGCCTATCTCGGCTCGCCCGACTGGGGTGCCGTGTTCAGCACCTACCTCGGTGCGATCCTGATGGCGGGTGCTTACCTCGGCGTATGCTCGCTCACTTCAGCCCTCACGAAGAATCAGGTCATCAGCTTTGTGCTGAGCCTTATCGCGTGCGCCGTGCTACTGTTCCTCGGCTTCAGCGGCTTCACCGATACGCTGGAGCACTCGCTGCCTGTATGGGCGGCGGACGCCGTGGCGAACTTCAGCTTCATCACCCACTTCGACTCCTTCACGAAGGGCATCATCGATCCCAAGGATGTGGTGTTCTTCCTCTCGCTGATGGGATTCACCCTCTTCCTCAACGTCGTCGCGCTCGAGCGCTGAAGCTACCGCCCCCATGAAACTCGGCAGCAAGACTCTCGTCATCGTTCTCCTCTTCGTCGGCCTCGTGCTGGTCAACTACCTCGCGTCGTCGCTTCCCGTGCGTGTCGACACCACCGCGGAGTCGATCTACACGCTCTCGTCCGGCACCAAGACGCTCCTCGGCAAGATCGAGGAGCCGGTCGTCGTCGATTTCTATTTCTCCAAGAGCGCCACCGGCGTGCCGATCTCGTACAAAAACTACGCGGCGCGCGTACAGGAGATGCTCCGCCAATACGCCCGCGCATCCCGCGGAAAGCTCACGCTCAACGTAATCGATCCGCGCCCCGACACGCCCGAAGAGGAAAAGGCCACGGCCGCCGGTCTCCAGCCTCAGCTCCTGCCGTCAGGTGAGCAGGTCTACTTCGGCATCATCGCTACGCAGGCCGATCAGCAGAAGAACCTCGCCGCGCTCAATCCGCAGCGTGAGCAGTTCCTCGAGTACGATCTCTCCAAGCTCATCTACAGCGTCCAGCAGATCGACAAGAAGAAGCTCGGCCTGCTCACGAGTCTTCCGATCCAGGGCGACAACATGGATCAGCAAATGATGATGATGATGCGCCGCCAGCCCACGCCCGGCCAGTTCGTGGCCGACGAGTGGGGGCAGTCATTCGACATCATCAAGGTCGACGCTTCCGCCGCCGAGTTGCCCGCCAATCTCGATATTCTCGCGGTCATCCACCCGGAGAACGTGTCCCCCAAACTCCAATACGCGATCGACCAGTTCCTCCTCAGCGGCAAGCCCGTCTTCCTCGCGCTCGATCCGTCGTCGCAGTACTTCAAGCGTCAGGGCGGCCAGCAGCAGATGATGGGCGCTCCCGCGCAAAATGTCTCCAGTGACCTGCCTACTTTGCTCGGTGCCTACGGCATCGCCTACGATCCGCAGAAGGTCGTCGGCGATATCGCCAGCGCCACGCAAGTCCAGACCGGTGCCGGCACGATCACACGCTACCCCATCTGGCTGAATCTACGTCGCGATAACTTCAGTGCCAAGTCGATGGCGACCGCCCAGCTCAGCTCCGCGATGTTCATCGAAGCCGGCAGCATTTCGCCCAAGCAAGGCAGCACACTTACGTTCACACCCCTCGCCGAGACGACTGACCAAGGTGGCGAACTCCCAAGTATGTCACTGCAGTTCGCGCAGCCCGACGACATCGCCGGCCAGCTCAAGCCGAGCGGCAAGAAGACCATCGCCGCACTCGTCACCGGCAAGTTCAAGAGCGCCTTCCCCGAAGGCGCACCGAGGGAGGAGCCCAAGCCCGACGAAAAGAAAGACGACAAAAAGCCCGAGCCCGCCAAGCCTGCCGCCGACTCGCTCAAAGAATCAAAGAGCACCTCCACGCTCTTCGTCATCGCCGACACCGATTGGCTTTTCGACGACTACTCGGTGCGGAAGATGAATTTCTTCGGCCAGAGCGCCGCCGAGCCGATCAACGACAATCTCGCCTTCGCGTCCAACACCGTCGAATTCCTCAGCGGCTCGCAGGATCTCATCTCGATCCGCGGCAAAGGCAGCTCACTCCGCCCTTTCACCGTCGTGCGCGCGATGGAGGTCGAGGCGCAGAAGAAATATCAGTCGAAGCTCACCGGCCTCGATGCGCGCCTGCAGAAAGTGCAGGCGCAGCTCACCGAACTGCAGGGCAAGAAAGGCGACAGCAACCGCCTCGTCGCCTCGCCTGAAGTCACCAAGGCCATCGAGGATTTCCAAAAGCAGTCCGCCCAGATGAAGGGCGAGCGCCGCGAAATCCGCCGCGCCCTCCGCGAGGACATCGATGCCCTCGAGAACAAACTCCTCTTCCTCAATCTCGCCGCGTCACCGCTGCTCGTCCTCGCCTTCGGCTTCTGGTTCTACCGCACCCGCCGCGCCTAACATTACCCTCCGCGATGAACCTCCGTATCCTCATCGTCTCCGTCGTCCTCCTCGCCGCCGCTTCGGTCGCCGTGTTCGTCGCGAACCGCCCGGCGCCGCCGCCGAGCGCCGATCCTCGCATCGGCCAGTCACTCACGACCGGAGCCAATCTCGACTCCGCGGCCAAACTACGCGTCAGCGACCAGGGCAAAACGGTCGAACTCGCAAAGAACGCCGACAACACATGGCGCGTCGTGAGCTATTACGATCTGCCGGCCGATTTCTCAAAAATCTCCCGCTTCGTCGGCGATCTCAACGACGCCAAGCTCCAGCGCCTCGTCACCACCAGCGCCGAGCGCATCGCTCGCCTCGAGTTCAAGGACACCAAGATCGAGTTTCTCGGCGCCGGCGACAAGCCGCTCTGGTCCGTCACGCTCGGTAAGACGCCCGACACCGGCGGCGGCCGCTTCGTGAAATTCGACGGCGAGCAAAAGGCCTTCCTCGCCACCTTCGCCGCTTGGCTCGACACCGAGGCGAAAAACTGGGCCAGCGCCGACCTCGTGAATCTCAAGGCCGACGACATCGCGAAGATCGAAGTGTCGTTCGCTGATGGCGCAGTCGCGCTGACCCGCACGAAAAAGGATGCTGAGTGGACGAGCGACAAGACGCCTGCTGGCCAGCGCCTCAACGCCGCCAAGATTTCCTCGCTCCTCGGCTCTGTCGGCACACTCCGCTTCTCCGAGACCAACGATCTCACCGACGAGAAAGTCGCCGCCGCGAAGCCGTTCGCACGCACGCTCAAGCTCACCACCTTCGACGGCAAGGCCACCACCGTCACGCTCGCCCGCAAACCGGAGGAGAAAAAGCTGAAGGCACCTGTCGCTACCGCCGACGGAAAGACCGGCCCCGCCGCGCTCGGCTCCCTGGCCGACCTCGCGAAAAAGGACGCTGAGCCCGCGCCCGCAGCCGATGCCACCAAGCCCGCCGATTCCAAGCCTGCGCAGCCCGAGTTCGAGACCATCCCCGCCGGTCCGGTTTTCGTGACCGCCACCAGCTCCGACGACAAAGCCCCCATCAACGCTCTCATGCAGAAGCGGGCGTTTCAGATCTACGACTACACCTACACCGCACTTCCGCAGAAGGCGGACGAGCTTTTCGAGCCTGCGCCTGCTGCAGCACCTGCGCCCACCGCACCGAAAGCGGAAGAGCCGAAGAAGGGCTGAGCGCGCGAGTAACCGCGCCAACGCTGGCTCCTCCGTCATTCGCTCTTTACACGCATCATCACTTGAATATGTGTTGATGTGTCATGTCACCCGACCGGCCCATTTCCGAATTGTTCGCGCTGTCGCGCCCGCTCCGCTCCCTCGAGTTTTTCCCACCCAAGGATGATGCGGGCGTCGAGGCCTTGCGCACGGCGGCAACTGCGCTGAAGCGGATTTCGCCGGATTTTGTGTCGGTAACCTATGGCGCGGGCGGCACCACCCGCGACCGCACGGCACAGGTCAGTGCGATCCTGAAGAACGAGCTCGGCTTCACCGTGATGCCGCACCTCACATGCGTCGGTCATTCGCGTGCTGAGCTAGGCGATATCGCTGACCGCATCCATGGAGGCGGTTTCCGCAACATCATGACCCTGCGCGGCGACCCGCCCAAGGGCTCGACCGAATTTCAAGTCGCGGCCGACGGCCTGCGCTATGCCAACGAACTCGTCTCGCTGCTCAAGTCCCGCCACTCCGATTTCTGCCTCGGTGTCGCCGGGTATCCCGAGAAGCACCCCGACGCCGGCTCGCTCGACGTCGACCTCATCAATCTCAAGCGCAAGGTCGATGCGGGTGCCGCGTTCGTGACCACGCAGGTCTTCTTCGACAACGTCGTCTATCACCGCTTCGTCGACCGCTGCCGCAAAGCTGGGATCACCGTGCCCATCGTGCCCGGCATCATGCCCGTGCTTTCGCTGAAGCAAATCCAGCGCATCACCTCGATGTGCAGCACCTCGCTCCCGCCTGCGCTGGTCACTCGCCTCGAGGTCGCCGCCGAGAATACCGACGTAGTGGAAATGGTCGGTCTCGACTGGGCGCTGACACAGATTCGCGATCTCCTCGCCCATGGCGCGCCGGGCTATCACCTCTATATCATGAACCGGGCGAAGAGCGCCCTCGCGCTCGCGGCGGGTCTTGCCGCCTGAGCGACTGACGCTCCGCCAAGGGGCTTAGGTAGCCCGTCACCGGCTCGTCACGTGTCATAAAGTCGGCGACGTTTACGATCTTCTTACATTCGCGTTATTGTCTCCATAGGCGGACTATATAGCTTCGGCAGGCCTCCCCTTTGCCTGCCCTATGAAAACCGTCCTCCGTCTCTTCGCGGCGCTCTGTGGCCTCCTTTGCGCCGACGCGTACGCCAGCAATCTCAAGGTCACGCTCTCTCCCACCCAAGCCGTCTCCGCCGGCGCCCAGTGGCGCGTCGATGGCGGCACGTGGCGCAGTAGCGGCACCACGGTTTCCGGACTCAGCTCCGGTTCGCATACTGTAGACTACAAGGCAGTCACCGGCTGGGTGGCACCCGCCTCGCAGGTCGCAACGCTCGGCAGCGGCACCACTTCGCTCACCGCCACGTATGTGCAGACGGCATCGCTTAAGATCACCCTCACTCCCTCGACGGGAAAATGGGCCATCGACGGCGGAGCGTGGCAAAACAGCGCCACCACCGTCTCCAATCTCGCTCCCGGTAATCACACCGTGAGCTACGCCGCCGTTTCGGGCTACGCCGCACCTTCCACGGAAACGGTCGCTCTCACCGCCGGGCAAACCACCACGCTCTCGCGCAGCTACACGCAGCTCGCGCAACTGACTCTCACGCTCACGCCCTCGTCCGCGCAGTGGCAGATCGATGGCGGTGCATGGCGCGCCAGCGGCAGCACCGCGACCAATCTTACGCCCGGTTCGCACACCGTCGCTTACTCCGCGGTCTCCGGCTATCAAACCCTCTCCACCGAATCGGTGACGCTCTCCGCCGGCCAATCGCTCTCGCTCAATCGCGCCTACATCGCCCTCGCCCAGCTCACCCTCACCCTCACGCCCAATACCGGCCAATGGCGCGTCGACAGCGGTGCTTGGCAGAACAGCGGCGCCACCGTGGCGAATCTCGCGCTCGGTTCGCACACGATCGATTACAACGCGCTCAACGGCTACCTCGCTCCTTCGTCGGAGTCGGTCACGCTCACGAGCGGCCAGACGCTCTCCCTGAGTCGCGCCTACACCCAAATGGTGGAGATCTGGCTCTCCCTCGTACCCTCCGCTGGTCAATGGCGCGCCAACGGCGGCGCGTGGCAAGCCAGCGGCGCGCGGCAGTTCGTCCTGCCCGGCGCCGTCACCGTCGAGTATTCGACGCTGCCACTCTACGATTCGCCCGCCACGAACAATCTCACGCTCGGCCCCGGCGGCATTTTCTACGGCACGATGTACTACGTGTCGCAGCGCCCCACCCTGCGCATGATCCTCACGCCCACCGCCGGACAGTGGCGCGTCGACGGCGGCGCGTGGCAGACGAGCGGGGCCTCGGTCACCGAGCTCGATCCCGGCAGCCACTCCCTCGACTACACCGACATCGGCGGCGACTACGCGCCGCTCGCGAGCGAGACAATCTCCCTCGCCCTTCGCGAACAAGCCAACCTCTCGCGGTCCTACTCGCTCAAGCCCGCATCAGTCGCCGTCACGCTCACCCCGAGTTCCGCGCAGTGGCGCGTCGACGCCGGCACTTGGCAAGCCAGCGGCACTACCGTGAACGGTCTCGCGCCCGGCAATCACGCGCTCGAGTACGCCGCACTCTCCGGCTACACCGCTCCCGCCTCGGAGACCATTACGCTCTCACCCGGCCAAGCCGCATCGCTCTCCCGCAGCTACGTCCAACTCGCGTCGCTCACCATCGGCCTCACCCCCGCCAGCGCCCAATGGCGGATAGACAACGGTGCTTGGCAAAGCACGTCGGCCACCCTGACCAGTCTCGCCCTTGGCGCGCATACCATCGATTACTCCGACGTCGCAGGCTATCTTACCCCAGTCTCGGAGTCCGTCACACTGGTCAGTGGCGCGAACAGTTTCGCCCGTAGCTATACGCCGCTCGCTTCGCTCTCGGTCAGCCTCACGCCCAACTACGCCCAGTGGCGCATCGACGGCGGCGCGTGGCAGAACACCACTACCACACTTAACGCGCTCTCGCTCGGCAATCACACCATCGACTACTCCACCATCTCGGGCTACATCACGCCGGCTTCCGAGACGGTCGCGCTCGTCATCGGCGCCAACTCTCTCTCGCGTACCTACACCGCACTCGCCTCACTCTCGCTCAATCTCACTCCGAACTACGCGCAGTGGCGCGTCGATAGCGGCGATTGGCAGACCACCTCGACCACGCTCAACGGCCTCTCACTCGGCAATCATCTCATCGATTACCAAAGTGTGACCGGCTACATCACGCCGGCCTCGGAGACGCTCTCCCTCGTCAGTGGTACGAATACTTTCTCGCGCAGCTACACGCCCCTCGCGTCACTCCACGTCACCCTCACCCCCAACTACGCCCAGTGGCGACTCGACGGCGGAGCGTGGCAGACCACGAGCACCACACTCAACAACCTCGCTCTCGGCGATCACCTCATCGACTATGCCTCGGTCACGGGCTACATCACTCCGCCCTCCGAGACCGTCACTCTCGTCAGCGGCCAGACCCTCGAAGTTTCCCGCAGCTACACGCCGCTCGCTTCGCTGCACGTGACGCTCAGTCCGAACTACGCCCAATGGCGGCTCGACGGTGGCGACTGGCAGTACACCTCGACCACGCTGAACAATCTCTCCCTCGGCGACCACACCATCGATTACGCGGCAGTGACGGGCTATATCGCGCCGGCTTCGGAGACGGTCACACTCGTGAGCGGGCAGACCCTCGAGGTCTCGCGCAACTACACGCCACTCGCATCGCTGCACGTTTCGCTCACGCCAAACTATGCGCAATGGCGCCTCGACGGCGGCGACTGGCAGTACACCTCGACCACCCTGAACAATCTTTCACTCGGAGCGCACACGATCGATTACGCCTCGGTCATCGGCTACATCGCACCCACGTCCGAGACAGTCACGCTGACCAGTGGCGTGACACTGGAGGTTTCGCGCAGCTACACCCCGCTCGCGTCGCTCCACATCGCGCTAACGCCCAACACGGGCCAGTGGCGCCTCGACGGCGGCGCATGGCAATACACGAGCACCACGCTCAACAATCTAGCCCTCGGCGCGCACACGATCGACTACCTCCCCGTCGACGGCTACACCACGCCCGCGTCGGAGACGGTCACGCTCGTCAGCGGGTCCAACGATCTCACGCGCAGCTACACGTCCGCGGGACCCGCCTTCGCTCTCGTCAAAACCTTCGAGGACGCAGGCGAGATTCCCGTCACGCTCCGCGGCAGCGATGGCGCGCTCTATGTCGCCACCAACGCGAGCGGCACTTCCGGTTACGGGCAGATCTTCCGCCTCAATGCCGATGGCACCGGCTACACGATCATCCATGCCTTCGCGCTCTTCGCCACCGATGGTTTCGGACCCAACAACCTGATCGAGGGCAGCGACGGCGTGCTCTACGGCACCACCAACGGCGGCGGCTCGCTCACCAACAAGGGCTGCATTTTCAAGCTCAACAAGGACGGCTCCGGCTACGCGATCCTCCACGTCTTCGGCGCGCTCAGCGACGGTTACAGCCCGAGCGCCCTCATCGAGGGCAGCGACGGCGCGCTCTACGGCACGATGCAGACCGGCGGCACGTCGCAGAACTACGGCGTCGTCTTCCGCATGAACAAGGATGGCTCCGGCTACACCGTGCTGCGTTATCTCCTCAGCAGCAGCGACGGCTCAGGACCGCGTGGTCTCACCGAAGGTCCCGGAGGCGCGCTCTATGGCGTCACCGCTTCCGGCGGCACCGGCAGCGCCGGCACGGTCTTCAAGCTCAACAAGGACGGCTCCAATTTCGTCGTGCTGAAAAATCTCGGCGGCACCAACGGCTCCGCCGCGCGTTCCGGTGTGCTCGCCGCCAGCGACGGTGCACTCTATGGCACCACCACAACCGGCGGCTCGGTAAATCGCGGCGTAGTTTACCGCGTCACCGCGGACGGCAGTTCGTTCACGGTGCTGCACAATTTCCTCGGCACCACGACCGACGGCGGCCGCCTCGATGCCCGCCTCACCGAAGGGCCCAACGGCGCGCTCTACGGCGTCACGTTTGGCGGTGGCAGTGGCAGCCGCGGGACGGTGTTTCAGATCAACAAGGACGGCTCCGGCTACGCGGTCATCAAGAGCTTCGCTGGCAACGCGACCGAGGGCGGCACGCCCACCACGCCACTGATGGTTGCACCCGACGGCACACTCTTCGGCGCCAACACGACAGTCGGCGGCGACACTTACGGTCTGCTCTATCGCCTCAATGCCGATGGCTCCGGCTTCACTGCGCTACGCTCTTTCGCCGCGCCCGATGGTTCCATCCCGTTTGCGCCGGTTACCGAGGCAAGCGACGGCGTGCTCTACGGCACCACGTATCTCGGCGGCGGCTCGGCCAAAGGTGTCTTGTATCGCGTGAACAAGGACGGCTCAGGCTACAGCGTGCTGCATCGCTTCACCAATGGCACTGATGGTTCCTACCCGCTCGGCGCGATTGTCGAGGGCAGCGACGGCCTGCTCTACGGCGCAGCGAGCAACAGCTCCACGGTTTACGGTGCGCTGTATCGACAAAACAAGGACGGTAGTGGCTTCACGGTC
This sequence comes from Verrucomicrobiota bacterium, assembly GCA_048498795.1. Classification (GTDB taxonomy): domain Bacteria; phylum Verrucomicrobiota; class Verrucomicrobiia; order Opitutales; family Opitutaceae; genus JBEHXH01. The sequence continues at coordinate 100,681 of JBEHXH010000008.1, forward strand.
ATCCACGCGTTCGGCGGTACCGCCGATGGTAGCGGCCCGCAGGGCCTCATCGAAGGCAGCGATGGCCTGATCTACGGCTGCGCCAGCGGCGGTGGCTCCGCGAACTTCGGCACAGTCTTCCGCATGGCCAAGGACGGCTCCAGCTACACAGTGTTGCACCATTTCGCGGGCGGCCCTTCCGACGGTAAATTTCCCTACGCCAGCGTCGTCGAGGCGCCCAATGGCAAACTCTACGGCACCACGACCGCCGGCGGCTCCGCCGATCTCGGCATCGTCTTCGTCGTGAACAAGGACGGCACCGGCTACACGATCCTGCATCAATTCGCGGGCGGCGCGAGCGACGGCGCCACGCCCTACGCCGGCCTTTACGTCGCCAGCGACGGCCGCCTCTACGGCACGACCACCGCCGGCGGCAGCGCCAACCTCGGCACGCTCTTCAGCCTCGCGACCGATGGCAGCGGCTACACGGTCTTCAAACAATTCAGCGGCAGCGATGGCTCGGGCCCGTACTACGGGTCGCTCATTGAGAAAAACGGCGTGCTCTACGGTACCGCGGCGGCCGGCGGGACCTTCTCCGGCGGCGTGCTCTTCTCGATCAACAAGGACGGCACCGGCTACACCGTGCTCGTAAATTTCAACGCCGACGCCACCGATGCCAAGAGCCCCGCCGCGGGTCTCTTCAAATCCAGCGACGGTTATCTCTACGGCACCACGGCTTATGGCGCGGGTGGTGGCTCGGTGTACCGTCTGCGGGTGAACTAAAGCGCGCGATGCTCTCGCTCGTCGGTGCATCTCACCGGCGAGCAGAGTTCAGATCGGCTCGCTGGCGCTTGCCGCGACTAATCGATCCGAGTTATCCGCCCGAAAACACCGGGCGGAAACCCGCTTCGCTCAAGATGCGCGCGACGGTCTCGCGCTGGTCGCCTTGGATTTCGATAGCACCGTCTTTCACCGTGCCGCCGCAGCCGCAGGCGCCGCGCATTTTTTTGCAGAGCGATTCTTTTTCCGGGAGGCCGATGCCGATGAAACCGTCGACGACCGTCACAGTCTTGCCGCCGCGATTACCGGTCTCTCGACGAATGTCGACCCGGCCGCGATTCTTCTCCGGTTTCGCCGATGCCTTCGCGGCTTGATCGAGGACGACTTTCGGCGCGACGGGCAGACCCGCACCACTGAGTGCGCCGAAGGGATTTTGGCCTAGGCTTTGGCCGCCATCCGTAGAGACTCGCTTGGGGTCACTCACGGCCGGGCCTTTCCGGCCCGACCGCCGCAGATACCGACCGGGATATCGGACTCGCCGCCAAGAAACATCACGGCCTTGGCGTAGCTGCGCTTTTCGAGGAAATGCACGAGCTGCGGGTGCAGGGTGGCCCGGCCCCGCTCGAGGTAGTCGTCGAGCTTGGCCATCTCCCCCGCAATCGTTTGACCATCAGCACGTTTTATTGCTTCGAGGAGGGCGTTGAGGGCGGCCTTGATGTCGGTTTCCATACTAGGGGAATGAGTTAAAACTAATTGGCGAGTTACCCACGTTAAGCGCGATTGCAATCCCGCACCGCCCGTCACCCTCAGGCTTGCCCCACTCTGAGGCTCGTGCTGTATTCTCGGCCAAACCTTCTAATGCTGCGCCCAGCAGGCGTCACCTCGCGGTGTCTCTCGGCTGTGCGCATTTCTTATCTTTAGTCATGCCTTCTTCCTCTCTCCCCACCGGTGCCAATGCCCAGGTGCTCGAATCCGCCTATCAGGCGTGGCTCGAAAATCCCGACTCGGTCGATCCGACGTGGCGGGCGTTTTTCCAGGGCTTCCAGCTTGGCACGTCCAACGGCGCCACGCCATTCAGCGGCACGCAGGCGCAGACCGCCGGGGTCAACATCATCGATAGCTACAAGCAGGCGCAGGTCGGCCGGCTCGTGAATGCCTACCGCTCGCACGGTCACTTGCAGGCGCATCTCGACCCGCTGACCGACGCGCCGCCGGCGCACCCGAAGCTCGCCTTGTCCCACTTCGGTTTCGAGGAAAGCGACCTCAACGAATCGTTCACGCTCACGACCTTCAAGGGCGGTGGCCAGATGAAGCTTGGTGACCTCGTCAGCGCGTTGCGTGAGACGTACAGCGGCAGCATCGGCGTGGAGTTCATGCATGTGCAGGATCACGACGCCCGCGAATGGCTGCGCGATCACATGGAGGGCAGCCACAACAAGCCCAGCTTCACGCGCGCACAGAAGATCCGCATTCTCCGACGCCTCCACAAGGCCGAGCTCTTCGAAAAATTTCTCCACACGAAATACGTCGGCCAGAAGCGCTTCTCCGGCGAGGGCGCGGAGACGTTCATCGCGGCGCTCGACTCCATCATCGAGAAGAGTCCCGAACTCGGCGTCGAAGAGATCGTCATGGGCATGGCCCACCGCGGCCGTCTCAACGTCCTCACCTCGATCCTGCGCAAGCCGTTCGAGGTGCTCTTCGAGCAGTTCTCGGAAAACTACATCCCCGAGTCCGTCGGCGGTGACGGCGACGTGAAGTACCACCTCGGCTACGAGGCGGTGCTCGACACCGCATCCGGCAAACAGGTCGAGGTCCGCCTCGCCGCGAATCCCTCCCACCTCGAAATCGTCAATCCGGTCGTCGAGGGCAAGGCTCGCGCGCGTCAGCGCATCCGCGGCGACGCCGAGCGTCGTCGCGTGTGCCCGCTGCTCATCCACGGCGACGCGGCATTTGCCGGTCAGGGCGTGGTCGCGGAGACACTCAACTTCTCCCAGCTCCCCGGCTATCGCACGGGCGGCACGGTCCATCTCGTCATCAACAACCAGATCGGCTTCACGACGCTGCCGAGCGATGCGCGCTCGACGCGTTATTGCACCGACGTCGCGAAGATGATCGAGGCCCCGATCTTCCACGTGAACGGCGACGACGCCGAAGCCGTGTGCTACGTCGCGCAGCTCGCGCTGGAGTTCCGCGTGCGCTTCCGCCGCGACGTCGTCATCGACATGTATTGCTACCGTAAGCATGGCCACAACGAGAGCGACGAGCCCGCGTTTACCCAGCCGGTACTCTACAAGACCATCGCCACGCACGCGCAGGTCTCCGCGATCTACACCGAGCAGCTCAATCGCGAGGGCTCGGTCACCACCGCCGAGTCCGACGCCATCAAGGCCGAGTACCTCGCCGCTCTCGAAGCCAATCTCGGCAAAGCGAAGGAAAAGGAAGCGAAGAAGACCGCCAAGCGCGGTAAGCTCTCGCGCCCCGAGGATGTTTTCAAGGGCTCCACCGCGGTCTTCCAGCCGGTTTTCACGCACAATCCCGTCAACACGGCGGTGAGTGCAGCGACGATCGACCAAGTCGTGCGCGGGCTCACGAAGGTCCCCGCGGACTTCAAGCTCAACCCGAAGATCAAGCGCTTCCTCGAAGCGCGCGTGCAGGCCCACAAGGAGGGCGGCCCGGTCGACTGGGGCTTCGGCGAGGCGCTGGCCTTTGGCACGCTGCTCGTCGAGGGCACCCCCGTGCGCCTCAGCGGCCAGGACTGCGAGCGCGGCACCTTCAGCCATCGTCACTCGGTGCTGTACGATTTCGAGAATCGCGAAAAGTACGTGCCGCTGCTCAATCTCGATGAGAAGCAGGCGAAGTACTGCGTCTACAACTCGCTGCTCTCCGAGGCCGCCGTGCTCGGCTTCGACTACGGCTACTCGCTCGATTACCCCCAGATGCTCTGCATCTGGGAGGCGCAGTTCGGCGACTTCGCCAACGGCGCGCAGGTAGTGATCGACCAGTTCATCTCGAGCGGAGAGTCGAAATGGCAGCGCTCCACCGGCATCGTACTGCTACTGCCCCATGGTTACGAGGGTCAGGGCCCCGAGCACTCCTCGGCGCGTCTCGAGCGCTTCCTCCAGCTCTGCGCGGAAAACAATATCCAGGTCGCGAATCTCACCACGCCCGCACAGCTCTTCCACTGCTTGCGCCGCCAAATGAAGCGCGATTTCCGCAAGCCGCTCGTGATCATGTCGCCCAAGTCGCTGCTGCGCCATCCGGCCGCAGTCTCGCGCATGGACGATTTCACCACTGGCAGTTTCCAAGAGATCATCGACGATCCGGGCGCGCCCGAGAAGCCCGCTCGCATCATCCTCTGCTCCGGCAAGGTCTACTACGACCTCGCCGACTATCGCGCGAAGAACAACGTCACCGACACCGCGATCATCCGCGTCGAGCAGCTCTATCCGCTCCACACGAATCGTCTCGCCGCCCTCGCTGACAAGCTCGGTCACGACGCGCGTCTCGTCTGGGCGCAGGAAGAGCCGGCCAACATGGGCCCGTGGCGCTGGATCTGCCCGCAGCTCCGCGAGATCTTCGGCCGCAAGCCCGCCTATGCCGGCCGGCCCGACGCAGCGTCACCCGCCGTGGGCGCGCTCGCGATGCACAAACTCCAACTCACCGCGCTCCTCCAGGACGCGTTCACGATCTAAAGCAACGACTCAGCTAGCGGGAGCGGGCGGCGCCGATCGTCACCCGCTCTTCGCTAGAAACTACTCGCTACTCCCTCCCCGCTTTTCGCTACTCTCTCCCCATGCCTCTCCTCGAAGTCAAAATTCCGCCGATGGGCGAATCGATCAACTCTGGCCTGCTCGCCAAGTGGCACGTCGCCGATGGAGCGGTCGTGAAGAAGGACCAGCCGCTTTTCGAACTGGAAACCGACAAGATTACGAGCGAAGGCACCGCCGAGGCTGCGGGTAAAATCTCGCTCAAGGTCGAGGCCGGCGCCGAGGTGAAGATCGGCCAGGTCGTCGCCACGCTCGACACCGAGGCCACCGCAGGAGCCGCTCCCGCACCAGCCGCTGCGCCCGCTCCCGCCGCCTCTGCTGCGAAGTCCGCCGAAGCCTCTCCCGCCGTTCGTCGCGTCGCGGCCGAGACCGGCATCGATCCCGCCAGCGTCACTGGCTCCGGCAAAGACGGTCGCGTCACGAAGGGAGACATGCTCGCCGCCGCCGAGGCCCCGAAGGCCGCTCCGGCTGCTCCTGCCGCTGCAGCGCCTGCTCCGAAGGCTCCCGCTCCGGCCAAGGCCGCTGCGCCTGCGGCCGGCGAGCGCCAGACGCGCAAGAAGATGTCCCCACTCCGCAAGCGCATCGCCGAACGTCTCGTGCAAGCCCAGCACGAGGCTGCGATGCTCACCACGTTCAACGAGGTCGATATGTCCGCCGTCATGGCGCTGCGCGCCAAGTACCAGGACGACTTCGTGAAGAAGAACGGTCTGAAGCTCGGCTTCATGTCGTTCTTCACGAAAGCCGCCGTGCACGCCCTCAAGGAAGTCCCCGGCGTCAATGCGCAGATCAACGGCGACGAGATCATCCAGAACAATTACTACGACATCGGCGTCGCCGTTTCGACCGAGAAAGGCCTGATGGTCCCGGTCATCCGCGACTGCGACACGCTCGGCATGGCCGGCATCGAGAAAGCCATCGGCGACGCCGCCAAGCGCGCGCGCGAGGCCAAGATCACGCTCGCCGATCTCGAAGGCGGCGTCTTCACGATCACGAACGGCGGCATCTTCGGCTCGATGCTCTCGACTCCGATCCTCAATTCCCCGCAGAGCGCCATCCTCGGCCTCCACGCGATCAACGAGCGCCCCGTCGCCGTCAACGGACAGGTCGTCATCCGCCCGATGATGTACCTCGCCCTGAGCTACGACCACCGCCTCGTCGACGGCAAGGAAGCCGTCACCTTCCTCGTGAAGGTGAAGCAAGCCATCGAGGACCCCGCCCGCCTGCTGCTCAGCATCTAAGTACGCTTCGCCTGCTCGAAACAGCGCCGCTTGCGCAACAAGTTGCCGAGCGGCGGGCCGTAGTGGCACCGGGCTACGGTGCCGCTACTATCGCGAGTTCTTTGGGAGGAAGAGACATCTTGCCGTTGGGGCCCGGATGCACGACTTGAACGGAAAGTTTCGCTATCGCGCCCATTTGCTTCTGATCGAGCACGAATTTCAGCTGGGTGTCCGAGATTGACGTCGGTTTGTAGTATTCCCCGTCTACCAATACAAAATCACTAGCGCCGAATCCCGTTCCGATCAAGGTGACCGGTTGCGGAGTCACGGTACCGACAGTGATTTTCTCAGGCTCGAATTTGTCGATGGTGATGCCCGCGTTGCCCAGGTTGTTCGCCTCTTCGTGGGGCGAGGTGAAGACAGCCTCCGCTACCTTGACCAGTTTTGCGAGCGCATGCCGATTGAACATGCCCGTCAGCAGGCTCATCGCCGCAAAGCCAAATACATTCAGGTTCTTCTCGCTATTGGCCGTGCTGCTCATCAAGCCCGCCCGCAGGGTAAAATAAACTATGACACCTAAACCGCCACCGATTGGCGCACGTCCCAGATACCATCCCAACCATGATGTCGTGAGTTTGTCGTTACCCATGTAGGTCAGAAAAGAAGCCAAGGCGTGAACGGCAGCCCCCAAGGCTCCAGCGATAAACACGATCCAAAGAATCTTTTGCTCGGAAGTAGGATGGTCGATGTGCAAGACCCGATAGAGCAGCAGCGGGGTCCGCTTCGGAACATCGTCCGTCTTTTCCACCACCCTGTTTTCGGTCGGAAGCGTAGTGGAGTTTGTCGCCGTCGACACCACCAGTGGCGCAGAACCAGTAGAGGTGATCGTGGAACCTGATACCGTCGTCGTCGAACCACTCGCCGATACGGTGGGCGCGGCCAGCGGCGTCGAAGCCGAGGTCGTCACCACCGGTGCAGAGTTGCTGCTTGAAACAATCGGCGACGAGAGGGTTTTCGTGTTATCCGAGCCAACCGGCCCTTTCGCCGGTTGCTCCTTTGTGGTTTTGTCCTGCTTATCGCCTTTAGAGTCGACGTCCAGAGGCGGACCTTTGGGGCTGACTTCAGTAAGATCATCCGGCTCCCAAATATGCCCCAGCGCACAGGCCAGAGTCACGGCCTGAATCAACAGGAGAATAGCAACGATCCACTTCCACGCAGCCGAAGGCGATTTGTTCATGGGGTATGATGATGTCTTGCGCTGGAGCAATAAACCACAGGGAGACTATATTCGTCTCGCCAATGCGTCGTCAACATAGCATGTTTCAGGCCGCCCGCATTTTTTATGCTGGCATTATCCCAGCTGGAGAAATCGGCGATCAACTACCATGCCCCTGCCTGCTCCTGTCATCTTCCTGCCCGGTATCATGGGCAGCGCCCTGCGCGACGAGTATCCCGTCGACCCCGAAAATGTCTGGTCGGTGCTCAAGGCAGCGACCAAGAGCTACGAGCGCATTACCCTCCACCCCGACGATCCGCGGTTTGAAGTCAAAGAACCCGCCCGCGTCGTGCGAGATCAAGTATTCGCGCTCTTCTATAACGAGATCATCGAAGAGCTGCGCCACAACCTGACGCAGGACCCCGATGCGCCTGTACCTGTTTATCCTTTCGCCTATGATTGGCGTCAACCGCTTGCGATCACGCAGGCCCAGCTCGCTGCATTCATCGAGGAGGTCATCGCCCGTACCAGCCTGCTTCGCCACTATTTCAGCGACGGCTATACAGCAGCCACCGGTCGCGTAAATCTCGTGGGACATTCGATGGGTGGCCTGGTGATTGCCGGCTACCTCGCCACCCATGGCTTGGGGCGCGTCGACAAGATCGCGACCATCGCTTCACCCTTCCGCGGATCGATCGAGGCCATCGCCAAAACGGCCATGGGCACGGGCGGCTTCAGTCTTGGCTCGGGTGGATCGCGCGAACGCGAAGCCGCGCGCATGACGCCGGCGCTTTACCACCTGCTGCCGTCCTTCGATCACGCCATTCTCCCGGAAGCGCGCGACATTTTCCTCCCGGAGAACTGGCAACCGGGCATCCTCAGTACGCTCGCGACGTTCGTTGCCCGCTACAGCGTCATCCCCAACAACTCCGCCGCCCAAGCGGGAGCCTTGCTCAAGGCATTTCTCGACGAGGCGTGGGCTCACCGAACCTCCATTGAGAGTCTAAAACTTTCCGATCCCAAGCGCTGGCTCTGCATCGCGGGTGTCGGAGGGGAGACTCGCCTCAACGTCACGATCACGAACGACGCCGACGGCAATCCGTTCTTCACTCTCGGAGAGGAGACCAACACTTGGACGGAGGGCGCACCGACCATCGACACAGGAGACAATACCGTGCCCTACCTCGGTTCGCGCTGCAGCTTCATTCCCGTCGAGCAGGTCGTCTGTCTTTCACCGGACGATTTCGGCTTCTTCGAGTTTGGCGACAAACTCATCTCGCAGCTCGGTTTCCATAGTGCCTTGCCGACGATGAATCTCGCCCAACGCCTCGTCACCTCGCACCTGCTCGGCGCGCCACAAGGCAAGCTCTCCGGTCATCCGTCACCCGAAATCGCCGCCAAGGACTGGGACCCGCCGGTGCCGATGTAAGGCGGTACAACTCGCTTTCACGTTTCATGCCAAGCGCCAATACACCGGAAGGCCTGCCGGCTTTTGAGCCAAAGGAACCGCAGGCGTTCATAGGGGCGGTAGCGATTAGACTCGTAGGAATGCGCGATCAGCTAGCAATCGCTTTGGTCGCCCGTTGCGCGCTTCGCGTGCTGCCGCTCACTGCGGACAATCGGGGTGTATTCCCGAGAAGGTGGCGATGGCAGCAGGCCAAAGCTCCCTATGGTGCGCTGGCATTGGCGATGCAATGGGCCGCCGGCCAAGAAATCAATGAGTCCGACCTGAAAGCTGCCGGGAGACACACACGTCTCGTATCCCACGAAGCGGAATATGAAGCTCACTTCGCCTCATACGCCGCTGCGTATGCGATTCCTGGCATCAATGAGAAAAGCGCCAACTATAGGATCGCGTTGGACTCCGCGTTTACCGCTTGCACGCAACGTGCGCCAGCCCTGGCTCCCCTTCTCGCAGCCGCGGTCAGCAGTGATTTCCTCCAAGCTCATCTGATTTCTAACGAGAAGCAAAATCTTCTCCAGTTGCTTGCGGCGCCATTGTGGGCCGATCACGCTCTCTTCGAGCGCTACCTCAAGCACTGGGAGGCCGCGATTCGCGCCCTTTCTCGTGCGGGTCAGGAAAATGCAATAGAAGGCGGTCGTATCATACAGGGCTACCGGATTTTTTTCTACGGTGGCCCCCCCGTCGACACCCCTGAGCCGGTTTCGCTGCCCCCTAATTTCGCCAACGAAGACCTTGCCCTGCTGCTGGCCCGCTTGGCGCTCGACTCGTCTTCGGACCTCGCCTTGGCCGAGGCACCCACCGTGGAGAGTTTTCAGGCGGCACTGAAGCGACGCGAACACGAGTTGCGCGATTTCCAGGAGGTGGTGCGCGAGTTGGAAGCCAAGTACTCCCATTTCCATCCGGATCCTGTCTGGCTCGCTTGGATACAGGCCAACTCGCTTCGCTTCTTCACCGACGTCAGATCGAAGATCACCCACCCCGAAGCCGTGGCACGGATTGCGCAGGCCGAGCCGGCCGAAGGCCGCGTGGATGAGCCCCCGGGCGCATCGCGGCCGATGGCCTGATCACACCTCCATCGCTTCTCTGCCGTGCCGCCACCGCTAGTCCATCCTGAGATCAACCGATTCGCGCGCCGGATCTACGAGGGTGAGGTCGTATTCTTCGTCGGAGCGGGTTTTTCCATCGATAGCGAGGACCTCAATGCCAAGCGACTCGTCCGGCGCCTGATCATGCGCCTTTATGCGCTGGAAGAGGCCATCGCGCCGCACCACGGCTTGGTGACAGACTTCATCGGCACCTTCGGCGAAGACTTCGACTGGCAGCGCAACCTGAAGGCACCCGTCAAAATCGTCGATTTCCCAGACTACGTCATCGGACGCCTCGCCAGCCGCTACTACGAGATCAATGAATGGATGGTGCGAGCATACGGCACCGCGCTGACCGCACTGCCGGCTAATCCAGCTGTCGGCTTGTCCCAGAAACTCGCCGAGGCAGAAGCGGCACTGGTCCCACAAGGGGAAGAAAAGCAGGTCAAACCTTGGCGTCAGAGTTTTCGACCTTTGCCGGATACTTTTTGGACCGATGCCGCTGAAGAAATCTCGAGGGACGCCAGTGCCTCCGCCAAGCATGGCAAACTGCTGTTCCTCGACACCGTCGGCTTCATGGACGAGCAACTGATGGCCGGAACCTTTTCTGCGGCGGCACGCAAGGACAGGGACGACCCGAAGCTCACTTGGCGGGAACTGCCTGAAATCCATCGAAGCTATCGCGGGCGTCTGCGACCGCGCCACCACGTGCTCGCTCGCCTCGCGCGCGAAGGTCTGTGTCCCACGCTCGTCACGACCAATTTCGATCTGCTGCTGGAAGGCGCGCTGCTGTTGTCCGGTCTCTGCCCGCCGGGCAAAGACCCGCAATTGGCTCCGACCTCAATTCCGCATTTCGACGTCATCGCTTCGGCCGAGAGTTTTTATACCAAGGGAAAGGCCTATCGGACCGCCACCCTTGTGAAGCTCCATGGCTGCGCCCACCGCATTCGAGAGCTGAAACGGCAAATAGACGAGACTGCCAACGCCGGCGTCAAAAGCCGGCTGCAGCACTGCCTCAAGCATTACCTCGATGAGGTCGTTTTCACTTACCGAGAAATCCAGAACTGGCGCGACGATTCATGGGCCGCAGACTTCGTCCGCACCTTGATCCGCACGCGCACGCTTGCGTTTTCCGGCTACAGCACCGCCGATCCGGTAATCCACGATACGGTGCGCAATGTTTACGAGGAGATGGCCCGCGAGCAGAGTCGCATCGCATCTTTTGCGACATCACCCCGGGAGCGCGACTACCACGCACCGGCTTATTTTCTAGCCTTCAACTACGATGACGAAGCCGAAGGCCGGAATGAGTTTCACGGCCGGGAAATTCTCCGGGCGGCCAGCGCCGCGGTCGGCTCCAACCGGTCGATCGCGAATGGAAAGGCATCGGGCGAACATCCAAACTATCTTCGCTTTCGACCATCCAAGCCTTCTGCACCGCGCCTCGGCATCGACGAACTGTTGAGTTGGACGCATCATCTCGTATTCCGCCGGCAGCAGTTGCATGCGATGCGCACCGACCTGATCTCACTGGCGAGGTCGCTTTTCGAGCGGGCGCCCGCCGAGGAGTATGAGCGGATTCACGCCCGTTTTCGGCGTCGGCTGAATGGTGAAATGCGGGCGGCTCACGGTCGCCGGACCTCCATCAGCCCGCAGGCCAATCACCTGCGTCGAGTCGCCATACGCGAGGCGCTCAACTGGACCTCAGGTTTTCATCGGGCTATGCTCCGTGAATGGGCCTGCGCCCAAGCGCTTCAGCGCGAAGCCAGCTTGTCGACTGAGGTACTGGGCCTGCTCAACCCATTGTGGTACTTTCCCGCCAGCGAACGGCCTTCGTGGGTCGCATGGAGTGCCGTGCTCGAGCTGGCGCTCGTCCGCCTCGCCCATTTTTCCCAACCAGGCGGAAAGGCACGCCCTGAGCCGGTCAAGAGTTCACACCTTCCGGTCATCCTCGCTACTCAAGCTCTGCGCCCGACTGTCTTGATCCGCAAGCGGCGCGCACCCGAGGCGCCGCTGCTCGCCTTGACCATCCAGACCCGGGGCTTCAGCCGCATCGGAACACGCCCGGAAGTGCCGGGATTCCCCGCACGCTACTCCATTTGGAACTTTCCCAGCGATGCCGTGCCTTGGGCTCCCGATTCCCGGTCTGCTCGGCGCCTGAGCCGCTTCCAGTCCCAAAACGAACATTGGGCGGCGCCTCCTCAAGCTCGACTTCTTTGGAGTTTGGCCTGCGGCGACAGTTACGACGACTGTGCTAAAGCGTCGCACCCCGACTTCGTCGAACAACTTCTCGGATCTTGGACGCGATGAAAAAAAAGAATTCCCAAATCCCCGAACTCGAGGAAATCGCGCGCTTTTTGGAAACGAAATGCCACTGCACGCGCTACGACGCGAAGCGCCCGCCATCCTTACCGACGGAAGGACGCTGGTATGCGCTTCGGCCCTCTGCGCGCAAACGGCTGACCGTGCGCTTTGATCAGCAGATCGACATCGCACTCGACGGATTGGTGCTCGACATGGAGCTCGGCTCGATCGGCCTCATCTATCTCCTCGATTCGCCCGAAGACATCCGGGCGGACATCACCCAATTGATCGAGCATGCCGCCTATCTGCGTCACGTGCTTGGACAAATGCGATCCGACCAAGCGGAGCCAGATAAGGAACTCCCCTATATCATCGAGCTCGTGCTCATAGAAAAGTCGCCGAGTGATGGTCATGATCGGGCCGTCGCCAAAGCTCTTCGGGACATTCTGCGAAATACCGCTCTGCCTCACGCAGTTGCCATCAATCTCGACCTGGTCCAGAATCTTCAAGGCCCCGGAAAAAATCACGCTCTCGCCAATCTGTTCTGCTGGCTCCTGCCCGCCACCGCCAATTGGTACGCCAAGGGCGTGCCCAAGCTCGCGTCAAAAAAGTCGCCGCCCGCGGAATGGGACCGTGTAGTCCTCAATAACTTTCGCCGTCCGGGCCTGCGTCGGTGGAAAAAATACGACAAGGCCCGGCTGCATGTGCTGCATGGCCCCAATGGCTCCGGCAAATCCACCTTGGCCGAGGCTTTCGAATTTCTCTTTACCGGCGACTCCACCCGACTCCGCGGTCCACTGCCGTCGCGCCTCGATGCGCTGGCCTGGCGCCCAGAACAGTCTGCGCGCCCACGCCAAGCCAGCGTGCAACTTTTCAATGGGAAGAAGCAATTGCAGCAACGCACCAGCGGCGACAATCCAACGCAGCCCAAGATAGTGGATGCACTGGGTGACGCCTTTCGACTAAACTGGGATCTGGCTAACCGTCTCACGATGGAAGATCCGATCCGGCGCTCTGCTGACTGGCTTGCCGCTTTTTTCCCTGGCCAGGACAAAAACCTCAAGCAGCGCCGTCAGTCCCGCGCCCAACTCGCGCAAGCGATCGAACGGCTGCAGCAGGCCGAGCTTAAATCCTCCTCGGCCGCGACCAAGGATCGCAGGCCGCTCGACGAGCTGATCACGCTCGCCCGCAATGTGCTCAACGGCACTGGGGAGAAATCCAAGCCGACCCTCGCCGACTTTCTGGCGAAGGTGCAACGTAAGTTCGCCAGCCGGCTTGATGCCGCTTCGTCCAGTGCCGATCTGCAGTTGTCCGAATTGCTTCGGCAACCTCTCGCATTCGACGGTGCCAAACTCGCCGATCGCGACGGGCTTTTTCAGCGGTTGCATACGGCCATTCTGTCCGACGGACAAAAATGTATTCAATGGCACCGCTGTCTCAGCGATGAGTTGCAGAATCTGCTGGGCCGTCTGGCTAATGACCCATTCGGGGAGAATTCCTCGAGTGCATCCAGTGACAGCTATGAGCAGTTCAATCACTGGCTCAGGCGGGTGGCCTTGGCCGATGTCTTCGCTAAAGCTCATGTCACGGCGTGCGCTTGCGCGGCCGACCGCAGCAATAGCGACGAACTGAAGCGGATCGCTCCGCCGCTGGATATCGAGACCTTGGAAAAACTCGCCCGCGAATCGCGCGATCGCCGCGACGATGTACGCCGTGAGTTGCGGCCGCTGCAGATATCCACTTCAGCCCGTCAGCGCAGGCAAAATACAACGGAGCGTGTTCATATCCGCGAGCTCGGCCCGTTGTTTGCAGCCATTCATGCCGGGATTTTTGCGCCGGCGCTTGTACCTGGCGATGAGGGAGCAGTTCGCGATGCCGTGCGCCATCGCACGGTAACTACTGTGCGCGATCTGCAGATTGGCACCGACGGCTGGACCAGCCTGCTCCTCTCGCTATTTGAACAGCGCAAACACTTGCTGGAGACCATACGGCCATTCCTGTTCGAGGCCGACGAAATCGCGCGGCAAAAAGCGCCGATCGCGAAAGCGGCTCATATTTCGGATCCTGTCTTCACGCCAGCAATGGCTTCGGCGCAAACAACCGCGCTTCTCTGCATCGTGGAAGAGTCGATGCATCTCGCCCCGCTTGAGTTGCAGGCGGCACAGCACTTCGAGAAACTCCTCGAACAGGGACCACTCGGTCTCGCACTGCAGGAGCTGCTCAATCTGCTCACGCCGGCCAGCTGGGCGTATCCATCCCTGACCACAAAGGTGGATGTTACCGGCCAAAGTGGAGAACAGGCTCAGCAAAGTCTCGAATTCAATATTCTCGGCCACGATGCGGCCACGATTCTCAACACAGCCGAGCTTAAGACGCTCGCGCTTGCGCTATTTCTTCTTTGCGCCCCTTGCGTCGACAACCCTTACCGAGTGCTATTGCTTGACGACCCATTGGAGAATATGGACGAGCTGAAGGTGACTACTGTCGCCCGCGGTCTCGCACGCGTGCTCCGTCTTTGGCAAAATCAGACTGGTGACATATCGCTGAAGGAATGGGACATCATCCTATTGCTTCACGGCGAAGAAAACTGCGAGCGCATCGTCCGCGAGTGCGCTGCCGCTCGTTATCAATTTCCGTGGCTGGCGCCCGTTGGCCAACAGCTCGAGAAAGAATCCGCGCCATCGCCGGAAACTGCGGCTGACATGAGCGTGAAATTTCCCGAGGATGTCTATCAGTTGCCCGGTTCGGAAGAGGGGAAGCTGCTTCCGCTGGACAACTTCATCGCCATTTCTCCGAAGCGAGCCTGACCAAGCGCCGCTTCCGGGCGGTGTCAGTCCGCTACGCTTTCCGCTTTCGCCGGGGCGGGGAATGAGTCATCGTGATTCTTTATGTCTTCTTTCGACCTCATTGTCATCGGCGCCGGCCCGGGCGGCTATGTGTGCGCGTTTCGCGCGGCGCAGCTCGGCCTCAAGGTCGCGCTTGTCGAGAAGCGTGCGACGCTCGGCGGCACGTGCCTCAATGTGGGCTGCATCCCGAGCAAGGCCCTGCTCCATTCATCGGAGCACTACGTTTTCGCCAAGCAGCACGCCGCGGAGCACGGCGTGAAGCTCGGCTCGGTGGAGCTCGATCTCGCTGCCCTGCTGAAGAAGAAGGACGCCGTGGTCACGAAGCTCGTGGGCGGCGTCGCTCAGCTCGCCAAGGCGCGTAAGATCACCGTCGTCACCGGCGCGGCGTCGTTCGTCTCGGCCTCGATCGTCCGGGTAGCGACGAGTGCCAGCGAGTCGACCGAGCTCACCGCGAAGAACATCGTCATCGCCACGGGCTCTGCGCCGGTGGAGCTGCCGTTCATGAAGTTCGACGGCAAGACGGTCGTGTCGAGCGATCACGCGATCTCGTTCGACTCCGTGCCGAAAAAGCTCGTGGTGGTCGGCGGCGGCG
Organism: Verrucomicrobiota bacterium; assembly: GCA_048498795.1. GTDB lineage: Bacteria > Verrucomicrobiota > Verrucomicrobiia > Opitutales > Opitutaceae > JBEHXH01. The sequence continues at coordinate 115,932 of JBEHXH010000008.1, forward strand.
TGATCGGCGTCGAGCTTGGCTCCGTGTGGTCGCGCCTTGGCAGCGAGGTCACGGTCGTAGAGTTTCTCCCGAAGATCATCGCGACCTACGACGACGATATCATCCGCAATTTCACCCGCATCATTCAGAAGCAGGGCCTGAAGGTCGAGGTCGGCGCCAAGGTCACCGGCTATGCCAACGGCATTCTCACCGCCGAGCGTGACGGCAAGAAACTCGAGTTTCCCGCCGACAAGGTCCTCGTCGCCGTCGGTCGCCGTCCGTACACCGACAACCTCGGTCTCGAAAAGGCCGGCGTGCAGCTCGACGAGAAGAAGCGCATCAAAGTCGACGCGCACCTCAAGACCACCGCGCCCGGCGTGTGGGCCATCGGCGACGTCGTCGCGGGCCCGATGCTCGCGCACAAGGCCGAGGAAGACGGCGTGGCCGTCGCCGAGTGGATCGCTGGCAAGGCCGGTCACATCAATTGGGATCTCGTCCCCGGCATCGTCTACACCGAGCCGGAGGTCGCGAGCGTGGGCCTCGGCGAGGACGCCGCAAAGGCGGCCGGTCGCGCGATCAACGTGGGCAAGTTCAACTTCGCCGCGAATGGCCGAGCCATCGCCGCCGATGCGACCGATGGCTACGTGAAGATCATCGCCGACGCGAAGACCGACAAAATCCTCGGTGCCCAGATCCTCGGCCACGGCGCCGGTGAGCTCATCAGCGAAGTAGTCACGCACATGGAGTACGGCGGCAGCGCCGAAGATCTCGCCCGCACGATCCACGCGCATCCGACGATGAGCGAGGCCGTGAAAGAAGCCGCCCTCGCCGTCAGCAAGAGCGCGATCCACGCGCTGTGATGTCGTGTAGCCCGCTTCGTGAGAAGCGGGATTGCAGGTTTATCCGTCCCGGCTCTCACGAGCCGGGCTACATGACGCGCCTATCTGCCACGTGGGCGCTATGCGCCCATTCTTTTCCATCGCGCCAATCGCGTGGATTCTGAATAGTTCCTCGCTTCGCCACCCCGTGTCTGCCCCGCTTTCTCTTCGCGCCCGTAGCATCTTGCTTATGCTCGCGTCGGTCGTGTGCTTCACGACCAACGTGCTGATCGTGCGCCAGCTCGGCGACAAGCACGTGAGTCTGTGGCTGATCTCGTGCGGGCGGTTTATCATCGGGCTCGGGCTCATTGCCTCGATCTACCGGCAGGAGGTGCAGCCGAAGCATCTCTTCACGCGCGGCAAGCTGGTCGAGCGCGGCATCGCGGGCGCACTCGGCGTATACTTCACCTACCTGGCCGTGCTGCACATCGGGCCGGGACGCGCGACTTTCATCAACAACACCTACGTCATCTGGGGCGCACTGCTCGCCACCTGGGTACTGAAGGAAAAGCTGCGCCTGCCCGCTATTCTCGGCAGCGTCGCGGCGCTAACCGGCCTCGCACTACTGACGCACCTCTTTACCACCGGCGCGCGGCCCGGATTCTATGATGGCGTCGCTGTCGTTGCCACTCTGATCTCCGCCTATGTGGTGGTGACGATCCGGCAGCTCCACCGTACCGAACACACGGCGACGATCTTTGCCGCGCAATGCGTGTATGGCTTGCTCATCTGCGGAGTGCCCGCGCTTCAGCAGGACTTGCATCTCCCTGCGAGCGCTTGGGGCCTGTTGTTGCTCGCCAGCACGCTTGCAGGCGCCGGTCAGATCATGATGACCCGCGCGTTTCGCGAACTCACCGTCCTCGAGGGTTCGCTGCTACAAATGCTCGTGCCCGTGGGCATCGCCTTGGGCAGTGCGATAATTTTCCACGAACACTTTTCGCCTTTTGAGTTGTTCGGTGCGGCAATGATTCTCGCCGGCACCCTTTTTGCCGCCGTACGGCCAGCGCCTGCAGCAGTGGCAAAATGAGGCTTCAAACAGCCGAGTCCGCCGCGCCTGTAGCGGCGGTCTATGACCGCCGAATGAGGTATAGTTATGATCCAGTGGATTCGGCGCTCATAGAGCGCCGCTACAGCTTGAAACAGCCCGCGCGCATATTCTGTGCACGGGTCGCGTTAGTTGCCGCCACTCGAGGCCTGACGGATTTCAGCGAGGTAGGCCATCGCGGGGAGTGAGTTCGGCAGCACCGTCGTCGCCGTCTCAGCCACGGCCTTGGCTCCGGCAACGTCGCCACTTTTCTGATACCGACGAGCGAAACCGAGCACGCGATCGAGATTGTCGGGACTCTCGCGCAGGCGCGCGGTGAGATGCTGGCGCAGACGGGGACGATCGTCGCGTGCATAGGCCACCTCGGCCTCGGCCCAATCGAGATCAGGGGCGACTCGGGGCAGCCAATCGGGGCGCGCGCGACGGGTCTCCTCGATCTGGCGGCTCACCGCATCCCAATCGGATTGAGCGAGACGCGACGAGAGCGTGGTTTTGAACGTCGCTTCATCGATGATGCGGCTGCCGCTCGCGCGAATATCGGTGGTCGCCACGGGCGCGCCCACCGCCGCGGTCTTGTCCTGCGCTTGAGCGAGTAGCTGCTGGAGCTTGAGACTATGGGGATAGACCGAGAGACCCGTGGCGGCCGTGAGCTGTACGCAGTCCCAACGGCCCGCATTGGCAAAGCCGCGCGCGAGTTCCGCATAGACCGTTGGGAAATAGCAGCGGCGCTCCACTGCGATGCGCAGGGGCCCCAGCGGCGCATTCGCCGGCACGGCGTCGAGCGCTGCCCGTATCAGCTCGCGAAAAACCTGATTCGCGAGATCCACGGAACGGTTGTTGCCATAGACCGCGGTAAAAGTCCGCCCTGCCCCGGCCCAGTCTCCTTGGGCAAACTGGGCGACGAGCAACGGGGCGGACAACATGTCCGCGTCGTTGCGGCCAAACTCGCGCGCGGCCCGCTGGCAGCGCGCCGTGAGTTCCGCCGAGCCGAGGTCGGCAAGCCTGCGTCCGAGATTGACCAGCGCATTGGGCTGTACCCCGAAACGACGAATGTACTCCTCCAATTCCACCCGCGCCTCCACGGAACGGCCTGCACGCACCCAGCTTTCGATCGCCGCGGCGCGACTCGACGGGCCAGCTGGATTTAGATCGATCATCTCCTTGATCACGACCTTGAGCTCGTCGATGCGCTGAGCTTCAGCAAGCAGGTTGCCCAGAGCCCGAAGGCCCGGCTGCTCCATGCGCTGGGCCATGCGCGGCATCGAGCGACCGAGTGCGATAGCCTCATCGATCCGGCCAAGCCGCGCCAGGGCGCGCATGCGAATGACCTGTCCATCGATGTGATTGAGCAGTTCGGGGTCGTCGGTCGCAGTCAGCGCCTCCGCGGGGTGATCGATCGCGAGCAGCGCCTCGGCGCGCGTAAGCTTCACCCAACGCCTGTCTTCAGTCGTGAGGGCCGGATGGCGTGCGGCACGTCCAGCGAACTCCACCACACTATTCTGATCCTGCGCGGTCTGAGCCTCCGCGAAGAGGATTTCCAAGACCTCATGCGGCAGCGCAGCCTGGTCGAACTGCGGCAGCGCCAGTTCGCGCACTCCGGCATAGTAGTGAAAGCGGGCGAAGTATCGCATCAGCTCCAGCCGCGCATCGAGGCGCGCGGGCGCGAGACTGAGACCGAGTTTAATGTAGAAAATCGCCTGCTGTGGGTTGTTGCCGCGCAGCTCCGCGAGGCCACGATCGCAATATGCCTCGCCGCGTCGGACACGAATTGTCGGCCAGCGCGTCGGCAGCATGAGATCCGCCATACGTACATGGTTGTAGGGATCCCGCGCCCGCCACCAAGCGAGTGCGCCAGTGGTCCCGAAGTAGCCGACCACGACAACGATCGCTGCGGCTGCGAGCAGCTTGCGCGCGTTGACGAACAACACGACTTCGCGCCCCTGCGCGGTCTCAGTCGCAATCCATTTCCACCACACGCCGCTGCGCGCGACTTCGCGATTCAATGCGTCCGCGTCGGTGGACGGCGCAGAGTCGTCGGTTCGCTGGATGAACTCGAGCCTCAGTGGCATGCCCTAAGTGCGCCTCGCCGCGCGTATGCGTCAACGGGGAAACGGTTGGGCCGTTTGACCCCATCGCATGCTCAATGCGCTGCGCCCTTCTTGAGACTCTTGCGATGCGAGATGGAGTACATCAGCACACCAGCGAGTACGCCGAAGGGCACCAGATAGTAAAAGTAATAGCCCCAGCCTTTGTGCTCGAGCACCCAACCGAGGCCTTTTGTCGCCGCCGCCGCACCGAAATACTGAAACGCATCGATGCATCCCGAGGCAAATGCCGCGGCCTTGCGTCCGCCGATGTCCATCGCCGCGGCCGGCCCAAGGAGCGAGTGCGTCGAGTTGACGGTGAAAGCCACGAGCACGAAAAACACGAGCGCCCAGTTGACCGTCGTCACCTGCGTTGCGATGAGCAGCACGCAGACTTCAAGGATGTACACGCCCGCCGCCACCGGCGCGCGCCGCGATTGGAAGAACCGGTCCGAGACCCAGCCGGTGATCAGCGATCCCGCCGAAGCTACGAATGGGATCAGAAAGCCCAGCCACTGAAACTTCGCATCGTTCATGTTGAGGTGATGCACCTCCTGAAAATAGCGCGGAAACCACTGATCGATCGCCTGCCGCACCGCCCCGGTGCACGCGTAAGCGAGCGCCATGATCCACACGACGTGGTTGGTCACGATCTGATAAAACACGTGGCGCAGTTCGCCTCGTGAGTTGCTATCCGCGTGGTCGGCCTCACCTGCAAAGACATCCTTGTAACCGCACTCCTCCGGCGTGTCCTTCACGCATACGGCGAGCGCGACTGCCACCAGCGCCGCGACGCCCGCGGGCAGCCAGAAAAGCACGCGCCAGTGCTGGGGCGGGATGTGCCACATCCCGAGAAATACAAATCCTGCGAGCAGCAGTGGCAGCACCTTGTTGGCGCCGAAGCGGCCGAGGTTGATCATGAAGCCGAAGATGCCCGCGAACGTGCCGCGCTGTTTTTCGGAAAACCATGCACTGTTGATCTTGATGAAGCCCGGCGCACCGAAGGACTGCACGTAGCCGTTGAGCCCCCAGAGCAACGCGAAGAGCCAGAGCATGCCCCAAAACGATGCTGCGCCGAATAGGATGTTGGCGATCACAGTGCCGGTCGCGCCAATAAGCATCGCGCGTTTGCCGCCGATGCGGTCGGTCAGCAGGCCGTTGACGATCTGGCCGCAGCCGTAGGCGACGAAGTTCCACGAGAGGATCGTGCTCATCTGCTCGTAGCCGAAGTGAAACTCGTCGGCGATCGACTTGTTGGCGTACGAGAAATTGTAGCGGCACAAGTAGTAGCTGGTGTACATCAACCCGACGACGGCCCAGTTGAGCCCGCGGCGCTGACGAAAACCGGCCGGCAGACCGCTCGCTGCCGGCTCAAAGGTGGGGTTTTCCATGTTACGATCATGTTACGACGACCCCACGTGGCGAGCGCAGATATGACACAAGGCGTAACGGCTCGCACACCTGTCGCGGCCTCACTCACTGCCCAAACCGATGAGCCACAGAGTACCCAGATGGGCACAGATACCCGAAGAAACTATCTGTGCCCATCTGGGTACTCTGTGGCCAAAAAACTGACCGCTATGCCGCCTTCTTCGCTTCGTGCTCCGCGATGTACTTTTTCGTCGCCTCGGGCAGTTCGTGCCAGATGCGAAATGCGATATACGAGCCGAGAATCGCAAACGGCGTCAGGAAGATCGGCCACCACTGCCAGCTATGGTGCGACCACTCTTCGCTCGTCAGAAAACCTACACTGACCGACTGAATCGTGCTCCCAAGATAGACACAAGCGTCGACCAAGCCGGAGCACGTCGCGGTGGCCTTGCGCCCGCCGAAGTCGGCTGCCGCCGTACCGGAGGTCAGCGAGTGGACCCCAGTCACACACATCCAGATCAGCAGCGCTGCGCACGCGACGACAAAAGGCGCAGTGCGCAACGTCATCGCCATCACGGCCGCCATCATCACCATGAAACAGCAGAGCACCGCCGCGGGCGGACCGCGCCGCGATTGGAAGAATTTGTCCGAAATTAGTCCGCCCGCAAAACCGCCAACGATGCCGAAGACGCACAGCATCAGGCCCCAGTGACCCGCAATGCTGGCCACGTTTATCGCGAAGAGTTTATGCCCGAAGAGTTCCATCGACCAAGAGCCAACCTGCGGCTCCTGTTTGGCAAAGATCGTGTACCAGTTTGAGATGCCGTTGCGCATTACACCCGCCGTGAGTTCGATGCCACCGAGCATCAGCATAAGCGGGCTGCCGAAGACCTTTTTCAGCAAATCCCAGTTAGAGTACTTTTCATGCATGTGCCCGGTGGAGGCATCGTGTGTTTCGAGATGAGGAAAGCCGGCATCCTCCGGAGTTTCCTTGATCAACCACGCATCAAGCACCGCCCAGCCGACGAGGATGGCTGCCGGAACAAAAAATACTGACCATGTCGCATCACGGGCGCTGGAGGGGGCGATGAAGATCGAGCGAAGCAGCGAGACCAGCCATGAACCTTCGGCCGGAGCGGCCAAAGTCGTCATGTCCGTCACGGCCTTGCCCCAGTCGAATGCGAAGAAGATGCCGAATGAGATCAGCGTGCCGAAGATTGCACCAAAGAGCCCGCGCTCACGCACGTGAAACCAGTTAGCCTTGACCTTGATGATCGAGACCGCGCCATAACTCTGAAAATACATGTTGAGGCCGTACAGCACGACACAGGGCCACATCAAAGAAATGTGCCAACGGCCGGTGAGCACGAGCCACGTGACCACGCCGAGGCCGACGTTCGCGAAAGCAGAGCCAACTGCGGAGATGATGATGCCCTTCTTGCCGCCGATCTTGTCGACCAAGGGGCCGTTCACGAAAAACGACATCGCATAGACAAAAGTACCTGCTCCGGAGATCAGGCCGAAGTCCTTGTTGGTCATCAGCGGGCCGACGGCATTTTTCGCCACCGAGAGATTGTACCGTCCCATGTAGAGGAACGCGTACGTCATCCCGAGGGGAAACCAGTTGATGAACCGCCGGCTCAGAAACCACGCCCCGTGCTTCAGCGGGTTGTTGTAGAAGTAGATGAAGATGACGACCGCTAGGCAGATGGCGACGATACCGGTGGAAGAAAACATGGGCGGTTGAACGGGATGAGCCGGGCAAAGAAATGCTCCAGCGGGTACGGCTAGAGCAGAAAGCGAACCTAAGGCGCGACCTTCTAGCCGATAAGATTCTCCCGCTGCACGGAAAATCCGCCGTCGTCGTGTAACAATTCCGCCGCAGCGTCGCCGCAATGGCCGTTTAGGGTGCAGACCGGCCACAATTCCTGCGCCGCTTCCCGCAAGTCATACGCGGCCCCTGCGCTTGCGCCGGTGGCCTGCTTCCTGCACGAACTTATTTCTCCATGTCCACCTCACGTTTCCGCCGCACCAAGATCATCTTCACCCTCGGCCCCGTCACGGAGTCGGAGGAAATGCTCGAAAAAATGATCCGCGGCGGCGCCGACATCATCCGCCTGAACATGGCGCACGCCAAACACGAGTGGACCCGCGCGGTCATCCGCCGCATCCGCGCCGTGTCCCAGCGTGTAGGCCGCGAGGTCGCGATCATGATGGACATCAAGGGCCCGGAGATCCGCACCGGCGACCTCGCCGCCCCGATCGAGCTGAAGGCGGGCGAGATTTTCGACTTCACCATCAAGCCTGGAGCCGAGGGCCTGCAGGGCGAAGAAGTCCGGTCCGTGGACGTGAACTACAAGGACCTCGTCAACGACATCAAAGTCGGCGACACCGTGCTCGTCGACAATGGCCTCCTGCGCCTCGAGGTTCTCAGCAAGGATGACAACCGCATCCGCTGTCGTGTGCTCATCCCCGGCGAGCTCAAGTCCAAGCGCCACATCAATCTCCCCGGTGTGAAGGTAAACCTCCCCTCCTTCACCGAGAAGGACCGCGGCGATTCCACCGTGGGTCTCGAGGAAGGCATCGATTTTCTCGCGCTGTCCTTCGTGCGCGACGCGGCCGACATCGAGTTGCTCCGTCAGTTTCTCTCCGCCAAGAAGTCCAAAGTCCGCATCATCGCCAAGATCGAGGACCAATCCGCCATCGCCAATCTCGACGCCATCGTGCTCGCCTGCGACTCGATCATGGTCGCACGCGGCGACCTCGGCATCGAGTGCCCGTTTGAAGATTTGCCCGTCATTCAGCGTCGCGCGGTCAACGCCTGCATCGCGCAGGGCAAGCCGGTCATCATCGCGACCCACATGCTGGAGTCGATGATCGGCCAGCCCGTCCCGACCCGCGCGGAGATCACCGACGTCGCCAACGCCGTGTTCGAGCGCGCCGACTGCGTGATGCTCTCGGGCGAGACCACTATCGGCAAGTACCCGCTCGAGTGCATGCAGATGCTCGACAAGATTTCGCGCCGCATCGAGTTCGAGCAGGCGGAAGCCGACCTTGAGCCCACAGTGTTCACGCAGGAGCGGATGAAGATTCTCCACGCTGCTGTCGTGCTCGCCAACCAGATCCCCGGCTCACACCTGCTCACGTTCACCCGTCACGGCTTCATGGCCGCCGGCCTCGCCGCGCTGCGTCCCGTGCACTCGCCGATTGTCGCGATCACGCCCAATCTCGAGGTCTTCCGCCAGCTCCGCATCCTCCGCGCCGTCGAGCCGGTGCTGATGCCGTTCGCTTCGGACCCGGCGATCACGATCGAAAACGCCATCGCTGTCCTCCGCGACCGCGGCCTCGTGAAGGCCAACGACAAACTCGTCGTCGCCACCGACATCCTCGCCGCCGACCGTCTCGTGGATGCCGTGCAGCTGCGGACGGTGCGGTAAGGTAAAGATTGGAGTGGGACACAGAGTCCGCAGAGAGTGGGAGAGAGAGCACAGCGGGTGAAGAACGGGAGGAATGGAAGTTCTGACTCTCTGTGCTCTCCTCACGCTCCTCCATGACCTCTGTGTCCAGTGCGGCTTCCGCCCCGCTTTGCTCTACGGCCTCTCCATAGCAGGCTTCTTTTTTGGCTTCGGCTCGGTCCACAATCTAATCAGCAGCTCCGCGAGGTTGCGCATGCTGGTCCGCTGCATGCCCTCGTGGCGCGCGGCGGACTTGAATGGCTCGGCCACGGCGCTGCGTTCCTCGTAGTAGCGCCACAGCTCGCCATCGAGGCGCATCGCCACAGCGTGTTCGTCCGGATTGGTCGCGATGTGTTTCCGAACTTTTTCGGTCCAGTACTGTCTCTCCTCGCGATGACCTTGCAAATAGTCAAAAACGCGCTGCTCGAATCGATTGAGGCTCACGGGGCCACCGTGCAGCTTGCTCACCGGGAAACAACCGCAAAACCCCTTTTCACAGGGGCGTTGCATTTTGCACCCGATCTTAACTAATCTCGGTCGTACCCCCTTCTATCGCTATGTGGCAAAAATTCAAAGAACAACTCCCGGCCATCGTCCTCACCATCATCATCGTGGTCGGCGCGGCCTATTGGCTGCATCAGGAAACCGTGAAGGAGATGGCACTCGCGCAGCAAAAAGAACTCCAGCCACTGCGTGAGCAGAACGATGCGCTGAAAGCTGCCGCCGAGGAGAACCGCCACCAGATTGAGGCGACGAACAAGATGCTCAAGGACGCGATCGCGAAGCGTGAATCCGATCTCTTCCGCACCGATGAGGAACTGCAGAAGCTCAACGCCGAGCGCATGAACCTCCTCGCCGAGGCCATCGCGAAGAAGGTGCAACCCTACAACCCGCTCCCGAAGTCGCCCGAGGAAGCCGAGCGCATGCAGAACGAGCAGGTCGACAAAGTGTCGACGCGCATGGCCGACAAGATCCAGCCGATCCTCGCCGAGATGTCGAAGGATCAGAATCTCACGCGCGACTCCATCGTGAAGTACAGCCAGCGCATCTCCGACCAAGTCGGCAACGTGCTGACGTCCGAGCTCGCGAAGAATCAGCAGCTGAACAACAATCTTCAGGCCACACAGGCCGCCGCCGGCGATGCGATGAAGCTCTCCCACGAGATCACCGCGCTCTACCTCAGCTCCTTCAAGGATCAGGGTCTCATTACCCGCCTGCTCACTCTGCCCGCCAATGTCGTGAAAGACGTCGCGAGCCTCAGCATCGTGAAGAGTTCCGACCGCGACAAGATGGCCGAGGAACTCGTCACGAAGATGAACGAGATCGAGAAGCGCCTCGCCGACATCCAGGCTCAGAACCCGAAGCCGGACGTCACGAAGAAGTAAACGCCCTCGCCCTTTTCTTCAGTTTCCAAGCCACGCTTCTCGGCGTGGCTTTTTTATTTTCTGGGTGCGGCCTATTTCCGCAACACTCGCCGCTTCTCGTCCCGCCAGTGCCTGCGAACTGCGTGCTGCGGTGTCGCTGTGGCATGTGCCCGCGTCGTGACGATCAGTTCGCGCCTTTGAAGCGTCGCTACCGCGGTGTGCACTGCGCTTTTCGAAAGGCCCGTCTCATCCGCGATATCGCGCAGGCTCGCCTCCACCGGCTCCCAGCCAGCGCGGGCTGCTCGGCCGTAAAGGAAGAGATACACGAGAAACGCCGCGGGCTGTCTGTCATGGCCCACCAGATCGCGCAGAAGCACATCGAGCACGTAGTCGTCGACCGGCACGGTCTGCTTGAAGCGGGGCATGAAGCGACGCTCGGCACTGTCCGTTAAACGGACAAGACTTTTCACCCTACCCCGCGGCCCACCGCTCGACCTCGGCGGCCGCTCGGTTCAACTTCGCCTCACCATGATCAAAGGCATCAAGTTCACCGGCATCCCCGTCCGCGATCAGAACCGCGCGCTCGATTTCTACACCGACAAACTCGGTTTCACCATCATCACCGACCAGCCCTTCGATGGAAAACAGCGCTGGATTGAGCTGCGCATACCGAAGGCCGACACGCGCGTCGTCCTCTTTACCCCCGAGGGCCAGCAAGACCGCGTGGGCAGTTTCGTCAACATGTCGTACTGGTGCGACGACGTGGAGAAAACCTACGAGGAGCTAAAAGCCCGCGGTGTCGAATTTCTCGCTCCGCCGCAAAAGCAGGAATGGGGCACCTACGTGATCTTCAAGGACAGCGAGGGAAACACGTTCTGCCTCGGGTCCAAGTAGTGCACTTCAATCGACGTGATAAAACGGCCCGGGCAGCTTGAAGTTTTTCTCTGAGCTGCCGCCGGCGAGGTCACTGTCTTGGTCGCCGATGTTGGCGATGATCGTGAAACCCTCGCGCTGCAGCTTATCACGGGTGAGAAGTTTAAAGACACCCGTCGGCTCAGCCGAGGTGTCGGGCTGGAAGATCAGCCACGAGTAGCCGGTGTAGCCGGCCGTGCGCAAGTTGCGAATCGTGCCGGGGCCATCGCGCTGCTCCATGCGGCCCGTGATGAATACAGTCTCGACGCCCGCATGCTGCGCCGCGCGGAAAAGCAGCAGCACCGGCTCCAGCGCCGGCGCCTGAGCGCTATCGATCCATGCGGCCCAATCGCTCGTGATGTAGCCCCACCCGACCGATCGAATGTGCGCGACATTCGACAGCGCGGTTTCATCGATATCGAAAACGATCGCGAGCCGCTCGCCGGGTTTACGATGAGCCGCGCGCTTCTCGATGTACGCGCCGGCGTCTTCCGCCACCGCGGAGACATCCGTGAGATAACGCCCCGAGTCGACGTAAGTCGCCATGTCGGCTTTCGCGAAGTCGAGATTGCGCGGCTCCGCCGAGGGCATCGCGCAGCCACCTGCGCACAGCACGCCCACGAGCAGCCAGCCCATCGGTCCGAGACGCTTCACCATCCGACCAGCGTGGAAAATCTTCGGCGCGTGCGAAATGAAAAAGTTAGCGCCCTGATCGATTGCGTGCAGATGCACATCAGGCGCCGCAGAGAGACTCCGTATCCAATTCTTAACTACAGTCGCGACTCTCGGAGCCCAATCTTACTGCAGCGCCAAATCGTCGCGCTTCACGAGCTTTACGGGCCACTTGGTGACCGTGACGCCCTTGGCATTGCGAGAGCTGACGGGGAGCTCCGTGAGATCGAAGTCGACCTCACGCACACGAGCGCCGCTGCGCCCATCGATGAAGATGTGGAGTTTCTTCGGCATTTCCTTTTCGGATTTGCTGACTTCGAGATACACCACGCGCGATCCCTCGCTCTTCACGAGCGGGTACAGCTTGTCGCGCGAGAGACCGCCGATCTGGAATTTTTTCGCGAAGGCCTTCCCGGACTCCTTGTCCTGGTAGACCATCGTGTAGAAGTTTTTGTCACCGTCGGCCGGAAACACCGCGCAGTGGATGATGTCGCGCCCCATGAAGACCTTGTCGGCGACCTTTGTGACCTTGAGCGAGCCGTCGGCCATGATCGTGAGCGCGCTGTCGAGAATGGAGCACTCCTGCACGAACTCGTGCTGGCGCCAGTTGAGACCGATGAAGCCCTCCTCGCGATTGACGTAGAGGCGCTGATTATTCGAGACGACCGCGGCCGCGCTGATCTGCTCGATCTCATCGTACTGCGTGCGGCGCTTCACCCCCTTGCCATACTTCTCCTGCAGCATCTCGAACCACGCGATCGCGTAGGCGGTGAGATTCTTCAGGTTGGCCTTCGTTTCTTTCATGCCCTCCTCGATCTTCTTGATGGCCTCGTCGGCCTGGAAGCGATTGTAGGCGGAGATGCGCTTGATGCGGATTTCGGTGAGGCGCGTGATGTCCTCCTCGGTTACCTCGCGGCGGAGCTGCTTTAGGAACGGCTGCAGGCCCTCGCGGATTTCCGCGAGCACGTCTTCCCACGTCTTCGATTTCTCGATGCGGCGGTAGATGCGCTCCTCGATGAAGATGCGCTCCAGCGAATCCCAGTGCCACTGCTGCTCGAGCTCGCCGAGCTTGATCTCCAGCTCGCGCTTCAGGAGCGCCACGGTCTGGTCGACGCTGCGCTTGAGAATTTCGCGCACGCCGAGGAAGAGCGGCTTGTCCACGCCAGTCTGCTCGTCGCGCACGATCACGCATGCGGCAGGCGAGAGCTGCATCTGGCAATTGGTGAAAACGTAGAGCTGCTGGATCACCTTCTCCGGCTCCGCGCCCTGCGGCAGGTGGACGAGGATCTCGACCTTCTCGGCCGTGTTGTCGTCGACGTGCTTGATCTTGATCTTGCCCTTCGCGTTGGCGCCGAGGATCGACTCGATCAGCGACTCGGTCGTCGCGCCATACGGCAGCTCGGTGATCGCAAGGAGGTACTTGCTCCGCTGCTCGATGGTGGCGCGGACCTTCACCTTACCGCCGCGCTCGCCGTCGTTGTACTCGGAGAAATCGGCGAGACCGCCCGTCGGGAAATCGGGGTAGATGCGGAACGATTTTCCCTGCAGGTGATTGATCGCGGCGCGGCAGAGATCGTTGAAATTGTGCGGAAGGATCTTCGTCGCGAGACCGACCGCGATGCCATCGGCGCCCTCGAGGATCGTGATGGGAAACTTTGCCGGAAGCGTCACGGGCTCCTTCGCGCGGCCGTCGTAGCTGAGCTGCCACGTGGTGGTCTTCGGATTGAAGAGCACCTCGCGCGCGAAAGGCGTGAGACGCGCCTCGATGTAACGGGGCGCGGCCGCCTCGTCGCCCGTGTACATGTTGCCGAAGTTACCCTGCGGCTCGATCAGCCAGCCGCGCTGCGCGATGCCGACGAGTGCCGCGCCGATGGACGCATCGCCGTGCGGGTGAAAGCGCATCGTCGCACCGACGACATTGGCGACCTTGTGAAAGCGGCCGTCGTCCATGTCCCACAGCGTGTGGAGCACGCGACGCTGCACAGGCTTGAGGCCGTCCTCGATGTGCGGCACGGCGCGGTCGAGGATGACGTAGCTGGCGTAGTCGAGAAACCACGTGCGGTAGTGCTGCGCGAGCGGTGCGTCCGCGGGATTGGAGCGCACTTCCACGGGAGCCTCGCTGGCCGTCGGCTCAGCGGACGTGGCGGCGGGTGCGGTAGGCGCGGGCGTTTCCGAAGCCGGGGGCGGTGTCGGGGCAGACGCATCGGCGCCGGCGTTGAACGACAACTCGGATTGATCGGTGGGCTTTCCAGATTTCTTCTTCGGCATTGCGGAGAGTGAAACGCGCAGGCTGGCAAACGCCTCACGCGCGTCAAGGGGTGCGTTTCACACCCCTACCCCGTCAATCGCCCAGCTCCGCCAGTGCGCTGTCGAGCGACTGGATATTGATCGGCTTGGTCAGGTGCAGGCGGAAGCCGACATCGCGACTGCGCTCGACGTCGCCCTCCATGCCGTAACCGGTGAGCGCGATGCCGAGAATGCCGGGCTGATTCCGCATCTCGCGCATGAGGTCGAACCCACTGCCATCGGGCAGGCCGATGTCCGAGATCAACACATCGAACGATTGCGCCGAAGCCAGCGCACGCGCCTCGGTCAGCGAGGCCGAGGTGGCGACATCGTACTTCCGGCGCGTGAGCAGGGTCTCGAGTGTGCGACGCGTGGGCTCGTGATCCTCGACGAGGAGAATGCGTTTCCGCCGGCCATCGCTCGAACCGTCGGCACGCGGGGGACGATCGCCGCTGGCCCGTTGATGACGCGGCACGGCGGCCTGCTCACTCTCAGCCCGGCCAAGGAGCGGAATCTTGATCGAAAACGTAGCGCCGCGCCCCGCGCCTTCACTCCGCGCCGACAATGCCCCGCCATGGCTCTCCACGAGGCTGCGCGAAATCGTGAGGCCGAGGCCCAGTCCGCCGAAGCGATGCGAGCCACCGCCCACCGCGTGGTCGCCCTGCGAGAAGGCGTCGAACACGCGCTTGAGTTCTTCTGGGGAAAGGCCGATGCCGCTGTCGGTGACTTCGGCGATGATCGCCGAGTCGGTCATGTCGACCTGGGTCGCAATGCGCACATGGCCGCGCTCGGGAGTGAACTTCACCGCGTTCTTGAGCACGTTCCAAAACACCTGCTGGAGCCGCACGTGGTCCGCGGTGACGATGTGCCGCGGGGCGTTGAGATCGAGCGTGAGGGTCACATGCTTCTGCTCGAACTCGGCGCGTACCGTCGCAATCGCGTCCTCGATGATCCCGTGCAGGTCGCAGCGCTTGAGATCTAGCACAAGTTTCCCGCGCGTGATGCGCGTGAGATCGAGCAGATCGTCGATGAGGCGTGCTTCGAGTTCCACGTTCTTACGGATCGCCGTAAACTGCGCTCGCGCGTCGTCACAGTAAGCGGGGTTCGTTGCTGACTCGCTTGCAAGCAACAGCACGGGATTGAGCGGCGTGCGCAGCTCGTGGGACAGCGCAGCGAGAAAATCGTCCTTCGCACGGCCGGCCTGCTCGGCAGCGTCGCGGGCCTGACGCAGCGCGGCGGTGCGCGCCTCAACGCGGGCCTCGAGTTCGTCGTTGGTCTCGCGCAGCGCGCGCTCGGCCTGCTGCCGCTGTTTGATCTCCTGCGCGAGCGCGCCGTTGATGCGCTGGAGCGCCGCGCTCTTGCGGTAAAGGTCGACGAATACGGCGACCTTGGAGCGAAGCACGTTGGGATTGACCGGCTTGGTCAGGTAATCGACCGCACCGACGTTGTAGCCCTCGAGCATCCGCTGCTCATCCTGATAGAGTGCGGTGAGGAAAATGATCGGGATATGCTGCGTTTTTTCGCGGCGCTTGATCAAGTGCGCCAGCTCGATGCCGGTCATGTCCGGCAGCTGGATGTCGAGCACGATGGCCGCAAAGTCGTCGTTGAGCAGAGCCAGCAGTGTCGTCTCCGCCGAGGTCGCGCGCACGAGCCGGTGCTCGGGCGACTGCAGGATGCCCTCGAGCACGTCCAGATTCCTCGGCTCGTCGTCGACGAGCAAAAGGTTGATCGGTTGATGCGGCAGCGGACCCTGCGACATGAGTTTCGGAAGGGGAATACGGCACAGACCGGACTGAGCTGCGCGCGCACCTCACCAGACCCGTAATGCGCGCAAAGTGCAAAAACTTTTAGGCAGGTGTTTACCTACCCTGTCGGAACGCGAATCGTCGTGCCAAGCCAACTGTGGCAACTCAGCGTGAGCGCGCGTGTTCTCCAAAAATCTTTTGATTGGCCACCGTATCGCGCTGGCTTTCGTCGCCCCCCTTATCGCCCTGATCGCCGTCGGCTTTTTCAGCCTCCGCAGCATCGATGAGATGCAACGCGAGAGCGGCTGGGTCAGCCATACCCTTGAGGTAATGAGTGAGCTGCGTACGCTCAGCAACTCGGTTTCCAACATCGAGTCCGCCGGACGAGGGTATTTGATTTCCGGGGACACCGCGCTACGCGACAACCTCGAGCCCCAGCGAGCCGCTGCGGCCGAAACCATTCGGCGCTTGCGCACGCTCACCACGGACAATCCCGAACAAAAGCCCCGTCTCGACCAACTCGCTGATCTGCTCGCGCGGCGCGGCGATCTCTCACGCTCGCTCATGGTGCTCCGCGATGCCGGCGAGGTGCGCGACGTGACACGTGCCGCCGGCCTCGTACGCCAAGGCCAGGAAATCTCGGAGCGCATCTGGGCCATCGTCAACGAGATGATCACCGCCGAAGGCAAACTCCTCAACGAGCGGCGCGTGATTTCCACCGAAGCCGCGGCCTCCACGCGCGCGACCGTGACTTACGGTTCCCTCGCCGCGTTGCTCGTGATCATCATCAGTGGTTTCGTCCTAAATCGCAGTATCACGCAGCCGCTCGCCAGCCTGCGCTCGAGCGCGACCCGCATCGGCGACGGCGACTATGCGCATCGCGTGGAGATTCTCTATCAAGACGAAGTCGGACATCTCGGCCACGTGTTCAACACCATGGCCACCCAGGTCGAGCAGCGGCAAAATGTTCTCGCCGACCAAGACTGGCTCAAGAGCGGCCTCACGCGCATCGGCACACTCTTCCAGCAGCAACGCGATGTGCGCGCGGTCTGCGAGCTCGTGCTGCGCGAGTTGTCCGTGCTGATCGAAGCCAAGTGTTCCGTCGCTTATCTCGTCACCGGCGAAGCAGACAAGGTGCAGCTCGAACTCGTCGCCAGCTATGCCGCCAATGGCGCGCCGACGACCCTATTGCCCGGCCACGGCCTCACTGGGCAGTGCCTCGCCGAAGGCAAGCGCATCCTTGTCACCACTACGCCGGATTACCTGAAAATCGGCTCTGCGCTTGGAAAGACCGAGCCTGCGGTCGTGTTGGTCGAGCCGGTGTTGTTCGAGGGCAAGCCCAAGGCCGTGCTGGAGCTGGCGTCGTTCGAGCCGTTCAGCGAACTCGAACTGGAATTCGTGAAACAGCTCGCGGCCAATCTCGGCATCGTGCTGCAGACTATCGAGTCGGTCCGCCGCACGGAGGAATTGCTGCGCGCCTCGCAGGCGCTCACCGCAGAGCTGGAACGCCAGCAAGACATCCTCAACGACAAGAACACCGAGCTCGAAGAACAGACCGA
This sequence comes from Verrucomicrobiota bacterium, assembly GCA_048498795.1. Taxonomy (GTDB): domain Bacteria; phylum Verrucomicrobiota; class Verrucomicrobiia; order Opitutales; family Opitutaceae; genus JBEHXH01. The sequence goes on from JBEHXH010000008.1 coordinate 133,282, forward strand.
CCGTTTGAGCAAATCCGAGCAGCTCCTGCAGGAACAGCAGGTCGAGCTCACGCAGACTAACGAGGAACTGGAGCACTCCAACGAAGAGATGCAGCAGGCCAACGAAGAGATGGAGGAAAAAACCAACCTCCTCGCCACCCAGAAGCGCGAGCTGGAAAACTCCAATCGCGCGCTCGAAACCGCGCGTCGAGACCTCATCGAGCAGGCTCGCCAGCTCACGCTCACCTCGAAGTACAAGTCCGACTTCCTCGCGACGATGTCGCATGAGCTGCGCACGCCGCTCAACAGCCTGCTCATCCTCGCGCGCCTGCTCGCCGAGAATCGCGAAAACAATCTCACGACAAAGCAGGTGCAGTTCGCCCAAACCATCGAATCTTCCGGTGCCGACCTGCTGGAAATGATCAACCAGATCCTGGATCTCGCGAAGATCGAGTCGGGCACCGTCGAGCTCCAGACCGGCGACATCTCCGTCGCCGAGTTGCAGCGCTCGACCGAGCAGCAGTTCCGCCACATCGCCGAGCAGAAGAAGCTCACGTTCTCGATCCACGCCGAACCGGGCCTTCCGCCGCTGCTGCACACCGACGCGCGCCGCCTGCATCAGGTGATCAAGAACCTGCTCTCGAATGCCTTCAAATTCACCGAGCAAGGCTCGGTCACGGTCACACTTTCGCCCGCGAAATCCGGCTGGTCGCGGAAGAGCCGTTCGCTCGACGAAGCGGAGAATGTCGTCGCCATCGCAGTGAGCGACACCGGCATCGGCATCCCGAAGGAAAAGCAGCAGGTGATCTTCGAGTCGTTCCAGCAGGCCGACGGAGGCACCGCTCGCCGCTACGGCGGCACGGGCCTCGGCCTCGCCATCAGCCGTGAGATCGCGCTACTCCTCGGCGGCACGCTCGAACTCCAGAGCGAACCCGGCAAGGGCAGCACGTTCACGCTGTACCTCCCCGCCTCGATCAATCTGGAGATCGCACGCGAAAGTTCGCTCGCGGCGCGCAACGCCTTGAAATCGTCGCCGGCCAGCCCGCCTACCGCAGTCTCCCCTGCGCCGGTATCCGACCCCGCGCCCACCGAGCTGCTCGCGGATATTCCTGAAGGCGGGGTGGATGATGACCGCGGCGTCATTGCCCCCGGCGACCGGGCGATTCTCATCATCGAGGACGACGACCGCTTCGCCCGCATCCTGGTGGATTTCGCCCGGGAGAAGCGGTTCAAAGTCCTCGTCGCTCGCACCGCGCGCCAAGGCTTCGCGCTCGCCCAGCGCTTCATTCCCGTCGCGATCACGCTCGATCTCCGCCTCGCCGATGAGGATGGCTGGATCGTGCTCGACCGCCTCAAGCACGACGAGCGCCTCCGTCACATCCCCGTGCACGTCATCTCCGTGGATCCGTCACGCGGCCGCGGTCTCAAGCTCGGCGCAGTGTCGTACCTGCAAAAGCCCGTGAGCAAGGACGCCATCGTCGACATCCTCCAGCAGACCGTCGACTTCATTGAGCGGCCGGTGAAAAACCTGCTCGTAGTCGAGGACGACGCCGTGCAGCGCGAGACCATCCGTGAGCTGATCGGCAACGGCGACGTGCACACCACCACCGTGGGCAACGCCGCCGATGCCCTCGCCGAACTCGCGCGCGGGCGCTACGACTGCGTGGTGCTCGACCTCATGCTGCCCGACAAGCCGGGCGTGGAGCTCATCCGCGAGATCAATCGCCAGTATGGCCTGCAAGCGCCGCCGATCATCGTCTACACGGGCAAGGACCTTTCGCCGCGCGAGGAGACCGAGCTGCGCTCGCTCTCCGAGTCGATCATCGTGAAGGATGCACGCTCGCCCGAGCGCCTGCTCGACGAGACAGCGCTCTTCCTGCACCGCGTGCAGTCCCGTCTCCCCGAGTCGAAACGCCGTATGCTGGAGCAAGTGCGCAAGCAGGACGCCGTGCTCACCGGCCGTCGTGTGTTGGTGGTGGACGACGACGTGCGCAATATCTTCGCCCTCACCGCCGCGCTCGAGACCTACGGCATGGTGGTGGAGTTTGCCGAAAGCGGCGCGGCGGCGATCGAAACACTCCAATCCAAGCCCAACTTCGACATCGTGCTCATGGACGTGATGATGCCCGAGATGGACGGCTACGAGGCGATCCGCCGCCTCCGCGCCGACCCGCGCTTCGCCAAACTCCCGATTATCTCCGTGACCGCCAAAGCCATGAAGGGCGACCGCGAGCGCTGCATCGAGGCGGGTGCCTCGGACTACATCACCAAACCCGTCGACACCGAGAAACTCACCTCGCTCCTGCGGGTCTGGCTGTATAGCTGATATCCGAACGTCCGCATCTCATGGCTGACCCTACTCTCGCAGCGGCCAGCCCGCAACCTGACCCGATCATCGACTCCGAGTTGGAGGACCTTCGCCTCCTGCTCGACACAATCCACGAGCGCAGCGGATTGGATTTCCGGCAGTATGCACTATCATCGCTACGCAGAAGAATCGCGCGCGTGATCAAGGAAACGGATGCGGATAGCATCGCCGGGTTGCACCAACGATTACGCGCCGACGATCGCGTCCTCGGCGAAATCATCCCGCGGCTCACGGTCCACACGTCGGCGATGTTTCGCGACCCAGATTTTTTCCGCAGCCTGCGCACGCAGGTCGTGCCGGTGCTGCGCACGTATCCATTTATCCGGATCTGGATCGCGGGGTGCTCGACCGGTGAGGAAGTCTACACGCTCTCGATCCTCTTGCACGAGGAAGGCATCGCCGACCGCTGCCGTATCTACGCCACTGATTTGAGCGACAACGTCCTCGCGCGCGCGCGCGACGGCGTTTTTCCTCTCGCCGCGATGCAGGATTACTCGCGCAACTACCAGCTCGCAGGCGGACGAGCCTCGCTCGCGGACTATTTCACGGCGGATAGTGAGTGGGTCGTCTTTCGACGCTCGCTGCGCAACAGCGTCGTCTTCGGCGTGCACAACCTCGTGTCCGATGCGTCGTTCAACGAGTTTCACCTCATCCTCTGCCGCAATGTCCTGATCTATTTCCGCCGTGAGCTGCAAGACAAGGTCCACGGGCTCTTCCACTCGAGCCTTGGCCAATTCGGCTACCTCGGTCTTGGACGCAGCGAAGCGGTGCGCTTCAGCTCATATCACGACTGCTACGAGGCCATCGACGCACGCGAACGCGTGTTTCGCAAAATTCGATGATCGTGATCGGCGGCTCCCTCGGCGGCGCGGCCGCCATCGGCGAAATCCTCCGCCGTCTGCCGGGAAATTTCCCGCTGCCCATCGCCGTCACACTGCATCGTCACAAAGAGAGCTACGGGATGCTCGTGCCCGTGCTGCAGCTCAACAGCGCGCTTCCGATCTTCGAGGTCGAGGACAAGATGCCGATCGAGCCAGCGCGTGTGTTTCTTTGCCCGCCGGATTATCACCTGATGTTCGATGCGGAGTGCTTCTCACTGTCGACGGACGATCTCGTGAACTTTGCGCGGCCGTCCATCGACGTGATGTTCGAATCGGCAGCCGAGTGGTATCACGACCGCGTCATCGCCATCGTCCTTACCGGTGCGAGTTCGGACGGCGCCGCCGGCGCGGTCCGTGTGCAAACCGCTGGTGGACTCGTGATCGCACAAGATCCGAAGACCGCCGAGGGCCTGTGGATGCCGAGTGCGGCCATCACCGCCACCGGCACACGCCACGTGATGCCTCCTGCGCGCATGGCCACGATGCTCACGCGACTCGCCCGTCTGCGCCGCGCGGCGTGAGGCTATATTCGGACATTGCGTCCCCCGGGCGGAGATGTGTTAGGAAACGGGTCTTCTCGCGCTTACTATGCCCGGCATGCTCCACGGTCTCCTCGGCGATTGGTCCGCATTTGGTATCGTCACCAAACTGATCTGGCTCGTGCAGCTCGGCTTGCTGATCCATGTCTTCAAGACCGGTCGGCCCTACTGGTGGTACTGGATCCTCATCGGCGCGCCTGCACTCGGCGGCATCGTTTACTTCGTCGTCGAGGTCTTACCCGAGATGCAGGTGAGCGGCCCGCGCGGCGGATGGAAGCCGCGCGCATGGCGCATCCGTGAGCTTCGCGCCGAACTGGAGGAGACGGAAACCGTGAAACTCCGCCTCGCGCTCGCGGAAGAAGTTCTCGCCAGCGGCGATGCCGTCGAAGCGCTGGCCATCGCCGAGCCGGCGCTGTCGGGAGTTTTCCGCGACGACCCGCACACGCTCGCGGCGGTCGCACGCTTTCGCTTGGAGAATGGCAAATACGCCGAGGCCCTCGCCGCCCTCGACAAGGTGAACTTCAAAGGCGACCGCATGCTGGAGACGCGCGTCGCACTCTACCGCGGTCGCGCCCTCGTGCTCGCGGGCCGTCACGCCGAAGCACAGGCCGTGCTCACGTCGCTGGATGGCCGCCACATCGGCGATGAGCCGCGGTATTTTCTCGCGCTCTCGCTCCAACAGACGGGCAAAATCGGCGAGGCCCGCGCGCTGTGGGAAGACATCCGCAAGCGCTTCCGCCGTGCCAGCCGCGCTTGGCGGCGCACGGAAAAACCATGGTTCAAGCTGGCCGGCGTAAAGCTGAAGGAAACGCGTGGCTAATTTAGCCACGCTACACTGCGGCTCCGAGATGCTATAGCATCTCGCGTATCAGCTTTTTCAACACCGGCCTGACTTGGCGCGCGAGCGTCGGATTCGCGTAGCCCATCCACGATACCGCCGACGTCGTGTCGAGCGGCACGCGCAAGCCGCCACCCGTCGGCGCCTCGACGATGCAGCCCGCCTCCTGCGCGATCAGCGCCACGCAGATGTCGTAGGGATGGCAGACGAGTGGACTCGTGAGCCCGAGCTTCGCAAATACCTGCGGGCGCAAGTCACCGAGCATGCGATCGTGGCCAACGATCAGCTCGTAAAGCTGGCCGCCGGTTGTGATGTACTGGTCGTCGAAGACGAGGGGCGAGGCCGACTCCATCAGTCCCAGCTCGCGCCATAGCGCTTCCTCGAGCTGCGCCGTGAGCGCCTTGCCCGCCGGGAAGAACCGCGCGATCGACGCGAAGCCATGTTCGAAGCCCTTTGCCCGCGAGGGTGTGACGGTGATCTTCTCCCGCGTACCACTCCGCACATCGACGGCCTCGGCCCGCACACCACCGCCGCGCACGGCGCTGAGTTGGTCGCTGCGCCACATCTTCGAGGTCGGCAGCTCGGTCATAGCCGCGACGATAATATCGCCAAGATGGGTCTTCGCTCCGCGCTGCGGCGCAAGCCCGGCGAGCACCCACGCGGAGCGCTTGTCGAACATCAGGTTTCGCGTGCCATCGATGGGATCAAGGATGCATTTCCACTGCGTGCGCGCGACGGGCGTGCCACGCGGGAAGGTCACCGCCTCGCCCTCCAGTCCCTCCATCACGAGCTCCACCGGCCACGCCTTCGGCCAGTGCGCCGCGAACCAATCGCAGATCGCCTCTTCGCTCAGACGATCAACATGAAAGATCGTATCCGCCGCGGTGACAGCGGCGATCTTCGCAAAATCCCCCGAGTCGCGCACCCGCGCCGCCAGCAGCGTATCGCGGATGTGATCCTGCAGCGCACAGAGCAACCGACGCGCACGTTGAAGCTGGGCAGAGGAAAACGACATCGGCCCAGCAAAGAAGATTTCCCGCCGCAGGCGAGAACTTGGAAGCGCCGCCTTACTTCAAAGCCTCGACGATCTTCGCCGGCACTCGCAGCGCTGTGCCGTGCCGCGGGATCACGCCGCTCGGCATCTGCAGCTGATCGCTGATATCTTCCCAGCTCTTCAGATCCTTCGAGCGGACGAGGCCGTATTTCTTGTCGCGGTACTTGTCGAAGTACACATGCCACCACTCGCCGACCTTGATCGCCGTCGGTCCCTCGGCCCAGTACGCACCGGTGATGCGCTCGCTCGGGGGCGACCAAGGACCGGCAAGGGTCTTCGCGTGCGTGGTGTAGAGGAACTTCGCGGGCTCGGGCACGCGCACTTCGTTTTTCACGACCATCAGCCACTCGTCTCCGTCGCGCGCGAGCGTAGCGTCGATGCAGTTGAAGCCTGGCTCGTAGAATAGCTTCGTCGGCGTGAAGCTCTCGAAGTCCTTCGTTGTCGTCGCATAGATGCGGTGGTTGCGCGGCTTGTCGGGCTTCGAGTCGCCACCGGTCTCATCGGGCGTCATGAAGCGGCCCGGCACCGTCGAGGCCCAGAAGATCACGTACTCTTTCTTCTGCGCATCGTAGACGATCTCCGGCGCCCAGCAATTCACCGTCGTGGGCTCGTGCTTCATCACGGGCAGGGCCTTTTGCTCGGACCAAGTAATGAGATCCTTCGAACTCGCGTAGCCGATCGTCTGGCCATCCCACGAGTCGGTCCACACCATGCGAAACACGCCGTCAGGCCCGAGCAGCAGACACGGGTCGCGCATCAACTTGCTGTTGCCCACCATCGGTGTGAGGAGCGACGCCCCGCCGTGCAGCGAGGTCCAGTGCAGGCCGTCGGTGCTTGTAGCGAGATGCAAACCGTCCTCACCGTTTTTCGTGAAGTAGGTGAACAACAGCGCGGTATCGTCCGCGCGTAGGGACAAACTGAATACAACTAATAAGGCCAGACGGCGCAGGGTTTTCATGAGCGAAGACGTTACATGATTTCCAACACCACCACCGACATCGCAGGTAGTTCGACCGTCAGATTCTCGCCATCGAGCTTGAAGGTTTTGAACTCCACCGGGTGTAGCGCGTCCGGCGTTTCGAACGTGTTGCGCGCCTGCATCGTATCGGCCGAAAGCACGCGGCCGGTGATGCTCTTCGCGGCGCGGCCCGCGATTTTCGCCGTCACCGTGGCGGCCTTGTGCGGATCGCAGTTGGCGAAGGAGACGTGAATCTTGCCGTCGGCATCGCGCGAGGCCGACGCGCTGACGGCGGGAATCTTGTCGCTGCCAAACGCGTAGTCCGGCGTGGTCAGGTCGAGCGCGAGCGAGGTCGCGCCTTGGTGAACCTTGAACATCTCGAAGACGTGGTACGTCGGCGTGACGATCATCTTCTCCTTGTCGGTGAGGACCATCGACTGGAGGACATTGTTGATCTGCGCGATGTTCGCCATGCTTACACGGTCGGCGTGCTTCTGGAAGATGTGGAAATTGAGCGCGGCCACGACCGCATCGCGCAGCGTGTTTTGCTGGAAGAGGAAGCCCGGATTGGTGCCCGGCTCTACGTCATACCACGTGCCCCACTCGTCGACGACGAGGCCGACGCGCTTCTGCGGATCGTACTTGTCCATGATCTCGCCGTGCTTCGTCACGAGCTCCTCCATGCGCAGCGTCTGCTTCAGCGTGGAGAACCACTGGTCCTCCTGAAACACCGTCGCGCTGCCCTTGCTGCCGCGCCAGCTGCCAGTCGGCAGCGTGTAGTAGTGGAGGGCGAGGCCCTGCATGTTGCTCTTGCCGGCGAGCTTCATGACCGTGTCGGTCCACTCGTAGTTGTCGCCGTTGGGCCCGCACGCGATGCGCTGGATACGAGTGTCGGTGTAGTTTTTGACGAACGTGTTATAGCGGCGGAAATTATCCGCGTAGAACTCCGGCCGCATGTTGCCGCCGCAGCCCCAGCTCTCGTTGCCGATGGCGAGGTACTTGATCTTCCACGGCTCGGCGCGGCCGTTGGCGCGGCGGAGATTCGCCATCGGCGAGTCGGCGGGCGAGGTCATGTACTCGACCCACTCCATCGCCTCCTGCACCGTGCCGCTGCCGACATTGAGGCAGATGTACGGCTCGCAACCGAGCTGCTCGCAGAGATCGAGAAACTCGTGCGTGCCAAACGCGTTGGTCTCCACCACGCCACCCCAGTGGCTGTTGTAGATCTTGGCGCGCTTCTCGCGCGGGCCGATGCCGTCCTTCCAGTGATACTCGTCGGCGAAACAGCCGCCCGGCCAGCGAAGCTGCGGGAGATTGAGCTTCTTCAACGCCGCGACCACGTCGTTGCGGATGCCGCGGGTATTCGGGATCGGCGAGTCCTCGCCCACCCAGAAACCCTCGTAGATGCAGCGGCCGAGGTGCTCTGAGAAGTGTCCGTAGATGTTGCGATTGATCGTGGCACCCGACTGATCGGCGTGGATCGTGAGCGACACGGGCACCGGTGCACCGGCCTGACCAAACAACGGGGCGACCAGCGCCGCGAACAAGGGGAAGAGACGGCGGATTTTCATTGGGGAAAAAGAAAGCGAAGAGAGGTCACCGCCGCGCGAGACGACGGAGGAGGAAGCGTTGCAAGAGGATGAACGTGAGCAGCAGCCCACCGACCACGATACGCACCCAGGACGAATCCAGTCGCCCGTCGAAAAGCAGTGCCGACTGAATCGTGCCAAAGATCAGCAAGCCGAGCAGCGTGCCGAGCATGTGCCCGCGTCCACCACTGAGCAGCGTGCCACCGATCACCACGACCGCGATGGCGTCGAGTTCGAGGCCGAGCCCGAGGCTCGGATTGCCCGCGCCGGTGTAGAGCGTCGCAACGAGTCCCGCGAGCACCGCGCACACCGAGTTCAGCATGTACACCCCGATCTTCGCCGGCCCAATGGGCAGGCCCATGAGCAGCGACGACTGTTCGCTGCTGCCGAGCGCGAGAAGATTGCGCCCGAACCGCGTGTAGTGCGCCACCACTCCGCCGAGGATCAGCACTGCAATCAAAGCCAGCGCGGGCACCGGCAAATTCAGCGCCGAGCCCAGCGGGAGCGCATATGCCGTGAGCTTCAGCACAAACGGATGATCGATCGGCACTTGATCCGTCGTGATCCAAAACGCACAGCCGCGCATGAGAAACATCCCCGCGAGCGTGATCAGAAACGGCGGTTGCCCGAAGAAATGAATCAGCGATCCCATTCCCGCACCGAGCGCGGCGCCGACCAAAATCGCCAGCAGCGAAGCCGTGAACGGATCGAAGCCGTGTCCCTGGATGAGCGTCGTCGTGAAGATCGACGTGAAACCGATCACCGCGCCCACCGACAGATCGATGCCGCCCGTGAAGATGACCAAGGTGAGCCCCACCGCCGTGATACCAAGCGCGGCGTTATCCGTGAGCAGATTGCCCAGCACGCGCACGGAGAAGAAGCCTGTGTAGAGTTTCGCCGCGATCGCATAGAGCACGACAAACACGAGCGCCGTCGTGAGCAGCGGGAGTCGACGTTGGAGCGCGGGACTCATACCGCCGCCTTTCGCGCGACCAACCCGCGCAGCCAGCGGCTCGTGCGCGGCGACTGCAGCACGCACACGAGCAGGATCAGGCACGCCTTGGGCACCGTTGCGACCGCCGGAGCCACGCCGAGATTGTACATCGTGATCGTCAGCGTCTGCAGCAGCAGCGCACCGATGAAGGAGCCGAAGAGCAGAAACCGTCCGCCCGCGAGCGCCGTGCCGCCGACCACCACCGCAAAGATCGCGTCGAGCTCAAGATTCTCGCCCGCCCGCAGCGAATCGGCCGCGCGGATATTCGATGCCGCCAGCACGCCCGCGATACCCGCGCACAGCCCGGAGAAAACATACACGAGGCACTTCACCCGCGCCGTCGCGATGCCGGCGAAACGACTCGCGATCGCGTTGTCGCCAACTGCTTCGATGAAGAGTCGTCCGGCCGTGCGCTTCAATGTCGCATGCGCGATCAGGTAGATCGCTCCCGCGACCAACGCGGCGAAGGGCAAGCCAACGAGAAAGCCGTTGCTCAGGTACTCGAACGACGCGTGCTTGATGATCAGCACGTTTCCACCGGTGAGCAGTTGCGCGATACCGCGGCCCGCCACCATAAGGATCAGGGTCGCCACGATCGGCTGCACGCCGGCGTACGCCACCAGCACGCCATTGACCGCACCCGCCAGCATTCCTGCCCCGCACGCCGCCGCGAGAATGAGCGGCAGCGATTGCACCCCCTGCCCGATCAGCGTCGCCGCGACCGCACCGGCGATCGCAACCACCGAGCCCACTGAGAGGTCCACGCCACCGGTCGCGATCACGAGAGTCATGCCCAGCGCCACGATCATGATGCGCGAGCCCTGATTCAGAATATCCACGGGCACGCCGAAAAGGTGCCCTTGGAAAATCGAGAGCTTCAGAAACGCCGGATCGCGGACCAGGTTGGCCACGATCAGCAACAAGATGCCCGCCAGCGGCCAGATCACCGGCGAACTGAACCACGAGCGTTTCGCGGGCGCGGGCGATTTTGCGGCGTCACTCATGCGTCACATGGCCTCCAGCCATGGCCTGCATCAGGCGCGGCGTGTTGATGTCCGCGCCAGAAAACTCGCCCGCCTTGCGCCGCTCGCGGAGCACAATCACGCGAGAGCTCGTGCGCACGATCTCCTCGATCTCCGAGGAAATGAAAATCACCGCCACGCCCTCGCCGCGTAGCTTGGCGACGATTTGCTCGATCTCCGCCTTCGCACCGATGTCGATACCGCGCGTCGGTTCGTCGAGAATGATCAGCTCCGGCTGCGTCGCGAGCCAGCGCGCGAGCAGCACCTTCTGCTGGTTGCCACCAGAGAGATTCTTGATCGGTACCTCGGCATCGGCGGTCTTCACGCGGAGCGCGGCAATGTAGTGCGCGCAGAGTTTGTCCTGCTCTTCGCGGCTAAGCGCACGCCAGCCACCGCGCTTTGCTTGCAGCGCCACGATGAGATTTTCGCGCACCGAGAGATTCGGCAAAATTCCCTCGATCTTCCGATCCTCCGAGCAAAACGCCACGCCGCGCGCAATCGCCTCGCGCGGCGAACCAAGCGCCGCCGCTTCGCCCTTCAAGCGCACTTCGCCCGCATCGCGATCATCGACACCGAAGAGCAACCGCGCCGTCTCCGTGCGCCCCGACCCGAGGAGGCCCGCGAGGCCCGTCACCTCACCGCGGTGCACTTCGAGATCGAGTCCATGCAGCGCCCCGCTCCGCGCAAGTCCGCGCGTGACGAGCAGCGGCTCGGCGTTGCCGTGCGCCGTGTGTGCCGCATCAGCTTGCGCGGCGACTTCAGCGAGATCGCGGCCGAGCATCTTGGCCACGAGTTGCAGGCGCGGCAGCTCGGCGGTAACAAACTCGCCCACTAGCGTGCCGTTGCGTAGCACCGTGATGCGATCCGTGACCGCATACACTTGATCGAGAAAATGGGTAACGAATACGATGCCCATCCCTTCCGCGCGCAGTCGTCGCATCACGGCGAAGAGCTCGCCGATTTCCTTCTCATCGAGACTCGCCGTCGGCTCGTCGAGCACGAGGAGTTTAGCATTGAGATCGAGCGCACGCGCGATGGCGACCATCTGCTGCAGCGCCACCGATAGCGTGCCGAGTTCGGCATCGACGTCGCACTCGATCTCCAACCGCGCCAGTGCTTCGCGCGCATGACGGCGCATCGCGCCCCAGTTGAGAAAACCAAACTTTCCCGGCTGCCGGCCGAGCCCGATATTTTCCGCGACCGACAGCGACGCGATCAGGTTCACCTCCTGATACACCGTGCTGATGCCAGCCTGCTCCGCTTCCTTCGGCGCCGCGGCGCGGATCGTCTTGCCCGCGAGTTGGATTTCACCCGAGTCGGCTTCATAGACGCCCGTGAGAACCTTGATCAGTGTCGACTTGCCCGCGCCATTTTCACCGAGCAGCGCATGGATTTCACCCGCGCGCACCGTGAAGTCCACGCCACCCAGCGCCACGACCCCGGGAAACCGTTTCCCGATGCCGCGCATCGTGAGAAGTGGAGTGGCAGTCACAGCGTAAAAATCTCAAACGCCAAATTCCAGACGCCAAAAATCCGGGGCCCAGAACTCAATTTTTTGGCGCTTGGAGCTTTGGCGTTTGCGATTTGCCCGTCCGTGACGGACTTCAGTACTGGCGCGTCGGGAGGACCTTCGCGGCGTTGGTTGCGTCGATGACCTCGTCCTTGTTGTACTGCGGGGACGGCACGTGCTCGCCCTTCACGATCTTCTCGACCGCGTCGTAGATTTTCGGGCCAAAGAGCGGGTTGCACTCGACGACGCAGTTGATCTTCCCGTCGGCGACGGCCTGTACGCCTTCCTTGATCGCGTCGATCGACACGATGAGGATGTCCTTGCCGGGCTTCAGGCCCGCTTCCTCGATCGCCTGGATGGCGCCGAGCGCCATGTCGTCGTTGTGCGCGTAGAGAATCTCGATCTCCTTGCCGTGCTTCTTGAGGAGCGCCTCCATGACCTGCTTGCCTTCGGCGCGGCGGAAATTCGCGGTCTGGGTGTCGATCATCTTGAAGCCACCCACTTGTGAGATGGCATTGGCAAAGGACTTCCTGCGCTCGGTGGCGGCGGCGGAAGCGGGTTCGCCCTGCAGCTCAACGATCTTGGTGCGGCCGTTGGCGTTCTTCGCGAGCCACTCGGCGACCATCGCACCCTCCTTGTAGAAATCCGATCCGATGAACGCCGCGTAAAGCGTCTCGTCCGCCGTCGCGATCTTGCGGTCCATCACCACCACCGGGATGCCGGCGGCCTTGGCCTCTCGCAGCACCGGATCCCAGCCCGTCAAGACGATCGGCGCGATGACAATGGCGTCGACCTTCTGCGCGACAAAGCTTCGCACCGCGCGGATCTGGTTCTCCACCTTGCTTTGGCCATCACTAAACTTGAGGTCGATGCCACGCTTGGCGGCCTCGGCCTTCATCGATTCGCTGTTGGCCGTGCGCCAGGCGCTTTCGGCACCGGTCTGCGCAAAACCGACCACGAGTTTCTTGGCATCAGCCGCGCTGGCCAGCCCAGCACAGGCGAAAAGGAGCGCCGCAGCGGCGAGAACGAAACGGGGGAACTTCATTTTTGGGAGGGGGTGAAACGACGAGGGTTCTTGGCGTCGCGCCAGAACCCATGCGATGACGCCTGCACTTGACCGTCAAGCCTCCCGCCGAGCTCGGTTCAATTTCACCTCGCGCAGGATAAAAACGAAAACCCGCCGCGGGTCTGCGGCGGGTTGCGGAGTGCGCCGGGCAAGGCGCGGTAAGCGGGCCAAACGGCCGCTTACTTCTGCCACGTACGCTTCTTGTGACGGTTAGCCTTCAAGCGCTTGCGGCGCTTGTGCTTGTTCATTTTCAGACGACGTTTCTTCTTCAGATTGCCCATGGATTAAGAGTTTGAAGGTGAGAACGTGCGCGGCCCGCCCGGGACTGTCGAGCTAGAATTTTCACCTGTCCGTGACCTCTGCCCGGCACCGCAAACGGGTGAAAACCAGCTCACACCGCACCGCCGCCGGGTCCAATCCGGTCAACCGAGCCGCCACGCGTCGGTAGAGATTCAGCTGCGTCGAGTGTCGCTGCACTGCAGCCGGCACGTCAGCCTCCCGCTCGATCCGGTCGGTTTTGAAATCGTACACCGTCGCCCAGTGCGCGCGCCCGCGCGCATCGCGCTCGACCACCACGCGATCAAACACACCGGTCACCCACTCGTCGCCGAGCACGATCTCGAATGCGCGCTCGCGCCACACCTCCGCCGCGCCCACCGGCCGCGCCCACACCGCCGCGAGCGCCGGTGCCCGCAGACACGCCAGCGCCTCTTCGCCCGCGAGTCCTCGATCCGCCCACGCATCGACCGCGAATGTTTCCACTTCCGCACCACCCCACTCCACCTCCGCGAGTAGCTCGTGCACGGCGTGGCCAAAAGCGATCGCTTCATTTTCCTCTAGCATGAACAACCGCGCCGCATCCATCTGCCCACCCCGCTCGCCGGACGGCCGCCGCGCGATGCGTCGAGTCGCTGGCGTCGCGGCAATCGCTCCGATCTCATCGCTCGCGACCTCCTTCGGTACGGTCGGCTTCACCGCGAGATGCCACTGGGGATCGCCGCTGCTCCAGCCGCCCGCGTAGCGCTTCGCTCCGACTGCGATCTCTCCGGCATCGCGCCCGAGTGTCTCGGCGAGCAAACGCGGAAAATTATGCGAGGCCGATTTTCCCGGCGGCTTCGTCAACACAAACATCGCCCGCTTCGCCCGCGTCATTGCCACGTAAAGCAGCGACAAACTCTCGTACCCCGCTTCGGCCTCCGCACCACGTACATAATCGGCGAGCACGGGGTCACGCTCCGCGATCAGCTTTGGCGGCAGATCGAGCACCCACTTCACCGCCCGGTCGGGCGCGTGCTGTACCGCGAGCCCATCGCGTCGCAGATCCATTTTCTTTCCTTCAATCTCGGGTAACAGCACCACGTCGAAACCGAGTCCTTTCGACTTGTGAATCGTCATCACCCGCACCACCGCCGCGCTCTCCGCGTCGCGCGCCGTGAAGCTCCGCATGAACGCGCCGAACTCCGCTACATCGCGACTGCCCGTCGCCTCAAACGCTCCCGCCGCCGCGGCAAACTGACGCAACCGCTCGCGGGTAAACGCATCGCCCGGTGCCAGCTTTGCCTCGAGCTTCCGCGCCCAAAACTCCGCCGTGCGCTCAAAGCCCTCTGCATGGATCTGCCCAAGCACGCGCAGCGTGAGCTGCTCGATGTACTCGATCTTCTCCTCGCGCAACACCGCTGCGAGCGGCGACATCTGCACATGCTCCCATGCCAGCGTGTCACCGGGATGTGCCGCCGCCTGCACGAGCGCGAGCAGCGCTGCGCTCGCAGGGTTATCCGCGCCGACTTTCAGATCGGACTCCGCCACAGCTGGCACACCCGCCTCGCGCAGGAACTCCGCGATCTCCGCCGCCACCGAATTTTTCTGCACGAGCACGGCGCACGTGAGTCCGCGACCGAGCGGGTCGATCTCGCGGATGATTTCCAGCGCGATCTGCCGACGGTCTGTTTCCTCCTCCGCGTGCAGCCATGCCGCCTGCCCCGTATGCTTGGGCATCGCCGACGTGTGGGCGCGCCACTCGCGATTCCACTGCGCACTTGCTCCGCCGGGTAACAATTCCTCCAGCGCCGCTGCGTCGCCGAACACTTCGTTGACCATCTCGATCACCGCCGGCCCCGAGCGGTACGAATCCACCAAGTGCCGCTCCGCGATCGTGCCCGGTGCCGCGGCATTATACTCCGAGAAAATCTCGCGAAACAGCCGCGCATCGCCGCCGCGCCAGCCGAAGATCGCCTGCTTCACGTCACCGACATAGAAGAAGCTCCGCCTCTCGTCCGGGTCCTGCACCGCCTCGTCGATCAAGCTGCGCAGCACGCTCCACTGCGCGTGACTTGTGTCTTGAAACTCATCGAGCAGCCAGTGGTCGATTTCGCCATCGAGCCGGTAGTCGATCGCGAGACGCGCCTCGCCTGCATCGCCGACTCCACTGAGCGTGAGACCGTTCGCTGCGCCCGGCTCCAGAAGGCGCCGAATATCGTCGAAGCCCAGCTTGCCCGCGCGCCGCACTTCATCGTGGTACACCCTCTCGTAACCGCGCAGCACCTCCGCGATGCCACGCGTGATTTCCAGCCGCCGCGTGATTTCGCCGCCGACTACGCGGCGCACGAGTATCGCGAGCGCTCCCGAAGCCGCAGGGGTGAGTTCTTGTTTTTTTCGATCAAACTCCAGCGTCACTGCACGGCCCGCGCTGATCTCAGGCCACGCTTCGAGGGCCTTCTCCAGCACATAGCCCAGCTCGCGCGAAAACACCGCGCCCGGTCGCCAAACTGCAACCTCGGAGAAAAAATCCTCCCAACGTTTCCGCTGCTTGTCCGCCACGCCCAAGCTCGCGAGCCATGCACGTAATTCACGCGCCGCAGCCAGCGCATCGCCTGCGCCTATCCAGTCGCAGCCGCTCGGCCATAAGAGCGCGCTGTTGCCCCAGAGTTCGAGCTGCGGTGCGGCGAGCCATACTTGGTGATGCTCGTCGAGAAATGTATCGAGCCAGCCAGCGAGTTGCTTCTCCTCGCGCCCAAAGGTCGCGCGCTTGAATGCCTCCGCGAATTCCTTTTGCGCTGCGCCGAGCCCACCCACTCCTCCGGCAAACATCCCGCGCAACACGCGCCGCCGCTCCGTCTGCGCGGCGTGATCTTCCAAAATCTCAAACTCTCCGGCGAGGCCCAGCTCCAGAGGAAACGCCTGCACCACACGGGCGAAAAATCCGTCGAGCGTGCCGAGCCGCAGCCGCGGCATCGCATCGATCATCGCGCGCAGCAATCGCAGGAAATCTGCCGAGGTTAGCTCCGCTCGGCTGATGTCTTTGGCGAGGCGCGCCGCGGCTTTCGCATCGCTCGCCGCGCTGGCGAGCTTCTCCAGAATCTTGTCAAAGAATTCGCCGGCCGCCTTGCGCGTGAAAGTGAGCGCCACGATTCGCTCGGGGCGCGCGCCGCTCGCGAGGAGTTGCACAAAGCGGTTCGTGAGCGCGTAGGTTTTCCCCGAGCCCGCCGACGCGAGGATCATCTCGTGTGGGATCTTCGTACTCATGCGGTGGGCCACTCCACGCTGGCCGCGGCGCCGTGATGAAACAGCTCCGCATAGTCGTCACGCTCGGCGTCGCGCCCTTTCAGCTCGCGCGGCGGCCAGAATTCGCCCGCGCAAATAGCCGCGCTCACACCTTCGGCGCAGCGCCACGCCGACTCGCGCAGCGCGGGCGAGAAATCGGTCCACAGCGAGAGCCCCGACTCACCGACCGCTTTCGGTAGGTTGAAATAACCGCACGTCACACCCCCGCCGAATTCCGCCGCGAGCACGCGCTCATAGAGCGGGAGCTGGAGATCTTTCCACACGAGGACCCTGTCCTCGCTCCCGAAGATCGCCCACGCCGGAGGCGTCTCATCGCGCCGCAGCGAGCGCAGATGCGCCTCGGCGGGCGTGACGGCGGTATCGGATGTCTTGTAGTCGAGCACGCGCACCGCGCCTGTGTCGCGATGCCGGTCGATGCGATCGATTTTTCCCGCGACCTTCAGCCCGGCGATATCCAGCAGAAACTCACGCTCCGCCGCCACCGTGCGCCAGCCGTCGGCGCGCTCCGTCGCCTCGATCTCCGCGGCCTTGCTGATGCGCTGCCGCGCCGACTCGAGCTGCAGAGTGAGCGCGAGCGTGAGATTGTTGCCATATTTTGCGCGCGCGCGCCGTTCCAGCGCGGCGAACAAAAACTCCCGCAGCACCGACGCGTCCGCGCAATCGTGCAACGGCGTCTCCAGCGCCAGCGCTTCCAGCGCCGCGTGCATGAGCGTACCAAAATCGCGCGCGTCCATCTCCTCTTTCGTCGGATCGACGGGCAGCATCCGACGCGTATGGCGCAGATAAAAACGAAACGGACAATCGAGCCACGCCCGCAGCGCCGTCACCGCTACGCGCTGCGGCAGCTTGATGTCGCCGGGCTGCAGTTTCCACGCGCGCGTCCACGGTAGGGCCGCGTGTGCCGCCGCCGGCTCACGAAAGAGAAAGGCCACTCGCTCCGGCAAATCGGCATCCGCGCAGCGCAGCAGCAGACGCGATGGCCGCAGCGGCTCACCCGCCACCGAGGTTTTGCCGAAAAACACGTCGACCCGTCCCTCCGCGCGGCTCGCCACAGCCGCCTGCAGCAGATACGCGTCAGCCGCGAAGCGCGCCGCGTTGGTCTTGAGCCCGAGCTGCGCGCGCAGCGATTCCGGTAAAAACGCATCGCCCGTGAGCGCACTCGGCACGAAGCCATCGTTGAGCCCCGCTACGGCGAGATGCGGCGCATCTTCGAAGAGCAATTCCAGCCAGCCCTGCAACTCGAGCGCACCGGGCGGCTTTTCCTCACTGCGGCGCTCCTCGCCATAGATGCGCAGCGCGAGTTCCCACCAATCGGCCTCGGGCACCGCGGGGAATCGCTCCTTCGCCGTCGCGCATTGGCGGCCGACTTCTGTCCACGCCACCGCGGCTTCTTCGAGGCGCTGATCCGCCTCGCGGCCAAGATCGAGTCGGCGCGCGAGGAAAATCTCCGTGAGTGCAGAGGAGAGATTCTGCGGAAAACTCGCGCGCGTGACCATGGTGCGCAGCTCGGCCATCTCGGCGAGTTCCGGCACCCGCTCACCGCCGAGCGCAATCGCGGCCGCGAGATCGGCCGGCAGATGATCTTCGCGTACTTGGTCGAGATTCGACAAAAACCGCGCCGCCGAGAATTGCGGTCCACGTCGTGCACGCAGCCACGCCAGAAAATCCGGACAGCGCGCCAGTGCCGCGACCGTCTCCCAGTTCGCCTCGCGCGCAAGTCCGGCCAGCGCCACGAGCAACTGATAAAGCGGCTCACTGCTCCGTGCCCGTCCCTCGGGGCTGAAACCCTGCAGGCCCGCGTGCACCAGCTCACCCTCAAGCAGCGGCAACACTTCCGGATCGGCGACGCCGACCGCGATCGCGCCCTCCGGCTGCGCATACTTACGCGCCGTGGCCACGATCCGCTCGGCCTGCGCCGCTGGATCGGCACAAAGATGCACGCGCGTTTTAAACTCCGGCAATGCCAGCTCACGCTTCTCCCACGCTGCAGCGAGCGGCCGTCCCCAATCGTCAAATAGCGGCCCCTCATCCTCGCTCGCGAAGATCACCACTTCGACCACTCGCTCTGCCAGCGTCGCCGCCAAAGCTGAAACCGCGAGCGGCAGCGGATCGGGCGTCGCGAGCAGGACGATACGCGAGACAGCCGCATCGCCCACCGGTCGCTGTGCCACGGCGATTTTCGCGGCCTGAGTTTCGCGGAGATCAAACTCTGCGAGCTTTTCCGCCTGGCGCCGTTCCAGTTCGCCGAGTTGAACCCAGCGTTCACGCTCGGGAAAATCATCGCCCATACGCGGTGCCACGTCAGCGAGTTTGAGCCCGGCTTCGGCAAGTGTCGCCTGCAGGTGACTGAATTGCGCCGCGAGCCGCGCGGCCCAAGCAAAACTGTGCTCCGGTGGATCGACCGGCCACACCGCGCGAAACTCCTCCGGCTCGATCCCGCGAAAAACTTCGGTCCACGCCAACAGTGCCTCGAGTCGCGGCGCCACGCCGGTCCCCGCCGCTTCGGTCACCAGTGCTTCCGGCGTGAGCACGCGCGGTGGAAATACCGCCTGCCCACGTTGAGCCGCGTGCTCGGCCAGCGCTTCGCGCAGCCGGCGGCCGGCTTGCCTCGTCGGCACGATCACCCACTGAGCGGAGAGATCGAGCGGCCCGTCACCGCGCCAGTCGCCCGCCAGCCATGCGGCCGCCTGCGGCAGCAGCGGGCGGTCCCACGGGAGAAAATGTCGGCGCGGTGAAAGGGCCACGAGGAAGGACGTCGGTCAGGAGAAGAGAGGAACCACGAAACACACGAAGTACACGAAAAGAAAAGCCAACCTGCCGAAGCGTAAGCTAAGTCTCGCTTCGGAAGTCCTTACACAAAGATCGCGAAGGAAGCGAAGAGGCTAACGTAGAAGGTGCCGTTCTTCGCGAACTTTGCGGTCTTCGTGTAAAAAACAAAAAAACGTGTGCAACTCACCAGCCATCGAGCAGGGGTAATCGCGTCCGCCGCCTCCGATTTTCGTGCCCTTCGTGTGTTTCGTGGTTTCCCCGCAAAACAAAAACCCCGCAGCTCACGCAGAGCGGCGGGGAGAGTGGTTTCAGCGGGGAGCCGCTGAGCGAAATTACTTCGCGAGGGTGAACTTCGACACGTGCGACTTGGCGCGGGCCGCGGCGTTCTTGTGGATGACGCCCGACTTCGTGGCCTTGTCCATCGCGGACGCGTAGGCGATACCGGCAGCCTTGGCGGCAGCGGCGTCGTTAGCCTTCGCGGCGGTCTCGAACTTCTTGTGCAGCGTCTTCAGGGTGGTCTTCACGCCTTGATTGCGGGTCTGGAGACGAGCCGACTTACGAGCGGCTTTGATGGCAGATTTGGTGTTGGCCATGAGGGAAAGAGATTGTGAGCCGGTCAAAAACTCAAACGCCGCCCCTAGAGTCAAGGGTTTTGTCGGCGATGCTTGCCGCGCACCGTTCGGACTAACTCCGTCCTTGCGGCGTGTTAGCCGGGAAGCTTCGCTGACCGAACCACCTGCGATTGATGTCCGGCGACGCCATTATCACGCTTCAGAATCTCTCCAAAGCCTACCGAATCTGGGCCGATCCTTCCGCCCGCCTGAAGAGTCCGCTGCTCGCCGCCACCGCCAATCTGGCGCCCCCCAACTCATCGATCCATCGGAAGCTGATGGCGCGAGCCAATCGAGGGTATCGCGATTTTCACGCGCTGAAGGATGTCTCGTTTCAAATCCGCCGTGGCGAGGCCACGGGCATCATCGGGCGCAACGGTTCCGGTAAAAGCACTCTGCTCCAGCTCATCGCGGGCACGCTCACGCCTACCTCAGGTACAGTCGCAGTAAATGGACGCGTCTCGGCGCTGCTGGAGTTGGGCTCTGGCTTTAACCCCGACTTCACGGGCCGGGAAAATGTTTTTCTCAATGGCGCGATCCTCGGGCTCTCGCGCGCAGAAATGGAGGCGCGCTATGCGGAGATCACTGCGTTTGCCGACATCGGCGACTTCGTCGATCAGCCGGTGAAGACGTACTCGTCCGGCATGTTGATGCGGCTCGCGTTTGCCGTGGCGGTCAATGTCCAGCCCGACATCCTCATCATCGACGAGGCTCTGAGTGTGGGCGACGTGTTCTTCACGCAGAAATGTTTCCAGCGCATCCGCGAGATCGTCCATCGCGGCGCGACACTGATCTTCGTCTCGCACGACATGGGCTCGGTGCAGAATCTCTGCGACCGCGCGCTGCTGCTGCACAAGGGCTCACTCGTCTTCGACGGGGCTCCCGAGGACTGCGTGAGCCGCTATTTCAATCTCAACGAGCCCGCCGCTCGCGCGACCGCGACCATCGAGGGCCACACACCCGAGGTCGACGCCACGTCGCGCGCGCTCGTGCTGCAGCACGACGTGGTGGCCAAGGCCAAGTCGCGCCACGGCGATCGCCAATTCGAGATCGTTGCCGCTACCGTGCTCAGCGGACAGGGGGACGCGACGTGGGAAATCGAGATGCTTCACCGCGCCACCGTGCGTGTACTGCTCCGTGCCAATAGCGAAGTGCGCCTCCCTTCCGCAGGCCTACAGCTCCACGACCGGCTAGGCAATCTAGTCTTCGCCGCGGGCACGCCACAGCTGCGCTTTCCCCTGCCCTCGCTGCGGGCGGGGCAGGAGATCATGCTCGATTTCCGGCTCACGCTTGGGCTTCAGCCAGGCTCATACACGCTCTCGCTCGATGCGGCGGAATACGATGCGGACAATCCCAATGTAGGCGTGTTCTACGATCGCATCGGCGGGCTCGGGCCGCTGACCGTGATCCATCACGCGACCGGAGCCATGCCTTTCTACGGCATCGCGCAGCTCCCGATGGAGATTAACTACGTATGAGCACCGCCCGCGCGTGCTGGTGCGGCCATGGAGTGCTGTCGGACTATTCGTCCGAGTATAGGGTATGCTATGCGTGCGGCACGCTCGTGTCGTCCGCGCTCATCACCGCGAGCGTCACACCGGAGCGCAACGCTCCTGACGAACTCTACGGCGCCGACTACTGGACGAAACGCCAGACCGAGCATCATCGTCTGCCTGATATCCGCCAGCGCGCGCGACTCGATCTGCCGGAGCGCTGCACGCACTGGCTGCAGCATTTGATCGAGCACCGCCTGCCGCCCGGCCGCGTGCTCGAGGTCGGCTGCGCGCACGGCGGTTACCTTTCGCTGTTGCAGGCTGCGGGCTTCAGTGTCGTGGGCACGGAGATGAGTCCGGTGGTGACGGCCTTCGCTCGCGATAATTTCGGCGTCGAGGTCCGTGCGGGCCCAATCGAGGCACATGGTTTCGCGCCCGCGAGCTTCGACGTCATCGTGCTCAACGACGTGCTGGAGCACCTTCCCTCGCCGCTCGAGACGATCTCGCACTGCGCGACGCTGCTCGCGCCGGATGGCTTCTTCGTGCTGCAAACGCCGGAGTATAAAGAGCACCTCACGTACGCCGATCTTGTGGCCAACGAAGACCTCTTTCTGCGCCACATGCGCAACAACAACGAGGAGCATCTCTATCTCTTCAGCCGACGCAGCGTCGCCGCGCTCTTCGCCCGCGTGGGCCTGCCACACCTCGAGTTCGGTAATCCCGTTTACAGCTACGACATGTTTTTCACCGCCTCGCGCCAGCCGCTCACGCGGCACTCGCCGCCGGTCATCGCCGATGCGTTGACGGCGCGTCCCACCGGGCGCCTAGTCCTCGCTTTGCTCGACAAGGCCTTCGAGTCCCAAGACCGCTGGTGGGCCGTGCAGCGACTTGAGGCCCAAATAAAAAACGCCGCGAAGCCGTCGGCCTGACGGCGCGAAAACTCCTCGCCTCGTTGCGACGCATCCATTCTGCTCGACCTTTTTCCGTGTCCGCTTCGCCCAAAAGCATCGTCCATCTTCGTCCCGATACCATTGGCGACCTCGTCATTTTCTCGGCGGCGTTGGATGAGCTGATCGCGGCGTGGCCGGAGGCGATGCACACGATCGTCGTGCGCCCCGCGTACGCGTCGCTCGCGCCGCTGTTTTCGCCGAAACTCCGCTGGGTGGTCGCGCGATTGAATCCCTTCCAGCAAAAGCCGCGCGAGGTCCGCGCTGAACTCGGCGAACTGCTCGCCGAACTCGCCGCGCTGGAGCCTGATCTGATTGTCGCGAGCACGCTCAATCGCACATGGTTGGAGGCGGCGGTCGCGGCGCGTTTCCCCTCGGCGCGACGCGTCGTGCTCGGATCGCCCGAAGTCGATCCGCTCTTCGCCACTGCGCTGCGCCTCGATCTCGATATCGATTCGGCCGAGGCATTCAGCGAAATCCTCCCCGCCGATGCGACCCTCCGCGACGTGGAGAACAATCGCCGGCTCGTCGCTCATCTCGTCGGGCGCGACGTCCCGCAGCGCACGCCGAGCGTGATCGTCTCGCCGGAAGCGCAGGAGCGCGCACACCAGTTTCTCGCGGCGAACAAGCTCGCGCCGCAGAGCTGGGTCGCCGTTTTCCCTGCCGGTGTGGCCAATGTCCCGATTAAGGCGTGGGCCCCGGAGCGATTCGCGGAACTCGTCGTTTGGCTGCAGCGCGAGCGCAAGCTGCCCGTCGTCCTTCTCGCGCACACCAATGAGTCCGCCATCGTCGAGCGCGTGAGCGCCGAGGTGCACAAGCGCGGCGGCACTGCGCCGATCGCTTGGCTCGGCCGCGACGGCGAAGTACCCGTGCTCGCGGCGCTGCTCGCGCAGGCGAAGCTTTACATCGGCAACGACACCGGCGCGATGCATGTGGCCGCTGCAGTGGGCCGGCCCACGCTCGGTATTTTCGGTGGCGGCCACTGGCCGCGTTTCCGGCCTTTCGGCCAACAGGTCGTCTCGGTCGTGCATCCGCTGCCGTGCTTCGGCTGCAATTGGGACTGCTATTTTGGCGATTCGCCCTGTGTACGCGAGATCGGCGTGAGCGATGTTCAGCACGGCGTCGAGCGGCTGCTCGGCGCGGGCGCTGCGCCAGTGGATGAAGTCGTCGAGGCGGCCAATCTTCCCGCGACCGCACTTCAGGTGATCGCCGCGGCGACGCCGCGTTTCCGTTCGCTGCAACGCGACCGCATCGAGCGTCAGCACAAGATCGAGGAGCTCAAGCGCGAGACCGATCACAAGGACACCGAGATCGCCGACCTCAAATCCGCCGCTGAGGATCGCAAGAACGAGATGGAGTCCATCAAGGCCGAACTCGAAGCCGAGTGCGCCGACAAGGACAAGGAGATCGCCGAACTCAAGGCCGAGACTGACGTCAAGGACACCGAGATCGCCGACCTCAAGTCCGCCGCCGAGGACCGCAAAAACGAGATGGAGTCCATCAAGGCCGAGCTCGAGGCCGAGTGCGCCGACAAGGACAAGGAGATCGCCGAGCTCAAGACCGAGACCGACGGCAAGGACGGCGAGATCGCGAGCCTCAAGGACATCGCCAACGAGCGTGAGCGCCTCGTCTTCACGCTCGATGGTCACGTGAAAGAATTTCAGCGCATGGTCGGCGAGCTGCAGGGGGCCCTGGCCGACAAGGATCGCTCGATCGCCGACCTTCAGCGCATGCTGACGCAAGCTCAGGCCGACGATGCCCAGCAAGCCGCCACCGCGCGCGCCGAGGGCGACCAGCGTCTCGCGCAAAAAGATTCCGAGTTCGAGCCAACTCTGAAGCGCCTCGCGGAGCTCGAACACTGGGTTCGCCACCTGCCCGCCGATGCGGACCGCTTTGTCCCCGAATTCGAGGCGAAGAACACGCACATCCGCAATATCGAGGCCATGCTGGCTCACCGGGCAGCTGAGATCGCGCAGCTCCAAACGGTGATCGCGGAGAAAGACATCAGCCTCGCGCATTTCCAAGCCGGGCTGCACGCGCTTGAAGGCGCGAAGCACTACAGCAAGCAGCTCGCCGAAAAGGAGGCCGTCATCCAGATGCTTCACAAGGCGTGTGTGGAGCGCGAAAAGGTCATCCAGCGCCTCGCCGTCGAAGCCACGGGTTTCGGGCCCCGCGTCGCAAAACTCCTCCACGCCGCGCGCGAGCACTGGCGGCTCAAGGTTGCCACGCCGTTCGACGACTGGCTCTTCAAGAAAGTGGTCGAGCAATACTGGATGCAGATCGGCGTGCTCCGGCACTACGAGCCGCGTCCGCTCGTGTGGGACCGTTTCCCGAAGCCAAAGCTCGCACCGGAACTCCTGCCGCAGATCGGCATCGTCACACCGAGCTATAATCAGGCGACGTTCATCGAGAGCACGATGCTCAGCGTGCTCAATCAGAACTACCCGAAACTCCTCTACGTGGTGCAGGATGGCGGTTCGAAGGACGGCAGCGCCGACATCATCCGCAAATACGGACCGCGCCTGAAACACTTCGAGTCCGCCCGCGACGCCGGCCAGGCCGACGCCGTGCGCAAAGGCTTTCTCCATCTGGAAAGGGATCTCGGGCCCGACGATCTGATGGCTTGGCTCAACTCCGACGACTTCATCGCGCCGCGTGCACTGCGCTTCGTCGCTGAGTACTTCGCGAAGCATCCCGAGGTCGATTGCGTGTATGGCCACCGCATCATCATCGATCCACATGATGGCGACGTTGGCCGCTGGGTGATGCCGCGACATGAGCCCAAGTCGCTCGAGTGGATCGACTATGTGCCGCAGGAGACGATGTTCTGGCGCAAGCGCGCTTGGGACCGCGTCGGCGGCATCAACCCGAGTTTCCAGTTCGCCCTCGATTGGGACCTGCTCGCTCGCTTCACGCAGGCCGAGATGAAGATCGTCCGCCTACCCTACTATCTCGGTTGCTTCCGGGTGCATCCCACCCAGAAGACCAGCGCCGCCATCCACACCACGGGTGCAGAGGAGATGGCTCGGGTGCGCACGTCGTTTCACGGTGCCGAAAAGCAGGCCAACCACGAAATCATCAATGCATGGGCGCGCCGCATCCGCTTCCGAGGTGGAATCGACGCCCGACTGCTGCAGCTAGGTATCCGCTGGTAATCAAGCACTAAGGCGGAAGGAATTCGCGCCAGCGAGTAGCGGGTTTTGCGGCTTCAGTGGTCATCGCTGTGTCCGTCTCCAGCTGGGAAACCGCAGGCTTGTTTTCTGCCGCCCATTTCGGAAGCTAGACGTTTTCCGCTCGCATGATCGCATTGTTGCTCGTCTTCGGTGTATTCCTGTTCCTGACGTTCGTCGGCCAGGCTGTTATCAGCCTGCTCAAGCCGCGCAACGGCCTCCTGTGGAGCTGGTTTGCCTCGCCCGTGACTGGTCTCGCATTGGTCATCGTGCTGATCACGCGCCTCAATGTGTGGGGCATTCCCGTGCGGACTGCGGGGCCTTGGCTGACCGCTACGTTAGCCGTGTTTGCCATCGGCGTGTTTATCTGGCGGCGACCGAAACTCCCCTGGCGCCAGCTCGCGCCGTTTTTTGCGATCGCATGCGGGTATGTCTGTTACACGGGCTGGCCGCTGGTCCGCTTCGGCTTTGATTGGATTTCATACGGCAATGACGACATGGCCAACTACTGCTTGGCCGCCGAGCGCTTCCTCGCGCATGGCTACTATTCGCTACCGCTTCAAACCGACCTCGAGGGCCGCGATTACGCGCAGCACTACTGGTTCATGCACGGCCTGCAGCAGATCCGCCCGGGCTCCGAGCTGACGATCGCGTGGGTCGCGTCGATCACTGGGCGCCGTGCGCATGAAGTGTTCATGCCGACGATCCTCGTGCTGAGCATGCTGCAGATCTTCGGTCTCGGCGCGCTCGCCATCTTCCGCGGACGCTTGCGCAAACTCGTGCTGCTCGCCTTCGCGCTGTTCGCCACCAGCCCGCTCTTCGGTCTCGGCACCCTCTACCAGCTCATCGCGCAGGTGGGCGGTATCGCGATCCTGCTCGTTGTCGCGTCGCTCCTCTTCAACAACCGCCGGCTCAATGTTCGCAAGATCGTCCTCGGCGGTCTCATCACCGGATGCCTCGCCATCTTCTATCCTGAAGTGGCGCCGTTCGTCGCCCTCGGCATCATCCTCCACGCGATTCGGCTTCGCTACAGCCGACCCACCGAGCTCAAGGGCTACGCGCTCTTCATCGGCGGCGTCGCGGCGCTCACGTTCCTCTTCATCGCGACCAACACCTATCAGTTCATCAACACGCTGGTCATGCAGTCGGTCGGTTCCGCGGGTCTCGGTGCCATGGCAGAGATCAACGACCAGAGCGGCGGTCTCGTGCTCTTCCCGTGGACGCTCGTGCCGTCGTTCGTGCCAATGCTTTTCGGCCTGCATCCGTTCGGCGTGGTCGGCGTCGACCCGCTGATCTCGATCCAGATCATCGTCGGCTTCCTGTTCCTTGGCTACTTCATCTGGCGCGTCTTCGCCAACTTCAAGACCGCCGAGCCGGCAGGCTATCTCGGCGCGGTCATGACCGCGCTGGGTCTTTTCCTCTTCTTCAAAGGCCAGGACTTCGGCCTCTTCAAGCTGGCGATGTTCGCGCAGCCAGTGATCACGCTCTTCGTCGCCCAAGGTTTCGCCTTTTTCCTCTTCGCGGCCACGGCCAAGCGTCGTCGTATCGCCCGCGTCGTCCTATTGGTCTTCATCGGCTGCACCGTGCCGTCGCACGCCTACTACACGTTTGCGTCGCTCGGCACCTACGGCGGTGGCCTTACCGAAGTCGTCGATGCCTCGCGCCTCGGCGTGAGCTTCACGCCGCCGAAGAACCTCAAATACGGCGGCATCGAGAGCGATATCTCCAACGTCGTCACCGCCAAGATGCTCGCGCAGTACACGCAGGGCATCGACACGCGATTCCTCTCGCGCAGCTACATGGACAACATCGCCAACATCGCGGTGTTGAAATTCCTCCGCACGCCCGATCCCGATCTTGGCCCTCAGGCTCGCCTCATCGAAAAACTCTCCCTGCTCCGCTTCCTCCTCCCGCAGGAAATCATGGAGGGCGAGGTCCCGGACTACAAGGTGCTCACCATCGACAAGGTTGGCGACAGCCTTCTCCGCGCCAACAACTGGACCGAAACCAGCTCACGCCATCTCAACTTCGGCGACCGTCTGTTCGTCGCCGTACGCAGCGACCTCGATCACTTCAACAAGATGAATCCCGGGACCGGCTGGACCGTGGATCACATGTTCCAGTACAAGCTCGAGAGTCAGTTGCAGGATCGCCTCGTGTTCATCCACTCGGCACTGAGCCCGCACTATTATTCTTCGGCGCGTTTCAAGGCGGCCTTCTTCCAGCGCGAGCCCGAGCCCATCACACATGGCAACGTGTACTTCCACGGCACCGGTCGCTTCAACGTCTTCAACGTCATCAACCCGTCGCCCAATATCCGCCTGATGATCGACTTCTCGCGTACTTCGCTGGGCGAGGGCCGCTCGAAGCTGCCCTCGGGCGCGGTTGTCGTCGGCGACGAAGACTACAAGATTCCTTTCGTCGGCCACGGTTCGGCGCGCCTCGTCTCCGAGCCGATCAAGCCCGAGTACTTCGAGAAGAACGCCTACATCATGGTTGATTTCGGCGAGCAGGCCTTGCCCATCGACAAGTCCAAGACCGGACTCATGCGCCTCTACGGCTTGAAGTTCAACTTGGACGACCGCCGTCTCGTCGGGTTCACGCGCGACATCTCGGTCATCACCGAGGATCAGTACAAGAAACTCGTGCGCCCGTCACGAATCTCAAGCTTCCCCGATGATCTCGCGGCCAATCCGGGCCTCGAATACTCGGGTCTCTACGAGGACGGCTGGATGGCTGAGGACGCTTTCTTCAAGATGGCGCCGTCACACCCCGGTCAGGTGCTTTACTTCAAGGGCTATGTGCCCGACACGGAAAACTTCCGCACAAAGGGTCTCGATGTGACCGTATCGATCAATGGCAAGCCCACCGAGATCGTACGGCTGAAGGCCGGCCAGTTCACCCTTACCCGCCTCATCAAGGAAGCGGCCGACGTGACCTCGATCACACTGCATTTTTCCTCCGCCGAAGTCTACGACACGCATCGCGACAAGCGCCCCGTGTCCGCTTTCGTACAGGAGATCTCCATCGGCGACATCCCCGATCTCGCCGCCTTCCGCAAACTTACCAACCAGGCCGGCGACAAGTTCGACCTCAAGGGCGTGGATGAGGACGGCTGGATCGGCACCAAGGCCGAGTTCAATGCTCCCGCTTTTGCGGAATTCAAGGTACTGAAGATCGATCTTGAGAACCCGGGCTGGTCACCCAACGCGACCAATCGCCTGAGCGTGTCGATCGATGGTCGGCCTTATCAGGCTAGCGCCATTCCAAAGCAGGTGTATCAAACTCTCTACATCCCCCTTCTCGCTGGTCAGCGCAGCCTCGTCTCGCTGACCGCGGACTCGGTCGCAGCGCTGCCCAACGAAACGCGTCAGCGCTCGTTCCTCATCAAGAACATCTCGTTCGAAAACCTGAGTCCGACCGACCTCTTCGCGCGCGGCTGGCACCGCAGCGGCTATCTCTTCTCGCTCGACCGCGCCGACAACGACGGCTGGGTGGATCGTGATATTTCGTTCCGATTCCCGGCCACCGCGAAATTCAAGACCGCGATCATCGAGGTCATGCGTTTCCCGGCCAAAGCGGGCCTCCCGCTCACCACGACAGTCACGGGCGGCTCGACGGACACCGTCAATCTCGGCCTCGAAAAGCTCGAGCGCATACGCATCCCGCTGTCGGCCACGAGCGACACCGCGGCCAAGCTGAGTGCACCGCGCGCCTTCCCGCTTGCTGCGCCCGACACGCGCGAACGCTCGTTCCGCATCGTGAACATCGACTTCGAGTAGCCCACATTCCACGCTTCAACCCATGCTGCTGAGCATCGTCGTCCCCGTCTACAAGGAGGAGAAAAACATCCCGGAGTTTCTCCGCCGCATCCGCCCGATCCTTTCATCGGTGACGGAGGACTACGAGATCATCTTCTCGCTCGATCCCTCGCCGGACCGCACCGAGGACGTGATCCTCGAGCACCGCGCGAGTGACCCGCGCATCAAGCTGCTGAAATTCTCCCGCCGCTTCGGTCAACCGATGTCCTCACTCGCCGGCATGGAATACTCGGCCGGCGATGCGGTGATCGTGATGGATGTAGATCTGCAGGATCCGCCCGAACTTATCCACGACATGGTCGCGAAGTGGCGCGAGGGCTACGATGTCGTGCTGCCCCAACGTCGTGCGCGCACCGGTGAGCCGTGGATCAAGAAGCTCGTCGCCGAGACCGGCTACAAGGTGATCAACAAGATCGCCGATGTGAAGATTCCGCCGAATACCGGCGACTTCCGTTTGATGACCCGACGCGTGATTCGCGAAGTCGTGCGGCTCAAGGAGTCGCACGGCTTTCTCCGCGGCCTTGTCGCGGTGGTGGGTTTCAAACAATGCCTGCTCCCCTTCGATCGTCCGGCACGCTTCGCCGGCGAGACAAACTATAACCGCTTCTTCGGTTCGCTGCGCATCGGGTTCAACGGCATCTTCTGTTTCTCCACTTACGCGCTTACGCTCAGTACTCAGTTCGGCTTCGCGATCGCGGGGATTTCGTTCCTGATCGCGGCAGCGTATCTCGTGATGAAGCTCTGCGGCTTCCCCTTCCCGCTCGGCAATCCCACGATGGTCATCCTGATCCTTTTCATGGGCGGCATCCAGTTGATCAGCGTCGGCATCCTCGGCGAGTACATCGGCCGCATCTACGAGGAAGTGCGCGCACGGCCGAAATTCATCGTCGACCGAGCCGAAGGATTCGAGCGCAGGTCGTAGTCGCCGCGAGTCCTCCAGCCCAGCGCGCCGCGGTCCATGATCTTCACCACCTATTGGTTCCTCGCCTTCGCGCTGGTCACGGTCGCCCTCTACTGGGCGCTGCCTTGGCCGATGGCCAAGCGCTGGTTCCTCGGCGCGGCCTGCCTGACTTTCCACGCGCATTTCGCGGGGCCGGCCGGCATGGCGCCGATCGTCGCGCTGATGGTGCTGACCTACTTTGCCGGCCTGAGTCGCAACCGGGCAGCCTGCCTCGGCGTGATGATTGTCTGCGCGCTCACGCTCGGATTCTACAAGTACTCGCTGTTCGTCATCGGCGCTGCCGTCGAACCGATCAACCCCGCCTACGCCGCGCAATTGCAGGGCGCGGTCAAGGGTATCATGCCGGGGCTACCACCGCTCGGCGTGAGCTTCTTCGCCTTCGAGTTCGTCCATTACCTCTTCGAAGTGCGCAAGGGCGGCGAGCCGATCCGCGACCCACTGAAGTTCCTGCTCTTCTCGATCTTCTTCCCGTCGCTCGTCGCCGGTCCGATCAAGCGCTACACGCAGTTCCTGCCCGCGCTCGAAGAAGGTGCCGCCAAGATTCGCCCCGAGTATTTCTCCGACGGACTCAGACGGATCGCACTCGGCTATTTCAAGAAGGTCGTCATCGCCGACAATCTCACCTTCTTCATCGATCAGCAGCAGCCGCACTTCGGCACGCTCGGCTTGATCGACCGCTGGGAGTTCGTGGCGATGATCGCCCTCCGCATCTTGATGGATTTTTCCGGCTACAGCGACATCGCGATCGGCTTTGCGCGGATGCTCGGTGTGACCCTGCCCGAGAATTTCAACTGGCCCTACCTCGCGCACAATATCCAGGACTTCTGGCAACGCTGGCACATCTCGCTCAGCTCGTGGATTCGCGACTATATCTACATCCCGCTCGGCGGTAGCCGGCATGGGGTCGGGCGCCGCGTCCTCAATGGCCTGATCGCTTTTGCCCTGTGCGGTCTTTGGCACGGCCCGGCGTGGCACTTCGTTGTGTGGGGCATTTATCACGGCGCCGGACTCGCGCTCTGCGCGACCTACGAAAGCATCCCTGGCATCGGGCCTGGCATGAAGAAAATCTTCACCAAAGAGCCGATTGTCGGCTGGATCTGCACGCAGGCTTTCGTGTGGCTCGGCTGGCTCATCTTTTTCTACCCGCTGCCTGACGCCATTACCATGGTGCGACAGCTATTCGGCGCATGAGCGACGCACCGGTCAATCCCGCTGCGCCCCCCTTTTTCCGCGCGTGGAGCTTCCTCGGCGGCTTTGTCTTGGGCTTGCTTGGACTGGTTTGGGCGGGCCACGCGATCACCCATCGCACCTGGCACAAGGAGTTCACCCGCATCCATCCGATGATCGGCCCCGAGGCGATGTACGAGCCTTCGGTAAACGAGATGCGCGCCATCGTGCGCTCACGCTGTCAGCGGGACCAAATTCTTGTGATCGTCGCCGGTAATTCGATTCTCCTCGGCGTCGGTCAACCGCCAGAACAGCTATGGACGCGCCGCCTGCAGGAAGCGCTGGGCAGTCGATACGCGGTGGTGAACCTCGCTTTCCGCGGTGCCGAACCCACCGATGGCGGTGCCGTCGTGGCCGAGTCGCTGCGCGATGAATTTCCCCGCCAGATCGTTATCGCCAACGCGGCGGTGATGCAGGCTGCCGACGCCGCGGGCAGCGGTAGCTATCGCTTCATCACGCTCGATGCCTACTACAAAAATCTCCTGCTGCCGTGGGCTCCGCGCGATGAGGAAATCCGCCAGTTGGTAGCCAAGTCCAATGAGCCGGAGCACGTGCGTGAGATGCTGCTTGGGGCGCGAGCCGACGCCATGCTCCGTTTCCATGACTTCTGGAACGGGTGGTCGTACACGCGTGGTTTCACGTTTCCGACCAGCCTCTCGCCCGAAACAGGCCGCGCTTTCTCGCCTCGCGCCCGCTTCAAGGATGAGGAGCCCGACTACAACGCCGTCCCCTTCGCGCAGCGCTTCGCGCCCGAGCACGCGGCCGCCGACAAGAACATCGTCCTCACGTATTCAGCCGCTGGATACGAGAAGGGCAACGATGGCCAATGGCATCTGCAGTTGGAAGCTCGCGAGGGCTTCACTTATTTCGCGCAGCGGTGCTTCCCCGATGCGTTGAAGCCGCGCACCCTGATACTCGTCAGCCGCAATAGCCCCTACTACACGCGCCAGCTTCCGGCGGATTTGCAGGAGCGGGATGATACCGCTGTACGAGATACCATCGCAGGCTGGGAAAAATTTGGCTATTCATCGATGGACTATGGTGCTGACTTCGATCCCGCCGACTTCGGCGACCGCACCCACCTGACGACGAGCGGTGGCGCCAAACTGGCCAAGGCCGTTGCACCCAAAGTCCGTGCCATGGCGGAAAAACTCGGCTACCTGAAACCCTGAGCCCAATGCCCTTGCCCGAGTTCATCGTCAAAACGTGGAAAGCCCTGCCGCCCTCGACCGCGACGGCGATTTCGCACATCGTGTCGCTGGCGACCGGACTGCTCGCTGCATTCATGATTTACTACGTGCTTTATCGCGTGGGCCTGCCCAGCAAACCCTTCATCTACGTAGCCTTTTGACCGGGCGCACCATGGCCCTTAGCGTGATTTGGAAACGCCTGCCTCGCGAGTTTGCGGGTTGCTGCCTGATCGTGGCGCTCGCGGGATGGAGCTACTGGAGCCAAGCCCGCGC
This sequence comes from Verrucomicrobiota bacterium, assembly GCA_048498795.1. Taxonomy (GTDB): domain Bacteria; phylum Verrucomicrobiota; class Verrucomicrobiia; order Opitutales; family Opitutaceae; genus JBEHXH01. Next base: position 166,103 of record JBEHXH010000008.1, read on the forward strand.
GGTGATCGACACCTTTGTGTCCCCGCGTCCGCAGAGCTACTACGGCCTGCTCACCGAGGCCCTCGCGTGCGGGCAAGTCTCGCTCAAGATCACGCCTGATCCCGCTTTCCTCGCCCTGGCCAACCCGTACGCGGGCCCGCAGGGAACCAGTCGTCCCCACGACATGAGTTTCTACCGAGGGAAATTCTATGTGTACTATGGCATCACTCCCGCGCTGGTCCTAATGTTGCCGTGGCACGTGCTGACCAGGACGTATCTGACCGAGCCTTTCGCCACGGCGTTGATGGCCTTCGGCAGTTTTGTCCTCGGTGCGTGGTGGCTGGCCACGCTGAAGCGCCGACTATTTCCTCATCGTTCGCCGCTCTGGCTGTGGGGGATGCTCGTTGTGCTGGCTTTCGGCTCGCCCACGTTTGCCTTGGCGTGCAACCCCACGTTCTACGCCGTGCCCATAGCCGGAGCCTGTCTTTGTCTCGCGCTCGCGATGGTCTGTGCACAACGCGCCGCAATGGCGGATCATGCCGACGCTTCTTGGCGTCACATCGCCGCCGCAAGTTTCGCCTACGGCCTCGCGGTAGGTGCACGGCCCGACTACGTGCTGGGGTTGCCGCTGCTCTTGATTCCTGCAATCGCATGCTGGCTCGCGGTGCCCAATGGCTCTCGCTGGCGGTGGGCCGGCTTGCGCTTGTTCGTGGCCGCCATCGTCCCGGCCGCGTTGGTCGGGCTCGGGCTCGCGACCTACAACTACGCCCGCTTCGACTCTCCCGTCGACTTCGGCATCCAGTACTCGCTGGCCTCCGGCGACGTGCGAAGCATGAAGCTGATGGGGCCGGAATTCATCCCCAAAAACCTGCGCCTCTATCTGCTGCGCACGGGCGAATACATCCGTTACTTCCCATTTCTCTCCGCGGGTGATCAATCGATCGGCTTGGTGATGCACCTTTCGCTTGGTGCCTGCTTTCTGCTTTTCCCCTTCACGCTTCTCGTGCGCCGCCTGCGCGGGAGCCGCGCTTGGGTCACTGGGGTTGTCCTCATTGGAGGTGCCGCATGCGCCAATCTCGCGACTCTCTGCCTCTTCTTTGGCGGTGAAGGGCGCTACATGGCCGACTACACGCCGCCGGCTCTGCTGGCCAGTTGTGCGGTAGTGTTTGGGTTACTCGAACTCGGTCCTCGCTGGATGCGTTGGGCCATGAGCGCTGCGGTGGTGGTCGTGGCGGGCTGGACCTTGGGCAATGGATTTTTCTACGCCCTAGGCCAGCGACCGTCCACCGGCTTGGTCGCGCTCGCCGAGCGCCAATCCAATCGTGTGGTGGGTGCCATCGAGCACCTGGCGGGGGTCGAGCACGGGCCGATCGAACTCACCCTGCGCTTTCCGGCTGGTCTCATCGGCCAGCGCGAACCGCTGCTCGCGACCGGCCACTTGGGCCACAACGGCGACATCATCTACGTCGAATATACCGACGCACAGCATGTGCGCTTCGGCTTTTTTCATCTGGGGGCCGGTGGTCCGATCGGCGCGGCAATCCCACTCGACTACACCGCGGCTCACGTCGTCACGCTCCAGCTAGGGTCCCTCTTCCCTCCGCAGCGTCACCCTTTGCTCGCTGAATTTGATCCCACTGAAATCGCCCGCTTGCGTCGTCGCCTGCTAGTGACGCTCGATGCCGCCACGGTGCTCGAAGCTGCCGTCGATGTCTACGGCTCCACGCCCGAAGGCGTGAAAGTCGGTCTCAACTCCCTCGCACCCGATGTCAGTCATCCTCGCTTCACCGGCACCATCGCGCAGGTACGGCGCCTCCCTTTTTCCGCCCCCCCGCCATCGTCCACCACCGGACCGGTGCGCCTCACGCTGACCTTCCAACCCGAAGCGGGCGGCCCACCTCAGCCCTTGATCTCAACCGGCGTCAGCGGCCACGGCGACCTGCTCTCGCTGGAACTATTGCCCGGCAATCAAATCCGCTTCCTTCACGACAACTGGGGCGCCGCCGTCTTTCGATCGCCGATCTATTCGTTTACTCCGCAATCCATCCACGAGCTCGAAGTAGAGATGGGCTCGCTCGCTCCCGCGAGCGCACCGGCCGCAAGCGTGCCCGGGCGACTCGTCGTACGACTCGATGGCACATTGCTCTTCGACGTGGATCGGCCCTTCACTCCGGCGGCGCCGTCGACCGCGGAATTCGGCTACAATGTCATCGGAGCTAGCAGTGCCACCTCGATGTTTACGGGGGCCATTCTGAAGCGCGAGCGCATTGCCACCCAACCGCGAGCTGCGCTCACGACGTACGGAGCTGTCGCACTCGAGGCGCAGTTGCCCGCTTTCGTGCCGGGCACCACCGAGCCGCTGATCATCACCGGCAAACTCGGGGCCGCGGACGTCGTGTTTGTGCACTATGACGATGCCCATCACATCCGAGTGGGCTATGATCACTGGGGCTACGGTGGCACGATGAGTGCCCCCATCGAAATTGACTACGGTCACGTGGTTTCGATCGAGGTCGCGCACGCTGCGCTACTCCCAGTGGCCAGTGACCCACTTTGGAAAACACGTTCCGCCGCCGAGATCGCTCGGCAACGCGGCACGCTCATCGTAAAAATCAACGGTCATACTGCTCTTGAGGTTCCGCTCGAAGCCTACCCGGCCAATGGGTTGCTGCCCGTCATCGGCGTCAATTCCGTCGGCGCGTCTTCCTGCAACGAGCGCTTCACCGGGCAGATTCTTTCCGTTCGCCGACTCGCCTTGCCCTGAAAATTCAACCGCGGCGCAAGCGACAGCAGCGATACTTGACGAGGGCCCAGAGCCAGGTGATCGGATCGGCGAAGAGCCGGACCTTCTTTCCCTCCTTGAAGGAGCGCGACTGATAGCTCACCGGCAGCTCGATGGGCCGGTGACCGCGCCGCACGAGCTTGATCAGCAATTCCCAGTCAAAATCGAATCGGTTCGCGTCGAACGTCAGGCCCGCGATGCAGCTTCGGCGGAAGACCTTGTACATCGTGAAGGGATCCTTGAGCCAGACCTCGACCGCGAGATCGATGCACAGCGTAAATCCCCAGTGAGCGAGATTGAGGACAAACGCCTGCAGCGGCTGGTCGTTGAATTTTCTGATCGCCCACCCGCTATCGCCGTGGCGCGAGCCCAGCACAAAATCGCATTCGCCTGCCGCGATGGGGGCCAACAAGCGCTCGTAGTCATCGAGACTATATTCGAGGTCCGCGTCTTGGATCAGAATGACGTCGCCGGTCGCCACCGCCAATCCCGCGCGCACCGCATGGCCCTTGCCGCGCGGTCGATCCTCGAACAGCAACCGCACATGGGAATGCCGGGCATAAGCTTCCACGATGGCGCGCGTGCCGTCCGTGGAGTTGCTCTCCACCATGATCACTTCCATCTCCCAGCCCGGCACCCGCTTGGCCACGATCGCGTCCAAAGCCATCCTCGCGGTGGCCGCTTCGTTGAAGATGGGCACGATCACCGTCAGACGGCCGGCCGGATAAGAAATCGAGGGCACGAAACGATCAGTCGAGTGACCGCCCCGGAACGATGCGAGTGCAATTTCTCCTTTCCGTGCCGGGTATTTCTCCCTCCAATCGGCCCCTATGCCTACCGCCAAGTGGCCCAAACAACTCGCTCCGCTCACGCCGGAGGAGAAGAAGCGCAGCGACGATTTCATGAAGCTGTGGCATGAGCTGCTGCCCAAGCGCTATGGCATCGTCGAGACCTTCAATCACAATTTTCCCGTCAAGCACTCGAAGCCCGGTTTCAAAACCACGCTCGAGATCGGCTCCGGCCTCGGCGAGCACATCCACTACGAGAAACTGACGCCCGAGCAGGAGGAAAACTACTACGCCAACGAGTTCCGCGAGAACATGGCCGCGGAGATCCGCCAGCGCTTCCCCCGCGTCAAGACCGTCGTCGGTGACTGCCAGCAGCGCATGAATTTCCCCGATGGCTTCTTCGACCGCGTGATCGCCGTTCACGTGCTGGAGCACCTGCCCAACCTGCCCGCTTGCATCGAGGAGTCCTACCGCCTGCTGCACAAGGAGCGCGGCCAGTTTCTCGTCGTCATTCCGACCGAGGGCAGCCTCGCCTACTCGTTCGCGCGCAAGATTTCCGCCGAACGCGTCTACAAGAAACACATCGGGGGCGACTATTCTTGGTTCTATAAGCGCGAGCACATCAACTATCCGCACGAGATCATCGAGGAGCTTTCGCGCTTCTTCACGATCGAACGGCGCAGTTTCTTCCCCCTCGTTGTTCCAGCGCTGTTCTGTAATTTGTGCATTGGCCTCGCCTTGAAACCGCGCCCGGCTCCGTTGAAGGGCTGATCCGGGGGCGCGCTGCGCCAGCATGCGGAGCTGAGGTTTGAGCTTTCCATTTGCCCGGGATTTTCCGTTTCCTTGGTGCTGAATGCGTACTGTCTTTATCACCGGCGTCGCCGGCTTCATTGGCTCCACCATGGCGGACCGCCTGCTTGCGGACGGCGTTTCCGTTGTCGGATGGGATAATCTCTCCACCGGTCAGGAGCGTTTTCTTGAGGGTGCACTGCGCCACTCCGGCTTCCGCCTGATCCGGGGCGACAATCTCGATCTGCCCGCGCTCACCGCCGCGATGAAGGGCTGTGACACCGTGTTCCACTTCGCGGCCAACGCCGATATCAAGGACGGCTGGCAGCATCCGCGGAAGGACCTCGAGCAAAATACGATCGCGACGTTCAACGTCCTCGAGGCCATGCGCGCCAACGGCATCAAGCGCATCGGCTTTTCCTCGACCGGGTCGACCTACGGTGAAGCGCTGGTCACGCCCGAGCGGCCCACGCCGGAGACCGATGCTTTCCCGGTGCAAACCTCGCTCTATGGCGCGTCCAAAGTCGCGGGCGAGGGTCTGATCTCGTCCTACGCCGAGGGCGGCCAGATCGACGAGGCGTATATCTTCCGCTTCGTCTCGATCCTCGGCGAGCGCTACACGCACGGCCACGTCTTCGATTTTTATAAGCAGCTCGTCGAGCATCCCGACCGTCTCCGCGTGCTCGGCGACGGTACGCAGCGCAAGAGCTACCTCTACGTGCAGGATTGCGTCGACGCCATCCTCCACGTCACGCGGAAGCACACGGCCCGCGAGGCCCAGCATCACACCCAGATCTACAACCTCGGCACGCCCGAGTACGTCGAGGTCAAGCAGAGCATCGGATTCATCTGTGCGGCCCTTGGGCTCAAGCCCACGCTGGAATTTACCGGCGGCAACAAGGGCTGGATCGGCGACAATCCGTTCATCTTCCTCGACACGAAGAAAATCCAATCCACCGGCTGGAAGCCCAAGCTCACCATTGAGCAGGGAGTCATCCGCACACTGCGCTGGCTTGAAGCCAATCGCTGGGTGTACGAGTCGCGCCATTAAGCGCTCGGGGTCAGTGCCGGGTTTCGGCGTTGCCCGGCACCGGCCTGCCAGCCATCCTCAGGTACCTTCGACTGCATGACGCCCGTTTTTCTCTATGCGCTGCTGGTCCCGCTCGCCGCGCTCGCGTTCATCGCGATTCGCTCCTGGCCTCGCACGTGGGCGCATTGGCAGCCAGCCGTCATTGCCGCAGTCATCCTATTCATCATCGGAGCAATCGCCGCCGGGCCGTTTCTGGCCGGTCGCGGTCTCGGTTCGGGTGAAGCGTCGAACTACAGCCTCTCGATCGCCGATGCCGTGAGCCAATTCCGGTCGGGTGTATTTCCCGTTTTTGTCGGGCAAACGGAATTTGCGTTCAACGGCCGCATTCATCCACTGCGCACCGCGCCGTTCTACTGTTACGCGGCGGGACTGCTCGATTTGATCAGCTTTCACCGGCTGAATTTCTGGCAGCTGCAGAGCCTGTTGCTTACGTGCAGTCTCATCGCCACAGCGTTCGCGACCTTTGCTGCGCTCCGGTGGGTAACCAAAATCTCGCGCTTCGCCGCCTATGCTGGCGCGACTTTGTACGTCTTCTCTCCGGCCGTGATGGCCGCGAGCTATGGACAAGATCTGTATATGACGGTCACGGCGCTGCCGTTTCTCCCGATTGCGCTCGCCGCCAATCTCTGGTGTTTCCGGGAACGGCACTGGCGTGTTTACCTCGTGCTCGGCGCGGCCATCGCCCTCACGTGGCTGGCTCATCCTCCGATCGCGATCTGGATCTCGCTCGTCACCGTGCTCCTGCAGGCCGTCGTGTGGCTCCGCCGCTTGCCCGATGTCGCCGCCATCGTGGGCCTCGCAGTCGGGGCGGCCATCGGTGGCGCGCTCGCGCTCTATGCCTTCGCCTCCACCCTCACGATGCAGGAAGCTCGATTCATCAATGGCGCTCAGGACTACTCGCCGATGTTCGACGCGATTCGCGGGGTTTGGCCCGGCGCACTGCAGCCAATCAGCACCGAGGGCACGAAGCTCAGCGATTTTCAGCTCGGCTACTCGCTGTGGACGCTGCTCGTCCTCGCGAGCGGCTGGTCGATCTGGAAACGCCGGGTTGAAGCCGCCACCTTGTTAGTCGGAGCGATCGTGCTCGTGCTGCTGGTGCTGCCCGTGCCGGGCTTCATGGATTTTGCGTGGCATCACCTTCCGCCAATGGTGCTCAACGTCACCAACATTTGGCCCATGCAGCGACTCTACGCCATTGCGAGCCTGCTGCTGATCTTCGCGGGCGCATTTGCCTTGCAGGATTTCGAATGCCAGCCACGAGCCAAATTCCTCGAGCTGGGCCGCCAGGTCGTGCTTATCGTCCTCGTTGGCTGGACGCTCCGCGAGTCGAGTTCGTTTTTATCGCGTGGCTATCGTTTTCTCCGGCCCAGCGAGCAGAGCGCGCTCACGCATCGCTCGGAGACGGTCGACCTTACCGTCACATCGTACGCGATGTTCACGCTGCCGGTGCACTTTGTGAATGGCACGGTCGACGCCACGCGTAATTTTCGCCTGCTGCGCGCCAGCGACAAAACTGAATTCGCCAACAATTGGACGCCCAACGGCAACCCGGGCAAGCAGATCGCCCAGGGCAGCTTCACGATCGCCGAAGTTAAGCCCGACCAAGTCACCTTGCGCGGTCGGATCAATCTCCAGCCCGGCCAGAAGTACGTGCTCGACTTCGATTTCAAGGTGCCGCCCTTCACCGGCACACTGCTCATCGAGGGCCAGGGCTTTTTCCGTATGTACCAATTTCCGAGCACCGGCAGCTCGCGTGCTTTTGGTTTAGCTCCGGGTAATTCGCATAGTCTCGTGCTGTGGACTACGGCCCGGAACGGCGTCGAACTCACGTTTCGCGTTGCCGGGACCGAGCTAGCCAAGCTCGGTGCGTCCAGCCTGGCCAACTATCGCCTCTACGTGCTCGACGATGCAAAATACCCCGTGCAGGTCGCCTCGCTCACGCCCTTGCGCGGCACGGTGCAGACACCCGAGGATGCCTGGCTTGAGTCACCGCGCCGCTCCATTCCCGGTTATTTCGCGACGGTGGATGGCGCTAGCGCCGAAATCGGCACGTCTCCCGATGGCGCCGTAATGCTGCGCGTACCGGCTGGCCGTCACGATTTCACGCTGGGCTACAAGGGGCCGCCGCTCCTGCGGTTCGCTTTCTGGACTTCCCTGACGACTGGCTTGGCCCTTGTGGCGCTGGCGATCGTGCTGGCTGCACAACGGGTCAGGCAGCATCTCCGGCCGGCCTGAATAGCGTCGCCAAGTCTTTCTCCGTCTCACCTCATTGCTCTCATGTTGAAATGGCTCCTGCCGCTCGTCGGCGTCGCGCTCATCGGCTGGTTCGTCGTCTACCAACGCAACGCTGTCAAGACGAGCTACGTCAACGGTCTGCCGGCCTACAATCAACTGCCGGGTCGCGAGTACATTTTCGAGCGCGACTGCTACATCTTCAATTTCAAGTCCCATCCCGCGAGCTGGCCTCTGGTCGGCACCCACGAGACCGTTCCCGAGCTGCCCACCGAGGTCTCCGCCAAGAACATTGGCACAAAACTACCCGGCATCGAGATCATCGACATCGCGCACATCGGCGACCGCTTCCGCATCGTCTCGGTCCGCCGCGAGCAGAGCCGCACCGAGACCAAATTATCCCTCGAAGTGCTCTTCATGGATGAAGAGCGCCGCAAGTACCCGCGACTCGACGCCTACTTCATGCTCGAGCATCGGGGCCGGTCGCCCGAGGACGTCCCGGTATTTCGCGAAGACTTTGCCGTACCGCGCGTGGCGCTATGACGGATTGCCTGCGCTTCGCCTGCCCGCGGCTCACCGGCCGATCCGCGGTCCTCGATGAGCTCAAGGGTCTCGCGATCCTCCTCGTCATCGCCTACCATGCCAGCGGCACGCTGGTGTGGCAGAACTTTCTCCACGGCGATCTGGGCGTGGATATTTTCGTCATTCTCAGCGGCGTGGGCCTCGCGCTGTCTTCCCGCGACGAGACACCCGGCACCTTCCTCGTGCGTCGGCTCTGGCGGATCATGCCTGCATACTGGGTCGCGCTCACGATCTACTGCGCCGCCAACATGCACTTCCTCCAGCATAATTACGGGGCGCTCAACATCGCCCTGCACTATGTCGGCCTGCACGCGTGGTTCGGCGACAGCTACGCGATGTCGATCAATGATTCGTTCTGGTTCATGACCCTCATCTTGAGCCTGTATCTGGTCTATGCGTTCGGGGGCCTCGCGACTTTGGCGCTTGATCGCCTGATCGGGTTTGCCGCGCTCGGTTCCGCAGCCGTCGCGGCACTTTTCTTTTTCTGGAATCAGCCCGCCTGCTACGGCCATCTGGCACTGCGACTGCCGGGCTTTTTTCTGGGCGTAATCGCTGGGCGCGCCATGCGCCATGGGCAGATCGAGATTCCCCTGACCATGATCGGCGTGCTTGGCTTGGCCGTGGGAGTGTATGCGCCCTATATGTTTGGCGTAATCTACTATTCCGCATTTGTGGCCGGCCTTTTGATGCTCGGCTACGCCTTCGTCTGGAAAAAGCTGGCCCCCGCTTCTCTCGAATCCTCCACCGCGCGCCTCCTCCGATTCCTCGGCGATCACTCGCTGGAGATTTTCCTCCTGCACCAGCCTTTGATTCGGGACTACAATTACTACCTGCAAGGCCGCTGGTTTCAGCGTGCACAGCCCACGACCTTTCAGCTGATCGTGGGCATCGTCATCGGCTTGGCGGTAACGCTTTTCGCGAGCGTCGAACTGCGCCGGCTCTTGCAACGCCTGCCTCGTCCCGCGTTTCTCAATTGATGAAACTGATCGTCACCGGCTCCAGCACCGGCATCGGGCGCGCGCTCGTCGAACACCTGCTCGCCGCGGGCCACGAAGTTTGGGGCCTCGCCCGTTCCGCGCAGGATGATTTTGCGGCAAGCCACTCGCGCTTCAGAGCTTCACGCTGTGACGTCGCCGATTGGAGCCAAATTGAGCACGTCGCCTCGGAAGTATCTGCCGCTTGGTCATCCGTCGACGGACTCATCGCCTGTGCCGGTGTGCAAGGTGAGATCGCGCCCGCGCTCTCTGCCGATCCGCAGAAGTGGAGTGCCACGGTGCGCGCCAATCTCGACGGCACGTATTTCGCGATTCGGGCGTTTGCTTCCTTGTTGCGCCACGCCTCGCGTCGAGCCAAGATTCTCTGCTTCTCCGGCGGAGGCTCGACCAAATCGCGCGCCCGCTTCTCCGCGTATGGCGCGGCCAAGACCGGCATCGTCCGCCTCGTAGAAACGATCGCGGACGAGGAACGCGACTCGCCACTCGACATCACCGCCATTGCGCCCGGTGCCATCAACACCCGACTCACCGACGAAGTAATCGCGCTTGGGCCCGGCGTGGTCGGTGAAAGCGAGTATCAGGCGGCCCTCAAGCAAAAGGCCTCCGGCGGCGCCTCGCTCGCCAAAGTCTGCGCCCTCGTCGACTGGCTGCTCGCGCCCGCGAGTGACGGCATCAGTGGCCGGCTAATTTCCGCTCCGTGGGACAACTGGACCGCGCTCGAAGCCCATGCGAAAACACTGCATGGAGACATCTATACTCTTCGCCGCATCGTCCCGGAAGAACGCGGCCTGAAACTCTGAGCCGCCTCCATCGGCCAAGCAGCAGATCATGACCGCGCAACGTCCGGCCGCTTGGCGCGCACGCCTCGACCCGGTACACGCCGCCCTGCGACAGACGCGGGCATTCATCGATCAAGCCGCGGCGCGACGCGATGACTTGTGGCTGTCGGATGCCGCCTTGCTCGGCATTGCCGCCTATTTCTCCCACGCCTTTTGGCCACACTTCTGGGCCAGCGCGTGGGTGCCTGTGTCTGCCATCGGTTTTTGGTTGATCGCGCACGCGATTACTCGCTGGCATCGCCCCATTCCGCAGGCAACCAAGCGCGCCGGGCGTCTCGTCCTCATGCTGGGGTTGCTCGGCGGTTTGGTTGCATTGCTCACAGTGCTCGCGCACGGCCACCTGCAGCGCGGCCACCTCGTTGTGCTGCTGATTGCGGGCGCGGCTCTCTGGGTGCACCGCTCGCTCTGCGCCCGCACGGACCGCTTTCAACTCGTCCCCGAGGAGAACGCTCGGTGGTTCGTTCTGCTCGCCGCGGGCCTTTGGCTGCTGCGCGGTTTCGGTCAGAGCGAGTTGCACGGTGCCGGCGATGCACTCTGGTATGCCACGTTTCTGCGGGACTCCATCGAGCAGGTTCGCCATGGAATTTTCCCCGTTTTCGTCGGGCAAAGCGAATACCAGTTCAATGGCGCGATCTATCCGATGCGCATCGCTCCGGCGTTCAATCATCTGGGCGCGCTGCTCGATCTCGCGACCGGCTGCACTCTCGGGACCGTCGCAGTACAGAATCTGTTGCTCACGCTGGTCGGTCTCGCGGGCGTCTTCAGCGCGTATGCGGGACTTCGCCAGCTGCTCCCGGATCGACGCTGGACGGCCGTCGCACTTGCAGTGAGTTTCCTCGCCTGTCCCGGCGTGATCGGCATCGCGTATAACACGGACCTGTTCATGTCCTGGATGACATTGCCATGCGTGCCGCTCGTGATTTGGGGCACCCTGCGCTCGTTCGAAGTGTATGAGGCGGTGCCGATGCTGGTGCTCGGGCTTGCCGGAGGCGCGATGTGGTGGGGACATTCTCCGATCGCCTTGTGGACCAGCCTGATCGCGGGCGGCGCGCAGGTCGTCCAGCTTTGCCTTCGCCGGCCCAGTGGCAACGAGTGGAAAGCCATCGCGTTCGGCTTGGCGGCCTTTGGCAGTGTGGCCGCCTACCCCATCGGGTCGGTGCTGCTCTACCCGCCAGAGGTGGGGATCAACGGTGCCGGATTTCAACGGGCCTCTGCGGACAATCTGGTACTCTTCATTCGGCAGGTATTTCCCGCCACTTTTCGTCCGCTTAGTTTCAATGGATCGGCACTGAGCGATTTTCAGCTCGGTTACTCGGTTTGGTTGATGTTTGCCCTGGCGTGGTCGGCCGTGCTGACCCTTCGCACTTCCGCAGCCGTCCGCACTCTGCTCGTTGCCGCGTCCGTGCTGGCAGTGCTCCTAAATCCTATCCCGGGCATCGATCTCCCATTGTGGAGCGCCGTGCCAGCCTTCGTGCGCGACACCACGGGCAACTGGGCGATGAATCGTCTTTATCTCATCCTTTGTACGATCACGGTTTTCCTCCTCGCGGCGCTTCTGCGCGAAGGTGCATTCCGCCAGTCGTTCGACCGACGATGGCAGAGCATCCTGCTGGTGATCGGATTGACGTGGAGCGCGCTTGAAGTGGAAAAATTCGTCGAGGGCTCTCGCCTGGGTGCTCGACCGGCCGGTGCCGCGAAGAATATGATGTGCCCCGAAAACATCGCGATCACACGCTTCGCCTACCTCGTTTTCCCACGGTTGCCGGACAACTACAGCCATAGTCCGGTCGATCCTTCGCTCGAACAACGCCTGTATCGTCGATCCGACGGTAGTTTGCTGGTCGATAACAAGGACTTCGCAGCTATGCACGGCGCACTGATCGCGAGCGGCACAATGTCCTCACTCGGTCCCAACAAACCGTGCGCGGTCCTTCAGTCGCCTGTGGTGCTCCACCCAGGCGAGCACTACGTCGTGCGGTTCTCGTTCCTCCGCCCACTGACCGCTCTCAATGGAAACCTGCAACTTGAGGGGCCCACGATGGAGCGCGTCTATGCCGTGCCTGATAGCGGTGGCCTTCGCGCCTTTGGCGCTGGCGGCGAACACACCGCAATCCTCGACGCCAGCACTTCGTCACCTGTCGACGAACCGATTGCAGTCCGTTTCTGGTATGGCGATACCGCGGCGCGCACCAACGATCCAGTCGCGGACGTGAAATTATTCCGCTACGATCCCACCATCCTGCCCGTGCACACGCTCGGCTGGCTACCCTACCGCGCCACGGTCAAGGCCACGGAGGCCGCCTGGCTTGAGACGCCACGCATGTACCAGACTCCCTATGCCGCCACCGTCGACGGACGCCCCGCGGCACTGTCGGAGAGCGCCGATGGACTCGTCCGCATCGTCGTACCGGCCGGCGAATCGCTGGTGGAGCTCCGCTATGTCACCCCTTGGGGCATGCGCCTCTTGTTCTGGATGTCCACCTTGGCCTTCGGCCTGGGTGTATCACGTATTTGGATACTTCTGCGGCGAAGTCTCTAAGGCTTGCCTGAGCCGGGCTCGGGCACATGCCGCTGAATAGAAGTCAGCGTGCCGCCAAACGCTGGCCCACTCGTCGACATGCCGGCCGGATTTTGCCCGATTGCCACAGTATCCAATTTTGCTGCGTAAAAATTTGCCCGGGTTTCGAGCACTAGGCGACCGTCGATCCAGATTCGCGCCCGGTCCGGCGGTACCTCTGCATGCTCGAAAAGTGTGCCGAGTTCGATCACGACGCGATGCACGTCGTCCGGAGAAAGCTCGATCGCGGGTGATTCCGGCCCTCCATAGCCCCAATGATCCACCCCCACGACGTAGCGCTGGTCGGGCGTGCGACGCAAAAAAATGGAATCTGCCGCGCCTGCCACGCCCACTGAAAGCAACGGATGACTGATGAAGGTATCCCCCGTCGGAAGATAAAACCCGATTGCGACTCGGCCGGGCAGTGCATTGTCCGAGACATTGGCTGCAGCGTTTTCGTGGTGCCAAAGATTCGGCCTGATCGCCACGCCCCCGACCGGACCAGCCGCGAAAAACTCGCTCGGGCGCGCGAGCAACAAGAGTTCCCCGCCATAAATCTCCAGCCAGCCATGCGGATCGACCGCGGTGGCGTGCATCGGCCCGTCGCTCGGGATCCGCAGTTGCACTTTGGTCGCTGCCGGAACTGAGCGCTGAGCCCAAAAAACGGTTTTGCCTTCAGCCCAACCGAGACGAATCGCCTGCTGCTGCGGCACGCGAGACCAGAGTAGCGCAGCGGCCCGACCATCGGGCCGGTCCCATCGAGCAAGCAAGCCCACATCGCCGATCAGCTCGGTATCCGAGTTCAAATCGAAGTCTAATGTGCCGGGGCCGGTTTCTGCCATCGCCTCCAAGCGCGGCGGAAACGCCATGCTTCCACCAAACAGCGGGCGGCTAGCGACACTGCTCCATTCGCTCATGCCAATGAGCATGTTGGCAGCGGACACCGGGCGCGGCGGCACCGGCGAATCGAAAACGTGGATTCCGTCCCACGCTACGCGCAGTTTTTCCGCTGGGCCCGTGGCAAGCCCCTCACTCCGGTCAAATCGATCACTCGCGCCCGGCAACTCGATCTCAAGGACGTGTTGTCCACCGGTATTCGTGGCGATTTCATTCGACCAACTAGCACCCGCGCCGAGCTGATCGTGCACAAACCGCACTACACCGGGCCGCGTGTACTGGATCGCAAGCAGATCAAAACCATCGCTTGTGCCCGTCTGTACCAACGGTTCGATCAAGCCTTCCCGGGCTGTCGGCAACTCCACTTTCATCCGTAGCGATCCACGTTCTCCCGCCGCCTGCTCCGCCCATGACAGCGACAAGGGTGCCGTTTCAGTCTGACGAACTTCGCCCGTAAAAGTATTCCATCGCGTGTCGCCCGGCACCAGCGCTCCGAAGCGTTGCAATCCTGCAGACGAATCATAGCTCGGCACGTCACGATCAAATCGCGCCTGTCCATCAACCGACACGCGCAAGTGTTTCTTTAGCTGTTCGCGCACCGCCGGTGTGAGATCACCAAAGGCGGCATGATGTACCGGCGGCAGCAAAAACGCTCCCGAGACTCGCAGCACGACTGCCTCCTGTGGCGCGGTGGCAAACCACTCGCCGTGCGTGTCCCCGCTGTCGCCGTGAAAATATACGAAGCGTGCCCGCGCTCGGGCATCCCACTCCACCGCGAGGGTATCGTCGAACTCACGGCCGCCGGCATTGATTAACGCCTGCACGCCGTGCATGTCTGCCGCCTTCGGCCATTGCACCCTTAGGATAAGGTCGCTCGCCGGAGTCGCACGGCTTGGCATCCATTTCGCCACAAAATTGTCGGCCACCTGCGCCATGGCCTCATAGGCTTTCGGATTATTCCGCTGGAAAAAACCCTGCGAGAGCCAGCTCGCGCTGACGTTGAAAAAGCAGGCCACCATCATTGCGTACGCCAAAATCCCACGCCACCAAATGGCGCCGCGCGCTCGATCGGCTGTCGCCAACAACCCCAGCAAGCTGAGGGACCCGAGCACCAGCCCAGGATGAAAATCGAGCATGTAGCGATTTGCCCGGATGCCGGTCGATGCCGTCAAAAGCAAGTTCACCGCGAACCACAGCACCGGCAGTAGCAGCACATCGCGCCAACAAGGTTGGGTGCCCGCGCGCTGCCGCCATGTGCCCAACGCGCCGACGAGCAAGATTCCACAAATCAAGGTCCAGCACCATTCACCATGCACTTGTTCACGTCCGACGTAATCATCAGGCTTCGCCGTCTCATCGGCGGGGGCGATGAAGGGGAAGTAACCGTTCAGTCGCGGCGGCGTGAAATAATACAACCGAAGGTTGTGCGAGAAATTCGACGCGTGAAACATCTGCTTCGGGTTGAGACCAAACTGATACTTGTGCCCGAATTCCGTCACGCTGCCGAACCGCGCATAGTTGTACGTCGCAAGACCGAGGCCGATCACCGCGCACCCAGTCCCCGCCACCAACAAGCCCGCGCGCAACGCTCTCCGACGCTCCATTGCGCCCGAATGCCGCGACAACGTCACCATGATCGTCCCAATCACGAGGGTGATGAGTGCAG
This sequence comes from Verrucomicrobiota bacterium, assembly GCA_048498795.1. Taxonomy (GTDB): domain Bacteria; phylum Verrucomicrobiota; class Verrucomicrobiia; order Opitutales; family Opitutaceae; genus JBEHXH01. Next base: position 181,299 of record JBEHXH010000008.1, read on the forward strand.
CTGGGGCAAGATTCGCGCGTGAGCCGACGGCCAGTCCAAACGATATCCCCGCAACCGCCAGCCAGGGCAGTGGCCGCTTCTCGGCAAAACGCGCGCGAGTAAGCGCCCATATGCCGATGATCGCAAAGGCCCATCCGGCGGCGATCGCGACCTCGTAAAACATCGGTCGCCTCAGCGTTGACGGCACTGCCGTGCAAAAGCCGATGCACAAAACGCCCAGCACAACCCACCACGGGCTCAGCCGCGGGAACCAGCGCCGGCGAACATCGAGCCACCACCACACCGCGAAGCCAAAGCCGATCGCGGCAAAGACTGCGGCCGCTGCCGCCTCGGGCAAGTCGTTGCCGGTGATCACGGCAAACGGCCAGAGCAAGGTGACCACCGGCACTACACCGAAGTAGAGATAGTAGTGCTCGTGGTACAGGCTTGCATCGAGCTTGAAGGGCGCATTGCCCGGCCGCTGCTCCGGGGGCAATGCCAGCAACGCAGGATCGACCTCTGCGCGCATGTAGAGATGTCCGTCGCGAAACCCGTGCAGCAGCTGATTATAGTAATCGTTTTTCTCTCCACCGAGATGAAGGTCAGCGTTAGTCGAGGCCACCGTCCAGGCATAGAACCCAAGCACGAGGCAGATCGCAGCCGCCACCAAAAGATTGGCGACAGGACTGCGCGTGACCGCGGGCGTAGGCGTGGCCTCGGGAGACTTCATGCAAATCGATAAACGGCCACAGTGGCGGAAAACCTCCACTTCACGCCACACCTATTCCTGCCAGTGCTTTCGCACCGAGATGATTTCGCCCCGAAACTCAGGTCCGCTGCTCGACATTCCGAGTGGGTTGCGCCCGATCACAAACTCGTCCGGCCGGACAGGATAAAGCTTCAGCTGGTGATCCAGCACCAAATGGCCGTCGAGCGTAAGTCGCGCGACATCGCTTGGCACTTCACCGTGCCCGCATATCGAGCCCAATTCCACGAGCAGCGTATGCACTGCGTCGCGGTCCAGTGAAATGGGCGCGCTCTCGAGCGCGCTCACTCCCCAGTGGTCGAGTCCAAGCACAAAGCGATTCTCCGCCACTTCCCTGAGGTAAACCGAGTCCGCCGCCCCAGGTTTGCCCGCGGAGAGCAGCGGATCGCTGCTGTGGAGGCCGGCTGGGGGCAACACGAACCTCAGACGCACACGCCCGGGCAGTTCTCGCTCACCCAGCGTCTGCTTGACTTCGTTGCGCCCGGCCAATCCCGAGCCCGACCATTGCTCCGGCCGGACCGCCAGTGCCGCTACGGAACCCGAGGCAAAGTAGGCAGTCCGAATCTCCGTTAGCATCGTTCCGCCCGCCGCGATTCGTACGATGCCGGCGGCCAAGAACGACCGCGCAGGCAAAGTCACTTCAAGGCGCTCGAGCGCAGCCGGCTTCACTCCCGCTGACCAACGCGTTTCTCCTCCCTCGAGCCAGCCAAGCTGAATCTCAGCGCCCGATTGAGCCCGACGCCACAACAGCGCCGCGACTTCGCCATCTGGCCGGTGCCAGTGAATCAATTCGCCTCGTACGCCCACCCACGTATCCAGACTTTCGATACACGTGGACAGCGTCCCGGGCCCCGTCGGGCCGAGTGGCTGCAAACGAGCCACCTCGCCCATGACTCCGCCGAACATCGTGCGGCTGACGGTCGATCCACCCCAGTTTCCGCCCACGACGGTTTCACCTGGTGCCACCGGCCGCGGCGCAATCCCGGAAACAAACACCTCTTCGCCGTTCCAACGTACCCGTAACTGGCTTGTCGTCCGGGTTGTCTCCACCGGGCCCTGTGCAGTCCAGCGTATCCTATCGGAGGCCTCCGGCAGCTCGATTTCAACGAACTGCGGTTTTTCGTAGTCGACGGCAAACTCGGCCGAGCGCACCGCGCCAGACCCGACTTGATCGTGGACCAACTGCACCACCCCTGGCCGCGCATAGCACACCGCCACCGTGTCGCACCTGCCCTGCGCTCCGGTCTGCAGCAGCGGATCGGTCTGGCCGAAGCGGCCTGACGGTAGCATCACCAGCAGCCGCCACGCCCCTGTCCCGTCAAGGTGTCCCACCGCCCAACGATCGTCGGCCAGCCGAGGCTCCACGCGCGCGATGACACCCGAGAAGCCGAAGGCTTGGCCGTCATATTCGCGCCAGGCGCCCCACCGCTGCAATCGTGGCGAGGAATCGTAGCTCGGCACATCACGGGAAAATCGGTCCCGGCCGTCCACCACGATCCGGAGCCGGCGCTTCATCGCCAATCGTTGAGCCTGCGGCATGTCGCCGAACCAAGGATGTGCGGTACCGGGTAGCAGGAGTGCGCCTGACACCTCCACGGTCGCGTCGCCGCCCGGTTCATAGTCGAACCATTCCCCCACCGCCTCGCCGTATTCGGCATGCTGATACACAAAGCGCGCCCGCTGGCCATCCCGGTCGTAGTCGAGCCATACGACATCGCTCAGCCCCGGAGTGCCCGCCGAGACCAGCGGCTCGCGCAGACGGCCTTCGATACGTGCCGGCCAGCGAAGGCTTAGCCGCCGGTCGCCGAGCACTTCCGCCTCGCCTCGCAGCCACGGCCAGACCACGCGGTCCGCAGCGGCGCTGATCGTAGCATAAGAGATTGGATTGTTCGTGGCGAAAAACCCCTGCGCTTGCAGGCTGGCAAAGACGTTGAACACCGTCGCTGCCGCAATTCCGGCTGCGGCCAATGCGGCGAGCAATCGGGTCAGCCAGTCGCGCATCTCCGCTCCGGTCGCCAGCAGCAGCAGTGTGGCGAGCACCAAGGCCGGATGAAAATCGAGCATGTACCGATTGGCCCGCACGCCAGTCAGCCCCACCACCACCCCGTTGACCAAAAACAGCGCCAGCAAAGGCCCTATCAGTATCCAAAGATTGGATACCGTCGTTTTTTCCCTCCGAAATCTCACCCAGCCCGCCATCAGCCCGGCCAGACCAGCAACCGCCATCCACACCCATTCCCCATGCGCATGCTCGCGCCCGAGATAGTCTGCCGGCCGGTCCGCCTCCACTCCGGGCGCCACGAAAGGAAAATATCCCTGCATCGTCGGTGGCGTGAAATAGTACACGCCGAGATTGTGCCCGAGATTCGAAGTACGAAACATTTGCTGCGGGTTGATGCCGAATTGGTAGCGGTGGCCAAACTCCAGCGGTGACCCGAAGCGCACCGCGTTGTATACCGCCAAGCCCGCGCCGACTGCTGCCATAGCAAGGCCAATGCGCCGTAGCGACCATCCTCGGCTGACTTTCGCGCGACGCGCGACATTCAACGCTACCGCGACGGCAAACAACAAGACCCCCGGCAGGAGATTTGCTCGCGACCCGACGGCGAGACCAAGCGCCACGCCGCAAAATGCGAGCCACCGGCCAGCCGCGGCGGGGCGCGTCCACGCACGCAACGCCGCCCACAGCGCGAACATCGTGCACGCATAGCCCGACGCAATCGCCACCTCATAGAATGATGGCCGACGCAACATCGAGGGTACCGCCGTACAAAACCCCAGCGCAATCACCCCGAGCACAACCCATCTCCCGCCCAGTTGCGGAAAGAAGCGCCGCCGTGCTTCCAGCCACCACGCGACCGCCAATCCAGTACCGATCAGCGCGAGCACTCCCGCCGCCAAGGCCTCCGGCACATCGCTTCCTGTGAGGAGCCGGTACGGGGCGAAAATCAATAGTACCGGCGTCACTCCAAAGTAGAGATGATAGTGGTCGCCGTAGAGGCTCGCGTCTAAAAGATACGGCGCGCTGCCCGGTCGCTGCGTCGGCGGCAACGCCAGTAGTGCAGGGTCCACCGCCACTTTCATGTAGGTGTGTCCGTCGAGAAAGCCGTGAACGAGCAGGTTGTAGTAATCGTTCTTCGCTCCGTGCACGTCGGTCACGGCCTTGGTCGATTCGATGGTCCACGCATAGAACCAGCCGACGACGAGCAGAGTGATGATTACGACCGCGCGCCAAAACCAGCGGCGCACATCCAGAGGTGAACTTTTCGCCGTCACAGCCCTCTCCTTCCATCGACAATCCGGCCCGTGAAACGAGCCGTGGTCGTCGATCCCCCGATGGGGTTCCAACCAAAGTAAGCTTGGCGCGTGGTCGCCGGATGAAATTCGCAGTTCGCCTCAAGCACGATGCCTCCATCGATCTTCACGCTGAGCCGGCGCGCCGTCGAGGGGTCGCTTGCTCCCAGCGATCCCATTTGCACCTCGACCCGATGAGCGACCGATCGATCGATGGCCACCGGCGGGCTCATGGGACCACCGGTACCCCAGTGATCAAACCCGATGGCGATATGCTCCGCGTCGAGATAACGGACAAAGACAATATCGCCGCGGCCCGTCTCTCCTGTCACCACTAACGGCTCACTCAGGTCTTTTGGCTGATCGCGCGGAAACCACAGCTTGAGTTCCACCGCTCCGCTCTGCCTCAACTGTCCGACATCAAACGGCCCCAGCGTGCGAGCCGAGTATGAGCCGGAAAAGGCGGCTCCGAGATGTTGGGCAAACGGATTTTTCCCGACCCAGCGAGTAAGGGGCGAAGCATCGTAGCAGCCAAATTTTCCGCGTAGTATCTCGCGATCGTCGAGTTCGATACGCGCGAGCGTGGCATCGGGCGTATCGCGGTGTGCCGGGTGGCCGGGCGGGGCGTACAACGAGGGCACATCAATCACAAAAATATGCGGCTTCGCGTAGTCGACTGCAATGGACTCGCTGATGGACCCGCCGTAGCCCGTATGTTCGAGCCCGACCCGGAGGTGTTCGAAGTCGATGTACTCGACCCACACGTAGTCGGCGTACACCCCGTAGCCCGTGACCAGCAGAGGCTCGACTCGGCGCGTCCGAAACGGCGGTAATGTGACCCGCAGCTCCAGCGGACCATCCTGGTGCCCAAGCCAACGCTCGACTCGTGCCACCGGCGCATTGCAAGCCGCCGCCAGCGTCAGGTAGCTCCGCGGATCGCGAGCGCGCAACAATGCGCCATGCTCGCACGCGGCGAAGAAACTGAATGCCATCGAAAACGCCGCCAGCGGCATCCACGCAGTCCGTCCGATCCAGCGCCACGCCGTAGTTTGCTGCTCGAGTGAAAGCACCCCGACCACTGCGAGCAGGCAAAGCGGCGCAAGAAATTCGAATTCATAGCGCAAACACGCACCGCCAAAGCACGACACGGTCAACGCGCTCAGTCCAAAGCTCAGCGCAACGGCGGCCAGCCAACTTCGCAAAGGCTTGTCCGTCCGCCAGGCCACCCACCCAGCCGCGATTGCACCCAGCAGGATCGGCATGTTGGTCAGCACTCCGTAGGGATTTTCCACGCCAAATTGTCCGGGCGGTCGCGGCGGCAGGGTGATGCCTCGTACAAAGGGAAAGTAAGCCGACCAATTCGTCGGCTCCCAAAAATAAATCCGTAAATTGAATGGGATGAAATCGAGGCCGAAATGCCGCAATGCATGCTGGTCGTCGAACGCCAGTTGATAGTTCTGCCCAAACTCCAGCAGCTGTCCAAAGCGCGCAGCATTGTACCACGCGAGCCCCACGCCGACGGTCATGATCGGCGCGAATGTGGCCGCCAGCCACGCTCCAAGTCGATGACTTGTGCGCCAAAGTGGGATGAGCAAAATCGCCGCACCGGGAAGCAACGTCGGCCGTGAGGCGACGGCCAAACCATACGCGAGGCTCGCCAACACCTGCCAGCGCCAGCCGCCCTGCACCGAGTGCATCGCACGCCAGAGCGCAGCCAGGGATAGCAAAAGACCCAAGGTGCCGCCGGCGATGGGCAACTCCCACATATCGGGCCGCCGCAACAGCATCGGCCCCCCGTTGGCGAGACCCAGCGTGAGAGTCAGCAGGGCCATCGCTCCGACGCCGACACCGCGGAAATATCGCCGTCGCAAGGCACAGAGCAGGCCGACCGAAACCAGAAACCCCGCCCCGCATAAGAGAGCCACCGCCTCGTGATGCCAGAGGTAATGTCCTGTCACCAGTGTGTACGGCAGCAGCAGAACGAGAGCTGGGGTCGGACCGAAATAGAGATAGAATTTGCCCTGAAAATAGCTCGCATCATGCAACCGATACGGCGCGTTCTGCGCCGGATCGTAGGGATCCGCCAATGTCGCCAACTCGGGCGGCGCATTTTTTTTCAGGTTGAGTTGCCCGCCGAGAAAACCGTCCACGAGCAGATTGTAGTGGGCCGTTTGAGCAGTGGGATTGCCCATCTGCGAAACGGCTGGGGCAACCGTCCACGCATAGAGCCAAAGCACGAGGGCGGACGCCGCCGTCACCGCCATACGCCGGCGCCAGTCCGCGCTCATCGCGACTCGACCGGTGTCACGGCCAAGGAGTCGAGCATGGGTGGGACATACGTCATGAAGGAAAACACACGGCTGAGTAGATTGCGCGACCGGCCGACGATTTTCGCAAGTGCCCAATCGCGCCGCATCATTTCAGGCGCGCAGGCCCGATTCGCTCCATCTGGAGAATCTCGCCGGTGAGTCTCTCCCCACACGAAGATCCTCCGATCGGATTTTTTCCCACGACGATCTCCGACTCGCTCGCCGGATAGCTGGCGGTGGCCGCACTGAGCACCACGCGACCATCATAGCGCACCTGCACCGTGGAGCGCAGTTTTTTCACCTCCGCCGCGCTCAGATCTCCTGCACCAAAAACTCCCTCGGCATAAAGTGCGCCCGTGCTGATCTCGAGCACGACAGTCCCGGACGCGGGCAGAGGTAGCAGTTCGCTGACCGGCCCACCCACGCCCCATTTGTCGTAACCGATCTCGAAGTGCGTCTTGTCCACGTAACGGATGAAGACGAATTCGCCGGCACCGGTCTTACCCGTGACCAGCAGCGGCTCGTCAGTGACAATATGCTCGGCCGCCGGCTTCAAAGTCAGCGCGACCGCGCCGTCGGTGCGCGCTTCCGGCCAGCGGGACAACCGATCCGCGTGGAGTGAAGGCCCGTTAAAATTGACCTCAGTGGAGCTGGCCCGGATCGCGTTGTGCCCGATGTAGACTTCTGCGGGCTCCGCGGGAAAAAAGGGCCGGGGCGCATCGTACACGAGGCGGCCATTGAAACGGATCCGCAGGTGCTCACGGCCCTCCAGCAGCTTATCTTGCGCCCGATGCAGTGCTGGAGTATCGATCTCGATGACCTGCTCCTCGGTCGGATCGTAGCCAACGGTCTCGCTCTGGGCGAGCGGACGGCTCCAGCAATCATGCCCGAAGCGCACTTGGTTCGGTCCGACATAGAAAACATAGACCAAATCGCCCGCGCCATTGCGCCCTGTCGCGAGGAGAGGCTGACCGACCATCGCGACGAATGGGGGAAATTTCAGCCTCAGCCGTACCGGTCCCTCGCCCGTACCGGCGTCAACCGTCGCGCGCTCCGGCAGACCCGACCTCTCAACGAGCGTGAATGCCCCGCGAAAATCGTGGTCATCGGGCGCATCCGGATTACGTCCCAGCTGCACCGACGTGGCGTCGGCCTGATGAAATGCAGCGGCAAAGCGCAACAATGACCGGCCGTCGAGACTCACATCGACGCGCGTGCGCAATGCCGTCAGTTCGGACTCGTTCCAATCCCGGTAGATCGCGTGCTCAGGCGGTGGATAGAGCGAGCCGAGATCGACACGCAGGCGATATCGTCGCCCCGGTTCGAAATCGAACGGGTCACTGAGCGGACCTCCCGCGCCCGTATGAAAAAATCCGATGCGTGCGGTCCGCGGGCCGTCGTATTTCAGGTACACCAAGTCGCGCCCATGCCCGGTTGCGACCAAGGTCTCGCTAACACCAACCGCACCTTCCTTGAATTCAAGATCGGCCACGACCGGCCCGTAACGCACGCCGCGCCAGCCTTCCACCGCATAGGCGATGTGATTGAGCCCGCGGGCCAGCCATCGTCCTTCGGCCCGATCGAGACCGACCGGGAGGCCGTGCACAAACGAATGGGTGAACGTGTAAGCGGCCAAGACCGCAGCGATGCCCACCAATCCGCGACGCCACATCGGCCGCTCCGCGAGCATCACGGACAGTGCCGATATACTCAGGCAGCCCAGCAGCATCAGGCCGGGAAGGAACTCCAGAACGTAGCGGTCAAATACGTAAAAATAGAAGAGCAGTCCGACAAGATTGGCGGCCACGAGCAGGCCGAGCGCGCCCACACCCACTCGCCAGCCCGACGCCTGCCCCCGCCATGTAAACGGAAGCAACGCGGCCAGCAGCGCGAACGGCGCCCAAGGCACGAGTCCGATATTCTCGGTCGTCTGCCGAATGTAGGGGAAGTAGAGGCTGTACTCGCGGCCCGAGAAAAAATACACGGCAAAGGCATTCGGGAAAAATTCCGGCCCGAACAGCTTGAAATGCCGCATATCGATCGCAGCGAACTGATAGTGTATCCCAAATTCGAATACACTACCGAAGCGCGCATAATTGTAGGCCGCCAAGGCCCCACCAACGAGCAGCGCCGGCACGCCCACCGCGGTCATGGCCTGCAGGAGCGCCCCTGAAACAGCCCGGCGTCGCACGGCCCAAAGCGCCACCACCCCGACCGCGAGAAAATCCACGAGATGATTGGGCCGCGCGCCCACCGAGACCGCAGCCAACGATCCCGCGAGAACCAGACCGAGCAACTGTCGCGTCCAATTCCGGCTCGTGGCCACGAGCAGCAGCGCATTGGCCGTGCCCATGGTGCACGCGAAAGCTGCCGCGATGGGCACTTGGTAAAAATCCGTGCTCCGCAGCTCAAACTGGATGAAGGAGCCGAGACCGAGGAGGAGCACCGCCGCCGCATTCCACGCTGACGAGAGCCCTGGGAAAAAACGGCGCTGGCAGCGCCGATAAAATCCCGCGGCGAGCAAAAATCCCACTGCACAGAAAACACCCGTCCCCACGCCGTCGGACAGAAAGGTACCGGTCAGCAGGTGCCATGGCGCATAGAGCAAGATCGCTGGCGCGATGCCGAAGTAGAGGTAGTACTTCCCGTTGAAATAGGTCGCATCGTGTGCGCGAGGGATGCCCTGCGCCCCTCCCCACGGATTCGCCAGTTCTGCGAGACGCGGGTCCGGCACCAGCTTCAGGTGCGTCTGCCCCGACGTGATCGCGTCGGTGAGCATCTCGTAATAACCGGTCGCGTACGGCTTCGTCCAAATCGAGTTGGCGCGGATGGCAGTATAGGCGAACCAGCCGAGCACCAGTGCGATCGCTGCCCACCACAGCCAGCCAGAGGACCGGGCCGCGGATTGGGGAGCAGAATTGCGCGCTTGGGCCATGCGGATGGTCAAAATCGATCAGACCTTTGCCGCAGCAAATACCCGCCGCTGCATCATCAAGAAACTCACAGCCATCTGAGTGAGACTGGACACAACCGTAGCCAGCCAGGCCGGAGTAAGGGTCCAATGGGTCAGAGCCGTGAAGACCGACCACTGAATCGCAAACGTTACCAGCACGGTGATCGCGTAATCACCGAGTTGTCGCTTTCGCACCGCGCTTTGGTCCTTAAATGTCCACCACCTGTGCAGCGTGAAATGCAATAGCAGTGCCAAGGGGTAGGCCAGCAAGTACGCGATTTGCGCCGTGAACCACTGGCCAAATATCCAAGTCAACCCCGCGCACACGAGCATCACGGCTAGACCCACGATGCCGAAGCGGAGCATTTTCCAAGTGAATGCCTGCGATAAGACCACCGAGTAACAAATCGCGCGCCCGCCGCCACTGACAAGCCGCAAAAAAGCCCCAGCGTTGGCAAGTCTTACGGCGGGTTGCGGTCCGCCGAGACGATCTCTCCGCTAAAGCGCTGGACGGCCATCGACGAACCAATGGGATTCTGGCCGATCTCGACCGTCTGTGGCCGGCACGGATGAAATGCGTCGCTGCATGCGAAGACGACAGCCCCGTCGAGTTTCACCTCGAGCCCCTTGATGCCACCACCGACCAGCGGCGGGCAGGTAATCTGCACGAGGTAGAGCCGATCAGCTTCGATTGTGATCGGCGCACTCTCCGAACCACCGTAGCCCCAGCGGTCATGGCCGATCACGATGTGCTTCTCATCGACGCGCCGGACATACACCAGATCGCCCTTGCCGGCCTCTCCTGAGCAAAGCAGAGGCTCGCTCGTGATGAGCCCCGTGAACCGGGGGAACTTGAGTCCGAGCCATACCGGACGATCCGTGATGACCTTGACGGGATCGGCCTCCAATGGCGCGACCCGGCGGCTGCTCAGGATCTTTCCACTGAAACTTTCACGGAAGCCCGGCCGGGAGCCGCTCGTTCCGATGTCCGCTTCGCGGTCGACGGGATCGTAGCAATCGCCTTGGATGCGCAGGGCGACTTTGTCATCAACCGTCACGCAAACCAAGCTTGCCCGCAGCCATTTCGCGTCCACGTCCAAGCCATCGAAATACGGATGCTCCCGAGGGGGAAACAGCGAGCCCATCTGAATCACCACCGTGTGCTCCACGCCGGGAGCGACCTTGATGGCCGGGCTCACCGCACTGCGAAAGCTGGTGTGCTCGAATCCAATTCGGATGCGGTCGTCGCTGTCGTAGTTAATGTAGATGTAGTCCGAGAGAAAGTCCCGGCCGGTCGCGAGCAGCGCTTCGTTGGGACTCTTCGGTTTCTTCGGAAACACGACCTTCAATTCGATTGGGCCATACTGCGTCCCGGCAAGCCGATCATAGGCTTCGGGCAAGTGGTTAAAGGCATGCGCGAGCCGAGTGTACACCGCCGGACTGGTGACCTTGAGCAGGCGGTTGTGCTGGATGCTCGCGAAAATATTGAAGAGCACCGACCACCCGGCCAGCGCGCCAGTCACCAGCACGACGACGCGCGGCCATTTCGTTCCCAACGCAGCAATTTGCAGAGCCCCCACTCCGGCCAACACCGCGAGGCCGGGGATAAAATCGACCATGTAGCGATTGGCTGCAAAGGCGAAGCAGAAGACAGTGGCCCCAGTCAGGACGACCCAGCACCAGGCGCCCGCACACCACCATGCAAGGTTACGGTGCCTCCAGCCCAAAAACAGAGTGACGATACCGAGCAGCAGCCAAGGCATCGCCGGAAAAGCACCGAAGGGGTCCTCGATCCCAATATGTCCGTCGGGCAGTGGCCGCGGGCTGTCGATGATGCTGACGAAGGGGAAAAACGGCGTCAGCGTCGGCGGGCAAAAAAGGTAGGCCCGGGCGTTGTAGGCAAAGTAACGCACGCTGAAAAATATTTGCTGCGTGATGTCGTCGCCCGTCATCTGCACGCCGTGGCCAAACTCGCCGATGCGGCCGAACCGCGCGTAGTTGTAGTAGGCCATGCTGAGCCCCACCAACGCGACCGGACCGGTCAGCACCGCCATCATCGCAATCATCGAGGGCGCGCGCTCTCCCTTCCGCCGCGCCATCCAGAGCGAGCCCAAAGGAGCCGCTAGCACGAGTCCGCCGAATAGAAACACCGGGCGAGCGCCAATGCACAAGCCGACCGCCAAGCTCGCGGCCAAAGCCCATAGCAAGCGGTTGCGCCCCGTGCACGCGTGCCACACCGCCAGCAGGGTCGCAATGGTGAGCACGTACGCACAACAAATCGGCACCTCCCACACGCCGGGCCGGCGTAGCAACGGCGCCACCATCGTCGCCCAGACCACCGCCGTGAGCACGATGCACTCCATCGCCAGCGAAGTTGCGGGAAAAGCCCGGCGGATGATCGATCGCATCAGAACCACCGTCAGCCCGCACCCAAGTGCAGCGAATATCACCAGTGAATACGGCTCGTTCAAAGAGCGCCCAGTCAGCAATTCGAAGGGTACGAACAGCAGCACCGCTGGCGAGGCTCCGAAATACAGGTAGTACTTGCCTTGAAAATACGACGCATCGTGGAGGCCGTGCCCCTGCCGCTCGGCGGGATTATAGGGATTTTTCAGCGTCGCCAAAAACGGGTCAGCCGGCAGATCGAGCGCCATCTGCCCCTTCAAGAATCCCCGAGCGAGCAGGTTGTAGTAACTCATTCCCTTCGCTTCGACCACCGGCAGGTCGCCACCAGAGTCGACGGTCCACTGGTAAAACCACGTCGTCGCCAGCACCAGCATCACCGCCCATATACCTCCGCCCATGCGCGCGCGCTTGAGCAAGGGAGGATTCGCCGGGGTATGAAGGGACATCCAAAACTACCAACCAAGCACTGCACTCGGCTGACAAGCATCAAAACATAGGCTCCAATCGATTGCCGTGGTCAGTCTCGACAAGATCGCATCGCCCGTTTCAACCTGCCGTTTCCTTTTTTCATGTCAGCTCCCACCGCACCTCTCGGCTTTGCAATCATCGGCTGCGGCCTCATCGGCCGGAAGCGAGCTGCCGCACTCAGCAAGGTGCCATCGGCCGTGCTTCGCTATACCTGTGATGTCGATCTCGCTCGCGCCGCCGATCTCGCGAAGTCGATTCCCGGCTGCAAAGCGGAGAAGGACTCCGCCGTGGTCATCGCCGATCCCGCCGTGTCGGCTGTCATCGTAGCGACGCTCAATGCCTCCCTCGCGCCGCTCACGCTCGCCGCGGTGCGTGCCGGCAAGCACGTGATCGTGGAAAAACCCGGCGCGCTCAATGCCGCCCAGCTCCGCACGATCGCCGAGGCCGCGAAAGTAACCGGCGCCAAGGTTCGCATCGGCTACAACCACCGTTTCCACCCCGCCCTCCAAAAGGCCCGCGAGCTCTTCGAATCCGGCGTGCTCGGGCCGATGATGTGTCTCCGCGCCCGCTACGGACACGGCGGTCGCAAAGGCTATGATCGCGAATGGCGCGCTGACGCTGCGCTCTCGGGGGGCGGTGAACTGATCGACCAAGGCGTGCATCTGATCGATCTCGCCGGTTGGTTTCTCGGTGATTTCGCGACGGTCGACGGACACGCCGTCACGTCGTTCTGGGACATGAAGGTCGACGACAATGCCTTTCTCTCGCTCCGCACCGCCGCCGGCCAGACCGCCTGGCTGCACGCGAGCTGCTCCGAGTGGAAAAATCTCTTCTCCCTCGAAATCTACGGCCGCGATGCGAAGCTCGCCATCGATGGCCTCGGCGGCAGCTACGGCACCGAGCGGCTGACTTATTACAAGATGCTGCCCCAGATGGGTCCGCCCGAAACCACGATCTGGGAATACCCCGGCGGCGACGACTCGTGGCGCATCGAGACCGAGACTTTCGTCAACGACATCCGCCTAAGTCGTGAGCCGTCGCCCGGACTGCGCGAGGGCATTCGCACGCTCGAAATCGTCGAAGACATTTATCGCAAAAGCGGTTTTCCGGTTTCAGTAGCGGGTTTTCCGAACTGAGTTGTCTTAACCGTCTCACGTCGCTTCGGCTTGCCGCGCGGCTCCTTTCCGCATCAACCATCCTTCATGATCATCACTCGTTCTCCCCTGCGTGTCTCCCTTGGCGGCGGCGGTACTGACCTGCCGAGCTATTATAACGAGTACGGCGGCTTCCTCGTCGCGGCTGCGATCGACAAGTACGTCTACATCACGCAGCACCGCACGTTTCAGCAGGAGATCATCATCAAGTACTCGAAGCTCGAGCGTGTGACCGCGGTCGACCAGATCGAGCACCCGATCGTGCGCGAGTCGCTCAAGCTCACCGGCGTCACCGATCCGCATCTCGAGCTGACCTCGATGGCCGATATCCCCGGCGGCACGGGTCTCGGCTCTTCGGGCAGCTTCACCACGGCGCTGCTCAAGGCTCTGCACACCTACAAGCGCACGCTCGTCTCGCCCGCCGAACTCGCGGAGCAGGCCTGCGACATCGAGCTCAACAAGCTCGGCGAGCCCATTGGCAAGCAGGACCAGTACATCGCCGCGGTCGGTGGCATCACTGCGTTCACCTTCCATAAGGATGGCCGCGTCGAGTATCGCCCGTGCAACGTCTCCGAGGAAACGCTCTTCAATCTCGAGGACAATCTCCTCCTCTTCTTCACCGGCTACTCGCGCAGCGCCTCCGCGATCCTCAAGGACCAGAACGACAAGTCCAAGAAGAACGATCAGGCCATGCTCGACAACCTGCACTTCACGAAGGAGCTCGGCTACAAGTCACTCGATGCGCTCGAGGGCGGCAATCTCGAGGAGTTCGCTCGCCTGATGGATGTGCACTGGCAGCGCAAGAAGGCCCGCAGCTCCGGCATGAGCAACCAGCACATCAACGACTGGTACGACTACGCGATGGCCAACGGCGCGCTCGGCGGCAAACTCATCGGCGCGGGCGGCGGCGGCTTCCTCATGTTCTACGCGGGCGACAAGAAAAAGCTCCGCCATGCGATGCGCGAGAAGGGCCTCACCGAGGTGCGTTTCCGCTTCGATTTCGAGGGGACCAAGGTCGTCGCGCAGAATTGATCGCGCTGCACCACCGGTAGCGTCACGTTGGCGGCAACCGTGCCGCCACGTCACGGTCTTCACCGGATGAAATTGAAACCACTCCTGCCCCACCTCGCGCTCTTCGCCGGGGTGTTGTTGGGGTTTTGCGGCGCGGTGTTTCTGGGGGAGCAGGCCGTCAACTATAGCAAGCCGTCGCACTTCAAACGATTTCATCCGCTCATCAGTCCCGAGGGCTCCTTCTACCCCTCATTCGCGATGATGGAGAATCTCGCCGTCGCGCGCTGGTCGCCGGGCAAGACCGTCGTGATCATCGGCGGCAACTCCATTTTGAACGGCGTGGGCCAGTCGGAAAGCGAACTCTGGAGCGAGGAACTGCAACGTCTTATCGGGTCCGACTACATTGTGGTAAATCTATCGATGCGCGGTGCCGGTCCCGCCGTCGGCGCAGCCTTGGTGGTCGAGTCGCTCATCCGCCGGCACATTCCCGTGCTCTATGTCGCCAATACCGGTCCCGGCGCGGTCGCTCGCGCCTATACGGACACGTATGGTTATTTCTATTGGGACGCCACCGCGCGCGATCGCTTGATCCTCGATCCGGGGCGGTTGTATGCCGAGCGGGAGATCTACGCGCTGATGCCCGCCTCAGCGCAGTCGGACCTCGATGCGCAGCGTTTCGTCGGACGACTCAATGCGTCGCTGCACTTCCAGGAGCTGTGGCAGCATGTCGCCTATCGCCATATCATGACGGTGTGGAATCCCGTCGCGCGCGCGCATCCGTGGCAGGCGCGCGATGCCGCACCCGATTCGCTGGCCAGTGCACCGCCCATGGCGCAGCGTTTTCAGCAGGGGTTTGATCACGAGTTGGGCATAGTACGAAGTTTCACCTCACTCTTCGCCACCCCCACGAGCGCGGGGGGATGGCAGATCGAGCCCGTGTCGTACGCGAACGCCGGCGAGAGCATCGACAGCGTTTTTCCCGCACCCGTGTTACGAAGGACGATCCTGATTCTGAGCCAAAACTGCCCCTACTATCGCCAACACCTTACGGCGGCCGAGCTGGCGCGCGACAACTTCGTCTTTGCCGAGTATGAAAAGCTCTGGCGCGAACACGCCGCCGACTGCATCACGGTCGGCGCCGATTTTTCACCAGAGGACTATTTCGATCGCACGCATTTGGCCGCCTCCGGTGGAGTGAAGATGGCCCGTCTCGTCGCTGGACGTATTCGCCAGCTCCGCCTGCCATGAAGCTGTTTCTGCTCGAACTGAAAGCTCGCCTCGGCACAGCCATGGCCTCGGTGCCGTCGCGTTTTGTCCTCGGCATCGCGATCGGGGTCTTTCTTCACTATCTGCTCTATCGCATTTCCCTACCGCTTCAGCCTTTCATCTACGCCGCCTTTTAAACCTGCATGTCTGCCACCCATCTTCCTGTCGCGCTGCTCGCCGGCGGCATGGCCACGCGCCTCCGCCCAATCACTGAAAAAATTCCGAAGCTCCTCGTCGAGGTCGCGGGTGAGCCGTTTTTCTCCCATCAACTTCGGCTGTTGAAGAAAAACGGGCTCACGCACGTCGTCCTCTGCGTCGGCTATCTCGGCGAGATGATCGTCGAGCAATACGGCGACGGATCCAAGTGGGGCGTGAAGATCGAGTACTCCTTCGATGGCCCGAAGCTCCTCGGTACCGGTGGCGCACTCATCCGCGCTCTGCCCAAGCTCGGCGATGCCTTCTATGTGCTCTACGGTGACAGCTACCTGCCGTGCGACTACCGCGCCATCGGCGACCACTTCCTCAATTCCGGCAAGCTCGGGCTGATGACGGTCTTCGAAAACCACGAGCAATACGACGCCAGCAACGTCGAGTTCGCCTCCGGCGAGATCAAGGTCTACGACAAGAAGAACAAGACACCTGCGATGCACCACATCGACTACGGCCTCGGTCTCTTCAAAGCCGCCGCCTTCGATGGCTTCGCGCGCGATGCCGTGGTCGATCTCGCTGCGGTACAGGGCGCACTGGTTGCCCGAAACGAACTCGCCGGTTACGAAATTCCGGAGCGCTTCTACGAAATCGGCTCTCATGCCGGGCTCAACGAACTGGACCAACTGCTGCGCGCCGGCAAATTCTCCTAATTCCGCTCACTGCGGCTCTACTTTTTCCCGCGGTCACGTGTCCGGCACATCGTTGCACTCGACGCCCGCCCAGAATCTCCTCTCACTCCGCCCAAAACACTCATGAGTTACTCTATCCAACACCTGAAGGAAACTGCCGAGATCGTCGCCAAGCTTGATGCCGAGGCGTGCGAAAAGTGCGTAGCCGAACTCGTCGGCGTTCGCTCCCGCGGCGGCCGGCTCTTCATCCTTGGCGTCGGCGGCAGCGCGGCCAACGCCTCCCACGCCGTTAACGACTTCCGCAAGATCGCCGGTATCGAGGTGTATGCCCCGACCGACAATGTCTCAGAGCTCACCGCCCGCACCAACGACGATGGTTGGGCCAGCGTCTTCGTCGAGTGGCTGCGCGTCTCCAAGCTCAATAGCAAGGACTGCCTCTTCATCCTCTCCGTCGGCGGCGGCAACCTGGAGAAGAACGTCTCCCCCAATCTCGTTTCCGCCCTGCGCCTCGCCAAGGAGGTCGGTGCTCGCGTCATCGGCATCGTGGGCAAGGACGGCGGCTACACCGCGAAAGTCGCCGACGCCTGCGTGATCGTGCCGACCGTCAATGCGGCCAATGTCACTCCGCACAGCGAAGCGTTTCAGGCTGTCGTCTGGCATCTCTTCGTCTCTCACCCCGACATCAAGGTCAACCAGACCAAGTGGGAAAGCGTCGTCGCGGCGAAGTGACTTCGGTCCGTCGTGGCTGAGTCTCCCTCGCGCTCCCTGCGGCCGGCCGTATTCCTCGATCGCGACGGCACGCTCAACGTGCAGGTCGTGCGCGAGGGCAAGCCTTACCCGCCCGACACGCTGGCCGAGTTTCAGCTGTTCCCCGGCGTGCCTGAGGCGTGTGCCAAACTGGCCGCCGCGGGTTATGTGCTCGTCGTGGTGACGAATCAACCTGACGTCGGTCGCGGCACCCAGTCGCAGGCCGTCGTCGAGTCGATGCATGCGCGCCTGCGCGAGCTCGTCCCGTCGATCACCCATGTCGATGCCTGTTACGATCCCGGTCGCGGCGAAGTTTCCCGTCGCCGCAAACCCGAGCCGGGCATGGTGCTAGACTCGGCCGCGCTGCTTGGTCTCGACCTCACGCGTTCGTGGATGATTGGCGACCGCTGGCGCGATGTGGACTGCGGTCAGCGGGCGGGAGTACGCACCGTCTTCATCGATTTCGGCTACGCCGAGAAGCTCAACTCCCCGCCGGATGTGACAGTACAATCGTTTGTCGCCGCAGCTGAGGCCGTCCTGAAAGCTGGATCTTAGAAAAATCTTCTCGTCGCAGTAGCGGTTGAGGGAAAGTGAATTGTCGCAGTAGGGACCCATGCCCCCCCAGCTGCTGCCGGTTCACCTACGCGCGTGAAGCACTACCTGAGTGCTTGTTTGTGCTTCAAGGACTCCGCGAACTACTTGGCGGAGTGGCTGGCATTTTACCACGTCCTCGGGGTCGATCATTTCTTTCTGTACGATAATGACTCGCACGACGACTACTCCGCAGTCGTCGCACCTTACATCGCGAGTGGCCGCGCTACGTTGACGAAATATCCAGGCCGCGGCGCGCAAGCGGCGATGTATGACCACTGCCTGCGCACCCACGGTGCCAAAACCCGCTGGATGATGTTTTGCGATGACGATGAATTTCTGTACCCGGTGCAGGATATCTCGCTGCCCAAAGCGCTGCAGTCCTACGAGTCCTACGCCGGCCTCGCTGTTTGCTGGATGCTTTATGGCACATCCGGGCTGCTTACTCGACCAGCGGGTCTGGTAGTGGAGTCTTATATTTGGCGCGCACGCAGCCCTGATCGTCATGTAAAGTGCATCATCGATCCTTCCCGCGTGCTGCGCTCGGATTGCATTGGCCATCGCTTTGCCTGCCACCCGGGAGAACTCGTGGTGGATGAGCACCACCAGCCGATCACCGATATTTTTCATCCCAGACCGAGTGGAGATCACTTTCGTATCAATCACTACCTCACGAAATCACGGAGTGAAATGTTCGCGCGACGAAGCCGAGCCCAAGCTAACACCGGCGAAATCTCGCCCCTCTCCCTTCAACACTGGCAGGAGCTGGAGCTAGGATGGAATGAGGTCGAAGACCGATCGGCTCTGCGCTACGGCGATCGCCTTCGCCGCCATCTCGGCACGTGAAATAGCCCGGCCGAATTATCCTTGCTCCAGCCATCCGCCAAACCCTCAATTCTCCGACCACCTCCCTATGAAGTCCCTCAACGATCTCAAAATCCAACTTTACGCGGACGGCGCCGACAAGGCCGGCATCCTCGATCTCTATGGCAAGTCCTACATCAAGGGCCTGACCACCAACCCGAGCCTCATGAAGAAGGCCGGCATCAAGGACTACGAGGCGTTCGCCAAGGACATCCTCCAGAGCGTCACGGCCAAGCCGATCTCGCTCGAGGTCTTCACCGACGATCTCGTCGAGATGAAGCGCCAGGCGCTCAAGATCAACTCGTGGGGCGCCAACGTCTACACGAAGATTCCGATCACCAACGCCCAAGGCGCTTCCTGCCTCCCGCTCATCAAGGAGCTCGGTCAGCAGGGCGTGAAGCTCAACGTCACCGCGCTGCTCACCCTGAAGCAGGTCGCCGGCGTCGCCGAGGCCCTCAATCCCGCGGTGCCCGCGGTCGTGTCCGTCTTCGCCGGCCGCATCGCCGACACGGGCGTTGACCCGGTTCCGATGATCCGTGCCTGTGGCGCCCTCCTCCACGCTCAGCCCAAGGCCGAGCTGCTCTGGGCCAGCACGCGCGAGGTCCTCAACATCTTCCAGGCTCAGGAAGCTGGCTGCGCGATCATCACGGTCCCGCACGACATCCTCGCCAAGGCCGCCAAGATGTACGGTCAGGACCTGACCGACCTCTCCCTCGACACGGTGAAGACCTTCTCGAAGGACGCCATCGAGTGCGGATTTAAGCTCTAAGTTCGGCATTTACCTCTGAGGCAGACCCGCGCAGCGTCGCAGGTCTGCCTTTTTGTTTACACATGGTTTCGCGTCCTCTCCTGTTCCTCAGTGCCCTGCTGGTGGCGACCGCCTCGGTCCAAGCCCAAGAAGAACCCTTCGGCGACGGCTCGTCGCGTGAAGCTGGCACCGCCGAAGCGCAGCGTCTCTACGACCGCGCCAACGACTTCGTCAGCAGCATGAAGGAGGGCGAATATTCTTACGCCTACATTCAGTTCTACTGGAAGCGCGCGCAGGCCAATCTCGAGCGTATCACCAAGGTCTATCCTGGCACACCCGTGGCGCGCGACTTGGTCGCGGGCGAGAGGAAGATCGGTCCCTTTGAGCTGAATTATTTCCGCGACCGGGTCCTGTCCAACATCGCGGAAAAGCAGCGAGGTGCCTTCGACGCCATCAACTGCGCCATTTACCTCTACAACCTCGACGAGACTCGCTGGGACGAGACCCGCCTCGCCACGATGGAATCCATCGTCGAAGTCCTCGCCCGCCAGAAGCGCTGGAACGAAGCCCTGATCTTCCCCGTGCGCCAGCAGGACCGGGCGCGTCTGCTCACGACCATCTTCCGCGTCGCGGCGCGCTATGACCAGCAACCAGCGGTCAAGAATCTCATCGCCAACGCCAAGCCCGAGGAACTGCCCCTGCTCTGGCCGTTGCAGGCTGAAGCCGACACATTGCTCGGCAAGCCTCGCGAAGGCATTGCCAAGCTGCTTGATGCTCACCCCGAAGAGGCGGTGCGCCTCGCCGTCCTGCGGGGCATGGCCACGCGTGAGATCGAGATTCAGCGCCGGGCCGCGCTGCGCCGCAATGTCGGCGAAAATATCGCCGGCGTGCACTACCAGTTGAGCAACCTGTCCGTGCGCGACGACGTCGATGGCTTTGCCCATACGCTGTTTCCGAAGCCCGTCGCCGCCGCTCAAAACATTCTGGCCCACTACCATGCGGCCCTCGGCCGGCGTCCGGCGGCGGGTGACTCGATCGAAGCGCACGAGGCCTATCTCGACTACCTCGGAGCCTTCGAGAAATTCGACGAGCTGGTTCGTTACCTGAACGATTCTGCTGTTCCCGCCGAGATCCGCTCCGCCCTCCAGCCCAAGGCGGTCGAGGTCTATTCATACTACGGACGCGCTCAGGAGGCCGACCGTCTGCGTGCCAGCTACGGAGCGCACTCACGCGCACAAGCCGACGCCGCCACGCTCGCCCAATTCCGCGGCCTCGCCGATGCTGATAACGCGCTCACCGTGCGCGAGACGACGTTCGCCGACCTCGACATCAAAGACCCGTGCCTCGTCGCCCAAGCGATCATGCAGTGGAGCCTCGCGCCCACTCGCGCGCTGCGCGGTGCCGCCCCTTGGGATCGCGTGGTGTACAAGTTCTCCGGCGGTTTCACCGACTTGCCCGAGCCGAAATCGAAGGAAGTGCAGGACGCCGCCGCCACGTTGAAGCCGTTCTGAGCCGACGCCCAACCCCGTTCTCGAGGTGAATCTCCTCTTCGTCAATTACGGCGACTTCACGACCAACAGCCTCAATCACATCGCGGGGTTTACGCAGGCGCTTTCCGCTCTTGGCCACGCCTGTGTCGTCGCGGTCCCCAAGGGCCGCGAGACGTTGTCGGCGATCGCCCAGCCGCTCTTCATCCCCGCGACGTACGACGAAGTCCTCGCCCGTCCGCGTCTCTTTCCCGACGGGCGTGGCGCCGACCTGATCCACGCCTGGACCCCGCGCGAGTGCGTGCGGAAATTTGTCCTCGATTATCAGCGTCGCGTGCCGACTCGGCTCGTGGTGCATCTCGAAGACAACGAGGAATTCCTCATGTCGGCCTACTCTGGCCGCTCGCTGGAGGAACTCCGCACGCTGGATGCCGCCGAACAAAAGCGCCTGCTCGCCGAAGCGCTCTCTCACCCGCTGCGCTATCGCAATGTCCTCCGTCTGGCCGACGGCGTGACCGTCATCACCGACAGCCTGCGCGATTTCGTCCCGTCGCTGATCCGCACCGAGCTGCTTCCTCCGGGAGTCGATTTTTCCTTCTACAAACCGCAGCCCGCCGATCCTGCGCTTCGCACTGAACTTGGCCTGCGTCCCGATGAGAAAGTCATCGTCTTCACGGGCAGCAACACGTTCGCCAACGAACCGGAGATGCGCGAGCTGTACCTCGCCGTCCAGCTGCTGAATGAGCGCGGCACACCCACGCGCCTCGTCCGCACCGGCTTCAACTCGCCGCAGTTCAAGGCCTCGCTCGCCTTCGATTGGGAGAAGGTCGTCGTTGACCTCGGTTTCGTCGAGAAGGCCCGCCTCCCCCGCCTGCTCGCGCTCGCCGACGTGCTCGTGCAGCCGGGCCATGCCGGACCATTCAACGACTACCGCCTGCCGTCCAAGCTCCCGGAATTCTTTGCGATGGGCAAACCGGTGATCTTGCCCGCCGCCCGCTTCGCCACCGATATCCGCGACGGCCACGATGCGCTCGTGCTGCAACATGGCACGCCTGCCGAGATCGCCGACGCCTGCCAGCGGGTGTTTTCCGACCCTAAGCTCGCCACCGCGCTCGGCCGCAATGCCCTCGCCTATGCGCAAACGCATTTTGCGCTTTCGGCCAACACGGCGCGCCTCGCCGCGTTTTACGCCTCGCTGGCGAAAACCGCGCCCCACGCCCGCTGGTCCGGTATCCAAGATTCCGATACGAGCGATCTCCCGCTCGCGGCCGACCGTCTCACCGAGCTTGCCGCCACTCACCCGGCCGAGGCCGCCGCCACAGCCGGCGACATCGCCCTGCTCACTCGCCAGCTCGAGACCTCACTCGCCACGGCCAAAGCCACCGCCGCGTCCGCCGACAATGAACGCGCCGACTGGGAACTCACCCGCCAGCACGCCGCCAATCTCGAAAAGTCACTGACGGCCACCCAAACGCATGCGGCCAACCTCGAGCGCGCCCAAGTCCTCGCGACCGAACATTCGGCGAATCTGCAGCGCTCGCTCGATGCCACGCTGCAGCATGCGGCCAATCTCGAGCAGGCGCTCCGGCTAAGCCAGCAGCATGCCGTCAATCTGGAGCAAGCACGCGCCAGTGCCGAGCGCGCCTTGAGCGATGCGCGCCAGCATGCTGAACGCGTCTTGGGCGAAACTCGGGAACACGCCGCGCACCTGAAATCAGCGCTTTCCACGGTCAGCGCGGAAAACGAGAAGAACGTAGCCCTGCTGCACTCCGCCGAGACAGCGCTCGCCGGCGCGCGCCAGCACGTTGCCTCGCTCGAGACGGAGCTTCCCCGGGTTGAGGCTGCTCGTGCCCAGGCCCGGCAGGAAGTCGCCGATACCAAACACCTTCTCGACCACGCTCACGCGCAGATTCGTGAACTGCTGCATCAGGTGCAGACTGCGGCGCATCGTCATGACGAACTAGTCCGCGAGCGCGCTGCCCAGGTAGCCGCACTCGACGCCATCATCGCCCAACGCGAGGACAAGATTCGTCGGATGCAATCTACTTTTTCGTGGCAGGCCACGGCTCCGCTGCGGGCGCTCCGCCGGCTGTTCGAGAAAGCACCTTCAGCCGCTGCCTCGCCGGTGATCGAGCAACCCATCTCCGATGGTCCGCCCGTGGTCGCATCCGGCTATGCCTGCGCCCTCGATACGCCGAGCGAATGGGAAAATCTCTCCGTGCGACAATTTGCGCTCGCGGGCTGGTGCTTGCGCGAGGATCGCTCTGCCATTCCCGCCATCCGCGCGCGGGTCGATCGGAACGTGTTCAATGGCGAAGTCGGCCTGAAACGCGTCGATGTCGGCGCGGTGTTTCCCGATCACCCACACGGCTCTGTCTCGGGTTTTACCATTCCGGTCAATGTCTCGGGCACCGGTGAGTTCATCCTCGAAGCGCAGTTGCCGGATGGTCGGTGGGAATGCTTCTTCCATGTCGGCTTTAGCATCGCGCCCGATGCCACGGACAAGCCGCTCGAGCCTTACGCGCTCTGGATGAAAAATTCCGAGGACTTTTCCGCTCCTGCGCTCGCCCGTCTGCGTGCCGAGTCCGCAGCGTGGCCGGACCGACCGCTGATCTCGGTGGTCATCCCGACCTACAATACCCCCGAGCGCTGGCTCAAGGCCGCCATCGAGTCCGTGCGCGCCCAGACTTACGAGAACTGGCAACTCTGCATCGCGGACGACGCCTCGCCGCAAACTCATGTGCGCTCTCTGCTGGAGAGCTACGCCAAGAGCGACCCGCGAATCAAAATCACTCTTCGCCCCAAAAACGGCCACATCTCCGCCGCCTCGAACTCCGCACTCGAGCTCGCCACCGGCGACTGGGTCTCCCTGCTCGATCACGACGACGAACTCTCGCCCGATGCGCTGCATCATGTCGCCGCTGCCATTCGCGCGCATCCCGATGCGGGCATCATCTACAGCGACGAGGACAAGATCGATGAGGCGGGCCAGCGCTACGCGCCGTACTTCAAACCAGATTTCCTCCCCGATCTCTTCACCGGCCAACATTACCTCACTCACCTCTGCACCTACCGCACCGCGCTCGTGCGTGAAGTCGGCGGTTTTCGCGTCGGCTACGAGGGCAGTCAGGATTGGGACCTCGCGTTGCGTGTGAGCGAGAAGATCACGCCGGCGCAGGTGCACCACATCCCGCGCATCCTTTATCACTGGCGAGCCATCGCCGGCTCGACCGCTTTGGTCATCACCGAGAAAAGTTATCCCGTCGAGGCCGCGCGCAAGGCCTTGCGCGACCACTTTGCCCGCGTGGGTGAATCGGTTGCGCTCGTTCTCCCACCCGGCTCGCACTGGCGCGCCCAGTACCGCCCGCCCGCTCCCGCTCCGCTCGTTTCGCTCGTCATCCCCACTCGCAACGGCCTCCAGCTTCTCCAGCGCTGCGTCGACAGCATCCTCGATAAGACGACCTACCCCTGCTACGAAATCCTCGTCGTCGACAACGGCTCTGACGATCCCGCCACGCTCGCGTATCTCGCCCAGCTCGCCAACGGCACGCACCCCGGTCTGACCTCGGCACGCACCGCCCGCGTGCTGCGCGATGAGTCGCCCTTCAACTACTCCGCGCTCAACGATCGCGCGGTCGCCCAAGCGCGCGGTGAGTTCGTCGGCCTCCTCAACAACGACCTCGAGGTCATCTCGCCCGACTGGCTCGACGAGATGGTCGCGCAGGCCGCCCGCCCCGGCATCGGCTGCGTCGGCGCAATGCTCTACTATCCCGACGACACGATCCAGCACGCTGGCGTGATCCTCGGCATCGGCGGCGCCAACGGCGTCGGCGGAGTGGCCGGACATGCGTTCAAGAAATTTCCCCGCGGAACCGATGGTGCCTTCAACCGCGCGCGGCTCGCGCAGAATTTCAGCGCCGTCACCGCCGCGTGTCTCGTCGTGCGCAAAGCGATCTTCGAGCAGGTCGGGGGACTCGACGAGCAGGGCCTCACCGTGGCATTCAACGATATCGATTTCTGCCTAAAAGTCCGGGCCGCCGGCTATCGCAATCTCTGGACGCCTCACGCCGAGTTCTACCACCACGAGAGCGCAAGCCGCGGCCACGAAAATACCCCTGAGAAACACGCGCGCTTCCGCGGCGAGATCGAGACGATGCACGCCCGCTGGGGAGATGCGCTCAAGCACGATCCCGCCTACAATCCCAATCTCACTCTGATCTCTGAGGATTTCGGCATCGCATCCCGATCACGCGTCTCCTCTTAAACCAATCGTGTTTTTCCCTTCGTATCTCCGCGCTCCCTTTCTCGCATGATTCCGTCCGCGCCTACTCCGACCGAGCCCGCCACCGAGCTCGAAGCGCTCCGCCGCCGCGATGCGTGGTATCGCCTCAAGGTCACGCAGGACTTCCTCGTGCTCGATACGCAGCTCAAGGCCCACCGCCAGAAGCTCGAAGTGCTGCGCGATGAGCTGGATGAGCGCAACCGCTACATCCACGAGCTGCACGCCAAGGCGATCGAGCACGTCGAGGAAAACGTCGCCCACGCCCGCGAGCTCGCGGAGCTCGATCGCAAGGCGCACTTCACGCACAATGCTCATCTCGATGAGCTGCACGCTGTGCGGGTCGACCTCGGCCGTCAGCTCCACCTTGAGCAAAATGCGCGCATCGACGACAATCATGCCGCTCTCGTCGCCGCCAAGCAGCTCGAACAAACGCTACGCGCCGAGATCGAACTCTTCACGATCAAGCTGCGCGAAGCCGAGGAAACTGCCGCGGCCCGTCAGCATGAGATCGCGCGGATGAAATCCACCTGGGGCTGGGGTCTCAGCTCCGTCCTCCGCAAGCTTCAGCGCCGCTTCGCGCCCCTCCCGCCGCCGCCAGCCTCAACCGACGTCGATGTGCCCGCGGGCACTTTCACCTACTACCTGCATACGTCGCCCTACCGGATGTTTCACGGCGCGACTTTCACCCTTCGTGGGTGGGTTTTCCCCACCGATGGACGCGCGATCACCGCTCTGCGCGTGCGCCTCGCCGGCCGGGAATTTCTCGCCCAATACGGTATCGAGGAGCCGGAGGTCGTCGCCCAGCACGGTCCGCTCCCGCAAAATCCACGTCCCGGTTTTTCGGTCGAGTTTGCCACGCCTCCCGGCCGCCAGCAGCTGCGGCTCGAAGCCCAGCTCGAAAATCGCGAGTGGCGCTCGATCCTCAGCATTCCGATTTGGTGCGAAGCGAGCTGATTTCGTCCCATGGAACGCTCCGAAATCGAACGCCGCTGGGACGCCACGGCCAAGGAATTCAAGCAACGCTCCAACTACAAGGAGGTCTGGAACGACCAGGCCAAGGAGCACGGCATCGCCACGCTCGCCGTCGCCGGCCATCTCAGCGACGAGGCGCTCGATGCCACCGCGGTCGAATTCATCGACCAGTTGCGCGCCACGATCGGCGTCGATCGCCACGATATCATCCTCGAGATTGGTTGTGGCATCGGCCGCGTAGGCAAAGTCCTCAGCCGCGAATGCCTGCACTGGATTGGCACCGACATCTCCGGCGAGATGCTGAAACACGCCGCCCGGCGCCTCCGCGATCGCTCCAACGTCACGTTCGTCGAACTCTCCACCGTCGGCCTCGGCGAGTTCTACGACAACACCCTCGACGTCGTCTACTGCACGGTCGTCTTCATGCATCTGTTGGAGTGGGACCGCTATCGCTACGTCCAGGAGGCCTATCGCACACTGCGCCCGGGCGGCCGCATCTTCGTCGACAACGTCCCGCACGACACCGAGCACGGCTGGCAAGTCTTCACCGAGAGTGCCGCATACACCCTGGCGTCGCGCCCGGCGCACATCAGCATGACCTCGTCCCGTGAAGAGCTGCGTACGTTTTTGACCAAAGCCGGATTTGAGAAAGTAGAGATTCATGATCTTCCCAACGGCCGCATCGCGGCTACGGGCTGGAAACCCAATCTCTAAACCAAACAGGCCGTAGTCTCAGAGGGCGCTCAAAGCCCAAAACGATTTCTCCCGATAAGGCGGCCTCTCCTGAGATCTGGCCGTCGAAAGAAACCTTGATGCACGTCAAGGCCGGGGAGGTGGAAGGATGTTAACGTTGGGGCGTCCTATTCCATATCTATGACCTCGCTTGAATTTTCATCCGCCGACCGCATTGGCGACATCGTCGCCGCCCAGCCGCTGACCGCCCGCCTATTCGAAAAGGTAGGGATCGACTATTGCTGTGGTGGAAAACAAACGCTCGCGGCCGCCTGTGCCCGGAAAAATCTCGATCCGGCGACCATCACCGCCGCGCTCACCACGATTGTTCAGCTCGCCAGCGCAGCTACCGTCGTTGACGCCGCCGGGATGTCGCTCACCGAGTTGGCCGACCATATCGAATCTACCCATCATGCCTATCTGAAGGAGGAATTGCCTCGACTGGTTGAGCAGGCCGAACGCGTGGCCTACAAACATGGCGCTCGCGATTCGCGCTTGGCGGCGGTCGCTACGACTACGCGGGAGCTTGCCGAGGAGATGATAAGCCACATGGCCAAGGAGGAACGAATTCTCTTTCCCATCGTGCGGGCACTTGAACGGGGCGACACGGGTGCCGTTCACTGCGGCTCGATCGCAAATCCCATCGCCCAAATGGAACACGAACACGCCAGTGCGGGCGACGCGATTGGTCGCCTCCGCGAGCTGACCGACGGCTTCACGCCCGACACGGAAGCGTGCAACACACACCGTGCACTCCTTGCTGGACTAGCTCATTTTGAAGCCGACCTCCATCAACACGTGCACAAGGAAAACAATGTCCTTTTCCCGCGCGCCCTCACGTTGGAAACCAGTCTGCGGAGGCTTCCGGTGTCTGAAAGCATCTGAATCACAACTGCGTAGTTGCGCATCTGATTGATGCACGCGGCTCCGGGTAACGGCGAGCGAAGCGCGGCATGGTCAGGACGATTCGTGACAGACGGTGGCCCCTGGCTAGCGACTAATCAGACATCGGACCTGAAGTCGTCATATTTTCAACGGCGGGCCAACTACTTTCATCTCATGCTCTTCAAACAACTTCTTTAGTTCAGATTCCATATTTTGTGGGATCGCCCGCCCAAGTTTAGCCATGTCGCGAAAGAACGCCTCCATGGATCCAGCTGGCTGAAACAGGACGAGCATCTGACCCTCTCCTTCGCCCACCATCGCGAAAGTATGCGGCACTTTCCGCGGTGCAAATGCCGAGTCGCCGGGCCCAAGCCTAAGCACGTCATCCCCTACCTTTGCGATGAACTCTCCGCGAACAATGTAGAACCATTCGTCTTGCGCGTGATGGAGGTGCAAAGCAGGGCCGCCCTTGCTTGAACGCTTCGTGTCGTAAATGCATAAGTCACCTCCGGTGTCCTTGGCCGAGACCTTTAGATCAAAACGGCCTCCCATGATCAGCAGTTCCTCACCGAGACGGTCTTCATTCGCACCGACTCGGAAGCCGCCCTCGCGAGCCGAAGCAGAATCGCCCGCTGGCGCACCTTTCGCGATAGCAGCCAACGCGCTCATAATTACCGGCCCTGCAATAAAACTTCGTCGATTCATAAGTAAATAGATGTGCAATATAAATTTTCCGAATCAAATTTTGCGCGAAGGCTTCGCGAGCATGAAGCGGTACTAGCCCCGCTTCCGTAGAAGCGCCCAACTAGGTGAATGGTGCGAGCAACCAAGGGCCACATATGCTATTTTACATGGCTTGCTTCGAGCTAGAAAGGGAAAGCGATTAGAGTCCCGACTTTTATGAAAAACGCGAAAAACATCTATCTTTTTTAAGCACAAACCATAGGCTTCCAAGCGCGATGTTTCGTTTCATTCACTCCGCAGATTGGCAACTGGGAGCGCGATTTGCCCAGTTCGGTCCTGCGGCTGAGCGTCTGCGAGCGGCGCGCCTAACGACGCTTACCCATGCTCTTGCACTGGCGGTCGAGCACGAGGCCGATGCCTTTCTCATCGCCGGCGACCTCTTCGAGGACAATCAGGTGAACGATACCCTCGTGGCATCGGCGCTCGATATTCTCCGCGCTCATCCAGAGCTGCCCATCTATATCTTGCCGGGCAATCATGACCCCTCCGGCACCGGCTCCGTCTGGCAGCGAAAGGCTATCCTCCACGCACCTGCCAACGTCCATGTCCTCCGCGAGGCCGGCGTCACCGACCTCGGCGGCAGCACTTACCTCGTCGCTTCACCCCTGCACCAAAAGCTTTCCACTACAGACCCGAGCCTGAAGCTCGTTGAGCTTGCAGCCACTCTCCCGGTCGATGCCATCAGGATCGGCCTCACCCACGGCGCTCTCGCCATCGAGGCAAAGCATCAGCCCAACGATTTCCCCATCGCGCTCAACGCAGCCAGCCGCGCCGGGCTCGATTACCTCGCCATCGGGCATTGGCACAACTGGCTGCCCGACACCGATGGCGGCCGGATCGTCATGCCCGGCACACCCGAGCCCGATCGCTTCGCCAACGACGCCAGCGGCCATGTCGCCCTCGTCGAACTCGCCGGTCACGGACAGCTACCGCGGGTCCAGGCGCTCTCCGTCGCCACGCTCACTTGGCGAGCGCTCACCTTCGACTTCGCCTCGGCCGAAGCTTCGCGAGCGAGCCTCGCCGCCACTCTTTCGGAATTTACTCCCACGGCCGCGAACACCGTCCTTCGCATCACCCTCATCGGCGTCGCTTCGCCTGCGGCACTCGCCGAAATCCGCGCTTGGCTCACGCCCGCCCTCGCGCCCTTTCTGGTCGGGCAACTGGTGGACCGTACCCGCGTTGCCTTGACCGCGGTGGAACTGGCCGACCTTCAGGTTCGCCATCCCATCCTCACTCAAGTCCTGGCTGACATCGACCGACTCGAAACCTTCGCAACCGGAACTGTCACCACTTCGACAGTTTCCTCTCCGTCTCTGCCCGGCGATCCTGCTCCCCTTACGCTTACCGAAGCCCAAGGCCTCCTCGGCCCATCGAAGATCGATCTCGCGAACCTCACGCCCGAACTGCTCGCCCAACTCCGCCAGACGATATTCGAAAACCTTCAGGAGTTGGCCCGATGATCCTCCACGCCATCGAGCTGACCTACGTCGGGCGCTTTCGTGAAACCGTCCACCTCGGCCCCTTCGCGTCCGGCATCAACGTCATTTCCGCGCCAAACGAATCGGGCAAATCTACCTCAATCCGCGCGGCTGCCCGCGCGCTGTTCGACCGCCACACCACCAAGAGCGACGAACTCAAATCACTGCAGCCCGCCGGCACCGATCTTCCCCCGCGTATCGCCGTCGAATTCGAGACTGCCGCCGGCCGTTTCCGCATCGAGAAAACTTTCCTCCAATCGCCCCGCAGTCTCCTCAAGCAATGGCAGGCCGGTGCGTGGCAACCGATCGCCGAAGCCGACCTCGCCGACCAGCGGGTGCAAGCCCTGCTGCATTCCACGCTCCCCGGCAAAGGCGCCACCAAACCCGGACATTGGGGTTTCCTCGGTTTCCTTTGGGCCCGTCAAGGCGAACCGGCCGAGTGGCCTGGCTTGGACGACGAAGCCGTTGGCCAACGTATCCGCGCCCGCCTCGCCCGCGTCGAACTCGACCCCGTTATCGAACAACTCCAAGCCCGTCTCGCCACTACCGCCGAGTCCCAGCTCACTTCCGGAGGGAAGCCCAAGGTCGGTGGCCCGCTCGCCATCGCCGAGGCCGATCTCGCCGTGCTCGACGCTGCCCTCGTCACCCTGCGCCAGACCCGCGCTGACCTCGACACCGCCCATCAGCGCTACCAGCAAGCCGACGCCGATGTCGCCCGCTTGGAGAAAGAGCACTCCGAGCGCGCGACCGCCACCACGACTCTCCGCGACCAAGCGACCGCCGCCGAGCGCCTGCGCAATGAACTCGACGTGCGCCAACAAGCCCTCGCTCACGCGCAGGAAAGACTCACAACTCTCGCGAGCGATACCGATGCGCTCGCGCTTCGGCGCATCGAGCTGGGTGCCACCCAAGCGGATCTCGCCAACGCCGAGACTGCAGCCGCTGCCGCCGCCAACGCCCACGACGATCTGCGCGCCCGGCTCAACGCCCTCCAAGACGAGTGGCCGCGTCGCGAAGCCAACCTTACTGCGCTCCGCACCCGGCACCAGCGCCTCCAGTCGTTGATAAAACTCCGTCAGCTCACGGTCACCGTTACCGGACTCGACCAACAAGTCACCAAGGCCAGCGCCCTCGCCGCTGAAATCGCCACGCTGGAGGGCAAGAAGGCTAAGCTCCCCGCGATTACCCCGGCCAAACTTCGCAGACTCGAAGACCTCACCGATTCCGTCCGCACCCTTCGCACCCAGGTTCAAGCCCTCGGCCTCACCGTCGAACTCACGCCCGAGCACCAAACCTCGTTAGAAGTCCGTGACGAGCCCGAGGCCGACTACCAAAATCTGCCCGCCGGCAAAACTGCCCGCCTACAGCGCCCGCAGTCACTCGATCTCCATCTCTCCGGGTGGGGTCGCGTCGTCATCCGCTCTGGCGCGCAGGATGCGCAAAACGCCGCCACCGATCTCACCAAAGCCGAGACTATCTTCCGCGACGCCCTTGCCGACGCCGAGATCGCTTCGGTCGAAGCCGCCCGCGATGCCGTCGCCGCCCGCAAGGATCTCGAAGTCCACCTCAAGACCGCCCAGGCCGCGCTCATCCCTCACCTCGGCGAGCATGTTTCGCTCGACGCGCTGCGCGAAGCTGCCGCCACCGCCACCCGCCGCGCCGAGGCCCTGTCGGTGACCCTTGCGCCCACCGCCGAAGAACAAGCCGTCAGCCTCACCCAACTGGAATCCGGCGAAGCGAGCGAAGCCGAAGCGGTGCCCGCCGCCGAAAAAGCCTTTCGTGTTTTCGGTAAACAGCTCGACCAACTCGTCGCCGAGGAGCGCACTGCTGGCCAGCACGCGCAGGACGCCGACAAACGCGTTAGTCTCCATCGCGCCGCCATGCGCACGCGGGAAACTCAGATCGCCGACCTCACCGGCCGCTATCCTGACGGCCTCGATGCCGCCAAAAAGGCTGCCCAGCTCGCCTTCGCCCAAGCCGAGGCCCGCGTGACCGCGACCAAAACCGAACTTCCGCCCGACTTCGAAAAACTCCCCGAACGCACCAGACGCGCCGCCGCGGGGCTCCAGCAAATCGCCAACGAACTCACCTCCCGCCGCTCCGAACGCGACGAGGCGAAAGGCAAACTCGAGACCCTCGGCGGCCAAGGCCTCTACTCGCGGGAGACCGAGTTGGAGGAAAAGAAAACCGAGGCGACGCTCCGCCGCGACGCCGCCCGCAGCCAGGCGTGGTGCGCCCGGCTCGCGCACGACCTTATCGAGCACCGCAAGCAAGCCGCGACCAAAGCCGTGCTCACCCCGCTCGAGCAACGCCTAACCTCCGCCTTTGCCTCACTCACCGGCGACACCACTCGCGAAGTGTTTCTCGACGAACATCTCCAGATCGCCGGCATCGGCCGCACTCGCGAAACCTCCCACGCCTTCGAAAGCCTTTCTCAAGGCGCCAAGGAGCAACTCCTCCTCTGCCTCCGCCTCGCCGTCGCGCAGGAACTCTCCGCCGCCGAACCCCAAGTGCTCATCCTCGACGACGTCTTGGTCAACACCGACCCCGTCCGCCAGGAACGCGTCCTCGACGTCCTCGGCACCCATGCTGCCCGCCTGCAAATCCTGATCCTCACCTGTCACCCGGATAGGTATCGCGGCATTGGCCAGCCGATCGTGATCACTGTCTAACTTCTTCGATCTTTTCCTTTCGAGTAAAGCAAAGCCAAAAAACGAGAAACCACGTCCAAGTTTCTGACGCGCAATGAGAATCCACGCCTTCGCCCTTCTATATTATGCGCGTTAATAATTCATACCCCTCGAATAAACCTTCATAAGTGAAGGCAGCATCCAATTCCAATCCCGCTCCCAAATATATCATGAAAGCTAACGCCACTCCCATTCTCGCTGTTTTCGAGAAGAAAATGCGCCTCGAAGTGCCCCTGTTCCAACGCCAATACGTTTGGAATCGTGAACAGCAATGGGAGCCGCTGTGGGAAGACATCGAGCGCAAGTTCACCGAGTTTCTTGAGGGTCGCAAAGACGCCCCGGTTCACTTCCTCGGCGCAATGGTGCTGGATCAAAAGCAGACACCGACCACCCACGTGGAAAGGCGCCAAGTGATCGATGGTCAGCAACGCCTGACGACCCTCCAGATTTTCTTAACCGCGTTTCGTGATTTCTGCCGCTCCCAAGGTGCTGAGGAAATGGCGCGTGAAGTCGAAACCTTCACCCTTAACAAGGGTATGATGGCCGAACCGGAGGTCGAGAAATTCAAGGTTTGGCCCACGCAGATGGATCGCACCCAGTTTCGCGATGTTGTCACCTCCGGCAGCCGCTCCGAATTGGAGAAAAAACATCCGCTCGTCCGTCAGAAATATGCCCGCTCCTACGATCCACGGCCCAAAATGGTGGAGGCCTATTTCTTTTTTCACGACAGCCTCTCAACCTTTTTCATCGGCAGCGCCGCTGAGCCCGCACTTTGCGCCGAGGCAGCCCTAGCATCACGTCTGGAGGAAGCGTTTCAGGCCCTCAAAAATGCACTTCAAGTCGTGGTCATCGACCTTGAGGCCGGTGATGACGCGCAGGTTATCTTTGAAACTCTCAACGCCCGCGGTGAACCCCTGTTGCCGGCCGATCTTCTGCGCAATTTCATCTTCCTTCGCGCGGCTCGGACAGGCGAATCGCAAGAGGCCCTCTACGACCAGTATTGGAAACAGTTCGACGACCAATTTTGGCGGGAGGAAATACGCCAAGGCAGACTTTCGCGCCCCCGGAGCGATCTTTTCATGCAGCATTTTCTGTCCAGCCGCCAGTGCGTGGACATTCCAGTTAAGCATCTATTCGTTGAGTATAAGTTTTGGATCAACAAGGAGCACCCCTTTGAAACCGTGCGCGATGAACTCGCCACCCTTGCCCGCCAAGGCATCGATTTTCGACGAATGATCGCGCCTGCTCAAGATGATCATCTGCGACCACTGATGCAATTTATGCAGGCCTTCGAGATCAGCACGGCCTATCCGCTTCTCCTATCCCTTTTAGATGCCAAGGTGAGCGAACCCGTGCTGGACGAAATTGCCGTCGTTTTAGAATCTTACCTGCTGCGGCGTGCTATTTGCGGTTACACCACCAAAAACTACAATCGCATCTTCCTGCAGCTCACCAAAGCCGTTCGGAAAGAGACGGTGAGTGCACCGCGACTTCGGGAACTTCTCCTCGAGTTCAAAGGGGACTCGACCGAGTGGCCGACGGATGAAATTTTCTCAAAAGCATGGATGAATAGCCATGCCTATAACCAACTCAACAATCCTAAGTTGGTTTATATCCTGAAGCGCATCAGTTCCCAAACGCTCACTAGTAAGCATGAAACGGTGCATGTGACTGGAGAACTGACGGTCGAGCACCTCCTCCCCCAAAATTGGATGGAATTTTGGCCGCTGCCGGACGGAACGATTGGCATGTCCGATGCAGATCAGCTTTTGGCCGACCCGCATGATCCTCGTTATGTCGCAACGAAACAGCGTGACGCTGCAGTCCAGACATTTGGCAATCTCACGATTATAACTCAGCCGCTTAACTCAGCGGTCTCGAATAGCGCGTGGTCAGCAAAAAGGCCAGCCCTGATTCACTCCTCGCTGCTTCCTATCAATTCGATGCTCTCATCTATAGATAGCTGGGATGAAGCAGCGATTGAGAGGCGTGGAAAGGCACTCTTGACGCATGCGCTCAAAATTTGGCCACGTGCCTGACATTTCAGATGAAGCGTGGTGGATAACCCTCGCAGGTCGATGCCGAGTTCAAGAAGCGGCAAAACAACTAAACAAACTGCCTCGCTCCAAATAGCCAAAGCCTCAGAAACCATGAGCCCCGTCCCTGCAGAATCTTCCGGCACCTCACTCTCGCTCGCCGTCAGCTTCGACCCTGCGATCAACTACGCCTTCCAGCAGAATGCGATCCCGGTCGTGAAGGAACTGCGGTTTCAAAACGACAGCGTTGCCCGTAAAGATCTGATCGTTCGCGTCACCACCGAGCCGGCGTTTGCCGCTCCCGTGGAGATCCGGCTGCAAGGCATCGCGGCACAGGGCGAATATCGCGTCGCCCCGCTCGATCTCAAACTCAGCCACGATTTCCTCGCGGGGTTGAACGAAAGAATCGCCGGGTGGCTGAAGACCGAGGTCGTCGAGGGCGAAACCGTGCTTTGCTCGCGGAGCGATCCGATCTCCCTGCTGGCCCGCAACGAGTGGTGCGGGCTCGTTTCTCTGCCCGAAATTCTCGCGGCCTTCATCCTACCCAACGACGTCGGCGTCATGACCATGCTCGATCGAGCTTCGGAGTTGCTTCGCGAACACACGGGGCGTGGCGCCTTCAACGCCTATCAGGACAAAAGCCGCAAACGTGCTTGGGAACAGGTCGCCGCCATCTACAAAGCGGTCGGCGAACTCGGGCTTCGCTACATGGTCGCCCCGGCCAGCTTCGAGACCAGCGGGCAGAAGGTGCGGTCCCCGTCGGACATCCTGGCGCAGCGTTTCGGCAACTGCCTCGATCTCTCGCTCTTGTTCGCCGCCTGCTGCGAGCAAGTCGGGCTCCATCCGCTTGTCCTGATGCATGAGGGCCATGCATACGCCGGCTGCTGGCTCGACGAGCACACTTCGCCCGAGCCGGCCAGCGATGATCTGCAGCACATCCGCAAGCTCGTTGAAAAATCCGAACTCGCGGTTTTCGAAAGCACCGCCGTCGCCGACGAACGCCCCGGCACGCTGGCCGATGCCGAACGCCTGGCCCGCCCTCACCTCGACACCGAAAAACCTTTTCGCCTCGCCCTCGATGTGCGCCGGTCCCGGATCGCCCGCATCCACCCGCTTCCCGTCCCCGGCCATGCGGGCCTCCCCACAAGTTCCTCCGGCTCGGGTGGGCTTGTCTCTGGCGAAACGGGTCTAGGTGGCCGCGAATTTACCGATCCCATCGAAGTTCCTCTTACGCCGGCAATCAAAGCGGCCACGCGTATCGACCAATGGAAAAGCCGCCTGCTCGACCTCAGTCTGCGCAATCGTCTCCTCAATTTTAAGGAAACGAAGTCCACCATCCGCATCCTCTCCGCCGCGCCCGAGCAGGTGGAGGACGAATTGGCCGCCGAACGCGAACTCTCACTCCAGCCCAAGCCTAAGCTGATGGGTGAAGACGATCCCCGGAACGCCGCCACCTACACGAGGCAGCAGCGCACCGACGCGCTCAACGATCACCTCCGCGACGAACTGACCCACCGGCGGCTGCATACCGGGCTCGACGAATCCGAAAACGCCCGGCGCCTCACCGAGCTTTACCGCGCCGCCCGCGCCGCGCTCGAAGAAAACGGTACCAACACTCTTTTCGCCGCCGTCGGTTTTCTCGAATGGCGCGAGACCGAGCACAGCGACCGCGTGCTGCGCGCCCCGCTGCTGCTCGTGCCGGTGGAACTGAAACGCAAATCCGTGCTCGAAGGTTTCAGCCTCCGCCGCATCGACGAGGAGACGCGCCTCAACGTGACGCTGATGGAAATGCTCCGGCAAAATTTCCATAAGGAGATTCTCGGTCTCGACCCGCTGCCCGAAGACCACAGCGGTGTGAATGTAGCCCTCGTGTTCCAGCTTTTCCGCGACGCCGTGCGCGATCTCGCCGGCTGGGAAGTGAAGGCCGAGATCTGGCTTGGCCAGTTTTCTTTCACCAAATTTCTCCTCTGGAAGGACCTGGCCGACCGGCTCGAAGCCCTCACGAGGAACCGCATCGTCAAACATCTCGTCCACGATGCCGGCGCGCAGTATCCGAATCCACCCGGCGACATCACGCCCCCGCGTCTCGACGATCAGTTTCATCCGCGTGAGATTTTTTGCCCGCGCAGCGCGGATTCCTCGCAGCTCGCCGCCGTCATGGCCGCCGCCGCAGGTCACGACTTCGTTCTCGAGGGTCCGCCCGGCACCGGCAAATCGCAGACGATCACCAACATCATCGCGCACTGCCTTTCCCAAGGTAAGCGCGTGCTCTTCGTCGCCGAAAAACGCGCCGCGCTCGACGTCGTGCACCGACGGCTGCGCGAAGACGGGCTGGAACCTTTTTGCCTGGAGTTGCATTCCAACAAAACCGGCAAGGCTGACGTGCTGGCGCAGTTCGACCGCACGCTGAAATTCATCGAGCAGTCCTCATCGTCCGATTGGGACTACCGCACGGGGGAGTTGGAGAAGCTCCGCACCGCACTCAACGCCTACGCGCGCGCCCTGCATCGGCGAACTTCGTGCGGCCTGAGTGCCCACCACTGCCTCGATTATCTCCTCCCCCGCAAAGACGAGGTCGCGGTCAGGCTTGATCGGTGGCCATCCATTCTCGAAACCTCAGCCGAAACACTGGAAGGAGCGCGCTTGCTCAGCCGTTTGCTGCAGGAGCGATCGCGTTCGCTCGTGCCGTTGGCCGATCACGCTCTCGCATCGCTGGCCTGCGAAGAGTGGTCGCCCTCGTGGGCGGAGCGCACGCTCGACCGCATTCGTGAATTGGGCGGCCTCACCACGACCGCCCTCGGCGCCACCCGTGAACTCCGTACTTGGTTGCATTGTTCCGGCGGCACGGCCTCGCGGCAGGAACTCGTTCGCCTCGACGCGCTGGTAGAAAGCCTGCTCGCTCCCGAGCCAGTGGGAGCTGCCTTCGCCACTACACCGTGGAACCAACTCGCGGCCGACCTTGACACGTGGATCGTCCTCGCGCGCGAACGTGCCGGGCTCCGAACCAAGTTAACGGCGCTGCACGTCCCGACTCCTGAGAATATCGGCGCTATGCCGTGCGAGACGTGGACGGTCGACGTGGCAGAGCGAATTTTCGAGCGCGGGCGCGCGCTCGTCGGCTTCACCAAGACGGCCATGGAGGCGACGCGCGATCTGCGTACGTGGCTGCATGCGCCTGGGGCCGATGCTTCGCGCGCGGAACTCTCCCAGTTGAGCGCCTTGGTTGACAGCCTGCTCAGTCCGGCCCCGGTGGCGGAGTCATTCGCCACCACTCCTTGGCCCGAATGGGTGCGTGAACTCGATGGCTGGATCGCGCTGGTGAAGGAACGCATCGAACTGCGCGCCAAACTGGCCGGCTATGACGAAGCCAAACTCCTCGCGCTGCCACTCGATCTACTGAATCAGAAATGGCAGTCCGCCCAATCCGCGTGGTTTCTGTTGAAGTGGCTGCGTATCGGCAGCGTTCGCCGCCAACTCCGCACGGCGCGCCCGGATAAGGTGAAGCCCGACCCCGCCATGCTGGGCGGCGTATTGACTGCGGCTCTGCGTCTCCGCGTCGTCAACGCCGCGCTGGCCACCTCTTCGCCCAAAGCTGAAAAACTCCTCGGCGAAGCTTGGGCGCGCGGCGAACCCCAGGCCGACATGCTCGACTATGTTCGCGGCTGGGGCAGCACGCTCCACGACCGCCTGCTCGCTTGCGCGCCCGATGGCACCCACTGGCAGGCGCAACTCCGGACGCTGGTTGGCGGACTCTTCCGTGACGGGCCGACCACCTATGCCGTCGGCACCACGGCCGGGAACCGGCTCGCTCGCTACCGTGATACGCTCGGCACATTCGACGGTGCATGGGACAACTTCGCCGCTGAGGCCCTCCTCGCGCGCGATCCCGTGGATGAAGCACGGGACCATCTCGCAGCGGTTGCGACGACGCTCAGCCAATTCCTACCCGCGGCCCAACGACTCCGCGTGATCAACGCCCAACTCGCCGCCTCTGCGCCAACCGCGTCGCCGTGTCTCGGCGTGCTCTGGGCGAAGGGCGAGCCCTCTGTCGACGCCCTCGTGCGCGCTCGTGCCTGGGGCGAGGCTCTCCACCAGCGCATGCTCGCGTGCGCGGGCGATGACTTGGGTTGGCTCGCCCAGTTGCGCCAATTGCTCGCCGGACTTTTCGAGCAAGGGCCGACATTTTACACTTCGGGCACCAGCATCGGCGGCCGACTCGTGCGCTATCGCGAGGCGTTGAAGTGCTTCGGGGATGCTTACGATGCCTTCGCGACTGAAGTCCGGTTGCAGCGCGAGCCTTTCGACACGGCCACGGATCACCTCGCCGCGATCCAGGCACTGACCGAGCGGTTGCCGGCAGCATGGGGTAAGATACGCGATTGGTGCTCTTGGCAGAAAGTCCGTCATCAGGGCCTCGCGCTCGGTCTCGCTCCGGTGATCGAAAAACTGGAGTCATCCGGTGGCCAGGCCCTCGATTTGCCGGCGCTGTTTGAGCGCAGTTTCCGACGCGCGATGCTATTCGCCTCCATAGAAAATTCAGCGGCTTTGCGCGAGTTCTTCGGTCGCGAACACGCGGAGCGCATCGAGCGTTTCCGCGAGGTGGACGAAAAGCTGGCCGGTCTCGCCCGCGATCTCATCCGCGCTCAGCTCGCGGCCGGCATTCCCCGCGACCAAGTCCAGAGCGACATCCCCAAGGCTGAGATCGGTCTGCTGCGAAAAGAGATCGGCAAGAAGACGCGCCACATCCCCGTGCGCCAGTTGCTCAGCCGCATCCCAACCCTCCTGCCTAAACTCAAGCCCTGCGTGCTGATGAGTCCATTATCGGTCGCGCAATACTTGGAGGCGACACACGAGAGTTTCGACGTGGTTATCTTCGATGAAGCGTCGCAGATCCCCGTGTGGGACGCCATCGGCGCCATCGCCCGCGGCCAGCAACTCATCGTGGTCGGCGACCCGAAGCAGCTCCCGCCGACCAACTTCTTCAATAGCAGCGGTGACGACGAAGACGATCTCACCCCCGAGGAACACAAGGACCTCGAAAGCATCCTCGATGAACTCATGACCAATGGCCTGCGCCACAAGCGTCTCCAATGGCACTACCGTAGTCGTCACGAGGGCCTCATCACCTTCAGCAATCGCCAGTATTACGAAAATGACCTGCTCACTTTTCCCTCGCCGGAATTGAGCCACGGCGGGGTGCGCTTCAAACACCTGCCGGACGCGCGTTACGACAAGGGGAAGTCGCGCACCAATCGGGGCGAAGCCATCGCCTTGGTGGATGATCTCATTACTCGCCTGCGCAAAACGGACGGCCCGCGCCGCTCCTACGGCGTCGTTACCTTCAGCCAAGCCCAGCAGAAACTCGTCGAAGACCTACTCGATCAGAAGCGGCGCGAGCATCCGGAGATCGAGGTGCATTTCGGCGATGAGCCACCCGTGGAAGGCGAGCCGGTCTTCGTCAAAAACCTGGAGAGCGTGCAGGGCGACGAACGCGATGTGATCCTGTTTTCCATCTGCTACGGCCCCGATGAAACCGGCAAAGTCTCGATGAACTTCGGTCCACTCAATCGCGACGGCGGCGAACGCCGGCTCAACGTCGCCGTGACCCGCGCCAAACACGAGGTGCTCGTTTACAGCGGCCTGCGCGCCGATCAGATCGACCTCACCCGCAGCCGGGCCAAGGGCGTCCGTGATCTGAAATACTTCCTCGATTATGCCGACCGTGGACCGAAAGCGCTGTCCGCCGCGACCACTGCTTCCGCTGAAGCCGAGGCGGACTCGGAATTTGAGAAGATGATCGCCGACCGCATCCGCCAGGCAGGTTACGACGTGCATCACCAAGTAGGCTGTTCCGGCTACCGCATCGACCTCGCGGTCGTCGATCCCTCCGCGCCCGGCCGCTACCTTTTGGGCATCGAATGCGATGGTGCCACCTACCACCGCGCCGCCACCGCCCGCGACCGTGACAAGCTCCGCCAACTCATCCTCGAGGGCCTCGGTTGGAAGCTGCACCGCATCTGGTCCACGGACTGGTGGCACGACTCGAACCAGGAAATGGAAAAACTGCTCAGCGCACTGAGTGCGATGAAGTCGCGCGGCAACTAATGAACTCCTCTCCCATCGCCACTCGTTAAATCGCCACCTGCTACGACAAACCATCCCCGTCCTTCGCAGTTTTCCGATCCGGCCCTTTTGCAATCCCACACTTTTACTAGCCGCCATCTTTTGCGCCACGCACTACGCGGCAGGATGCGGTAATAGCCGGTAAATAGCGGAGAACCCCGTCCGCTCAGCGAGGTGGCTGCGGCTTCCAGCCGCAGATGGAAAACGTCCCGCCCACCTCAACCGTCTCCTTTTCTGCCATTGACGCACCCCACCCGAAAACACCCGAGAATATCCGGGACAAGCCGGGAAATAGCGGGAGAAACCAGTCATCTCCGTCCCGCCTGCCGCCCCGTTCATGTCCCGATCTGTGAAAGAACGCCGCCCCACTCCTCCCCACGCCACTTGCCCGAGTATACCCTGCCTCGCCCCTTCTGCCAAGCGCTCCGTTGCATCCATTGAATCTATTGGAGAAAATTTAATCGCCCTGCGCGATAACGGCAAAAGGCCCCGCAGATCCTATCTATACCATATAAATCTTTACATTGCGCCCCTCGCGGGCCTTTGCTCGCCCATCGCCGATTTCGGACCGCGCTCCCTCCATCGCTCGCGCGGTCTCGCCCTCCGTCCCGCTCCGCCCCTCGCCATGCCCCGCCAACGCTCGCGTCGCGCCAGCTCCGAGCCCCGCATCGCCTACTCGTGCGGCCCCGCCGCACTGGAGCGCATCATCCGCATCCACGAACGCCTCGGTAATGAACAAGCGATCACCGCCGCCTCCATCGCGAAGGAGTTCGAGGTCCACCCCCGCACCATCAAGCGCGACATCGAGCTGATGCGCGAGCGCCTCGGCGTCTCCATCGTGTGGGACGCCCCCAGTGGCACCTACTATTGCGAGCATTACCATCCGCTTCTTCCTTTGCTTCGCATCGACGCCGACGAAGCGCTCGCCCTCGCTCTCGCCCGTCAGACCTTTGCCGCGTGGCGCGGCTCGCCCCTCGGTCTCGCGCTCGCCTCCGCCCTCGAGAAAATCGCCCCCGTCATCGGCGGTGCCGTTTCCCTCCCCATCGACGACCTGAAGCCCCTCCTCTTCGCGCCCGACGATCCAGCCGCCGATGCCGAGCACCGCCATTTCGCTCTCCTCCTCGAAACCATCCGCCGCCGCCGCGAACTCCGCCTCCTCTACCAAAAACCCCAAGCCGACGCCCCGCCCGAGACCCGCACCATCCACCCGCTGCACCTCGCCTACCTCGAGCACCGCTGGATCCTCATCGCCCACGACCCCGCGCGCGCCGCGCTCCGCCACTTCGTCCTCGCCCGCATCCGCGAAGCCCGCCCCACCAGCCAGCTCTTCGATCCGCCCCCCGCTTTCGACCGCGACCGCTACCTCGCCGGCAGCCTCGGCCGCTTCGCCAGCGAGCAGACCCACGAAGTCCGCGTCCACCTCGACGCCAAAGCCGCGCCCTACCTCCGCGAACGCCCCTGGCACCCTTCGCAACAACTCCAAGACCACCCCGACGGCAGCATCACCCTCACCCTTCGCCTCAAC
Organism: Verrucomicrobiota bacterium; assembly: GCA_048498795.1. Taxonomy (GTDB): domain Bacteria; phylum Verrucomicrobiota; class Verrucomicrobiia; order Opitutales; family Opitutaceae; genus JBEHXH01. The sequence goes on from JBEHXH010000008.1 coordinate 223,648, forward strand.
CATCTCCACGACATCGAACGCCGCATCCTCGCCTGCGGCGCCCACGCCGAAGTCCTCGCCCCGCCCGAACTCCGCACCCGCCTCCAATCCACCGCCGTCACCCTCCACGCCCGCTACTCCCCAAAAGAAATAAAATAACCACCCTTGGGACAACCAGCGTCCCACCCTCCGGTTTATATTACAGGCGCTCGCCCCACCCATGCGCCCCGCCCTCCGCCCACGGCCCATCCTCCCCGCCGTGTTTCCCCTCTTCACCTCAGATCACCTCGTCGCTTCATTCCCCAGAAGTGACGAGGCGAAGCCATCCCAATAACCGGCTCGTTTCTTTCCCTCCGCGTCCCTAGTTCCACTCTCGTGAGCGCTAACGATTTCGACCATTTCTTCGAGAAGGCCACCGGCAATAAGCCCTATGACTACCAGCGCCGCCTCGCCGGCGCCACCGCTGACCGTCGCTGCGAGTCGCAGCTCATCAGCATCCCCACGGGTTTGGGCAAGACCGCAGCGATCGTACTCGCGTGGCTCTGGAACCGCGCCGCACATCCCTCTCCCGAGCACCGCGCCACCTGGCCGCGCCGCCTCGTGATCTGCCTCCCGATGCGCACGCTAGTCGAGCAGACCGAAGCCGCTGTCCATACATGGCTGGGCAAACTCGCGCTGCCCCAGATCGATGTTCACGTCCTGATGGGCGGCGAAGACCGCTCGGCGTTGCGCGATTGGGATACTCATCCCGAGCGCCTCGCGATCCTCATCGGCACGCAGGACCTTTTAATTTCTCGCGCACTCAATCGTGGCTACGGTCTCAGCCGCTATCGCTGGCCAATGCACTTTGGTCTGCTCAACAACGACACGCTGTGGGTCTATGACGAACTCCAGCTCATGGGCGTCTCCGTCGAAACCAGCGCCCAACTTGCCGGCTTTCGCCAAAAGCACGGTGTCGCCCGCGACTGTCATTCTTGGTGGATGTCTGCCACACTCGACTCCAGTCGGCTCTTGACTGTCGACTATGCGAGTGCCGCCCGCGCGCTTCCGACCGCCGAACTCTCCGATGAGGAGAAGCAAACGGCTCCAGTCCGTCAGCGGCGCGAATCGGTCAAGAAACTGCACCCTGCTCCCGTCGCTATCGCCCTTACCAAAGCGTCGGAAAAATCCTACTCCCGCGCTTTCGCCGATTACATTCTCCAGCATCACGAGGCCGATTCGTTCACACTCGTCATCGTCAACCGTGTGGTTCGCGCCCAAGAAATTTTCGCTTATCTGGAAAAATCGCTCGCTCGCTCCGCGAGTCCACCCGCACTGGCCCTCGTGCACTCGCGCTTCCGGGCTGGAGATCGCGCAGGTCACACAAAATGCCTAACTGATACCGCGATTAAGCATAAGATCGTCATCGCCACTCAAGCGGTTGAGGCAGGAGTCGACGTTTCAGCCAAGACCCTGATTACCGAGCTCGCCCCATGGTCTTCACTCGTGCAGCGGTTCGGTCGCTGCAATCGCGGAGGCGAGTTCGTCGATCCCCACTCCCCCGCCACGATTCATTGGATCGACGTCCATGCCGCTGAGAAAGAGGACCTCGCGCTACCTTACGAAACCACTGAGCTTGCCGTCGCCCGCACGGCCCTCCTTGCACTCACAGTAGCGGGCCCTGCCGCGCTTTCCGCCGTTTCCATTTCACCTCAAGCCGTCATTCGACCGGTAATCCGCCGCAAGGATTTCATCGATCTCTTCGACACCACCCCAGACATCGCCGGTCACGATCTCGATGTTTCGCGCTATATCCGCGAAGGCGATGACACCGATGCCCAAGTCGCTTGGCGTGCTCTGGCGGACGACAAACCTCCGGCCGAATCCGACCCCAAGCCCACCCGCGATGAACTGTGCCGCGTGCCCGTCCATGCCCTGAACGACTTTCTGAAAAAGCAACCGGCCTATGCGTGGGATCCACTTGCCCGTAAGTGGCTACCCGTAAAGCGAGTTCACCCCGGCATGATCTGCATTCTTCCGGCAAGTCTTGGCGGCTACGACGATCGCCTCGGCTGGACTGGTGACAAAAAATCCAAAGTCACGCCCCTGCCGTTAACGGCGAAGAGTTCAACCCCGTCAGCGGCAGACGAAAATCAATTTGGCGACAATGGCCTCGCTCAGACGGGACGCTGGCAATCCATCGCCGAGCATACGCGCGACGTCGAAGCTCAACTAGATGAGATTACCGCCGCCATCACCCTCCCGCCTGAGAGCCTTCGCACCCTCCAAACTGCCGCACGCTTCCATGACATCGGCAAGGCCCATGGTGCTTTTCAGTCCAAGCTGAACTCCGACGCGCGGACATCGGCGGAAGCAAATGCCCACGGTCCAGTGGCCAAGGCCCCCAGCTCTGCATGGAAACCGGCCAGCGCAAAACTCTCGGAAGAAGATCGTCCGCTTTTCCGCCATGAACTCGCCTCCGCCCTCGCAGTGCTCGCGCACCCCGAGCTGATCGCCGCAGACAACCCCGATCTCGTCGCCTATCTCATCGCCGCCCACCACGGCAAAGTGCGGCTCTCCATTCGTTCGCTGCCGGGCGAAAAAATTCCGCCCCCAATCGCTGGAGCCAACGATCGCCGTTTCGCTCGCGGTATCTGGGAAGACGATGATCTGCCTGCTGTTTGCCTTTCCGACGGCACTCTCTTTCCAGCCACCCAGCTGTCTCTCGTCTGCATGGAACTGGGCTCGGCCGAAAATACCCAAGGTCCCTCGTGGCTCGCGCGAATGATCATCCTGCGGGATAGCAAAGACCTCGGCCCTTTCCGTCTCGCTTGGCTCGAAGCACTGCTCCGCGCCGCAGACATGCGCGCCTCGATGTTAGATTAAGCAATACGATGAAATCCTCTGTCCTCTTAAATAAGGGGCGACTAACGCTGGGTAGAAAGGGGCCGCAGCCGCTAAGGGCTGCGGAGTTGATCTTTAATCAAAAAGACAGCCATCAACTGGCTTCAACGGAGCCGCACCTACAACAGTGCGGAGAAAATGAACTCTTTCAGTTAATGGAGGTTTTCTTGTCAGCCTCTTTTCCAAAATTCAAACAAAAAGCTTGCCTTAGGCCGATCTACGCATCTCTACTTCCGAGAATCAGACACACGCTTTGTTGCGTGCAAAATTCTCGGGGAAGTGTGAGCAGAGTGGCTCATTGCGGCGGTTTCCCAAACCGTTGGGGTCTTTTAAGGGGGCCCTCGTGGGTTCGAATCCCACCACTTCCGAACCACTCTGCTTAGGTAAAAAATGGCCCGAGTATTAATTTAAGTAAAGCGGTTTGTTCCCTATGCAACGACACGTTTCACTTCCCGGCTGCGCGCCTACGCCTCTCGCGCATTACTTGAAGGCACTCGGTGTCCTTCGACTAGTCAGCGAACAAGTCGATGCACGAGCCGCCGGCTTCTGGTCTCGTGATCGATTCTTCCTTCGTTCGGCGCTCGATGCCGATTCGCTCACCGCATTCTTCCTTGAACGCTATGCCCCGACTCCAGTCCTCGCACCATGGAACGGCGGCAGCGGTTTTTTCCCTAAGGACAATCAGACGGCACTCAATGCCCTCGCGGCCAGCACCACTGAGCGCTTCTCAAACTATCGTGAGACGCTGATCTTAGCCCGCAGCGTGCTCGCTTCGCTCAAGCTCAAGGAAAAGCCCGATGCCGAAACCAAAGAGAGTCTCCTTCAAGCGTGTCGCAACATTCTGCCCGATGCCGCCATCGCTTGGCTCGATGCGGCCTTCGTGCTGAGCGACGACGGCGCAAAGTACCCGCCACTCTTGGGCACAGGCGGCAACGATGGGCGCTTGGAATTCACCAATAATTTCATGCAGCGCCTCACCGAGGTTTTCGACCTCGATTCCGGAACGCCTTCGCCCGAGTCGTGCGCTTGGCTTCGCCAATCGCTTTTCGCTGCGACCATTCCGGTCGCACGCATCAAGGCCCCGATCGGTCAGTTTTTTCCCGCGGCTGCGGGTGGCGCCAACGCGACGAGTGGCTTCAACGCCGACTCCTCGGCCAATCCATGGGACTTCATCTTCATGATCGAAGGGGCGCTTGTGTTCGCTGCCGCCACGGTGAAGCGTCTGGAGTCGGTGGGCGATGGCCGGCTGGCTTATCCGTTCTGCGTCCGTCAAGCGGGGATCGGTTATGCCAGTGCCGCCACTGCCGACGAATCGGCCGCACGGGCCGAAATGTGGATGCCTCTATGGGAAAAGCCGGCCACCTATGCCGAGTTGTCCGCTCTGTTCAGCGAGGGTCGCGCCCAAGTCGGTTCGCGCGCCGCCCGCAACGGGGTCGATTTCATCCGTGCCATCGTCACCCTCGGCGTGGACCGAGGCATCACTGCCTTTCAGCGCTTTGGTTTTCAGGTACGCAACGGGCTCGCCTACTTTGCCACCCCGTTGGAGCGCGTGGAAGTCCGGCCCAATGCGCGCGCCAGCCTGCTCATCGAAATCGATCCGTGGCTCGATCAGCTCCGGCGCTTCTCCAGCGATGGACCCGCCGCGGTCTCCCGGGCGCTTCGCACCATCGAGACCGCCATTGACGACCTCTGCCATCACGATGATGCCCCGCATTTCCGTGCGCTCCTTGTCGCGCTCGGCCGGGCCGAGCAGGCGCTAGCCCGCAGCTTTCGCTGGACCACGGAAAAGCGCCTCCGACCGCTGCAATCGCTTTCACTCGCGTGGCTCGAAAAAGCGGCCGACACCCCGAAGAGCGACTGTGAACTCCGCCTCGCTGTAGCTCTGGCAAGTGCCTATGGCGGCGCCTTGCGCTCCCATCTCGAACCCGTCGAAGGCCGCTCGGCATGGAAATGGAGCCCCGTCCCTGGCAATGATGTCTGCTGGAGTGAAGGCGGGCTCGAAAACGTGCTTCTCGCCCTACTCTCACGCCGCCTCGCCCGCGGCGATGACGCTCCGTCCCGCAATCGCGGTGCAGCATTTCTCCCAGCCTCCCTCGATGACATTGAGGCTTTCATTCGTGGCGAAATCGACGACGGCCTCATCGCCGATCTCTGGTGGGCGCTCTCCGCGATTGATTGGAATGAGAGCGCCCTGCCGGTCTCTCCCATGGAGTTCAGCACTTCACCGTCTGCTCTCTTTTCTTTGCTGCGTGTTTGTTTTCCGCAACCCGGCGAGACTCGCTCCAGTCTCGATCACGTCCCGGCCGTGCCAGCGATCGTGGCCAAGGCCAGCGCAGGACTGTGCCACGAGGCGAGTGTCCTCGCGGTGCGTCGTCTGCGGGCCTCCGGCCAGCGAGTGCGGCTTGAGTCCGTGGAATTAGCGCGTGACGTCACGCAACGCACGGCCGCCGCCCTGCTTTTTCCCCTGCGCCGCGCTGACTTCGCGCGTCTCCAATCCTCCATTTTCCGCCCTGAAACCATCTCCGCTTAAATCACTTTATCATCTCCAAATGCACCTCGACGCCCTCAAAAATGAACCCCGCCTCCTCATTGAGGCCGAACTCAAGCCCATAGCCGGCACGCGCTTCCAGCCAACCGGCTTTCCCGATCTCGGTGCCGCCACCTACAAAGCCGCGGACGGCGCCGATATGCTACTGCTCGAATCGGCCCAAAGCATGGCCAACCGGCTCGAAGCTGCGCTTTGGGATGCGGCCGCCGATGACTGGGTCGCTCCATTGCACGGACTGCCCTACGTCACAGCTACCGACAAAGATGGCAGCCCGCTCACCAATTCCGTGCTCGAGGCCCACCGCCTAAACAGCCCCTACATCGTTAATGCCGATGGCTTCGCCGCGATCGCGGAGGCCGTGGGCTACGATGAGAAAAAACCGTTCAATGCGCGTAAACTCGCTGCCGCCCTTCTCAAGTACGACATCAATAGCCTGCTCCACGGCATCTTCCTCGAGAAAATCGGCGGCGTGGTTCGCCTGCCTCGAGCACTCAGCGGATTCATCGAGGCCCGACAAGTCAGCGTCGCCGCCAGTGGCGGCGTGAAAAACGACCGCGTGAGTGCCTCCACCGAAGGCACGGAAAAAGATGCTTCAAAAGGCTACGGCAATGTCCCTTTCCATCGCGACGAGTACACCGGCCTTATCACCGCGTACTTCAATCTGGACCTCGCGCTCATCCGCGGCTTCGGCCTCGGCGGAGCCAGCGAAGACCTGCTCATTGCCCTCGCGCTTTATAAGATCCAACGCTTCCTCCGCGACGGCCTGCGCCTCCGCACCGCATGCGATCTCGATGCTGTCTCCGTAAAAGTGATCCGGCCCAAAACCGACTTCACTCTGCCAACTATTGCCGATCTCGAATCGGCCTTGCCGGGCCTCATAGCCGCCGCGAAACCAGCGTTCGCCTCTCCCGCCAAAACGGCGCTCATCTACAAAGCCTGACCCATGCCCACGCTCGCCGAGTTCCGCTTTCTCGCGGGCCGCCTGCACACTACGCCTTGGGGCAGCCAAGTGAACGAGGGAGTAGTCGAGTGGCCGCCGGCCCCTTGGCGCTTGTTGCGCGCACTGCTGGCTACGTGGCATCTCAAGGCCAGCGATGAGATCCCGCGCGCGCTCATGCAAAGCCTCATCGGGCAGCTCGCGGCCCAGCCGCCCTGCTACCAGCTTCCGCGCGCATCAACCGGGCACACCCGGCACTACATGCCCTTCAATGAAGGAAAAAACGAAAAGACCACCAAGGTCTTCGATACCTTCGTCGCGCTCGAAAAAGACGCCCCACTCATCGTCCAATGGGAAACCGACCTCGCTGGCGAAGAACGCACGGCCCTCGATCTGCTACTTACTCGCCTCGCCTACCTCGGCCGGGCTGAAAGCTTGGTCGAAGCCCGCCTGCTTCCGGCCGAGACAGAATTTCGCGCCGACTCGTTTCCACTGGGCGACGACATGCCGCTTCCCGCCGGCACCCATTATCTCCGGCTGCTCACTCCCCTCAGCGAGGCCGCTTATCGCACGTGGCTCATCGAGCTTTCCGTCACTCTCAAACCACCTGCTTCCGCAACAGTCGTACTAGAGAAACGCGGGAAGTTGAAGAAAGAGACCGCCGTTCGCCTGCCCGCACCCGACGATCTTTTCACCGCGCTGCATGCCGACACTGGCGAGCTCCAAGCCGCTGGCTGGCTCGCTGAACCACCTGGCGCACGCCTCGTCTACTACGCCCGTCCTGCAAACGCGCTCTCGCCTCAACCTACAGGTGTCGCTCGTCGCCGCAGTGCGCACCTGTCCAGCGCTCCCACCGTCGCTCGCTACGCCATCGCGAGTAGCGTCCTGCCACGCATCGCTGGCGCGCTCTCCATCGGCGAACGCGTCCATCAGGCCCTCCTCTCGCGCTTCAAGGATCGCCCGCCGCCGGAGACTCTTCTCGGTCGCGACGCCAGTGGCCAGCCGCTCACCGAGCATGCGCATGCCCATATTTTTTGCGAGACTAAGCCCGGTACCAATACGATCTCGCATATCACCATCTACGCCAAAGGGCGTTTTGATGCCGATGCGCAATACGCCCTGCGCAGCCTCAATCGCCTTTGGGGCCATGGCGGGCATGATATCGAACTCGTGCTGCTTGATCTCGGCACGATTGAAACGTTCCCCGATTCACCACTTTTCAGGTCTGCTCGCCAATGGGTATCGCTTACTCCGTTTATTTCTACTCGGCATCCTAAGAGCTATCGCGATGGCCGTCCGAAAATGAGCCCCGAAGGCTGGCAGATCGACTCTCCGGAGCATGAAATCCGCCGAAGCCTTGGCCAGCTCTCCCTCCCGCTGCCTTCAAAAATTGAGCCGCTCGAAGCGTCGGCGGCGAGTGGCCGTCCCTTGCGCTGGCACGACTTCACCACGCATCGGCATCATGGTGGCGGCCGCCGTGCCCATCAACCCGCGCGCGGCTTTCGTCTGACGTTTCCCGATGCAATTAAGGGCCCTCTGGCCCTCGGCTACGGCGCTCACTTCGGTCTCGGGCTATTTGCGTCGGCTTAGAGCCATTTTCATTTTACTTGGATCAATCGCATCAGCCTTAGCTCACGCTTTCGTCGCTCCCCAATTGGAAGCGTACGGTAGCGAGTGTAGACTCATGCTTTGATTCCGCGACTTAGGTAGAAGGAGCGCGCCTCTTCGTATTTCCTCGGCGGATCATTTTTTGACTCTCAGTAGCTTTCTGCCGTGGCTCCGTTGAAGCGAAAATCAGCAAAATCAGCGCGAATGAGCCGGAATTCTCTCCGCGCTCGAAAGAGCGCGGCCCCTTTGAAGCTTCAATGTGATGATCGCACACATCGGCGGGAAGTTCATCTCCGCGATCATCCGCGCGCGGCTTCGTTGAAGAATCTCTTCGTTTCGCGCTTTGTGTCCCCTGATAATACCCTCTGCACTCAACGAGTGCGGCTTCGTTGAAGAGATGGGACCAATCTCTATCTCACGAACAACTCGGCTCCTCCGCGCTGCTACTAGCGCGGCCTCTTTTTTGAGCCGACACTATGCGATGGGCCGCATGAACCGACCTGCTCCTCGTAGGCTTTTCGCCAAGCCATTTAGTCGACGGCTCATTTGTTGAGTCGCGATTCTTTGCTTTCTGCAGGCGCGCTCGGAGCCCACTGCATTTCGCGAGCGATTATTCCCCCCGCACGATGAGCACCATCGATAACTCCACGCCTTCCCCCGATCCCCCGGAGCCGTTGCCGGCTCGCATGCTCAACGAGTTCGTCTACTGCCCGCGACTCTTTTACTACGAGCACGTCGAAGGCGTTTTTCAGCACAACGCCGACACCCGCCGCGGCGCCGCCCTCCACGCCCGTGTCGATGCCGGCAAGGGCGAATTGCCCGCCGCCAAACCTCCTGTGGAAAAATCGTCCGAGCCCGAGGGCGACTCCACCTCCTCCGCTGACTCGCCCGCTTCCGCCGAGGCCGCCGAATCCGCCCCGCCCTCGACCGCGGCTGAGATCATTCACTCCCGCTCCGTTTCTCTTTCTTCTGATCGCCTCGGCGTCACCGCCAAGATGGACCTCGTCGAAGTGCGCCTCGGCACCGAAGACGCGCTCATCGCCCCGCCCATCGTCTGTCCCGTCGACTACAAGATCGGCTCTCCGCGCGAAGGCGACAACGGCCCGCAAATCTGGGACGCCGACCGCATGCAGCTCGGGCTCCAGTGCCTCATCCTCCGCGACCACGGTTACCGCTGCACCGAGGGTGTGATCTATTACCGCGCCACTAAGCAGCGTGTCACGCTCACCGTCACACCCGAGCTCGAGACGTGGATCGACGCCCAGATCGCCGCCGCGCGCCGCACCATGGTCAGGCCCATTCCGCCGCCGCTCGTCGACTCGCCCAAGTGCGCCCGCTGCTCTCTCGTCACCATCTGCCTCCCCGATGAGACCCGTCTGCTGCACGACGCTCCGCTCGATCCCGCCGACGAGGACACCCCCGCCGAGCAGGACACTTTCGGCTTCGACCGCGAGTTCGGCTCCGTGCAGGAGCGGCCGCTCCGTCCTTCGGCCAGCGATGGGGCCACGACCTCCTCCGCGTCCACCGCCCTGCCCTCCCTGCAAACTCCCCGCCGCCTCATCGCGGCGCGCGACGACAAGCGCCCCCTCTACATCGCCACCGCCGGCGTCGCCGTCGGAAAGAAATCCGAACTCGTCCAAGTGAAGAACAAAGGCGAGCTCGCCGCCGAGATCCGCATCAGCGACCTCAGCCACCTCGCCGTCTTTGGTGCCGCCACCGTCTCCACCGCGCTGCTCCAGACCCTCTGCGAGAAGGACATCCCCGTGAGCTATTTCTCGAGCGGCGGATTTTTCTACGGCCTCACCCGCGGCCAGAGCCTGAAAAACGTCTTCACGCGCATCGCGCAATTTGAAGCGGCCGCCGATTCCGCGCGCGCTCTCGGCATCGCCCGCGCGATGGTCCACGGCAAAATCCGCAACCAGCGAAAGCTGCTCATGCGCAATCACACCATCGCGCCCGACCTCGCCATCGCGCGCCTCAAGCACGCCGCGGAGTCGGCCCTCGCCGCCGAAAATATCGGCGAACTCCTCGGCATCGAGGGTGCCGCCGCTCTCGTGTACTTCGAAAACTTCTCCGGCATGATCAAGACAGGCGAAGATCGCGACGAAGCGCTCCTCGCGGGCACCGCACCCACCACTGCCGCGTCCGCCACCGCCGCTACCGAAGACCCGCCCACCACCAGTGGCCGCGCCACGACGCAAAAACCGTCGCCCCGTACCAGCGGCGACACCTCCGGACAGCAGTTCTTCACCTTCGATTTCACCCGCCGAAATCGCCGCCCGCCCCGCGATGCCGTCAATGCCCTCCTCTCGCTCGGCTACAGCCTCCTCGCGCGGGACTGCACTGTCGCCGCCCACGCCGTCGGCTTCGATCCCTACGTCGGCTTCTATCATCAGCCCCGCTTCGGTCGGCCCGCGCTCGCGCTCGACCTGATGGAGGAGTTTCGCCCCCTCATCGCCGACTCCGTCGTCCTTACCGCCATCAATACCCGCATCATCGGCCCGGGCGATTTCGTGCGCGCTGGCGATGCCGTCAACCTCAGCGCCCCGGGCCGCAAGCGCTTCTTCACCGCCTACGAACAACGCCTCAACGCCACCATCATCCACCCCATCTTCGACTACCAGGTGAGTTACCGCCGCGCCCTCGAACTCCAAGCCCGCCTCCTCGCCAAATCCCTCACCGGCGAGATCAAGCACTACGTGCCATTCACCACCCGGTGAGCCACCTCGCCTCTATAATATCCCCACGCCGAAATGCGCCGTGACAATCGCCCCCTACCACGCATGATCGCTGCCGGATCGCCGCGCCAATGAGACACACCTATATCGTCAGCTACGATATCGCCGACCCCAAGCGCCTGCGGAAAGTATTTCGCGTCTGCCAAGACTACGGCAATCACCTGCAATATTCCGTGTTCGAGTGCGACCTGAGCGCCACCGAACGGGTCGAATTGGAAACCAAGCTGAAAGCCGTGATCCACCACGACGACGATCAAGTGCTATTCATCGAACTCGGCCCCGCCGAGAGCCGGGGCGACCGCCAGATCTCCGCCCTTGGCCAAGCCTACCACCACTTCGACGAGCCCTGCTATGTGGTTTGAAACGGCAAACGTGAACTCATCAAGTTGCACCGCCATCACGAAAAAACTACGCTCTTTTTAGCACTGCACGACGCGAGCGCTAACATGATCGCTACCATCGCACCCTCGCTCGCGCCCTGCGCCGCAGAAACTTATGCGCCGCCCGCCCGCTACGGATCCACCTGCATTGCGATTATTCCGCCGCCGCTCGCAAACCATGTTCCCGTCCATTCGCTCTTCGCCACTTGCAAGAGCGCCCTCTCCGCGCTCGAAAGAGCGCGGCCCCGTTGAAGCGCAGAGCACGGCCGCGGTGTAGGTCTTGCCCGCGCCCTCTCCGCGCTCGAAAGAGCGCGGCCCCGTTGAAGCACGAAGGCCTCGTAGCTCTCGCCGTTGGTGAGCTGCGCGCTCTCCGCGCTCGAAAGAGCGCGGCCCCGTTGAAGCTGGGCGGCGAAACGCGTGGTGGAGAGTTATGGAAGCTCTCCGCGCTCGAAAGAGCGCGGCCCCGTTGAAGCCAGAAGCCCGAGATCATCACCGAGGGCATGCTTCCCTCTCCGCGCTCGAAAGAGCGCGGCCCCGTTGAAGCATCTCAACAGCGCAGACAGTCCTCCATCCAAGGAGTCTCTCCGCGCTCGAAAGAGCGCGGCCCCGTTGAAGCAGCTATGGAAGTCGCCTTGGCGATAACTTCCAATGCCCTCTCCGCGCTCGAAAGAGCGCGGCCCCGTTGAAGCGCGACCACGATATCCTCTTCGACGGCGACGAGCTGAAGCCTCTCCGCGCTCGAAAGAGCGCGGCCCCGTTGAAGCCGAGCGACTACACGATGGGCATGGACGGCGGAAACCTCTCCGCGCTCGAAAGAGCGCGGCCCCGTTGAAGCGATTTGCGCGTCTTGTGCCGATCCTCCGATAGCATCCTCTCCGCGCTCGAAAGAGCGCGGCCCCGTTGAAGCGCGGGATAGTCGGCGCTCGTGGCGTCGGCCGTGAGCACTCTCCGCGCTCGAAAGAGCGCGGCCCCGTTGAAGCGGCCTCGATGGCACGGGCGGCGCTTGGTACTCCGCCCTCTCCGCGCTCGAAAGAGCGCGGCCCCGTTGAAGCCCGGCGAGGGCGAGCAGCAGGGCGCAGGCGATGAGCGCTCTCCGCGCTCGAAAGAGCGCGGCCCCGTTGAAGCGTGGCGCACGTGCTACGTACCGTTTGTTTACTGCTGCTCTCCGCGCTCGAAAGAGCGCGGCCCCGTTGAAGCAAAAGAGGCTATTGAGCTATTTGGCAAAACGCCGAAATCTCTCCGCGCTCGAAAGAGCGCGGCCCCGTTGAAGCGGGCAAACGGTACCAATAAATCGGTATCTATCATACCTCTCCGCGCTCGAAAGAGCGCGGCCCCGTTGAAGCAGCTCTTCCTTAGTGATGGAGGCACTGGGGGTGCCGGTCCTCTCCGCGCTCGAAAGAGCGCGGCCCCGTTGAAGCGGCAGCGGCGATGACAACGACGCCGATGGCGATGGTCTCTCCGCGCTCGAAAGAGCGCGGCCCCGTTGAAGCGCCGCTTGCGGCCATCATCGGCACGGTAGGCCAGCGTCTCTCCGCGCTCGAAAGAGCGCGGCCCCGTTGAAGCGCGACCGTGTTGCTCGTCTTGCGCATCACAAGCGACGCTCTCCGCGCTCGAAAGAGCGCGGCCCCGTTGAAGCTCAGCGACCGCATCCGCGTCCACCGCACGAGCCTGCTCTCCGCGCTCGAAAGAGCGCGGCCCCGTTGAAGCGAAGCTGCCGAGCCCGGTCATCGTCGCTGAGTCCACTCTCCGCGCTCGAAAGAGCGCGGCCCCGTTGAAGCGACGGAGGCCGAAACGCTCCATCTGGCGCTTCACCTGCTCTCCGCGCTCGAAAGAGCGCGGCCCCGTTGAAGCTTCTCCAAGCGAAAATTCGACCGCATCCGGCGGCGCCTCTCCGCGCTCGAAAGAGCGCGGCCCCGTTGAAGCCACCTACCTCGCTTTCCCCATCGACCTGCTCGACGCGCTCTCCGCGCTCGAAAGAGCGCGGCCCCGTTGAAGCGACACCTCAAAATAACGGGAAGAGATGCTATGCAACTCTCCGCGCTCGAAAGAGCGCGGCCCCGTTGAAGCTGACCAACGAGCCAGACAACCGTTGGGTCTTCGTTTGCTCTCCGCGCTCGAAAGAGCGCGGCCCCGTTGAAGCTTCGAGCTTGTGCTGCGCGAGCATGGCCGCCGCTTCCTCTCTCCGCGCTCGAAAGAGCGCGGCCCCGTTGAAGCGAGGTCACCCACACCTTGTCCGGGTGGAGATAGTGCTCTCCGCGCTCGAAAGAGCGCGGCCCCGTTGAAGCATTGCCGACGACGGCGACGGGCGAGGATGCGGTCTGCCTCTCCGCGCTCGAAAGAGCGCGGCCCCGTTGAAGCTATGTGAACGGGGTGCAGCTCGGTACGGCTGTCGATGCTCTCCGCGCTCGAAAGAGCGCGGCCCCGTTGAAGCGCCTCAACCCCGAGCTCGTCGCCGTCGACTTCGGCACTCTCCGCGCTCGAAAGAGCGCGGCCCCGTTGAAGCCGCGACGGAGTCCGACCCGGTTGACCCCGATGCCGCCTCTCCGCGCTCGAAAGAGCGCGGCCCCGTTGAAGCTTCCCCTTCTTTGGGTTTTTCTCCCGTTGGAGGATTCTCTCCGCGCTCGAAAGAGCGCGGCCCCGTTGAAGCCGGTTTTCTGGGTGGGGCTCGACTTCACGGGGGCGCTCTCCGCGCTCGAAAGAGCGCGGCCCCGTTGAAGCACGAGGGGAATTGCGCCCGTCCACTGACCGCGCGCACCCTCTCCGCGCTCGAAAGAGCGCGGCCCCGTTGAAGCACGACAAATTCATCGGGAATGGACGTGCTAGAATCCTCTCCGCGCTCGAAAGAGCGCGGCCCCGTTGAAGCGTGCCGAAGGGCACGCCCGGTCTCGCCCCGGGCTTCTCTCCGCGCTCGAAAGAGCGCGGCCCCGTTGAAGCAGGTAGTCGGCACGAAGCCGACGATCAACGGCCTGCTCTCCGCGCTCGAAAGAGCGCGGCCCCGTTGAAGCAGAGCGGCGCTGCCCGCGCCGTTGTCGGCCGCAAAGCCTCTCCGCGCTCGAAAGAGCGCGGCCCCGTTGAAGCCAGTTCGCGCCAATAGCGCTCTCGAGAAGCTCGGCCTCTCCGCGCTCGAAAGAGCGCGGCCCCGTTGAAGCGTGGCATTCGCCTGATTGAGCAGCACCTGCTCGTCGCTCTCCGCGCTCGAAAGAGCGCGGCCCCGTTGAAGCGCGACTACGTTGCTCGTCTTGCGCATCACGAGTGAGGTCTCTCCGCGCTCGAAAGAGCGCGGCCCCGTTGAAGCATCCGCGGCGGTTGAAAGATTTTCGAGAGCTTCGAGCGGCTCTCCGCGCTCGAAAGAGCGCGGCCCCGTTGAAGCCATGCCGCTGAAACTCACCGTTGCCGAATTGACCGCTCTCCGCGCTCGAAAGAGCGCGGCCCCGTTGAAGCCTCTGGCGAGAGGTCAATTTAATCGCGTGAAAAAGTCTCTCCGCGCTCGAAAGAGCGCGGCCCCGTTGAAGCGCCCAGCGTCGGGTGTGGTGTACCTCGTCGGGGGTGCTCTCCGCGCTCGAAAGAGCGCGGCCCCGTTGAAGCAGCGCGCACGCCGACGTCACCATCGAGCCGATTGATGCTCTCCGCGCTCGAAAGAGCGCGGCCCCGTTGAAGCACCGTCTCGGGCTGGCGCTGCTCGCCGACGAGCTGCTGCGCCTCTCCGCGCTCGAAAGAGCGCGGCCCCGTTGAAGCCTTCCACCGCGCGATTTCGAGCGCGAGACTGTGTGACTCTCCGCGCTCGAAAGAGCGCGGCCCCGTTGAAGCGCTGCCCCGCCGGTCTCGCGTGCGCGCTGCTCCTCGCTCTCCGCGCTCGAAAGAGCGCGGCCCCGTTGAAGCGAGGACACGCAGGACCCGGAGTACACCGTCCAGTTTTCTCTCCGCGCTCGAAAGAGCGCGGCCCCGTTGAAGCGGTAGGAGGTCAGCGGAAGAGCAACACCGACCGTGTTCTCTCCGCGCTCGAAAGAGCGCGGCCCCGTTGAAGCCCACCGGCAGCACGTAGGACGAGTAGTAGAAGGTCGCCCTCTCCGCGCTCGAAAGAGCGCGGCCCCGTTGAAGCCGGCGTAATTGGGGTCTTCGGGATTATCTACTGCACCTCTCCGCGCTCGAAAGAGCGCGGCCCCGTTGAAGCATGGACGGCAAGGCGAGCGTGTCGCTCCCGCGCTCGCTCTCCGCGCTCGAAAGAGCGCGGCCCCGTTGAAGCCACCTTCACGAAGTTTTCGGCACCTGGAGCGGCCCAACTCTCCGCGCTCGAAAGAGCGCGGCCCCGTTGAAGCAGCACCCCCTGTTCACCCCCGCCTAGGGGGAGTTCAGCTCTCCGCGCTCGAAAGAGCGCGGCCCCGTTGAAGCGATCCATCAGGTGTACGAGGAAATCCGCAACGTGTGCTCTCCGCGCTCGAAAGAGCGCGGCCCCGTTGAAGCCAGCTTGAGCCCGTCGGCCGCGGCATCATAGGCCTACTCTCCGCGCTCGAAAGAGCGCGGCCCCGTTGAAGCTAGCCCCACGGGCCCCCGACGCCGAGAGCGTTGATGCTCTCCGCGCTCGAAAGAGCGCGGCCCCGTTGAAGCCACGATGGCGCGGGTGAGTCGGGGGCTGGCGTTCTGGCTCTCCGCGCTCGAAAGAGCGCGGCCCCGTTGAAGCAATCGCATGATGCACTGGCTCCAAGGCATGGCCGCTTCTCTCCGCGCTCGAAAGAGCGCGGCCCCGTTGAAGCAAGGGTGAAAGGTGAAAGACTCAGCGGCCGAGGCGGCCTCTCCGCGCTCGAAAGAGCGCGGCCCCGTTGAAGCGAGACGCTGGAGGGCCAGCCGGTGGGGCAGAACGAGCTCTCCGCGCTCGAAAGAGCGCGGCCCCGTTGAAGCCCACCATTGTAGCGGCGTTGCATCGCGACCTTCATGCCTCTCCGCGCTCGAAAGAGCGCGGCCCCGTTGAAGCATGTCGCCCTTGGCCTTCGCGGCGGGCGAGAGCGTCTCTCCGCGCTCGAAAGAGCGCGGCCCCGTTGAAGCGTGCGCCTCACCCCTCGGCCCGTGCGCGTCGCGCTCGCTCTCCGCGCTCGAAAGAGCGCGGCCCCGTTGAAGCGAGGAATTTCGGCTCCATGGAGTCGCCCTCGATAGTCTCTCCGCGCTCGAAAGAGCGCGGCCCCGTTGAAGCACGCGGCCGGTCATTATATGCCGCGCGGTGGCCGAACTCTCCGCGCTCGAAAGAGCGCGGCCCCGTTGAAGCAGCATGGGTCAGGAGCGGCGACGTGCACGCGCGCGACGCTCTCCGCGCTCGAAAGAGCGCGGCCCCGTTGAAGCCTTGGAAAAGGGGTTGAACCCTGCGGATAAGAGTACTCTCCGCGCTCGAAAGAGCGCGGCCCCGTTGAAGCCACGCGACGGTACGCGGGCCGCGCGCTGCATTCGCGCGCTCTCCGCGCTCGAAAGAGCGCGGCCCCGTTGAAGCATTAGTCGGCACGTCCTGATTCCTTCAGGAATCCTCTCTCCGCGCTCGAAAGAGCGCGGCCCCGTTGAAGCGCAATAACCATGCTCTAATTGCAACTGCCCTGCAACCTCTCCGCGCTCGAAAGAGCGCGGCCCCGTTGAAGCTGGTCCTGCTTCGGCTTCCGCGCGCCTCTGTGCTCGGTCTCTCCGCGCTCGAAAGAGCGCGGCCCCGTTGAAGCTCGCGAGAGGTCGCAGTCGCCATCGGCCCAGCCGCCACTCTCCGCGCTCGAAAGAGCGCGGCCCCGTTGAAGCTCAGTGGGGAGACCGCGGAGGGGAACGACGCCGCCCTCTCCGCGCTCGAAAGAGCGCGGCCCCGTTGAAGCAGCGTTGGGCAGGTACTTGTCTGGGGTGTTCCACGACTCTCCGCGCTCGAAAGAGCGCGGCCCCGTTGAAGCATCCGCGGCGGCTGTGCTGGCACCCACCGCCCCGGCCTCTCTCCGCGCTCGAAAGAGCGCGGCCCCGTTGAAGCTCATCGCGCGTTGAGACTATCCTGTGACTCCGAAGGCTCTCCGCGCTCGAAAGAGCGCGGCCCCGTTGAAGCTCGACGATCACCGGTGTATCCACGACCACGGGTGGGGCTCTCCGCGCTCGAAAGAGCGCGGCCCCGTTGAAGCTGCGGAAACTCGCGCGCAGTCGGCTCGTACATCCAGCTCTCCGCGCTCGAAAGAGCGCGGCCCCGTTGAAGCAGCGCGGTGGCTACGCGCGTTGCTTGATCGCGGATCCTCTCCGCGCTCGAAAGAGCGCGGCCCCGTTGAAGCGAGCACCTGCAGCCGCTCGATACCCTGCCGGCGGAGCTCTCCGCGCTCGAAAGAGCGCGGCCCCGTTGAAGCATCGCCAGTCAGACGACCAACAACCCGAAGACTGGCCCTCTCCGCGCTCGAAAGAGCGCGGCCCCGTTGAAGCATGCTCGTCTGTGAGTACCGCGGTGGCAAGGGCGACCTCTCCGCGCTCGAAAGAGCGCGGCCCCGTTGAAGCGCGTTTAATCCGCCCGCCTCTCTCCCATGAACTCCGCTCTCCGCGCTCGAAAGAGCGCGGCCCCGTTGAAGCACGCCCTCGAGGTCGCGCGCGAAATTGGGATAGGCCTCTCCGCGCTCGAAAGAGCGCGGCCCCGTTGAAGCCCTCCGCCGTCCCGCCGCGGCGTGCCCGTCTCCTCTACTCTCCGCGCTCGAAAGAGCGCGGCCCCGTTGAAGCTCCTCGGTCGCGGGCAACAACTCGATCACCGGCACGCCCTCTCCGCGCTCGAAAGAGCGCGGCCCCGTTGAAGCGGCCCGCTCAATGTTGGCCGTGAGTCCGCGGACTCGGCTCTCCGCGCTCGAAAGAGCGCGGCCCCGTTGAAGCAGGGGCTACACGCACCGCACCGCGACGGACTACATCTCTCCGCGCTCGAAAGAGCGCGGCCCCGTTGAAGCCTGCGTCGTCGTGAGATGCGCCCCGAACCAGAACGCTCTCCGCGCTCGAAAGAGCGCGGCCCCGTTGAAGCTGTTAGGGTGTTGAACTGTTGTGGGGCACAGAAGGAACATCTCTCCGCGCTCGAAAGAGCGCGGCCCCGTTGAAGCATGTGAAAGAGGGCGAGCACGGAGGAATTTGCCGCGCCCCTCTCCGCGCTCGAAAGAGCGCGGCCCCGTTGAAGCGTCAGAGCCCTTGAAGAACACGTAGATAGTCGCCGCCTCTCCGCGCTCGAAAGAGCGCGGCCCCGTTGAAGCATGGCGTCAACGCTAACGGCCTCGGCGGCTATTGGACTCTCCGCGCTCGAAAGAGCGCGGCCCCGTTGAAGCTCGCGCATGTGCATCCAGCCCGTGGCGAGCTGGCCGACTCTCCGCGCTCGAAAGAGCGCGGCCCCGTTGAAGCGAGCCACGCGTTGGAGGCGGTGTGCGCCGCGTAAACCTCTCCGCGCTCGAAAGAGCGCGGCCCCGTTGAAGCAAGCCCTAGTCATCAAAGACGGAGCGCCGACGCTTCTCTCCGCGCTCGAAAGAGCGCGGCCCCGTTGAAGCCTGCTCCGCGAGGTCGCGTCGACCGACGATCTCGAGCTCTCCGCGCTCGAAAGAGCGCGGCCCCGTTGAAGCTCTTCGCGGGCGTGTCGTCCGCGGCGGGGTGGTCGTTGCTCTCCGCGCTCGAAAGAGCGCGGCCCCGTTGAAGCAGCGGCCCCAGCTCGTAGGCGGGATCGGCGAGCTGCTCTCCGCGCTCGAAAGAGCGCGGCCCCGTTGAAGCCTGGCCCGTCAATGGCGAGATGGTCCTCCTCGGCGTGCTCTCCGCGCTCGAAAGAGCGCGGCCCCGTTGAAGCCAGAGTGCCGCTGCCGCCGGTTCTACGGCGACGCGCTCTCCGCGCTCGAAAGAGCGCGGCCCCGTTGAAGCGAGTCGATGACCGGCCCGCAGCCCGATCTGAAGGCCTCTCCGCGCTCGAAAGAGCGCGGCCCCGTTGAAGCAAGAACGGAGGGCGGATCAGCGGACGAGGGTGAGCCAGCTCTCCGCGCTCGAAAGAGCGCGGCCCCGTTGAAGCACGTCGCGCGTGCGTACGATCCGAAAATCGGCGCGCTCCTCTCCGCGCTCGAAAGAGCGCGGCCCCGTTGAAGCATAGCACGGTATTTCCCGCCGTCAGACGGCGGAGGACTCTCTCCGCGCTCGAAAGAGCGCGGCCCCGTTGAAGCGATCATGGCGTTCGAGACCCAATACTTCACTGGCTCCTCTCCGCGCTCGAAAGAGCGCGGCCCCGTTGAAGCAAGAAGACGAAGGAAGAGGCGAAGTCCTTCGGCGATCTCTCCGCGCTCGAAAGAGCGCGGCCCCGTTGAAGCGACGCCTCGACGCCGCCGCAGTTCTCGGCGAGCATCTCTCCGCGCTCGAAAGAGCGCGGCCCCGTTGAAGCATGGACGATCAACCAGCCGAGACCCCCCGCGAAGGACTCTCCGCGCTCGAAAGAGCGCGGCCCCGTTGAAGCGTGTTGCCGCCACACTCGGAAGCGCGGAGGTTCAAACTCTCCGCGCTCGAAAGAGCGCGGCCCCGTTGAAGCTGGTTTTCATCGCGCAAATTGAACCGCCGCGACCCCTCTCTCCGCGCTCGAAAGAGCGCGGCCCCGTTGAAGCATCCGGCAACAACGGCGGTGGCTCGGGCTCCGGTGGCTCTCCGCGCTCGAAAGAGCGCGGCCCCGTTGAAGCTCGGTCGCGAACTGGACCGGGACCTTGATCGTCTGGCCCTCTCCGCGCTCGAAAGAGCGCGGCCCCGTTGAAGCTTGATCTCGGCGCGCACCGACGCCTGATCGAGATCGCCCTCTCCGCGCTCGAAAGAGCGCGGCCCCGTTGAAGCTTCGCCGTGCCAGCCGGGAGCTGGTTGGCCAGCGTCTCTCCGCGCTCGAAAGAGCGCGGCCCCGTTGAAGCTGCACCGGCCCGGCAGGCACTGGTAAGTCCACCTTGCTCTCCGCGCTCGAAAGAGCGCGGCCCCGTTGAAGCGTGCACAAGTTCGTGGTTACCCATCACGAAAAACTCGCTCTCCGCGCTCGAAAGAGCGCGGCCCCGTTGAAGCTCCGGTCGCTTGGTGAGGAGCAGAATATCGAGATTGGCTCTCCGCGCTCGAAAGAGCGCGGCCCCGTTGAAGCGGGTCGTGCGTGCCATCCACGGCGCGATGGTCGTGCCTCTCCGCGCTCGAAAGAGCGCGGCCCCGTTGAAGCGTGCTGGTACCCGATAAGGTCTCGGGGTATGGTGTTCTCTCCGCGCTCGAAAGAGCGCGGCCCCGTTGAAGCTCGGCGCTCGCTCAGGGAGTCGGGCACGCAAGAGCGTCTCTCCGCGCTCGAAAGAGCGCGGCCCCGTTGAAGCCTTGCCGAAGTTGCCCATCCATGCGTCGCCGCGGGCCCTCTCCGCGCTCGAAAGAGCGCGGCCCCGTTGAAGCAGCTGGGTCGAGCAGACGCGCAAGAGCCTCACCGATCCTCTCCGCGCTCGAAAGAGCGCGGCCCCGTTGAAGCACGCTCTGCGAGGATCGCGCCCAGCTCGCGGCCATGTCTCTCCGCGCTCGAAAGAGCGCGGCCCCGTTGAAGCCACCGCGGCGGTCAGCACGCTCGCCGATCTCACGCGGGCTCTCCGCGCTCAAAAGAGCGCGGCCCCGTTGAAGCGCGATGGCGACGGCCATGCCCTCGGCCAACTCCTCGCTCTCCGCGCTCAAAAGAGCGCGGCCCCGTTGAAGCTTGGTCGAAGATTGTCCCACGGAGTGAACTCAGGTCTCTCCGCGCTCGAAAGAGCGCGGGGAGGGAGAAGTCACTGCTTCTGATGACGTGATCCGCCTGTATTCTATTGTGGCGAGGCCAGTCGCCGTCGCGCGTTTTGAAGGCGCAGCCCTACGGGCGTGGCATAGGAATCGATCCATCTCCATTGTTGTCTTTCGAATTGATGGAAGAGACCGAATGATTGGCGAATCGTGGGTTCCTACGGCAGGCTTAACGCGAGATGAATTCCAGCTCTATCTCAAAACCGTCGCAATTGAGTGTATCGGTTTGAGTTTCAATTGATGGGCGCAGATGCGGAATGATGGACCGTGTTAAATGGCCTTCCATTTTTTCGATAGGTCCCCGAAGGGATTTGAATCAAGTTTCTCAACCCCACGCTTTCCCGAATAGGTGTGCTTCATCGGGTTTTCCTGAGGCCTCACCGGGCCCAATGTCGTGCTAGTGCCCGTTAAGGCCCTGACAGCGGTGCGACATTCCAGTTGTCGCAGCGCACATTCCACATGCGTTCTCGCCGTCTCGCGGTAAGAAACCCCAAGCGGCGAAACTAGAATTCCAAAGGCCGAAGCTCCTCGGACGCTTCAACTTCGCGTATACGGCACTGACGCAAACCCGCGAACGGTCCAGCTACAAACGAAACGAGTCGAGCGCAGCGCAGATGGCACCGTAGTCCCCGACCTTTTCCCCAAGACGTGCCTGGACGATTGTGCAGGCACGGAGTGAATCCGCCAGCGTCTCGACTGCGAGCACGCGCCGCATCTCCGGCTCAAGCAAAGACCGACACCGCGCATACAAACTGCCAAGCACGATGCGGTCGGGATTGAATACGTCGATCAGCAGAGCGAGTGCCTGTCCATAGCGTCGGCCCGCCTCCGAGAATACCGCCAGCGCAACCCGATCTCCAGCATGGGCCGCGGCAGCGATTTCTTTCGTCGTGGTGTGCGCGGCGCGCCACGCGGCAAGTTTGCGCGGACGTTGCGCGCTCGGGAGGAAACGCACGAGGTCCGCCACGCCGCGACCGCTGCAAAAACCCTCGAACGACCCGGCTTTGCCGAAGCCCACCGGTCCGCGCGCTGCGAGGCGCCAGTGTCCCGCTTCGCCCGCGTTGCCACAAGCACCCTCGTAGATTCGGCCGTCCATCACTACGCCCACCCCCATGCCAGTGCCCGCGGTGAGAAACAGCATCGAACGCGCACCGCGTCCCGCGCCGAAGCGCCACTCGGCGAGCGCGTTGGCATTGGCGTCATTCATGAGCGCCACCGGACAACCGAACAATCGGCGGACCTTGCGCACGATCGGGACGTCCCTCCAGCCGGGGAGATTCGGCGGCGACACAATAACTCCCCGCGCAGCATCGAGTGGTCCGCCGCAAGCGATGCCCACTGCGCGCAAATCCCTTTTAATCGCAGCGGGAATCGCGGCGGCGATGAGCGCGAGAGTCTCCTCCGGGCCGCGCGTGGGAAAGCGCGCCAATGCTTCGAGCTGGCCAGGCCGCCAACGGCACACCGCGGTCTTCGTCCCACCAATGTCGATTCCCAGCACCCAGCGCTTGGCCATGGCGCTAGCGGCCCGCGACCGCGCGCAGGCTTCGTCCCGAGGTCGGGAGCACCCCCGACGTCGCACCGGCGATCTCGGCCAAATCGAGCAAGCCCCGATACCAGGTGCACCAACGCGCACGATCATCGAGATCGTCGGAGCGCGCCGCAAACTGGTCGTCCGGCTGAGCGAGACAGGTCACGACCCGCCCTTGCCCCAACCGATTCACGAGCAAGATCGCTCGGCCCTGATTGTCGGTCGCGGCAATATCGGCGGTGCTTGGCTTCACTTCGACAAGGATGTCGCGCGCAAATTCGCGGAATTCCCAAGCAGCGCCAAATGCCTTGATGCCCTCGCTGCGCGGTGCGCGCAGGTCAATGGCCTCGGCGCCTATCAGTGTGTTGGCCGCGGAGCCGTATGTTGCCACATCGACGCCTTGCCAAATGAGAGTGCCGCCGCTGCGAACCCACTCGGTCAGATGCACGATCTCCTCGGCCGTGAGGCTCGCGCCGGTGATGCAGAGCACTCTCGCCTTGCCGTCACCCAATGGTCGGTCTCCGCGCGCAATACCGACGCGATAGCCCAGCGTCGTGAGCGTAAAGTGAGCGATCACCAAACGCCGTGAAAGCAAGCGTGGCTCGTTGCCGGGATTCAGCGGGTCGTCGCGATGGTAATAGTGCTTTGGCCAATACAGCGCGACGTCGCCCGTATCCGGCACGACTGATGGCCGGTCAGGTAATGACGCCGCAAACTCACCGAAGAATTTCAGCGATGGCTTGATACGATCGTTTGCCCCGAGCAGCCCGAGCGGGCCCTCGAAGGCGTTCTTGTCGTATGGGTGACCGCTCGCCGTGAAGTCGCGCAAACTCCACCAGAGAAAACCATTGGCCCCCGCTTCCCAAGCTGAGGTCAAAACGGCGCGCACGTAGGTGTCGCAGCAATCGCCCACGGTGAAAATCGTGCCGAACTCCTGCATCATCACCGGACCGAAGATCCGCGCGCACTTCACATACAGTGGAAACAAGCTCTGCGCGAGCGGGTCGCCCATGCCATCGAAGCGCAGTGAGTGCCACCCGCTGTTCGGGTAGGTATGCATCGAGTAGAGATCGCAGCCTGGCTGCGATCCGAAGCGCCAGCCGTTGTCGGCGGTGATCTGCGATTGCTCGTTGCCGGAGATGAGGAGCGCGTCGGGGAACACGCGCCGCACCGCCGCGTTTACACCCGCACACCAGCTCGCCACATCGGCCGGCGGCGCGGCTGGCGCATCGGCGACACAGCATATCTCGTTGCCCTGGTCGATCGCGAGCATGATGTCGCGATAAGGCATGCACACCCGTGCGGCGCGGGCCGCGAAGGCGAACGAGCGCCGCCGCATCAGTGCGTCTGAGAATAGATTTCGCTCCTGTTTCCACTCGGGCCAAAAAACCCCACCGCTCATCCAGCCGACGAAAAGCGATGGATGCGCGAAGAGGCTGCGCTTGCGGCACCAACCGAGAAACTCCGCCAGCCGCGCAAACGCTTCCGCGCGATAGCGGCCGGGCGTCGGCTCGAAATCTTCCCAACGCAGGAAAAAGCGCACGCAATTGAAGCCAAGTGCCTGCATCGTATCGAGGTCGCGCAGGATCTCGGCCACGGGCCAAGCCTGCCACATCTCGACGCCACACGAGCTGGGCCAGTAGTTCACTCCCACGGGCACCACGCGCTGGCCGCGGTGCTGGAAGTAGCCATCAGGAGAAAGAGTGAATACAGGCTTGGGCATGGGCGATCGGGACGGGCCGTGGGATCACGGCCGAGCGTCCACCATCCTGCCGTCATCGAGCAGGAATTGATTGGAGTACGGATAAAAATGTTTCTGCTGCGGCACCCGGGGGTGCGCGCGATAACGCTCGAGCTGCTGCTCGGGCCGCCAAAATTCGATCAGCCGCGTGTGCAGGACATCGCATGTCGCACGCGTGGTCGGCTCGACCGCGAGATTGCGCAGCTCGGCCGGATCGGCTGCCAGATCGTACAGCTCTTCGCCGCCGTCGAGATAGCAGGCATATTTCCAACGCGCAGTGCGGATCATCGCACCCGCGTGCTCGGGCTCGCGCAGCACGACACTCTCGCAGAAAATCGCATCGCGCCCAAGCGGTGCTCCAGCGCGCAGCAGCGCAGCGAGGCTCACTCCCTCGCACTCTGGCGGGATCGCGACGCCGGCAAGTTCGCAGAACGTCGGGAACAGATCGATCAACCCGACTGGATCATCGACGGTGCGGCCAGCAGCGATAACGCCGGGCCAGCGCATGAGCAAGGGCACGCGCGCCGAGGGCTCGAAGAAAACTGTCTTCTGCCATGCGCCGCGGTGACCGGCCATCTCGCCGTGGTCGCTCGAGTAAATCACGAGCGTATTCTCCGCGAGACCGAGGTAATCGAGCACGGCGAGCACGCGGCCCACTGCATCGTCGACCCACTCGACGCAGCCGTAGTAAGCGGCGAGTGCGCGCTCATGCGCGGTGCACTGCGTGCGCGAGGGATCGGGCTCACCGTTGTTGCGAAACGCGGCGCGAACAAACGAGACCTCGCGCTCCGACTGACCGGCCGGCACTTCTGGCAGCGTCACGCGACCCGCGTATTTTTCAAAATATGAGGCCGGAGGGCAGAGCGGAAAATGCGGTTTGTCGAAATGTACGCTCAGGCAAAACGGCTGTGCGGTCTCGAGCGCCACGTGCGTCTGCAGCCACTTCGCCGCTTCCGCCACGCAGATCTCCGTCTGGGTAAGCGCGAGCGGGATGCCTGAGGGACCGGCCGCAGCGACTACACCGCCGAGCCCGGAGTCGCCACGCCCGGGCAGCCTGCGCGGATCGGGCTGATGCGCTTGTCCGAGAAAATCGCCATACGGCCGCTCGTCGTAGCCTTGGTACTGGTCACCGTTGAGATGAGTCTTGCCGATCACGGCGGTGCGATAACCTGCTCCACTCAGTATGCGCGGAAAGGTGACGCTATTCGCATCGAGGATGTGCTGGTTATCGTACACTCCGATGCTGCGGCAGTAGCGCCCAGTGAGCAGCGACGCGCGACTCGGCGCGCAAAGCGGATTCTGGCAATAAGCTCGCGTAAACTGAAGTCCACTCCGCGCCAGCCGGTCGAGCTGCGGCGTGGCGACAACCGTGTCGCCAGCATAGCCTCCGACGAGCGGGCTATGCTGATCGCTGAGCAGGAAGAGGATGTTGGGGCGCGAGGTCATCGCGGATCAGGTTAGCCGGATCCAGCCGCACGTTCGAGCGGGAAGCAGCCCTGGCGTTACCGAGCGCAGGCTCAGGAACGCGGGCGAGTGGTAGGAAGATTTCAATGCGGCCTCGATGGGAGATGCGTTGAACCAGCGGATCGTCCGGGGTGGCAAAAGGAGTCTAGGTGTCGCCGTTCACTGCGCCCCCGTGGCTGCAAATTGCCACGTATTGTCGAAGTGCCCAGCGGAGAGGATAGCGCCGTCCTTCACCCGCACATAGTCCGGCAGGAGGTTGACCGGCTGGATGTATCCGAGCTTCGGCGCAGCGTTGAGGATGCTCAGTAGCTTGGTCGTCCACACAACGACATAGCGGGCGGGATTTTCCGGATTCGGATAAATGAAGACCACACCGGGATTGCCCGTGCCATCACCCATAAGCGCGGCTGGCAGGCGAGGCGCGAGCCGGCGCAACACCGGATTGGTCGCAGGCGTGCCGAAGAGAATGAGGTTCGAAGAGGCGATGTCTTCCGCGGTGATCTTCGCCGCCGCCTTCATGGGAAACTCCCCGTGGATGATCGACTGCCCAGGCGGATTGCGCACCGCATCTAGCTCAGCGATGGCTAGATCGCGATCGCCGTCACCATACACGGCGAGAAAGCGCTCGTTGAATACGTCGCCGATCGGCCCTTGCATGCCGTGGCGTTTGCCCGCCGCAAGCACCGCCGCAGCCTCGACCCGGCTCCAGCCATTGGCGCTTTTGGCGAAATGAATTTCCGTCGGCAGCGCACCGTTGAGCGTGATCACTTCACGATCGTCGATTTTGATCGGCAGCGCCACTGCGCTGTCGGCGGGCGACGGCAGGGTGCCGAGCTGCAGCGAGAAGGCCGCGAGGTTGCTCGTGGTGACTGCGAGCGACGGAGCCCGCGAGGGCGCGGCCGGAGGCGGAGGCACACCCGGGCGACGCGGCTGGACCGACGGTTTCCCGTCGTCGTACGTGGCGGTGATCGTGGTGTCGCGATTATGCTGCTCGAGCTGATCGAGGGTGACCCAGTACGCCTGATTGTAGCGTAGCGTGGTGGTGTAGAATTTCACCGTCGGCGGCTGGCGCTGGATCGGCATCAGCGTCGCCTGCGCTTCAAACATCGAGTACGACATCTGCGGGGCGAAGTGGTGCGGCATGCCGGGAAAGGACTCCATGGTCGCAAACCCGCCCGCAGCCACGATGCCATCGCTAAACTTCGTCGAGGCGCGCTGGATACCGGCACCCGCGTTTTTGAAGAACACGGGAAGATTGTGCGCGTTGGGAAAAAGATTTGGTGCACGCACGATGGCGGCTTGCGGACGGGCCCATTCCGGCAAATCAGCCTCGCCATCCTCCGGCGTCCACATCGCAGGATCGATCGGCGTAATGCTGCCAAACTTGTCGGGGAAATGCAGGCCGACCGTGTACGACCCAGCGCCGCCCATGGAATGGCCCATGATGAATACCCGATCGAGATCTACGGAGTAGTGCTGCTCGATTTCGGCGATGACCTGTAAAACGTCCTCTTCGGCGATGCCTTGATAAAAGGCATTTTTTCGGCCGAAAGGATGGGCAACAATCACCGGCTGGTTGGTGTCGATCCACTCCGCTGTCCCCTGCCCTTGCCACGTCTGGCGCTGACCTGCGGCGACTTCGGGTCCAATGCCGTGTAGCTGGATCAGCAACGCGAATTTTTTCTTCGGTACGTAGCTCGGCGGCAGCCACAAACTGTACGTCTGCACCGAATCATCGGTATGGGCGCGATAATACTGCATCGCGTACTCACCCGGTGACGGGGCGCGGTTTTTTTCGTACAATGACTCCAACTTCTGCAGCCCCTCCTCCGTCTCGAAGGTAAGCAGCTCGCGATCGCCGCGCACGATCACGTGCGATTCGAAAGTCGCATCGCGCCCAGCGCGACCCGGGCGACCGCTATCGTTCGCCGTCTGCGCAAAGGCTGCGCCGAGCAGGCCAGTGAACGCGAGAGTGCTAAGAGAAAAACAATGCTTCATGAAAATGGAAAAGCGGTTGCGCAAGATTATTTGCGCTCGTCGGTCGAGGGAGCGGCGAAGTCGTCCTTCGTCAGTTTGCCGTCGTGATTGGTGTCGAGAATGTCGAAGAGCGGCGGCGGTCCCTTGAATTCCTCGCGCGTGACCACGCCGTCGCTGTTGCCATCGTCGCGTGAGACGCGGGCCCAATCGACATTGGGTCGGCGCACGGGACCGGGCGCACCCCGGGCCGCCGCGCCCGCGGGCCCATTGACGAGACCGGGCGGTAGATTGGCCGTGCCATGCGTCGCGATGGCATTGCCGTCTGGCTTGGCGTCACCCTTCAGATAGCGATCGAAAAACTCCTGCACCATCGCATCGACTTCCTTCCCGCCGATCCCGGGACCATGTCCGGCACCGGCGATGGTGTGAATGTGGACCGTGAGGCCCGCCTTCTTCAATGCCTCGAAGAGCAGCGTGTTTTGGTGCGGCGGCACGGTCGTGTCCTGGTCGCCGTGCACGATGAGAAACGGCGGATCGTCGGGCGTGACATAAGTGATCGGGTTGAGCCGGGCGACTTTGTCCTTGTTCTCCTGAATCGGTCCGCCGACGAGACGCGACTCGGGTGACTGTGCCATGTCATGCTTGATGCGCGGGTTGGGTAGCGCGTGCGCATCCATCTGCAACAGATCCGTCGGGCCGTAGTAGTCGCACACGGCCTGCACCCGGCTCGACTGATCGAGATCTGCGCCGACGTCGAAGGACTTCACGTCCCCCGATGTACCGAGCAGCGCGACGAGATGCCCGCCGGCGGAATTGCCCCAAGCACCAAAGTGCTTCACATCCAGATTGAAGTCTGCCGCGTGGGCGCGGAGCCAGCGAATCGCAGCTTTGCAGTCTTCGATCTGCGCTGGAAATACCGCATCGCCGCTCAAGCGATAACCGACACTCACCACCGCGTAGCCGTGCTCGACCATCGACTTAGCCGGGCAATCGCTTTTATCGCCCGCCGCCCAGCCTCCGCCATGCACCCAGACAATGACCGGCAGCGGCGCTGATTTCTTCGCTCCGATCGGCAGATAAAGATCGAGCTTTTGTCGCGCGTGGCCCTTTTCGCCCGCGTAGGGCAGATCGTGGATGATCGTGGCAGCTGCGTTGTCGGCGCTCTTAACTGGCGCAGCTGCGGGCTCAACTGCCGCAGGCTCGGCCGCATCGAGAGCGGCGGAAAAAACTGCAATGACAGACACGGTGCGACGAATGACGAGGAATGACATGGGAAGAAGCGCTCCACCACCACGGCGGGAAAGTTCGAAGGGGAAACAGGGCAACCGGAGCGCGCGCCAACCATCTTGGACGCGCCCTCATTCGCAAACGACCGAGGGGTTTCCCCGTTCACTTCGCTTCGCCGCCCGCGAGTATTTTATGTTGGGAGTTCCCTCAATGGCCTTGATCGTGCGGTACGGTAACGGTGACAGTGCGCGTGGATTGATTGCCGGCAGCATCGGTCGCTCCGACTGTGATCGTGTAAATACGCCCATTACCACTCCCCTGCCGGTCGGCCAGCAAGTTGAGCGTGAGCGCTCCGGTGATCTGCCATTGCGTCTTGTTGTCGGGCTCATTCGTCGTCACCGAGAGAATCTGGAGTGAAGTGACTCCGGCCGCATCGGACGCCGCGGCACTCAATGTGACCGCGACCATCTTCTTGTTCGGCGGCCAGATCGAGTTCGGCGAGGCTGTGAGACTCGAAATGACCGGCGCCGTGGTATCGCGCACGGTCACGGTAAACGTACCGGTTGCGATATTGCCCGCTGCGTCAGTGGCCGACGCCGTGACCGTCGTCACGCCGAGCGGAAACACACTGCCCGAAACATGGTTGAGAACAGCGGGAACCACACCATCAACCGCATCCACGGCTGAAGCTGTGAAGGTAACCACCGCACCACTCGATCCAGTCGCCTCGACGATGAAATTCGCCGGCAACGAGAGTACTGGTGCCTGCGTGTCTGCGATCACCAGCGTACCGCTGGCACTACCCGTGTAATTCGCCTCATTCACTGTGGCGACCACCGCATAGCTCCCAACGCTCGTTGGTGCAGTCGGAGAACCATCATAAGTAACGGCCGTAGCAAGGCTCGTGGGATCGGTCGCCACACTGACACTCTTCGGCGTGCCGTCGTACGCTTGCACCAGATTGCCGAGGGTCACCGTAGCCGCCGCCGGTGTGACATTGATCGTCGTCGCGATCGTGCCACCCGCAACATAGTTGGCCGTATCGCTGGGAATGAAAGTGGCGCTGAGATTTTGACCAACTCCGGCATCGAGTACCGTGCCAAGCGCAGGGGCATAGGCGAAAACTCCGGACACATTCGCGCTCGCAGCGAGCTGTGTCGCAGAGAGTGGAGCGCCATAAACGATCGCCGCGGGAGAAGTCCAGGAAAGGATCGGCACCGCACGCATCACCGTGATCGTCGTCGAAACAGTGCCCCCAGAAACGTAGTTAGTGGCATCGCTGGGCGTGAAGGTCGCCGACAACACCTGCGTCGCACCGGCATTGAGCACGGTGCCCAATGCAGGTGTGTAAGTGAAGGAGCCGGGCACGTTGGCAGTTGCCGCAAGCTGCATCGCAGAAAGCGACGTACCATAGACGATGTCAGCAGGAGCGCTCCACGAAAGCGCCGGCATAGCTTGCAGGACATTGATGGTGGTCGTCACCACACCGCCAGAAACATAATTGGCCGTGTCGCTCGGAGTGAAAATTGCACTCAGCGCTTGCGCTGGGCCGGCGTTGAGCACCGCGCCCACAGCAGGTGCGTAGCTGAAACTACCCGAAACACTGGCCGTCGCAGCCAGCTGCGTGGCCGTGAGTGCCGTGCCGTAGGTGATATCGACAGGCGGGGCCCACGAGAGGACCGGGCTGGCCTTCGCGATCAGGAGCGTGCCGCTGGCAGTGCCTCTGTAGCTCGCGTCGTTGATGATCGCGACGATGGCATAGGAACCGGCGTTGGTCGGCGGGATTGCGCTGCCGTCGTAGGTGATCGCGACATTTAGTCCAACCGGCGATGTGGTCACCGTCACCGGTTTCGCGCTGCCGTCGTAGGTCTGATTGAGGCTGTCGAGTGCAACTGTGGCCGCGGCCTTGTCGATGACGAGGGTCGCATTGGTGCTGCGCACAATGGAGCCGCTCGTGCCTCGAATAGTGAGCGCATAGGTACCAACGGTGGCAGCTGTCGTAGTGTTGACGGTGAGAACTGAAGTACCCGAAGCGCTGAGTGTCGCCGGACTAAACGTCCCCAAGGCGCCGCTGGGCAAACCAAGCACACTGTAGGTCACGGTGCCCGAGTAACTATTCACGAAGTTCGTCGTGACGGTGTAGTTCGTGCTGCTGCCCAGCGCGACAGTCTGTGACGAGGGCGCGACCGACTGGTTGAAACCCTGCGCTAAGAGCTGCGCCGTCGCGGTGTGGTTGAGGCTGCCGCTAGTGGCAGTCACGGTAAGCGTGTATGTCAACGGTGGCGTCAGTGCATTGGTCGCGACGGTGAGCGTCGATGTACCAGAGCCGATAATCGTCGCGGGACTAAAGCTAAACGTGCCGAGCGGAATCGCCGGCGAACTGCTCGCAGCAAGACTCACCGTGCCATTAAACCCATTTTGGGCAGTGACCGTGACGGTGTAGGTGCGCGAATTGCCGACGACCAATGACTGCGAACTCGGCGATACTGCGACTGTGAAGTCAGGCGCACCGATCACGAGCGTGATCGGTGTAGTATGCACGAGGCTGCCGCTCGCGCCGCGGAGTGTGATGGTATAAGCACCCGTTGGCGTGGACGCGCTCGTGGTCACCGTGAGCGTCGAGGTGCCGGAATTCGTGACGGTGGCCGGGCTGAACGTGCCGCTCGCTCCGCTGGGCAGACCCAGCACCGCAAGATTCACCGCGCCGGTGAAGCCGTTGAGCGCGCCGATGGTCGCCGCGTACGTCGTGCTGGCACCGGCGGCGATAGTTCGGGAGGCCGGGCTACCCGCGATCGAGAAGTCGGGGACATTGACCACGAGCGTCGTGGTTGCCGTGTGGACCAGACCGCTGCTCGTACCCGTGAGTGTGAGCGTGTATGTGCCTGCCGGGGTGGAGGAGCTGGCGGTGACCGTGAGCGTCGAGCTGCCCGCGCCGGTAATCGATGCAGGACTAAACGTACCGCTCGCTCCGGCAGGCAGGCCGCTCACACTAAGCGCAACGGCACTGGAAAAACCATTGAGCGCTGTCGTCGTGGCCGTGTAGCTCGTCGAACCTCCCGCCGTAACGGTCCGTGAGCTCGGCGTGGCCGCGATGGAAAAATCGACGGCGGGACTCACGACCAGCGTTGCAGTCGCAGTGTGCACAAGGCTCCCACTCGTGCCGGTAAGCGTGAGGGTGTAGGTGCCGGCCGGCGTGGCCGTCGAAGTCGCGATAGAGAGGGTCGCACTGCCCGCGCCGGAAACCGAGGCCGGGCTAAACGATCCCGTCGCACCGCTCGGCAGCCCACTCACATCGAACGCTACAGCGTCAGCGAAGCCATTGAGCGTGCTCACGGTCGCCGAGTAGGTCGTGCCCGCGCCGGCCGTGACTGTACGAGAAGACGGCGTAGCCGCGACACTGAAGTCGGGCGCGCCACCGCCCCACGTGTAAGTGCGATACTCGTTCAGCGGCACCGTGAGATTGTTGCCGCGGATCGTCCCGCTCCAGCTCGCGCCCGACATCGCGTACTTCGCCGTCGCACTGTCGTACGTGCCGAAATTCACCACGATGCCATAGCCCGACGCGCCACCATCGGAGCTGAATTCGGAATTCTGCACACTGTAATTATTGGCCGAGTCAGCCGCGAGAATCTGGTGGCCGATCATCGGCAAGAGACCGATGGTGCCCTGCCAGTTGCACACCGTGTTGTAGGTCTTCATCACGCGATCGGCGACGACGGGGTTGGTCCATTTCGTGTTCCACGTCGTACCGCCGCTGTCCTGCACACTCGCGATCGTGCGGCCGACTCCGGTGCCGCTGACCACCGCGTTGTTGTAGCAGAGATGCAGCATTGGTGCCTGGCCACGAATGAGAGCGAAATTGTCTGCGAGATCCCACACGTAGAGCAGCTTGTTGTGCGCGACATGCCAGTGCTGCACACTCAGCAAGCAGTCGTGATACACGAGGTCCCACAGCGGTACCTGATAGCCGGTCGTAAAGAGCTTCGGCAGATCACTGTCGCCGGGAATCACGACATCGCAGGTGACGCTTGGGTAAGCGTTGTCGTCGAATGAACCGTAGGAGCCCGCGGCGTTGCTCGCGCCCTCCTTGAACATGCCTTCACACCAATCGAGCACAGGCACAGCCCAGGATTTTGCCTGCTCGGTGCCTGCAAGCCGCGGCGTGTACGAACTCCCCGCCGGTGGCACCGAGGCTGAGGCAAGCAACAATCCACGCGCAGCGATATCCTGCTCGCGGCTTGCAGAGTGCGTGTTGCCGTACTTCGTGCCGAAGTCCTCGATCGGCTGATTCGCGCAAACGATGTCGAAGAAAAATGCATTGAAGCCAAACTTGCTTACGTGATGCGCGATGCGCCCTTTGAAACTCGCATTCGGCTCGCTCGCGAAAAGCGCGGCTTTGGAGTTGGCGATGTTGGTCGTCGCGGCCTGAGTTCCGACGGCGGTCTGCGAGATTCCGCCGCTGGAGGTGATATAGCCCCACGACGTCGCGGGATTGGTATCGTTTGCAGGCAAGGTCGCGCCGCCTGCAGCCCAGTCATAGTAAAAGCCGTTGTACGGCGGGACGGACCCATCGCGATAGGCTCCGTAGATGTCGTAGATACCGGTAGCCCACCCGCTGCCGTAGTTGGTCGCGATGTAGTTTGACCAGCCCGTGCCATCGGCCCACGCGGCATTGGGGAACTTGTTGTTCTCGTCGACGTGATTGATCGAGATCTGGATCAGCGCCTTGTTGAGGCCGCGTGCGTGCAGCGAATCAAGCATGGCCTGGTCACGGCCGTCGCCCCAGAGGTAGAGCACGGGCGCACCGATAAGTTTCAGCACGTCGCTGTTGGTCTGCGCCTTCGTGCTGAGCGGTACCACCCAACCTTGCGCAGTCGCGTACTCGCGAAATCGCTTTGCCTGTGCGACGTAGCCACCGGAGGAGAAGAAACGATACGTGGATTTGCGATCGTAGCTCAGCAAACCGGCGGTGAGGCTCGCATTCGCATTCGAGCCGATCCACTGAAATGCGCCGCCGATACGCGAGACACCGCCGACCGTCGTGTTCTTTGTCGTGAGCAACATATCAGCCCCCGGCTCACCGATACACATCCAACCTTCGTTCCAACCGCCGTCCGTGCCACCAAACCACTCCTGACGACTATGGGCCGAAGGCGTGCTCCACGTCGCGGTCGTGTTGGACGTCGGAACGAGGTAGCCACCGAAGAAAGGCAACACGGCATAGCCGAGGCCATTGCTCGGCTGGCCCGTGCCGGGATTCGTGATCGCATAGCCTGGTCCGCTCAGGGGGAAAAACGAATATGGGTAGTTGATGTTGTTTGTGATGCTTTGCGCCGCATTCCCGCCAATGGTCACGGCGAGGTCGCCGCTCGTCGCGTTGAGCACCACCGAGAGCGTGATCGGATAGCCCGCGCTCGTCGTCGCGACCGCAGTGAGACTGAGCCCATCGGCCGCGGGTGTGACCGACGAGACCGTGAGATTGTCGCCGCCACCGCTTGTACCTTGGCTCCAAACTGTGCCGGTGGACTTCATCGTCAGGGTCATTCGACCGCCACCGGCTGCGCCACCGTTGTCGTCGAACACGACCGATACCGGACTGCTCGTCGCATCAAGCACGTAGGTCGAGGCACACACCGGCGCGAGACTCGCGACGAGCGTGCCGGCCACTGCAGCCAAAGTCCGCCATCGGCGAGCCGCCGACGAAAATAAAATCGCCCTGAGGGACGAAACCACACGATTGGAACCAGACGAACAGGAGATAGCGGAACGGTTGCTTTTCATGGCGCGAATAAATTGGCGCGCGCGCAGGCGCGGCCCGGGAGCTTGCAAGACAAGGGGTGAGACGGGCAGGGAAACCCGAGGGGAAAGCGGCGAACTGTGCGCACAGTGCGTCGCGGCTCAAAGGCGCCGCCGTTGACGCCGTTCACAATATCGATCGTCGATCCTTGTATTCATTTTTATATTACATCGCGGAAAGAAAAAAGGGCCGGAGCGCTTTCGCTCCGGCCCTTGCGATCACCCTGACAGAGCGCCGGCGCTCAATAGTAGACGACCACGAGATGCGGCCGGCGGGTCGACGTACTGTAGTTGCTCGAGTAGAACGACACCGTATCCGTCGTACTGTTGTTGTTGTCGCCGGTGGAGAAGTACACGCGGAGCTGCGTCTTCAGCCCAGAGCTGCCGACATTAAGCGCCGCGAGGCCGGTCGAATTGAGGTCACCGGTGGACTGCGTGTTATTGCTCGGCGGCTGGCTCATCGTCGCGACTTGCGCCGCCGTAGCCGTGGCCTGGAAGTCGGCGTTCTCGAGCGAGGTGCTGCCATTGAAGCCGCCTGTGCAAATATCGGCGTAGCAGGTACCGCCCCACGTAAACGGATTCGTGCCGGTGGTGATACTTTGCGTGAGCTGGAGCTGCGCCGAGACCAGCACCGCGCCGGAGGGGATATTGGTCGTGCCCGTGTCAAATGACACGATGCTCTTGTACTGCGCGTTGGCCGGAGAAGCGCTGTCACCGACCAGCATCGTCGTGTTCGCCGAGTTATTGCTGCCACCGGTGCCACTCGTCTGCGAGGACTCGAGCACGTAGCCATCGTCGCCTGCAACTGACTCAATGGACACGGTCGTGAGCGAGTTGACGGTGATGCTCAGGCTCTGCGTCGAAGTGCCCCCGATGTTGTCGGTCACCTGCACGGTAAACGTGGAGATCCCCGCCGTCGTCGGCGTACCACTGATCACACCGGTCGAGCTGGCGAGCGTGAGACCCGCGGGCAATGTACCCGAGGTGACTGCCCAGGTATACGGCGCACTGCCGCCGCTCACGGAGAGCGTCTGGCTGTACGCTATGGTGACGCCAGCCTTCGGCAGCGAACTCGTGCCCACCGCGAGCGCGGGCCACGAGTAGAACTTCGTTTCGCCCGGCGCCACACTGAGACTCGCCACACCTGAGTGCGGCGAACCGGAGTACGTGAGCGAACCCGAGCCGCTGATGCCGTAGGAGCCGTCGTAGATACCGAAGTTCGTCACTACGCCGAGGCCCGTCGTTCCACCGTCACTGCTGAACTCCGTCATCTGCACCGAACGATTCGTGGTCGGATCGCTCGTGAGCCATTTGTGATTGGTCATCTCCATGAAGCCGATGCGCTCGTGCCACCAGCACACGCTGTTGATCGTTTGGAGGAATCGACTGCTCATGCCCCCCGTGCTGGTCGAGGGATCGTTGGCCCAGCGCGTGGACCATACCACGCCGCTGCCATCGGCCGCGGTGATGGTGTTGGGCTTGCGCGTGGCACTGCCCTGCACGCCTTGATACGTCATGTTGAGCAGCGGTGCCTGCCCCCGCAGCATCGCGACGCGATCAGCATGATCCCACGCGTAGAGAAACTTGTTCTGCGCGCGGTGCCAGTGCGTGGTGGTCACGATGCAATCGTGAAACACGAGATCCCACAGCGGCACTTGGTAGCCATCGTTGAGGATATTGCCGAGCTTGTTACCCGTCATGTTCGTCGGATCCTTCACGTCGGCGACGATCGAAGGATAGACCTTGGGGTCGTCCCAGCTGCCGTCGGAGAGACCCGGATTGAGCGAGCCGAGCCACTCCTTGCCCTCGGCCCAATGCAGATAAGGCACGGCCCACGAGCGGCCCTGTTCGGTACCGGTGATGAGCGCCTTGGTCGTGTTACTGAAGGCGATATCGAGCAGGTCGCTCTTGTTGTCTCGGTCCTGCGAGCGCGTCGCCGCGGCGTGACCGTCGGTGCTGCCGGTGTAGTAGTCCTCGTAGAGCTCGACGGCGCAAACGACGTCGAAGAAGTACGAATCCATGTTAAACGTGTCGTGGTAATTGCCGGTGGTCGTGCCGGAGAGGCGGTAGTTCGCGGCAAAGTACGCAGCCATCTGCGGGCTGACCGTCGCCAACGGAATCGAGGAGTTGACGTAGTTCCAGTAACCGGCGGTGGCGTTGGCGGGCCACATCGAGTACTTGCCGTCATAGGGCGTCGCGCCGGAGCCGGCGGAATTGGCCGTGGTGTAGATGTCGTAGAAGCCGCCGATGTAGCCGTGCGCACGGATTTCGTCGAACCAGCCGCTCAACGGGCTGTAGTTGGCGCTCGTCGATGGGTCGGTCGCGGGGAAGTTGAAGTTCTGATCGGTGTGATTGATGCTCGATTGGATGACCGCCTTGCTCACGCCGGCAGAGCTCAATGCGTCGAGGAGGGCCTTGCTGCGACCATCGCCCCAAACATAGATGATCGGCGCGCCGATGAGCTTGTTCACATTGGAATTGCTCGACGCCTTCGATGTCAGCGTCTGCAGCCAGCCGCGATCGGAGGCAGACTGGCGGAATTGCTTCGCGAGCGCGACGTAGCCGCCGGTACTGAGGAACTTATATCGGACCTTACGCTGGTAACCGAGGGTCGAGCTGCTGGCATTCGAGGT
Source organism: Verrucomicrobiota bacterium (assembly GCA_048498795.1). Lineage (GTDB taxonomy): Bacteria > Verrucomicrobiota > Verrucomicrobiia > Opitutales > Opitutaceae > JBEHXH01. The sequence goes on from JBEHXH010000008.1 coordinate 260,849, forward strand.
CTTGCGTCCTCGCCAGAGTACCGTCGGACCGCGGAGGCTCGTGCTGCTCATCGTGCCCGTCTGCATCGCGAGTTCGTAATCGTCGGCCGTGTCGACAATGCCGATCCAGGCACGCGTGTTGTTGTTATCGGTGCCGCCAAACCACTCCATGCCGCGGCCAATGCCGGCAGGCGGCGTGAAGCTCGTGACCGTGGTCGGCACCACGTAGCCGTCGTCGACCGGCACCACGCCGTAGCCCGGCGTCGTGGTCTCGCTGCCCGTGAAGAACGTGAACGGATACGCGAGCGAGCCGAAGATTGCAGTGTTGTTGTCGAGCGTAGCGACAAGCTGGCTGTTGGTCGTATCGACCGTGAGGTTAAGGTTAATGGCGGGACCAGTGCTGTTGGTAAACGTGACGGTCGCCGAGAGGTTGGTCGCGTAGCTGTCCGTCGAGCTGACGCTCGTGACGCTGTAGATCGTGGTGCCGCCGCCCGAGTCGGTATTTTTCCAGAGGACGTTGTTGCTGCTGTCTTTGATCGTGATGCGGCCGAGGGTGCCGCTATCGGTGCTAAACTCGACTTTGAACGGGGTGCCGCCGGAGTTCAGGGTGTAAGTGGCTGCGGAGAGCCACGAGGCGCCGAACCCGGCAAGCAGGCACGGCAGGAGGAGCAATTTTCGCTTCATTTGTTGGGTATGGGTTTCCGTCCACTGGAAAGGGGCAGGCTCCGCCCATCGCCGCCAGGAGCGGCCGATGACAAGAGGACGCGGGGTATGCAGCGTCATGGGACCGGCCACGAAATCGTGCCCGCGTACACGAACCAGCATAGTGCGGGTGAACCCGTTCTACGGGCGTTTCACCCGTTCACCCGCAATCCCGTGTATCCAATAATTAACTACAAACGGCGCTCAGCGCTTCGCGGTCGGAGGTGCGGTACGCTCGCGCGCAAAGGTCGCGATCAAATCGAGCGCGTGGCGGTAGGCGTCGTTCTCCGGGCCGTTGACAAACCCATGCGGCGCTCCCGGGAAAAGCTCGAGGCGCGCATTCTTGTGTGCGGTCTGCAACAGCGAGAAGAGCTTCTTGTTCAAAGGACAAAGACCATCGCCCGTGCCCTGCAGGATGAGGACCGGAGTCGTAATCTTCTCGATCCGAGCGAGCGCTCCGGAGCGATCGATCTCGTCGTCGCCGAGCTCGCGGTCGTTGCTGCCGCCGCGTGGACCGTGATAGCCGATAAAGGGGAAAATCGCAGGCGCGCTTACAATGAGGCCCGAGGCCGTGATCTTGCCGCGCGATGCGGCATCGAGCGTGATCAACCCGCCGAGGCTCTGGCCCCAGATTACCAGTCGGTGCACGTCGAGCCGCGAATCGGAGCCGAGCTGCTTCACGATCGCCGCGAGATCGTCAGTCGCATTGACGTCGCCCAGCAGCACATCGAAAGGCTTGTCCGGAGCGTGGCCCCGATAGTCCGCCACGACGACGGCAAATCCCTCAGCTAGGCAGCGTGTCCAGCGCGACGAGTCCAAGAGGTGGCGCAAGCCATCCTGCCCCACTCCACCCGGCGCGCCGTGCAAATAGATGATAACCGGAAACGACCCTGCGCCCGTGGGTGTCGCGTAAAACAGCGGCACGCGCGTGCCATCCGGGCTGGTGGCCCATCCCTCTTTCCACTCCGGCGAACTCGTTTCTGCGGGAGCAGCCTGGATCGAGACGCAGGCGAGCAGCGCCAAGCTGCACGCGAATAAGAGCCGCCGGAGCATCGTCGTCAGCGCCATAGTCGGGTGATTCAGCGGCGGCCGAGTGCCTTCAAGCCGTCCTCGTGTTCTTCCTTCGTGAGGAAGCCGTCGTGATTGGCGTCGAGCCGATCGAAAAGCGCCGCGGGCCCCTTGAACTCGCTACGCGAGAATCGACCGTCGTGATCGACATCGTCGCGGGCGATAAGGTCATCCCAAGGCGGTGGGCCACTGCGAGCCGGGGTGGATTCGCCTGTGCGCTTGGGCTGGTCGATCGGCGTAGCCGCAGCTTGTGCCGGCACCGAGGACGTCATCGCAGCCGGCCATTTCGCCGCGTCCTTGTTGCCCTTCAGATAGCGGTCGAAAAACTCCGCCACGATCGGCGTGAGCAGCTGATTGGGAAAACCCGCGCCGTGCCCACCGCCCGCCACAGTAGTGAAACGCACGGGAACATCGACCTTCACCAAGGCCGCATAGAGTAACTCGCTTTGATGATGAGGCACTGCGGGATCCTGGTCGCCGTGCACGATGAAAAACGGCGCGTCATCTTTCGTGACATACCGTACCGGATTCGCGCTCTGCACTTTCTCCACATTGGCTGGGTCTTGAATGAGGCCACCGATCAAACGGCACTCCGGCGAGCTTTCGCGATCGTGGATAAGTCCCGTGCCTTTCACTGCATGAGCGTCCATCTGCGCGAAGTCGGTCGGCCCATAAAAGTCACTCACGGCCTGGACGCGGCTGGAGCGATCGAGATTCTCGCCTACGTCGAATTGTTTCACGTCGCCACTCGTGCCGAGCAGGGCCACGAGATGTCCGCCGGCCGACGCGCCCCACACACCGAAGTGATCGGGATCGAGCCGATATTCCTTTGCATGAGCGCGCAGCCACCGGATCGCCGCCTTGCAGTCCTCGATCTGCGCAGGCCAAAGCGCGTGACCGCTCAACCGATAGCCGAGACTTGCCACCGCATAGCCGCGCGCGACGAAACCCTCGTTCAACGGCGGACAACCATTCTTGTCCCCCGACACCCAGCCACCGCCATGGATCCAGATCACGACGGGCCGCGGTCCGTCGGATTTTTCTGGTAAATAGAGATCGAGCTTCTGCCGCTCATGACCGTTTGGCACGTATGACAAGTCACGGTGAGCGACGACTCCAGCTGGTATTGGCGCAAGCGACTGCGCCATCGCAGAAACGAAACTCGCGAGCACGAATGCGCCAACGGAAATCCGGCGCGTAAGAAACGTAAGGGTTCTCATCGAAAAGCGGGGTTTAGCGGGACGCCGTGGTTCAATCGGCGAAGCGAATCCATCCTTTCAGACGGTAGCGCCAGGTGGCAGCAAAGTTCGCTTCGGTGTCGTCGTTCACCAGCGGTGGTCATTTCTGGGCATTGGCACGAACGGAAATCTTCTGCCCATCGCCGGAACGGTCGAAACGGTCGAAGAGTTCCGTGCCCCCGGGAAACTCCGCGCGCGTCACCGCGCCATCGCCATCGGAGTCGAAATGGGCGAGCCATTCCCGCCCGCCCTCGACTTCGCTACGCACCGGCCGCGAATCGTCCGCCGTAGCGATCTCGCGGACGAAGCGCCCCGCATTCTTCCCGATGGTTCGGTCGAAGAAAGCCCGCTCCATAGGAATCAGCAGAGTTTCGTACGACAGGATGAAATCGTGCGGACGTCCATCGAGCACGACGCGTTCGACGAGTGGCGCCTTCGCGGCGCGCAACGCTACGACCAGACGCTCCGACTGCACGACCGGCACGATCCGATCTGCGCTGCCGTGCATCATCAGCAGCGGCGGGCACGATGCGTCGGCATAGGTCAGCGGCGAACAGCGCCGTGCAATCGCGAGTCGTTCTTCCATCGGCCCTTCCTTGATGAAGGTGCCATTCTCGTTGCCATGATCCGGTTCCCAACGGTTGAGGTCGGTCGGGGCTGCCGTCGCGATGACAGCGTTGGGCCGGCCCGAGATGTTCTCTAAAAATCCCGGTGCAAATTTTCCGGCTGGTTCCGCGAGCGCCAGCATGCACACGAGGTGTCCACCCGCGGAATGACCGAGCGCTCCGATACGATCGGGCGCGATATCATATTCTGCAGCATGAGCGCGCACCCAGCGCGCTGCGGACACCACGTCATCGACACAGGCCGGAAATGGCGCATCGCCGATCAAACGATAGCCCACCGTCACGCCGATGTAGCCCGCCTCCGCCCAGCGGCAGGCGATACCCCGCTGGCCCTCGTGATTCCCCTCGCGCCATCCACCGCCGTGCACGAGCAGAATCGCGGGCAGCGGACCCGAGCGGTTTTTCGGGCGCGCTATGTCCACCTTCCATTTTTCGTGCCCTTCGCGATAAGGGATGTCGGTCAGCAACTCTACGCCGGCCGGCGGGGTGTAAGTCGAAGCGCAGGCCTGAACCACCATCATCAGCACGACGCAGCCAAATGCGAACCGTAATTTCATGCGAAAACTACTGCGCACGCATCGCCACCGGTCCGCTCGTGTACGCCGTATCCTCAGGGAAGAACTCCGCTTCGAGCGCGATGCAGAGCGTATGATAGATCGCGAGATGCAGCTCCTGGATGAGGTGCGTGCGCCCAGCGGCGACACGGATGCAAGGATTGGCCACCTCGATCAGCCGGCCACCAGTCTCCCCGGAGAGGCCGAGTACGACCAAACCTTTTTGGCGTGCCGCCTGCGCGGCGAGGAAGACATTGCGCGCGTTGCCCGAGGTGCTGATAGCGACCAGCACGTCACCAGGCCGGCCGAGCGCCCAGACGAGTTGCGCATACTCCAGTTCTGGGGCGATATCGTTGGCGACTGCTGTGCGCAGGGAGAGGAAACCCGTCAGGGGAATTGCAGGCAGGCCCTCCTGCAAGCGCGCGAGCGCAGCGGGCAAATCGCCGCGCGGTGCTCGACGCGCATAAAACCCCTTGAGCAGCTCCCCGGCCCAATGTTCACAATCGGCCGCGCTGCCGCCGTTGCCACACAGGTATACGCGGCCACCCGTGCGGAAGCACTGAGCCAGTGCCGCATAGGCTGCGCGAATTTCCTCAACGCAGCCGACCAATTCCGGCCGGCGCTCGAGGAGAAAACTCAAGTGACGTTCGATCATGAAAGGGGCTGAATACAGCTTCTTAGGCGAAACCTTATTCCTGTAGCAGACGGAATTCCCCGGCCGGTACCGTGGCTTGGCCGACCGCGTACGGTTTGTCGCCGAAGTTCACGATGACCTTTTTTCCTGATGAAAATACCGTCTGCTGCACCGAGCGATCTGGCGTGAGTGAGCGATGATCAAGCATCTCCTCGTAGCCGACGGTGCGCAGCAATGGGCCAAGCGCCTTGAAACTCGCGACGAATCGGTCGTGGTTTTTTTGCCACATCGCGCGATCGAGATTCCATTGCGGCGCCACACCGTAGAGCGCGGAGAACAGGTCCTTGCGCGCCCAAGCATCCGGACGCTTGTGGCTGTTATCGTCCCAACGCCACGAGGCTACCACGCAGTCATGGTACACAAGCTCGAAGAGCGGAATGCGGTACTGCGGACCGAGCCCGTACTTCCAATACCGCTCCGTGGACTTCGGTTCGCCGAGCACCATCGTGGGCTGCGCGGTGTTGTTCCAATCACCATCATAATAGGGGGACTGTTTATCACGGGTGCCGTCGCCCCAGAACTGCGCGAGCGTCACGAGCCCATGCATGAATTCCGTGTGCGCCGCGCCAAAATCCGCGCCCCACTCCGAGCCGACGACCATGTGCAGCTTCTCCGCCATGTACTTGTGAATCTCCAGGCGAGCGGCGGCGTCCTCGCGACAGGTCATCGGATGCTCGGTTGATTGGCACTCGAAGAGACCCGCGGCGAGAGTCACATCGACAAAGACCGAGTCGTGCGGATAGGTCTGCAGTTCTCGCGTGATGCGTTGCGGCACGTAGGGGAGCTGGGCCTTGGTGCAGGTCCAATAGCGCATCAAGCCGACGTCGTTGCTGAATCGGATCTGCATCGGCGACTGATCAGCCGTGCGGGCCACGATCTTCTCAAAGAGGCCCGGGTACGGATAGCGGTGCAGCCACATGCTCTTGAGCACTTCGTTGGTCTCGGTCTTCTTGTCCCACTCGCGATCATCGTAGCAATCGCGGTAAAGATCGTAAACGCCGGCCAGATAGCCAAGCGACTTCAATGCCTCATCGTATCCTTTTTCCGGATACGGCGGATGACTGGGATCCCAACCTACCCACGCCCGCTCGATGCCCGCGGCTTTCAGTTCGCGCGCGAGATCGGCGGTGCGACCGTCGGCCCACGTGTAGATGTGCACCGCCCCTACCAGGCGATCGATCTGCGGCCGGGACTTGGCCCGCTCGCGCAAGGTCGTAAACTCTCCGGTACGGCGCACGTATTCACGGTAGTGTTTGGCCTGCGCTACATATCCACCGGCATCGAAGAAGTGATAGCGAAGCCGACGAGTGTAGCCAAATTTGCCGAGTTCAGCCTTCCATACCGGCGAAGGCGCAGCGCCGATGTCGGCAAGCCGCACCTCCGCGTCGAAAGGCGTGTCGACGATCAGCATGTAGCCGCTGCCGAGGGTCGGATCCGTCACACCGGCCCATGGCATGATGAGCCCGCTCATGTTGTAGATCGCGTAGTTGCGACCGCGGAGCGCGCTCAGGGCTTCACCCGCGGGCAGGAGCACGCCTTCGGAGAGCGGAAAGACGAGGTTCCAATCGTCGCCGGGCGTTTTAAGCGGCCCGGGAAACGAGAGCGTGCGCAAGGGCGCATCGGGCGCCGCGGAAATTTCCATCTCGAGATCGGAATTGGCCGCGAGATGGAGTCTTACCGTGAGATCGGGCGTGCCTCTCAGTTGAATCTCGAGCGTGTCTTCTTTGCGCGTCACGTGATCGACCGTGAAGCGATCGCCCGCCGGTGCCTGCTGCCAGGTACGGCCTGTGCTTTTCTGGCGTACTTGAAAGGTTGAGGTCTGGTCGTCGAACTCGACCTCAACCCGTGCGTCCGCGATACGCGACATAGCCGCACGAGCAAGGGTCGATAGAGAAAGCAAAAGCGCGCCGAGCATAAGGGCGCGCGAAAAGCGAAGAGGGATTTTGGGTGCCATGTCGGGGTTCGTCCGCAGATCAGCAGCTCAGGGCCGGCTGGCGGGGCGCTCAATCGGGGTGTTGGTGTCTCTGTTCACCAACCAATTCAAGCATGTGCGCACGTCGAGGCGCGGGCCACCAGCTCCGCTCGTACAAGGATTCGTCGCGCCAGGGCCTGCCGATCGCGAAGGCGCGAGAGCATCGCCTCCACTGCAGCCGACCCGAGCTTGGCGCAAGGCTGCCGCATCGTCGTGAGTGCGGGGCTAAGGAGCTTCGCGTACCGCACGTCGTCGAAACCTGCGACCAACACATCGCTCGGCACACGTTGGTCGAGCCCTCGCAAAGTCTGCATCAGCTCGGCCGCGGTAGCGTCGTTGGCACAGATGATGCCCGTGGGACGAGTGCGCTGCAGCACTGAGCGGACGAAGCGGGTCTCCGCGGGTGCACCGACACAAAACTCCAATCGGGCACCCGCCGTACGCTCAACGGCCGTGCGCACGCCCGCCAGCCGCAGATCTGTCGTCGAAGGAAACGCTGGCCGCGCAATGAAGGCCAATCGTCGCGCACCCTGAGCAAGGAGATGGGCTGCGAGATCGTGGCCCGCGAAGAAATCGTCGATCGCCACCAAGTCGTGCTCGCTGTGTCCGGGAAACTCCGCGAGATCTCGGTCGAGCAGCACTACTGCCATGCCGCGATGCTGCAGCCGCTCAGCGATCGTGCGGTTGTAGGCCGCGCGCACGGGATGGTGTTCCACCGGCGCAAAGAAAACCCCAGCCACGCCACGCTCCTTCCACCAGAGCGCCAGATGATCAGGGTCGCGATCGCCGAGTGGTGCCCCGCGCAGCAACTGCCAGCCCAGGGCCTGCGCCGCCCGGGCTATCTCGACCGCCATGGGCTCGATGATTTCCGTCGTCTCCAATCCGTCAGCCATGAGCCCCCACTGCCCTGCCAAAGTAGGCCCGGGCGGCAGCACGAATGTGCCAGCGCCCGCACGCCGCTCGATCAATCCCAGGCGCTGCAGTTCTCTCAGAGCCTGAGCCACCGTCGGTCGCGACGCACGGAACTTGCGCCCTAACGCCACTTCGCTCGGCAGCCGTGTGTGCGCGGGATATGCGCCGCTTTGGATCGCCCGATGCAGGTGCTGAAAGATCACCGCATGCTTGGGTAGAGCGCACATGAAAGCTGTCATTACAGCTTTGTACCGATTGTCATTATATAAATTCGCCGCGATGGCCATGCGGGCCGAAGAACCTTCATCTCATGCCGCATGTTCCGACTTTTCTCGCCGACTCGCCTTGGCTCGATCAACTGCTCGTCCGCCTCCCCGCGGCGCGCGTCGCCGTCTTCGGTGACCTCTGCCTCGATGCCTACTGGTTTCTCGCCGACGCGCCAAGCGAATGCTCGCTCGAGACCGGACTCGATGCTCACAAGGTTCATCAGCAACGCTATTCGCCCGGCGGCGCAGGCAATGTCGCGGCGAATCTCGCGGCGCTAGGCGTCAGCCATATTGAGACTATCGGCGTCGTCGGCGCCGATCCTTTCGGGGATGAGCTGCGTCGCCAGCTGGCCGCTCGCGGGCTTTCGCTTACCAGCGTCAACCAGGGCCCGGCTGGCTGGCCGACACTCGCGTACGCCAAGCCCTATCGCGCTGGAGTAGAAATGAACCGCTTCGATTTCGGTGCCGCCCAGCCGCTCGGTGGAGAGACACTCGCCGCGGTCATCGCGTGCCTCACCGAGGCAGCCCGCACGTGCCGCGTGATCGTGATCAATCAGCAAGTACCGCAAGCTTGGTCAGACGAGGTCGCCCCAGCGCTCAATCGGCTGATCGCCGCACATCCACAGGTGCTCTTCATCGTGGATTCACGCGATCATGCGCGGGATTTTTCGCACGTCGCTTTGAAGCTCAATCTTCGCGAAGCCGCACGGCTGCTCGGCGAATCGGCCGAATCGCTCGGACCCGAGGATGCGTTGCGGCTCGCGCACACTTTGGAAGCACGGCAGCGACAACCGATTTTTCTCACCCGTGGCGAACACGGCTTAGTGCTCGCCGTGCGCGGCGAACTCTATGACATCCCGGGCATCGAACTGCCCGGCGCCATCGATTCCGTCGGAGCCGGTGACACTGCGCTCGCGGCCCTCGCCGCAGCTTTCGCAGTCGACGCGGACCCGCTTGAAGCCGGCACACTCGCGAATCTCGCGGCCGCCATCACCACGCGAAAACTCCGCACCACCGGCACAGCCACACCGGCCGAACTACGCAGTATCGGCCCGGCCCCCGACTACATCTACGCACCTCGCCTCGCACTACAGCCACGGCTCGCACGCTATTGCGATCATACTCACCTGGAACTCGTGAGCGGCCGCGTTCCTGCACGCCCATTTCGCCATGCGATTTTCGATCACGATGGCACGCTCTCGGTCCTGCGCCAAGGCTGGGAAGCGATCATGGAGCCGATGATGGTGCGGGCGATCCTCGGCATACGAGCAGCGACGATCGACGACGCCCAACACGCGCGCGTTACTGCGACAGTACGCGCTTTCATCGACCGCACAACCGGCATCCAAACCCTCGCGCAGATGAAGGGCCTCGCCGAGTTGGTCCGTGAGTTTGGCTTCGTCCCGGAAGCCGACGTGCTCAACGAACAAGGCTACAAAGCCATCTACAACGACGCGCTGCTCGGCCTAGTCCGCTCGCGCCGCGCCCAACTCGACCGTGGCGAACTCTCCCCGGAGGACTGGCAGATCAAGAATGCCCAGCCGCTGCTCGATCGCCTGCGGGCCGCTGGTGTCACGCTCTACCTCGCCAGCGGCACCGACGAGACTGATGTCGCCGCCGAAGCGCGCGCGCTCGGCTACGCAGATTTGTTTACCGGAGGCATTTTCGGCGCAGTCGGAGACCTCAAGATCGAAGCCAAGCGTGACGTCCTCCTGCGTATCGTTAGCGCTACGGGCGCGCCAGCGGAAGAGATCGTAGTCTTCGGCGACGGGCCAGTCGAGATGCGCGAGGGTCGCAAGCGTGGTGCCTACACCGTCGGCCTCGCGACTGACGAGGTGCGACGCCATGGCATCGATCCACGGAAACGTACCCGTCTCATTCGCGCCGGCGCTGACGTCGTCGTACCGGATTTTTCTCAACTCGACACACTACTCGATCATCTCCGCCTCAACTAAACGACTCTTATGGACAAAAGTGCTCCGAAAATTCTCACTCCAATGGATGCTCGCGCAGCGCGCGATGCACTGCACGCCAAAGGACAGAAGCTCGTCTTTACCAATGGCTGCTTCGATATACTTCATCGCGGCCATGTGACTTATCTCGCCTTCGCTCGTGCCCAGGGAGACGCACTCTGTGTCGGTCTCAACAGCGACGCTTCTGTGCGGCGCAACAAGGGCCCGAATCGCCCGATCAATTCGGAAAGTGATCGCGCCTTTGTTCTCGGTTCCCTGCGCGCCGTGGATTTTGTCGTGATCTTCGATGAAGACGAGCCGCGCGACCTGATCGCTCAAATTGTCCCGCAGGTCTTGGTAAAAGGAAGGGATTGGGCCCACTACGTCAGCGGTAGAGAGATCGTCGAGGCCCACGGAGGCACTGTGGTTCTGGCCGACATGGTCGAAGGCCGCTCAACCACGAGTACCATCGAGAAGGTAGTTCAAGTCTACGGTGAAAAACGCCCCGCATGAGCTCCGATCTAATCGTCGTCACCGGCGCTGCCGGGTTTATCGGTCGGAACATTGTCGCAGGGCTAAATTCCCGCGGGCACTCGAATCTATTGCTCGTTGATCGTCTCCGGACCGGTGAAAAGTGGCGCAATCTCCGCGGACTCAGCTTCGATGACCTCATATCGCCGGAGCGCTTCCAGCAGTTGATCGAATCGAAGCGGGCACCGGCACCCTCGAGCGTGATCCACCTTGGAGCGTGTAGCGCGACGACCGAGCATGACGCCGATTTTCTCTGGTCCAATAACACCCGCACTACCCAGTTGCTCTGCCAGTGGTCCCTCGATCACGGCTCCCGATTCATCTACGCTTCCAGTGCCGCGACCTACGGCGACGGCACTCGAGGCTATATTGACGACGAGGAGCAACTCGCTGAGCTCCGACCGCTCAATATGTACGGTTATTCGAAGCACGCCTTTGATCTCTGGGCGCGGAGGCACCGCCTTCTCGACCGGATCGTCGGTCTGAAATATTTTAACGTCTTCGGCCCATTCGAGGAGCATAAGGGAGACATGCGCTCGCTCGTGCACAAGGCCTATGGACAGATCCTCCAGCGCGGCTGGATCGAACTCTTCAAATCCGACCGCCCCGACTATGCCGACGGCATGCAGCAGCGCGACTTCATCTACGTCCGCGATGCGGTGGACGTGACGCTGCATTTCATGGAGCATCGCGAGCGCAACGGCCTTTTCAACTGCGGCACTGGTTCCGCTCGTACCTGGCACGATCTCGCCCTTGCCTTGTTCGCTGCCATGGAGCGCACAGTAGACATTCGTTTCATCGATCTGCCGCCGACACTGCGCGGCAAATATCAGTATTTCACCCAAGCTGATTCTGCCAAACTCCGCGCCGCTGGCTATACTAAACCCTTCACTTCGCTCGAGGATGCGGTGCACGACTACGTGCGAATGCATCTGGTTCGAAGCTGATCCGTCGCGCTATTTGCTGACCAACGCCCGCGCCGCGGGATCGTCCAAGGTCTCAGGCGTCACGAGCATAAAGTCGCTGTCGATCTGCTTCGGCGTCGGTTTGCCCTGCACTAGAGCCACTGCGGCCTCGACGCTCTTGTAGCCGAGCCGCCGGGGCAACTGAGCAACCCAGCCGTGCAATTGCTGAGCGTGCATCGCGTCCACCGCGTAGGCGGGCAGATTTACGCCAAAGCCGACGACACGCACCTTGCCGGCAAGGGCGTGATGCTGGAGTGCGCGCAGCAAATGCTCGGTCGCGAAGGTCGTCGTGCAAAAGATTGCCTGCGCGTCCGGGTTGGCGCTGAGGAGTCGCGCCGCCTTGTCGTCGATCTCAGCATCGCTCGGGTCCGCATAGATATTGGCGACAATCGAGCTGGCCGGCCGCAGTTTCTTCAATGCGTCGAGCATGAGCTTTTCACGGCGCACGAGGAACAGGTCGTTCTGCTGCCCGCGGAAAACCACGATCTTGCTGCCATCAGTGGTCAACGCAGTGACTTCGTTTACCGCGGCATCGGCGATCTTCGCTTGGTCCACGGCTACGAGTGCATCCTCCGAGCCAAGCGAGGTTTCGAGGGCGACGATCTTTGCCCCCCTCGCCTGCAATGCGGCCACCGACTCCTTGAGCTGAACCGGGTCGGTCGGACTCAACACGACGGCGTCGACTGGCTTCGTCGCGAGGGTGCCGAGCTGTTTGAGCTGCGCACCGAAATTGTCGGCTGCCGGTGCGCGCATCACGGTCAGCTCCACCCCAAGTGCCTTGCCGGCCTCCGTCGCACCTTGCTCCACCTCGGTCCAATATTCGATGCGCGACTTGAGCAGCACGGCGATCTGCGGAGCAGCGCTCACCGGCGCGATAGCGATCAACAACCCAGTGACGAATGAAACGAGGGAACGAAAAACAGGCATGACGCAGAGTGGGTTCGGGAAAGCGTTGCGTGCCTAGTCGCATCCATGCGCCGCCTCACGACAACGCGCTGGGCGTTGTCTCCGTTTACCGCTCCCTCACTTCGCCCATGGCAGCGGCGCAGGCGGCAGAAAGCTCGACCGCACCCGGGTCGCCACGCCTCCCTGTTTACTGGAGCGCTGGAGCGCTTCGACGATTTCGACCACGTGCGCCGCCTGCTCGGCCGAGGCACGATGCGGTCGATCCTCGCGCAGCGCAGAAACAAGTTCCTCTACTCCTCGACCAAACTCTACTCCAGGGAACGGCGGGCGCAACAAGGGAACTCTAGCATAGGCTTCGTTTGGCGCGCCACATTCTACTGGAGCATCAAACAACTGAAAATCCCCCGTGTAGAGTCGCCCCTTATCTCCATGATACTCGAGCGATCCACCGCCTTTTGAGCGATCACGATCCACATAAAAATTGGCCGTCAGACGCACCAACGGACCGTGGGCGAACTCTAGCGTCGCCAACACAAAGTCCGGCGTCGTGAAGCGCACCGTGCGTCCACCTTTCGCGATGCGTCGCCCCAGCAGCAACCGTCCCTGCGCGGTCACGCGTCGCACGGGACCGAAGAATGCGGTGAGCACTGAGAGTGGATACACCGCCACATCCCATAGCGGCCCAACATCGAAGAAGGGCTTCGGCGCAGGGTGATAATTTTCGATGCGCCCGTGATTCACCTCAGCGTAGACCACTCGGATATCTCCGAGTCGGCCGGAACGAATAATCTTCCACGCCGTCTGGTGCGCCTCGCCGAGAAATGTGCACGGGGCGCAGCTCAACCTCAGCCGTCGCCGGCGGGCCAGGATTACCAGCCGCCTCGCCTCGGCGTGAGACAGAGCCAGCGGCTTTTCCGAATGCACGTGCTTGCCGGCCCGCAGACATCGCTCTGTGACCGCAGCGTGTCGCGTGTGAGTCGTGAGATTCACGACCACATCGATCGCGGGATCGGCGAGGAGCGCGTCGACCGACGCATAGGCCCTCAAGCCATGCTGCGCGGCAAAATCCGCCGACGCTCTCGCGCGTCGGCTCGCGACGCCGATCAAGTCGATGTCGGCGTAACGCCGAATCTGGGCGACGTACGTCGCAGCCACGTGCCCCGCACCGATGAGGCCGACGCCGATGGATCGCACCGCGTCCATGCTGGGAAATCTCGTCTCCACTATCTTCTTACCACGTGTAGATCGCGGAGTCGCCGAAGGCCACGCGCACTGTCTTGCCTCGCACTTCGCCACTCCATGCCGGACCGGTCATGGCGTGCGCTCCATCGAAATGGCCGAAGTTCACGATGATGCCGCGCCCGGTCTTTCCGCCATCTGCGCTGAATTCAGAGAGCTGTACGGAGAAATCATCCGCGAGCACCTGATGATTGGTCATCTCTAGATAACCGATCTGCCCATGCCATTTGCAGACGCTTTGATACGTCGCGGCCACGTGCTTCGCCACAAGTGGATTGGTCCAACGCGTGTCCCAGAGTCGGCCATCGGCGTCCTTTGCTCCCTCGACCTCGCGGCCGACCGAACCTTTTTCGCCCGCGTAAACGAGATTGAGAATCGGCGCCTGACCGCGGATCAGCGCGAACTGATCCGCAAGGTCCCAGCAATAGAGCAGCTTGTTGTGCACGAGGTGCCAATGCTGTACCGAAAGCAGCGCGTCGTGGTAAACGAGTTCCCAAAGCGGCACCTGAAACCCAGTGTCGAGCACCGTGCGCAGATTTTCGCCGAGATCCTGCACGTCGGTCATCACCTGGGGGTAAACATTGCTGTTCCACGCACCGATCTGGCCCTTCGCGTTAGACGCACCGAGCTTGAACATTCCTTCGGCCCAGTGAACTTCGGGCACCGCCCATGATTTGATCTGCTCCGTGCCAGTGAGTTTGTTGAAATGGCCCGTGGTCGCATCGAGGAGAGCGATGCGATTCGCGATGTCTTTTGTGCGCGTCGCCGGATGGCCGTGCGCGGTATCGTAATCCTCGCTCGGCTCAAGCGCGCAAACCGTGTCGAAGAAAAACGCGTCGAGGCCGAATTGCTTGATGTGCTGCGGCAGGCGCGTTTCGACGGCGAATTTCGCGCTCATCTGGTGTGAGATCATCGCGCGTTGACCGCGCTCGCCGCCGGAGCCGACATAGTTCCAGTCGGTCGCCTCCTTCGGCCAGAGATAGGTAAACCCACTGTAGCGCAAACCACCCGTCTGCGGCGGACGCGGGCCATCCCCACGCGGCGGTGCGCCTGCGCCCGAGCCTACGCGCGCAGCGGCATAGATATCGTAGATGCCGGCGAGATAGCCACGCGCGTGCACGGCCTTGGCCCAGCCGTCCCCATCGGCAAAAGCCTTGCTGGGAAACGCGCCTTCCTGATCGACATGATTAATCGAGAGCTGGATCAGCGCCTTGTCGAGGCCTGCGCTCTTGAGGGCGTCGAGCATCTGTTCGCTGCGGCCATCGCCCCATAGATAGATCACCGGTGCCCCGACGAGACGGTCGACGTCCGGATTGCGCTCTGCCTTTTCCTTGAGCGAGCGAAACCAACCCTGCGCCTGCGCATAGGTGCGGAAATGTTTCGCCTGCGCGACGTAGCCGCCGCGGTCGAAGCAGTGCAGCACCGCGCGTCGTTCGTAGGAGAGACGGCCCGGTTTCGCCTCGGGATTGGCATTGGAGCCGATCCAATGAAACGCACCACCGAGCCGCGACTCACCGGCGATCTTGCCGCTCACCGCAGTGAGTTGCATGTCCGCAGCGGGCTCGGCGATGTACATCCAACCGGCTTCGAAACGCTGGTCGACGCCGCCAAACCATTCCATGCGCGAATGCGACCAAGGGACGGTCCACTTGGTCTGACTCGTCGGCACGGCGTAGCCGCCGAAGAACGGCAGGATCGCGTAGCCGGATCCATCGGCGGGAAACAAGGCTCGTGGAAACACGATTCCCTCGTGACCAAGTTCGCACGCCTCGCCGCCGAGCGCGATGACGAGATCGCCCGTCGCGGGTTTCAGCGTAAGCGCCAGATGCAGGCCAGTGACACGGCCCGCCTCCGCGTCGGCCGTGAGGTGCAGCGCGTCGCTTTGTTTCACCCGCGAGAGCTTCAGTGCCTCGTTGTCTGACTCTGCGGTGCGCCAAACGACGCCGCTCGCCTTAGTCGTGACCTTGAGACCGGCCGTGGCACCGTCGAACTCGACCTTGATCGGGCTCGCCGAGTCATCGAGCGTGAACGTTTCCGCGTGCGCCCACCCACTCACAGCGGCCAGCAGCAGGCCGCTTCGCCAGAAGCGGAACCAACAAAGAGAGAATTTCATGGGTGGGGTGAGAAGGAAATGATGCGGCGCCGGCGTTGCGCCGAGCTGGCAGTGATTCGTTCCGCCAGCGTGGTGCGTAGCGTGGCATCCAGCATCGGGCAGCTTCGAGCAGGGCTCTGTTTTACCTGTTCACCACGAAGGGCGGTGAACGGCGACACTACTCGCCGCATCGGCGCGTACCCGGGTGCGGCCGATGCTGCGCGGTCGTGTCGCTACCCGCCGCTACCCTGCCCCAGACCGAGACCCAAAAAGTCTGCACTCTCGCCGAAGCCACCCGTGAAAATATCCGCCCGGGAGACACCGTCTACTTCGCGGGGATGCAGCACGGCGAGCCCTCCGCCGCGATCCATGAAATCGTGCGGCAGCGCATCGGCCAGCTCACGGTCGTGTCGGCGTTGACGCACACCGTCGCATTGCTGCTGGGCGAGGGCCTCCTGAAGAAGATCGTCTTCGCCTATCTGCTCGATCTCTACGAAAAAGAGAACGGCCTCGCGGCCCGTGCTCGCCAGCTCGGCGCCTACCCGGAGTTCGAGGAACTGAGCCACTACGGACTCTCGCTTGCGCTTCTCGCGGGGCAGATGGGTGTGCCTTTCGTACCCTCGCGCACGCAGCTCGGCAGCAGTTTCTTGGCACACAATCCGCGCTTACGACCCTTCACCTGCCCACTCAGCGGTCAGACGCTGATGGCGGTCGGCGCGATCAATCCCGATGTCGGCATCGTGCACACGCAGCGCTGCGACGCCACGGGCCTCGCACATCGCTGGGGCTCGCTCGGCATGGACACGATGGGGATCAATGCCTGCAAAAAGATCATCGTCACCACCGAGGAGATTGTGCCGTCGGAGGTGATTCGCAGCGATCCCGGGCGCACGCTTGTGCCGGGCTTTCGTGTTGCCGCCGTCGTCGAGGTACCGTGGGGAGCATATCCGCTGCATCTCGCGGGGTGCTATCATTCGGATTTGTCCTCGTTCACCGACGCATGCCGACAAGAGGCGAGCTATGCGCACTACGTCGAGCGCTACATCCACGGCGTGAGTTCACGGGCCGAGATGATGGAGCGGCTCACCACCGACAAGGGCCACGCCTATCTCGATCACCTGAAACTCGCGCAGCCACGCACTGGCGCGCCGATCGTCACCGGCTGCTGAACCGCACCCGCCTCCCCATGCGCTACACTCTCTCCGAGCAGATGATCGTCGTCGCCGCGCGACTGCTGAAAGATCGCGATGTCGTTTACACCGGCGTCGGCCTCCCGACGATGGCCGCCTTTCTCGCCAAGCTCACGCATGCGCCACAGCTCACGATCATTTTCGAAACGGGCATCATCCGCACTGAGCCCTGCCTGCTCCCCCAAGGCGTCGATACCCTGCCATCGCAGACCGCCGCCGACAAACTCTCCGACGCTTTCTACATCAACACCCTCGCCGAGCGCGGCCTCGTGAATCTCGGCTTCGTCGGTGCGGGCCAGATCGACCGCCACGGCAATCTCAACAGCACGTGCTCCGGCGACTACCGGCACCCGTCGTTTCGTTTTCCCGGTGGCGGCGGCGCATGTGACATCGCGAGTCTCTCAAGCTGGGTCGCAATCCTGCGGCAGAAAAAAGTACGTTTCCCCGCCAAGGTGGACTTCATCACCGGGCCCGGCTACCTCGACGGCTCACCAGGCGCCCGCGAGCGCGCCGGACTACCGTCGAACACAGGGCCAAAGAAAGTGATCACCGATCTCGGGGTCTTTGGCTTCGCCGAAGGCGAGATGGTGCTCGAATCGATTCACTCGGCGGCCGGCGTCACGGAGGAGATGGTGCGCGCCAATGTCGGTTGGCCGCTCCGCATGACCGCACAGGTCGAGGCTACACCCGAACCGACCGACGAAGATCTGGAAATTCTCCGCCATCGCATCGACCGCGGCGGGAGTGCCTCAGCGAGCGCTTAAGCGCATCAGGATTTCTTGGCAGCTGACAGTTCAGGCGGCGGTGCTTTGTGCTCATACGTACCGAGTGAGCCAAGTGCTTTGGAGAAGCCGTTTGTCTCCAGCCACTGCTTCGCGGCGGCATCGTCTTTCAACCACGCATCCCAAAAGGCCGTGGAACTGCGACAGACCAGTGTCTGAAATTCCTGATCGTGCGGCCGCTTGCCGAGCATTCGGCCTGAGAAGACCATGTGGTCACCATCGGTGAAAACGAGCAGATATGCCGGTGCGTGCTGCGTGTGACGATACGGCAGAAGACGCTGCGGCGCCTTCGTGTCGCCGACGATCGCATCGTCCGCGCCGCGCGCCTCGCCCGGGATTTCGTCCTTCGTACCTGTCATGTGGAAGACCGGGATTTTCACCCCGTCGAACGCCGCGTCCGTGTCGCTACCACCGATCGCTGGCGTACTCATCGCGATCGCGGCCTTCACCCGCGAATCACGATAGCGTGGCTCCGTGCCGAGACGCGGGATTCGCACACCCGCAATCACAATGGTGGTGAATGCGCCATAGGAGTGTCCAGCCACGCCAAGGCGCGCCAGATCGAGCCGAGCACCTAGCGCCGAGGTGTTGTCCTTGCTCAGCTCGGTAAGGCGGTCGATGGCAAATGAGATATCGAGCGGACGATTGGTCGCCGCAGCGGGATCGCTGGCCGCCTTCTTGAGATTCTCCAGCGGGCGGAGGCCGCGGATCGCGTCGCCGTCGCTGCCATGATGCTGCACATGGACGCTGATGTAGCCCGCGTGAGCCCAATACTCGCCGAGATAGCGATAGCCTTCGCGCGAGCCGCCGAGTCCGTGCGAAAACACGATCACGGGGCTTTTCTCCGGCGCGTGCGTTCCGATGGGATAGTAAATCTTTACCGGCACATCGCGGTCTCGCTTCGCGTCGTGCCAGACTTGTTCAAGCATCGCGATGTCGCAGGTGCCAGGCGCGGCTTCATACGCCGGCGTGGCGGCGAAAATTCGAACGGAAAACAACAGCAGCAGACCGAGACGAAGGATCACGCCGAAGAAGACGCGAAGCCGCCACACCGGTTACTGCCGCACGGCCGAGTCGATCATTCGTCCACAAACGGAAACAGCCGCGTGTGCGGCAGCGGGAGGCGGTAGAGCCGCGCGGCGTTGCCACCGAGGACAAGATTGAGATCATCCTGCGGAATGTTGAGTCGGCCAATCTGTTTCAGACTCCAGCCCATCACGTCAACCTGATGCCGGACCGGCTGCGCCTTACGCCGCTGGCAAATGTAGGTCTCAGGATGGCTGCCCGGCTGCCACTCGACCGGCAGCGAAGCGCCCCAGTCGGTGCCCCAGAGAAGTTTTTTCGCACCGATGTTGGGATCGCGAAGCGGTTTTTCGTAGAGTTCGGTCCACCACGTGCCGGTCTCGAGGTAAACGTTGTCGGTGGCCGCGGCGACATTGAGGCACTCCTCGTACCAGCGCTCCCACCACCATGCCTGCACGCCGCCGTGCTCATAGATGATCGGCACATCGGGCCACTCGGCAGCGAGATCGTGAACCCAGAGGGGATTGTAAGTCTCTGGATTTGCCCCGCTGCCGCGGCAGAATCCCGTGGTGTAGCCCATCGTGAGGCCCACGTGGTAGCGGACGGGCACCTTGTATTTTCGCGCCACGGCCATGAAGTGGCCCATTTCATCGAGCCGCTCGTGACGGTCGGTACGCTTGTGTTTCTCGCCGAGATTCGGGTCTTGGGGAAACCCTTCGCCGATGCCGACGAAGTTTCCCGTTGCGAGCAGTTCGTCGAGTTCCTTGGCCGCTTCGGCCGCGGACCATTCCTCTTTCGTACGCTGCACTCGCTGGCGATACTGATCGCCGTAGGCGAGTGCCACGAATTTGCCTGGATGCTCACGGACCATCTTCGCGTTGAGCTCATTGGTCATGTTGAACGCGCTCGTGAGGATGCACATGTCCACGCCGTAGCACTGCATGTCGTAGAGCAGGCGCGCGGAGTTGTCGTAGGGCTGGAGCTCATACGTGAGCTGCTCGTGGAGCTTCTTATATTCCTCGCTATCCGGCGCAGCGCTGGATGGCGCGCGCAGTTTTTCCTGCATGGCTTTGCCCGCGGCGAAGCGTTGTGCGTGCACGTGAGAGTCGATGACGAAGCGTCCCATTTTCATTGGTAAATTGGAGTAGACGACGAGCGAAGCTCCACTCTCCGCACCGCACCAAACCAACGATGGAGTACCCGTTCTCCTGCTCGGGGAAAGCACCCCGAGGTGAACGGATACTCCACCGCACGCGTCGCGGCCTGCGAGGCGATCGTACGTAGACGTAGGACGTTCCCAGCTCTCATGCCCAAATTCCTCGGCACCCCTGGCATGCTGTTGCGCGGCGCTTATCTCACGATGCACCGCCGCTTCAACGCGCACTTTCAGTCGCACGGCATCACCGCCGATCAGTTCGTGCTGCTGTCGCTGCTCGGCGAGCATGGCGGCTGCACGCAGCGCCAGCTCACGACGATCTGTGCCTCCGACGCCAACACCATTGCCGCGATGGTGCAACGGCTCGAAAACAAGGGACTCGTCGTGCGTCAGGCGCATCCGAGCGATCGGCGGGCCTTTGTTCTTCAACTCACGGCCACCGGGCGCGCGTTGCGCGCGCTCTGCGACGTGTATGCCCGCACGCTGCACACTCAGCTCGAGGCCTGTGTGCCCGCCGAGGATCGCGCCGCGTTCGAGCGCATCCTCGTCGAGATTCGGCGCTCAATGAGTGCGGCCGACCCCGCGCCTGCTCAGGCCAGCAATCGCTCCGCCGCCGTCGTTGCCGCATGAACGCGTTTCGCGCCACGCATCTCCCGCCTGTAATCGCACCCGCGACCGTGCGCTACGTGCAGGCTAGCGACATCACTCTGCGCTACTTCGACGAAGGCGTAGCGGGCGGTGAGGTGCTGGTGTTCATCCACGCACTGGGTTGCGATCTTCATCTCTGGGACGCGGTGAGCGCAGCCTTCACGCCGACACACCGGGTCGTTCGCTACGATTTGCGCGGTCACGGCGCATCAGGGATCGGCCCATCGACGGGACGGATCGACGATCACGTGGCGGACCTAGTTCGACTGCTCAATGAGCTCGGCATCACCTCGGCCACGCTCATCGGCATCTCACTCGGTGGGATTGTCGCGTTGGCTACCGCAAAGCAATTTTCCCGACGCGTACAACGACTGGTCCTCTGCGCCACGGGCGCACGCATCGGCTCGTTCGACGGGTGGAACGATCGCATCCGCGCGGTACAGACGTCCGGCCTCGAGGGCATCGCGGATCAGATTCTCCCGCGCTGGTTCACCGAAGAATTCATCGCACGCAGTCCTGCTGCTGTCGCGGGATTGCGCCACGTGCTCACGCGTACGCCCGCTGCCGGCTATGTCGCGGCCTGCACTGCCCTGCGCGACACCGACCTGAGACCTACGCTCCCGACGCTGGCTATACCCGCGCTCGTGCTGAGCGGTGAGCACGACTTCGCCACGCCGGTCGCGTTGGGCCGCGAACTCGCGGCCGGTCTGTCGCACGCGACTTTCGCCCTGATTCCCAATGCGGCACATCTGCCACCAATCGAGCAGCCCGTCGCGGTCATCGCCCATCTCTCGGAGTTTCTCCATGACACCAGCCGCCCCTGATCCCGACGACCGCTACGCGCGAGGGATGAAAGTCCGGCGCGCCGTCCTCGGCGACGCCCACGTCGATCGCACCACGTCGGCAGCCACGGCGGTCGATATCGATTTTCAGCGTTTCATTACCGAGACCGCGTGGGGAGCCGTATGGTCGCGTCCGGGCCTCGATCTCCGCAATCGCCATCTCGTCACCATCGCGATGCTCGCCGCGCTCGGCCGCGAGCATGAGCTCGCGATGCACCTTCGGAGCATCCGCCACACCGGCGTCACGCTCGACGAAGTACGCGAGATCTTCCTGCACGTCGCGATCTACGCCGGCGTCCCGGCGGCCAACGCCGCGTTTTCGATCGCCAAGTCAGTCTTTGACCCGCCCGCCCATGCCTGAACCTGTTGCCCTTTCGACACTCGACCCGCAAGCGCATCCCCCTCGCCTGCATCCTGCCTACGGCTCGACGGTGAAACGCGCGCCGCACGTGCCGCTGCTCCCTAGTGTCCGCACGTTATCCGAACTTACCGCGCCGGTGTACGGCGAAGACTGCCTCCGTCCGCTCGATCACGACCTCACGCGCAATGCGATCCGCCACGCCGAGCCGATCGGCGAGCGCATCATCGTCGCGGGGACGGTGCGCGACGACACCGGGCGGCCCGTACCGCATGCACTCATCGAGATCTGGCAGGCCAACGCCTGCGGCCGCTACATTCACAAACTCGACCAGCATGACGCGCCGCTCGACCCCAATTTCACGGGCGCAGGCCGTGTGCTGACCAATGCGCGCGGCGAGTATCGCTTTATCTCCATCCGGCCGGGCGCGTATCCGTGGCGCAACCACGCCAACGCCTGGCGGCCAGCGCATATCCACTTCTCACTCTTCGGCGCATCGCTGCCTTCGCGGCTCGTCACGCAAATGTATTTTCCGGGCGACCCGCTCCTGCCGCTCGACCCCATCTACAACAGCATTGCTGACCCGCGCGGGCGCGAGCGGCTGATCGCACACTACGACCATAACCTCACCGAGCCGGAGCGCGCACTCGGTTATCGCTTCGACGTCGTCCTGTGCGGGGCGCGTATGACGCCGTTCGAAAATCGAAAGGCTTAACCATGACGTTGTTTCAAACCCCCAGCCAGACTGTCGGTCCATTCTTCCACTACGGTCTCGTCTTCGGTGGAGAAAATATTCTGGCAAGCAACGACGCCCGCGGTCAGCGCATCGCGCTTACGGGTCGTGTGCTGGACGGCGACAGCGCACCGATAGCAGATGCGCTCGTCGAAATCTGGCAAGCCGACGCCGCTGGCATCTACGCCCACCCCGAGGACCCGCGCCGCGACCAGGCCGATCCCCACTTTCGCTCGTTTGGCCGGAGCGACACGACGTATCCGGAAAACCACTACCGCTTCGAGACCGTGAAACCCGGCCGCGTGCCCGCGGGCGACGGCACGTGGCAGGCGCCGCATGTTTGCGCACGAATCTTCGCCCGCGGCCTGCTATTGCACCTGACAACTCGCCTCTACTTTTCAGACGAAAGCGCAGTCAACGCGGTTGATTCCGTTCTTGCGCACGTGCCGAGCGACCGTCGCTGCACCTTGCTCGCCGCGCGAGACCCCGCCGCAGCGCCGATGCCCGTGTACCGTCTCGACCTCGTGCTGCAAGGACCGCGCGAGACGGTGTTCTTCGAAGCATGAACGAATCGGGACTATTCACGACGCCGTACGTGGACCGATCCGTCGCCGATTGTTTCAGCGATGAGTCGTGGATGCGCACACTCGTGCAAGTGGAAGTTGCACTTGCTCGCGCTCAGGCACGTGCAGGGGTGATCCCGACGGCATCCTCCGAAGAGATTGCCAAGCGCGCGGCTCAATTCATCTGCGACCGTGCTGCACTCACAGTAGCGATCGAGCGCGATGGATTCCCAATTCTCGGCCTGGTGACGCAACTGCGCCGACATATCGGTGGCGATGCAGCGCGCTACCTTCATTGGGGTGCGACCACGCAGGACATCGTGGACACCGCGCTCGTCCTGCAGCTATGGCGCGCTCTCGATCTCATCGACTCACGGCTGACTGAGCTCCTATCAGCCCTAGCACATCTGGCCGATCAGCACCGGAACACGTTGATGACCGGCCGCACTCACCTGCAGCCGGCTCTGCCGACAACGTTTGGCCTCAAGGCCGCGGGTTGGCTTGCCCCGCTCGTACGGCACCGCCGAGCGCTCGCTGAGCTGCGCACCCGAGCCCTCAATGTCCAACTCGGCGGTGCGGCCGGCACGCTGGCCGCGCTAGGTCGGAACGGTCTGGAGGTCACCGAAGCGTTTGCCGGGGAGCTGGGGCTCGGCGTGCTGCCCATGCCGTGGCACGCGCAGCGCGATCCGCTGCTCGAAATCGCCTACTGCCTGACACTCATCGCGAATAGCACGGCGAAATTCGCCCACGACATCCTTCTGCTCGCGCAGCATGAAATCGGCGAGGTGCAGGAGTCCGCTACCACCGGCCGCGGAGGTTCCAGTGCGATGCCGCAAAAGCGCAATCCAATCCGCAGCGAAGCAATACTAGTCGCGGCGCGTACCGCGAGTAGCGAGGCCCAGGCTCTCACTCTTGGTATACCGCCCGAGCACGAGCGGGGCACCCAAGTGTGCCAGACCGAGCTGCTCCATTTTCCGCGCGTGTGCGCGTTTACCGGCGGGGCGCTGGGTGCTGCACTTAAGCTTGCGCAGGAATTGGTCGTCGACGAGGCGCGCATGACCGCAAATCTCCGCGCCACCCATGGCGTGCTGCTCGCCGAGGCCGCGTCCCTTGCACTCGCCCGCGTGCTCGAACCGGCCGTCGCACGCGATCTAGTGCAGCAAGCGTGCGCTACTGCGGTGGCCGAAAAGCGCCACTTGCTCGACGTGCTCGGCGCGAGACCTGAGGTCCGCCCCGCTCTCGCTAGCCTGCCGAAGAGTGAAGCCGACTACCTCGGCTCAGATTCCGCATTTATCGACCGCGTGCTCGCCGATGCTGCGAGCGGTCCGCGTCGGATTCCTTCCGCCCTTTTCGCATGAACGAAGTCGTCCTCCTCAGTGCTGTCCGCACGCCCATCGCGCGGATCCGTGGTGCGCTCTCCTCCGTCCGTCCCGACGATCTCGCGGCGCACGCGATCCGCGCGGCGGTCGGTCGCGCCGGTATTGCGAGCGAAACGATCGATGAGGTCTATTTCGGCTGCGCTAATCAGGCAGGCGAAGACAACCGGAACGTCGCGCGAATGGGCGCACTGCTTGCGGGACTTCCACATTCTGTCGCCGCAGTAACGCTCAATCGCCTGTGCGCGAGCGGCCTTACGGCGATCAATCACGCCGCCCGCGCCATCAGATGTGGCGAAGCCGACATCGTCATAGCTGGCGGTGTGGAGAGCATGACGCGTGCGCCCTACTCGCTGCCGAAAAACGGCCAGGCTTTTGGCCCCTCGGGCAACGTCACCGCCTGGGACACCTCGCTCGGCTGGCGCTATCCGAATCCCCGAATGGAAAAACTATTTCCGCTCGAGGCAATGGGTGAGACCGCGGAAAACATTTACGAGCAGAGCCGGTCGGGCCTCGTAGCCGGGGGAGAAATTACTCGCGCCGAGCAGGACAGCTTCGCGCTGCAGAGCCACGCGCGAGCGGTACACGCCATCAATGCCGGGTTGTTTCGCGACGAGATCGTCCCCGTGCCCGTGCCGCAGCCGAAGGGGGACCCGGTGATCTTCGAGGTGGATGAGCAACCTTTCGCCAAGCGCACCGAGCAAGGCTATGAGCTAAACACCGATTTCGCGAAGCTTGCGAAGCTCGCACCGGCCTTCCGCAAAGGCGGCACCGTCACCGCGGGCAACGCCAGCTCGCTCAACGACGGCGCCGCGGCGCTCGTGCTGATGTCAGCGCGCCGCGCGCAGCAACTCGGGCTAAAGCCTCTCGCCCGGTGGGTGGGCTCGGCAGCGGCAGGCGTCGATCCACGGGTGATGGGACTCGGCCCCATCGAGGCCGTGAAGCGCGTGCTGAATCGCACGCGTCTCACGGTGGCGGATCTTTCGCTCACCGAGCTCAATGAAGCCTTCGCGGTGCAGGCGCTCGCGGTGATCCGCGAACTGGGTCTCAACGAAAGCAGCACCAATGTGCACGGCGGCGCGATCGCGCTCGGCCATCCGCTCGGCGCTTCCGGCGCGCGACTGGTCGTGACTCTCACGCATGCATTGCGGCGACGCGCTGGTGCACGGTACGGACTCGCTACGCTCTGCGTCGGTGTCGGCCAAGGCGAAGCCACCATCATCGAGGCTTTGTGAGCGCATGAAACGAGTCCCGATCATCTCGGCCGAAGAAGCCGTCTCTCTCGTGAAGGAAGGTTCCACGCTCATGGCGGGCGGCTTCGGCATGACCGGCAATCCCGTTCATTTGCTGCATGCACTCGCGACGCGCGGCACCCGACAACTCACATTTATCGGCAACAATGTCGGCGAGGCCGGCCTCGGCGGCGGTCGACTGCTGCGCAATGGGCAGCTGAAGAAAGCGATCGGATCGTTCTTCACCAGCAATCGCGAGGCGGTCGCCGCCGCGCAGGCCAAGCAGCTCGAGGTCGAACTCATCCCGCAGGGCACGCTGGCCGAGGCAATTCGCGCCGGTGGCGCGGGCATCGCGGGCTTCTTCACGCCGACATCCGCTGGCACGCCACTCGCCGCAAACCGGGATATTCGCGAGTTCGGTGGTTGCGCGCACGTCTTCGTGCCGGCGCTGCGGGCGAATGTCGCATTCATCCGCGCGTGGCAGGCAGACACCGCCGGCAATCTCACCTACCGGCGCACGGAACAGAATTTCAATCGTGCGATGGCCACGGCCGCCGACCTCGTAGTCGCTGAGGCGGAGCACATCGTGCCACTCGGAGCGCTCGATCCCAATGCGATTCATACGCCGGGCAGCTACGTCGACTATCTCGTGCAAGCGCACACGACAGCAGAAGAGCTCGGGTCGTCCGCCAGCGTCGGCGCGAGTGCCAAAAAGGCCGACGAGTCTCGACTCGCGATGGCGCGTCGGGCGCTGGCCGAACTGCGGAGAGGCAACGTCGTCAATCTCGGCATCGGCATTCCCACGCTGGTCGCCGATCTCATCACGCCCGAGCACGGCATCATGCTGCACACGGAAAACGGCATGCTCGGCGTCGGCCCGGCGCCGACGGACGACGGCGGCGCGCTCGACTATCCGGTCAATGCCGGGAAAATCCCCGTGACCGCGCTGCCAGGCGCGTCGTACTTCGACAGCGCGGACTCGTTTGCGATGATCCGTGGCGGGCACGTCGACGTCGCGATCATGGGTGGCTTGCAGGTGGACACCTCTGCCAATCTCGCCAACTGGGCCGTACCGGGCAAACCACTCCTCGGCGTAGGCGGCGCGATGGACCTAGCGAGCGGCGCGAAACGCCTAGTCATCACGATGACGCACACGGAGAGCGATGGACAGGCGAAGATCGTGCCGCACTGCACGCTACCCCTCACCGCCGTGGGCGCCGTCGACCTCGTGATCACGGACCTCGCGGTATTCGACTACGAAGGCGGGGGATTGCGCCTCATCGAAATCCTCCCTGGCGCGACGCTCGACGAAGTGCGCGCCAAGACCACGGCACCCTTTCGCAACGCCCTCTGATTTTTCATGCGTACCCAAGTTGGCATCGTTGGCGCCGGCCCGGCCGGACTGCTGCTCTCTCATCTACTCCATCTACACGGCATCGAGTCCGTCGTGCTCGAGTCGCGCAGCCGCGCAGACATTGAAGCCACGATCCGCGCCGGCGTACTCGAGCAAGGCACGGTGGATCTGCTCACCGAGACCGGCGTGGGCGAGCGCATGAAACGCGAGGGCTTCGTGCACCGTGGCATCTACCTGCGCTTCGACGGACAGAGTCACCGCATTGATTTTCCCGAACTGGCCAAAGGGCGTACCATCACCGTCTACGCGCAACACGAGGTCATCAAAGACCTCGTGCAAGCCCGGCTCGCCGTGGGTGGGCAAATCCAATTCGAGGTCCGCGATGTGCAGCTGCATGACGTCGATTCGTCTGCGCCACGCATCACATACACGGACACCGCGGGACAGGCACAGGAGCTGAACTGCGATTTCATCGCCGGCTGCGATGGCTTTCACGGCATATCGCGACCGAGTATCCCGCTCACGCAGCGGCGTGACTACTCGCACGTCTATCCGCTCGGATGGTTCGGCATCCTCGTTGAGGCACCACCTTCAACCGAGGAGTTGATCTACGCGTACCACGAGCGCGGCTTCGCGCTCGTCAGCACACGCTCACCCACGATCCAGCGACTCTATCTGCAATGCGATCCACGTGATGACGTGAAGGCGTGGTCCGACGATCGCATCTGGAACGAACTGCACACGCGTCTCGCCAACACCGAAGGCTGGCGCCTCACCGAGGGAAAGATCATCCAGAGAAATATCGTCGCGATGCGAAGCTTCGTCGCCGAGCCGATGCGGCACGGCCGCCTGTTTCTCGCCGGCGATGCGGCGCACATCGTGCCCCCCACGGGTGCAAAGGGCCTTAATCTCGCCGCGGCGGACGTGAGCGTGCTGGCACGTGCGCTTGATACGTTTTACCGGACCCGTCGCACGGAGCTACTCGACGCTTACTCCGCGACGGCGCTGCAGCGCGTGTGGCGCGCCGAGCATTTCTCCTGGTGGATGACCTCGATGCTGCACCGCTTCCACGACGCGAACGAGTTTCAGCACCGCCTGCAGCTCTCCCAGCTAGACTATGTCGCG
The DNA here is from genome assembly GCA_048498795.1 of Verrucomicrobiota bacterium. Taxonomy (GTDB): domain Bacteria; phylum Verrucomicrobiota; class Verrucomicrobiia; order Opitutales; family Opitutaceae; genus JBEHXH01. Next base: position 288,927 of record JBEHXH010000008.1, read on the forward strand.
CGCTCGCGCGCCGCCGCCACGACGCTCGCGGAAAACTACGTCGGCCTGCCGCTTTCCTGATCGTTCTCAACCCCGCCCCGATGAATACCCCGTCCGGCTCCCTGAACTACCGCCCCGTATGGGCCGCACTCTTCTGCGGCTGGGTGGTGTCGTACATCGACCGCACGCTCACCGGCCCGGTGATCACCTGGATGATCGACCATAAGGTCTCGTTTCTCAGCGACGTAGCGAGCCCGCACGCGTTTGGCGGATTGATTGGCAGCCTTTTCTTCGCGGGCTACATGCTGACGCAGTTTCCCGGTGGCTACTTTGGCGACAAGTACGGTCATCGGAGCGTGGTACTCGTAAGCATTTTTTGGGCGGGCGTAACGACGCTGCTAACTGGCGCGGTCAGCGGTATCTTTGCCTTCGTCGCTCTGCGTGTGCTCACCGGTCTCGGCGAGGGAGCCTTTTACTCCAACGATCGTGCACTCATCGCCCGAGTGACACCGCCGGAGCGCATGGGGCTCGGAATGGGGATCGTCATCAGTGGGCTCACGCTCGGCCTCACGATCGCGCTACTCGCCGTGCCGTCGATCGTGCGCTGGGCCGAGCCATTCATGGGAGAAAACGCGTGGCGCATGCCGTTTCTCCTGATGAGCGTGCCGACATTCTTCGCGGGATTTTACCTAATGCGGGCCTTACCGCGGGATCGCGAAGGGCGCACCGGCGCAGCGCTGTGGGGACTCTCGAAATACGCGGCGGTGTTCGCCGTCGCGATCATGTCAATCTACGCGCTCGCCGGGCAGTGGAAACTGCCGCCGAGCACGACCGGACTGATTCTCGCGGGCCTCGCGGTGGTGTTCATCGGGTACATTGCACTCACCAAGACGAAGGAAGTCCGCCCGGTACTCCTCGATGGCAACCTACTGCTCGTCTATCTCTCGGCGATCCCGATCCTCTGGCACCTCTGGCTCTACTCGTATTGGTCGGTCGACATCATCAAGGACACGGGCAGCTCGTTCATGGCGGCGGCACTCACGGCCTCGTTCAACGCCATCGCGGGCCTGATCGGCTTTCCGCTCGGCGGACTGCTCTCGGACCGCGCAGTAAAGGCGGGTCGCAGCCGCAAGTGGGTGCTCGCGGCACTCACTGCCGCCGAGGTGGTAACTATTGTCGGCTTCGGCCTCTACGTCGCGCTCGGCCTGCGCAACCCCACGCTGATGGCGCTCGGGCTGTTTCTTTCCGGACTGTTCTTCTTCGCGCTGCAATCCGTCTCGCACGCGCTCACCGCGGAGCTCGCGCCGGCATCTCATCGCGGCACGGCGTTTGGCCTGTGGAACCTTATTGCGGAAATCGGCGCGCTACTCTCGCCCGTGATTTCCGGCACGCTACGCGACCGCTTCGGCGGCTGGGCGCCGGCGATCTACCTCGATGCCGCGCTCATGGCCGCGAGCTGCGCGCTAGTGCTCGCCATTCGTAGCCGACCCACTGCCTCCGTATGAAAGCTGGTCGCTTCGTCGTCGATGCCCATGTGCACGCACAACGCTTCGCGCGCGATCAGGCGCGGCCGCGCGGGTCGACGGCTTATCCGACTCTCTCACACGAGATGAAATACGATCTCGTGCCCTACGATAATTCACCCCGGTTGCTCGCCGACATGGAGGGCTACGGTGTCGACGCGTGCATGCTATTGCCCGCGTTTGGCATGACCAACGAGATCAACGTGCGCATCATGCAGGCGCATCCGGGAAAATTTGTGTGCGTGGCGCGCGCCGAGCGCACGCTCAACCGCGCCAAACGCCGCGAGGAAAGTTGGTCTGCAGCAGAGAGCGCGCGCGAACTCGACGAGCTGCTCGCAACCGGCCACTACGTCGGTATCGGCGAAGCGATGCCGGGCGATCCGCACCTCGGCGAGCGTCACACACCACTGACCGTACACTCATTTCTCGACGAGTGCGGGCCCACGATGGAGATCGCGCGCAAGCACCGCGTGCCGGTGCAGTGGCATACCGGCCTCACGATGGGCTACACCACGAGCTTCTGCCGCGCGGACGCGTTTCCCGAGACATTTTCACCACTGTGGGTGCACGACCTCGCGGCCGAGTGGCCCGATGTGACAATCGTCTTCAACCACGGCGGAATCCAAGGCGGCTGGTGGGAGCGGTGGTACGAGGAGTGCCTCAACGTCGCCGCCGCGACCGACAATGTCTATCTCGAGACCGGACTCTGGTGGAGCGAGCTCTACACGCGGCCGCTGCGCGATCCCAACATCGGCGCGAAAAAACTGATCTGGGGCACGGATTGGGGCGCCTCGCTGCCCTTCGTGTGGCAGCCGGGCTGCCATCCCGAATCCTATGCCGCGCAGAGTCGCGACGGTCAGCCCGTGCGGCACCAGGTCGATTTCTGGGGCTGGAGCCTGCGCCAGATCGCGCGGCTCAACGTCCCGCAAGATGATCTCAATCTCGTGCTCGGCGGCAACGCCGTGCGGGTGTATCGCATCCCGGTACCGCACACGCGGCTGTTTCCTTTCGTGGACTGAGCACCCTCAACCTTCCCATGCAAACCCTCGATTGGATCCTCGTCGTTACGTACCTCATATTATTGATGGTCATCAGCTCGGTGATCGGCCGCCGCGCCAACAAAGGCGTGGATGAGTTCTTCATCGCCGGGCGCAGCCTGCCATGGTGGATGCTCGGCACCGCGATGGTGGCCACCGCGTTCGCCTCGGACACGCCGCTCTTCATCACCAAGCTGGTGCGGCAGTACGGCATCTCCGGTGCGTGGTACTACTGGAACGCGAGCCTCAACGGCATCATCGGCGCCTTCATGATCGCGCACCTCTGGCGACGCACACGCGGCGTCACCGATGCGGAGTTTCGCGAGCTGCGCTACTCGGGGCGGGTCGGCCGCAGCGTGCGCGTGCTGTGGGCGATGTACTGGAGCTCGATGGGCATGTTTTTTACCTCGGCATGGGTGCTGCTCGCCATGGTGAAGATCGGCAAGGCTGTGCTCGGGCTGCCGCCCGAAGTCACGTGGCTCGGCATGACTTTTGACCCGTCGATTTTGCTGACGGTTGCAGGCTGCGTCGTGGCATTTGTCTACACGGCAGTCGCCGGTCTGTGGGGTGATATCATCGCGGATTTGATTCAGTTCGCCGTGGCATTTTTTGGCACCTCGCTCCTCGGCATCCTTGCATTGCGTGAAGTTGGCGGTCTCTCAGCACTGAAGGAGAAAATCGCGCATCTGCCCAATGCTGGACCGAGTTTTTTCGATCTGTTGCCGCATGCGGGTAGTGATGTGCTTGTGGTCTTCGTCGTGGGCATGACGCTGCAGTGGTGGAGCTCAGCCTGGTCGGACAGCGGTATGTTTGTCGCGCAACGCTGCATGGCCGCGAAGAGCGAGAAGCAAGCGCAGATCGGTCGGTACTTCGGCATCTTTTCGCAGATGGCCGTGATTGTTTGGCCGTGGGCGATCACGGCACTTTGCTCGCTGGTGATTTTCCCGGCAGACAAGTTTCCCGAGATTGCCGCGGATCCGGAGCTCGCATACCCGCGCATGGTGCTCGCGATTATGCCGACCGGCCTGCGCGGCCTGATGGTGATCGCGTTCGTCTCGGCGTTCATGTCGGCGATCAACAGCGTGGTGAACTCCAACGCCACGTACCTCGTGAACGACATCTACCGGCGCCATCTCGTGAAGGACGCCTCGCCGCGCCACTACGTGTGGATCGGCCGCGCTTGGATGGTCGTCGTGCTCTGCGTCGGCGGCTACACGGCCGCGCACTCCACCTCGATCCTGTCGCTCTCGCAGCTCGTGGTACAGTTCACCGGCGGTGTGGGCGGCGTATTCCTGCTGCGCTGGTTCTGGTGGCGCGTCAACGCGTGGACCGAGATTACAGCGTACCTCGCGTCGGCCGCGGCTGGTCTCGGCCTCAATGTCCCCGCACTCCGCAGCGGTCTGCACGACGTGCTGTCCGCGATCACGCCCAACTCGATGCACTCGGGGCTCGATCACTTCTTCACCGTTTCGCTGCAGGGCTCCGAAGCTTGGGCGTACAAGCTCATCATCGTGGTCGCGGCAACCATGGCCATCTCGATGCTCGTTATGTGGCTAACCCCGCCGACCGAGCGTGAGCATCTCTACGCCTTCTGCCGCAAGGTCCGTCCCTACGGCCCCGGCTGGGCGCGCATCCGCCGCGAGATGGGCGATCAAGCCTGGGAGCCGGACGGCCGCTTCGATTGGAAGATGTTGGTCGTTGGCGCGGTGCTCTTCTACTCCGTCTGGGCGTGCCTCGGCCTGCTATGGACCGGACACTTCATCGGCAGCGCCCTCGGAGCTGTATCGATCGCGCTCTCCGGTCGCTACCTCTACGTGAAGTGGAGCAAGATGCCTGAGGGCGAGGACTGAGGCAGATGCGACGAAGGGCGGCTTACGAGCCGCCCTTTTTTATTCATGGCCTCAGCAGTGAGCAGAATAGCCAACGCGTGAGCAAAGAGACCGGCTCCAAGAGCCGGCCTTACTTCGCTCCGATGACGCGCAGTGATAAAGCCTGCGCCTCACGCAAAGCTCAACGCTTCCAGATGCGCACGCTCGAGCGGTAATCGGAGTTGGCGCGCGTGGGCATGGTCTCGCCGGCTTTCCACACGGCCTCGGCAAGCACGGTCTTGGGCTCTGGCGGCACACCGTGCTCGTTGTGATAGAGTTGCGCGGTGATGAGATCGACGGCGTTGGCCCCAATCACTTCGTGGTGCTGGTAGAAGCCGCTCAAATACGGGCGCTCTTCGGTCCAATAGAGCGTAGCGCAGGCAACGGCCTGCGGCACATTTAGGCCGGCCTCACGCAGCCAAGGCACGATATCCTCGTCGATCGTGATAATCGCCTCGGGTCGCCACTGGCGGTACCAAGCGAGAAAATTTTCCCGCGTCCACGCCGGCGTGACGAAGTGTGGGATGCGCTGCGATTCATCGCAGAGCGCCTGATAGGTCTGATAGCCGGCGAGCCAGTGGTGATTGGCGTGCTCGTCCATCGTGCTCGCCATCGCGATGCCGATGCGCGTGTAGCCGAAATCGAGCATCTTCTGGATCAGTCGACCGATGGTGGCAAACTGGTCGTCGCAGACCTTGTGCAGCCGTGGCTCAATGTACGCGTGCTCGATCATTACCGTGGCGAAGCCCTTGATATCGAGATTGAGCCGCGCGAGCGGGCCGGAGTCGTTGAGCGGATAAAGAATGATCCCGCGAATGCCGCGGGCATGGAGGATGCCGATGAGGCGCTTCTCCGTCATGCCGGGCGCGGCAACATTGAACAACTCGACCTGGTAGCCGATCGCCTGCGCGCGGGCGCGGCAGGCCTGCAGGTATTTCTTCAGCGGCGTGCGGTGATCTGCCTCGATCGAGGCGAGATCGCGATTGCAGATAAATGCGATCGAGAGCCCCGTGGCGTGCGGGTGCATCGTGCGCACGTATGCCATGTGCGCGTTAACGAGCGGATTGGGCTGGTAGCCGATCTTTTCCGCCACCGCGCGCACGCGCGCACGGACCGCGGCGCTGATCTTGGGGTTGTTACGCAGCGCGAGCGAAACAGTCGTGCGGCTGACCCGGGCCTGCTTGGCGACGTCCGTGAGGTTAGGCATGGTGAACGGGCACACCTAGCTGACGCCGACCGGGCGAACGCGTCAAGCCGGGGCAGCGCGGCGGCCGGCGTGTGAAGATTTCGGATACACGCCGGCGCCGGGCCGGAGCCTTATAGGTCGAAGCTCGTGGTGAACACCCACTGCGAGCCGTCCTTGATGCGGAAGTTAGCCGCATAGCCCTCGGGGTTGAACTTCGTGGCGGTGAGGCCGCGATGCGCGAAAGCGTCCTTCACGTTGATCTGGAGCGTGGTGCGCACTCGGTCCTTGAAAAGCTTCAGCTTGTAAGCCGCGGAGAAATCGTAACTGGCGACCTCAGGCTGATAAACTGGGCGGTTGGGATCGAGCTGATCGTAGATGCCGCTCGAGTTGGCGATGCCGTAGTAGCCAATGGAGCGGCGGCCGGTCCAGTGCACCGCTGCGCCGAGGGAAAGCCCATTAAAACGGCCCTCGGTGAAGCTGTAGTTGGCGAGCGCGTTCCATGCCCACTCGGCGGTCTGGAGGCGTTGCTTGCCGTCGTTGGCGTCGGCGAGCTTGATGTTGCCGTCCACCTGTGACCGGTAGAGCCCCGGGTATTGAGCGTTCACCCCGAGCGTGGGATTCACGAGGCTAAAGAACGGCTTGCCGAGGTTGGCACCGGGGATGTTGGAGCGCACGAGATCAGTCCAGTAGGGCAAGCGCGCCGCAAGGAAGGCCCGCGTGACCTGCGCCTGCGAAGTGTCACGGGCGCGGTTCTGCGCAGCGGTGAACTTAAAGCGGAGCGCACGGCTGGGATTGTAGTTCAGCTCGATCTCCACGCCCTTGGACTGCGTGTTGTTGACGTCGGAGGCGTTGGCGTTGCGCTGCTGGTCGTAGTAGCCGTAGGGCAGGCCCACGAGGTTGTAGAGCGCGGTCTCCTTGTCGGCGAGCGAGCCGTTGGGCATCGACTGATTGATAATCTGGCGCGCGAAACCCTCGAAGGAGTTGGTGTCAGGATTCGTATAGGACGTGCTCGCGGCGCCAGCCGGAGCCAGCTCGATCTGGCGGATGATGCGGATGACGGGAGCGAGCGTGGTCGTGCGCGCACCGACCTCCGTAGTCTCATACCAGTTGATCTTGGTGATGAGCTTGTCGGTCAGGTGAAACGAAAAACCGTACTCGCGGTTGCGGCCATTGGGATTGTCGAGGTCAGTGCCGTAGAGATTTACCGCGGGATCTGCTGGGCGGAAGCTATTCGAGTAGTTGTAGTGGAGCTGGAATGCTTCGAGGAAATTGCCGACGAAGTTTGAGACGCCGCCCTTGCCGCGCATCGTCTCGGTGAACTGCCGCTGGGAGAACGGGCGAAACACCGCCTGGTAAGTCTTGGTCGGACCCTGCCGATAGGTCCAAGGCTGCCAGTTGAAGTAGTTGGAGTCGTTGCCGAGGCCGGTGGTGGGATCGATCACGGCGTTGGCCGTGGAACGATAGCGCTGGCGATCCTCGCGCCAACCGAGGACGGTCACGACGCGGTTGTCCCAGAAGAAGCTTTGCAGCGACGCGCTGCGGGTGATGAGTTCGGTGCGTTTGCGCGTGAGACCACCGAAGGCATCTCCGGCGAGGGTGACAGACTTATCCACGAAGGTCGCAGGTACAGGCGTCGTGCCGGCGACATTGGCCGCAGTCACGACCGGTGCGTAGTGAAACGTGTAAGCGCCGCTCGGCAGGTCCCATTGAGCGGGGGCATAGTCGACGTTCGATCCCTGCGCATCACCGAGATAGAAACGATCATTGGTCGCGGCGTGATTGGTGCCATAGCGATTGGTGAGCGTCACCCAAGCTTCGTCACTCGTGACAAGTTCGCGATAGTTGTAGGTGCTTTCGACCTTGTCGTTTTTCTCGTAGTAGCCGGAAGCCTGGTGACGACCGAGTTTGTTGAGCCACTCGTTGCCACTCTTCGGCAGATCGAGTTGGTAGCTGAACTGACCGCGCACAGTGTCGTTGAGGATCGGCTTGCGCGTGTAGGTCTTTTGAATCGCGTTGGTGTATGGGTGGAGGAAGAAGGGATTGGTCGTGCCGTCGAGCAGGCGCTCGTTGACGTCGATGTAGATGTTGGTCGTGTCGGTGAGCGGGCTGTGATCGTAGCTGTCGGAGTCCTCCCGACGCCACGCGACCTGCGCATAGCCCTGCTGCAACGGCGTCTCGAAGAGGCGCTGGTCCATTTTCAGCTGGTAGCTCTTGGCTTTGTCGTCGCGGAAGTTAGGGGCAACGATGTTGATGTTCTCGTAGTCATAGATGTTTCGATTCGAAACCGACACGAGACTGTCCAGCGGATTTAGCGAGCCGCTACCCGTGTTGCGGAAACGAGCAATGTTACTGTACGTCGTCATCAAGCGAGCCTCCGAAAAACTCGTACCTGTGCCGACCCAAGCGGCGGTGTTGATCGCTCCACCGTTGGTCGGAGGCTGCAGGCGGTTGACGGTGTAGAGCGCGACGCGGCCATCGGGCCCGATAAAGAGCGCCGGGAAGTTTTGATAGAACGTGTCCTGACCGAGGCCCGTGGGCAGCAGACCGTTCTCGTTGTTGGCAACAAACTGACCGAGGCTAGCGCCGGACGAGGTGTGCGCAGTCCACGTGACCGGATCCCATGTAGGCCTGCCGTTGTTGAGCCACTCAGTCACCATGTCGGTGGGCGTGGCGGCGTTGGGCGTGCGGCGGAACTCCTTAAAATTCTCGAACGACCCACTGATCGTTGTCCCGGAAAACGGCTTGTAAGTCAGCGCGCCAAACTGACGGCGTTGGATGTCTGCCGACGGCTTGCGGCGAAACCCTTTCGAGTCGTACAGGCCGGAGATGCGCAGCGCGAGTTTGTCACGGAATATCGGGCGATTGAGATCGAGCTGCGTGCGATAGCCGCCCCAGTTGTCGCCGCGGAAGAGCAGCGTCGAGCTGTCACGTGTCAGGTTGGCGCGGCCTTGGTTGATGTTGGCCGTGCCGCCGGTGTTGCCGAGGCCAGCGAGGATGGAGTTGGCGCCGCGGCTGATCTCGATGGAGTCGATGTTGTACGAGTCGAACGGGATGCGGCTCGTGCTCGAGAAACCGTCGATCGCGATGTTGGCCGACGAGAGACCGCGGATGCGGTTGCTCGTGTACGGTTCTTGCTGGACGCTGTCCGTCGTGCGGCCCTGGAAGTCAACCGATGACTCGGTGTACTGCTTGGTACCCTCGGTGTTGGCCTCGTACTGAAACACATCGTTGATATCGACCGCCGCGGTGTCGAGGAGCTGCTGCTTGGTGACGACCGTGATCGATGCGCCGAGGTCCTCGATCTTCGAGTTGAGGCGCGTTCCAGAGAGGGTGTTCGAAGCGAAGTAGCCGTTGGTATCGGCCACGACCTCGAAGGGCGAGAGCTGGATGGGAGAGTTCGTGTCGCCGAGACCAGCGGGGGCCTCACTCGCGCCGCGGGATTTCGCCTGATCGGCCTGCATGGCCTTCAGTTCATCGGGGTCGAGGACGCCGTTCTTGTTCTTGTCGTATTTCGCGAGTTGCTCGGCGCGGGAATCGATTGCCGCGGCTTGCTGGCCAAAGGCCAACGCGGCGAGACCGAGTTGCGCGGCCAAGACCAGGCATAGTTTGGCCTGGCGGGTGTGGGTCGGGTTCATGGAGGGAGGGTCAGATGTAGCTGGGTGTAGGAAGCCCCACGCCAACACATCGGCCGAAGCAGTACCGCGAAGAGCGGACGCGCGACCGACAGGTTCGATTGACGGGGTGGTCCATGGGGTGTCGGGACACCCCGCTTAAGCCTCACGACCAATTTCCCTGCGAGATTCGTGCCGTTTTCCCCGTTCACATGCCAGCGTCCGTTCGGCGGAATTGCACATGTGTCTTCCTAACCTCGAAACAGAAAATGCGCGATTTTGGCTATCCTGACTTCTCCACCTTCAAATGCGCACCTACGTTCCCCTCGGCTAATATCTCCTGCGTAAGATAAAAAGAAGCCGTTCGCTGTCGTTTCGACCAGCGACGTAGCGACGAACGAGACCTCGATCGACTATCAGTGAGGCCACAGCACCTGAGTTTCTCAACCTCCTCGTCCCCCTTGAGAATAAGACGGCACCGCGTTGGTGCCGCCCAAAAAGGTGATCCAGCACGTCAACCGTACTTGGACGTGAACACTCACACATCGTGCGCCTACACATTCATGGAGTATGTGGAGTCGACAATTATCTCGCCCTGCACGAAAGCAGCTACGAAGCCGCCTTCGCAAAGGCTGAGCTGCAGGCCGGCAGGCCGGTCCTGAAACTACTTCTGGAAAGAGACGGGCCGATGTTAGCCCAAATGCTGGGCTTGGCTGCACCGGCAACCTGGCGCAACCGGCCGGACTATCTCGTACCGATCGTAGAAGGCGGTGTCCTGCGTTGTCAGATCGTGGAGGTGCAAGGCCTCTCCGACGCCGACTACCTCGCCAACCTAGAAATGAAGAAACGATATTTCGACAGCTTCCCCGGGGACTGGGAAACCCGATGGCACGAAGGCCGCGAATCAGAGCCGGATAGGACGGAATCGGCGCAGAACTGGCCGCAAGTCGCTGGGTCACTAATCCCCGAGTTCACCCAGCACGCTCTGCACTTCTTTTCGGAAAAAGGCCAAAATCCAACCCTCGACCAGATTCGAACGGACCCGACACCTCAGGTGTCTGGACGATAAGAATACGATAAGAATTCCTCGTGGCGTTCGTCCCTTACCTTTCCTGCCTTTTCTAAGTTATTGCAGGGGAAAATGGTGGTAGGACCTGGATTCGAACCAGGGAAGGCGTAAGCCAGGAGATTTACAGTCTCCCCTCGTTGGCCACTTGAGTATCCTACCAGCAGAGGAACGGCCAAATTCTCGACTCAGCGCTCCGACTTCAAGGATTTTTTTAAGCATCCTTGCATCCCCTGCCGAGCCCCCTTGTCTCGTGCTCCGGCGATGCTCGATCAGATCAAAGACGTGCTCGACCAGGTTTTGGCGGGCGCGGTGCTGACGCATCTGTTTACCGTCGCGGGCTTCCTGCTGGCCTTCTTCCTCGTCGCCCGCCTGATGAGCGAGAAGCGCGCGCCGGCCAATACCTTCGCGTGGCTGCTGGTGATCGTGCTCGTACCGTGGTTCGGCGTGCCGCTCTACTTGTTGCTCGGCGGCCGCAAGCTGCGCCGGCTCGCCAAGCGCAAGTCCCACCTGCACCCCACCCTGCCCGGCGCAGCCCGCCAGGCTCCGGCGTTTCTCGACACCCCGGTCGCCCACGCCCTCGTGTCGGCCGGCGCTTCGCCACCCGTGGCGGGCAACTGCTTCGAAGTGCTCTCCACCGGCGAGGAAGAGTTCGCCGTGCTCGAGCGGCAGATCCTCGCGGCCAAGCACACGATTCACATCACGACTTTTATTCTTAGCCGCGATGCCACGGGCCAGCGCATCGTCGCCCTGCTCGCGCAGCGCGCCCGCGAGGGCGTGAAGGTGCGGCTGCTGCTCGATGCGCTGGGCTGCCTGTTTTCGAGCCGCGGCTTCGTCGATCCGATCCGAAAAGCGGGCGGCGAAGTGGGCCGCTTCATGCCTGTGCTGCCGTTCACCTCTCGCAGCTCGGCCAACCTGCGCAGCCACCGGAAGATTTCCATTTTCGATCACACCACAGCCATCCTCGGCGGGCGCAACCTCGCCCACGAGTACATGGGGCCGAAGCCGCACAAGAAACGCTGGCGCGACTTTGGAGCGATCGTCACCGGTCCCGCCGCCGCTCTTCTCAACGACGTGTTCATCGCCGACTGGTGCTTCGCCACACGCGCGTCTCCCGCCATGCTCCGCGCGGAGATCCCCACCGATGCCGTGCAGCCCTGCGGCAACGCGGAACTGCAAGTCGTCGCCAGCGGGCCTGATATGCCGGGCGACCCGCTCTACGAAGGCATCATCGCGATGATTCAGGAGGCGACCGAGAGCATCTGCATCGTCACGCCGTACTTCATCCCCGACGAGGTGCTGCTGCGCTCGCTCATCGTGAAAGCCCGCGCGGGCCGCGAGGTGACCCTCGTCGTGCCCGGCCGCTCCAATCACCCGATCACCGACTTCGCCCGGCGGCACTTTGTGCGCGAGCTGGTCAAGGCCGGCGGCCGCGTATTGCACTACCACGGCATGAATCACTCGAAACTTCTCATCGTCGACGAGCGCATCGCGCTCATGGGCTCGCCCAATTTCGATGTGCGCAGCCTCTTCGTAAACTTCGAGATCGGTCTCGTCATCCACTCCCCCGCTCAGGTGGCCGACATCAAAGCGTGGGCCACCGCGCTGATGGCGCAGTGCAGCATACCGCCGCGCACCTACCGCCGCCAGCACCGCATCCTCGGACCGGTCGTCGAGGAAATCAGCCGCCTGCTCGCTCCGCTGTTGTGATCGAGGTAGGGCGCATTGTCCTTAATGCGCCGGTTGGCCTCATTCTATCTTCCTCGTGAAAAGCACTCGTCGCGGAAGCCGTAAGGCTTTCGTGGATACACGCGAAACACTCACGCGTTCCGCTACGAGATAGAGCCAAAAAAGACGGCGGGCGAAGGCCAGCCCGCCGCATGTTTTCAAGTACTCTTCGAGAGCATGAACTCCACCGACTCGCGCAGGGCTTCCCAGCTTGCGTCGATGATGTTCTCGCTGACGCCGACGGTGCCCCAGATCGCTTTGCCATCGCCGCTTTCGACGAAGACGCGCGTCCGTGAGCCGGCGCCTTGGCCGCTCTCGAGGATGCGCACCTTGTAGTCGCGCAGTGTCATTGTGCGGAGCGCCGGGTAGAATTTGTCGAGCGCGAGGCGGAGCGCCTTGTCGAGCGCGCCGATCGGGCCTGAATCCTCGGCCACGGTGTGAACGGTCTCGCCGTTGACCGTGAGCTTCACCGTCGCTTCGGCCCAGAGGCCGGTGCCGTGTCGCTCGATGATCACCCGGTAGTTTTCCACTTGAAAAAACTCCTTCGTTTGCCCGAGCGCTCGCCCGACGAGCAACTTGAACGACGCATCGGCCGCTTCGTATTCGTAGCCGCGGAATTCCCGCTCCTTCAGTTCCTCGATCAGGCTCTTCATCTCGGGACGCTTCTCGTCGAGTTCGACGCCGAGTTCCTTCGCCTTAAGCACGAGGCTGCTACGGCCGGCCATGTCCGACACGAGCACGCGGGTGCGATTACCCACGAGAGCCGGATCGATGTGCTCGTAGCTGCGCGCGACCTTCTGCGCGGCGTTGGCGTGCAGGCCGCCCTTGTGCGCGAAAGCCGATTGACCCACGAAGGGCGCCTTCGGGTCGGGACGGAGATTCGCGAGTTCATCGAAGAACAGTGCGAGGTCGCGGAGCTGCGCGAGGTTGCCCGCGCAGTGAGCGGTGCGGCCCATTTTGAGGAAGAGGTTGGGGAGCACGGTGGTCATGTTGGCATTGCCCACGCGTTCTCCGTAGCCGTTCATCGTCCCCTGCACGAGCGATGCGCCGGCAGTCACGCCCGCAAGCGAGAGCGCCACGCCAAGACCGGAGTCGTTGTGACAGTGCACGCCGACCTTCTCGCTGCCGAACTCTCGCACGGCATGCGCGACGATGGATTTGAAGTCATCGACGAGCGTTCCGCCATTAGTGTCGCAGAGCGTGAGATTGCTCGCACCGCCACGGATTGCTGCGGCGAGGGTGCGGATCGCGTACTCGGGATCGGACTTGTAGCCGTCGAAGAAGTGCTCGGCATCGTACACGACCTCACGCCCCTGCGCGACGAGGTAGCGCGTGGAATCCTCGATCATCGCGAGGTTTTCCTCGAGTGTGGTGCGCAGGATCTCGGTGACGTGCAGCGTCCACGTCTTGCCCACGATGGTCGTGACCGGCATCGCGCTGTCGAGGAGCGTGCGGAGTTGAGGATCCTCATCGGCCTTGCCGCCCGCGCGGCGCGTGGAGCCGAAGGCCGCGAGGCGCGCGTGCTTGAGCTTCAGGTTTTTCGCCTCGGCAAAGAAAGTGATGTCGCGTGGGTTGGACCCCGGAAAGCCGCCTTCGATATAGTCCACGCCAAACGCGTCGAGCCGCTGCGCGATCAGGAGCTTGTCCGCGACCGAGAAGCTGATGCCTTCGCCCTGCGTGCCGTCACGGAGCGTAGTGTCGTAGATTTTGACTGGGTTTTGGCTCATAAAATAAAAAACCCGGGCTGTAGGCCCGGGCGTGGTGGTTCGCGATTGGATTGGCGGTTGATTACGCCACGCGACCACGCCCGAGGGGGCGGGTAATAATGCCGCTAATCGAAATGATGCTGGCAATGCGCGTGGTCATGAACGGATCACAGCCAACGAAAACGCTCACCGCCGATATGTCGATGTTGTTTTTCGTCATGTGCGTTTCCCTGAAACCTTCTCGCTGGCGCGTGTCACACCTCAAGCTGACTCCGGCATGAACCACTCGCACCGCCTCGCCCGCCCCGGCCTTGTCTCGCTCGCGCTTCTGCTCGGCGCTTGCGCCAACGACCGCCCCGCACGCGGCGGTCCGCAGATGACGGCCACCGGCGATGTCGCTGTCGCACGGCCGAAGCCGATGGAGGGTGCGGAGAAATTCTTCGGCGGCACCATCGAGGCCGAGGCTCTGCTCGCGCCGAGCGGCACCGCATGGGCCCGCAACGCCGAGGGTGCCCCCGGCGGCAGTGGTCCGGGTGGCGGAGGCGGCGGACGCATGCGTGGCGGTTTTGGCGGTGGTGGTGGTGGAGGTGGCGGTGGCGGCGGCATGCGCGGACAACGTGGTGGAGGCGGCGGAGGTGGTGGCGGTGAACGCGGCTCTCGCGACGGAGGCGACAGCAGTGAGCGCCCGTCCGGTCCGACGGCTCGCGCGAGCAATCTGCCGCCCGTGCAACTCAAACTCCGGCTCACGAATCACGGCACCGAGCCCGTGACGGTCGAGGTGCTCGATTTCAATTCCGTGCTCGGCAACTTTGTCGTGCAGCCCTCCAAGCTCGTGCTCCCCGTCGGCGAGCCCGTTGAAGCCGAGCCAATGACCTCACGTCTCGGCGTCCCGGCCGTGGATGAGATCCCCGTCACCGTCCGTCTCCGCGTAAACGGAAAAGCGGAGACACAAGTGCTCAAGCTCAAGCCGCGCGTCGAGGATTCCGCAGAGCCTGCGCCGGTCGCGCCGCTGCCACCCGCACCATCGCCGTCGCCGACGGCTGCGCCGTAGTTTGGCGCTAGCGTAGATTATCAGTTGGAGCTGAAAGAAATGAATGTAGCGGAACGCGTGAGCGTTTCGCTTTCGCGGGCTCGATGTTTTCGCGAAAGCCGCACGGCTTTCGCTATGGCAAACAAAGGATTGAACTGTGGGAGGGGCTTTATGCCCCGACGATGGATGCGAGCGGACTTGGTAGGTCGACGGAGCGGAGTCGGGGCGTAAAGCCCCTCCCACCGTTCGATCCGTTCCGACCTCGTCAGCGGCTGACCGCGTGTGACTCGACGAAGGCGCGGATTGCCTCGCGCGTCGCGGGCAAGCGGTGCTTGGCGAGCGAGAGGGACTTGAGCGCTTCGAGGCTCGGGTGCGTCGACTCCACGCCGATGGCAGCGCGGATGGTCTCGGGGAATTTTGCGGGATGCGCGGTCGAGAGCACGACATTAACTCGGCCGGGCGTCAGTTCCTTGAAGCCGCAGGCGGTGTGCGGGTCGATGACGTATCCGTACTTTCGATACACGTCAGCGATCAGCGTGGGGATCTCCGCATCGGTGCAGCGGGAGGCGCTGAAGGTGTCGCGGTTGAAATTCTCGAAAGTGTACGCGCCCGTCGCCTTGAAGGTCTGCATCACCTCACGCACGCGCGCGGGGTCGCGGCCCACGCTGTAGTAGAGGAAGCGCTCGAAGTTCGACGACACCTGGATGTCCATCGACGGTGCGCAGCTCGGTGCAACGGGGCCGATGCGGTAGTCGCCTGTCGTGAAGAGGCGGTAGAGGATGTCGTTCTGATTCGTCGCGACCTTGAAGCCACGGATCGGCACGCCCATCTGCTGAAGCAGCCAGCCGGCGAGGACGTTGCCGAAATTGCCCGTGGGGACGACAAACTCGACATTGTCGCGTTCGCTCGCCGGCAGGCGCAGCCACGCGCTGAGGTAGTACACGCATTGCGCAAGAACGCGCGCGAGGTTGATCGAGTTGACCGCGGAGAGGCGGTGCCCGAGGCGGAATTTCTGGTCGCCGAAGATGTCTTTCAGCGCGTTCTGCGCGTCGTCGAAGGTGCCGTCGACGGCGAGCGCGTACACATTGCTCGCGCCCGTGCAGGCCATCTGGCGCTCCTGCAGCGGCGACACGCGCCCATCGGGATAGAGAATGAAGATCGCTGTGCCCGGCTTGCCGAGCAGGCCGTGGATTGCGGCCGCGCCGGTGTCACCGGAGGTGGCACCGAGGACATTGATCGTCTCGCGCCGCTCGCGACACTGGTGCGCGTAGAGATTGCCGAGGAGCTGGAGCGCGAAGTCCTTGAACGCGAGCGTGGGCCCGTGGAAGAGCTCCAGCACGTAGAGGTCCTTGCCGAGCTGCTTCAGCGGCGCGATTGCCGGATCGGCGAAGCGCGTGTAGCTCTCGTTGACGATGCTGCGAAAAGTCTCCGTCGGAATGTCGGTCGCGAAACGGCGCAGAAACTCGAAGCAGAGTTCGGGATAGCTGAGCGACTCGAAACGTTTCAGTTCAGCCGACGAAAGCGTCGGAAGATTCTCCGGTAAAAACAGCCCGCCATCGGGCGCGAGCCCCGTCGCCACTGCGTCAGAAAAACTGAGCGGTGAAGTCTGTCCGCGAGTGGAGATGAAACGCATTTAGGTAGGACGCGTTATCCCTAACGCGCCGGTGCGATACGAGCGATTCGGTGAGCGAGAGTCGAAGGCGGCGGGTTACGGATAACCCGCCCTACCCTCAGAGTTTGTCCAAACCAAAGGCCGCATGCGCGACACGGGCGGCATCGTCGGCGCGGACGAGGTCGACGACGACCGAGATTTTGATCTCGGAGGTGCTGATGAGCTCGATGTTGATGCCCGCGTCGGCGAGGGCCGCGAAGAGCGTGGCGGCGACGCCGCTGTGCGTGCGCATGCCGACGCCGACGACGGAGAGTTTCGCGATGTGCTCGTGCACGGCGACGGTGCCGCCGCCGAGTTCGCTGAGCACGGGCTCGATGGCCTTCACGGCCTTGTGCGTGTCGGTCTGCGGGACGGTGAACGTGAGATTCGCGACGCCGAGGCGGCCAACGTTCTGCACGATCATGTCGACGTTGACGTTGGCGTCGGCGAGCGCGCGGAAGACCTTCGCGGCCGAGCCGGGCTTGTCGAGAATGTTGCTCACGACGACCTTGGCCTGGTCCTTGTCTACGGCCACGCCGCGGACCACGACTTTTTCCATGTAGGCGACTTCCTGTTTCACGATGGTTCCTGGGTTGTTGTTAAAAGAGGAGCGGACTTCGAAAACGACATTGTACTTGGCGGCGAACTCGACCGAGCGGGTCTGCATGACCTTCGAGCCGAGGGAGGCGAGCTCGAGCATCTCGTCGTAAGAAATCTCCTGGAGCTTGCGCGCATCCTTCACCACGCGCGGATCGGCGGTGTAGACGCCGTCGACGTCGGTGTAGATCTCGCACTTGTCGGCCTTGATGGCGGCGGCGAGCGCAATGGCGGTGAGATCGGAGCCACCGCGGCCGAGCGTGGTGATCTGGCCGTCGTCGTTGATGCCCTGAAAGCCCGCGACGATGATCACCTTGCCGGCCTTGAGGTCTTTCTCGAGGGGCTTGGCGTTGATCGTCTTGATCTTGGCCTTGGTGTGGACCTTGTCGGTGAAGATACCGGCCTGCGCGCCGGTGTACGACACGGCGGGCACGCCCACGGCGTGGAGCGCCATCGCGGTGAGCGCGATCGTCTCCTGCTCGCCGATGGAGAGGAGCTGGTCCATCTCGCGCTCGTCGGGGTGCGGATTCACCGCTTTCGCGCGGGCGATCAGCTCATTGGTCACGCCCGAGCGAGCGGACACGACGACAACGAGCTCGTTGCCGGCGTCGCGGATCGCCTTAATGCGATTGGCGACATTCTTGATGCGGTCGACGTCACCGACGGAGGTGCCGCCATATTTCTGAACGATGCGAGCCATCTGACTTGTTGAGGGATGAGGGTTGAGAGTTGAGAGCGCCGATCACTCGCCGAAATCGCCGATGCGGAGCAGCAGCGGTTTTTCGAGGACGCTGCCTTGGCGGCCGAGGTCGGCGATGGTGGCGTGGATCGCACGCTCGTTGCTTTGGTGCGTGGTGAGGACGAGCGATGCCGCGCCTTCGCGCTCGGCGGGCCCTTGAATCACGCTCGCGATGCTCACGCTGTGGCGCGCGGTGATCGAGGCGACCTTGGCGAGCACGCCGGGCTGGTCCTTGACGGTGAGGCGGAGATAGTAGCGGCCACGCACACGCTCGGGGGGAGCGAGCTTGCAGGCCGCGCGGTCGGCGGGAACGTCCTCGCCGATGAGATGCGCGCCCTTGCCGCAACGGAGCAGCGCGGCGGCATCGGCGATGTCGCTGATGACGGCGCTCGCGGTGGCGTCCTGCCCCGCGCCGCGGCCGATGTAGAGCGTGGTACCGACGACGTCGCCGGTGACGGAGATCGCGTTGAAGACGCCGTTCACATTGGCGATCACGGTCTCGGCCGGCAGCAGCGTCGGGTGCACGCGGACGCTGAGCTCGTTGGTCTCGAAATCGCGCGTGATGACCGCGAGGAGCTTGATGCCGTAGCCGAGCGTGGCGGCAGTCTTGAAATCGGCGGGCGTGATGCGCGAGATGCCCTCGACGATCATGCGGTCGGTCGGGACCCAGACGCCGTGCGCGAGCCAGGCGAGCACCGCGGCTTTGTGCGCAGCATCCCAGCCATCGACATCGAGCGACTCGTCGGCCTCGGCATAACCGAGGCGCTTCGCGTCGGCGAGCACACCACCGTAGGCGGCGTCGTTCTCCTCCATCTGCGTGAGGATGTAGTTACACGTGCCGTTGAGGATGCCGTAAATGCGCGTGAAGCGATTCGCGACGAGGCCCTCGCGCAGCGCCTTGATGATCGGGATGCCACCGGCGACGCTCGCCTCGAAGAGAAAGTGACCGCCGTGCTTTTTCGCGGTGGCGAAGATCTCCGCGCCGTGCGCGCAGATGAGCGCCTTGTTGGCGGAGATGACGACCTTGCCGAGTTTGAGCGCGGCCATGGTGACCTCACGCGCAAGCGTGGTGCCGCCGATAAGTTCGCACACGATCTGGATCGACGGATCGGTCGCGATGGAAAGGGCGTCAGCGGTGAGCTTCGACGCGGGGAGTTTCACGCCGCGCTTCTTCTTGAGGTCGCGGGCGGCGGCGCGCGCGAGCACGAGCTTCACGCCGAGGCGCGCTTCGAGTTCGCCGCGGGCGCGCTCGAGGTGTTTCCACACGCCCTGCCCCACGGTGCCAAAGCCGCAGATGCCGATATTGATCGTGATCGCTTCGCTCATGATTTGGGCGCGGCCTTCTGGCCGATCTTGCTCTCCGTACCGGCGAGGAGCCGGGAAATATTGGCGCGATGCCGCACAACGACGAACACCGCGACCGCCGCGCTCACGATGACGAGCACGGTGGATTGTTTCAGCAGTATCGCCGCCACCGGCAGCGACACGGCCGCGAGCATCGACGCGAGCGACACGAAGCGCGAGATGAGCGCCGTGAGTCCCCACACGGTGGCCGCGATCAACGCGCCGAGCGGAAACAGCACGGCGAAACCGCCCGCGCCCGTCGCGACGCCCTTGCCACCGCGGAAGCCGGTGAAGCAGGAAAAACTGTGGCCCATGATCGCACCTACGAGACCCGCAATCGCCAGATACCCGTAGTCCGCCGCATCGAGCGCGGGCGCGGAAGCGCGAAACGCCATGCGATAGCCCCACGGGGCAAACGCCGCCAGTGCGCCCTTCGCCGCATCGAGCGCGAGCACGAGATTGCCCGGGCCGCTGCCGAGCACCCGGCGGACATTGGTCGCGCCGGGATTTTTCGAGCCGACTTCGAAGATGTTCACGCCCTTCGCCCGCGCGACGAGATACCCGAAAGGCAGGGAGCCCAGCAGGTATCCGACGGTCGCGGCGATGAGGAGAGGCGTGAGCACTCGGTGGGTTTACAGCTGGACGAACTTCGCCAGCTTGATGGCGGCGTGGCCCTTGATGATCTGGCGGGCATCGGCGCTCGGTTCGCTGTCGACGCGCACCACCATGTAGGCGGTGCCGCCGGGCGTGAGACGCGAGAGGGACATGTCGGCGATGTTGACCTTGTCGGTGCCGAGGATGGTGCCGACCTGGCCGACCATGCCGGGCTGGTCGAGATTCTCGAGGACGAGCAGTTTGCCGTCGGCGATGACCTCGACCTCGCGGCCGTTGATCTCGACGATGCGCGGCTGGTTGCCCTTGCCGATGAGCGTGCCCGAGGCTGAGTGCACGGTGCCGTCGGCGGCGGTGGCCTCGACCTTGATGAGGTCGGTGTAGCCGGAGTCGTCGGTCGACTTGATGATCTCGCACTTCACGCCGAGGCGCTCGAGCGTCGAGGGAGCGTTGACGTAGTTGATCGACTCGCCGCTGATGCGCCGGAGGAAACCGCGCTGGATCGCGCGCGTGACGGCGTTGACGTCGAGGTCGACGATCTTGCCCCAGTAGCTGATGCGGAGCGAAGCGATCTGCTGCGGACCGACTTGCTGCACGAGCGTGCCGAGCTTGCTGCCGAGATCGAGGTACGGCCCGAGGACCTTCACCGCGGCGGCGTCGATCGTGGGCATGTTGACGGCGTTGCGGATCACGCCGCCCGCGAGGACGTCGACGATCTGCTCGGCGATCTCCACGCCGACCGCATCCTGCGCTTCAGCGGTCGAGGCGCCGAGGTGCGGCGTGAGGGTAACATTCGGGAGGGTGCGAAACTCGCTGTCCTTCGCGAGCGGCTCGTCTTCGAACACGTCGAGACCGGCCGCGGCGACCTTGCCGCTCTTGAGACCGGCGATGAGCGCGGCCTCCTTGATGATGCCACCGCGGGCGCAGTTGAAGAGGCGGACGCCCTTCTTGCACTTCTCCAGCGCGGCTTCGTCGATCATGTACTTGGTCTGATCGGTGAGCGGCATGTGGACCGTGATGTAGTCCGACTGCACGAGGAGCTCGTCGAGCGTGACGGCCTCGATCTGCATGGCCTTCGCGCGGCTGGGCGCGAGGTACGGATCGTAGGCCACGACGCGCATGCCGAAGGCCTGCGCGCGCTTCGCCACTTCGCCGCCGATGCGGCCGAGACCGACGACGCCGAGGGTCTTCTTGAAAAGCTCGATACCCGAGAAGCTCTTGCGATCCCACTCGCCGCGCTTCATCGAGGCGGCGGCTTGCGGGACGGGGCGCGCACCGCAGAGGATGTGCGTAAAGGTCAGCTCGGCGGTCGCGATGGTGTTGCCCGAGGGCGTGTTCATCACGATGACGCCACGCTCGGTGGCGGCCTCGACATCGACGTTGTCCACGCCGACGCCGGCGCGGCCCACGACCTTGAGGAGCGGAGCGGCGGCGAAGACCTCCGCCGTGATCTTCGTCTCCGAGCGGACGGCGATCGCGTGGACGTCTTTCACCAGCTCCAGCACCTTGGCCGGAGAAGAGCCGTAGGCCTCAACGACTTCAAAGCCCGTCTGCTGGCGCAGAAAGGCGACTCCTTTGGGTGAGATCTTGTCGGCGACGAGGACTTTCATGGAGGCAAATAGCTCCAAAGGGAAATTCCCCCCTGCCCTCCTAGCAAGGAAAACGTTCACCTATGACGGCACAGTGCCTCCCCCTTCGGGTCACCCTGTGCCAAACCGGTGCAGCATGACTGCACAGTTGCCACTCGTAGCAAATTGCCCCGAACTGCCCGCTCCCGAGCTACATCGCTGACTGACCGCCAACGATTTCGAGCGACAATCTCACTCGCGGCATCGCAACCTTATTACCGGACAAACCGTCCAGCTCGCCAACCACTCTCTTTCCCTGACCGGCATGATCTCCTTGTCCCTTTCCAAAACGGTTAACGCCTCGGCCCTCGCGAGTTGGTCGCGATCCGCGGCCGTGTTGCTCGCAATTTTCACCTTGTCTGGCTGCGGTCAAAAAGACGCCCAGACCGCGTCGGCTGGCGCTCCTGCCGCGGGAGCGGGTGCGTCCGGAGGTAGCGGCGGCAGCGGCGGTGGTGGAGGTGGCGGCGGTCGCCGCGGCGGCGCAGGTGGCCCGGCCCCCGTCCTAGTCGCTCAAGCTCATCGCAAGGTCGTGCCGCTGCTCGTCGATGCCATCGGCGCGGTGGAACCGATGCGCAGCGCGTCGATCCGCTCGCAGGTCGCGGGCGTCGTGACGAAAATTGCCATCAAAGAGGGTCAGGACGTGAAGGAGGGCGATCTGCTGATCCAGATCGACCAACGGCCTTTCCAAAACGCCCTGCGCTCCGCCGAGGCTGATCGCGAGAAGATCGCCGTGCAGCTCGAAAACGCCCGCACCCAAGTCGCCCGCTACCGGACGCTGAGCAACGATGCGATGGTGTCGAAGGAGCAGTTCCAGCAATATCAGGACAACGAGCGCGCGCTCACCGCCCAGTCGCTCTCGAGCGACGCCGCCGTGGCCAATGCCAAGCTCCAGCTCGAGTACTCCGCTATCCGCGCGCCGATCTCCGGCCGCACCGGTAATCTTAATGTGCACGAGGGCGACCTCGTTCGCGCGAACGACACCGGCTTCCTCGTCGCGATCAACCAGCTCAGTCCGATCTACGTCACCTTCGGCGTTCCGCAGCAGCACCTCGCCGCGATCAATCGCTACCGCGCCGCCCACACACTCAAGGTCAACGTCACTCCGCCCGGCACCGACGAGACGCCCGAGTCGGGCGAGCTGACCTTTGTCGACAATATCGTCGATAGCACCACCGGCACATTGAAGCTCAAGGCCACCTTCCCCAACGACAGCCAGCGGCTCTGGCCAGGGCAGTTCGCTGATGTGAATCTCACGCTCACTGCGCCCGAGGTGCTCGTGGTGCCCAGCAGCGCGGTGCAGACTTCGCAGACCGGCCAGTTCGTCTATGTCGTGAATGCTGAAAAGAACGCCGAGGTGCGCGCTGTCACCATCGAGCGCAATCTCGATTCCGACGCGGTCGTGACCAAGGGCCTCAACGATGGCGATACGGTCGTCATCGATGGTCAACTCCGCGTCATCCCCGGCAAGCCGGTCGACATCAAGCAGCCCGACATTCTCACCAACGGCGGCGGTGGCGGTCGCCGCGGTGAAGGCGGCAAGGGCGGAGGCAAGGGTAAGAAGGACGGCGCCAAAGACGGCAAGGACGCCGGTGCCGCCGCGAAGCAGGACAAGCCGAAGGAGCCATGAACATCCCCGAGCTCTTCATTCGCCGGCCCGTGATGACGACGCTCGTCACGTCGGCGATCACGATCTTTGGCCTCATGGCCTACCGGTCGCTGCCCGTGAGCGATCTGCCCAACGTCGATTTCCCCACCATCTCGATTTCCGCCAGCCTCCCCGGCGCGAGTCCGGAGACGATGGCATCGTCGGTCGCCACTCCGCTGGAGCAGCAGCTCTCGACCATCGCTGGCATCGATTCGATGACGTCGAGCAGTTCGCTCGGCAGCACGCAGATCACGCTGCAGTTCAATCTCGACCGGTCGATCGATGGCGCCGCGCAGGACGTGCAGTCCGCCATCTCTGCCGTGCAGCGGCGCCTGCCGCAGGACATGCCGAGTCCGCCGTCCTTCCGGAAACAGAATCCCGCGGACGATCCCATCCTGCTCATCGCGATGAGCTCCTCCACCCTGCCGCTCTCCACCGTGGACGAGTACGCCGAGACGCTGCTCGCGCAGCGCATCTCGACGGTCGACGGCGTCGCGCAAGTGCAGGTGATGGGCGCGCAGAAATACGCCGTGCGCGTGCAGCTCGACCCGCGCGCGCTGGCCGCCCGCAGCATCGGCCTCGACGACGTGCGCACCGCGCTCAATTCCAACAACGTCAATCTCCCCTCCGGCGTGCTCGATGGTGCGACCAAGTCCATCACGCTCCAAGCCACCGGCCAGCTCAAGACCGCCGACGGCTTCCGCAAGGTCATCGTCGCTTATCGCAACGGATCCGCGGTACGCCTGCAGGACGTCGCCAATGTAATCGACAGCGTTCAGAACGACAAATCCGTCGGCTGGTTCGGCCAAAACGGCGAATACGGCCGCTCGATCATCCTCTTCGTCCAACGCCAGCCCGGCACCAACACGATCAAGGTCGTCGACGGCGTGAAGGAGCTGCTTCCCACTTTCCGCAACCAGCTTCCCGCCTCGGTCAATCTCGACATCCTCATCGACCGCTCGCTCGCGATCCGCGAATCCGTGGCCGACGTGAAGTTCACGCTCGTGCTCGCGATCTGCCTCGTGGTGCTGGTGATCTTCCTCTTCCTCCGCTCGGTCTGGGCCACGATCATACCGTCGATCGCGATGCCGATCGCAGTCATCGGCACGTTTGCCGTGATGTTCTTCTTCAACTTCAGCATCGATAATCTCTCGCTGCTGGCGCTGACCCTTTCGGTCGGCTTCGTCGTCGATGACGCCATCGTCATGCTCGAAAATATCGTCCGCCACATGGAAAAGGGCGAGTCGGTGATGGCGGCCTCGCTGCGAGGCTCGCGCGAGATCGGCTTCACGATTCTCTCGATGACAATCTCGCTCGTGGCGGTCTTCATCCCGGTGCTCTTCATGGGCGGCGTGCTCGGCCGCCTGCTGCACGAGTTCGCGGTGACAATCAGCGCGGCCATCCTCGTCTCCGGCTTCATCTCGCTCACGCTCACGCCAATGCTCTGCAGCCGTTTCCTGCGGCCCTTCGAGCACAATGCGAAGCACGGAAAATTTTACCAAGTCACGGAGAGTATTTTTCAAGGGACGCTCTCGCTCTACGAGCGGACGCTCAAGGTCTCGATGGAGTACCGATTCACGACATTGCTGGTCGCCCTCTCGATGGTCGGTTTCACCGCGTGGATGGTCGCGCTCGTGCCCAAGGGCTTCATCCCCACGGAGGACACCGGCCGCCTCAGCATCTCGTCGGAGATGGCGCAGGATATCTCGTTCGACGCGAGCGTCGCTCACCAGCGAGCGTTGGTCGACCGCATCGTGAAGAATCCTCATATCGCCGGATTCTCTGCCTCGGTTGGTGGCGGCGGCGGTGGTGGTGGCGGCGCGGCGAATAGCTCGCGCATGTTCGTTAGCTTGAAGCCCCGCAGCGAGCGCCCGCCCGCGGCGCAGGTGATCCAAGAGTTGCGCGCAGCCACATCGGACATTCCCGGCGTGCGCGTCTTCCCCAATATCCCGCAGAGCATCCGCATCGGCGGCCGCGGCTCGTCGTCGACGTATCAGTACACCTTGTACGGCGCCGACCTCGCCGAACTCTACCGCGTCACGCCCGGCTTCATGGAAAAGGTGAAGGAGGTGCCCGGTCTCATCGACGTCACGTCCGACCTGCTCGTCACGAGTCCGCAGCTCATCATCGACATCGATCGCGACAAAGCCTCTTCGCTCGGCGTCAACGCCCAGCAGGTCGAAGACATTCTCTACAGTGCCTTCGGCTCGCGGCAGGTCTCCACCATCTACACGCCGACGAATCAGTACTTCGTGATCCTCGAACTGGAGGACAAATATCAGCGCGATCCCCGTGCGCTCTCGCTGCTCTACATCCGCAACAAGGACGGCAAACTCATCCCGCTCGACGCCATCACCAAGCCCAAGCCGACCGTGGGCCCGCTCTCCGTCACGCATCTCGGCCAAGTGCCGTCGGTCACCGTGTCGTTCAACCTCGCGCCGGGTGTCTCGCTCAGCGAGGTCACGGGTGAGATCGAGCGCATCGCCCGCGCGGAGCTGCCGTTGACGGTGAGCGGTACGTTCCAAGGCACCGCGGCGGCGTTCACCTCATCGCTCAATGGCCTCGGCGTGATGCTCCTCGTCGCCGTGCTCACGATCTACCTCGTGCTCGGCGTGCTCTACGAAGATTTCATCCACCCGATCACGATTCTCTCCGGTCTGCCCGCCGCGACCTTCGGCGCGCTCGTGACGCTCCTCCTCTTCCGCGAGGAGCTCAACATCTACGGCTACGTCGGCCTGATCATGCTCATCGGCATCGTGAAGAAAAACGCGATTATGATGATCGACTTCGCCCTCGATGCGAAACGCACTCACGGCAAAAACGCCCACGATGCGATCTTCGAAGCCTGCCTCGTGCGCTTCCGTCCGATCATGATGACCACGCTCGCCGCACTCGCCGGCACGCTGCCCATCGCGCTCGGCTGGGGCGCCGGCGCCGAAGCCCGCCGCACGCTCGGTCTCGCCGTCGTCGGCGGCCTCGTCGTCTCGCAACTCCTCACGCTCTACATCACGCCCGTCGTATACCTCTACATGGAGCGCTTCACGAAGTACCTCACCCCGACGCCCGTCCCCGAAAACGTCGAAGGCCTCCCAAACGAAACGGTCCACGCGAAGTAAAAAGGTAGGGCGGATTATCCCTAATCCGCCGCTACGACTCGGCTCACCAAAAGGTGAAGCGCTACAGCGCGACGAGAGGAGCACAGAGAAACATTCCTCTGTGCCCTCCCCTCCTCACTCTGTGCCATTTGTGTCCAGCTAAGCTCCGCACTCGCCATCGAGCCTCAGCGCCGACTCACAATTTCAACCCAAGCACATGCGCCGCGAAGCCCATGCGGTCGGCCCACTCGTCGACCGTCTTTGAGACGGGCGCCGTGCCGCTCGATCCGCCGTGGCCCGCGTTGCCATCGATGCGGATGTAGATCGGACCACTGCCGGGAAGCTGCGCCGCCGCGGCCTGCATCGCTGCCGCGTACTTGTAGGAGTGCGCGGGAAACACGCGGTCGTCGTGATCGCCCGTGGCGATCAACACTGCGGGATATTTCACGCCCGCCTTCACCGTATGCACCGGCGAGTAGGCTGAGAGGTACTTGAATCCCTCCGCGGAATCGCTCGTGCCGTAGTCGCCGGCCCAAGCCGCACCGATGGTGAATTTGTGGTAGCGCAGCATGTCCATCACACCCACGGCCGGCAGTGCCACGCCGCAGAGATCGGGACGCTGGTTGAGCACCGCGCCGACGAGCAGGCCGCCGTTGGAGCGACCGTCGATCACGAGGCGGTCATGCTTCGTGTAGCCCTGCGCGACGAGCCAGTCGGCCGCGCCGATGAAGTCGTCGAACACGTTTTGCTTCCGCTCCTTCGTGCCCGCGAGATGCCACGCATCGCCGTACTCGCTGCCGCCGCGCAGACAAACGTCGGCGTAGATGCCGCCCATCTCCAGCCACACCAGCGTGGGCACGGCGTAAGCGGGCTTATGCGCGATGTTGAAGCCACCGTAGCCGTAGAGCCACGTGGGCGACGAGCCGTCGAGCTTCACGCCGCGGCGATGCGTGATGAAGAGCGGGATCTTGGTGCCATCCTTCGACGGGAAAAACACTTCCTCAGTCACGTACTTCGAGGGATCAAACGCCGCCGTCGCCCCCGCCGGGATCTTGGCGGGGCCAAACTCGTCGCCCTGCTTTGTATCCAGATTGTAATGACACACGGTCGGGCGCTCGAGGAACGACGAATAATTGTAGTACAGGTCCGGCTCATCGTCGCGACCGCTCACGCCGCCGATCGATCCGAGCCCCGGCAGCGCGATCTCACCGAGCGATTTTCCCGCGGAGTCGTAAACGAGCAGCTTGTTCGCCGCGTCGTGCATCGCGGTCACCACGAAGCGGCCGCCCACGAAGGCCACGCTCTCGATGCTGTCGGTCGTCTCCGCGACGAGCGTCTTCCAGCTAGCCTGCGCCGGAGCTTTCAGGTCGATGCCGACAATGCGGCCGCGGGGCGCGCCGTTGTTCGTGTAGACGTAGAACGTGTCGGCGTGATTGCCCACCACGTTGTAGTTCGCATCGAAAGCATCGCAGAGTTTCACCACGATGCCATCGAGCGACGGCGCCTTGGCATCGCGCAGATCGAGATAGTAAAGCGCGTTGCGCGTGAGCTTCGGCTGACTGACCTCGATGAACAAATAGCGGCCATCGTCGCTCACCTCGCCGCCAAAAGACCAATCGGGATGGTCGGGCATCTCGTACACGAGGCGATCCTCGCTCTGTGACGTGCCGACGCGGTGGTAATAGAGCTGACGATGCTCCAGCTTGGAGAAGACCTCGCCCTCCTTCGGCGTGGGATAGCGGCCGTAGAAAAAGCCCTTCGCATCCTTCGTCCACGAGAGGCCGGAAAACTTCACCCACTTGATCGTGTCGGTCGCGTCTTCGCCGGTCGCGAGCGAGCGGAGCTTGAGCTCGCGCCAGTCGGAGCCCGCGCTCGCCACCGCGTAGCCAAACCATTTGCCGTCGGGCGACGGGCTCGGCGTCGTGATCGCGACCGTGCCGTCCTTCGAGAGCGGATTCGGATCGAGTAGCACGCGGGGGGCAGCCGTCGCGGAATCTTGCACGTAGAACACCGACTGATTCTGCAAGCCGTCGTTCTTCGAGAAGAAAACTCGCCCGGCGCGCTTGAACGGCAGACCGCACCGTGGATAATTCCAGAGCTGGAGCATCCGACTGCGCAGCGCCTCGCGCTCCGGCATTTGACCAAGGGCATCTCCCGTTAGCGCGCGCTCCGCGGCGACCCACGCCTTGGTCTCCGCGGAATCGATGTCCTCCATCCAGCGATAAGGATCGGGGACCTTGGTCCCGAAGAAATCGTCGACCTGCGCGCCGCGCGTCGCAGTTGGATAGTTCGGGGCCGCGAGCAACGAGGAGGCCGAGGCCAGCAAGAGGGGCAGAAGTTTTCGCATGGGCCGAAGCTGCGCAGCGTCCCCGCACTGGCAAGTCTCCCGCGACGAGCGTCCCGCATTGACGCGCCGCCCCCGAGCCTGTCGTGTCTTTCATGGCTCCCTCATCTGACCTCACCGCCCGGATCGCCCGCCAGCTCGAGTTCATCGTCGAGTGCGACAAGCTGAAGGAAATCTTCCGCCAGACTCTACTCACCCAGAGCCGGCGCCAGGAAAACGACGCAGAGCACTCGTGGCACCTCGCGCTCTGCGTGATCGTCCTCAGCGAGCACGCCAACTTCCCCGAACTCGATGTGCTGCGCGTCCTAAAAATGCTCATCATCCACGACCTTGTGGAGATCGACGCCGGCGACACGTTTGCCTACGACACCGCGCGCATGGTCGACCAGCACGAGCGCGAAGCCCGCGCCGCCGACCGCATCTTCGGCCTGCTGCCGCCCGATCAAACCACGGAGTTCCGCGCACTGTGGGACGAATTCGAGGAGAAGAAAACTCCCGAGTCGAAATTCGCCGCCGCGCTCGACCGGATCCAACCCGTGCTCCTCAACTGTCGCACGGGCGGCGGCGGCTGGAAAGTCCACGGCATCACCCACGACCGCGTCCTCGCCCGCAACGCCCCCATCGCCGACGGCTCCGTCGCCCTCTGGCAAGCCGTGCAGCAGATGATCAGCGAAGTGGTCGCCGCCGGCCACCTGAAGCCCGCGCCGACCAAGCAAGCCTAAGCCGCCCTCAGCGTTTCTCGCGCCGCATCGCTTCGAGCAATTCAGCAAACGGCGCGCGCTCGTCATCCGTTACCGCCGTCGCTTTGCCCCGCTCGGCAATCGTCGTCGCTTCCTCGCGAAAACCAAATCGCCTGTGAATCTCGGCTGCGCGCAGGACCAGCGCCCGGTTTTCCGGAAATAGGCGCGTGCCCTCGATCAGCACGGCGAGATGATTCCGATTGGGCAGAGTCGCGCTACTTTCCCAAACCTCTCCAATCATCGCGTAAATCTCCGGGATCACAGGTTCGCGGTCGCGCGCGCCAAAAAGGGGCGTGAGCACCTGATCAACCTCGTCGCTCGACAGTTTCTCTCCCGATGCGCGCCGGCCCTGCAACTCGCGCAAGCGCAGTCGTGCGAGTTCCACGAGCGCGCGCGTCCCGGCCTGTTTTGCGGCAGCCGCCGTTTCCAGATGACCTCGCGCTGCATCAAGCTGCCCCGTGTCGTATTCGAATTGGCCCAAGACCGCGAGAAAGGCGGGGTCAGTCATACCCTGATCGCGCGCCCGCGTGAGCGTACGCCGGGCCGCCGCTTCATACTGCGCCGCGAGGTCGGGATAGCCGGATCGAAGCGTGTTCATCTGCATCCGCTCGAAGTTTCCCTTCAGCCGCGCGATCTCCACGTCGGAAGCTGGCCGCAGCACAAAATCAGCAAAAGCCGGCAAGTCGGCCGCCAAACTCGGGATCTGCAATTCGGGCACATCCCACTGCTTATCGGCTAGGTAGATGCCTATTTTTTCCGCGGCTTCGGTGAAATTCAGGCCCATGCACTGCTTAAAATCTTCCTCAGTCACAGCGCCCCTCCAACTGATCGCGGCAAGGCGCCAAAAACCATCGATATTTGCGCGTGAGCCCTCGCGGCCAAACAATGACCAGCGAACGAACAAGCCCGCCTGAGAGCGCCAGTGCTTGATCCGATTCGCATCAAGCTCCGTCGGTGGTCCGCGGAAGAATTCCCTGAAAGGGATAAGGGCGCGAGCGGGGAACTTCCGGTTCGGCTCCGGCCCTTCCCAAGGTATGCAGGGCAACAACATCACGCCCGCTGCCGAGTGGTTAGCTAAGACATCGCGCCGATAAACCTGAATTCCCAGATCCCGGGGAAACACTCCATTGTCGCCACAAAAGCCTTCCCTTACCCACAGCGGAATCGCCGGGACTTTTTCGGCCATCGCCCGTCGCGCATATTGGATCGCAGCTGGCTCGTATTCAGTCACCGATTTCAAGTTTGCGCTGAGCACCAGGCTGTCACCGTCACCGATGGCCACGATATCGGGGAAGTAACATCCATTCAGATACCCGGGGCCAAATTTATAGCCACTATCGGCATACCCATGCTTTCGCGTCGACGGCAGAATGGTCGTCTTGCCGCCCCAAAGTACGACTTCCACCGGCCGACTGCGGTCTGCTTGAAAAACCTGCGGAAGGAAATCGTAGCCGCGATACTGCGCCTCGACGAATTCCTCGGTTATTTCAGGTGTGCAGAGCGTGAGCACCTCGAACTCCGCGACTCTACCGTAACGCCATGGTAGTCCCTCCTCCACGGTGAAGGGAGGCAAAGCGACGATGGGATCTTTGCTCTCTGCCGATTTGGGCTCTGCTCCTGCAGCCCACACTGCGCCATAGCCCGCCATCGCGAGAGCGACCACCCATGCGAAACGAATCGATGCGCGCATTTGATTCGCGAGGGATGGGTTAGCCAATCGCCCAACTATTCATCAGCGACGGTGATTTTCGAAACTCTCTTCATGTGCTCGTCGCCACTGCTTAACTCAAATCCCGGATACTCCCAAACTCCGGATCGAAGAGCCGGCGGTGGGCGCGCACGATTGCGCCGTCGGTGAGGCCCGCGAGCCAGTCGCAGATCTGGCGGGCTTTGCCCGAGGGAGTTTTCTCGGCATCGACGAGGCGTCCCACGCGCGGCGGGAGGATGCGGATCACACGCGGGCCGACGTCGACGTAGTTGCGCCAGCAGGACTCCCAGAGATCGAAGAGCACGCGGCGGGCCTTGTGCTCCATCTGCTGGAGCTGCGGGCTCTCGAAGATCACGTCGTTGGCGAGCTTCTTCCAGAAGAGCGCCTCGCGCTCTGCTTCGGGCGTCACGACGAGTTCGTAACGGTAGCGGTTGGTCGTCTCGCTGAGAAAATTCCGCCGCTCCTTCAGCCGCGATGCCGCGATAAATCCTCCGATTTTCTGCGCGAAGACCTGCTCCACGCGGTCGCCGCGCACCGCGGTGAAAAACTGATCGAGCAGCTTCTGCTTCGGCGCGTCGATGGCTTCGCCCGCCGCCCAGCTCTCCACACGTTCGATGGTGAGAAAGCCGGCCTTGGTGCCGTCGACGATATCGTTGAGCGAGTACGCGGCGTCGTCGGCCCAGTCCATGATCTGGCACTCCACGCTTTTGAACGCGTTGAGCTTTTCGCCGTCGTGCAGGTCGATCGGGATGATCGTGCCGCCAAAGACAAATGTGCGCACGGACTCCTGCGGGTCGTAGAGAAAATGATTCTTCGGCGGTGCGGCGAATTCGCGGAAGAGTTTCTTGTACTTCAGCACGCCGTCGAGGAGCGCGCGCGTGGGCTGCATGCCGCGGACGCCGGTCTCGTTTTGGAAAAACGCCTCGGTGAGGAGGTGCAGCGTCTGGGCGTTGCCCTCGAAGCCGCCCCAGCGGAGCATCAACTCTTGCAGCGTGCGCTCACCCGAATGGCCGAAGGGCGGGTGGCCGAGGTCGTGCGCGAGACAGATGCCTTCGACGAGGTCGCCGTCGATGTAGAAATCGTCGCGGAGCGGTCCGCCTTTCGAGCGGAGGAAGTGGCAGATCGAGCGGCCGATCTGCGCCACCTCCATCGAATGCGTGAGGCGCGTGCGGTAGAAATCGTACTCGCCCGAGAGAAACACCTGCGTCTTCGACTGCAGCTTGCGAAACACCTGGGCGTGGATGATCCGGTCGCGGTCGACTTGAAACGGCGTGCGGTAGTCGGGCTTGCGCGCCGGTCCGTGCGTCTCGCAATCGAAGGCGTTGTAGAAGCGGTTCGTCATCGGGTTTGAATTGGACACGATGAAGAACCCCTGCACGTTGCCAACCCTTATGCGAACCGTGCCCCGTCTCCTGGTCCTCGCGTTTTTCGGTTTAGTCGTTCGGGCCGCCGAACCGGTCAGCCCGCTCATCGGCGCCGCCGATCTGCTCAATCTCAAGGAGCTCGCCGCCCCCGCGATCTCGCCCGATGGCCACTGGATCGCCTACACGGTGAAGAGCGTCGAGCCGAAGCCCGACAAACTCGACGACTACCTCTACCGCACTCACCTCTGGCTCGCCGCGACCGACGGCCACACCGCGCCGCGCGCGCTCACTCACGGCGTCAATGGCGGAAGCGATCCGCAGTGGAGCCCCGATGGCATGGAGCTGGCCTTCGTCCGCCCGGTAAACGACAAACCGCAGGTCTTCGTCCTCCCCGTGCGCGACGCCGGCGAGGCGCGGCAACTCACCAAGCTCGACCAGGGCGCCACCGCCCCGCGCTGGTCGCCCGACGGCAAACACGTCGCCTTCAGCGTCGCCCTCACGTGGACCGATGTGCGCAAGGCCACGCCGAAGTCTTCGCCGGAATTTCCCGACGAACGCCCCGCCCGTGCGCTCAACGACACCGCCAACTGGGCCGAAAAGGATTTCGCGAAAAAGTCCGCCAAGGAAAAACCCTCCGCCAATCCCGATGGCTCGCTCGCCGAGCGTCGCGAATACCTCGCCAAGAACGAAGCCGAGGCCACGCCGCGCGTCACCTCGCGTCTCGATTTCCTCGGCGAGGCGGACCTCGATGTCGCGGTCGGCTTCAATCACATCTTCTCCGTCGACGCCCACGGCCACAGCGAGCCGCGCGATCTCACGCAGGGCTATGGTGATTTTGAAAATCCCGAGTGGACCATCGATGGCTCAGCTCTCCTCTGCAGCGGCGCCAGTCAGCCCGCTACGCATCCCGACCGTGATCTCGTGAGCGATCTCTATCGCGTGGCAGCCGACGGCTCCGGCGCGAAACTGCTGCGCCATTTTGATGGCTGGTCGCTCGCGCGCCCGCTCCCCTCGCCCGACGGCAAGTCCATCGCGTTTCGCGCCACGCCCGCCGAGGACCTCGCGTACGGCCAGTCGGTCGTCGGCATCGCGCCGCTCGGCGAAGGTGCCGCGCAGATTCTCACGGCCGCACTCGATCGCACCGTGGCGTCGCTCCGCTGGGCGCGCGACAGCAAATACGTCTATTTCACCGCGACCGCCAACGGCGGCTTCCCGCTCTATCGCATCGCGACGAATCCCAAGGCCAAGTCCGAGCGGCTCACTGGTCCCGACACGGGCACGCTCAGCTACGACGTCGGCCGGGAGCGCGTCGTGCTGGTCCGCACGCGTCCGTCCGATCCCGCCGAGCTCTACGCCGCCGCGCTCAATGCCAGTGAGCCGCACATCCTCACCACGCACAACAGCGCGTGGCTCCGCGACAAGATCCTCAGCACTCCCGAGCGCCGCACGCTCAAGCGTCCCGACGGCACCGAGATCGAGTACTGGCTGATGAAGCCCGCCGGCTTCGAGGGCGGAAAAAAATATCCGCTGCTCCTCGAAATTCACGGCGGCCCGCAGGCGATGTGGGGCCCGGGCGAGGCGTCGATGTGGCTCGAGTTTCAATATTTCGCCGCGCGCGGCTACGGCATCGTGTACTGCAATCCCCGCGGCTCGGGTGGCTACGGCCGCGAGTTTCAGCATGGTAACTACCAGAACTGGGGCACCATTCCCGCCAGTGACATTCTCGCCGCCGTCGACATCGCCGCGCAGGAGCCGTGGGTCGATCCCGACCGCGAGGTCGTCACCGGCGGCAGCTACGGTGGCTACATGGTCGCGTGGCTGCTCACGCAGGACCACCGCTTCAAGGCCGCCGTCGCCCAGCGCGGCGTGTATGACCTCACGACGTTCTTCGGCGAGGGCAACGCGTGGCGGCTCGTCCCGTGGCAATTCGGCGGCTACCCGTGGCAGCCCGAGATCCGCAAGATCCTCGACGAGAACTCGCCCTTCACGCACGTTGACGCGATCACGACTCCGCTGCTCATCCAGCACGGCGACACCGATTTCCGCACCGGCTACGTGCAGAGCGAGATGCTCTACAAAGCCCTGAAGGTCCTCAACCGCCCCGTCGAGTACGCGCGCTACCCGCACGCCACCCACGAGCTCAGCCGCAGCGGCGACCCACGCCAGCGCATCGACACGCTCGTGCGCTACGAGGAATTCTTCCGCCGCTACATCGGCGAAAACGAGCCGGCCAAGAAGTGAAATCCTCCGCCACAGATTTCACAGATGGGCACAGATTTCCGCTCTCCCTATCTAGGCCCATCTGTGTAATCTGTGGCTAAAATTCCTCATGCCGCGCCACACTTTCGATACCGCTCTCGGCCGCTGTGCGATTACTTGGGGCGACACGGGCCTCACGAGTTTCTCGCTGCCCATCGCGGCGGCTCGGCCTGACGATGTTGCCACGCCGCCGGAGGAGATCGCCGTCATCGTTGCGCGCGTGCGCCGGCATCTCGGGGGCGAGGCGCAGGATTTCACCGATCTGAAATACGACTTCGCCGCAGTGGCGGAGTTCAACCTCGCCGTGCTTCGCGCGACACTCGCGGTGAAGTCGGGCCACACTTCCACGTATGGCGAGATCGCCAAGGCCATCGGTCAACCGCCAGTCGCGAGCCGCGCGGTCGGCACCGCGCTCGGCGCGAATCGCTGGCCGCTGCTAATCCCCTGCCATCGCGTGACCGGCGCGGATGGGCGCATGACGGGCTTCTCCGGGCCGGGCGGCATCGCGACCAAGGTCAAATTGCTCGCCATCGAAGGCAGCCAACTCCTGGCCGAATGAGCGATCTCTCCACGCGTGCCTATTGGCTCTCGGTCCTCACCCGCGTCGGTGAGCCCGTGCTGACCGCGGCCTCGCGCGGTGAACTGAAAAAGAAGATGCCCATCGAGTCGCGCGCGCCGCGCGACGACCGGGCAAAGTACACCCACCTCGAAGCTGTCGCCCGACTGCTCACTGGCATTGCGCCATGGCTGGAGTTGGAAGAAACGGGCTCCGATACCGAGGAGTCGAAACTGCGCGCCAAGTATCGCCGCCTCGCGCTCGGTGCCATCGACAAGATCACCGATCCGGAATCGCCCGATCACTGCAATTTCTCCGTGGGCGGCCAGCCCGTCGTCGATGCGGCGTTTCTCGCGCAAGCGCTGCTTCGCGCGCCAAAACAGCTCTGGGCCGCGCTGCCCAAGTGCTGCCAGAAAAACGTCATCGCATCGCTGCAGGCCACACGCGTCATCAAGCCCAACGAGAGCAACTGGCTCCTGTTCTCCGCAATCATCGAGGCTGTGCTCGCGAAGTTTGGCGGCGAGGGCGCGTGGAAACGCGAGCCCATCGACTACGCGCTGAAGCGCCACGAGTCGTGGTACAAGGGCGATGGCGCCTACGGAGACGGCGCAGAATTTCACTGGGATTACTACAACAGCTTCGTCATCCAACCCATGCTGCTCGACGTGCTCGACGCGGTCGGGGATCGCGGCCCGTGGGTGGACGAGAAATTTCCCGAGCGAGTCCGCGCCCGAGCCCGGCGCTACGCCGCGGTTCAGGAGCGACTCATCTCGCCGGAGGGCACGCTCCCACCGATTGGTCGCTCGCTCGCTTACCGCTTTGGCACACTGCAACTGCTGGGGCAAATCGCGCTGCGCCATGATCTGCCTCCGGAACTGAATCCCGCCCAAGTGCGCTGCGGCATGACCGCCGTGATCCGTCGCCTGATCGAAGCGCCGAATACTTTCGACGCCGAAGGCTGGCTGCGCGTCGGCTTCTTCGGTTCGCAGCCGTCGATTGGTGAGACATATATTTCAACCGGCAGCACATATCTCTGCGCGGCGGGACTACTTCCGCTCGCCCTGCCGGCCAGCGATCCGTTCTGGAGCGCACCGGATGCCGATTGGACCTCGCGCAAGGTTTACGCGGGAGTCGATGTGCCGACCGATCACGCGCTCACGGCGCCAAAGTAACTGAGGCGCGCTACGCCATTTGGCGTATTCCATTTCGGTCCATCCGAGATGTGCGCCGTCCGCTCGACAGGCGCGCGCCTATCTTTACTTTAGCGCCATGCAAAAAATGCGCGCCATCGCCAAGCTCAAGGCGGGCCCCGGTCTTGAACTCGTCGAAGTCCCCGTGCCCGAGCCGGGCATCAACGATGTCCTCATTCGCGTGAAGAAGACGTCGATCTGCGGGACCGATGTGCACATCTACAACTGGGACGCGTGGGCGGAGAAAA
Source organism: Verrucomicrobiota bacterium (assembly GCA_048498795.1). GTDB lineage: Bacteria > Verrucomicrobiota > Verrucomicrobiia > Opitutales > Opitutaceae > JBEHXH01. The sequence continues at coordinate 325,381 of JBEHXH010000008.1, forward strand.
CCATCAAGCCCCCGATGGTGATCGGCCATGAGTTCGTCGGCGTGATCGAGGCCGTGGGCTCTAATGTGCAGGGCTTCAAGCCCGGCGATCTCGTCGATGGCGAAGGCCACATCGTCTGCGGGCAGTGCCGCAACTGCCTCGCGGGCCGACGCCATCTTTGCAAAAATACCAAGGGTGTCGGCGTGAATCGCGATGGCGCATTCGCCGAATTTCTCTGCATCCCCGCGAGCAACGCCGTGCATGTCGATCCGGCGATCCCGCTCGATGTGCTCTCGTGTTTCGATCCGCTCGGCAACGCCGTGCATACCGCGCTGCAGTACGATCTCGTCGGCGAGGATGTGCTCATCACTGGCGCCGGCCCCATCGGTTGCATGGCCGCGGCGGTCGCGAAGCAGGCCGGTGCGCGCCAAGTCGTCGTGACCGACGTCAATCCCGACCGACTCGCGCTCGCGAAGCGCCTCGGCGCCACGCGCGTCGTCGATGTATCCAAGGAGAAACTACCGGACGTGCAGCGCGAGCTGGGCATGAAGGAGGGCTTCGACGTCGGCCTTGAGATGTCGGGCAATCCGCGCGCGTTGAATGACATGATCGACAACATGTTTCACGGCGGCCGCATCGCCCTGCTCGGCATTATGCCGGAGAAGGCAGCGATCGATTGGAACAAGGTCGTCTTCAGCATGCTCACGATCCGCGGCATCTACGGCCGCGAGATGTACGAGACGTGGTACAAGATGACCGCGCTCATCCAGGCCGGCCTCGATATCTCGCCAGTGATCACGCACCGCTTTCACTACACCGACTTCCAGCAAGGCTTCGACCTCATGCGCTCCGGCAAAAGCGGCAAAATCGTGCTAAGCTGGGAGTGAGATTTTTAGCCACAGATTACACAGATGGACACAGATAGCCGATCCATGAAAACTACCGCCGGATTGGCGTCTAATCATCAATCTGTGGGCGATGGGGATTACCTGCACAAGGAGCTGACTGAAGATATTGTCGGTTCAGCCATGAAAGTGCTCAATACCCTGAGACCCGGTCTGAAGGAAAAAGCCTATGAAAATGCATTGGTGATCGAGCTGCGAAAGCGCGGTCACGTGGTCGAGCAGCAGAGATCCTTCCCAGTGACCTATGAGGGTGTCGTGGTCGATACCCTCGTCCCGGATCTCGTCGTCGATGGCAAAGTCATTGTTGATCCAAAGTGTGTGGTAGATTTCGCCGACACCCATTATGCACAAATGATCGGCTACCTCACCATTACCGGGCTGCGTGTCGCACTGCTCTTCAATTTCAAGGAAGCCAAGCTGCGCTGGAAACGCATCGTCCGCTAAAATCCATCTGTGCCCATCAGTGTAATCTGTGGCCAAAAAACATGACCCCCGCATACCTCGCGCATCTTCAGAAAACCCTCACCGATCTCGACTCCGCGGGGCTCTTCAAGCGGGAGCGGGTGATTGCTACGCCGCAGCGGGCGCATATCGCGACGATCGATGGGCGCGAGGTGCTCAATTTCTGCGCGAACAACTATCTCGGTCTCTCGGCGCATCCGGAACTGATTGCGGCCTCGCATGCGGCGTTGGATCGCTGGGGCTATGGGCTTTCGTCAGTGCGGTTTATCTGCGGCACGCAGGAGATTCACACGGAGCTGGAAGCGCGGCTGAGTGCGTTTCTCGGCACCGACGATACGATCCTCTACTCGTCGTGTTTCGACGCCAACGGCGGCGTATTTGAGACGCTGCTCTCCGCTGAAGACGCGGTGATCAGCGACGAACTCAACCACGCGTCGATCATCGACGGCATCCGCCTCTGCAAGGCGCAGCGCTACCGCTACAAGAACTCCGACATGGCCGACCTCGAGGCCAAGCTGCGCGAAGCCGACGAGAAGAAAGCGCGCTTCAAGCTCATCGTAACCGATGGCGTGTTCTCGATGGACGGCTTCATCGCGCCGCTGCGCGAGATCTGTGACCTCGCCGACAAGTACGGTGCGCTCGTGATGGTCGACGATTCCCATGCGGTCGGTTTCATGGGCAAGACTGGTCGCGGCACGCATGAGCACTGCGGCGTGATGGGTCGCATCGACATCATCACCGGCACGCTCGGCAAGGCCCTCGGTGGAGCGAGCGGCGGCTACGTCGCCGCTCGCAAGGAGATCGTCGCGCTGCTCCGCCAGCGGTCGCGGCCTTATCTGTTTTCCAACTCGCTCGCGCCGGTCATCACCGCCGCGTCCATCGCCGCGCTCGACTTGCTCAGCCGCTCGACGGAGCTGCGCGACCGCCTCGAAGAGAACACGAAATTCTTTCGCGCCGGCCTCACCGCGGCGGGCCTCACGCTCAAGCCCGGTTCGCATCCCATCGTGCCCGTGATGCTCGGCGACGCGGCGCTCTCGCAGAAGTTCGCGGCCAAGATGCTCGAACACGGCGTGTACGTGATCGGCTTTTTCTATCCGGTGGTGCCGCAAGGTGCCGCGCGCATCCGCACGCAGGTGAGCGCCGGGCATTCCCGCGCCGATCTGGAAAAGGCCATCGCCGCCTTCGCCGCGGTGAAACGCGAGCTTGGTCTCTAGACTGGTGGGTGTGACTTCGCTATCGCGCGGCCGTCTCTCACCCTCTACATCTTACGCACCCTCAATGAAGCAAACTGTCACTCCCGCCACGCTGCGCCGTCTGGAGCAGAAAGCCCGTCAAGCGGCCAAGGCCTCTTACTCGCCTTACTCGAAGTTCCGCGTCGGCACTGCGATCCTCGCTGGGTCGGGCAAGATCTACACCGGCTGCAACGTCGAGAATGCTTCCTACGGCCTGTGCAACTGCGCCGAGCGTACAGCGATCTTCACCGCCGCTGCAGCGGGTGAGCGCAAAATTCGCGCCGTGGCAGTCTACACACCCACGCCTACGCCGACTGCGCCATGCGGTGCGTGCCGGCAGGTCATCAACGAGTTCGGCCCGCACGCGCTCGTGATCAGCATCTGCAATTCCGCCAAGCGCATCGACACCACCCTGCCCGCGCTGCTCGGCGAGGCCTTCGGGCCGCAGAATCTCCGGGCGGTAAAGTAGACTCTTTCTTCGTTCTCGTATTCACTTCCTCGATACCATGAATCGTTTTCTGCTCGCCGTCTTCGCCGTCGCCGTCCCGCTCTTCGCTGCCGATGCGCCGCATCCGATTGTCGGCGTGGACCGCGCATACGTCGATACGTCGGCTTCTCCGACCAAGGACTTTTATGCGTATGCCTGCGGCGCCTTCGACAAGGTGCCGATCCCGGGCGAATACTCGTCCTTCGGCGTCAATCAGGAGATCGATGAGCGCAATTTCGCGATCCTGAAGAGCATCCTCGAATCCTCCGCCAAGAGCGACAATTCCAAGGGCACGGTGGCGCAGCGGGTCGGCGATTTCTACGCGTCGGGCATGGACGAAGCCGCCATCGAGGCCGCGGGTCTCAGGCCCATCCAGCCGATGCTCGATGCGATTGCCGCGATCAAGACTCCGGCCGATCTCATGCACGCGATCGCGGAGCTGCAGGCGCAGGGCATCGACGAAGCGTTCAGCTTCGGTGTACAAGTGGACGACAAGGACACGACCGCAATGATCGCGGGCTTTTATCAGGGCGGCCTTGGCCTCCCCGAGCGCGATTACTATTTCCGCGACGATGACGCGGCGAAGGAAACCCGCACCGCCTACGTGGCGCACGTCGCCCGCATCCTCGAACTCGGTGGCGACATGCCCGACGCGGGCAAAACCGAAGCGACGGCGGTGATGGCACTGGAGACCAAGCTCGCCAAGGCGTCGCGCACGCTGGTCGAGCGCCGCGACCCGGAGAAGAACTACAACAAGTTCGAGCGCTCAGCGCTCGCCAAGATTTCGGGCGATTTCGGCTGGGACGTCTTTTTCTCCGCGCTGAAATTTCCCGCCAGCGAGAAGACGGTGCTCGTCGGCCAGCCGGAGTTTTTCACCGCGCTCGGCGGGCTCCTGAAGTCCGAGCCGATCGAATCGTGGCGCGCCTACCTGCGCTGGCAGGTGCTGCATCAGGCGGCGCCGTATCTCAGCCATGTGTACGTGGACGAGAACTTCGCCTTCTACGGCAAGAAGCTCAACGGCACCACGGAGCTGCGCCCGCGCTGGAAGCGCGTGATGGCCGCGACCGATCAAGGCATCGGTGAGGACCTCGCGCAGCTCTACGTGAAGCAGGCCTTCAGCCCTGAGGCCAAGGCGCGCGCGCTGGAGATGGTGAAGTTTCACCTGCAGGCCATGCGCAACCGCATCCAAGCCTCCAGCTGGATGAGCGAGGACACGAAGAAAATCGCGTACAAGAAGATCGACACGATGCGCTCCAAGATCGGATACCCCGACAAGTGGCGCGACTACTCGGCGCTGCAGATTTCGCGCGGCTCGTATGTCGGCAATGTGATTGCCGCGGGCCAGTTCGAGCTGCGCCGCCAGATCGCGAAGCTCGGCAAACCCGTCGACCGCGACGAGTGGCACATGACGCCGCCGACGAACAACGCTTACTACGATCCCACGCTGAACGAAATGTGCTTCCCCGCGGGCATCCTCCAACCGCCGTTCTTCGACGAGAAGTCCGACGATGCGTCCAACTACGGCGCGCTCGCCTCGACCATCGGTCACGAACTCACGCACGGCTTCGACGACGAGGGCCGCCAATACGACTGGGAGGGCAATCTCAAGCCGTGGTGGAACGACGAAGACGTGAAGAAATTCCAAGAGCGCGCCGAGTTGGTCGCAAAGCAGTACGCCGCCTACGAGCCCCTCCCCGGCCTGCACATCGACGGCCACCAAACCCTCGGCGAAAATATCGCGGATGTCGGCGGCCTGCGCGTCTCGTATGAGGCCTTCAAGCTCGCCACAGCGAACAAGCGCCTGATGCCGGTCGACGGCTTCACGCCCGACCAGCGCTTCTTCATCGCCTTCGCCCAAGGCTGGCGCACCAACCAGCGCCCGGAAAAAGTCCGCCTCCAAATCCAGAGCGACGTCCACAGCCCCGTGCGCCAGCGCGTGAACGGCCCGGTGCAGAATTTCCCGGAGTTCTATACGGCATTCGGAGCAGCCGTGCCGGAGCTCGTGCCGCAGGTGTGGTGAGCGGGGCGAATCGCGGACCGACGTGAAGTCGGATTAAACGCGAAGTCGCTAAGGTCGCAAAGGTGGACGCAAAGGAGAAAGGTAGAAGACGCCGATGCCTTTGCGAGAGGAAACAGAAAGCGTGAAGATGGGGCGCGGTTCTTGCGATACGGCGGTTGCGCTCGGCGTCTCAGTTAGCCGAGTCGCAGCGGCGCATTAAGGATAATGCGCCCTACCATCCCGATCCTTCGCGTCACCTTCGCAATCTTTGCGTCTTTGCACTCAACAAAACCTATCGCTATCTTTGCGCGGCGCAGAGGACGGTGAAGTCTTTGAGGGCTTGCCAGTAGTTCGCGCCGGAGACTTCGGGGAGGTCGTTGTGGCCGGCGGAGTCGACCCACAGGAAACGCTTGGGCTCGGGGGCGAGGGCAAAGAGTTGTTCGCCGTGGTAGAAGCCGATCACTTCGTCGAGGCGGCCGTGCTGCACGAGGACAGGGCAGCCGACGCGGGGGAGCTTTGAGGCGTTGTTGAACGGGGCGCCGGGTAGGATGGTCCAGTGCGTCATCACGCGGTAGGAGCTGAGGAAGGTGCTCTGGAGCACGAGGCCAGCCACCCGCTCTTCGGTCGCCATTTGCACGGCAGGGCCGCCGCCGAGGGAGCGGCCGAGGATGATGGTCTGCTTCGCCGGAATCTTCAGCGTGTCGCGCAGATAGGCGCGGGCGACGCGCGAGGCGGCGTAAACGGATTGCTCGGTGGGCTGGCCGCCACTGCGGCCGTAACCGGGATAGTCGGCGGCGAAGACGGCGTAGCCGGCGTCGTGCAGCGCGTGGAGCGTCGGCTCGATGTCCCAGAGGTCCTCGGCATTGCCGTGGAAATACCAGAGCGTGAAGGCGGCCGAGGGGTTCGGCAGGTAGAGGGCCTTGATCTCCGTGCCGTCAGGCATCGGCAGCGAGAGCTCGCCCTTCGGCTGCATGCGGCGGCCGAACTCGGGGTGAAACAGCAACGCCGGCGCCACCTGACAGGCCGCGAGGGTAAAGAGCGCGTAGAGCGAACCGTAAAACGCGAGGCGACGGAGCCAACGCTGGCGGGCGGTGAGTTTCGGTTTCGGGGTCATGCGAAAGCGGAGGCCGACGACGGGAGTTTGTCGTGGGTTTTTGGATACAGAATCGAGCGAGAGAGCCGTGGGCTAGGTGCTGGAGCGCTTCAAATAAGGTCGTGACCGGAGGAATTAACCACGGAGGCACGGAGGACACGGAGAAATCCGAAACGATCTGCTCTGTGATCTTTGTGTCTCCGTGGTTTCAATTTCGCGATCGCGCGAGTGAAATTCGGCTGGGGTTAGCTGGGAGATTGGACGCCGACTTTGCCGCATCGTCGGGGCGTAAAGCCCCTCCCACAAAAATCAGCCGAGCTTCGTGTGGCCGGCGGCGACGAGGACTTTTACGGCATCATCGAAAACTTCGCTCTTCACGAGGAGGTAGTCGGTGTCGTAGGTCGCGATCGAGAGGAGGCTGATGCCGGCGCGGGCGAGCGGGGTCGCGCAGGAGGCGAGCACGCCGGTGGTGGTGAAGGGAAACGGGCCGACGAGCTTCAGCACGCGCCAGTCGCGCTCGGCGCGCATGTCGGGCGGGACGCGGTCGGCGGGGCAGATGATTGCGAGCTCATCGTCGGTGAAGGTGAGATTGACGAAAGGCCCAGCGACCCACGAGGGCACGCGGGAATCGGGGCTGAGGCGGCAGACCGCGTAGAGATCGGGCAGCGCCCGGAAACGCTGGCCGGGGTATTTTTTCATTGGCCGGAGAGAAAATCTCGCGCGACAGCGAGCACTTGCGCGCGTGGCACTTCCTGCTCGGTGCGCGTGCCGAGGTCGCGGAATTTCACCACGCCCTTCGCGATCTCGTCACCGCCGTAGATCAGCGCGAGCTTCGCACCCGACTCGGCGGCGGCCTTGAACTGCTTGCCGAAGGCGAGGTCCTTCATCGGGTACTCGACGCGGAAGCCCGCCGCGCGCAGCGCCTGGATATCGCCGAAGGCCGCGAGCCGCTCGGCTTCGCCGCCGATCACGCAGTAGACATCCGGGGCCTGCACGAAATTAGGTGTCAGGCCGCGCTGTTCCAGCAGGAGCGCAAAGGTCATATCGCCGATGGCGAAGCCCACCGCGGGCAGCGCGGGGCCGCCGAGCTTCTGCACGAGATCGTCGTAGCGGCCGCCACCGGCGAGCGCGCGCAGCTCGCCCTTGCGGTCGAAGGCCTCGAAGACGAAGCCGGTGTAGTACGCGAGGCCGCGGACAACGCCGAGGTCGACCTCGACGAAACGCGTGAGACCCATCGCATCGATTGCGGTGAGAAGTTTTTTCCAGTCGTTGTATCGATCCGCAAACTTCCGCATCGCTTCATCGCCTTGGACGCGTGAGGCGTCGCCAGCGATCTGATCCATCTGATCCTTTAGTTGTGCCAGCGATTTGATCTGAAGGAACTTCAGAATTTGATCCCTCAATTCCGACTGAAGAGGTCCAAAGGAATTTTCGTATTCCTTGAAAGCGTCGTTTCCGAGCTTTTCGTATTTGTCGATTGCGACTAGTATTCCTCGTGACTGCTGATCCGAGAGACCGAGGGCCTGCAGATAATAAAACCACAGATTGCGGTCGCTCAGGCGGACATAGAAATCCTCGTGCGTGAGACCGAAGGCGCAGAGGCACTGCACGAGCAGGCCGATGAGCTCGATCTCAGCCTCGGAGCCGGCCTCGCCGAAGATGTCGGCGTTGAACTGGTGGAAGCAGCGGCCGCGGCCCTTCTGCATGCGCTCGTAGCGGTAAAACTCGGCGATGCTGAACCACTTGATCGGGCGCTTGAGCGCATTGGCCTTGGCGCCGACGAGACGGCACACGGTGGGCGTCATCTCGGGGCGCAGCGCGACGTCGCGCCCGCCCTTGTCGGTAAAGCTGAAGAGCTGCGCCTCGATCTCGTCGCCGGACTTGGCCTTGTAGAGCTCGAGCGGCTCGAGCACCGGCGCGTCGTACTCCGCGAAGCCAAACGTATGCGCGGTCTGGCGCCAGAGGCGGAAAATGTGATTTCGGCGCGCGAAATCCTCGGGATAGAACTCACGGAAGCCGGGCAGAGTCTGAAACGTAGCCATGCGGACCGTGGACGTTGCCCGTCGCGGGGGGACAGGGCGAACCTAAATTGCACCAGAACAATCCAGCCACAGATCGCACAGATGGACACAGATAACGGAAATCCGCATCCGTGACCATCAGTGTAATCTGTGGCAGAACTTCTTCGCCTGAGGCGGGATAACCCCGCCTTGGCTCAAAGCTTGCCCAGATCGATCTTCTTGAGCTGCTGCTTGAGGATCTTACCGGACTTGAACTTCACGACAGCGCGTTGCGGGATCACCACTTCGGCTTCGGGCTTGTTCGGGTTGCGGCCGATGCGCTGCTTGCGGATTTGTACCTCAAGCACACCAAAGTTGCGCAACTCGACGTTTCGGCCCGCTGCGAGCGCGCTCTGAACAATGTCGAGCGTCTGCTGCACGGTGTCCACAATCTGCTTTTGCGGAAATCCAGATTTCCGGTAAATCTCCAAAACAATTTCTCGTTTGGTCAGGTTCGATGACATAGGGTTTCCTTTCGTAACTCCCGGCTGACTCTTGAGCCTTAATTAATTACAACAGCCACTTTTCGTCAACCCCTTATCCGTGAAAGGTTGCCAAAACTGTGGGAAATACCTGCTTTTCGCCCTGTGCCTGACCCGAAAGCCGTCAATTCCATGTTTGGCCGCATCGCGCGGCGCTACGACCTGGCCAACCGCCTCCTAAGCGGTGGGGTGGACGTCTGGTGGCGGCGATGTCTCGTCGGAGCGGTTCGCCGGGGCCAACCCAAGGACGTGCTCGACCTCGCCACGGGGAGCGGCGACGTGGCGTTTGCCCTCGCTCGGGGTCTGCCCGACGGCGTGCTGATCACCGGCATGGACTTCTGCCAGCCGATGCTCGACGAAGCGGTCGTGAAGCAGCAGGCCGCAGGTGGGCGGTACGCGCACATCCGCTTCGCACAGGGCGACGCATTGAAGCTCCCCCTGCCCGACTCGTCCTTTGATGCGGTGACGATCTCCTTCGGCCTGCGCAATCTCGCCGACCGTCCGCGCGGCCTCGCCGAGATGCGCCGCGTGCTGCGGCCGGGTGGGAAGCTCTTCGTGCTGGAGTTTTCGCAGCCGCACCCATGGTTCCGGCCGTTTTATCTGTTCTATCTGCGGCGTATTCTGCCGTTGATCGCGGGCTTCGTGACGGGCGACCGCTCGGCGTATGTGTACCTCAATGAGACGATCGAGTCATTCCCCGGGCGCGCGGCGCTGGCGGAGGAAATCCGCGCGGCGGGTTTTCAGAGCGTAAAGGCGACGGGGATGACTTTCTGCATCGTGGCGCTGCACGAGGCGCAGAAGTGAAGAGCAAGGAGAAGAGGATTGGGGAACGCTAATCTGCGCTAATCTCCGAACCATTTTTTACAGAAGGTCGCGAAGGCAACGAAGGCCAACGGGTGCTTCGCTATCGTTGCGGCTTTCGGAGGACCGTAAATATTTAGCCATAGATTACACGGATAGCCGGAGGGATTTATTTGTGCCCATCGGTGTAATCTGTGGCCAAAAGCCTCCCCACTCTTCGCGTTACCTTCGCAATCTTGGCGTCTTTGCGCTTAACCTAAACTCCGTCCAAAAACCGAGCGCTCTCGATCAGCTGAACGACTTGCCGCAGCCGCAGGTGCTCTGGGCGTTGGGGTTTTTGATCTCGAAGCCTTTGCCGTGGAGGCCGTCGTCGAAGTCGATGTTCGAGCCGTTCAGATAGGCGAGGCTCGCGGGATCGATGATGATCGCCACGCCTTCGCTCTCGAAAGCGGCGTCGTCGGTCTTGGGCTCGTCGAAGGACATCCCGTACTGGAAGCCCGAGCAGCCGCCCGACTCGATAAGCACGCGCAGGCGCTTGTTGGCGGGCGCATCGAGTTCACTCTGCATGGTGCGAACTTGCTGGGCGGCGCGGGGCGTGAGCGTGATCATGATACGCGGACCGTACGGCGCACGCTGGGGCTGTCAAACGCCGCGCGTCTGCTGGCCCCTTATCGAGGCATCCTTCGGCCTCCACTGAACGTAGCAATTATCGCGCCGAAACTCTTTCTGCGCGCTTGCCAGCAAGGCCAAGGCTCAGTCTTTTGTCCCCGTGCCCGCGATTAAGCACATCTTTAACGAACTTCATTACGAGATGACCCGCAAAATTGCCGAGGGCGGCATGGGTCTGGTATATGAGGCAGTGCAGCTCGGCTCGGGCAACTTCCGCAAGGTCGTCGCGGTGAAGCTCATTCGCGAGGAGTACTCGGCGATCGAGGAGTTTCAGAACAACTTCATCGGCGAGGCCCGGCTCGTAGCGGACCTGATCCATACCAACATCGTCCAGACCTACCACCTCGGTCAGGTCGGCGGGCAGTACTTCATGGTGATGGAGTTCGTGCGCGGGGTGAATCTCGAGCAGTTCCTCGATCGCCACCGGCAGGTCGGCAAGCCGCCGCCCGTGGACATCGCGGCCTTCATCGTTTCGCGCGTGGCGCGCGGCCTCACCTACGCCCATCAGAAGTGCGATCGCGAGGGCCGTCACCTCAACATCGTCCACCGCGACATCGGCCCGAAGAACGTGATGATTGCGCAGGAGGGCGACGTGAAGCTCACCGACTTCGGCATCGCGAAGGCCCTCGACCTGATGTACAATGAGGAGGGCAAGGTGATCGCGGGCAAGGACGAGTACCTCTCGCCCGAGCAAGCCAGCTACGCCGTCACGGACGCGCGCGCGGACCTCTTCCCCCTCGGCATCGTGCTCACCGAGCTGCTCCTCGGCCGAAACATCTTCCGCGCCGGCGACCGTGCCGCCACGCGCCGCAACATTCTCCAGCTCCCCATCCCGAAGTTCGGCACCCTGCGTGCCGACATCGACGAAAAGCTCGAGCGGATCATCCAGAAGGCCCTCACGCGCGACCGCAATCTGCGCTACCAGTCGGCCTTCGAGATGCTCACCGACCTCGAGCTCTACCTGTACAGCGACCGCTACGGCCCGACGAACGAGAAGCTGGCGGTCTACCTGAAGGAGCTCTACGGCATTCGCGAAGCGTCCGTACCCCCTCTCGCCCGCAACCCCATGTGAGAAATGAACCCCGCGCGAATTCATCCTCCACATGAGCGGCCCAGGATTTAGCCAAAACCTCAGTCAACGGCAGTCGCAATCGCTTGTTCTCGCGCCGCAGCTGCGGCAGTCGCTGAAGATTCTGCAGGTCGCCGCGCTCGATCTCCGCTCGGTCATCCAGGAGGAGTTGCAGAACAACCCGGCGCTCGAAGAGCTGCCGATGGACGACGTGAGCCTCGAAAAGGCCACGAGCGATGCCGCCGAGGGCAACAACGAGAACGCCGAGCAGCCGCCCGAGCCGGGCAGCAGCAGCGATGCACACGAAGCGGCGCTTTCCGAGGTGGGCCCCGAGCCTGTCAGCAAGGGCGACGAGATGGATTTCTCCAAGGAGTTCGAGATCCTCGGCAAGCTCGACGAGGACTGGCGCGACTACATGGCCAACGCCGGTGGAGCCCAGCAGCACACGAGCGAGGACGCCGAGCGCCGCCAGCATTTCTTCGACTCGCTCGTCAGCCAGACCTCGCTGCAGGAGCACCTGCTCCAGCAGGCCGAGCTCGCCGAGCTCGCGCCGCAGACCGCCGAGGCGATGCGCCATATCGTCGGCAGCCTCGATGAGCGCGGCTATCTCACGCAGACGCCGCCCGACATCGCGCTGCAGACCCAGCTCCCGCTGGAGTCGGTGCAGGAGGCGATCAAGATCCTCAAGACCTTCGATCCTCCCGGCATCGGTGCGCAATCGCTGCAGGAGTGCCTGCTCGCGCAGCTCGCCGCCAAGGACCGCTCCGACGAGGTCGCCGCGCGCATCCTGCGCCACTACTACGATCTCCTCACGCGCCGCCGCATCCCCGAGCTGGCGCGCAAGCTCGGCGCGTCCGCCGACGAGGTCCACGTGGCCATCGAGGAAATCGGCAAGCTCGACCCCGCGCCCGGTCGCCGCTTCGCCGACGACAACAATCACGTCGTCGTGCCCGACGTGACGGTCGAGAAGGACGGCGACGAGTGGAAGATCCATCTCAACAGCGACTACATCCCGCGCCTGCGCATCTCCGGCACGTACCGCGACCTCATCGCGAAGGGCACGCTCTCGAAGGATGAGCGCGACTACCTCCGCGAGCGCATCCGCTCGGGCAAGTTTCTCATCGACTCCATCGAGCAGCGCCAGCGCACGATCGAGCGCATCACGCGCGAGATCATCAAGGCGCAGACGGCATTTTTCGAGGAAGGCGTCGCGCACCTGAAGCCGCTCACGATGACGCAGATCGCCGATGTCGTCGGCGTGCACGAGACGACCGTCAGCCGCGCCATCGCCAACAAGTACATCAAGACCCCGCACGGCGTCTTCGATTTCAAATACTTCTTCACGACCGGCTACCAGTCCGACAGCGGCGCGAATGTCTCCAACACGAGTGTGAAGGAAATGCTCGCCGATCTCATCAACCTCGAGGACCGCTCCGCCCCGCTGAGCGACCAGGAACTGGTGTCGAAGCTGCAAGCCAAGGGCATCACCATCGCCCGCCGCACCGTGGCGAAGTACCGCGAGGAGCTGGGGATTTTGCCGAGCAACCTGCGTCGTGAGTATTCGTAAAGTGGATACGCGGAGGTGTCCGCTCAGAGCTATTTTTAGCCACAGATTACACAGATGGGCACAGATAAGGCCCTTCGATATCTGTGTAATCTGTGGCCGAATTGATTGAGCTATGCCACGCCCGCGCTGGGCTCTATCTTCAGGCTTAGGCCTGCCTCGCGTTCGGTACCGGTGGTGTCGGCCCAGGCGGCGAAGGCGATCATGCCGGCGTTGTCGCCGGTGTGGCGGGGCTCGGCGGCGAGGAATTCGACGCGGGCGCGGCGGGCTTCTTTTTCGAGCGCGGCGCGGAGCGTGCGGTTGTTGGCCACGCCGCCGGAGAGGCCCACGCTACGGTAGCCGCCGCGCTCGAGCGCGAAGCGAGTCTTGCGCGTGAGGGCGTCGACCACGGCCTGCTGGTAGCTCGCGCAGAGGTCGGGCAGGCGTGCGCGGACTTCGTCGGCGGGAAGTTTTTCGAGCAGGTAACGGAGGCTCGTCTTGAGGCCGGAGAAACTAAAATCGAGTTCGTCGCGACGTCCGATGCCGCGGGGAAAATCGAAGGCGTCGATCTTGCCGCCGGCGGCGAGTTTCTCGATCAGCGGGCCGCCGGGGTAGCCGAGGCCGAGGAGCTTGGCGCCCTTGTCGAGCGCTTCGCCGGCAGCGTCGTCGCGGGTCGAGGCGAGGATGGTCACGCGGCGCTGTTCGTCGAGCGAGACGAGAAGCGTGTTGCCGCCGGACACGATGAGGCCGAGATGCGGGAGCAGCGCACTCACACTGGCGTCGAAAGACTCGGAGGCCTTCGCGTGCAGCGCGATGAAGGGCGACCACACATGGCCGCGCAGGTGATTGACGCCGATCACCGGCACGCGGAGCGCGAGCGCGAGGGACTTGGCGCTCGCGACGCCGATCGCGAGACAGGCCGCGAGGCCGGGACCGTGCGTGACGGCAACAGCGCGCAGATCGGACCACGACGCGCACTCGCGGGCGCGCTCCAGCAGCGGGGCAAAGTTGCGCAGGTGCTCGCGCGTCGCGAGGTCGGGGACGACGCCGCCGTGCTTCTCGTGCAGCGCGATCTGGCTGTGCACCCACTCGCCTAGCAGGCCGCGTGCGGGATCGAACACGGCGACAGCGGTCTCGTCGCACGAACTCTCCAGCGCGAGAATCATTTCTTCGCGAGGCGCCGCGGAGTCTTGAGTTCGGTCAGGCCGACGCGTTTCGCGGGCGGAGTGGCCGAGGTATCGGCGCGTTCGTCGAGGAGGCGCACGCCCTTGAGCACATCGAGCGCGGCTTGGAGCTGTCGGTCCTCGATCGGCTCGAAGCCGAAGCGCTCCTTGAACTCGGCCTTGTTCTCCACGAGGTCGGGGCGCGACTGCTGACGGCTGAGTTTGTCGTCCTCCTCGGGCGTCATGATCACCTCGACCTGGGGGGTGATGCCCTTCTCGTGGATGCTCACGCCACTCGGCGTGTAATAGCGCGCGGTGGTGAGGCGGAGACCCTCGCCATTCTTGAGCTTGAAGATGGACTGCACGGAGCCTTTGCCAAAGGAGCGCTCGCCCACGACGACGGCGCGGCGCGTGTCCTTGAGCGCACCGGTGACGACCTCGGCGGCGCTGGCGGAGCCGGCGTTGATCAGAATGGCGATGGGAATATCGAGCGGAGGCTGGTCGACCTCGGCCTTGTAGTCCTCGCGGTCGGCGGGCTTGCGACCCTGCGTGTAGACGACGATCTCGCCCTTCTTGAAAAACGGCTCCGCGACCTCAACGGCCGCGTCGAGCAGGCCGCCGGGATTGTTGCGCAAATCGATCACGAGGGAGTCGATGCCCTCCTTGAGCAGGCGGTTGACCGCGGCGACGAACTGCTCGCCCGTGTGCTCGGAAAATTCCGTCAACTGCACGTAGCCCACACCATCGCCGATGACGTGCGCGGCGCGCACGCTCTCGATGCGGATGATCTCGCGCGTGAGCGAGAGGTCGAAACGGCGCTGCGTGCTCGCGCGATAGATGCCGACCTTGACCTGCGTCTTCGGCTTGCCGCGGAGCTTGCTGACGACGATGTCGCCGGCGTTTTTGTCCACGAGCTCACCGTCGATGCTCACGATCTCGTCGCCGCGCATGATACCCGCGCGCTCGCCGGGCGTGCCCGCCATCGGCGTGATGACGAGCGCGTGGCCGCTGCGCGTTTCCACCTGAATGCCAATGCCGCCGAACTCGCCGCTGAGGTCTTCCTCGAGTTCCTGATTGTCCTTCGACTCGAGAAATTCCGAGTGTGGGTCGAGCGACTCGACCATGCCGTGGATGGCGTTACGCGCGAGCTGGTCGTAGCCGGAGGTCTTCGGCTCGACGTAGTTTTCGTTCACGAGCTGGAGCACTTCCTTCATGTAGCTGGAGGAGCGGTCGAGGTCGCGGTTCGGAAACAGACTCCACGCCATGGCCACGCGCAGGCCCCCGAGGGACAGCGCCACGCCGAGCACTACGCCGGCGGCGACCATGAGAATCCGTTTGAACATGCCCCGGACTGTGTGCATCCGCTTCCGTTTGTAAATGGGTTCGTCAACCAACCCTCCGACGGCGGGCGTCATAGCGCCCGAATTTCTTGCCGTGTTTCGCGCTCAGGCGGACGCGGCGGGCGCGATGCCGTTTGCGGAGTTCATGCGGCTGGCGCTGTACGACCCGGCGGTCGGCTACTATCGGCAGGCCCGCGCGCGAGTCGGAACTGGGGCGGGCACGGATTTCTACACGGCAAGCACGAGCGGGGCGCTTTTCGGCGAACTGGTTGCGGCGGCCTGCGTGCAGCTGCTCGGCGGGCGTGATCCGAAAGGGTACACTTTTGTTGAGATCGGCAGCGAGACGCCTGGTGGCGTGATCGCGAGCGTGGCGCATCCCTTTGGCGCCCAGCGCACCATCGCGGTCGGCGAGCCGCTGGCGCTGGCGGGTAACTGCGTCGTTTTTTCCAACGAGCTCTTCGATGCGCAGCCGTTTCGGCGCTTCGTGTTTCGCAGCGATGGCTGGCGCGAACTTGGGGTGGCGCTGCGCGAGGGCGGGCTGGCGGAGATCGAGCTCGTCCCGAGCACGACGGCGCCGCTACCGCCGAGTGCGCCCGAGGGCTACGTGCTCGATTTGCCTATGGCGTCGGTGACGCTGCTTGACGAGATCGCAGCGCAGCCGTGGTCGGGGCTGTTTGTCGCCTTCGACTATGGCAAGACCTGGGCTGAGCTCGTCGACCACACGCCCTATGGCACGGCGCGCGCCTACCATCGCCACACGCAGTCCAACGACCTCCTTGCCCGCCCCGGCGAACAGGACCTGACCTGCCATATCTGCTGGGACTGGCTGGCCGATGCGCTGCGTCGCGAGCGCTTCGGCGATGTGGCCGTGGAGTCGCAGGAGGCCTTCTTCGTGCACCACGCCGCGAGCTTCATCGCCGCGACCACCGCGGCCGAGGCCGGACGTTTCAGTCCGCGCAAACAATCATTGCTTCAACTCCTCCACCCCACTCATCTCGGGCAGAAGTTTCAGGTGCTGCGCGGCTGGCGCGAGTAACGACGGCGATTTCCGGTAAAGTTTCCCCTTGATTCGCCCGCCCCCGGGGCTTTACTTCAAACCCTTTTAACCAATCGCAAACCACCATGGCCAGAGTCTGTGCAATCACCGGTCGCCGCCCCGTCAAGGGCAGCATCATCAATCGCAAGGGTCAGTCGAAGAAGAGCGGCGGCATCGGCACGCACGTGACGAGCATCACGAAGCGCAAGTTCCGCCCGAATCTTCAGCGGATCCGCGTCAAGCTCCCCAACGGCGGCACGAAGCGCCTCTGGGTCTCCGTGAAGGCCATCAAGGCCGGTCTCGTCGAGAAGGCTTAATCGCCTAAAATTAAACTCTTTCCAAAACCCGCCCTCCTCGTGAGCGCGGGTTTTTTTGTGCCCAAACACGAGCTGTTTTTAGCCACAGATCACACAGATGGGCACGGATAAAGGCACTCCGCTATCTGTGGCCATCTGTGTAATCTGTGGCCAAAGCAATTCGTCTGAGACCTCCACTGCCGTATTCGCTCAAGTAGTTTCCGTACGGTGTCGCCATTAATTGGCTTTCCGTTCGGGCGATACGAGGCATAATAAACTTGTCCATGCCGACCGCGTCGCACGCCGCTCCTCGTCCGCCTGATCCGCGTACGGTCCTGCGAGTCGACGCCGAGATGACCCGGCTGCTCTATCGTTCGGCGGGTTTCGGGCTGTTTTCCAACTTCGTCCTCGGCGTGATCCTCGCGGCCGGGTTGTGGAATTATTTCTCCACGCGGCGCGTGCTGCTGTGGTTTGGGGCGTTGATCGTACTCTCGCTGCTGCGCTTAGCGCTCAACCTCGCCTTCGTGCGCGCCAATCCCACTCAGGATAAACTCCCGCAGTGGCGTATGGCGTTCATCGTGGGCGTGGCGCTCGCGGGTGCGCTCTGGGGTGCGGCGGGCTGGATCTTCTTCGATGTGCCGGCGCTGGTGCCGCAGCTGCTGCTCGCCTTCATCATCGCGGGCATGAATGCCGGCGCGGCCCGCTCGCTCGCGTCGGTCGTGCCCGCGTATTCGATCTACGTCGTCGCAACGCTAATGCCGATCACCGCACGCTTCGCAGTTTATCCCTCCGGCGGATGGATGCTCGCGTGCATGACGGTGACCTACGCGCTGTTCCTGATGAACACCGCGAAGCTGCACAACGCCGATCTGCGCAAGCTCCACACGCTCATCTTCGACAACGAGGATCTCGTCACCACGCTCAGCCAGGCCAAGGCGCGCGCCGAGGCGGCGAGCCAGGCCAAGAGCGAATTTCTCGCGACGATGAGCCACGAGATTCGCACGCCGATGAACGGCGTGATGGGCATGCTCCAGCTTCTCCGCGATTCCCCACAGAGCGTAGAGCAACGCTCGCAGGTCGACATCGCGATGATGTCGGCCGACACGCTGCTACGGCTCATCAACGACATCCTCGACTTCTCCAAGATCGAGAGCGGCAAGCTCGAGTTTGAGCACATCCCGTTTGCCCTCGGCGCGAGCATCAACGAGGTCGTTGCCCTGCTCAAACCGCGCGCCGCCGAGAAGGGTCTTGAGCTTCGTCTCAACCTCGCCTCCGACCTGCCCACGCATGTCGTCAGCGACCCGGTGCGGCTGAAACAAATCCTTTTCAACCTCGCGGGCAACGCGGTGAAGTTCACCGAGCGCGGCTCCGTCGACGTCTCCGTCTCGGCCGTGCGCACCGAGCGGAAGATCACGCTCGTGCAGTTCTCCGTGCGCGACACCGGCATCGGCATGGACCCCGCGGCCCAGCGGCGGCTCTTCGAAGTGTTTCACCAAGCTGACAGCTCGATGAGCCGGCGCTACGGCGGCAGCGGCCTCGGCCTCGCGATCTCGCAGCGCCTCGTGCAGCGCATGGGCGGCGACATCGCCGTGCGCAGCGCGCCGCGGCAGGGCTCGGAGTTTGTCTTCGCACTGCCGTTTGAGCGCGCGCAGGTCACCTCTTCCGGTACCGAAGGGTTGGTCAGCAGCGATCCCGCCGCCGCGGTATTTCTTGCGGGCCGCGTTCTCGTGGTGGAAGACGACCGCGTCAATCAGCGCGTGGTCGAGCTGCTGCTCGGCCGCTTCGGCATCAACTGCACGGTGGTCGACTCGGGCCAAGCCGGCGTCGACGCCGCTGCGCGCGAACAGTGGGACGCGATCATCATGGATTGCCAGATGCCCGGCATGGACGGCTTCGAGGCGACGCGCCTGATCCGCCAGCAATCCAACGGGGCCAACCTCCCGATCATCGCCCTCACCGCCAACGCCATGACCGGCGACCGCGAGCTCTGCCTCGCCTCCGGCATGAACGATTTCCTAGCCAAGCCCGTCCGACAGGAAGAATTGCGGACCTGCCTCGAGAAATGGCTGAGCCCGGCACGCGCCGGGAAAGCGACGACCGCGCGAAACTGAGTCTGATTATTTCAGGAAGACCGCGAGTGGACGGCACTCCGGATTTCCAAATCCCGCGCGAGAAGCGCGCCCAGCAAGCGCGCAAGAGGCGGCGTCCAGATCTCACAGCTGCGCCCCGAAAACTTCGCCTGTATCCAAAAAAAACCTACACCCCGCCCCTTCGCTCCACCAAAAGAAAAAAGGCGCGCCGTTGCCGGCGCGCCTTGAAGTTGTTTTCGATTCGAGTCGAGTGACTCAGCTCGAGCTTCGGCTCGGACTTAGTAGTCCATGCCGCCGCCCGGAGGATGCGCCGGAGCGGCGTCCTTCTTCTCGGGCAGCTCGGTGATCATGCACTCGGTCGTGAGCAGCAGGCCGGCCACGGAGGCCGAGTTCTGCAGCGCGGTGCGCGTGACCTTCGTCGGGTCGACAACGCCGGCCTTCACGAGGTCTTCGTAATTGCCGGTGGCCACGTTGTAGCCGTAGTTGCCCTTGCCGCCAAGGATCTGACCGACGACCACCGCGCCCTCGACGCCAGCATTGGCGCAGAGCATGCGGATGGGGGCCTCGATCGCGCGACGCACGATCTGGGCACCGATCGCCTCGTCACCCTCGAGCTTGAGGGAGTCGATGGCCTTGATGGTACGGAGCAGCGCGACGCCGCCGCCGGGGACGATGCCTTCCTCGACCGCCGCACGGGTGGCGTGGAGGGCGTCTTCGACGCGGGCCTTCTTCTCCTTCATCTCGACCTCGGTGGAAGCACCGACGTTGATGACGGCGACACCGCCGGCGAGCTTCGCGAGGCGCTCCTGGAGCTTCTCACGATCGTAGTCGCTGGTGGTCTCGTCGATTTGGCGGCGGATCTGCTTCACGCGGCCCTGGATGTCGGAGCCCTTGCCGGAACCCTCGACGATCGTGGTGTTCTCCTTGTCGACGACGATGCGCTTGGCGCGGCCGAGGTCGGCGAGGGTGAGATTCTCGAGCTTGAGGCCGAGATCGTCCGTGATGCACTTGCCGCCGGTGAGGACCGCGATGTCCTCGAGCATGGCCTTGCGGCGATCGCCAAAGCCGGGGGCCTTGACAGCGCACACGTTGATCGTGCCGCGGATCTTGTTCACGACGAGGGCGGCGAGGGCTTCACCCTCGACTTCCTCGGCGATGACGAGGAGCTGCTTGCCGGTCTTGGCGACGGCCTGGAGCAGCGGGAGGAACTCCTGGAGGTTGGAGATCTTCTTCTCGTGGATGAGCACGTAGGCGTCCTCGAGGACGGCCTCCTGGGCCTCCGCGTTGGTCGCGAAGTACGGCGAGAGATAGCCCTTGTCGAACTGCATGCCCTCGACGACGTCGAGGGTGGTCTCGATGGACTTGTTCTCTTCGACGGTGATGGTGCCGTCCTTGCCGACCTTGTCCATGGCGTCGGCGATGATCTCGCCGATCGTCGTGTCCCAGTTGGCGGAGACGGTCGCGACCTGGCGGATCTCCTCGCGGTCATTGACCTTCTTGGAGAACTTCGCGAGCTCGGCGACGGCGGCCTCGACGGCCTTGTCGATGCCGCGCTTGAGGAAGATCGGGTTCGAGCCGGCGGTGACGTTCTTCAGGCCTTCCTTGTAGATGGCCTCGGCGAGCACGGTGGCGGTGGTGGTGCCATCGCCCGCGGCGTCGGAGGTCTTGGAAGCGACTTCCTTCACCATCTGGGCGCCCATGTTCTCGTACGGATCGGGCAGCTCGACTTCCTTGGCGACGGTCACGCCGTCCTTGGTGACGGTCGGGGAGCCGAATTTCTTGTCGATGACGACATTGCGGCCTTTGGGCCCGAGGGTGACCTTGACGGCCTTGGAGAGGAGCTCGACGCCGCGGAGAACCTTCTGACGCGCGGCCTCATCGAAGAGGAGTTGTTTGGCGGGCATGTGTATTTAAATAGATTTAAGTGTTACCAAGGGATGGGTGGACTCAGCCGATGACGCCGAGGATGTCGTCTTCGCGAACGAGGGTGTACTTCTCGTCGTCGAGCTTCACCTCGGTGCCGCCGTACTTGCTGATGAGGACGCGGTCGCCGACCTTGACCTCGAAGGTCGAGACCTTGCCGTTTTCGTCCTTCTTGCCGGTGCCGAGGGCGATCACTTCGGCCTCCTGCGGCTTCTCTTTGGCGCTGTCCGGGATGATGATTCCCCCGCGGACCTGCTCTTTTTCTTCGATGTGCTTCACGAGCACGCGATCGCCGATGGGCTTGATCTTAACTTTGGCCATATTGGTTTTGGATTTTGGGTTGAGAGATAGGTGGATGAGTTTTGTCAGTAGAACAAAACGCGCCGGTCGCAGGCAAGTGCGACTGGCGCGGTAAAGAGTGAATTTTACTTCTTGTTTTTGTCCTCGTCGACGACCTCGAAGTCGGCGTCCACGACGTCGGCTTTCTTCTCGGTCTTCTTTTCGGACTTCGGGGCCTCGCCTTGCGGCGCACCCTCGGCGGAAGCAGCCCCAGCCTGCGCGGCTTGCGCGGCAGCCTGAGCCTCGGCGTAGATCTCGGCGCCGGCCTTGGAGAGGTTCTCGATCGCGGCCTTCATGCGGTCGCCATCGTTGCTCTCGAGGTCCTTCTTCGCGTCGGCAATCGCGGACTCGAGCTTGGACTTCTTGTCGGCCGGGAGCTTGTCGCCCGCGTCCTTCACGGTCTTCTCGAGCTGGTAGATCGTCGAATCGAGTTGGTTCTTCGTCTCGACGGCTTCCTTGCGCTTCTTGTCCTCGGCGGCGTGAAGTTCGGCCTCCTTGGTCATCTTCTCGACCTCTTCCTTGGAGAGACCGGACGAGCCCTGGATGGTGATCTTCTGGTCCTTGCCGGTGCCAAGATCCTTGGCGGAGACGTGGAGGATGCCGTTGGCGTCGATGTCGAACGTGACCTCGATCTGCGGCGTGCCGCGCGGCGCCGGCGGGATGCCGTCGAGGCGGAACGTGCCGAGCACCTTATTGTCGCGAGACATCGGGCGCTCGCCCTGCAGCACGACGATTTCAACCGAGGGCTGACTGTCGCTGTAGGTGGAGAAGGTCTGCGTCTTCTTCGACGGGATCGTCGTGTTGCGCGGGATCATCGGCGTGGCCACTTGGCCGGCCGTCTCGATGCCGAGCGTGAGCGGGGTCACGTCGAGGAGGAGCACGTCGCGCACTTCGCCCTTGAGAACGCCACCCTGCACGGCGGCGCCAATCGCGACGACTTCGTCGGGATTCACGCCTTGGTGCGGGGGCTTGCCGCCGAGCTGCTTCGCGATGTCGACGACCTTCGGCATACGGGTCATGCCGCCGACGAGCACGAGCTCATCGATCTGCGCGGAACTGAGCTCCGCGTCCTTGAGACAGCTCTTGAACGGCTGGATGCAGCGCTCGAAGAGCGAGTCGCAGATCTGCTCCATCTTCGCGCGGCTGAGCTGCACGTTGAGATGCTTCGGGCCCGACGCGTCCGCCGTGATGAACGGCAGGTTGATGTCGACCGACTGCGCGGACGAGAGGGCGATCTTCGCCTTCTCGGCCTCTTCCTTCAGGCGCTGAAGCGCCATCGGATCCTTGCGGAGGTCGATGCCGTTTTCCTTTTTGAAAGTCTCGACGAGCCAGCCGATCAGCGCCTCGTCCCAGTTGTCGCCGCCGAGGTGCGTGTCACCGTTGGTGGCTTTCACTTCGAAGACGCCGTCGCCGATCTCGAGCACGGACACGTCAAACGTGCCACCACCGAGGTCGAACACCGCGATCTTCTCGTCCTTCTTCTTTTCGAGGCCATACGCGAGCGAGGCCGCGGTCGGCTCGTTGATGATACGCTGCACGTCGAGGCCGGCGATCTTGCCGGCGTCCTTGGTGGCCTGACGCTGAGAATCGTTGAAGTAAGCAGGCACCGTGATCACGGCCTGCGTGATCTTCTCGCCGAGATACGCCTCGGCATCGGCCTTCAGCTTGCCGAGCACGAACGCCGCGATCTGCTGCGGCGCGAACTGCTCGGTCTTGTCGCCGACCTGCGCCTCGATGTAGGCGTCACCATTCTTGCCCTCGACGACCTTGAACGGCATGTTCTTCGACTCCTCGCGGACCTCGGTGAACTTGCGGCCGATGAAACGCTTGGCGGAGAAGATCGTGTTGCGCGGATTGGTGATGGCCTGACGCTTCGCGGCCTGACCGACGAGGCGCTCGCCCGTCTTCGTGAAAGCGACGACCGATGGCGTGGTGCGCGCGCCCTCCGCATTGGGGATAACCACGGGCTCTCCACCCTCCATGATCGCCATGCAGGAGTTGGTGGTGCCCAAATCGATTCCAAGAATACGGCTCATGCCCTTGTTAAGCAGCCTGCCTGCCTCGGCCATGAGCCATCACTTTAGGCCTTAATCTGCACATACTTGACTAATTTCCGTGCAATTCTCCATGCTTCCGCTCTCGCACACTTCCTGCCATTTTGGCACACTCGCACTGTGCCTGTGACATCATCGCGGCGCAGTTGTATTCCGGCCGCGAGTTCGTACCGATACATAGATTACCATGCAGCTTGAGATCACCGTCCCGGAAGAAGTCCCGGTCATGACGCTGCCCGACGTCGCGTTTTTCCCGCAGGCCCTGATGCCGCTGCACATCTTCGAGCCGCGCTATCGGCAGATGCTGCGCGATGTCCTTTCGAGCAACCGACTCTTCGCCTTGGTCGGGCTCGATAAGCGCGCGAGCCGCGCGGCCGACTTTGAGCCGCCGCATCGCGTATGCACCATCGGCATTGTCCGCGCGTGCCAGGAAAACGACAACGGGACCTCTAATCTCCTGCTCCAAGGTCTCTGCCGCGCCGAGATCACCGGCATTGTCCGCGACGAGCCTTACCGGCGCATCGCCATTCGCGTGCTCACTAGTGCCCCCATCGCCGACCCCGCGGCCAACGCCGAGCTGCGCGGCGAACTCGCCCGCCTCCTCGCCCTCCGACAGAAAATAGCCGCCGAGCCGCCCGACGAAATGGCCACTTTTCTGCGCACCGTGGAAGACCCGGAGACCTTCGTCGATCTCGCCGCCTTCAGCCTTTGCCCCGACGCCCGCCTGCGCCAGCGCTTGCTCGAGACGCTCGACATCCGAGCCCGTCTCGAACTCTTCGCCCGTCGCACGCGCGAGGAAATCGAAACGCTCAAGCTCCACCGTAAGCTCCAAGGCCGCCTCCCCGACGATCGCATCAGCGACAACTGAGCGCTGCGCTGAACGCGCGAGTTTGTTGCCCACGTACCGAGAGAAGCGCCATCGGACACCATACGAAGAACAAAAATGTCTTCGTGGGAGCGCCGGTCGCTGGCCGGCACCAGCGCGAGCCAAATAAGCGAGGCCGCTTTCCCTGAAGCCCTGGCTTCAGCCACCCTCGAAGGTGTACCCCGCGGGTAACATTTGCCGGTTTGCTCGGCGTATTCTTTTCACACGAAGAACGCCAAGTTCGCGAAGTATCCAACGTCGGCATCAGTTCGATCGCGTATCGATTTTCCGGATACACGAGGCCAATCTTTACCCCTTGGGTAACATTTGCCCGTGGTCTTCATCCGCGTGCATTGGCGTCCATTCGCGGTTCCCACCCTCCTCATCTGTAGCGGCGGTCTATGACCGCCGATCAACTCCGCCCGCGAACTCACTCCGTCGACGCGCATCGAGCGCCGCTACAACCAACCCAACCGAGCGCATCTGCTCCCTACGGGTAACATTTGGCCATATCTCTCAATCTTCATTCGCGTGAATTCGCGTCCATTCGCGGTTCACTTCTCAGGCCTTCAGCTTGGGTAACATTTCAGCTCTCCAGCTCTCGCTCTCCTCCGCCCCGACCCACCTCTCCCGAACTGCTGTCAAAGAACGCTGCCTCACGCCGCGTTGATTCTAGCAAAAGTGCCTCGCGGCTCCAAGCGCTCCGTTGACTCCATAGACTGTATTGCGAAAAATTTCGTGCCCGCAGCCGCTACGCCACTGCGTCAGTATCGCATCCGCGTGAATCCGCGTCCATCCGCGGTTAAATACTTTCCCCGCCCGCTCACCCACCCGGCCCGCGTCCGCCGCCTTGCGCGCCGCCGCCGCCGGGCATGCCGTTCATCATTTGCTCCTGCATCAGGCGACCGAGCTGCTGCTGGGCCTGCTGCTGCTGCTGGAGCTGCTGGAGGGCCTGCACCTGCGAAGTGGAGAGGATGCTCTGCGCCTGCGTGATCGCCTGATCGGTGATCTGCGTGCCCCCACCGGGACCGCCGGCAAACATGATGTCGCCGCCGCGCCCGCCACCCGGGCCTCCGATTGCGACCGCGGTCGCCACCACGGGACCACCACCGTTGCCATTGCCACGCGCGGGAGCATTCGCCGCGAGGATCTGGACCAGCTGCTCCGACTGCGCGGCCGTGAGCGGTGAGTCCGTGTAGCTCAGCGATTGCTGGAGCTGATTGACCGTGTTGCGCTGCGGCTGCGTCTGCTGATAATTTTCGTATTGTGAGAACGCGTCGTCGCCGAGGAGCGACTTGATCTTGCCGTCGATCTCGCCTTGCGCAGTCGTCAGGAGTTCGCGGATTTCCTTCTGGTTCTGCATCGGGTTGAGGCCTTGCTGCATCGCCGCGGCCATCACGTCCATCTGCGCAGTCTGGCGATCGACGAGGAGATTCTTGAATTGGTCGAGCTTCTCGGCCGGCAGTTTCAACTGCTGGAAGAGCTGCGCGAAGCGGTTGTCGAGTTGCCCGCGCTGCTGCTGCGCCATGAGCTTCTGCAGCTCGGGTGAGTTCATCGCATTGAGCGCATTCGCCATCATGCCGCCGAAGGGTCCACCTGGGCCACCCGGACCGCCGCGGCGATTCATGCGACCGCCTTGCTGCGCATCGGGATTGTCGCCGTCGGTGTTTTTCTTACCCGCATCGGCGAGAGCGGCCTCGAGTTTCGTCGCCTTCGACTCCGCATCCCACGCTCGCTTCTTCAGATCGGCGCGTTCCTCGGCCGCGAGCGTGGCACCACGCAATGTGATCAGCTCCTGATACTGTTTCCACGCGACAGCAGAGAGCGAGAGCACGGCGAGCACGAGGATGGCGATGGTGGCGTTTTTCATGAGGGAAGCGGCGAAGCGGGACCGGTTGAGTGGGAGCCCGCCACAGCCGTCAAAGTTCCGCGATTCTCCGCCTCGCGCCAGCCGAAATGGTCCAACCGCCGGTTCCTCGTTAAAAGTACCTAAAACACCGGGATGAACACCCGGAAAAATGGAGCCGATCGCGCACCGAAATCGCGGTTAGTTGTCCATGATCGTGCAAAATGCTTTTTCCCGTTCGTCACTAAATCCTATCCATCAACTAAATCCGAAACAAAGCTCTGTCACTGCCAGCCAACATGAGCACAAAACCTACCTTCGAAAAACCCGCCGCTCCGGCGAGAAACCTCTGCCCTACTTGTATCGACGGCTTGGACGACATTCTTCGCGGCGGACTACCCCGGAATCGTACCTTCCTCCTGCTCGGCCAGCCGGGCTCTGGCAAGACCACGCTCGCGCTGCAGTTCCTCCTCGCGGGTGCCAAGGCGGGCGAGCCGGGGCTCTACATCACCCTATCCGAAACTGCCGACGAATTGAAAGAGGTCGCGGGTTCGCACGGCTGGGATCTGTCTGCCTTGAGTGTGTTCGAGCTGTCCGCCCTGCAGGCCGAACTGAAGGGCTCGGCCGAGACCACGTTTTTCAGCCCCTCGGAAGTGGAGCTCACGCGCACCACGCAGATCCTCCAGGAGCAGGTGGAAAAGGCCAAGCCGATGCGGGTCGTGCTCGATTCGCTCTCGGAGCTGCGGCTCATGTCCGAAACGCCTTTGCGCTATCGCCGGCAGATTCTCCACCTGAAGCAGTTTTTCGCCCGGCAAAATTGCACGGTGTTGATGCTCGATGATTGCGTCGGCCGCGATCAATCGGACGAACAGGTCGAGAGCCTCGCCCACGGCGTGATCACTCTCATGCGCAGCGCACCCGACTACGGCATCCTCCGCCGTCAGATTTGCGTGGAAAAGATGCGGGGCGTCCATTTCCGCGAGGGCAATCACGATATCATTCTCCAGACCGGTGGCATGGTGGTCTTTCCCCGGCTTGTCGCCTCGGAGCACCATACGCCGTTCACGCGCGAGAGCGTCTCCTCCGGCATCGCGGAGCTCGATCAACTCCTTGGTGGCGGCATCGACCGGGGCACGAGCACCGTGTTTCTCGGTCCCGCCGGCGTCGGCAAGTCGACGCTCGCCTCTTCCTTCGCCGTCTCGGCCGCGAAGCGCGGAGAGAAAGTGCTGTACTTTGCCTTCGATGAGACGCGCGGCACCCTGCTTTCCCGCGCGAAGGAACTGGGCCTGGACCTCGCTGGAATGGTCGATTCGGGCTTGATCGAAGTGCGCCAGATCGATCCGGCAGAGATCACTCCCGGCGAGCTCGCCTACCGCGTCCGTCGCGCTGTGACCGAGAACAGCGTCCGCATGGTCATCGTCGACAGTCTCAACGGCTACATGCACGCGATGCCCGATCAGCGGCACTTGTTGCTCCAGCTTCACGAGATGCTCGCCTACTTGAATCAACAAGGCGTGACCTCGGTGATGATCCTCACGCAGCAGGGACTGGTCGGCACGATGCAGACGCCGATCGATCTCACTTATCTCGCCGACACCGTGATCCTGCTGCGCTTCTTCGAGGCCAACGGCGCCGTGAAACAAGCCATCTCCGTGCTGAAAAAGCGCAGCGGCAACCACGAGCGCACCATTCGCGAACTCTCCACCCACACCGGCAGGATCGACATCGGCGATCCGCTCGTCGGCTTCCAAGGCGTGCTCTCGGGCGTCCCCACCGTCACCCGCGAGGTTCGTATTTCAACCAACCCGTAGGCCCCTGTTTGAC
Organism: Verrucomicrobiota bacterium; assembly: GCA_048498795.1. Classification (GTDB taxonomy): domain Bacteria; phylum Verrucomicrobiota; class Verrucomicrobiia; order Opitutales; family Opitutaceae; genus JBEHXH01. The sequence goes on from JBEHXH010000008.1 coordinate 352,938, forward strand.
TCCGCTCTCCTCAGAACTCGCCCGCTTCCCCGCCCACGTCCGCTGGCGGGAGGATATTCCGACCGCCCACGAGCGGCGCATTCTCGTGCTTGCGCCCATCTCGAACGATGCCCGCGTGACCGCCGAGGTACTGGAAGCGGCCAATCTGACGGCCGTGGTCGTCCGCTCCTGCGACGAACTCTGCGCCCGCATGGTCGAAGGCTGCGGCGCGATCATGATCGCCGAGGAGGTTCTACAGGGCAAAGGTGTCCAGTCGCTCTTCGCGCTCCTCGGCCAGCAACCGACGTGGTCCGATCTACCCGTGATCCTGATCACCTCGCGCAACTCCGGCGGCGAGACCGAGAGCATCCAGCGGTTCTCCTATGTGACGGCCAACGCGCGTGCTACGATCTTGGAGCGGCCCTTTCGCCCCGCCACGCTCACCAGCGCCCTGGAAGTCGCCCTGCGCAATCGTGGCCGCCAGTATCAGGTGCGACGCCTGCTCAAGGAGCTGGGCGAAGCCCGCGATACCGCCGAAGCCGCCAGCCGCGCCAAGGACGATTTTCTCGCCGCCCTCTCCCACGAGTTGCGCACGCCGCTCAACCCCGTGCTGCTGATCTCGTCCGACGGTGCGCGCGATGAAACGCTGCCCGAGGGCGTGCGGCGTGATTTCGAGCTGATCGTGCGCAACATCGAGCTGGAGGCCCGCTTGATCGAGGACCTGCTCGACCTCACGCGCGTGGTGCGCGGCAAGATGACGCTCGAAGTGCAGACCGTTGAGGTGCACGACGCGATCCAGGAAGCCGTCCAAACGCTCGTCCCCGAAATCGCCGCCAAGAAAATCTCTATCCACACCGACCTGCAGGCCGAGCGCAGCGCCGTCAACGCCGACCCCGTCCGCCTCCAGCAGGTGCTGTGGAATGTGCTCAAGAACGCCATCAAGTTCACCCCCGACTCCGGCCAGATCCGGATCCGCACGCAGAACCGCAGCGATTTTGTCTGTATCCAGATTTCCGATACCGGGGTCGGCATGTCGCAGGAGGAGCTGACCTCCATCTTCGAGGCCTTCGCGCAGGGCGACCACGCCCGCCCGGGTAGCGGCCGCCGCTACGGCGGCCTCGGCCTCGGTCTCGCGATCACCAAGCATCTGATCACGCTGCACGGCGGCGCCATCGACGCCTCCAGCCCCGGTCCCGGCCGAGGCTCCACCTTCACGATCACCCTGCCCGCCCGGCCAGAAATCGACGGCGAAGCCGCCTTGGATGGACAAGCCTCCACGGCCAGCCTTGGTCTCCGGTCTTCGCCGGTAATCGTACCTGCAAGACCCAGCGCCTCGGCGTGACCGACCGGCGCTCCAGCCGATCCTCCGAGGGCCGAAAACGCGCCACCCGCGGCGCGTGAAAAACACTGGAGCCAACAGTCGGATTTGAACCGACGACCCACGCTTTACGAAAGCGTTGCTCTACCAACTGAGCTATGTTGGCGCTCGTGGAAGAGCGGAAGAAACATTCCGCCGGGGCAAGCGCAAGCACCTTTTGTCCAGCCCCGTATTCTCCGCTGCCAGCGAAAGAAGCGGGCGAAAAACTCCAGACTCCATTTGCGCCGCGGCGCGCCGATGACTAGGTGTCATGCTTCAAGAGGTGCCACGATCTGTTCTCGCCAGCGACGCCGCGGAGCCCTTCATCAACCGTTTGCCCGTGCCCACCGCTCTCGCCACCGACCTCTTCGACTACTCGCTCCCCGAGCATCTCATCGCGCAGACGCCCGCCGCCCAGCGCGACGCTTCGCGCCTGCTCGTCGTCGACCGCGCGGCGCACACGGTCGCGCATCATACGTTTGCCGAGTTGCCGCAATTCCTGCGCGCGGGCGATACGCTCTTTCGCAACAACGCCGCCGTGCTCCCCGCGCGGCTCCACGCGCAGCGCCCGACCGGCGGCTACGTCGAGTGCTTCCTGCTGCGCCCCGCCGATGGCGAGGCCACGTGGCGCTGCCTGATCCGCCCCGGCAAGAAGCTGCCGCCGGGCGCGACGTTTGCGCATGAGACGGGAGCCTTTGCTGGCGAGATTGTCGCGCGCGAGGAAGATGGCACCGCCGTGGTGCGCTTCACCACGCCCGATGGCGCACCCATCGTCGCCGTCGCCAACCGCCTCGGCAGCGTGCCGCTCCCGCCCTACATCGAGCGCGACGACGACTCGCACCGCAGCGAAGACCTCGAGCGCTATCAGACCGTTTACGCTAATCGCGAGCGTCAGGTCGCCGTCGCTGCGCCCACCGCCGGCCTGCATTTCACTCCCGAGCTGTTGAGCACGCTCGCCGCGCAAGGCATCAACACCGCCGATGTGACCCTGCACGTGGGCCTCGGGACGTTTCGCCCCATCGCCGCCGATCATGTCGAGGAGCACGAAATCCATCGTGAACTCTACGAAGTCCCGCTCGCGACGCAGCGCGCGCTGTTCCAGCCAAGCGGCGGCCGCCGCATCGCCGTCGGCACCACGACCGTGCGCACGCTGGAGCATTTCCTTGCGAACCACTCCGCTCCGGGCGAAACCGACGTCGCCGGCGAGGCCGATACGTTCATCTACCCGCCGCGCAGGCTCGCGGGCGTCGATGGCCTGATCACCAATTTCCACCAGCCGCGCTCCACCCTGCTCTGCCTCGTGGCGGCGTTTCTCGCCCCCGGCTCGACCGACGGCATTGCCTGGCTGCACGAAATCTACGCCGACGCCATCGCTCGCGAGTACCGTTTCTTCAGCTACGGCGACGCGATGCTGATCCTCTGAGGCCGGCCGCTAACGCGTCCGAGCCCACGCCTACACCTGCGGCCCCATCGGCGCAGCGATAGGCTCTATACGTCCCATAGGTCCTATCCGTCCTATTCCCCGGCACCATCGCCTGCCGAATCGGTCCATGCTCCACCCTGCCGCCATTCGATTAGTAACTATTTTGGTTGCTTTTGATCGGAAGGTCCTTTTGCTCCTGCGGTGTTAGCCAAACGAATCATCCTCCCAACCAACTCCCTTCCTCCCATGAAACTGAATACCAAACTGCTCCTCGTCTCCGCCCTTGCGCTCGGCCTGCTGGCCCGCGCCTCCGCTGCGGTCGAGACCTACAAGATCGACCCGACGCACTCCGCGGTGAACTACAGCCTCCGCCACATGCTGTCGAAGTTCTCCAGCAACTTCACCAAGGTCACCGGCACGATCGTCGTCGACCGCGACAATCTCGAGAAGAGCACTGTCGAGGCCACCATCGACGTCGCCGCCCTCACCACCGACAACCAGAAGCGCGACGAGCACATCAAGAGCGACGCCTTCTTCGACGTGGCGAAGTTCCCCAACGCGAAGTTCAAGAGCACGTCCTGGAAGAAGACCGGCGAAAGCACCTTCGACGTCACAGGCGACCTCACGATCAAGGACATCACCAAGCCCGTCGTGCTCAAGGTCACGCTCAATGGCTTCGGCGACGGCATGGGCCCCGGCACCATCCTCTCCGGCTGGGACGCCACCACGACCATCAAGAAGTCCGACTTCGGCCTCGCCGGCCCCGCTATGCTCGCGAAGGTCCTCGGCGACGACGTCGCGATCTCGATCAACATCGAGGCCGGTGCCAAGAAATCGTAACCGTTTAGTTTCCTTTTCCGCTTTCCTAAGGACGGCCCGCAAGGCCGTCCTTTCTTTTTGTCCGCGCCCCGTCACACTGCTTCGCCCATGACCGCCGACGAACTCCAGACCCTCATCGAAGACGCGACGACCGACTACGCGCTCGGCGACAGCGCACTCGCGCTGGAAAAACTCGCCCGCGCCACCGCCGCCGCGCCCGATTCCTTCGAGGCCTGGCACGCCGTGGCGGAAATCAATTTCTCCCTTCGCCAGCTCGACGCCGCCCTCGCCGCCGGCGAGCGCGCGCACGCCCTGCGCCCCACCGACCTCTTCATCAATACCACTCTCTCCCGCATCTGGATGGAGCGCGGCGACAAACCCCGCGCCGAGCACTTCGGCGCTCAGGCCAAGATGCAGGGCTGGAAAGAACAGCTCAAATCTCCCCCACCCAAACCCGGTGCGGAAATCTGATCCTCGGGTAGCGGCGAGCACCAACGAGCCGACTCACCTCCCGCTCAGCGTAGCCTATGGGCTTTCGTCTAAAATCTCTCCCTCGCCCTCTCCGCTGGCTCCTCGCGCTTGTCGCCGTCGGCGCACTGGTCTTCGTCATCGTCTCCGCGATCTTCGCCTACAGTTTCACCAAACCACCCCGTCGCGGCTTCGGCGACGACCCGAAGCGTTTCCTTAAGGCGTACGAAGACGTCACCTTCCCCGCGCGCGACGACGGCATCAAACTCTCCGGTTGGTTCGTCCCTTGCCCCGGCGCCACGCAGGCCGCCGTCCTCCTCCACGGCTACGGCTCGACGCGCACGCAGATGCTCGCCCGCGCGGCACTTCTACGCGACCACGGCTACGCCGTGCTGCTCTACGACGCTCGCGGCCAAGGTCAGAGCGGCGATGCTCTCGTCTCCTTCGGCTATCGCGAGACGCGCGATCTCCTCGGCGCGCTCGACTACCTGCGTGGCCGCGGCTTCAAGACTTTCGGCCTGCTCGGCTCCTCGCAAGGCGGCGCGACCATCGCGCTCGCCGCGCCCGCGCTGCACGATGTTCGCTGGGCTGTGCTCGAAGCAGTCTATCCCAATTTACCCAACGCCATCGACCGCCGCTTCCGCCGCCTTACCTTTCTCCCCGGCCGAATCGCCGGCGCGTTGATGATCCCGATCGCCGAGCATCGCATTGGCCTGCACATCGAGGACATTAATCCCAGCAACACCATCGGCGCGCTCCCCTGCCCCGTCATGATCATGGCCGGCGAACTCGATGAGCACACCAAGCCCGCCGACGCCCACGAACTCTTCGACTACGCCCACCCGCCAAAAGTCTACAAACTCATCCCCGGCGCCAAGCACGTCGACCTCTACGGCTGGGCGAAGCAAGACTACGAGCGCATCCTCCTCGACTTCCTCGCAATCGTAGAAGCCAACCACGGCAAACCCGGCTATCCCTGATCCACTGGCGAAGCGCACAGCCCAAGTGCGGCAATAACGAATATCCAAACCGTTTTTTACAGGAGGAAACGGAGGAAAGGCAGGAGAATACTTTTATACGAAGACCGCAAATGTCGCCAAGAAGGCAGGCCTAGGAACGGCACTAGACTCTTCGCGTACCTGGCGATCTTCGTGTGAAATTCCGACCTCCTGCCTTTCCTCCGTTGCCTCCTGTAAAAATAAATCAGCCTTCGCGATCCTTCGCCAGCTTCGCGTCTTTGCGCTTAACCTCACCTCCGCCGTATCCAAAAATCCGATACGACCTGACGCTCACTCCACCCGTCCGTTTACTTCACGCGATAGATCTCGCTGCCCGCGAGCAGCACGGCACCGACGCCGTAGGGCTCGGTGGCGGTCTCCTCGAATTTCTTCGGATCCGCACCGATCGGCTGCACGTGGTGGAGCTTGCCGTCGGGCTGCACGCAGGTCGTGAGCGCGGCCCACGCCTTGAGCGCGGCGGGCTGATAGGTGGCGCGGTCGAGCAAGCCTTGGTTCACACCCCACGTGAGCGCGTAGCAGTAGAAGCCCGTGCCGCTCGCTTCTTTCGCCGGGTAGCTGTCCGGATCGAGCAGGCTGGAGCGCCAGAAACCATCGGCCTGCTGGAGCGTGAGGAGCTTGGCCGCCATGTCGCGGTACTGCTGGACGAAGCGCGCGCGCGAAGGGTGATCGGCCGGCAGCAGCTGCAGCATGCGGACGAGGCCGCCCATCACCCAGCCGTTGCCGCGGCCCCAGAAGATTTTCTTCCCGTTGGCCTCGAGTTTCTTGAAATACGTGCTGTCGCGGAAATAGAGGTGCTCGTCCTTGTCGTAGAGATAATCCGACGTCTCCCACCAGTGCTCGACGGCGTAGTCGAGATAGGCCTTGTCGCCGGTCGCCTTCCACAGGCGAATCCACGTCGGCGGGCCCATGAAGAGCGAGTCGCACCACGACCAGCGGTCGTTCTTGAGCATGCCCGTGAATTCGAGGCTCGGACTCTTCGACGGATTCGCGCGGATGAAGTCGAGGCGCGCCTTGGTCGGCGCGAGCATCTTGGCGTCGTGGTGCTTGAAGTAGAGTTCGAGGTACGTCTGCGCCACGCAGAGATCGTCGGCGTGGTACGGGTCGTCTTCGCCTTTCTGCGGACCATTATTATACTTTCGGCCCGCGGGCATCCACTCGTTGCCCTCGGACATTTTGACCATCGCATCGTGAAAGCGCGGGCTGGAGGAGATTTCGGCCAGCGCCATGAAGCCCGTGTAGCCTGCGCCCTGCACCCAGCCGGCCACCGGCTGCTTGGAGGGATTGGCGATCTGCCAATCGGCGACGCGCTCCATGGTCGCGAGGACTTGAGCCGGAGCGGGAATCGCCTCGGCGGCGAAGAGCCGCGAGACGGCGAGGGACAATGCAGCAGCAGTGAGCAGCAGGCGGGGTTTCATGCGAAGAAAAGCGTGGAGTGAGCTGAGCGTGGGACAACGCCGATCTTGCGAATATACTTAACCCGCCGCTCGACAACATCCCTCCAAAGGGGGACAGACAGAAAAAACCCGCTCCGGATGGAGCGGGATCGAAAATCTTCCTGTAGCGGCGCTCTATGAGCGCCGAAAACGTCTGCAGTAAACTCGGCTCGAGTCGGCGGTCATAGACCGCCGCTACAGTTTAATTCGCAGGTCTGATCTTACTTCGCCGCGTCTTTCGCGGCTTCCTTGCTGCGCTTGGCGTCCCAGTCGAGCTTGCCGCGCGTGCTCTCGCGACTGCCCTTGATCGTGTCGCCGTCGAGCTTGCCCTCGTACTTCGTGACGATCTTGTTGCCGTTGAATTCACGCGTTACGGTGAAAGCCACCACGCCGTCCTTGAAAGAGGCCTCTTCGATGGCCGCGTCGGGGATCTTGCCCATCTGCGTCTCGAAGGCGAGGACGGTGCCCGTAAGCTTGCCGTCTTTGTATTCGAGCTTGAGGGTCTGTTCGATGGAAGCACCGCCTTGACGGCCCATCGTGGTGCTCCACTTCCACGTGCCAGCCGGTGAGGCAGCTTCGGCCTTGGCCGCAGGCGCATCAGCGGCGCGGACGACAAGAGCGGTGGAAAACATCGCAGCAACTGCCGCGAGGAAGAGGGCTCGGAGCGATTTCATGGTCGGAGGAGATGAATGGGGTTCGTTAGTGCGGGAGATTTGACGCTGACGGCGACCATAAGTTGCCCGTTTTCCCACGAAGGCAATCTCCGCCCAGCCCGCGCCGGGCACAAAAAAGCCCCCGGCTTGCGCCGAGGGCTTTAGAAAATCGCGGTTAGCGAAGCTTACTTGCCCGGAGCGACCGGGATGTTCGCCGGCCCCGGGGTCGGCTTGATGTCGAGCACTTCGACCTCGAAGATGAGGGTCGAGCTCGGCGGGATGCCCTGGTTGCCCTGGTCGCCATAGGCGAGGGACGGCGGGACGTAGAGTTTGATCTTACCGCCCTTGTTGATCTTGGTGAGGCCTTCCTTCCAACCGTCGATCAGGCCGCCGTCGAGGGGGAACTCGGCCGGCTCGCCACGCTCGATCGAGCTGTCGAAGACCGTGCCATCGAGGAGCTGGCCCTTGTAGTGGACCTTGACCGTGTCGGTGGACTTGGCGTTGGCGCCCTCACCCTGCTTCACGATCTCGTAGCGGAGGCCGCTGGGCAGCTCGACCACGTTCTTGTTCTCCTTGAGCTTGGTGAAGAATGCCGCGGAGGCCGCGAGGCCCTGCTGCTTCAGCTTGCCGAGGTAGGCCTGCTGCTTCTTCTGCATGAAGTCGTCCATCGCGGGGCCGACCTTCTCGAGGGCGTACGGGGAATCCTTGCCACCGATGGCGGCGGCGAGGCCCTTGAGGAGCGCATCGCTCTCGGCCTTGGAGAAATCGAGGTCGGTCAGGCCGACGCGCTTGCCGATGAACCAACCGAACTCTTCGAGGAGCTGGTCATTGGTGAAGGTCTGGGCGGGCGCCGCAGGAGCAGCCGCCGCCGGAGCCGCAGCGGCCGGGGTAGCAGGAGCCGGCGTGGAGCCGGGGACGTTGATCTTGATGTCCTGCGCCTGGGCCGAAATAACGGCGCCGAGGGCAAGAGCCATCGTGAGGGTACGGGTCATTTTCATTGAGTGGGACAAGTGTCGGACGGGTAAATGGCCTAAAAGTGCCGGAAAAAGTCGTCTGGTCTGCCACCCGCCCCGGCCAAAAGCAATCAATTACTCCCCGTCCCGCCCGGGCGCCTCCCCGGACTCGTCCGGCATCACTTCCGGCCGCGGCGCGAGGGTAAAGAAGAAGGTCGCCCCCTGATCCGGCTCCGACTCGGCCCAGATGCGGCCACCATGGCGCTGGATGATACGGCGCACGGTCGCGAGCCCCACGCCGGTGCCCTCAAACTCGTGCGCATGGTGCAGACGTTGGAACACGCCGAAGAGCTTCTCCGCATGGTCCATGGAGAAACCCACGCCGTTGTCTCGCACGGAGTACACGGGTACACCTTCATCAGTGTCTTCGGTCATACTGACCTCGACCACGGCCTTCGCGCAGGGCCGGGTATACTTGATGGCGTTGGAGAGCAGGTTGACAAACACCGCCCGCAGCAGCGCCGGGTCACCATCGGCGTAGGCGAGGAAACCGAATTTCAACTCGATGTCGCGCCCCGCCAGCTCGCCGGCGAGGTCCTTCTTCGCCTCCTGACACAGCTGATCGAGATCGACGGTTTCGCGCGCGAGCGCTTTGCGGCCGAGGCGGGAAAACGAAAGCAGTGCGTTGATCAGCTCCGCCATCTGGATCGAACCGTCGCGAATAAGGCCGATGTAGCGGCGCATCTCGTCCGGTGGGATCTGTGCGCGTGGATCGAGCAGCAGGTCGCTGAAGCCCGTGATCGCGCGGAGTGGTGTCCGCAAATCATGCGCCGCGGAAGAACCAAAGGCCTCGAGTTCGTCGTTGGCCGATTCCAACTCGGCCGTGCGCTCCCGGACGCGCTGCTCTAACACGGCGTTCTGCTCCTGAATCTGCGCGAGCATGTGGTTGAAGGCATCCGTCAGCACGCCGATCTCGTCTTCGTCGTACTTGGCCGCGCGCACCGTGTAGTCGCGGCGGTCAGACACGGCGCGAGCCGTCTCGGCGAGCGCCAGCACCGGCGTCGAGATGCGCGCCTGCAGGGTGCGCGAGAGCAGATACCCGACAAGCGAAGCCGCGAGGATCGCCCCCAGCGTGATCAGGCCGTACAGCTGCAGGCGCTCGTACATCGCCTCCATGTCCGAGCAAAGATAAAGCGTGCCCAGCCGCTCGCTGCCCTTCCCTTGCACGAGCGGCGTGAAACCAACCAATTGACCATCGCCAAAACGATAACCATCCGGCTGCGGCGCCGACGGAAACACGCGATCGGGCGCGTCTGCCGGGTAGCGCGCCAACACATGGCCGGTCTTGTCGTAGAGACAGGCCGCCACGATGTGCTTTTCCGCGTGGAGCGCGGACAAGATTTCCGTCGCGTCATTCGCATTGTCGAACGTCACGGCACCCGTGCTCTCCGCGGCGATGATATCGCCGATCGTCGCCATCTGGCGCAGCGCGGCGCGACGGTAGGTCAGCAGCTCGTAGCCGACGAAGACCGCGCAGGTCAGCAGCAGCACGACGCTGCTCGTGACGAGCACCATCGTCATCAGCTTGCGCCGGATCGGCGTGTCGCGAAACAGCGCCATGCTTAGTCCTTGCCCGGCGCGACGAGCGTGTCGGGGCCGAGAATTTTGGAGCTGATACGTGGCTCTGTGGACTTGGCCGCTTCAGCGCTGATGCGCAGGCGAATTTTGCCGTTCACCAACGCCAGGCGAATCATGCCGCCATCGCGCGTGAAATTGTCCGAATCTCCCACCGTGAGCAGCGGGCGGTCCTTGAGTTGCGCGAAAATGGTTTTCAGCGCTCCAGCCTCAGAGCGAGCGATAAACAAGATGTGGCAGTCCTTGATGTCCTCCACCTTGGCGTAGCGGCGTACGACGAGCGGCCGGCCGTCGACCTTCTCCCCCGCCATGAATTCATCGATGTAGGAGCCAAACGGGTCCGCTCCTAGCACCCCGATCACCAACGGCGCCTCGCGGCTCGCAAACGCACGCGCCGGCCATTCGATGAAGGGCGTGAGTTTGTAGAGCGTGGCAGCCTTGACCTTGTACTCATCGGACGCCGGTTCCTCGGCCGCGCCAGTGCGCGGCGCCACCGGCCCAAGCGCCGCCAGCCCGATGAGCCCCACGGCCCACCAGCGCATCAGAAACCGCACGCTGCGACTGGAGCTCAGAAGCGCCATGTCACTTTACCGCTGGCCGCGCGTTGAAGCTCACGGCGTGAGCCCGGAGTATTGAACTCCGCGTGCTGGTTGTGCAGCAGGTTCTGTCCAGTCAGGGAGAATTCCCACGCCTCCGTCGGCCTCCAGCCGAAGTGAAAGTCGAGCTCGGTATAGCCGGGCACCGATTGATTGGTGATCGGCCCGACGTAGCGGACGTTGGCGTCGAGTTCCACTTTGCTCGAAAGATCGAAGAACGAGCGCAACGCGATCTGACGATTCGGGTCGCGCGCGATGCTGTCGCGAGTCGCGCGGTCGATGTTGCCGGGCTGCGGCTCGCTGTGCACGCGCAGCTCCGTCCAGCCCGCACGCAGGCGCCACACGCTGGTCGCCTTCCACTCCACGGTCAGCTCAGCGCCCGAGGAGGTGCCCTCGATGCCACTGCTCGCTTCCACGGGAAAGGCCTGCGGCGGACTCAGTGGCTCTAGACTGCGGAGGTCGTCATAGTCGTTGATGAAAGTCGCGAGTGAGATCGCCAGCTGCGGATCAACCTGCACGCGGTAGCCAAGCTCGTACGAGAGCAGTTTCTCCGAGATGACTTTACTGCCGCCCGCCACGCGATACGGCGGCGTCGCCGGCGAGTAAAGGTCATGATCGACGCGCGCTGGTGTGCGTACGGCACGCGACAAGGCGCCCCAGATAGTCTGCCGTTTGCCCGGCTGCCATGAGAGGCGGATGCTCGGCTCCCATTCGAATCCGGTGTAGTCGTTGTGCTCGATCTTCGAGCCGAGCGTCAGGTGCAGGCGGTCCGGCGTGATCTCGATTTCATCCTGCACAAACGCGTTGAACAGCTCGTGCCCCACGCGCGGTGGGAGGAAGGCATTGGCCGGGGTGTTGAGGATGTCGTCCTCGACGAGTCGGTATCCGAGCCCCCACACGAAATCCTGCGCCGTGCCGATCGGGCGGCGCTGCTGGAAATCGAGATCGTAGGTGTCGATGTCCTGCGTGAACGACCCGGGGATGCGGCGGTGCGTGCGGTCGTAGTAGGCCTGCAGTCTAAAGTCCGAGTTTTCCGCCAGCGTGCGTGTCCAGCGGCCGAGGAGATTGCCCCCGCTCGCGCGGCTGTTGTCCGGGCCGAATTGCCCAAGCTCGGCCGCATAGCCGTCGCCTTGGAGCGTGAAGGTGCTGCCGGTTCCGCCGTCCCAATCCGTGCGGAAGCCGGCCTGCGTCGCATGCCACGAGTCTTCGGAGCCAAAACCGTTGGGCCGCACCGACTCGCCGCGATCGAAATACTTCGCATAGACGCGATAGTACGCATGCGGCGAAATCTGCCCGCCGTAGCGCACTTCGCCGGTGCCGCGTTCTTCGGTGCCGACGCCCGCGACGACGAGGCCGCCTTGCGTGTCCTTGGCGGACTTGGTGGTGATGTTGATCACGCCGTTGACGGCGTTGGCTCCCCACTGGGTCGCACCGGGACCGCTGATGACTTCGATGCGGTCGAGGTCGGCCAGCATCGTGTCCTGCACATCCCAATACACGCCCGCATACAGCGGCGTGTAGACCGTGCGCCCGTCGATCAGCACGAGCATCTTGTCCGCGAAGACGTTGTTGAAACCGCGCGCCGTGATCGCCCATTGGCGCGCGTCGATCTGGGCGACTTCGAGATTCGTCGCGAGCCGCAGGGCCTCGGGGATGCTCGTCGCGCCCGCGCGGCGCACGTCGTCCCCGGTGATGACCTGGATCGCCGAGGCGACCTCTGAGAGTTTTTCCGGCCGCTTCGACACCGACATCACCTGGATGTCGAGGAGCTGGTCGAGACTCATCTTCTTCAGCGCACTGGGCGGAGGCAGTGGTTGCAGCATCTGGCCAAAGGCCGGAGCCGCCCATGCCCATCCGCCCAACAGCAGCAGCAGCGCCCGGGCGGCGCGGCGCCCGATTTTTGGGGTGGGTGATTTCATCGGTCGTGCCGCGGAAATGCAGGCATGAGGGTAACTCGTCTCCGAGCCGCCGCCCCGGCGCAAGCGGGAAGGTTGCTTACGCCGCCCGGGCCGGCCGAAGCCAGCGCCAGAGCGCCCAGCCCGCCAGCGCCACCAGCAAGCCACCCGCGATGACCCACTGGAGATTGCGGAGGTCGTCGAGCGCGTACTCAAGGGCATTGCCCAGCGCATAACCGGCAAGGGTAAAGGAGACAGTCCACAGGATGTTACCCAGCAGATTGAGCGCCATGAAGCGCGGCGCCGAGATGCGGCTCATCCCAAAGGCCACCGGCGTCACCGTGCAGAGGCCCGGGAAAAACTGGAAAAACACGATCAGCTTCTCGTCGTGCTTCTCCACCATCCGAAAGACTCCGCCGAGCCGCGCGTACAATTTGGGAAACCAGCGCACCAGTCGCTCACCCGCGAAGCGCCCGAGAAAAAAGCAGAAGGTGTCACTGAGAAAAATCCCCAGTATCCCCGCCGCCAGCGCCCCGGGCACGCTGAGGCAGCCCGCCGCGGCAGCCACCCCTGCGGCGAGCATGATCATCTCGCCTTCGAAAAACGTGCCGACGACTACGGCGTAGTAGCCGTAGTCGCGCACCAGTTGCGCGGCCTCGAAGCTCATGTGCGCCGAGTCCGTCAGCTCAGGCAAAATCCACGAGGCCCTGCTCGGCGATCGTGTAGCGCGCCGAGGTCTCCTCGCAGGTCGCGAGGTAGTCCGTGAAGCGCGGCGAAGAGTTGAAGCCCTCCGACCGCAGGCGGCTCGAATCGAACACCGTGTCGAGCTCCGCGAAGCCCGCATAGAGATTGAGCGCCGCGAGCATGAACTTCTTGTTGCACGCGCCAAAGAGCTGGTCGAACTCGCCGCGGCGCGCCGCGATCTGCTCGAAGTCCACCGTCTGGTAAACCGTTTCCGCGGACTCGTCAGTGCCGCCCGCCGCCCCGGCGAACTGGAGACTGTTCACGCGCGTCGCGGCAAAGGCCGCCGCGATCTGGCGCCAGTTGCAGCTCGACTCTTCGCCGGCCGAGATGTGGTAGGTCGGGTGCTGGAGATGCGACTTCAGCAGGAGGTGGCGCAGCGCCTCGGCCGTGTAGTCGACCGGCACCACGTCGATGCGCGCCTCGGGCGAGCAGGTGACCATGCCGAGGGCGTTGGCCATGCGGAAGGTCCAGTAGATGCTGCCCGACGGCTGGCAGCCGAGGCGGGTGTGACCGACGACGATCGTCGGGCGCACCACGGTCAGCGGGAAGCCCGGGAGCGTGAGGCGCAGCAGGCGCTCGGCCTCGGCCTTGCTCTCGGTGTAGTTGACGAGGTGATTGACCTTGGCGCGGGGAAACTGGTCTTCCTGCACGAGCGAGCCGGGCTGGTCGCCGCACACCATCGCCGTGCTCACGTGCAGGAAGCGCTCGATGGTCGCGACCTGCCGGAGATTGTGCACGAAGCGGAGCGTGCCGTCGATGTTGGTGGTGAACACGCGGGTATTAGCGCCGAAGGACGTGAGCGCCGCGCAGTGCACCACGCGCTTGATCGTGCGGAGGCGCGGGTCGGCGATGAACGCCGCCGGCTGCGTGAAGTCGCCCGGGACGATCTGCGTCGGACGGAGGCGGCCGAGAAGCGAGAGGTCCGACGTGAAGCGGGCCAGCGAGCGCACCACGCGCTGGTAAGCGTGCGCATCGTCCTCGGCCCGCACGATCAACAGCACGTCATCCCATTCCGGGCGCGCGAGCAGGTCGGCCGCGAGGGCCCCGCCGAGAAATCCGGTGGCGCCAGTGATGAGGATCGAGGGGGTGGAAACAGAGCGGGATTGCATGGATGAAAGCGGGATTAAGATTGCGCCGCCATCATAGCCACCCGCCGCGCCGCCGTATGCCGGTCGCTTCTGCAATGTCGCGTGCGGAGTTTCCGCACATCTGCGCAGCCGCTGTCAGGCCGCGCCTGTCATGTCGGGCCGGAGTCGTGTATCACTTTTTGCGATACACTCCCTCGTGCTCCCGTGTAGGGCGCGACGCCTCGGTCAGAGCCCGCTCTGCTTCGCGTGCCAGAGCACTGCCTCGCGCACGAGCGCACCGCCGTCGCTAAGACCAAGCTTTTCTTTGATGCGCGCCTCGTACGAGCCGACGGTCTTCGCGCTGACGTTGAGCTGCGCGGCGATTTCCTTCGAGCCGAGGCCTTTTCCGCGCAGGCGGAAAACTTCGAGTTCGCGATCGCTCAGCAAATCCTCCGGCGCGCCGCCGCTGTTCGCCCCCGCGCCAAACATGCGCCCGGCGAGCTGGCTCGCGAGCGTGGGGCTCGCGAAAAATTTTCCCGCGAGCACTGCGCGAATGCCCGCGATGATCGACGGCCCCGGCTCGCGTTTCATCACGTAGCCATGCGCTCCGGCGCGGAACGCCCGCTCCGCCACGCTCGCGTCGTCGTGCATCGAGAGCACCAGCATGCGGATGCCGGGATGCTGCGCATGGATCGTCTTGATCATCTCCAGTCCTGACCCGCGCGGCAGCGAGAGATCGACCACGATCACTTCGGGTTTTGTCTGCGCGATCCCCGATAGCGCCGCGTTCATCTCCTCGGCCTGCCCGACAAGTTCGAGATCCGACTCGAGTGCGAGCAAGCTCGACAGCCACTCGCGCACGAGCGGATGGTCGTCCACGAAGAAGACGCGTCGGCGGCCGGGCTTGCTGGACTGCAGGTTTGAACTCATCGGAATTCGGAGAGACGCCGTATTCGCAACTAGGTGACAGGGCAAGTACGCACGCGCCGGGTCGGTAATCTCCGTATATATTTACGATGGCGCACCTCTGCATCGCGCCCGAAGCTCCGCGCATGGTCCGCGCCTGCTTCGCCCTCGGCTTGATCGCCGCGCTTGTCACCCCAGCCCTCGCCACTCCGCCCACCAGCGAAGCCGACTTGTCGGCCATCGTCACGACCTCCGACACCACCACCGTCACCGGCTCTTGGCTCACGCGCCAACCGATCTCGAAAAACGGCTTCTATTTCGCCGAGGGCGTGCAGGTGGAAAATTTTCACCTTGGCCACCACACGAATTTGCCCGCGCGTCTGCAGAGCTATGCCGCGACATTGTCCCTCGAGTACTTTGTCGGCGATGAAGCGGTCGCGGCCCTCATCCTTCGCCCGGGTTTGTACGGCGACGCCCATATCTCATCACGTGCATGGGATGTGCCCTTCGATGCCGCGACCGGCATTCCGATCACGAAAGATTTCAACGGCGTGATCGGCGTGAGCGACGCGCGTTTTCTCCATCACCCCGTGCCGATCGTCGGCGTCGTCTGGACCGCGAGCCCGCGCTTGCGCATCGAAGTCTTGTATCCTCAGCCCGCAGTGATCTTCGATCTCGATCGGAAAACCGTGCTACGCCTCGGTGGCCAAGTCGCCGGCGGCGGCTACTCCGTCGTCACTGCCACCGGTCGCACTTCACTCGAATACACGAGCTATCTCGTCGGCCTTGAGGTTACTCGCACAATGCGCCCCGGACTCAAGCTCGTCGCCGCCGTCGGTTCCGAGGTCGAGCGCACCTTCGATTTCTTCCGCCAAAATCGCCGCACTGATTTCCACGGCGCGGGCTATGCGAAAATCGGCCTCACGTTCTCACGCTGAATCGAGATGCTTGCGGTACACCGCCTGTGTCTTCGTCGACTCGAAGCCCAGCGCTGGATAAAATACGTGGCTCTCCGTGCGCAGCGTGTTGCTCCGCACGACAATCGCCGGCGCACCCAGACTCCGCGCCCACACTTCCGCTCGCGCCACCAGCGCTCGCCCGACACCGCGGCGGCGAAATTTTTCTCCGACTACGAGCCCAACGATCTCTACGCGAAACCCGGATTCGAGCACTTCGCCCGTCACCGCCTGCAGCCATCCGGCCACGGCACCTTTCATCTCCGCCACCACGAGATGGCATTCTGCCCGGTCGAGCAGTTTGCTCAGCCGCTCCCGGCTCGCCGCCTCGTCCGCCGTGTACCCCAATTCCCCGGTGAGCGCCGCAATCGCCGCGGCGTCTGCGAGAGTCGCATGACGAAGGATCATGATGATCGCAGCCTAACCACCGCCCGTCGCATCTGCAAGTCCGCGCGCCAATCCCCGCTTGTGTCCCCGGCGCGCAGCCGTCATTTCTGACCGTTCAAAAAATGAACCCCGATCAATTCTGGACCAGCCAGGACGGCCAAATCCTCACCGTTAAGAACAAGGACGACCGTTCCGTCACGCTGACTCTCGCCTTCTGGCCGCGCAACCCGGCCGAGTTTGAATTTCTCAAGGCCAACATCGCCAGCCTGCGCTTCACCGAGCGCAGCTCGCTCGCGCGCATCGGCATCGAGATGCTGCTGCACAACACGCCCGTGCTCGACGGCAATCGCATCGCGCTCGAGGTCGACGCCTTCATCTACGACCATAGTTTTCCCAACGCCCCCTACTGGAAAAAACTGCTGCGTCCCGGCACGCCGGTCGGCCGCCTGTTTTATTCGCCCGCCGCAGCCAAGCTTTCCACCGCGGAGATCTGGGAAGCCATCAAGACCAACCAGCTCAAGCTGCCTAACACGATCAGCATCGACCGGCTCGGTCGCGTCTTCTTCACGCCGCACCAGGTCAGCTACACGATCAGTCCGAAGCTCAATCGCCTCACCTTCGAGCGCATCGTCTCGGGTCACGCCGGCCGCGGCTTCATCGACAAGGTGCAGGTCCGCCACGACGCGAGCCCGCTCACCATCGCGCCGCATTCCGGCATCCTCACGAGCTGCTCGATGTATTTGAAAGAGCACTACGTGCTGCTCAACCCCGGCGAGGGCAATTTCGGCATCCACACGAGCGCCGTGCTTCTCGATCCGATCAAGACTTTCGGCACGAACATCATGCTCGAGATTTACAACAGCGGCGACCAGCCCGTCGTAAATCCCATGGTGTCCGTCGAGGTCTACCGCGCTCCCGAGATCGCCGACACCGAGGTCAAGACGCTCGTCAAAAAACGCCAGCGCCTCCTCGGCACCGTCAACGATCTCTACAAGTGCCTCGACGCGAATCCGCCGAAGGACACCGGTGAGGTCCGCCCGAAAACGAAGATCACCGTCCGCGGCCAGAGCGCCACGATGGAAAATCGCTCAGTGCTCGTGAAGGCCAACGACGATCTCCGCAAGCTGCTCGATGCCGACGCGTGCCCCTTCGGCCATCGCACGATGATCCAAGCGATCGACGCCGCGCCGGCCGACGCCGACACGCTCGTCGTGGATTATTTCCCCGACCTGCTGGAGCACACCGAGCTGCTCACGCGCATCGGCGACGTGAAGCTGAAGCGCATCGTCTTCCGCAAGCCGTCACGCACGCACGGCTACTTCTTCTCGCACAACGCGCATGCGCGTCTCGATACCTTCGACTCCATCGGCATCCAGGTCTACTGGCTCGATGACCTCACGAAGGACATCTACACGCACGTCTACAAAAAGGACCACGGCTTCTTCGTCCGCGAAGAAAACGCCCGCAAGTTCCAGGAGTGCACGATCCTCGCGTTCTACGGTTCCGCGCTCGGCCTCGATCAGGCCGACACGGATCGCATCTCGTCGCTCGTCGACAAGCTCACCACGTTCCTCGGTTCCAATCTCGGCGTGCTCACCGGCGGCGGCGGCGGCGTCATGCGCCTCGCGACCGATCAGGCCCGCGGCAAGGGCGCGCTCACCGGCGCGTGCTTCCTCGAGCTCGAGGCCCAGCCGCCGGAGCTCGGCGTGGACTTCTTCAACACGTTCCAGGAAACGTCGCGCCACTTCCGCCAAAAATGGTTCGAGGCGGCGGATTTCTGTATCTTCAACGTCGGCGGCGTCGGCACGCTCGAGGAGATCGGCATCGAGATGTGCAATCTCAAGCTCGGCATCCGCCCGCGCGTCCCGTACGTGTTCTTCAATTCTCGCTTCTGGGGCGATCTGCGCAAGCAGGTGCGCGAGATGATCCGCACCAAGCGCGCCCCGGCGTGGATGGCCGACTACATCCTCTTCACCGATGACCCGGATGAAGTCGTGTCATTCTACCGGAAAAAATTGCAGGTGATCTGACGTTACGTCACCCACGCCTCGTGGCCACCGCCTATCCTCGCTCTGTCCTCGTCGTCGGCTCCGGCGGACGCGAGCACGCGCTCGTGCGCGCGCTCCTCACCGCCTACGCCAAGCCTCGCGTCCTTTGCGCCCCCGGCAACGCCGGCATTGCGCAGGAGGTTCAGTGCTTCCCCGTCGCCGCCGACGATATCGCCGGTCTCGTCGCCCTCGTGCAGCGTGAGCAGATCGAGTTCGTCGTCGTCGGTCCCGAGGTGCCGCTTTCGCTCGGCCTCGTGGACGAGCTGGAGAAAATCGGCATCCCCGCCTACGGCCCCAAGGCCGACGGCGCGCGTCTCGAAGCGTCGAAGATTTTCACCAAGCAGATCCTGCTGAAGTATCGCATCCCGACCGCCGCCGCCGGTTTCTTCAGCGAGGTCGAGCCCGCCCTCGCCTACCTGCGCACGCGTCCGATCCCGATCGTGATCAAGGCCGACGGTCTCGCCGCCGGCAAAGGCGTGGTCGTCGCGCAGACGCTCGCCGAAGCTGAGGCCGCCGTGCGCGACATGCTCGCGGGCGGGAAATTCGGCGCCGCCGGCAAACAGATTCTCATCGAGGACTGCCTCTACGGCGAGGAGACGTCGCTGCTCGTCGTCGTTTCCGGTCGTGACTACGTGATCCTGCCGACGTCGCAGGACCACAAGCGCGTGGGCGACGGCGACACCGGTCCCAACACCGGCGGCATGGGCACTTACTCGCCCGCCGAGGTCGTCACGCCCGCGCTCCTCGCCCGCATCGAGCGCGAGATCGTCGAGCCTTCCGTCGAGGCCATCGCGATGGAGGGCATCGTCTTTCGCGGCACGCTTTTCATCGGCATCATGCTCACGCCCACCGGCCCGAGCGTGCTGGAGTACAACACGCGTTTCGGCGACCCCGAGACGCAGGTCGTCCTGCCCCGCGTGCAGTCCGACGTGCTCGACTTGCTCTGGGACGCCGCCCGCGACGAACTGGCCGAGTACGAACTCGAGGTGAAACCCGAAGCCGCCATCTGCGTCGTCATCGCTGCCAAGGGTTATCCTGACCACTATCCGAAGGGCGACGTGATCCACTTTCCCGACCATCTGCCCGAAAACGTCTCCGTGATGCATGCCGGCACCGCACGCAACTCCGCGGGCCAAGTCGTCACCGCCGGTGGCCGCGTCCTGGGCGTCACCGCCCTCGCACCGACTTTGCGCGCCGCCTCCGATCTCGCCTACGCCGCCTGCGAACGCATCGCGTGCGCCTCGAAATATTACCGCCGCGACATCGGCGCCCGCCAGCTCACCCGCGCCACGTGAAGCCGAAAAAATCCTGGCGCGAGAAGCTCCAAAACTCGAAAGACCTGCCCAAGGTCGTCCCGCTCACCGGCGCCGCCCGTGAGCGCTGGGGTGGCGCCACGCTCGCCATCGCCCCGCCCGCCGAGATCGACGCCTTGATGAAGCGTGTCCCGCGCGGCCGCGTGACCACGATCAACGACCTCCGCGCCGCCGTCGCCCGCGCGCACAAAGCCGAGGTCGGCTGCCCGATCACCGCCGGAATCTTCGCGTGGATCTCCGCCAACGCCGCCGAAGAGGCCGTCGCTGCGGGTGCGAAGCGTGTCACGCCGTGGTGGCGCACTCTAAAGAAAGACGGCGAGCTCAACGCCAAGTACCCCGGCGGCCTCTCCGGCCACAAGCGCCGCCTCGCCGCCGAGGGCCATCGCTTCACCACCCGCGGCAAGCGGCTCTTCGTCGCCGACTTCGCCGATTCGCTTTTCGCGCCGTGAGACTCGCCCCGCTTTTCCTCGCTCTGCTCGCCACCGCCGCGCTGCGCGCCGCGCCGTTCGAGCGCGATCTCGGCCGCGGACTCCAGCTAGAGCGCATCCACACGCTCCCCGGCGATCTCCCGAAAAACGACCCGAAGGCCAAGCCCACCGCGTGCGTGCTCGATGTGCGCTACGTCACCGGCGACGCCGAGGCCGCCAATGTCTTGGAAGCTTGGGTGCGTTTCCACGCCTCGCCGCGCACACCCGTCTTCATCCTCGCCAACTCCGCGACGAGCCCCGCGCTCCTCACCGCACTCCTCGCAAAGCCGCCCGCTGGCGTAGTCACGCTCGGCGCCGCCGCGCCGGACTTCGCTCCCGACATCGCGTTGACCACCACCGCCGAGGAGGAGCGCCGCGCCTACGATGCGCTGGAGCACGACATCTCGCTCGAAGCGCTCATCACGACCAACGCGACGAAGCCCCGCAACGACGAGGCCCGACTCGCCAAGGACCACGTCCCCGACGGCACCCCGCTCCCCGAAGCAGACCCGGTCGACGCCAACAAAACCTCCGCCCCTATTCCTCCTGTCGACGCCGTCCTCGCCCGCGCCGTGCAACTCCACCGCACGCTCGTCGCGTTGAAAAAACTCTGAGCGCCTCCCGCGCCCAAAAGAGAGAAACCACGGAGACACGTCGGCCCCGAAAGGACTTCGCGGAAGCCCCTCCGTGTTCTCCGAGTCTCCGTGGTAAAATCTGCCTCTTCGCGATCCTTCGCAACCTTCGCGTCTTCGCGCTTAACCAAGCGTCCGAACTCGCCCTCCTCCCCCTCCCCCGCCTTGCTTGAGTCCCAAAAAAGAAATGTGCCCGGGCGCCCGCCCGAGCACATTCCTCACTGTGGTTGCCAAAAGGGGATCTGGTCCGCGCGCTTCGTTACTCAGGGCACTACGGCGAGCGCGCGCACCGTCTTGCGTTTCAAAATGGCTGCCATCGGGTCCTCGCTCGGCTCCAGCGCCTGCACGACGAGCCCGATATAATTCGCCGAGCGCACCAGCGTCCGATCCGGCGCTTTGTTACCAGCGCCCATCGCGATCCACCCGCGCGTCGTCTCCTGCACGAGCGTGTGCGCCACCGGATAGCCTTGGTCGCCGACAAA
This sequence comes from Verrucomicrobiota bacterium, assembly GCA_048498795.1. Lineage (GTDB taxonomy): Bacteria > Verrucomicrobiota > Verrucomicrobiia > Opitutales > Opitutaceae > JBEHXH01. Next base: position 374,170 of record JBEHXH010000008.1, read on the forward strand.
GAGCACCGTCATCCCGCGCTTCAATTCATCGAGCGGGCGCTTCTCCGTGATGAGCACCGTGTGCTCCTTGTAGAGGGGCAGCATCGAGTTGCCGATGCCCACCGCGTAGTCCGAGCCTGGATGCGCCTTCACGTACGCTTCCGCGCGGTGCAATCCTTCAAAGGGCCCGACCGGCTCGGGTCGCGGCGAAAGCCCCGATGTCAATGCCTCGCTCGGATATACGATCGGCGGCTGCACCGCAGGTTGCGTCGCACAACCCGCCGCGAACAATCCCCCGCCCAGACACAGCCCGGCAATCAGCGGGCGGAGCAGTTGGGAGGCAGTGGAGTTCATCGGTGAAGCGGGCGACACGCGATTAAACTATCATCGCGCTTATTTGAACATAGGGGCCGCTTCGCGAATTCTCACGGGCCCATTACCCAGCTACTTCTCCGCCGTGCTCGGGAGTCGAGCGGGAGATCCGCGCACTTCTGGGGTCAATCACTCAGGCCCCGCAGGAGAAATCGATCTTTCATATCAATAAACCTGGGAATCGTAGCCGCGAAATATTCTTTGCTGCGCTCAGGCGCACCCGTCCCTAGATCGTCACCAATGAACGATGGCGCGCCCGCTCCTGTCCCCGAAAATCGCTTGCAGGCCACCGCCACGCACGAGCGTCCGCAGGAGAGGTTGGAGCGCCTCGGTGCGAGCGCGCTGAGCGACACCGAGCTGCTCGCGATGCTCCTCCGCAGCGGGACCAAGGGCCACGATGTCCTTACGCTCGCCTCGCGTCTCATCGCCGAAGCCGGCTCGCTCGCAGGCTTGCTCACCTGGCGCGAAGAGGATTTCCGCCGCCTTAAAGGCATCGGTCACGTGAAATCGCTTCAACTCTTGACCGTGATCGAAATCGCCCGCCGCGTGCTCGCGCAGCAAGCCGGCGCCGCCCCGCTCCTCGGCCGCTCCGACCTGATCGCCGCCTACTTCACGCCCATCGCCGCCGGCCTTGAGGTCGAGAAGGTGTGGGTTGTGTGCTTGGACCGAAAGAACCGCCTGCGCAAACTCGTCGAGGTCACCTCCGGCACCGCGAACTCCTCGCTCGCCCACCCGCGCGAAATCTTCCGCGCCGCGATCCGCGAGGCCGCGAGCGCCGTCGTCTGCGTGCACAACCACCCGAGTGGCGTTATGCCGCATCCCGTTTTATGCCGAATGCCCGGGGCGCGCTCCTCTGAAATGATCCATTTGGATGCGGCATAAAACCGGACGGTGGTGGTGGGG